>JAHDIK010000003.1:48343-332408 GCA_020630795.1 Colwellia sp.
CAGGGACAAACGGATTAACAGTCCGTTGCTCTACCAACTGAGCTATTGAGGAATTGTTCTTTTTGTAACAGCTAAACAGCTATTATCTATAATGTGGCTCCTCAACCTGGACTTGAACCAGGGACAAACGGATTAACAGTCCGTTGCTCTACCAACTGAGCTATTGAGGAATTATTGCTAACCAACTTGGTTAACGGGGCGGAATATTAAAGCGCACATGCATAACTGTCAACACAAAATTATAAAAAATTTAAATATTTGTTTAATTGCTCAAAATGCAGTCGAAATGGGGCCTGAAACAACTATTTTTGCATTAAAAATGACCGTCGATATTTTTGACATAACTATTCACAGTTATCCACTAATGTTGTGGATAACTGTGTGTATGAAACTGTTAAACTATGTAACCAAAACAAAGGAATGGGATGTACAGCTAAGTGCTGATTTTGTGTTTGTTTTGTGATTGTTGTTTAAATACAGGTGTTTACGGTGTTTTTGGTTGATATGTGAACATGTCGGTGTGTTTTTTGTTCAACGGTGTTTTTTCGCAACTTTACCTGTGTATCACTATTCTGTGGATAAAGCATTATTTTCTCGAATTATTGTATATTTACATTTATTTTCAAATTAATTCCGTGAAATAAAATATATACATAGCGCGTCTTATAAGTATATTTTACAATACTTTTTCTCCTCTATTTTACTCAATAGGTCTATAACTTTTTGATGACAAAACCTGACTCTGAAAAGAATAAAAATCAACTAGATCTGTTGAAAGATCCTGTTCCTTCAACCCTTAAAAATATGACTATTCCGATGATTTATGGAATGGTGTTATTAATGGCGTTTAACTTAGTTGATACCTTTTTTGTTGGGTTACTTGGTACGCAACCTCTAGCAGCCATTAGTTTTACTTTTCCTGTAACTTTTACTGTTATTAGCTTAACAATAGGCTTGGGTATAGGTACATCTGCTGTTATTGGTAAAGCGTTGGGGAAAGGGGATAAAGAGTCAGCAAAAAATTCTGGCACGTCTTCAATGTATTTGGCAGGTGTCGTTGTAGGACTTCTGTCATTTATTGGTTATTTGTTTATTGACGAAATGTTTCTTTTGCTCGGTGCAAGTGAACAAATGTTACCGTTAATTCACGACTATATGGACGTTTGGTTTTTAGGAAGTGTTTGTTTAATTGGTCCTATGATTGGTAATGCCGTATTACGTGCTGCTGGTGACACAAAAACACCCAGTATCATAATGGGGAGTGCAGGACTGATTAATGCCATTTTAGATCCTATTTTAATTTTTGGTTTTGGACCCGTGCCTGCTATGGGGATTGAAGGTGCTGCTATTGCAACGCTTATTTCGTGGTTATTTGGTACAGGGTTAGTGTTAAATATTCTTGTGAGAAAACGACAACTTATTCACGCTCATTTTATCCCTATGAGTGTTTTTATAGCGTCTTGTCGAAATATACTCACAATCGGTTTGCCAGCAGCTGGCGCGAATATGTTAACTCCTATTGCTGCGGCTATTTTAACTGCTATTGCCGCAACTTATGGTGATGCTGCCGTCGCAGCTTTTGGCGTAGGATCTCGATTAGAATCTATCGCTTGTTTAGTTGTGCTTGCTCTTTCTATGACATTGCCTCCTTTTATCAGCCAAAATTTTGGTGCGTCTAATATGCACCGGGTGAAGGAAAGTTATAAAACAGCCATTAAATTCGTTATGCTTTGGCAAGTACTGATTTACGTTGTAATGGTGTTAGCTGCCCCATATATCAGCCAAGTGTTTGCCAAAGAACAAGCCGTTGCCGATATTATCGTGTTGTTTATCTGGATATTACCTTTAGGTTATGGCTTACAAGGAATCATTATTTTAACTAACTCTTCTTTTAATGCGTTGCATAAGCCTATGGTAGCGCTTGTATTAAGTGTTATCCGGTTGTTTGTGTGTTATGTACCCATTGCATATTTAGGTAGTTATTTGTACGGAATAGAGGGTTTCTTTGTAGGTGGTGTCATTGGTAATTTGTTAATGGCATTTTTGTCGTATTACTTATTTACAAAGCAATTTGATACGGAAGCATTCAACGAAAATACAAAAGAGGCGTCGGTGTAATTATGAAAGATATGGAACTTATTTCAGATTATACGCCTAGCGGAGATCAACCAACGGCGATTGCTCAGTTATTAGAAGGTATTGAATCTGGTCTTGCCCACCAAACATTGTTAGGTGTAACAGGCTCAGGTAAAACGTTTACGATTGCCAACGTAGTTGAACAGTTGAATCGCCCAACAATGATGCTAGCGCCAAATAAAACGTTAGCTGCGCAGTTATATGGAGAAATGAAAGAGTTTTTTCCTAATAATGCTGTTGAATACTTTGTGTCGTACTACGATTATTACCAGCCAGAAGCGTACGTTCCTACAACAGATACCTTTATCGAAAAAGATGCGTCGGTTAACGAACATATTGAACAAATGCGTTTATCAGCAACTAAGGCTTTGTTAGAACGTAGAGACGTTATTATTGTTGCTTCCGTCTCGGCTATATACGGGTTGGGTGATCCAGATTCTTATCTAAAAATGATGTTGCACATTAGTCAGGGCGACATTATTAATCAACGAGATATTTTGAGACGTTTAGCTGAATTACAATACACACGTAATGATGTTGCGTTTCAGCGTGCCACATATCGAGTAAGAGGGGATGTAATTGATGTATTTCCTGCGGAATCAGATCGGTTAGCGATTAGAATTGAGCTTTTTGATGAAGAAATTGAACAAATTAGACAGTTCGATCCTTTAACTGGAGAAGTCGAAAGAAACCTCGCACGAGTTACAATCTACCCTAAAACGCATTACGCAACACCTCGTGAAAAGATTTTAGCAGCAGTAGATAACATTAAAATTGAATTAAAAGAACGCTCTACGCAGTTGAAAGAAAACAATAAGCTTGTTGAAGAGCAACGTATTGTACAGCGAACTCAGTTTGATATTGAAATGATGACAGAGCTTGGTTACTGCTCTGGCATTGAGAATTATTCTCGATATTTATCGGGTAGATCACCAGGGGAAGCACCTCCAACCTTGTTTGATTACCTTCCTGCTGATGGGTTATTAATTATTGATGAATCGCATGTAACCGTTCCGCAGATCGGAGCAATGTATAAGGGTGATAGATCGCGAAAAGAAAACCTTGTTGAATACGGGTTTAGGTTACCGTCTGCACTCGATAATCGTCCAATGAAGTTTGAAGAATTTGAAGCCCTTGCGCCTCAAACGATTTATGTTTCAGCTACACCAAGTAATTACGAAGTTGAAAAATCTGGCGGTGACATCGCTCAACAAGTGGTAAGGCCTACAGGTTTACTTGATCCTATTATTGAAGTTCGTCCCGTTGAAACACAAGTAGACGATTTACTGTCAGAAATTAGAAAACGTGTGGAAATTCAAGAACGTGTGTTAGCAACAACGTTAACTAAACGTATGGCTGAAGACCTCACGGATTACCTCGATGAGCATGATATTAAAACGCGCTATTTGCATTCTGATGTTGATACCGTTGAACGCGTTGAAATTATTCGAGACTTTAGGCTAGGTAAATTTGACGTATTAGTAGGTATCAACCTTCTACGTGAAGGCTTAGATATGCCAGAAGTTTCGCTTGTTGCCATACTTGATGCCGATAAAGAAGGCTTTTTACGTTCTGAGCGTTCTTTGATTCAAACAATTGGTAGAGCGGCGCGTAACATTAATGGACGTGCAATTTTGTATGCTGATCGCATTACAGGGTCAATGAGAAAAGCCATTGATGAAACCGAGCGCAGAAGGGGCGTTCAGCATCAGTTTAATTTGGATAATGGCATTACTCCACAAGGAGTAAGTCGTAAAATTACTGATGTGATGGATTTAGGACACAGCAGTAAAACCGACGCTAAATCATCACTTAAGCAAGTTGCAGAACAATCGGTATCATACGATATTATGTCTACCAAAGAGATAGACGATAAAATTAAGACACTCGAAAGTGACATGATCAAACATGCTCAAAACCTAGAGTTTGAACAGGCAGCTAAACTGCGCGATGAAATAGCGAAGTTACGTACTCAGCAACTATCTACATAAACTTTTTTACTTTGTTTAGATTGATGGTGTTCAATGTTTTTTCATGTCTGACATGGTGTAACGCGTAAGTATCTTAGCGACTTCCTCATTACTACAATGGGGTAATACGCTAATATCTTCAATAATCTTATCTTGAATGTTTACCGGAAATAACATCAGTTGTTCTAAATATAAATGCGCTTCTAAATCTTTATTGTGATTAACTAGCCCTAATAAATGATCCGCATGTTCAACCCAAATACCAGCCATGAAATTCACCTCGAATGACAATTAACTACTCAAGTTAAGTGTAGAATATTCGTGGTGCTTCAATAGAAAAACATAATCTAAAAGGTGTTTTATAAAAACAATAAATTCTATAAAAATTGCCCAGTGTACTGGCGAAATTAACTTAGTAATTGATTCATAAAATAAATCAATCGAAATTAATTAAGGGGATCTCGTTAGTCGCTTTGTGAAGGAATTAGGAATTTTTATAACGATGTAAACATTTGTTTTCGGTAAAAAGAAGATTTTCACCGAAAACGACGCTATTAGCTATGAAGTTTTACGTTGTTTAGCAATGAATCTAACGATTGTTGAAGCATTACAAGCTCTTCTTTTGTTAACCCTGTGGAACAGAACAACTGAGCAGGAATTAATTCTGCTTCTTTCTTTAAGTGTTTTCCTTTGGCTGTAAGCTCAATAAGAACCAGACGCTCATCTTTAGTGCTTCGTACCCGTTTGATAAACGCTAACGCTTCCATTCTTTTTAATAGAGGAGATAAAGTTCCTGTATCAAGTTCTAATTGAATACAAAGTTTTTTAATTGAAACTGGCTGATTAACCTCCCATAAAGCAAGCATTACAAGGTATTGCGGGTAGGTTAAACTTAATTTTTTCAGCAGTGGCACATATAACTTAGTAACACTTTTATTCAGTTTATAAATTCTAAAGCATAGCTGGTTGTTAAGTTTTAAATGCTCGCTCATAGTAGGTATTCGATATCGTTTTCAAGCTGATGAGGCTTAGTAATAGTGGCAAATCGTTTAACCACTTCACCTTCTTTATTCACTAAAAACTTGGTGAAGTTCCACTTAATACTTTGAGAACCTAAAATTCCCGGTGCTTGTTCTTTCAAGAAATTAAATAAAGGAAGTGCATCAGGGCCATTTACATCAACTTTGCTAAACAAATCAAACTTAATATTGAAATGAAGGTCACAAAATTGCTTTATCTCGCTATTTGACCCTTTTTCTTGTTTTTTAAATTGATTACAAGGAAAAGCGAGAATTTCTAATCCTTGTTCATTGTACTTGTCGTATAGCTCTTGAAGCCCTTTATATTGGCTGGTAAACCCACATTCACTTGCAGTGTTAACGATTAACGCTACTTTTCCTATGTATTTAGATAGTTCTACCTTTTCACCACGGTAATCATCTGCACTAAATTGATATATACGAGAGTTCATGTGTAAGCCTTTAATTAATGTATTGCTTAAAATTATATTGCGCACAATGTAAATTAAAAGATGAAACTAAGCAATTAAAAATATAGCTCAAAACCAGAGAAGTGTTCGACATTCGTGTATGTTAATTAATGTTTAGTTGTTATTTAACAGCCGTTGGCATTTCATGTTGCATACAGAAATATGCTTATAAAATTAACGATAAAGGTAAGTAACGTACTTAAATACTTACCTGTTCTAAGTACGTTTTAAAGTTGGGAAAACTGTTTAAAGTTAATTTGGTTGAATGTATTGGTAAAGTGCTTTTAATACTTCTATTTTACTCGGGTTGTTTTCATGCTCGTGCGCTAAGTTCTCAATTTTTATCATGAAATCGTCTACGCTGAGTAAGCCTTTTTCACCGTATTGAAGTTTATTTTGGCAATAGTTTTGCCATTTGGTTTGTTCTTCACTTGATAGGGTGTAAGGATAATTACGTGCTCTATATCTAAACAAAAGTGGTGTCAATCGCTCGTCTTGAAACTCAAATGGATGACTACCTAATTGTTCTGGAGCGATTTGATGTAATATTTCCATTTGCGCTTTATCACCATGAGAGAAAAAGTTTCCTCCGTAGAGTGCATGTTCAGGATCTACATGTGCGTCATTGTCAAAATCAGGCGCAAATACATCAGTGAGTTTATCTCGTAGTTCAGCATGTTTTTTTAGTTTTGCTAAATTTGCTAAACATGTTTCTCGTGGAATATTTAGTCGAGAAGCATTCTCAGGTAATAGTGTTTTGGCTGGCGCAACGATAGGGCATTTGTTTACATGAATTAGTTTTACCGGAATAGGTAATTCGTTTTTTTCTAATTCATCATAGCGAGTATATAAGCGTTGTTTTATTTGCTCGCTGGTTAATTCAAATAGTGGCTCTGGATCTTTCGCTAAATCTATTGCTATAACTGCATTTTTGTTTGTTGGATGGTAGCTAACAGGAGCAAACCAACTTGTACAACCATGTTCAGACGACACTTTGCTGGACGTATGTACAACGGGAGTCATGTTATATACATCAATTAAATCAGATACGTTTTTTTTATGACGCAAGTTGAAAATAAAGTCATAGAGTTTTGGCTGCTTTTCTTTAATAAGTTTTGCCATTGCAATAGTTGCATATACATCACTCATTGCATCATGCGCTGCCTCGTGGCTAATGTTATTTGCTTGAGTTAACAGCTCCAACCTAAAACTTACAGCGCCATCATCGTTCGTTGGCCATTCAATTCCGTCAGGGCGAAGCGCATAACATGCCCTAACCATGTCGATTATGTCCCAACGACTATTGCCGTTTTGCCATTCTCTTGCATATGGGTCATAAAAATTACGATAAAGTAGGTATCGAGTAACCTCATCATCAAAACGAATATTATTGTAACCAGCAACACAGGTATTTGGTTGTGAAAACAATGTATGAATACGAGCTGCAAACTCTGCTTCTGATAACCCTTCACGCAAGGCTTTTTGAGGTGTAATACCTGTGACTAAACATGCCTCTGGGTGAGGCAAATAATCTTGCGGAGGTTGGCAGTAGAACATTTCAGGTTCGCCAACTATATTCAGATCGTAATCGGTTCTGATACCAGCAAACTGAGAAGGTTTATCAAACTTTGGTGAAATTCCCCATGTTTCATAGTCGTGCCAGAGGATTGTAGGTTGTGAGTTTGCCAAGAATTTACCCAATTTTTGTTATTTTAATCACAACCATTATCTGTCTATCTGCTGGTGCAAACAATAATAAATTTAAAATTATTATTTGATAGTTGGAATTTGCTATCCGTTGCTGTTATTTACCAAAGCCTCTTAGTAAATTTACACCTAACCCCATCCATTTAGGCACAGCATACCTAAGTTTAGGTTTTTTGCTTTCAGTGGCAGTAATCATAGCGTTTATTACGGGCGTTATGTCATCAATTTGTCTGCTAAAAATTAGGCTTTTTTCTGTTTTTTCAATATATGGAATGTGGTGTTTATAGAACGAATTGTCGCTCATCCAATTATATTTTTTTGCTGCATTTTCTTCATTAAACCCTGTGCCGTATGGGCCAGGCTCAATCATTGATACGTTAATGTTAAAAGGTTTTAATTCTTCATAAAGGCCTGCACCAGCACTTTCTAACGCATACTTTGTCATTGAATAAGGAGATAAAAAGGGCAGAGGAATTCTACCTGCTAAAGAGGTAACTATGATGATAGTACCTGCACGTTTGTCTATCATTTTTGGGGCTACAGCCTGAATCATAGCAAGTGTGCCGATAACATTTGTTTCAAAATTTTGTCTTACACGCTCTAATGGTATTTCTACTAACGCGCCGCCTTCTCCTGTCGCTGCATTGTTAATTAATACGTCAATATCTAATGCTTTCGCTGCTGCGACGTCTTCGGTACTGGTTATATCTATTTTTAGTACGTTAAGTTGAACGTTATGTTTTTTTGCATAGGTTAACAAAGTACTTTGTTGTTCTAAGTTGTATGTTGCTGCATATACATTGTGCCCTCGTTTGGCGAGTGCTATGGCTGTTTCTCGTCCAAATCCAGTGCCTGCGCCAGTAATTAGGATGTTTTTCATTATTATTTTTATCCTTAAATATTCTTAAAATATGCTGTATGTCTGTAAGGTTGTTTTACTTTAACATAGGTTTTTAAACTGTGCGCTTTCTAGTGTGTGCATGATGTATTACTCGCTTTGTTTGATTAACAGAGCGGCTTTCCAAGTGATTGCACTCCTTGATTAATCAGTTTATGATTTTGTTGCTCAAATAAAAAATATAAATGTTAAATACATAGAGTTAACTTAAGGAGAAAGTCATGGGAATGTTTGATTTTGTAACTAACGCAGGAAGTAAGTTAGGCGGTGCTGTTTTTGATATGTTAAATGATCAAGAAGACATCAATAAACCTACCACTATTTCAAAAGAGCGAATGGATGAACTTCGTAAAGCTAATATTGAAAATACCATGAAAGAAGCCGGTATTGCGGCAGAAGGTGTAGAAGTTAGTGTTGATGACGGCAAAGTAACGCTGAATGGTTCAATTGAAAACCAAGCTGAGTTAGAAAAAGCGGTGATTGCAGCAGGTAATCAGCATGGTATTTCTCAGGTAGATGCTCAAGTTAATGTAAATACTCCAGAAGCAGAGTCTGTAATGTATACGGTAGTTTCTGGGGACACACTTGGAAAAATTGCAAAAGAGCATTTAGGTAGTAGCAGCCAATACATGCAAATTTTTGAAGCAAATAAACCGTTATTGTCAGACCCTAATAAAATATATGTAGGGCAAGTGCTACGAATTCCTCAATCGTAAACACTCCGAATATTATTTAAAAAGGCACGTTAGGTGCCTTTTTTGTTAAGTGTTAGAGTTACTTTTTAATATAAAAAGTTAAACCGCTATGAAATCACGAAATGACAGGAACGAGACGGCACTAATTTAGGTATTTATTTTCATCGTTAATTGATTGAAAGTGTTTTTTGTATATCTAGGTCTGTTAAGTATCTTAAAATAGTTATGTTTTGTTGTTATGAATAAGCCTTTCGTTTTTATTGTTATTTCATTACTTTTTTTCCCTAGCTTATATGCTGCAATTTCTCCTTCGTTTTATCACAGTGAAGTACAGTGGAAAAGCTACGAACAAGCTAAAGCATTAGATACAAATAAGCCTATTTTTGTGTTTGCTAAAATGCGTTTTTGTACAACGTGTGCAGCCATGGAAAAGAAGGTATTTACTGAACCCAAGTTAGCTAAATTACTTAATGAACAGTTTATTCCTGTGAAAGAAACAACCAATTTTATGTTGTCGCGTTTTGTTTTTGACGATCTAAAAGATGATGAAGGAAACGTATTATCGTTTAATGGTTTTCCCGCTGTTATGGTCGTTAATGGTAATCAGTATTCGTTAAGTTATGGATTTAAAAGTGCAGACCAGTTAATAGAGGCATTGACCAATACCGCGAGTAATTAACCCCTCATAGTTTTTTATTCACATGAGTTTTTAAAACTTACCTTTGTGAACTTTGACTCATATCAAGTGTGCCACTTCAATAACTTTTAAAATATAGCCAAGTTTTTAACGTAAAATTTATTGTTATTCATAATGTTTTTTCTATAAAGTGAGGCGGTATTCACTTAATTTTTAGAGGTATTAACGTGGCAAATTCAGTACTAAGTAATTGGGATGACATTTTATTGTTAAATGACCAATTATCAGAAGATGAACGAATGATAAAGAATATGGCACATTCGTTTTGTCAGGAAGAGTTAATGCCAGGGATCTTGATGGCTAATCGTGAAGAATACTTCGATCCACATATCATGAGAAAGTTTGGTGAGGTTGGGCTGTTAGGTGCCACAATCAATGGTTTCGGTTGTTCGGGTGTTAACTATGTTAGCTATGGCCTTGTTGCGCGGGAAGTAGAGCGTGTTGATAGTGGTTATCGAAGTGCCATGAGTGTTCAATCGTCATTAGTTATGCACCCTATTAACGCATTTGGCACAGAAGCACAAAAAGAAAAATACTTACCTAAATTGGCAACCGGTGAATACATTGGTTGTTTTGGATTGACTGAACCTGACTCTGGCTCTGATCCAGCAAGTATGAGCACACGCGCTAAAAAAGTTGAAGGTGGGTATAGGCTAACGGGCTCAAAAATGTGGATCACTAATTCTCCAATAGCTGATGTATTTGTAGTTTGGGCAAAGAATGAAGCTGAAGATAATCAAATATGTGGCTTCGTACTCGAGAAAGGAATGGACGGTTTATCTGCACCTAAAATTGAAGGGAAGTTGTCATTACGTTCTTCAATTACGGGCGAAGTAGTTATGGATAATGTATTTGTACCTGAAGAAAATATGTTTCCAGAAGTAAGAGGGTTAACTGGCCCATTTAGCTGTTTAAATATGGCTAGGTATGGCATTTCTTGGGGAGCGCTTGGTGCCGCAGAATTTTGCTGGCATGCTGCAAGGCAATACGGATTAGACCGTAAACAATTTAGAAAACCGTTAGCACAAACACAGTTATTCCAAACGAAATTAGCCAATATGCAAACTGAAATCTCGTTAGGGCTTCAAGCGTCATTACGGGTAGGGCAAATTATCGATACGGGATCATGGGATCCGGCAATGATTTCGTTAGTTAAACGTAATAACTGTGGTAAGTCACTTGATATTGCTCGTATGTCGCGTGATATGCATGGCGGTAATGGCATTGCTGATGAATTTCATGTGATAAGACATATGGTTAATTTAGAAACGGTTAACACCTATGAAGGTACTTATGATATTCATGGCTTAATATTAGGGCGCGCTCAAACAGGTTTACAGGCATTTTTTTAATACAAGTTTTTTAACAGCGCTGGTAAATAAGTACCTAATGTTTAGGTACTTATTAAATCGTTATTTATTTGGGCACAAAAAGTTTTGTGATGAGAAATTTAAACCTTTTGCAGTAGTATGATTAGCTGTAAAGTTTTTGACAGTAATCTTGTGCAACATCTTCCCATAAAAAGCGGGAGTTAAGTGCATTTTCGCAAATACTTTTCCATTCTTCTTCGTTGGTTTCTTTCACTGTGATAGCCGCTTCAAAACTGGTAAGCATGTTCTCTGCTTGCTGTAGTTGCGTATCGCCAGAGAATGAAAAGCCATTTTTTTGATGCTCAATTGTGTCATTAAGCCCGCCTACGCAATGCACTAAACACGGTTGTCCCGCTCGCATCGCAAGCATTTGGCTAATGCCACAGGGCTCAAATGAGCTTGGCATTATAAATAAGTCACCTGAGCTGTATATTTTTTCTGGTAAGGCTTCAGAATAACCTTTAAGGAATAAAAAGTTGTCGTGCTCAGATGCGATATTCATCAGGAAATCTTCTAACGCTTTGTCGCCACTACCGAGTAAAATAAATACCCCTTTGTTCCCTAGAGTATTAAGGAAGTGAGACAACGCGGTTTGACCATCAGGCATTATTTGTTGAAAAAGCTGAACCTTTTGTGTTGTTATTCGGCCTACAGAGGTAAGAATTATTGGGGCTGAATCGTAATCTTTAGCTAATATTTGTTTAATGCGAGTGATTGCAATTAAATGAGCAGACTCTACCAACGGTTTGTTTGATACCCACGTTAACAGTTGGTCTCCTAAAAAGCGTAGTAGGGGCTTTAATGCTAAAGGCTCTGCGCGTTCTGTGTTGTATTCACAACCATTTAATATACCGAATAAACGGTTTGAATCGTGTGCTTGTTGTAAGTCACGCTCTAGTCCTTCACCACCAAAGTAACCTTGTTCTATGTTACTTGGGGAACGTATTTCATTCGCGTAAGTTGGTGATACTGCATGTACTTTGTCAGCTAAATTAATTGCTGCGCGCATTGGGTTATAACAATTGTTATAACGAGGATCGTTAATTTTTTCGTTGTCAAACGATAGGTTAGGAAACCACGCTTTTAATGATGATTCATCACCGTCTAATGGTCTAATTCCTTGTAACGCCAAATTATGAATAGTGTAAACGGTTTTGATATTTTTAAGAGCGCTATAACGAGGGTCGAAAGCCCTTAATACTGATACCGTAGCGGTATGCCAATCATGAAGATGTAATACGTCTATCTCACCAAACACATTATTAATAATCGCTTCTGCTACGGCTACACTAAATAATGCGAATTTACTGGCGTCTGTTGCGAAAGGGCGAGTATCGGGATCATCACAATATATTTTTCCTGCGCCGCCAATTGAAAATAAAGGGTGTTCGATAACCCATTGAGTAACATTTGTTGTACCCTTGTTTAACGATAGTTTGTAGATATCAATTGTTTCTGTTTGGTTTCTATACGTAACGTTAAGTGATGTAATTTTTTGCGCTTCGTTTAACGTAGAAAACCAACCGTAAGAGGGGGTAACTACGTCAACAGCGTGACCTATACTTGCCAGAGCTATGGGAATGTCGCGCACAACATCTGCTATACCACCTACTTTACCTTTTGGTAACGCATCATTTTCAGAAGTTGCCATTAAAATTTTCATTTTTTTACCTTTGAATTACGGAGCTAAACGTACGTTTGAAGCATGTTTGTATTTTTGTATTATGCACTTTATGAAAGCAGAATCTAGGCTATATTACTGATGTAAAATACAATTACTGTAATATAGCCGTAATCCTAGTGTTGATTTAGTTAACGTTGAGGTTGGTATTCAAAAATCACGGTAGACAACCCCGGTACCGCAATGCTGATATGTTGACTGTGCCCACCATGCTCGCCTTTGATTGAGGTTACACCGCCGTTATTATGGATATTTGAGCCTCCATATTTTTCGGCATCTGTATTCAAACACTCTTTGTAAAAGCCAGAATTTGGCACTCCAACATTAAAACTCTCATAACTGGTTGGTGTTAGGTTGACAATAATTACGGCATTTGGAGTTCCGTTTTTGCCTTTACGAATGTAAGTCAAGATAGATTGCTCAGAATTTTGAGAGTCTAACCATTCAAACCCATTTCCGTCACAGTCAAGTTCATGCAACGCAGGAACCGTTTTATACGTGTGGTTAAGATTTTTAATGAGTTGCTGCACACCACTGTGAAATTTATATTCCAATAAATGCCAATCTAAACTGTGATCGTGATTCCATTCATTTCTTTGTGCAAATTCACCACCCATAAACAAAAGCTTTTTACCCGGGTGAGTCCACATAAACGCGTAGTAAGCACGTAAGTTAGCGAATTGTTGCCATTCATCACCCGGCATTTTATTGATTAGCGAGCCTTTACCGTGAACAACCTCGTCATGGCTTAGTGGTAGAATAAAGTTTTCACTAAAACTGTATACGAGGCCAAATGTCATCTCGTTGTGATGATGTTTTCTGTAGATGGGATCGCGTTCCATGTATTGGAGTGTGTCGTTCATCCAACCCATGTTCCATTTAAACCCAAACCCAAGTCCACCATGATCTATAGGACGAGATACTCCAGGCCATGCTGTTGATTCTTCAGCGATCATCATAATGCCAGGATGGTTTGCGTAAGCACGAGTATTAACCGTTTGCAGTAATTCTATAGCTTCTAGGTTTTCTCTACCACCGTGAATATTGGGTAGCCATTCGCCTTCTTCGCGACTGTAATCTAGGTATAGCATTGACGCTACAGCATCAACTCTTAAGCCATCTACGTGGTATTCGTCTAACCAATAATTTGCGTTGCTAATAAGATAGCTTTTTACTTCGTTACGACCGTAGTTATAAATTAACGTGTTCCAATCTGGGTGGAAGCCTTTGCGTAAATCTTCATGTTCGTATGCGCATGAACCGTCAAGCTTTCCTGTACCGTGAGGGTCGGTAGGGAAGTGTCCAGGAACCCAATCAAGAAGTAACCCAATACCTGCTTGGTGACAGCTATCAACAAAGTGCTTGAACTCATCTGCTGATCCAAATCGAGATGTTGGAGCAAATAGCCCAACAGGTTGGTAACCCCATGAACCGTCAAACGGAAACTCGCTAATCGGCATTAATTGAATATGAGTAAAGCCCATTTCTACCACATAGGGTATAAGCTGTTCGGTAAGGTCTTTGTAACTCAAATAAGCAGGGTTAGCAGGTGAGTCATTTAATGAGTTACGTTTCCATGAACCTAAATGCACTTCATATACGCTTACTGGGCCAGAGTATGGGTCTGACTTTTCCTCTCTGTTAGATAGCCATTCACTGTCTTTCCATTCGTATGGTGTTTTAGGGAGTACTTTAGATGCAGTTTCTGGTGATTTTTGCATTGAGAATGCGTAAGGGTCTGCTTTTAATGGCTGAATATGACCATGCTTATCTGCAATCTCAAATTTGTAACTGGTATTGGCTTCGATACCCGGAATAAAAATATCCCATAACCCAGCAGCAGGGTGCTTTCTCATAACATGAGATTTGCCATTCCAGTAGTTAAAGTCGCCAACGACAGAAACACGCGAAGCTTCAGGTGCCCAAATAACAAAGTTGGTGCCGGTTACATTATCAATTTCTTGCTGGTGAGCGCCCATCCATTGATACGTATTTTCGTGAGTACCTTCGCAAAATAAATAAATATCGTTTAAATCGAGTAACGACGGAAAACTATACGGGTCGTTTATGGTAATACTCGTGTCTGAATACTCTACTTGTAACTGATAATTAAAAGCATATTTACGTGAACCTACAGAACCTTCAAATAAACCAGCGTCATCAATTTTGTCTAATGTCGCTATAGATTTATTGTTTTTTGTATCAATAACATTAACGCTAATCGCGTTAGGGAGAAATGCTCTTACTAGTAAGCTTTTTTGAGTAGGGTGTTGATGCATGCCGAGTACAGAAAAAATATCTGAATGTGTCGCATGTATAATGGCGTTAATTTCGTCTTGCTTTAACAAACTAGTGTGTTCTATTTCCATAATTATTATTTTTCCAACGGTTAGGTTATAGCGTTTGGTATAAAGTTACTTAATATGTAATAAATCATTATTAGGTGTAAATATAAGGTTTAGTTAATTTACATGGTTATTAATATTTAGCCCCTTAAATAAATGCGAGTTTCTTATTTAAGGGGAGTTATATACGCTTTAGTGTTACTTTATATTTTTTCGTTCGTATTCTTCTATCATTGTATCGGTAACAAGAACAACTCCTTCATCAGATACTCTAAAACCATTCGCTTTATCTTTCTCGTGGTCATAGCCAATTTCCATGCCCTCAGGAATCACAACACCTCGATCGATAATAGCTTTTTTGATTTTACAATTTCGTTTAATAATTGCGCTCGGAAGAATTACGGCCTCTTCAATATCACAGAAAGAATTCACTTTTACTTTTGAAAACAATAAAGAGCGCTTAACGCTAGAGCCCGAAACAACAACACCGCCTGACACTACCGAGTCGATTGCCATACCTCGGCGCTTTTCATCATCAAATACAAATTTAGCTGGTGCTGTTTGTTCTTGGTAAGTCCAAATGGGCCAATCTTCATCATACATATTTAGTTGAGGATCTGGCTCTACAAGCTCCATATTGGCTTTCCAGAAAGAATCGATAGTACCTACATCACGCCAGTAGGGTTGATTGTCGCTATTAGGGTCTGTAAATGGGAAAGCAAACACACGGTGAGACTCTATAATTTTAGGGATAATATCGTGACCAAAGTCACCATGAGATCCTGTCGCGTTAGCATCTTTCTCTAGTTGTTCAAATAAAAACTCAGTGTTAAAAACGTAGTTCCCCATTGAAGCTAACGTAACGCCTGGTTTACCCGGAACTTCGGAAGGGTTTTCTGGCTTTTCATCAAAGCGGCAAACTCGGCTATCTTCATCTACTGTCATTACACCAAAAGCGCCGGCAGCTTCTTCTTTAGGTACTTCAATACAACATACTGTCATGTCTGCACCGTTTGACACGTGTTTTGCAAGCAACGGTCCGTAGTCCATTCGGTATATATGATCGCCTGATAAAATCATTACGTATTTAGGAAGCTCGTGTCTGATAATATCTATATTTTGAAAAACGGCATCTGCAGTACCAATATACCAACCATCACCTTTTTGTTGAGAAGCAGGCAATATTTCGATTGATTCGCCCAATTCTTTCTTAAAATGCCCCCAACCACGGTTTACATGTCGAATAAGTGAATGAGATTTGTATTGCGTAGCAATACCTACCATTCGAATGCCAGAGTTTATACAGTTTGATAATGGGAAATCGATAATTCTAAACTTACCACCGAAATAAGTCGCTGGTTTTGCTCGCTTGTCGGTAAGTTCAAACAGTCTTGAACCACGTCCTCCTGCCAGTACTAAAGCATAAGTTTCTTTCGTTAAATTACTAATTCTACGTTTTTCGCTAATGGCCATGAAGCCTCCTTTGAAATAAGATTTAACTAACGACACAACATCTGATATTTATAAGCGGGTAAGGGGTGATTGCTTATAGTTTCCATATGTCATTACTGTATTGCCTAATGGTATGGTCACTCGAAAAAACACCGCTGGCGGCAGTATTTAATATGCTTTTTTGTGTCCAAAGTTTTTGATCTTTGTAGACTTCGTCAACTTGACGTTGAGCTGCAAAGTAACTATCAAAATCGTATGCCGTTAACCACATGTCGTGTGGATCTCGAATAGCTTGAATAATTGAGTCAAAAATTTGAGGTTCAAATAAGTTAAAGTGTCCGCTTTCTAACAAATGCATTACGCCTGATAAAATAGGAGATTGATTAATTATTTCATCGGGTTGGTAATTTTCTCTAATACTGCTGATTTGGTCTGCGGTAGCGCCAAACAAAAAGAAATTTTCTGGTTCAACAGCGTCTCTTATCTCAATATTCGCGCCGTCTAATGTGCCAATAGTGAGGGCTCCATTCATCATGAACTTCATGTTTCCTGTGCCTGACGCTTCTTTTCCTGCTGTTGAAATTTGTTCTGAAAGGTCTGCAGCAGGGCAGATAACTTCCATTGAAGATACGTTGTAATTTGGGATGAAGGCTACACGTAAAAATTTTGATGCTTTTGGATCTAGGTTAATTGTGTCGGCTACATTATTGATAAGTTTGATAATTTGTTTAGCCATTGCATAGCCTGGGGCTGCTTTACCGCCTATAAGCACGCATCTTGGTGTTAAATTTTCAGTGTTACCTTTTCTAATCGCATCGTACATTGCAATAACGTGCAGTATATTCAGTAGCTGGCGTTTGTATTCGTGTATTCTTTTTACTTGAATATCAAACATCATGTTTACATCAAACGTCACGCCTGTTGTTTCTTCAACTAACGCTATAAGCGCCTTTTTATTGTATTCTTTACTTTTTCGCCACCCGTGTTGGAATGTGTCGTCATTAACGTAGGCTTTGATTTGTTGTATTTCTGAAAACTCTGCGATCCAACTCGTACCAATTTTGCTACTGATTAATGTACTTAATGTGTCATTACAGTGCGATAACCAGCGTCGAGGCGTAACACCATTCGTTTTATTATTAAATTTTTCTGGCCATAATTGATAAAAATTATTAAACAAACCTTCTTTTAACAACTTAGTATGTAAAGCGGCTACGCCGTTCACTGAAAAGCTACCAACAATGGCGATATGCGCCATACGTATTTGAGGCTCATGACCTTCTTCGATTAACGACAACTCACGTTGTTTGTTGTTATCTCCTGGCCATTGAACAGCGACTTGTTTTAAAAAGCGGGCATTAATTTCGTAAATAATTTCTAAAATTCGAGGAAGTAGATGCTCAAATAGTTTTACAGGCCATTTTTCTAGTGCTTCAGGCAATAGAGTATGGTTGGTGTAAGCCATGGTTTGTGTTGTTAAACTCCACGCTCTGTCCCACGATAATTGATAATCGTCTATTAACAATCGCATTAACTCAGCAACGGCAATACTTGGATGAGTATCGTTTAGTTGAAAGGCATTCATTTCAACGAATTTATCGAAGGTTGTGCCGTGGTTTTCAATGTAAGTATTGATGGTGTCTTGCAATGAGGCTGACGATAAAAAATATTGTTGGCGTAGGCGTAGTTCTTTACCATTTTCACTGGTATCGTTTGGGTACAGCACCATGGTAATTTGTTCAGCTAAATTCTTGCGAGCCACTGCTTCGGTATAGCTTCCAGCGTTAAATTCACTTAAATCAAATTCGTCTGTTGCTTCTGATTTCCATAGCCTTAGTGTATTTACTATTTCATTTCTGTAGCCAGGAATTGGCATGTCGAAGGGAACGGCAAGTACGTCATGTGTATTGTTCCATTGACGGTATTGTTCGCCACTTTTTGAAGTGATTACATCTACATGACCAAAGAACTTAACTCGTATCGCTTTTTCAGGAGCGGCAATTTCCCATGGGTTTCCATTGCGTAGCCAATTGTCAGGGTGCTCTAATTGGTGCCCATTTTTAATTTGTTGGTTAAACATTCCGTATTCGTAGCGAATACCATAACCTATTACGGGTAATGCCAAGCTTGCACAGCTATCTAAAAAGCATGCTGCTAGTCTTCCTAAGCCACCGTTGCCTAATCCTGCATCGTGCTCTGCCTGTTCTACTTCTTCAAGCTCGCAGCAATAATCGAATAAGGTGTTGCGTACTGTTTCATCTAAACCAAGGTTGAGGACTGAATTATTCAGTGCGCGACCCATTAAATATTCAAGCGAAATATAACTGACTCGACGAGTATTACGGCGGTTGTTTCGCGTTTCTCGCCATTGAGCCACAAGGCGATCTCGAATGGTTATCGCCAGTGCGTTATATAAATAATCATGTGACTCTTGTACTTTGTCTCGACCTAACGTGAAATGAAAATGGCGTGCTAAATCTTCAGAGAACGTTGCTTTGTTCATGAGGACACTGTTGTCGGTATCCGCAATTTTACATTCAGTCATTTTTTTGGTCATGAGTTAGTCTTCTTGGTCGTGTAATAAAACTAAAGTAGAAAAAGGCACCATAGTGATTTTTCTTTCCGATGGAATAAATAACGTTTCAGTGTCAAGGCTTGTATCGTTGGTATCAATCATTACTTGCCAACGAGTTATGTTTTCGAGCTCAGGTAATTGAAACTCAATTGAGTCGCTACCTGCATGAAACAAACACAATAATCGAGATGCATTTGACTCTTTTTCGTGAACTAAATAGCCAAGCGTTGCCGCGTGATGTGCATGCCAATGCTCTTTTTGCATAGGTTGACCCGAACGGTGATACCAAGTTATGTCTACCGAAGAGTGGTCGTCATCTTTATGAATAAAGCGATGATAATTCAGCATTGAAAATTGTTGCCTTAGCGCCGACAACTTTGCAACGAATGGTTTAAGTTGCTCAGCGTATTTGTCTTCGCTATTCCAGTTTAACCAGTTGATGTCGTTGTCTTGGCAATAAGCGTTGTTATTACCTTTTTGTGTTCTACCAATTTCATCGCCGGCTAATAACATAGGAACACCTTGTGAAAGCATCAGTGTTGCCAGCATATTTTTGGTTTGACGTAATCTAAGATCTACAATATGAGATTCATTTGTTTCACCTTCTACACCATGGTTGTACGCAAAGTTTTCAGTGTGACCGTCTCGATTGTTTTCGCCATTAGCTTCGTTATGGCGCTCTTGGTAGCTAACTAAATCGCGCATGGTATAACCATCGTGGCTACATATAAAGTTGATGCTTGAATAAGGTTGTTTACCGTGATGTTCAAATATGTCGCTTGAGCCGTGAATTCTGCGGGCAAACTCGGGTAGTTGGCCTTTGTCTCCGCGCCAAAAGCGTCGAATGGTGTCGCGATATCTGTCGTTCCATTCAGACCAAGGGGCAGGGAAGTTACCTAGTTGGTATCCGCCAGGACCAATATCCCAAGGTTCAGCGATCATTTTTGCACTACATAAAATAGGGTCTTGTAAAATGGCATCGAGAAAGCCGTTACTTTTATCAAAGCCGTTTACTTCTCTACCAAGTATTGTCGCCAAGTCGAACCTAAAGCCGTCAACTCCCATGACTTGAACCCAGTAGCGTAGGCTGTCCATCACCATCTGTAACACACGTGGATGACTAATGTTAAGAGTATTGCCGCAACCAGTATCGTTTATGTAATAGCGAGGTTCGGTAGGGTTAAGTCGATAGTAGGATTGATTATCAATACCTCGAAAACTTAGTGTTGGCCCTAGCCAATTACCTTCACTTGTGTGGTTGTATACAACATCAATAATCACCTCAAAACCAGCTTGATGAAGTTCGTCAACCATTTGTTGAAATTCAAGTACTTGATCGGTGGTAAGGTAATCTTTGTGTGGCACAAAAAAGCCAAGCGAGTTGTAACCCCAATAATTCGTTAAGTCTTTTTTCGTTAAAAACTTTTCAGAAACAAATTGTTGTACGGGTAATAACTCAATAGTGGTTATACCTATAGCTCGGTAATGTGAAATCATTTCTGGGTGACTAATACCTAAAAATGAGCCACGTAATGATGCTGGAACTTTTTCGTTTAACTGCGTTAACCCTTTAACGTGGCCTTCATAAATGACAGTGTTTTGCCATGGTATAGCAACGCGTGGTGTCGTTGGCGTGCTAGGGTCTACAACAACCGATTTCAACATAATGTCGGCGTTGTCTCTTGCGTCAAATGATAAATCTTGTTTCGGATCATTTACATCGTAAGCAAATAATCGATCTGACCATTGAAATTGACCTTTAGTGGCTTTTGTATAGGGATCTAATAAAAGTTTGTGATGATTAAATCTATGCCCTAATTCGGGTTGGTAAGGGCCATATACTCTGTATCCGTATACTAAACCTGCTTTGGCACCGCGTAGGTATCCATGCCAAACCTGATGTTCGCAATAAGGTAACTCAAATCGAGCTATTTCTTTATTACCGTGCTCATCAAAAATACATAATTCTACTTTTTCAGCATTTGCAGAAAATAATGAGAAGTTTACGCCTGTTTCATCAATGGCTGTTCCGATAGGATAAACACTACCGGGTTCCATTCTGAATAATTCCATGTTGCTCCCGTTATGACTAAATCAGTTACCCTTCATTGCTACTAACTAACACACAAACTGCGCGATAAATTCCTAGCTATTTATTACATAAATGCGAGATGAATTTATTATTCAAGCGCAATATTAGTGATGAAAAGTATTTTGATTTAATTAAATACTATGTCTCCCCGACAAAACGTATTTAATTAACTTGGGGTTTTGCATTTTCAAATACAAAGCAGCTGTTAGTTCAGTACTTGTTATTCCGAAGAACGTTATAAGTGAAAATCAATAACCCCTTGCAACATATATCAATGTATTGGTATTCGTGTAACGTTAATTAATTGTTGAAACTACGCTGTTTTCGCTACCAAATTCGTTTGGTAAGTATTGGTCAGCGTTGTAGTCGTTTTCCCACTCTTTATCATCGAGTAAGTACTTAAAGTGAAAGTTTTCACCTTTAGGTAAACGAACTTTAGCTTTAAAGCTGTTGGATTTTTTGTTGAACTTCATTTCGATAGCTTGCCAGTCATTAAAGTCGCCGAAAAGTGATACTGATGATACGTCACTTCTGTTGAACTCAAATGTTACTTCAGCTTCGTCCTTAGTTTTAAAAAATTTCTTTGTTAGCATGGTATTCTCCTTTTTCAGTAATAATCATTTGTATGTGCATAATTTGTATCAATCGCCAAACACTTGTTTTTAACTTGTTAAAGGTTGTAGAAAAACTCATCTAATTATTATTTTTTATGCTTAAAAGCATTGTTTATACTGAGAAAAATGTCAATAAATAATCTACGTTTGTTTACGTTGTAATCAAACTTTAATATGGCATACATTAAATCTGTAATTTTATTTCACTAACTGGTAAACCACTTAGTTACTGTGAAAGGCAATGAAATTGATTAAGTTGTTGAATAGGCTTGTGTTTGTATAATTGTGTTGTTGCTCTAACTCAGTTCTATTTTTAGTGGGGTGTCATGTAAGTGAAATATTACATGTTGAAAAAAATTAGCCATTGTTGTGAATTGTAGGTCGAAAATATTGAGCAATGGCTATGTTTGTCAGGCTTTGTGGTTAAATTTTAGGCGAACTTACTTCATCAAGTAGATATATGAGAGACTGATAATCTATACCACTATTTTTAGATAACCCAATTTCGCACGTTCTACTATTACTATAACCAGTTGAACACTGTTCTTTTACTTGACTAGACAATGTCTCAAGAGCACTTTCATTCAGTTTTGGCATAAATAGTCCTTTGTCGCCTGCAAAACCACAACAACTAATATTGTCAGGCTCTATAACTTGTTCAGCGCAAGTACTCGCTATATGGCGCAACGGTTTTGAAATTCCTGCTTTTTGGCTGCTACAAGTAACATGCAGCGCAATAGGTTTTTTAGTTTTGGTGATGTTTAGTGAATCAACCAAAAACTTTGAACAAAAGTCAGTAAGCTCAAAAATGGGTAAATCAGTGCCAACTTCTTTTATTCTCAAGTTACACGGGCTTGTATCGAATACTATAGGGATTTCACCGTGATTACTGATACTGTTTAAAGTATCAATTAGTTGCTGGCCTTTTTGTTTAGCGATGTCAGAAGCACCTTTACTGTGAAAGGGCATGCCGCAACATAGTTCGTCAAGCTTGTTTGGTGTAATGACGTTGTAGCCAGCTTTATTAAATACAGAATGTGCTACATCGGTTAAGCTTCTTTTATCTATGCTTGAAACGCTAGGCCCCATTGTTCTACTAGCGCAACTTGCAAAAAATATAACACTCGGCCGTGTATGGTTATTTTGCTCGGTTGAAGCTGCAACCGAGGAGGTTACCGTCGACTTTGCAGGCCATTTAGCATGCCATAGCGGGAGTGTTTCCCTACTTAGTTTATGTATGGAGTTGCCAATGTTATTTACGGCTTTGTCGCCTAAGAGTTGCGTGATTTTTCCATTCGCATTAAACGCTACACCAGCGGCTTTACTGGCCACTGAAAAGTTATTTGCAGACCATTTTGCGATAACGTTGCCTACGGCTCCTAGTTTAGCGCTTCTAAGTTCACGTATTAAATCGCCCGTGTTTATTCCAACAGGGCAACGCTCGGCACAAAGCCCTGTAGCCGCACAACTGTCTATACCTAAATGTTGGTAGTTTTTGTTTAATTCTTTTAATTCTGCTTGTTGCTCGGTAGTAGGAGCTACTTCACTTTTTAGTTGTTGAATACGTCGCCAAATTGCGATGCGTTGACGTGGCGTTAAAGTAAAATCTTTTGAAGGGCACACAGGTTCACAAAAACCACACTCGATACACTTATCTACAATAGGATTAGCGTGCGGCATAAGTTTTAAGTTTTTAATATGGGCATTTTTATCGTTATTTAATATAACGCCTGGGTTAAGAATGCCTACAGGGTCAATAATCTGTTTAACACGTTGCATTACTTGATATGCAGTTGAACCCCATTCAAGCTCAACAAAAGGTGCCATGTTTCTTCCTGTTCCATGTTCCGCTTTTAACGACCCACCAAACTCAACAGCGACTAAATCTGCAACCTTGTGCATAAAAGCATCGTATCGTTCTATCTCTTTTGTTGTATCAAATGCCTGCGTAAATACAAAATGGAGGTTTCCGGCGAGAGCATGACCAAAAATAATTGCCTCATGGTATTGGTATTCATCGAATAGCGCATGTAAACGCACAATACCTTCTGCTAGCTTTTCGATTGGAAAGGATACGTCTTCAATAATTACCGTAGTGCCTGTTTCTCTTACGGCGCCAACAGCAGGGAATGTTGCTTTTCTAATTGCCCACAATTGTTCACATAGTTTTTTATCTGTTGTGAACTCGATAGACTGCAAGGGAGAAAATTGTTGAATAGCGTCATTTACCTGTTCAATATTAGCGATTAACTCGTTATTGGTTTTACCTCGAACCTCAATAAGTAATGCGGTGGTTTCATCTGGCGCATTACAAAAGCTGTCGGGTAATCCCTCTTTACCTTTAACAGAATTTAATGCGCGTTGATCCATCAATTCTACCGCCTCAACAGGGCATTGGCTTAATTTTGTTACAGCTAAACAAGCTTGTTTAGCCGTTGAAAATGAAAAAAGGCCACTGGCTTTGTATTGATGATCAGGCACAGTGTTGTACGTAATGTTTGAAATAAATCCTAATGTACCTTCAGAGCCAATCATCAAGTGCATTAAAATATCGAGTGGATCTTGATGGTCGACTAATGAATTGATTGCGTAACCCGTGGTATTTTTTAATCGATATTTGTGCCCGATTAGTTGTCGTAATGAGTCATCTTTCTGAACATTGTTAGCGAGTTCGCTAAGGTTAGACAGCAGTGTCGCGTGGCTTTTTCTAAAATTGGATACGCTGGTGTTATCTGCAGTATTTACAGCGGTGCCGTCTGCCAAAACAATTGTCATGTTGGCAACACTGTAGTAACTATTTTTACTTACACCGCAACACATACCTGAGGCATTGTTTGCGGCGATGCCACCTATTTTACACGTATTGATAGACGCTGGATCTGGACCTATTTTACGTTGATAGGGTTGTAAATAGCGATTAGCGTCGGCACCAATAATTCCAGGCTGCAAGGTAATTACGTTACCGTTATCTTGAATAGAGTATTTTGTCCAATCGCTAGAAAGCAATATCAGTACAGAGTTAGTTATCGCTTGGCCTGATAGACTGGTTCCAGCGGCTCTAAACGTTACAGGAACGTGGTATTGATGAGCTAATGACAGTACACACTTTATTTGCTCTTCTGATTCTATTTTGAGTACGAGTTCAGGAACGAGTTGGTAAAAACTGGCATCCGTGCCAAATGCTCGTCTTCGCGTTATGTCTTCAATTATTTGATGTGAAGACAAAGAAGCACGTACTTTAGAGAGAAACTTACTGTTAACTGTCATAACTAACCTTTATGCGTTTAAACTTAAATGTTATTTAAGTGTTTAATTATCCTAATAAAGGATCTGATAAATTAAAGCCATATACTGCAATCATCGCGATAATCCCAGCAGCAACTACATAATATGTTGTAGGAATAATCGTTTTACGCAAAATAGCGCCTTCTTGTCCAAGTAACCCAACCGTTGCAGAAGCAGCAACAACGTTATGAATAGCGACCATATTACCGGCCGCGGCACCTACCGCCTGCATAGAAACCATCATGGCTGATGAAATACCTAAAGTATTTGCTGCTTCAAATTGAAATTGGCTAAACATCATATTTGACACGGTATTAGAACCTGCAATGAAAGCACCAAGCGCACCTATAAGGGGGCTAACTAAAGGGAATGCAGCGCCGAATATATTAGCGAATAAGTCGGCACCAGCCATTGGCATGCTTGGAATATCAGAGAGGTTAACGCCTGAATTGATAAAAATTCTCACCATAGGAATTGTAAATACTAAAACAAATCCAGCGCCAACAACGGTCTTTAAAGAGTCTTTGCCTGCGTGTTTTAAAGGAGCAAAACAGTCAGTACCACGGCAATGAAATAACGCTGCAAATAAAGCTGCCACGATAAGTAAGCCGCCCGGTAAATAAAGCGGGCTAATGGTTGCGCTGATACCGGTTTGTCCTAAAATATCTGTCCATGAAAAGTTGATACTGATTAATAACGATTTAAGTTCTGTAAAAACACGTGAACATACCAGCATAACCGATACAAGGATGTAAGGCATCCATGCAGACAGTGGTGATATTCTACTCGTTAATACGGCCTTTTGTTCTACAACTAAACTTCCTAGCCAAGTATTAGGCCACGATGATTTAGGGGCAAATTTCCATATGGTTTTGGGCATAAACCAGCCTCTTTTAGCGCCTGATACAACAATAACCATACTAATTAGTCCGCCGAGTAAAGATGGAAACTCAGGCCCTAAAAATATACCTGTAAGCGCGTAAGGAACAGTAAATGCTACACCAGCAAACAAAGCAAAAGGTGCAATTTCTAATCCTTCTCGCCAGCGTTTATTTTCGCCAAAAAAACGAGTTAGCATCACAACCATTAATAGCGGCATTAATGTGCCAATAATGGCGTGTGTTATTGCAACTTCGTTCGTAATTAGTTGTAAAAACTGTTCCCAACTGCTTCCTTTCTCAGCTAATTGAGTGCCAATATAGTTTGAATCAAGTCCGTTGGTAACACCTATTACTACTGGGGTGCCAATAGCGCCAAATGAAACAGGAGTACTCTGGATCATCATGCCCATTAAAACAGCTGCTAGTGCAGGAAAACCAACAGCAACTAACAATGGCGCAGCAATTGCGGCAGGTGTACCAAAGCCAGATGCGCCTTCAATAAAAGTACCGAAGCACCAAGCTACAATAATAGCTTGTATTCGTCTATCAGGAGATACTTCGGTAAAACCTTGTCGAATAATTTGAATGGCACCAGTATGCTTTAACGTGTTAAGTAAAAATATTGCGCCAAAAACTATCCATAAAACCGATACCGTTATTAATAGTCCTTGAATGATTGAAGCTGTTACACGATTTCCTGTCATGTCCCATACATATAGTGCCAAAAGTGCTGTTACGCCTAGTGTTACTGGCATTGCACGTTTTGCGGGCCACTGTAACCCTATTAATAAAACTGCTGATATTGCGATGGGCAATAGCGCCAGTAGTCCGTACGTCCAATCGTTCATTGTTACCTCCACTGCGGTAATTTAATTATTATGTGTATTTATTTTGCGTTTTGTTGTGTGAATGTTCTGGTTTAGCCGAGCCTGTTTACGATGAAGAAATTAAACTTTTAGAAAGAGTTTCAAGTTAACGAGAGTCTGATCAAACCTATACGTAAATGTACTCTTAATCACACTTTTGATATATTGGCATTAATGATATTGTTTTTTTCCTTTTTTGACATAATTGCTTGGAGGTACCGTGGCAGCTAAAGCAGATGATCTTATTTTATTTGTGCAGGTAGTAGAGGCGGGATCGTTTAGTAAAGTCGCAGATCAGCTAAACTTAACGAACTCTGTTGTGAGTAAGAGAATAGCGCGGCTAGAGCAGCAACTTAATACTCAACTTTTGTATCGAACCACAAGAAAACTGAGTTTAACTGACGCTGGCGCGACATTTTACGGAAAAGCGCGCCTTGCTAAGCTCGCGGTTCAAGAAGCTCAAGATGTGATTACTGGTTATAGTGAAGATGTAAGAGGCACAATTAAGTTAACTATGCCGGTTGTATCAGCTCGATTAGTGTTGAGTGAGGCGCTGGCGCACTTTTGCCATGATTACCCAAACGTGAATGTAGAATTGTCGATTGATAATAATTTTGTCGATATTATTGAGCAAGGTTACGATATTGCAATACGCACGGCACATTTGGAAGATTCTTCTCTTATTGCGCGTAGATTAATTGATTCTGATTGGTTAGTTTGTGCGAGTCCTGAGTATATTAAAAGCGTAGGAAATCCCATAAAACCAGCAGAGTTGGCTGAGCATAATTGCCTTATTTATCAATATGAAGGTACTGGGTCTGAACAGTGGGTATTTAAAGAAAACTCCCAAGAATACACAGTAAAAGTTAATGGTCGTTTTAGATCTAATAACTTGAATTCGTTAAGGCAAGCTGCATTGTCAGACTTAGGTATTGCTTATTTACCTAAAGCGTTAATTCATGAGGATTTAATTAGCGGACGTTTAGTGTCGTTATTAGACGGATTATCAGCAAAAGACTTGGGGATTTATGCGGTTTATCCAAGAACTAGGCAGCCAGATAAAAAGCTAAAATTGTTAATAGAGTATTTTAGAAAAGCATTTATCGCTAAAAAAGAATATTTTAATTAAAGGAATTTAATATGCATAGTGGTGACCACTTTGTGTTAAAGATTAAAAACAACATTTTATTACAGCATTTATACTTATCTTGTTATTGCTTGGACTTTTCGGAACCACAATATACCAAGGCTATAAGTCACAATTTATTAAGTTACAAAAGTTAAGGGCATTTCCTGAAGGAGAGTTAACTTTTTCAACGCTTCAATTACCATTGTCTTCACATGTTGTACTTTTAGGCGATTCTAGAATGTCTATGTGGAAGTTCCATATCAATGGAGTTTTTTCAGCTGATAAGTCTAGTCCTTTTTCGTTGCCAACTATTAACCTTGCAGTAGGAGGCACTACCTCATCACAAACCTTACTTCGCATTAAAAACTTATCGTGGTCAAAAAACGTTAGGCATATAGTTATCATTGAGTCAGGAATTAACGATCTTCATTGGCTTGGAGGTGTTGATGATGAAATGCGTGATGTTGCAGTTAATCAACTTAAATATAATTTGACTAAAATGTCTGAGTATTTAGTTTCTTTAGATCAAACCGTTGTGATGATGACTGTATGGCCTCCTGGTAATGTGCCATTGATTAGGAAGCCATTTTGGCCTAAGCAGAGCTTAAAATTAATTGATGATATTAATCAACATATTAAAGGTTTGGCTAAAGT
Source organism: Colwellia sp. (assembly GCA_020630795.1). Classification (GTDB taxonomy): domain Bacteria; phylum Pseudomonadota; class Gammaproteobacteria; order Enterobacterales; family Alteromonadaceae; genus Pseudocolwellia. The sequence continues at coordinate 76,880 of JAHDIK010000003.1, forward strand.
TGGAGTTACCGTTTGGGAGGCGGGGGCAGCGTTGGCAGGACCTGATGGGATGATATCTGCTGAATATATCGATTCTGAATTTTTCTTACATATTAATAAAGCTGGTTACGAGACCCTAAGTAGAAATTTACCTCTCCTTCATTATTAACGGTAATTTTATTCACGTAATATATTTATTTTTTATATCAGTTTGGTTGTGGCGATCACATACCAAAAAATACAGTCTATTTTAACAATCATTTGTTGTTAATAAGTTATAGGTTCTAATAAATAACACCGTTACAGTTTTAAATACGTTACGTAAGTTGAAAAAGTGGAAGGTTACAAAAATAACAGAGAAAATTCATCGCCCCTATATTGATTGGCAACTATATTTGGCTAATAAAGAAAATAATTAACGCTGAATCAATACATTAATTTTGTGGCGAGTTTTTAGATAAGGTAAAAAAAGAAGGCCTGCCATGGGGTAATACCGAAGTAAAACAGGCCTTGAAGTTTAGCGTGCGCTAACTAAAACATGTAGTTAAAAGCTATATTTAGCTGATAATTGAAAGTAGTTTGAATCTACGTCGTCCATTCCTTTATCACTGACAGAGTAATTACCTAGCTCTGCACCCGTTGTTAGGTTTGGTGTAATGTTGGTGATTAAATTAACTCCCCAGTGTGTGCGTTCTCTCTCTAACTCATCGGTTTTCGCTGAGCCGTAATATACAGTACTACGCAGTGATTCATTCCAGAAATGACGATATGAAATAGCGTAAGCGGTTGTAGACTCCACAACCGTTTCGTTATCGGTTGTACTGGTTACAATATCGGGTGTCATGCCAGCAGAAACATAACGACCAGCTTCACCTACGGTTACCTGAAACCTAAAGTCATCTTTTCCTGTTGTTTTTATACGACCAGCTATGTTTCCAGCAATAGCCATTTCGTCAATTCCGCCTTGATCCAATTTTCTAACAAGTGCTCCAAAAGACAAGGTACCCCAATCGGCTTTATGATTGTAACGTCCAACAAAGTCTGGAGTCGACTCATCTGGATCTGCTTGCGCACCTGTTAAACCTACAGCGCTCGCTGGGCTTCCTATGTCACCATCTCCATTAGTTTCAGGGTTTTCAATAGAGAACTGCCATGCACCATTGGTGTAACGAATTTGAGTTTGACGAATAAAAACTTCACCTGTGTGTGGACCACCAAAATCTAATGCTTCTGGCAGTGCGTGCAATGGCATAAATGTGGTCCATGTTTGTCCTGCGGTCCAGTCTTTATAACTGATAGTATAATGGCGTAAACGAGGGTTAGCAGAATTACTGACGACTTCGTTACCACCGCCACCATACATGTCAAATTCTACAAATGCAGAAACGTCGCCATGCGTCATTTTAAAATTAAGGCGAGATTCCTTTACATTAAACCCTGTGTGAGAGGTTTCAACAGGTGCTCCAGCAGGAAAATTAGCAACCCAATAATCTTGATAGGCAATGTCTCCACTTACATGTCTTACATCTACTTTAGCGTAACCACCAATTGCAACCGTTGTTTTTGTTCCGTTAACTTCGCTAGACATCAGTTCAATAGCTGCATTTGCGTTAAAGCTGGCTACAATTGCAGTAGCAATAAGTGTTTTATATATGTGTTTTGTTGTCATTTTTATATTCCCCGCTTGTCAGTTTATTTTTTTAATCGCAGGTACTTTTACAAAACGCTTGTACAAAAACTATACGGGACAACACCTAAGTTCATTAGGTGGTAATGAGTAGGTATTTATACTTAGTGCGATGGGGTTAAAATAGGGGAGGAGAGGTTGAATGTTATATTATATTTATTTTTCAATCATTTAGGTTTTATTTTCTGTTTGCTTAAATTAATAATGCCAAAAAAAACATCATTAAAAACACGGTTTATCTCAAATGATTACATGAAATTTAAGTGGAAAAACACTTCTTCCAAAATTGATATAATTATATTCATTCATAACTAAAACGAAAAAAGGCCATTATGATTAATGACCTTATAATGTGCGAATTAATAAACGTAGTTACTAAATCGCTAATACGTGTATTATTTACTTTTAAGTGTAATGGTAACGGGTTTAGACGTAACACCATTAGCAGAGGCTGTAACGGTTACTGTGCCTGACTTGTTTTTGGCTTGCAGTAATACCACCGCTTTTCCTAAATGTGTTATTACATGGTCTGCTAATACGTCTTGCGTGTTGTACTCCCAGCCATTGTCTACAGCAATAATCGATGCTTCACCATTTACAGTGAATTTTGTATCTATTGCGGCATCAGATAATATATTTCCATTTTTATCTAACAATGTTGCATGTACATAGGTTGTATCGTAATTATCTGCCGTTATTTCTTTATTTTCGGTGATTAACTCAATAGCGGCTAATTCTCCGTGAGTATTAAGTATATCTTCAGATACTGCTTGACCATTGTTGTATCCAATCACTTTAAGTTCACCAGCCTTATACGGAACCATCCATTTGATAATTTGATCATCAAAATTTTTAAGTTGTTTTCTACCTAACGATTTTCCATTTAAGAATAGTTCTGCAGATTCTGTATTGGTATAAGCTTGTACAACAACGTTTTCGTTGTTTTTATATTTCCAAAGCTCATGAATATCGAACCATTCCCAACGACGAAGTTCAGACCAAACATTCGCTGGAGCTTTACGTTTTTTAAATGTCCAACCTGTATCTTTATTGTATGAAAATTCAGAGATTTTAGCCGATGTTGTACCTAAGTAAGTTTTTGGTTTATCAACCCAAATTGTTTCGAAGAAATGACCTCTAGGCGTTTTATTACCAACAAAATCAAATAATGAAATTTCTAACCCCATGCGTGGCATTGGTCCAGCTTCACCTTTGTATGCAAAACCCGTCCAAACAAATATACCTGCCACGTAATCTTTATCTTTTACGTCGCGCCATTCACGCCATGCGCCCCAGTTTTCCGAACCATATATTGGGGTGTTAGGGTACATTTTATGGGCTGCTTCGTATGACGGAGCACGGTAGTTAAATCCTACTACATCTAGTGTATCTGTATAGCCAGATACATAACCAACGGAAGGGTGCACTAACCCAGCGGTAACAGGGCGAGTTGTATCAATTTCTTTAACAAAATCAGATAACGCTTTAGAAATAATAGGCAAGTTATCTATTTTATCTGGGTTATTCTTTTTAAGTTTTGCACGAATACGTTCCGGATTAAAATCAGCAGAATCTACGTAGTAGTTAGTGCCATCTTCAGCATAAGACGAAGATTCAGCATAGTATGGGTACGTCCATTCAATTTCGTTGCCGATACTCCACATGATAACTGATGGGTGATTGAAGTCTCTACGTATTAGGTCTTTTAAGTCTTGCTCAGCCCATTGATTAAAATGAATGTTGTATGAAACAGCTGATGCGCCCGTCGCTTTATTGTCGCCAAGAGCCACTTTGCTTTTTAGTTTTGCTCGATCCCAGTCGTCGAAGGCCTCTGAGTTAACTAAGAACCCCATTTCGTCAGCAAGATCTAATAGTTCAGGATTATGTGGGTTGTGAGATAATCGTAACGCGTTTGCACCAACACCCTTGAGTTTATTCAAGCGTGAGCGCCAGATAGACTTATGAACAGCAGTACCTACAGCACCAGCGTCATGATGTATATTTACACCTTTTATTTTTACTTGTTTGCCATTAAGTAAGAACCCTTTTTTAGCATTAAACTCGATTGTTCTAATACCAAAGGTGGCGGTATCACTTTCTGTTTTGTCACCGTCTACATAAACGGTTGCTTTTGCTGTGTATAAATGAGGTGTTTCTAAAGACCACAACTTAGGTGATTTAACCGTAAGTGTTTGTGATATTTTATTCTCGTGTGTTAAATCAAATGATTCTTTATCTTGCGCTACTTTTTTACCGTTTGCGTCAAATAACTCTATCTTAAGCTTTGCATCTTCACCTTGATATTTTTTCGCAATAACCTGTGTGTTAACACTAATTTTTGCTTTTTTAGCTGTTACTTTAGGTGTGGTTACTTGAATACCCCATTGAGGAATATAAACAGGTTCTGTTTTTACAAGCCTAACATTACGATAGATACCTGACCCCGTATACCAGCGAGAATCAGCATATGCTGTGCGATCTACTTTTACCGTAATTACGTTTTCTTTATCGCCATAATGAGCATATTCCGATAAGTCTACTTGAAAGCTTGCGTATCCATATGGTCGGCCGCCAATATAATGCCCATTTAACCAAATACGTGAGTTGTTATAAATACCGTCAAACTCAACCCAAATCTTTTTGTTTTTATCAGAAGAGGGCAATGTAAATGTTTTACGATACCAACCAATACCACCAGCTTTAAAGCCTGTACTAGCGGCAGCATTTTCATTGGTGTAAGGCAGTGCTACGGCCCAATCGTGCGGGAGCCTAACTGACTGCCAATTGCTGTCATCATATTGGTACTGATGAGCAGCTTGCTGTTTATCTAATGTAAATTTCCAATCGAAGTTGAAGTCTTCAACAGATTTTGCGTAAGTTGCCATACTGGAAACAAGAAAAACCGCCAGTATTAACAAAGGTTTAGTTATTTTAAGTATCATTTTTTACCCTATATTTATTGTTTAACAGCGAGATACGCGCGTTAGTTTATAGCTAGTTGTTGTCGTTGTTGTTTTAATTATTCAAAAGGACTAATCAGTGGAGACAGCTTGCCATCGGCCAGTTCACCTGGTTTTCTGTCGGGTAACCAACGTTGAAGGTCGTCGCGTTTACCTTTATTCCAGCGATTTTGAGGATCAGGATCTTCTATTACTCGCGTTTCATCGGCAAACCATATGATAGTCATTGCTTCTCGCATGATATTTGAAGAGTTTTGTGGCGCACCGTGTAAACACCAACCAGAATGGAATGTTGCATCACCTGCATTCATATCGCCATGATTTACAATGGAGAATCCACGTTCTTTACACATGTCGCTAAGTAGCTTTTCAGACTCGTCCGAAATAGGCATGTCGCCTAAATAACCTACATTGCCTGTGCCGCTGGCAAAGTTAAGCGTGCCCATTTGTTTAGTTACATCGATTAATGGCATCCACATGGTTACACATTTATTGGTGTCTAAAGGCCAATAATGTTGGTCTTGATGCCAAGGTGTTAAGCCACCATAAGGTTCTTTATAAAGTGCTTGATCGTGATAAACCCTCACTTTATCTACACCAAGTAACTTTGCAGCAATACTGGCGAAACGCTTTGCTAGCACAAATCTAGCAACACTTTCGTAATCTGGCCATAAATTCATTATTTGTAGAAATGCTTTGCCGTAGGTGTCTCTTTCTTCAATGGGGAGTAACTGAATTTTGGCTTTTCTATCGCTAACCGCTGTATTAATCGCTTGGCGGTAAGGAGTGAGTTCAGAAGCCGTACAGATGTTGTTGATACGTACATGCCCATTTTCATTGTAGTAATCTACATCGTCGGTACTTATGGGAGTAGGTGAATTTAAATTAGGTAAACTTGTCATATTAAACGTCGTAGTAAAGTCAGCATAATATTAAATATATACTCAATCAAAAATAAAAACAGCGTATCAAATGTAAAAAGTATCACATCTTTGCTGTTTTGAATTTATTTGGTTTTTAGTTTTAATTCTAATTGGTATTTTTTTGGAGTAGTGCCAAATTGTTTTTTAAACAAGGCAATGAAGTGAGAAGGGCTTGAAAAATTCAACTCGTAGCTAATATCTGTGATGGAATAATGACTTTGGCTTAACAAGCGAGCAGCACTGTATAACTTATGTTTAATGGTGTATTCGGAGAAGTTGCATCTAAAAACACTTTTAAATAGTCGTGAAAAATATGAAGGAGATAAATGACATAAGTTAGCAGCTTCTTCCAACGACAAGTTTACGTTATTTTGATATCTAAACTTATCAACAATAGGTGCAAGTTTTTCATAGCCAGTTGAGGTGTTGATAGATTTAGTATGTGGTGCTTTTACAGGTGTAGCGTGTTCTGCGAGCCAAATAATAAGTAGTTTAAGTAACACAATACTTTTATTGCTGTGTGGGTTTTCATCGTAGCTTTGCTTTAACCATTTTACTTGATGGCTTACAGCTTCTAATTCTGATTTCGATAGCCTTAAATGCAAGCCTTGATGAAAGAATGACGCCTCTTCTGTTAAATCATTATCAATTAAAAACTCAGGTAAAAATTGAATGATAAACCAAGATTTATTGGTGTTGTTCAATTCAAAGTTGTGTGTTTCAAGCGCTGGGGTAAATACAATATCGTTGTCTACAAGTGCTGACTTTCCTTGGTTGTAGTAGTAATCACCTTGTATTTCTTCAAATATAATGAGTTCGTGTACTTCATGAAAATGCATGAAGCATGAGTAAAGATCATCTTGTTTGTACGACACATGATGAATTTCAAATTGATAACCATCTTTTATACAAAATGGCTCGCAATATACTTTCATTTTACTCATTGTTTAAGCGTCTCGATATTGTTAGTTAATGTGTATTAATGACATTAATTATGTTAATACAGTCATTATGTGTTATTGAAGAGCAAAATTATGACACTTATTAACGACTGGTTACCAGTTAATTTTTTCTTTATATGTTCAAATACGTTATCAAAATAGTAAAACTATAACTAAATATAATGATTACGAAGGAAAATTTATGATTGAATCTCGCGCAATAATTTCCGATGGGCAAGGCAACTACGAATTAAAAACTGTGCAAGTTGGACAACCAAAAGCCGGAGAAGTGCTTGTTAAATTAATGGCGTCGGGGATTTGTCATACAGATTGGGATTCCATTCAAAACTGGAATAAAAACTTTATTGTTGGGCATGAAGGTGCCGGTGTTGTTGAAGCGGTTGGTGACAATGTGTCTAAGGTAGCTGTTGGCGACAAAGTGATACTTAATTGGGCTATTCCTTGTGGTGAATGTTTTCAATGTGGCGAAGGGAATTTACATATATGTGAAAATAACTCACCAGTTTGTGGATGTGGGTTAGAAGGGCATGCTCATGCTGAAGCGAGTACTGAAAACTCTGCACCTATTGAACGATCTTTTCACCTTGGAACGATGAGTGAATACACCATTATTAAACAAGCTGCTGTTGTGAAAATAGACCAAGATATACCCTTTGCATCAGCTTCAATAGTAGGTTGTGGTGTTATGACTGGTTGGGGCTCAGTGGTTAATGCTGCAAAACTAGAGGCCGGTGCGTCAGCAGCTATTATAGGTTGTGGTGGTGTTGGGTTAAACGTGATTCAAGCAGCTAAGTTATCGGGTGCAGCCAAAATAATTGCAGTAGATATTAGCGAAGAAAGAATTGAACAGGCTAAAAAGTTTGGTGCCACTCATGGCATTATTGCGCAAGCAGATGATAAAGACTTTATAAAAGTACGCGAGCAAGTTAAAGCATTAACAAGCGGACGAGGTGCAGACTATGCATTTGAGTGTACTGCTATTCCTGCACTAGGATCAGCGCCATTAGCTTTGGTACGTAATGCAGGCACGGCGGTTCAAGTAAGTGGTATTGAGCAACGTATAGATTTTGATTGTGAATTGTTTGAATGGGACAAAACTTACATAAACCCATTGTATGGTATGTGTAACCCAGATAGAGACTTTCCGCGCTTATTAAATTTATACGCAAATGGCCAGCTAAAATTAGATGAACTTGTTACAAAAACATATACGTTAGAAACGCTTGCTGAAGGATTTGACGACTTGTTAAATGGCCGAATCGCTAAAGGTGTTGTGTTGCTTAATCAAGAGGGATAACTGTGGCTATAAAACGATTAGAAGTTTCTAACCCTAAGTATACGCCAGAGAATACACAGTTATTAACTATTCATTCGTCATACTTAAATAGACGACATGATGTTTCAATATATAACGTAAATGCACAGGGAAACGATGTGCCTATTATAGTGTTACTACACGGTGTTTATGGTAATCATTGGGTTTGGATGCATCTAGGTGGTGTTCATCAGGTGTATGAATCTATTAAAGCATCGCAAGGGTTATCAGAATTTATTCTAGTTATGCCGTCTGATGGTGGTATTTTTGATGGCTCTGGTTACTTACCTACGTCTGCTCACGATAATTATGATGGGTGGATTGTGGACGATGTTATAAATGCTGTTATAGAAACCGTGCCTAACGCAAGTAACAAAAGCCATTTATATATTACCGGATTGTCGATGGGCGGATATGGTGCATTGCGACTAGGGGCTAAATACGCGAGTCGATTTAAGGGTATATCAGGTCATTCGTCCATTACCAAGGTTGAAGATTTAACTTCATTCGTTAACGAACCTGTTTCAATGTATGAATGCGAAAACGATGAAGAATCGAGTATATTGCATTGGATGGAATTAAACAGAGAACAACTTCCTCCGGTACGTTTTGATTGTGGTAAAAATGATATTTTAATCGAGTCTAATAGAGAGTTTGAAATGTCGTTACGAGAAAATGCATTTAGTTACCAATACAGTGAGTTTGAGGGAGAGCACAGTTGGGAATATTGGCACGAACATATTCAGCAAACTTTTGAATTTTTTGATGAAATAGAAGTTAGACTCAAAAAATAACGTTATTCGCATCGTATGTAAATCATGCTCGTTTTAACGGACAACACGATAAGTTACTCAATGAAAAGGCATAAGTTAATTATGCCTTTTTTATGTTTAAATTTCTCTGTGTTTATATATGAATCACAGTGTTTTTATGTGAATTATAAATGATCATGTGTTATGGTTTTATTTAAATAGCATTAGTCCTTCCAAAACATGATAAGTGAGTTAAATATTGTGCTGAAAAATTTACTCTTAGCGTTAACGTACGCGTATTTTTTTATATCGGTTGGCATATTTGCAAATGAGTTAAAGCAAGGGGAAAAGCTATATAACGACAACTGTGCTGCGTGTCATCGCGTTAAAAGCTTTACGGTTGGTCCATCGCTTGTTGAAATAAGTAAGAAGTATTCAAAAGAGAAGGAAAAATCCTTTCTAAACTGGACAAATAACCCAGGGAAAATTAACCCTAAAACCATTCAAATGCCCGCAATGTCACATTTAGGTGATCCTGCTTTAAAAATGGTTCACAAGTATGTTTTACATGCCACAAAGAGTGTAAAAGAAACTAAAAGTAGGCATGGCTTTACCCCATTTAAACGACCTGAACCAAAGTACCCTTACGTTAAGCGTAGTTATATGCCGTTTGCTTCTCCGGCTGCTATTGCTGTGGTATTAAATGATCAGTTTTCATTGAGTTGGGACGCATCAATTAAAAGGTTACGTTATGGCTTTTCAACGGCGAATGTATTTTTTAGTGGTGAGTCTGCGCTAGATAAAGCCGAAAAACTTATACTTTACAAAGAAACTTCTAGTCAGTTTTGGCCGTTTATAAACGATGAACAAATTGAGTACCAAGGTTACAAATTAAAAGATGGTACGCCAACCTTTATGTATCAAGCAGGTAATATTCACATTACCGAACGTATAATTCAGGGGCCAAAAGTTAGATCTTTCGTTCGTCAATTTACTGTTAAAGGGAGTAATAGCGGTGCAGTGATTGACTTAAGTCATGATGGAAATGTGACGATCATGCCCAACAAAGGGGTTTTGGAAAGAAATCAGTTAACACTAACTGAAAAAGAATTAGCTCAGTTTTCAATAACGGTGACGATGAATGATTAAAAAATTACTTAGTTTGTACATTACAGCCGCAGTATCAGTTAGCGCTACGGCGAAAAGTAACTGGCTTGATTATTACTCAATCGAAACCGTTGAAATACCTAAAACGGTTGATCATCAAATAGGTGGTTTAGAAATACTCAAAGATGGGCGAATTGCAGCGGCTTTTCATAGTGGAGAAGTGCTGATACTCAACCCTGAAGTCGGTGAATGGACAACATATGCCACCGGGCTACAAGAGCCGTTAGGGTTGCTTGAAGATGATAGAGGTATTTTAGTTACACAGCTGTCTGAACTCACCCGATTAATTGATGAAGATAAAGATGGCGTTGCTGATGTTTATCAAAATGTTTCTGACAAGTTTGGTATGACAGGTAATTATCATGAGTTTGTTTTTGGGCCTGCGCGTGACAAGCAAGGAAATCTATATATTTCGTTAAATGTCGCATCGAACTATGCTGGTATTTTTGAGCATATTAGAGGGGAGTTTAGTCAAATAGGTTTATCTAAACAAACCATGCAAAACTGGCGTCATTCTTCGTGGAAAGAGTTAAGGCACAAAGCAGGCAGAATGTTTTCGAAAGTTCCTTATCGAGGGTGGGTGCTTCAAATTACACCTGATGGAAAAACTATTCCGTTTGCACCTGGGTTTAGGTCTCCTGACGGTTTGTTTGTTGATAATAAAAATCGTTTATGGGCAACCGATAACCAAGGAGATTGGATACCTACGTCGCCTTTATATCATGTAGAAAAAGGTAATTTTTACGGACATCCTGCATCTTTAGTGTGGAAAGAAGGTTGGAAAACCGACCCTATCGAGCTAAGTAGTAAAACGTTGTTAAAAATGAAAACACCACCTGTAGCACAGTTTCCACAAGGTGAATTAGCTAATTCGCCTACACAGCCTGTTGCTACAGTGTCCCCTGAACTTTTTGGTTTACCTGAAGGTGAATTACTCATTGGTGATATGAATCAAACAAAAATGATTCGATTTTTAGAAGATAATGTAGCTGGTGTAACGCAAGGTACGCTTATCCCATTTTTAGATACAAGTGCTTTAGGTAATGGTAATCATCGAGTACGCTTTGACAAAGAGGGCAACCTCTGGGTAGGTAAAACGCATTTGGGTTGGGCAGGTGATGAAGGTATTCGAAAAATCTCTTGGTTAAAAAAGCCGTATTTAATTGCAGATAAAGTTAAACAAATAAAAGGTGGTTTTACCGTACACTTTAATGAATCAATTAAACAACAACTTCCTAACGTAAAATTGACCAAGCACACCTATCATTACCACGCTAAATATGGTTCGGAAAAAGTTAATTTACAATCTGTTCCGGTAAGAACTCACTGGTTAGATTCATCTCAGCAAAATTTGTTAATTTCAGTAGGAGAATTGTCTGAAAACTATTTATATACCATCGAGTTTGAAGGCCTTGAAAGTAGCAAAAATCAACCTCTCATGGGAAATATTTTGAGATATAACCTTGTTAAAAAAATGTAAAATTATGCGCTTAAGTTTATGCTAGCCGCTTGCAATTGATGAGAGTGTTTGTGATAGAATAAACACTGTTGTGTCATTTTATTTTGAATGATGATTGTCAAGTACCCCTCAAGGAGCAATAAGAATTAATGAACATTAAGCATATTAAAAAGGCCATAGGTGTAGCAGCTATTGTGGTTGTTGGTGTACTGCAGTATACGGGAGTTATTGATGGAAATGACTCTGTTGCAAAGCAATCTCAACAGAGTAATCAAAACTACAAATCAAGCTCACCTACAACGGGTTCATTATCGAGCGCTATACAGAATAAACAAAGCGACGTTATTGTTGAGGGGACGGGTACTGTAGTAAAAGTTTTACCTGACGATACAAAAGGCTCACAACATCAAAAGTTTATTTTAAAACTTTCTTCTGGCGATACCATTTTAGTTGCTCATAATATTGATTTAGCGCCTCGTATTGCTGGTATTAAAAAATACGATGAAGTTATGTTTAAAGGTGAGTTTGAGTGGAATGATAGAGGTGGTGTTGTGCATTGGACTCATCACGATCCTCGTGGAAAACACGTAGGAGGTTGGTTAAAGCACAAAGGTAAAACATACGAATAGCAAGTTATGCTTACTGTGCTTTTTCTGTTTCATTATTGAAACGGGTAGTTACCAATTGAGTTTTCCTATATAAAAATCTAAATTCAAATATACTTTACTGGGCGTGTAGGTTTGTTTATGCTGAATGTTACTGCGGTAACATTCAGCATAAACTAAGCTAACTTAAATAAAACTATGCGCTCTTTTTACTACACATCTTTAACCTTACCTATTGTTCTATTTATTGGGGCTTGTGCGAATAAACACATTCAGCATGGCTCGAATGAACAACCGGAAACCATTACCCAATCCATTTCCGAAGATAATGAAAATACACTTCCCAATATTGTTATTATAATGGCTGATGATGTAGGGCCTGGAGATATTGCAAGCTACCATAGAGAATATACTGGCCGTAAAGGTGTGGTTGAAACTCCAACGTTAGATAGCCTAGCGTCAAAAGGAATTAGCTTAACACAAGCGTACGCACCAACAGCGTTATGTTCACCTACTCGCTATTCAGTCATGAGTGGTAATTCACCTTTTCGAAGTTATGCTCCTTGGGGAGTATGGCAAAAATTTCGACCTAGCCCTTTCAAAAAATCAGACGCTACGATAGGTAGGGTAGCTAAACAAGCTGGTTATAACACTGGCTTTATTGGCAAGTGGCACCTAGGGGGGGATTTTTACATAAAAAATACGCAGACAGTATTTCGTGGAAATGACATGAGCCGAAAAGTACTTCCTGCTGATTTAACTCATTGGGTAGCAGGTAACCCTAATGAGGTCGGCTTTGATTACGATTTTACAATACCGTCTGGAGTCCAAGGCCCTATTTATTTAGCTTACGAAAATAGTTACTGGTATCCATTAGATCCTGCATCTAAAATTATTTATGTTGATGAAAGCACTGCTTACGAACCAAAAGTTGTTTCTGACAAGGGGGCGGGCATGGGCGACTCGCATTGGAATACTCGAAGTATGAATATGCTAATCGCAAATAAAGCTGAGCAATTTATTCGTGAAAAAGCTCAAGAGTCTTCTCCGTTTCTTCTCACGTATTGGAGTCCGGCTGTTCATTTACCTCATATGCCGCCTGAAGAAATAGATGGCGAAAAGATGAGTGGTACAACACCGTCAAAACACATAGATATGATACGTGTGCTTGATAAAGAAGTTAGTGTGATTATTGATGCGTTAAAAGAAACAGGTGAATACGATAATACCCTTATTATATTTACGTCTGACAATGGCGGATTATACGATAGCAAAGGCCAAGAAGCAGGGCATAATTCTGCAGGCGAATGGAGCGGTTATAAAAACTCTTCTCAAGAAGGTGGGCAGCGTGTGCCGTTTATCGCTGTATGGAAAGATAAAATTAAAGCAGGTACTAAAAGCGACGTGTTAGCTTCTGGTAGCGATATTGTCGCTACTATTGCAGCATTAACTAATGTACCGCTTAAATCTAATCAAGCTTTAGATTCATGGAATTTACTTGGTAATTTGTTAGGGGAACCTGCCACAGAACGCTCTAAACTTGGATGGCAAGCGGGTACAAGTAACGAATATTTGTATCGTGAAGGAGACTTAAAGCTAATTATCAAAAGTGATCGAAAAATGACTAAGATGCTTCCTGTAGCGCTATATAACCTAAAAGATAACCCGAAAGAAAACCCTAACTTTAACTTAATTAATGATGTTAATTACAATCAAACTATCAGCGAAATGCTTTCTCGTTATTTGGAGTTGAGGAAAAACGGACAGCGAAATCCGAATACCTAGTTTTTAAGTAGGTGTGTAACAAAGTGAATATTTGAATTATATAGCTTAGCCCTTTTGGAGGCGCACCTGACAGACTTATGTATTAATAGCTTTTTATTTAATAGCATTTATTTATTCTCTTCAATTACGTATAGTACGCACAACGTTAAGCAGTCTGTTAGTTATCGTTTTTGAGTACTAACTTTTCGCTTTCAATAAAAATAATTGAACATTCATGTCAAACGCAATTCAAGTTAAGCAATTAAGCTTTCAGTATAAAACTAATAGTTATTATTCGTTATCTGACATATCTCTCGATATAAAGGCAAATAAATGTACGGGCATTATTGGGCCTAACGGCGCTGGTAAATCTACTTTTATTTCTGCTTTGTGTGGCTTGTTACCAAGTTTTGATGGAAAAGTGATATATAGCGGTTGTGAAAACGTTTCGTTGTTAGAGTCAGTAAAACAAAAAGTTGCGCTGGTACCTCAAGAGTACGCCTTTTATCCTCAATTATCAGTATTACAAAATTTACGATACTTTCTATCTTTATGTTCATCTAAACAATCTTCATTAGCACAACGTTCATTACTCAATGAGATACTTGAACAATGTGTGTTAAGTGATGTTGTAAACACCAAAGCGAGTAAATTATCTGGTGGTTACAAACGTCGGTTAAATATTGCGATTGCGTTAGTAAAAAAACCAGAGGTTTTGTTTTTAGATGAACCAACGGTGGGGATAGATCCTGAGTCGAGAGATGTAATTATTTCGTTGCTACAACAATTTAAACGAGAAGGTAAAACCTTGTTGTTTACGTCTCATATGCTTGATGAAGTTGAAAAAATTTGTGACGACATCATTATGCTTAAAGACGGCTCTGCTACTTTTATGGATCACACCGAACAAAATAATATTTTGTTAACGGTGACGTTTTCAAGTGAACTTACAGAGCCATTGAACGCAGAATACCAATGTATCGAACCATTAAAATATCAGCGCGTATTAACGTCAAAATCGCAACTGAATGAATGCTTATTAGAGCTATCTCATTCAAGTGCATCTATTGAGTATTTAAACTACTCAGCGAATTCTGTAGAGCGAATTTATCAACAAGGCATAAAATAGATACCTAATGATTTTAAGTAGTTTACAAAAAGAAGCGCGTATTATTTTGAGTGATATTCACAGTATTGGTGTCTTACTCATTTTGCCCGTGGCGTTTATGTTAATTATGACTTTTGCAATGAGCGAACAACATAACGACATTATTGCTAAAACGAGTGTTCATGTAAGTACAAAACATCCGTCTCAGTTGTTAAGTGTTTACGAAGGGTACATTCAAAAACAGGGGTTTACACTTACCCAAACAAAGCAAAGTTCAGATATTCATATTCAGTTACCAGAATCGTTTGATTCAAACATTCTTACAGGGTTAGAACCTCAATCAATTGTTGTAAATATTCAATCTAATATTACGCCACAAAAACAAAAGTCAGTTGAAGAGTTGATTAAAGTTGCGTTGTCTAAATTGCGACTTCACGTATACATGATAGACAGCGGTGATTTAGATGAAGATTTGTCGCTGACCGATCAAATAACAGAAATAGAAGACAGTACGAATGTGTCCGCGTATTTTAAAGTTAATGCTAGTGTTAAAACGGTGACAACGCCCACGTTATATAGCGTACCGTCGTGGATTATCTTTGGTATATACTTCATTGTGTTACCTGTTTCTATCACGGTGATTAATGAAAAACAAAATGGAACGTTAATTCGATTAAAAACGTTTCCTATTTCGTCTGCTCAGTATTTTGTTAGTAAGTTCAGTGCCTTTTATTTATTGAGTATCGTTCAATTGATTGTATTGACGCTAGTTGGCGTTTTTATGGTGCCTATTGTTACTGAACAACCTGACATTGTAGTAAATGATTGGGGAGTTTATATTCTTGGCGGCTTCTTTATCGTGTTGGCTGCAAATGCTTTAGCTTTTTGTGTTGCTTCGGTTGTAAATAGCTATGAGCAAGCCATTGTATTGGGTGGAGGTATCAATATTTTGCTTGCTGCACTGAGTGGCTTTATGGTGCCAATTGATATTCTTCCTGACGTTATGGCTGAAATTGCAACATTCTCACCGTTATATTGGTCAGCCGAAGTTATTCGCTCAACGTTCATTGATAAACCGTTAAGTAGTATATTACCTTATCTCGTAAAGCTATTCGTATTCAGTTGCATAGCAATGTCGCTGGCGTCTTTTTTATTCATCAATAAAATCAGGAAACTCACGTGGAATTAGAAGAATTAAAACAAAATTTAAAAAAAATGATTGTTGAAGAATGTGAAAAGGAAGACGACATAGCGTGGGAAGATATTTTGGATGATGAGCTATTATTTGGTAGTGAGTCTCGTATTGCATTAGATTCGCTTGACGCACTACAGTTGTCGTTAGTGTTGAAGAAGCAGTTTGCGATTAAAGTTGAAGGCTCGAAAGAAAGCAGAAAACATTTAACAACTATTAACAGTATCGCGCAGTTAATTGCTGAAAATAGCTAACTCTATTTCTCATAACTGCTTATCAAAGAGAATTGTGTGAATCAAGTTTATATTATTGCGTCTTCGTCACATAGCGCTGCTGGTGTTCAGCAGTATTGTGATGCGATTGATGATCAAAAAGTACAGGTGGTTAATGTAGCTAAAGCGCCTGACAGCACTTTGTACTTTCCAATGAAAGATATTGTACTTAAAAAATCTTATGATGATATGTTTGACTTGTTGTCCACTCAAGTTGAACACGTGATATCACAAGCAAAACTCTCAGCAACTGAACGTGCAAATACCGTGTTGTTTCTTGGGTCAACATCTCTTGATATTGATGCAGTTACGCCAAACGGCAGTGAAAATATTTGGTTATCGCGCACCGATAAAATGAGTCATGATCTCGCGAAAAGATTTGGGTTGAGCGATTTACACTATACATTTAATACCGCCTGTACATCGAGTGCTAACGCGCTTATGTATGCAGGAAAAATGATCAAACATGGCAAAATGGCACATGCGTTGGTTATTGGCTGCGAGTTTTACAACCAACTGTCAATCGAAGGGTTTGATTCGCTCGATTTAATCAGTAGTACGGGGGTGAGACCTTTTTCAAATTCCAGAGACGGACTAATATTAGGTGAAGGTGTAGGTGTCGTACTGCTGTCAAATGCTCCTAGTGGAAACACTTGCTTGGCTCTGTTGGGAGGATACTCATCGTGTGATGACCATAGTCTTACGATTACAGATGAATCAGGAGCGCATATTGTTGAGGTAGTAGAAAAAGCGTTAACAAATGCCAATATATCGGCATCTGACATTGATTTAGTTAAAATTCATGGCACAGCATCAGAAAAAAGTGATTTATCCGAATATAACGCTTTGCAATTATTGTTTGCCAATACACCGAATATTATTGGCTTTAAATCGTTTCTAGGGCATACCCTTGGTGCGTGCGGTGTTATTGAAATAGCGTTATTAGCACATGTTATTCAGAATGATTTATTACCTCATTGTCAATATCAGCATAACGAGTGTAATGGTTTGATAATGCCATTTGTAACATCTTCAGCTGCTATTACTCAATCATCTTACATGTTACTTAATCACTTTGGCTTTGGTGGAAACAATGCCGCAATTATTTTAAAGCGAGTGCATGAGTGTGGGTAATTTAAGGATAATAGGGCATGCAACAGCAAGCTTTTCTAATAGCGTGCCAGATAAAGAATTACGTTCTTTAGTGAAAACCGAAACAGGTTTGTCGGTAAGGCGGATTGACAATTTTACCTTACTCTCACTATTAGCTACTTACCGTTTGTTTAATCAAAATAATCTATTGAAAACGTTAACAGGTAACCTGTCGTTATACAGCGTAGCGGAATATTTAAGTATTGATTTGTTCCAGTCTGTCATTATCAATATGCATAATAATGAACCTATAAGGCCTTTTGACTTTATAGCTACCGTTGGTAATGCAGCGAATTTCCATCTTGCTAAAACATTTAATATAAAAGGTCCAAATATTTTTATTGGGGCTACTCAGTTTCCGTTTACTAAAAGTTGTTTGTTGGCTGAACTCGACTTACATGAAGAGCATGCCACGCAAGCTATTATTGTGGTTTGGACTATCAAAAATGACCATAAACATTGCCACGCTTTTGCAATAGAAAATTGCAATAAAAGGGATGTGTTACCTGAATGCAACAGCGGTGTAGTGTCGTCGACTTTGATTGATGAGTTGATAGTAAACCAAGTGCTAATAACAACGCCATGCGTTGTAACGTGCACAGTGTAACGTAGTTATATGTCTTTAACGGTTTATTGTGCTTACATTACAGACGAGTGGTTTGTAAACGAATATCAGTATTTCGTACAGCGACTTAATTCAACAGACAAAAAACGTTTTAACACAATGAAAAGTGAACTTAAACGTAAGCAACTGGTTCTGAGCAGGGCGCTAATTTCTGAAGTTTTACATACTCCTAAGCATCCTGAACCATATTCATATCAGATAATTGATTATCGACAATTGGTTATTAATAATTGTAAAAAATATTCGGTATCTATCAGTCATTCCCAAGATATGGTTGCCATCGCTATTGATGAACGTGACATTTTAATTGGTGTGGACATTGAACGAATAAAGCAACGAAATGTTGAAGCCTTATCTAAAGAATTTTGTACAAACGACGAATACCTTGTTTTGAAGAGTAATGAAAATGTTCTCAACAATTTTTATAAAATATGGACGGTTAAAGAAGCATTAACAAAAGCGACAGGGCTAGATCTATATCAAATTTTTAAGTTTGATTGCAGCAGTGTTATCGGTAAAAAACGAAGTTTAGTTGAGTGTAGCGGAACGCAGTTTATTGTTGAAAATACATTTATCTCGTCAAATCGTTTAATCAACAAAAATGAATGCAATAACTTTATAGGTACGATTGCATATCAGCTCCAATCAGCAATGAACAAGTCTATTGATGACGCTTTGCTCGATTCTTTAAAACCTATAGTGTGGATAAATTATACAAAACCTTCACACTAAAGCATTTAAGTCATTTGTTAACCGTATGGTTGCGTTCTATATATTACGGTGAAGCCAGAGAAGTAGGGTGCTATCAGCTAATCTTTAGTTGAATTGCTCTAATGCCTTAGGTAGAATTTGCGCAACTTAAAGCGGTTGATGTGTATATGAAATTTGGAATAGAAAAGTGTGTGGCATGGTGTGGAAATTTACGTACCAGCAACGATTGGCAGTTATGGGCTCAAGGAGAGCTAACGCATACTCCAGATGATGACCTTCCTCCGTTAAAACAAATTCCTGCGATGCAACGTAGACGGTTAAGTCGATTCGCTAAATTATCATTTCACTGTATGTTGGAGTCGCTTGGTGAAAACAATCAAGACTTAGCTTGTGTTTTTGCATCGCGACATGGTGACCTTCATAAAACTGCTAAGCTTATTGAAGATGTTGCCTCAAAAGATGATTTATCACCAACCCACTTTGGTCTTTCTGTACACAACGCTGTTATAGGTCTTTATAGTATTTTTGCCAAAAATAAGAGCGCAATGACCGCTATTTCTGCAGGTGAAGATTCTTTTATGATGGCAATGGTTGATGCTTATGGAAAGTTGCAAAGTCAAAATTTAGATCGGATACTGGTTGTTTATACTGATGAGGTCGTACCAGAAAAGTATCATAAGTACGTTTCCGATAAAGAGAAAACCATATCGGTAGCGTTTGTGTTAACAAAACACGATATTGAAAATAATATTATGTTAACATTCGAGCCGCAAGATAACTCAGAACAGTGTTCTGCTGAGTTTCAACCGCTTGAGTTTTTACGATTTTTCTTTAGTCATACGAATAACGCTCAAATACACTCTAAACGCTATAAATGGCATGTTAGTAGATAATTATTTTGAATAAAATAAACAAATATTGGCGTGTTTTTGCAACCGGATCTGCATTTGTTCTATTCGGGTTTGGTGGAATTGTATTGTCGTTAATTGTATTTCCAATGATTAACATTAAATATAGGAATGACGACTACCAGAGAAAATACCGAGCACGTAAAGTTGTTCATCAAGTATTTAAAGGCTTTGTGAATTATATGCGTGTAGTTGGCATTCTTTCGTTAGATATTGAAAATGAAGAACAGCTTAATCAATATTCAGGTAAGTTGATTATTGCGAATCATCCGTCATTAATTGATGTGGTTGTATTGATATCATTGATCGAAAACGCTGATTGTGTGGTTAAAGCAGGATTATGGAAAAACCCATTTTTAAAAGGTGTGGTGAACAATACGGGGTATTTAAATAACGAAGACGATCCTGAAACGTTTTTAAATGATTGCTGTAAAACCTTTGAAGAAGGGAATAACTTAGTCGTTTTCCCTGAAGGCACGCGAAGTACCAAAGACGCACCATTAAAATTTAAACGAGGCGCAGCAAATATTGCTATTCGTACAAGAGTTAATATTGTTCCAATTATAATAACTGTTACGCCCACAACATTAACTAAAGAGCTTGCATGGTATCAAATACCTGACAAAAAGTTCACGGTTAAATTGGTTGTTAACCCTGAGTTTTCAACCGAAAAATATACAGAAACTGAATCAGTTTCTAATTCGGTAAGAGAGCTTACCCGAGATTTAGTACAATATTATAACGAGGAATTATCCGTTCATGAGTGAGTTAATCAACGAAGTAAAACAACTGATTATTGAAACATTAGAGCTTGAAGACATCGAGCCAGCAGATATTGATGATGAAGAGGCACTGTTTGTTGATGGCCTTGGGTTAGACT
This sequence comes from Colwellia sp., assembly GCA_020630795.1. GTDB lineage: Bacteria > Pseudomonadota > Gammaproteobacteria > Enterobacterales > Alteromonadaceae > Pseudocolwellia. The sequence goes on from JAHDIK010000003.1 coordinate 97,301, forward strand.
CTATCGATGCATTAGAGTTAGGTGTCGCTATTAAAAAAGCGTACAATGTGAAAATAGACGGCGATTCCGAAGACAGTAAAAAACATTTTTATTCGGTTAATTCATTATGTCAATTCATCGAACAAAATAGATAATTTAGGTATTAGATTTACATGAAAGATAGAGAAGATATTTACAACGCATTAAGTGAAATTTTAGTATCGTTGTTCGAGATAGACGAAAGCGATATTTCTATGGATGCTCATTTATACGAAGATATGGATTTAGATAGCATTGATGCAGTAGATCTTGTTGTTAAGTTAAGAGAAATCACAGGTAAGAAAATTGACCCTGAAGACTTTAAACAAGTGCGTACTGTTAAAGATGTAGTAGATGCTGTTGAAAAGCTAGCCGTTAGCTAGTTTTAATGAAGCATATTGTTTTAGGCAGTATATTTGCTCTCTACCCATTAATTGTTTTTTTGGGATTGAAATGGGTAGAGCCAACATATATTGCTTTAGTTTTAGCTGTGTTAGCTGGCGTTCGTTATTACCACACTAAAACTCCGTTAAATATTCCGTTCGTTAAAGTTGCTGGATTGGTTGCTGTAGCATTATTACTGTTTAGTGTTGTAGCTAACTCGGCATTATTACTCAAATTGTACCCTGTGGTGATGAGTTTGAGTTTTTTCATTATATTTGTTTATTCACTGATTAAACCTCCTGCTGTAATAACGTTAATTGCAGGTGCGCGCGATAAACTCACCGTTAATTCTGTTGCCTATACAAAAAAAGTTACATTTGTATGGAGTGTGTTTTTTGTAATTAATGCGTCAATTTCTTTAGTCACTGTTTTTTTAAGTGATGATGTTTGGGCGTTATACAATGGTTTAATTTCCTACGTGTTAATGGGTGTGCTCTTCGCGGGTGAATGGATAGTAAGAAAACAGTTTAAGAAAAATGACCAGTCTGATTACATTACCTAATTCTACAACGTTTTTTGTTTCGCAAAATAAGACATTTCAGGAGTGGCTTAGCTCTGTTAAGTATCACCGTGAATTGTTTACGAATAATTCGGCCTCAACTTGGTTAATATATGAAGATAACGCTTATGAATTTTCTGTGTTGTTTTTCGCATTACTTACTGCAAATAAAAGCATAGTACTTCCTCAAAATGGTACAGAAACTCAACTTAACACCTGCTTATCTCAAGTCGAAGGATATTGTGGTTCACGTCAATTAAACAGCCGTAATATTGTCGCTTTTAACAACCACGGTTTTATTGAAAATGACGAACAACTCAATATTTCACTAGCGAGTGAGATAACCTTATATACATCTGGCTCTAGTGGTGATGCTAAAGCTATATTTAAGCATTTTTCACATTTGTTATATGAGGTTCAGGAGTTAGAGAAAACTTTTGGGAATGACTTATCCAACTCCTGCTTTGTTTCAACTGTTTCACATCAACATATATATGGTATGTTGTTTAAGCTTTTGTGGCCAATTTTAACGGGCAAGAATGTCGTTCTACAACCTTACGAATACCCAGAACATTTGTGTCACGATATTGAAAAATATCAATTAAACAAGGTTGTACTTATCAGTAGCCCTGCACATTTTCATCGTGTTGTTAAAGACAACGTTTACACTGATTTTAGCGATAAATTTTCAAGCATGTTTTCTTCAGGTGGGCCATTAGATGGCCGGGCGTGTGAACAACTGCGTGAAGAGCTTAAAAAAGCACCTTATGAAATTTTTGGTAGCACCGAAACTGGAGGGATTGCATGGAGGCAACGTGTTGATTCCGAGAGCCAAGAATGGAAAGTTTTCAATAATATAACCGTTGCTCAAGAAGCGGATACACAACGATTAAAAATTAAATCTCCTTATGTTTCGGGCAATTCTTGGTACTTATGTGACGACCGCATCAACTTAATCACTAATGAAACATTTGAATTAAGTGGGCGAGTAGACCGAATTGTTAAAATAGAAGAAAAACGCGTATCACTCGATCATGTACAACATTGCCTAAAGTCTATTGATTTTATTGATGATGCTTTTTGCCTAACGGCAAACAATAAAAGAGGTACACAAATTGTGGCCGTTATTATGTTAACGCCCGATGCAAAAGCAGAGTTAGCGAATAGCCGAAATTTAGTGTTTAATCGGAAAATAATCACGTTACTACATAAAGATTTAGAAGCAATTGCAATACCAAAAAGGTTTCGTTATTTAGACGCTTTACCTTATAATTCGTCCGGAAAATTAAATAAAAAAGAGATGGAGAAGTACTTTGAGTAATAAGGTTATATTTCCTCAAGTAAAGCATGTTGAACAAAATGACGAGCAAGTAGTCTTGTCTTTAGTTATTCCTGCTGATTTGTATTATTTTGAGGGCCACTTTCCTGATGCTCCTATTCTTGCTGGCGTAGTACAAGTACATTGGGTAATGCATTACATTGAAAAGTACTTTGATCTTAGTGTTGAAGAGCATGTATCGATAGACGCGCTTAAGTTTCAAGTTATTATCGCCCCATCTTATGAAGTGACGCTTACACTTAAAAAAATATCTGACGTAAAAATAGGTTTTAACTACAGTTCTGAACATGGCGCTCATTCATCTGGTCGAGCTGTATACCAATAATGCAGTTTTGTTTTGTTATTCCGTGTTACAACCACGATGTCGTAATTAAAGACACCGTTGCATCGCTGTGCGAGTTTCAGTATCCAATTATTTTGATTAACGATGGAAGCCAAGCGTCAACACGCACGATCTTAGAAAATGTAGCGAGTGAATTTCCTTTAGTAGAATTGATTCACCGATCTGAAAATGGTGGGAAAGGCGCTGCAATGCAAACGGGATTGTCTGCGGCGATTGATATGAAGCTTACTCATGCTATTCAAGTAGACGCTGATGGACAGCATGATTTATCAGACATTGTTAATTTTATTAACACAGCTAAAGAACAACCCGAATCATTAATTAGTGGACAACCTGTATACGATGACTCTATTTCAAAAGGTCGTTATTATGGTCGATATATTACGCACTTTTGGGTTGGTGTTGAAACGTTGTCTTTTAAGGTGATTGACTCTATGTGTGGCTTTAGGGTGTATCCTTTACGCGCATATGAGAAGCTTATTCAAAATACAACGCTGGGCAACCGTATGGACTTCGATATTGAAGTGATGGTGAAGCTTATTTGGCAGGGCGTTAAGGTAACGTTTGTTAACACTAAAGTACATTATCCAGAAGGTGGTTTATCTCATTTTCATGCGTTTAAAGACAACGTAATTATTACTAAAATGCATACACGTTTGTTTTTTGGTATGTTAATTCGCTTTCCGAAATTACTGATACAAAAATGGAAGAAAAACTAATGGCAGAGCCAACTCCCGAGAATTTGCCACCTCAAGAGCAAAGCGCAGCGCAATCCAACAATCACGATCATCACTGGTCAAAGTTGAAAGAGCGTGGCTCTATGTTAGGTATTGAAATACTTGTATTTATACATAAGTACCTGGGTAACTGGGTTTTTAAAGTGGTGTTGTTTCCCGTCATGATCTACTTCTACTTAACGGGAGGTTTAGCTAGAAATAGTATTCATCAGTATTTAGCGAACATGTATCAACATAAAAACAATATCACGCTAACCAAGCAACAATTATTTAAAAAGGGCTTTACTGTTTTTTACAACTTTGGTTTGTCAATTGTAGATAAATTCGATGCGTGGCTTGGTAAAGTTAATATTGAAGATATTGATATTAAAAATGACGAAGCTTATCAGTCGTTACTTAATGCAAATGGTGCGGTTATATTTAGTGCTCATTTGGGGAATATGGAAGTATGTCGTGCAATTTTTAGTACGGGTGAAAACAAACGTAAGCTTAACGTTATAACATACAATGAACACACACCGTCATTTAACAATTTTTTGAAAAAAGTGAATCAAGATGCGGCGATTAACTTCATTCATATTAATGATTTTGGTCCAGCAGACTCAATAAAATTAAAACAAAAAATTGAAGATGGAGAAGCCGTTGTTATTTTTGCCGACCGTACGTCGGTAAATAATCCCGATAGTGTATATAACGTACCATTTATTGGTGAAGAAGCTCCATTTGCTAAAGGCCCTTTTGCTTTAGCGTCAATTATGGAATGTAAGGTGTTCTTAATGTTTTGCTTGAAAGAGCAAGGGCGTTATTCAGCCTATGTTGAGGAATTTTCTCAACCTAAAAAAGTAAAACGAAAAGAGCGTAATGAGCATTTTCAGAATTTGGCGAAAAAGTACGCCCAACGTTTAGAGTTTTATTGTCGTAAAGAACCGTATCAATGGTTTAACTTTTTTGGCTTTTGGAATAACAATAAATAACAATAAATAACAATTCGATATTCGCCCATATTAATGGGCAAAAGATACATGTTAGTGACAGGTATTAGTCATTATCAATAGAAATTTTATATTTGGAGACACGCTACGTGACTAGCGAAAACGGTAAGAAAATATTATTTGGTGAAGGAAACTTAACAATTGAAGATATTGTTAACGTAGCCAAATCGAACGATCCAATTGCACTATCTCAAGCTGAAGATTTTAAAGAAAAAATCAATGCTGGTGTTCGATTTTTAGATCAAATACTAAAAGAAGAAGGGCATATCTACGGCGTAACTACTGGTTACGGTGATTCTGTTATGTTTGAAGTGCCTTACGACTTAGTCGAAGAATTACCGATGCATTTAACGCGTTTTCATGGTTGTGGCTTAGGTGAGTTTTTTACACCCGAACAATCACGCGCAATATTAGCCACACGTTTGGCGTCACTTTCTCGTGGATATTCAGGCGTTAGCTGGAATCTGTTAGATTTGTTGGTTGAGTTATTAAATCGCGATATCTTACCTGTTATTCCACAAGAAGGCTCTGTTGGTGCAAGTGGTGATTTAACGCCACTTTCATACGTAGCGGGTACGTTAATTGGTGAAAGAGATACTTACTATAAAGGTGAAGTTGTTAGAGCAAGCGAAGCGTTTGAAAAAGAAGGGCTAACACCAATAAAGCTTCGACCTAAAGAAGGCTTAGCGGTAATGAACGGTACAGCCGTAATGACTGCTTTAGCCTGTACAGCATACAAAAGAGCTGAATATTCCACTAAACTAATGACTCGAATTACCGCTTTGTCTAGTTTAGCTCTAAAAGGCAACAGTAATCATTTTGACGATATTTTATTCAGTGTAAAACCACACCCTGGTCAAAACCGTGTAGCCAAATGGATTCAAAATGATTTGAATCATCACGAGCATCCACGAAACTCTCATCGCTTACAAGATAGATATTCTATTCGATGTGCTCCACATGTTATCGGTGTGTTAGAAGACAGTTTACCGTGGCTTCGTAGCATGATCGAGAATGAACTTAATAGTGCAAACGACAATCCAATTATTGATGGTATTGGCGAACATATTCTACACGGCGGTCACTTTTACGGTGGTCATATTGCCATGGCGATGGACTCTATGAAGAACTGTGTCGCAAACTTAGCTGACTTAGCGGATCGACAAATTGCAACCATGGTTGATATTAAAATGAATCATGGCTTGCCACCTAATTTAACTGCGGCACAAGGTGATAGAAGACACATTAACCATGGATTTAAAGCGATTCAAATAGGTTGTTCTGCATGGACGGCTGAAGCGTTGAAGTTAACGATGCCAGCAAGTGTCTTTTCTCGTTCTACAGAATGTCACAATCAAGACAAAGTGAGCATGGGAACCATTGCTGCTCGCGATTGTTTACGCGTGTTACAACTAACAGAGCAAGTGTTGGCAGCAACATTATTGGCAGCGGTTCAAGGTATTCGTATTCGCATACTTGCGAAGGAATTATCAAAAGACTCGCTTACCTCAGATGTACGAGTTATGGTTGATGATATTTCGAGTTTCTTCGATTTATTAGAAGAAGATCGTCCTACCGACCAATTACTTAGACAAACAATTGGTTATATCCAAGAGGAACGTTGGGCTTTATATGAGGAACACTAAAGGCATTCTAACGGTATCGACAGAAATAGACGTGCAGTTTTATGATGTTGATGCAATGCGAGTGGTCTGGCACGGAAATTATGTAAAATATATGGAAGATGCGCGATGTAATTTGTTGCGTACCTTTCAATACGATTACAATGACATGGAAGATTCGGGGTATTTCTGGCCCGTTGTAGATATGCGTTTAAAGTACGTTAAACCAGCAAGGTTTGGTAACAAAGTTAGGGTCGAAGCAACCATTGTAGAGTACGAAACGCGTTTAAAAATTGCGTATCGTATTTTTGATGTAGCTAGCGGAGAAACCCTAACTAAATCGTATAGTGTACAGGTAGCTGTTGAAATTGAATCGGGTGAAATGCAATACGAATCGCCTCAAGTACTATTAGATAAATTATCCCCTTATATTGCTCATGACTAAGTTACTTTCCACATTATTCGGCGTTTTATTGACCTTTGGTTGTTGCATGAATAGTGCGCAAGCGACTGTAATAGACTCGACTGAACCAAAAAAAGAATCAAGTCAGAATAGTGTTTTGGAAAATGGCGTTATAGATGCATTTAAAATAGAACAAGGGATAGCTGAGTTTACGCAAGAGAAGTTTTTCTCGTTTCTTTCTACCCCAGTAAAGTCATCTGGTATTTTAAAAATTAATAACAATAACGTTATTTGGCAGGTTAATTCACCTGTATTTTCAAAGTTATTAATTATTGATAGCGATATATGGCAACAGGCTCAAATAAAAACGCAAAACGGTGTCGATTATATTTATAACAAAATGGTGACCCATGCGAGTATTGAATCTTTAATTCAAACTGTTTTTACAGGTAATATCGATGATACTCAATGGGAAACATTTACAAAAAGCGAAAGCTGTGTAGTACTTACACCCAAGAGCAACGTGTTAAGTCAAGCCATTTCGCAGTTAGAATTATGTTTAGGCAACAACGATAATGAGCGTAATATTGTGATTACTGATGGACAAAAAAATATAACGAAAATATACCTTAAACAAATAAGCAACAGCCTTTCAGATGATGATGTTAACGAATTTAACGTCAAATAATAAGTTTATAGTTTGGTGCATTCAGTGCCTAATCTTTATTTCACTATTATCATTTTTATTGATAAGTAGCCCACTTACGATTAACGCTAATTTAACGTCACTTTTTTCTCAATCTACTGATGAAACTTGGCAAACCGCACAGCAAAAAATAAATGCAGGGGCAAATACCAAACAACTATATCTTATTGGGCACAAAGATTTATCAGTAGCAGCTAAAGCAGTGGCGGCTTTTGTTACGCAAGCGCGAAAGATTGACGGTATTGATCATGTCGTTGGAAAGCTTGACGTTATTCCAGACCAATCTATGATGATTGACAGTTATAAAGGCTTTGAGCAACAACTGTTGTCGGAACCATTTAAAGAAGCATTGTTATCGGGTGATGATAATAGAGTATTTCAGTTGCAGTTTGATCTGATTAACCAAATCGGTGACCAACTCGTGGCCAAAACTTTTGCTACCGATTCTAGTTTATCGTTTGCCAACTATCTCAATCGTTCTCCTTTTCCACAAAATAAAATAGTACTGTCGAACGACGGTTATTTAACATTAACATATCAAAATATTACTTATATATTAGTTACATTAAGCACCTCGGAAGGGGCGTTGAATGTTAATGTAGCTAAATCAATTGTCGCCAGTTTGGACAATATATCGCTTATCGATAACGTTGACTATGTAAGAACGGGCGCTATTTTTTATAGTGACGAAGCAAGCAGAACAGCACAATCCGAAATGCAATGGTTGGGTGGTCTATCTATAGTCGCAACATTGCTACTTATATTCTTGTCCTACCGTCGTTTTTCCATCATCTTAGTAACTTTTACGTTAATCGCGATAAGTGGTTTATATGGTTTATTGGGGTTAAATTTATTCTTTAAAGAAGTCAATATTTTAACGATGATCTTCGCGATAACACTTGTTGGTATTGCTGTCGATTATAGTTTTCATAGTTTTACTGAGCTGCAGTACAGAGATCGCAAAGAACGTTCGCCGTTATCTAGTATTAAAATGTCACTTATTTTGAGCTTTTTAACCACAACACTTGGGTACACTTTGTTAGTTGTTGTACCTATCGAACTTTTTAAACAAATAGCGGTATTTACTATTTTTGGACTCTTCGGTGCACTTACAACCGTTTTGTTACTGTATCCGTATCTTCATCAAAAATTCGATTTTAGTCGAGAAAAATCGCCTGCTTTGTATAAAAAAGTGAATGACTCTCATCAACGATTGCTTTCGACGATCCGTCCTCACGTACTTGCGCCTATTTTATTAACCACTTTTACGATCGTTACGTTGTTAAATGTAATATTTGTCAGCTTTTCGGATAATCCAAAAACGTTTTATCAAGTTTCCTCGACCTTAGAGAGCAATGAAAGTCGCGTAAAGAGTATTCTAGGCCAAAAATTTGATAACCAATATTTGTTAGTGAAAGGTGAAAGTATTCAGGCAGTACTTGAGCATGAAGAACTGATTTTACCAACTCTTAACAGCCTTGTTAAAACAGGTGTTATTGGAAGTTATCAGGCAATTTCTTCATGGCTTCCTTCCATTAAAAAACAACAAACTAATAATGAACTACTGGTGGCAGCAGCTGATTCTGGTAAATTCGCAAAACTCGCCCAAATAACTGGGTTAAGTGAAATTAAAGTACAGCAAGCTACAGTGTTTCTAACGCCTAAAATGTGGTTTGAAACTTCATTAGGTAAATCATTTAAGCATTTAATTATTGAAGATCAGCGTAATGCATATTCTGTAATTCGATTTTCTTCAATTACCGATGTAAAAGCGTTATCAAGTGTATTGTCGTCGTTAGATTCAGCGACTTTTGTTGACACGTTAGCAGATGCAGAACGCGATTTAAGTGAGTTTCGTCAAGTATTACTTATTGTATTTGCTGTAGCCTTTGGTGTGGCTTTTGTTGTGTTTACCGTTCGATACGGGTGGGTAATGGCATTATCAGGTGTTTTAGTTCCCGTAATAGCATTTAGCATTGCTATTTTAGTGAGTAGTTTGATTCAAAATAATATTAATCTATTTAATGTTGCTGCAGGGCTTGTTATTTTAGCGTTAGGTCTTGATTATTCGGTGTTTTATGCTGAACATGGTTTTTCTGAATCAATCACACAAACAACCTTAATGTCGGCACTAAGTTCTATATTTGTTTTTGCAATGTTGGGCTTTAGTTCTACGCCTGCAATTGCTCATTTTGGGCAAACTGTTTTTATTGGAATTATATTAACGTTTTTGTGTTCGCCAATTATTACGTATTTATCAAAAAAAAGAGGTCAAGATGACTGAAGTTGAAAACTGTGACGTTGCTATTATTGGAGCCGGTCCGTCGGGAGCCGTTGCAGCTAGCATTTTAGTGAAAAAAGGCTGGAATGTTATTGTCGTAGAAAAAGAGAGTTTTCCTAGATTTTCAATTGGTGAAAGTTTGCTTCCATATTGTATGAATTTTATTGAAGAAGCCGGCATGTTAGATACTGTTATCGATAATGCTGACTTGTTAGGTTTTCAATTTAAAGATGGTGCCGCTTTCTATCGCGATGGCGAACATTCGAGTTTTGATTTTAATAAAAAGTTTAGTGATGGTCCAGGTACTACATATCAGGTTAAACGAGCTGTTTTTGATAAGTTACTTGCCGACAGGTCAGCTGAAATTGGTGCAGATGTTCGTTACAAGCAAGAAGTTACGGGTATTTCTTTTTCAGACGAACACGCTACGTTAACCGTGAAAGATAATGATAAAGAATCAGCAATTAACGCGAAGTTTGTATTAGACGCGAGTGGTTTTGGTCGCGTATTACCAAGGCTGCTTTCGTTAGAGCTTCCTAGTACGCTATCAAACAGAAAAGCGGTATTTTGTCATATGGAAGATAACATTACCGACACACAGCATGATCGTAATAAAATATTGATTACTGTTCATCCTACGCATAACGACATTTGGTTTTGGCTAATACCTTTTTCAGACGGTACATGTAGTTTTGGTGTAGTAGGTGATGTTAAATACTTCGATGAAAATGAAGAATTAACGAATGAAGAAATGCTGGATTTATTTATCAGTCAAGAGCCCCATTTAGCTCAACTGTTAAAAGACCATAAAAAAACAACACCAGTAAACGCACTACAAGGTTATTCTTCCGATGTAACTCGCCTATATGGTGACAAGTTTGCGTTGTTGGGTAATGCGGGAGAGTTTTTAGATCCCGTATTTTCATCAGGCGTTACTATTGCTATGTGCTCCGCGTCGTTGGCTGCTAATACTTTGGATAAACAGCTTCGTGGTGACAAAGTTTGTTGGGAACAAGACTATAGTGAAAGTTTAAAAGCTGGCGTTGAAGTTTTTAAGCATTTTGTTATGTCTTGGTATGATACTAATTTACAGAACGTTATATTTTTCCATGAAGAAGATAACGATGTTAAAGGTATGATTTGCTCTATTTTAGCTGGTTACGCATGGGACGATAAAAACCCATATGTGGCAAAAACTGAGCGCAGGCTTGCTGCGTTGGTAGATATTTGTAACGAAGAAGAGACTTCGTTGTAATGTTGAGAAGTAAATTTTATGTTTGCTTTATAAGTTTGGTTTGTATTGTATTGTCAACCGCGTGCTCCAGTATCGTTGACAGTAAAGCGGAAATACCAAAAATATATCAACTACAATCGATACCCGAACGTTTGAATAACCACGTTGTATTGGAGTCGTTAACGTTTAAACGTAATGACGAGCAGAAACTGTTAACGCAAATCGAATTCTCAGATCAGCAACTTAATATGGTAGCAATGACATATTCTGGAATACCGATTATTCAAGCTAAATGGCATGAAGAGAGAGGATTAACTGAACTTGTTAGCGAGCACTTTAGCAAAGCGATTGTTTTACAAATTATTAGAGATATACAATGGGTAAAATGGCCTCGAAACATCATCGAAAAAGGACTTAATAGCGGTTACACGATCAAAGAAGCCTTTGATGGCATGAGCCAAAAAAGTCGTGAAATAAGCTACAACAATAAAGCCATTGTTACTATTGATTATACGTCGAATAAAATCGTGTTACATAATTATAAAGAACAATATGAATTAGTAATTGAGAACCTTAATGACAAGTAAACAAGCAGACACCATATACCTTAGTGATTTTTCCCTCGTTAATGCTTTAGGTACAGACAACACTGAAATATTTAATAACATGATATCAGGTTGTAGAGATGGCTTAGTTAAGCGAGATAATTGGCTCAACGATGGTAGTGTTTATGTTGGTGAAATTAGCACTCAATTGCCTGTGATAACGAATAAAAAACACGTTAATACACGTAATAATCGACTGGCAAAATTGGCTTTGTTGTCGTTAGCTGATGAAGTGAATGACTTAAAAAAAGCGATTCCGTCTAGTCGTATTGGTGTTATTGTTGGTACAAGTACATCAGGAATACATGAGGGAGAGACTGCGGTTGAAGTACTTGAAACTAGCGGTAGCTTTCCTGAAAATTATGATTATAGAATGCAAGAAATGTATAATTTAGCTGAGTTTATTAGCGATGAATTAAACATTTCAGGCCCTGCGTTTACAATTTCGACAGCTTGCTCATCAAGTGCTAAGGCTTTTATAACCGCAAAAGAGCTCATTCACTCCGGCGTTATTGATGCTGCTATTGTGGGTGGTGTCGACTCTCTATGTGGAATGACAGTTAATGGTTTCAGTGCGTTAGATTCAACATCAAGTCATATATGTCAACCTTCGAGCCATAATCGCGACGGAATTAACTTGGGGGAAGCGGCCGCACTTTGCGTATTAAGAAAAGATAAAGGTGCAATTAAGCTACTTGGGTGCGGAGAATCAAGTGATGCTCATCATATGTCGGCACCTCACCCTGAAGGTGAAGGTGCTATTACTGCTATGGAACAAACGCTTGTTGAGGCTCAATTAAGTGTTAATGATGTTGATTATATTAACTTACACGGCACAGCAACCCGCAAAAATGACTCGATGGAAGCAATTGCAGTAAATAAAGTTTTTGGTGAAAATACACCTTGTAGTTCAGTTAAAGGAATGATTGGTCACACTTTAGGAGCAGCTGGTGCAACAGAAATTGGATTGTGTTGGTTAATGCTACAAAACCATAATACTACTTATATTCCTCATTGCTGGGATAATGAAATTGATGAAGAATTAGCGCCAATCGCTTTAACGTCGATAGGGCAAACGAATGAAGATGGTTTTTCAACATGCCTTTCAAATTCTTTTGCATTTGGCGGAAACAATGTGAGTGTGCTCATTGGAAAATAACATGACTAAATATAACGTAAAAGATGTGCTCCCTCACGCAGAGCCGATGATATTGCTTGATGAACTGATAACGTTCGATGACGATTCTGGCGTTTGCCGCCATACTATTTCTCCAGAAAGCTTACTTTATAGTGATAAGCTAAACGGCGTTCCTAGTTACGTAGGTATTGAGTATATGGCGCAAAGCATCGCTGCATACGCTAACGCGAACGAAATTAAAGAAGGCCGGCCGGTAGAAATTGGCTTTTTAGTAAGCTCTCGAAAATATAAATGTGATGTACCTGTTTTTAAAACAGGAGCTGATCTGATCATTAAAGCAAGTAAGTTGTATAGAGACGAATCAGGGTTAAGTGCTTTTGATTGTTCTATATCTGAAAACGATCAGCAGATTGCTTCTGCTAGGGTTAATGTTTTTCAACCAGATGATCCTGCTAAATTTTTAGCTGAACAGTTATAAATTACCGCACTATAGTGGTTAATACATATTAAAAAAATAAACGAAGAGGCTAATGAATAAATGAAACGCGTTGTAGTAACTGGAATGTCTGCAATCACATCGCTTGGGCATAATTGGCAAGACTTTGAAGCAAATTTACGTAAAAAAAAGAACGCTGTAAAAGTTGATGAGTCGCTTAAAGAAATTGATGGCTTATATACTCATTTGTCTGCACCGATTGAAGACTTTACAAAGCCTGCTCATTATAAGCGCAAGCAAATACGCTCGATGGGGCGTATTTCATTAATGGCAACAAGCGCTACTGAAAATGCCTTGTCAGATGCTAATTTATTAGAAGATAAATATATAAAGTCTGGCCGTATGGGAATTGCATATGGCTCGTCAGCAGGTACTAGTGAACCTATGGTCGCTTTTGGCGATCTTATAAAGTCAGGTGATATGAATGGTATCAATGCTACTAGCTATATAAAAATGATGAGCCACACCACAGCGGTTAATGTAGGTGTATTTTTTGGAATTGCCGGACGTGTATACACAACGAGTTCAGCATGTACTTCTAGCTCACAAGCAATTGGTTATGCATACGAAGCAATAAAGTTTGGTAAGCAAGATATCATGGTTGCTGGTGGCGGGGAGGAGTTTTGTCCAAGCCAAGTTGTAGTGTTTGATACGCTTTATGCTACAACGACTAAAAATGATACTCCTGATGCAACACCTAGACCTTTTGACAAAGACCGAGATGGCCTAGTTATTGGTGAAGGGGCTTGTACCCTTATTCTTGAAGAATATGAACATGCGGTGGCTCGTGGAGCAACTATTTATGCAGAAGTTGTAGGGTACGGTACAAATTCTGATGGCGTACATGTTACACAGCCAACGAAAGAAACAATGGCAGTGGCCATGTCTGAATCAATTAAAGACGCGGGTATAAAACCTGAAGATATTGGTTATGTTAATGCTCATGGTACAGCAACTGATAAAGGCGATATTGCTGAAACCAATGCTACTCAAAATGCCGTTTTTAAAAACGTTCCTATTAGTTCTCTGAAAAGTTATTTAGGGCATACTTTGGGAGCGTGTGGGGCAATTGAAGCGTGGGCTTCAATCTCGATGATGAATAATGGTTGGTTTGCCCCTACGGTCAACTTAGATAATGTAGATCCTGAGTGTGGTGAATTAGATTATATTCAGGGTGATGGAAGAGAAATCGAAACGGATTATGTAATGAGTAATAATTTCGCTTTTGGTGGTATTAACACCTCTCTGATCTTTAAGAAGTACGTTTAAACAGAAAGTGAAATGGTAATGAAAAACGTTTTAGCCGAAGCACATGTTCCAGAGTCTGCGTTTGGAAAGTGGTTCTTACGAAGTAAAACATGGACTGACTATGTGTTAGAAGTTGCGTTAGAAGACTTAACGCATTTGTTAGGTGAACAACAGCAATTTGATGTAATTGCTGATGTTGGTTGTGGCTATGGTCGTTCAATGAAAAAGCTCAATGATCGATATCAACCAAAGCGATTAATCGCGATGGATATTGATCAAGAGATGTTGGATGAAACTAAAAAAGAAGTTGCCCTACATAATTTATCTCATGTTGAGTATGTTCGTTGCTCGAGTTCTATGATTAAACTGGAAGATAATTCAGTAGATATGCTGTTTTGTCATCAAACATTTCATCACTTAATATATCAACCTGAAGCATTAGCTGAGTTTCTTCGGATATTAAAACCTGGTGGAGTTCTGTTATTTGCCGAATCTACTAAACGTTATATTCATTCGTGGATAATTAAATTGTTGTTTCGCCATCCTATGAGTGTGCAGAAAACTGCTGATGAGTATTTGAATCTAGTCAAAACATCAGGATTCGACGTAAAGGCTGACCAAATATCATATCCGTTTCTTTGGTGGAGTAGAGAAGACTTAGCAATAAAGGAGAATTGGTTTGGGATAAAACCACCAACAGAACGTGAGGAAACGTTAATTAACCTTATTGCGACTAAACCCAAAGAATAGAATAGTGCATGCTAACGTTTAATGATTTGAAGTAGGGCGTTAAAATCCTACTTCAATCATACCATGCCAATTGAATCGTCGACCGTTCTGAATTACTTGGTTAATTGAAACATTCATAGTGTCAGGTTCGTTACTAACCACCAATGCGTTCGATGTATAAATATTTGTACCGTGTATTTCTACGTTACTTTGTTCAATATACCCAAGAGAAACTCCTTTAAGTTGCCCACCCCAAATAGCCACGTCAGACTCTAGCGCGATAAACGCAAAAGCATCTGGGTTATTTATATTGAGATTTGTAAATCTAACTTGAGAGTTTTTGATCGTGAGGCTTGAGGCGACAAGGCTATGTATATCGGTTTTGGTCTTGCAGTTTTCAATTGTCACGTTTTTGTATTGAGCATGAGACAATACGTTCACATTAGCCTTATTTTTACAATTAAGATGAATATCCTTGTTGTGCTTCACTAATGGTGCAGTTCTTGGCGCAACGTTCGTTTCACTTTCTATAAACTGTTTAATGCTCATTGCTACTTGGTGAGGAAATTGTTTTTGAGGCGAATGTCCGCCTTCATCAAATATTAAAACAGAGTCTGTTTTCAATAAGGTGCTCAATAATCCTGCTACTTGAACCGGCATTGCATTATCTTTCGCTCCCCAAATAATATGGGTTGGGGGCGCTGGCTTCCTAATAACGCTTGTTAAGTCTTCGTCGAGTACTGCTAATGCTGAAATAATCGTACTATTATTCGATAAAATGTATTTACGTCCAGCATCGCCAAGTAGGACTTTAGTTGGGTCGGGAATGTATTCGTTAACCGTTTTAATGAGCCCTTTGAGCAGCGGTACTTCTTTCTCAATTAATGCTACTTTTTCTGTTGCATAGTTTGTCGCGATATATTGACTGTATGAAAACTTATTTATAAAACCCGCTGCATCAATCAATATCAGCTTTTGAGCGAGTTCTGGGTGATTTAATGCAAGCTGTGTACTTATATTACCGCCCATAGAGTGCCCAATAATAATATTATCTTTTTTTACTAAACCCGGTAACACTTCTGCGAATGCTTGCGCATATTTACTGGGTAAAAAAGTATTCTGTTTACTTTGAGAAAGCCCGTATCCAGGTAGATCAGGAATAAAAAGCTGATAATGAAGAGACAGTGTCGCTACAATGTCTTTAAAGTCAGCTCCCGAACCTCCCACGCCATGTATTAGGGTAAGTGATGGAGCATTTGGTTTTGGAGATGATGTATAGAAGGTAATATTCGATTTAAATGATTTAGAAAAGCGCTCTACCTTGGTCATGTTAAAGTCTTTATACCAATCATTTCCATAGGTTGGCTTTGACAATAATGGCAACATAAATAAAACTATAAACGTAATAACTGCTAACAATGGCAATACACTTTTTAGTGTTTTTTGCTTAAACGATTGTTTTGAAATGAACAAAGTCGCAAGTCCTTATGTTGTCATGCTGAATTACTATTTTTGTAAGTCTTTATTATTACAGGGCTAATGCCAAATGTAACGCATCTTCAATGGCTTTTTGTGCATCAAGCTTTTCCGCATTATTAGCACCACCAATGGTATGTATGTTCGCGTTAGGATATGTCTCTTTGCAAATGTTGACTAGTTTGTTGTTTTTAACTTGTCCAGCGCACACGACTATAGTATCTACAGGCAATAGCCTAGGCTTTTTACGTATATTAATATGTAGCCCTTCATCGTCTATTTTGTCGTAACTTACTCCTGAAAGCATCGATACATTTTTTTCTTTTAGAGATGTACGGTGAATCCAGCCAGTTGTTTTACCTAAGCTCGCACCGGGCTTTCTAATTTTTCGCTGTAACATGTAAATTTTTCTTGTTGGAGTAGAGCGATTTTGAGGTTTTAACCCCCCATTAGTTTGTAAACTTAAATCTATACCCCATGTGTCAGCAAATTCCTTTATTTGGTCAAACGACTGATCGTGTGTGAGAAACTCTGCAACATCAAAGCCGATTCCACCTGCTCCAATAATAGCAACGTTCGTTCCTACTTCAGCAGCTCCAGTTAATACATCGTGGTATGAAACAACTTTTGGGTGAGTAATGCCTGCTATTTTAGGTGAATGAGGCGCAGAACCTGTAGCAACAACAATATGATCAAATGCTGATAAATCCTGCGAGTTAACATTTGTATCTAATGATATTGCTATATTGTGTTTCGATAACTGATATTCAAAATAGCGTAACGTGTGATTAAAGTCTGATTTACCAGGAATTTCTTTCGCTAAATTAAACTGACCACCTATGCGGCTAGATTTTTCGTAAAGGTGAACTTTGTGGCCTCGCTGAGCTGCATAAAGTGCAAACGACATTCCAGCAGGTCCCGCACCAATAACAGCTATGTGTTGTGGAGAGTTTGTTTTTACTAATGCTCGCTCATCTTCGTGAACAGCGAACGGGTTAACTAAACAAGATGCAATTTTGTTTTCAAAAATGTGATCTAAGCACGCCTGATTACACGCTATACACGTGTTTATTGATTCAGGTTTTTTCTGTTTTGCTTTGGCAACAAAATGACTATCAGCAAGAAGAGGGCGGGCCATTGACACCATATCGGCCCAGTTGTTTTCTAATACCGACTCTGCAAGCTCAGGCGTATTGATTCGATTACTGGCAACAGTAGGAATAGTCACGTTATTTTTGATTTTTTCACTAATAGAAGCAAAAGCACCAGGAGGAACCATACTTGCTATTGTAGGGACACGTGATTCATGCCAGCCTATACCTGTATTGATAATAGTGGCTCCGGCTTTCTCTATTGCTTGAGCTAGAATGATAACTTCGTTTAACGAGCTACCACCTTTGATCAGATCAATTGCAGATAATCGATAGATAAGGATGAAATTTTCACCGACTCGCTGCCTAATACGTTTTACAATCTCTATGGCAAATTGAATACGCTGGTTATAACTTCCACCCCACTTGTCGTCACGTTGATTAGTTGCTTGAGCAATAAATTGGTTAATTAAATAACCTTCAGAACCCATTATTTCAACGCCATCGTATCCAGCATCTTGCGCTAAAATTGCTGTATTAACAAAGTCATTAATTTGTTTTTCAACTTCTTCAAATGTTAAAGCTTTGGGAGTAAGTGGGATAATAGTTGATTGAATTGCCGAAGGAGCAACAATTTGTTTTTGATATGCATATCGACCAGCGTGTAATATTTGCATGCATACTTTACCGCCTTCTGAATGTACGGCGTCACAAATTAACGCGTGCTTTTTTACAGCGCTTTGATCTGACATTAACGCTCTATTAGGTGCAAGTCTACCTTCAAGGTTAGGAGATATTCCACCCGTTACAATAAGCCCAACGTCGCCTTGTGCACGTAACCCGTAAAATGAGGCCAACCGTTTAAAACCATTTGGTGCCTCTTCTAAATTAGTATGCATAGAGCCCATTAAAACTCTATTTTTCAATTGAGTAAAACCTAAGTCTAATGGGGTAAATAAGCGAGAATACATGCAAAATATCGTGTTAAGAAAACTCATCACGTATTTTAACAGTTGGAGATCCGCTGGCAATCTTAATTTTAATAAATAGTTGATTATAATGCGTTTAAAACTTACAGTTTGGCCGAACTTAACCATTGAATTTTATATTTCACAATTATTAATAAGGAAAAGTACGTGAAAACTTTATTTTTAACCGCTCTTATCGTTGCATTTATGACGTTTGGCGCAAATGCAAATGTATATCAGCAGTTAACGTCGGGAGACCTCGTTCAAATTAAAAAAGCTGCTCAAATGATGACTGCTGGTCAAGAAAATACGAGAGAGAACGCTGATATATTAGCGGAAATATTATCGTCTCGTTATAAAGACGATTTAACTACGGAAGTCGATACTTTAGCATGGGCGTGTAAAGCGCTAGCAGCAACGTCAGATGGACGTTACCGTGCATTACTTGTTGAAATATCTAAAAGTAAAGTACATAAAAAGCTTAGAAAATACGCTAAACGCTCGTATAAAAAATTGCCCGAACGTAATGATGAGCAGTTTGAAAAGGGTAACATATCGTTAGGCGAGCTGGCTCAAAAAGAACAAGTTAGAGCGTCTAAAGCTGAGGTTATAATACCGCGAGCGGATTTAACCGCTAAACAAAGAAAGTTATTTGCTATTGCTAAAGGAGATTTAAGAGCGATCAAGTCGCTTGCACAAGTTATCAAAGATCGTAAATCTGTTGATCCTGATATTGGTGACGCCTTGAGCGAATTTTTACTTCAAAATTTCAAACAAGCTGCTGAATTTCAAGCTGATACACTTGCATGGATTTGTCGTGCTTTTGGTGAAACAGATCAAGGTCGTTATCGTGATGTGATGAATGTTGTTTACCGAGGCACAAACCATTCGAAAATAAAATCATATGCGAGAGACGCGTATTTAGATTTACCTAAGTCAGAAACTTATTATACTGAAGGACAAGTTGTGTTAGCTGACATTGTGAGTAAATTTAAAGCTTAATTACCGAATGTTTACAGGGTTGAATGCATAGATAAAAGCACGAAGCATTATCGTTTTCTTCGTGCTTTTTTTCGTTTACGGTGCTTAAATTTAATTGTAACCGAACGATCTTTATCCAACCAAATACTTGTTTTTTCAAGATCAGGTTCACCCTTAAACAAACTTGGGTTATTAGAGAATGCAACGGGTTCTTTAGGTATACCTGATGAGGTTTTGTCTAAAGTTTGGTTGTCATTTAAATCTTGAAAGGCTCTTAACGCGTACAAACCTTGTTGTAAATTTCGTATCGTTAAAGTCTTATTTTTTTCGGTTAACTTAACTGTTTTCGTGCGCAATGGCGTTAATGTTTGCCAGTTAACATTTTGAAGGTTTTTATCGCTTCTAAAAACTTCCACCATGATGGCATGGTCTGTTGTTTTTAGCTTTTCAAACTGTATTGATAAGTCAAAGGTAGTTTGCGCAAAACATGTGCTCATTACTATTGAGTTCATGGCAAACCAAGTTGCCAACTTACGGTACTTAATGACTGTGCTGTTCACAATAGAGCGTTTTTATTTAATAATGATTTTGTTATGATACGCGACTTGATTTTTATGGGCAATAAAGGGCTAGCATGTGCGAAAAATTTTAGTAGTGGGTTACTCGCAAACAGGGCAGTTAACACGAATTACCGACTCTATTGTTGAGCCACTTTTAAGTAATGATAATATTGAAGTTGATTATCATTGCATTGAGCCTAAAAACGCGTTTTCATTTCCGTGGAATTTTTTCAATTTTTTCAAAATAATGCCAGAGTCGGTTTATATGAAGCCCGTTCCTTTGGTATCGTATCCTCCTATTCATAAACAATACGACTTGATTATTTTGTCCTACCAAGTTTGGTTTCTGTCTCCATCGTTACCTGTTTCAAGTTTTCTTCAAAGTGACGATGCTAAAATGTTGTTAAATAATACCCCTGTAATTACTGTAGTGGGGTGTAGAGGCATGTGGTTAACCGCACAAGAAAAAATTAAAGCGTTGTTAGTTCAAGCAAATGCTAAACTAATTGATAATATAGTGCTTACAGATGAGTGTGGAGCTGGCTTTAGCTTTTTGGCCACACCGTTATGGATGTTTACCGGTAAAAAGAAGTCACTGTCATGGGTTCCTAAAGCGGGCGTTTCAGATGAAGATATTATTAATGCTAGCCGATTTGGAAATGCCATTGTAGAGCGTTTAGAAAGTATTGAGCCAGATTTAACCCAACCAATTATGAAAGGATTGAAAGCGGTTAAAATTAATGAAAAATTAGTGTTTAGTGAAAAAATAGGACACCGAAGCTTTAAGGTTTGGGGAAAACTTTTAATGTTGATAGGTCCGCAAGATAGTATTCGACGAAAATTAGGTTTGTGCTTCTACTTCACTTTTTTATTTATTTTGATCGTTACCGTGGTGCCTATTACTGCTTTAATCATCAAGTTAATTTCCTCTGTTTTTAGTAAACAAATAGCGAAACAAAAACAGTATTATGCTCAACCCTCAGGAGAGTAGTTTTACATGAGCAAACGTGTATTTATTAATAACATTTCAGCAGTTCTTCCAAATGAAAAAATTACCAATGCTGAAATGGAAAATGTTATTGGAAAAATTTCAGGTAAAAAGTCTAGAGCTAAATCAGTAATTTTGAGAAGTAATGGTATAAAGTCTCGTTACTATGGTATTGACCCTGCAACAGGGGAATTTAATTATACCAATGCGTCACTAGCTGCAGCTGCTGTAAAAAAGTTATTTACGACTGAAAATGAAATCAACAGCGTTGATAGTATAGTGGCAAGTACCTCAATGGCTGATCAGGTTATGCCTAACCATGCGGTAATGGTGCATGGCGAACTTAAAAATCCACCATGTGAAGCTGTGTCTACATCAGGTATATGTTTGTGCGGTATAACAGCATTGAAGTATGCCTACTTAAATGTAAAAGCTGGAGAAAGTAACAAGAGTGTTGTTGTTGCAAGTGAATTAGCGTCAGGAATAATGCAATCTGACAATTTTGAAGCTGAGAGTGAATACAAGCTTTCTCAGTTAGAAAGTAATCCTGAAATAGCATTCGAGAAAGATTTTCTACGTTGGATGCTATCAGACGGTGCAGGTTCTGTCCTTGTTTCAAATGAGCCAAATGCTCAAGGTATATCGTTGGAAATAGACTGGATAGATGTAGTTTCTTTCGCGAATGAGATGGAACCATGTATGTATTCCGGTGCAGATAAAGAAGATGGTAGCCTTGTTGGCTGGATGCGTTTTAAAGGTAAAGAACGCGAACAAAAATCCATTATGTCGGTTAAACAAGATGTTAAGCTATTAAACGACAATATTGTTAGAACCACCGTCGAACAAGCACTTTCAAAAATTATTACTAAACGTGCCTTATCTCCGAACGATTACGAATTTTTCCTTCCTCATTACTCATCTCATTATTTTAGAGAGAAACTATACGCAGGCCTTGAAAATATTGACTTTGTTATTCCTATTGAAAAGTGGTTTACCAACCTTACTGAAAAAGGAAATACAGGATCGGCATCTATTTTTATAATGCTTGAAGAGCTTTTTACAACTAAAGAATTAAAAGTAGGACAAAAGATTCTCTGCTATGTGCCAGAGAGTGGTCGCTTTTCTAGCGCATTTATGCAACTTACCGTGGTGTAATTATGAAAAAAGAAGAGGTTCCTCAAGACGCCTGTAAAACCTATAGTGGCCATAAAAAGCTGATATACGCAGTGGATGAAAAAGGTCATTATGAAGGTGTAAAATCGTCGGGTTGGGAAGTTGAAGGTTTTGCAACTGAAATGGCGGTAAAAGCGTTAGATAATCAGCTAAATAAAGCTAAACAAGACTTTATTCAAGGGCGAGTTTCTCCTGTTGCTTATTATGCACCTTTGTTTCGGTTTGACTTGATGTCTTTAGCTCATGCAACAGGTTTTTTTCAATGGCAAATTAAGCGCCATATGAAACCAAGTGTTTTTAATAGCTTGTCAGATAAAAAACTACAAAAATACAGTGACGTGTTCAACGTGACTTTACAAGAACTTAAAAATCCGGTTATAGAATCATGAGTGTTATAGAAAACCATGTTGTTCATCGTCAATCTTCTCATTGTGAATCAGGCGTTGTAGCCAATATGCTTAATAGCCAAGGGTTTGAACTCTCAGAGCCTATGGTGTTTGGATTGTCAGCAGCGTTAACATTTGTATATTTGCCTATGGTAAAAGTAGGCGGTTTACCGTTAATAGCTTATCGAATGCCGCCTAAGTCAATTATTTCGTCAGTATGTAAAAAACTTGGGGTTAAGTTAACGTCACAAAAATTTTCAAACGAAGACGAAGGCATGAAAGCGCTAGATAAAGCGCTTGAAGAAGGAAAAATTGTAGGATTACAAACATCAGTATATTGGTTACCTTATTTTCCCGAAGATATGAGATTTCAGTTTAACGCTCATAATTTAATGGTTTACGGTAAAAATGAAAATGGGGATTACTTGATTAGTGACCCCGTTTTTGAAGATGTTGTTACATGTTCGGCCGAAAGTTTAAAACAGGCGAGATTCGCTAAAGGTATGTTAGCTGCAAAAGGGCTAATGTACGTGATGGATAAGCCAGATAATAACGTTGAACTGGAAGTTCAAATTAAAAAAAGCATTAAAAAAACGGCGAAAATGATGAGTGGTTTAGTTTTACCATTCTTTGGTATTAAAGGAATTAATCATTTAGCCAAAAAAATAGATAACCTTGAAAGCTCTTCCGATGAAGAAATAGGAATGTTCCTGAGTAATATTGTTCGAATGCAGGAAGAAATTGGTACCGGTGGAGCGGGCTTTAGGTTTATGTACGCAAGCTTTTTAGATGAAGCGTCGCAGTTATTAAATGACGATGCATTGCATGAAATCTCTCAATATACCACCGAAGTGGGTGATTTATGGCGAGAATTTGCTATGCAAGCCGTTCTATATTGCAAAAAAAGAAAGAATATAAAGTTAAGAGATGTGTCTGACAGCTTAAGGCTATGTGCAGAAAGAGAAACAATATTGCGTTCAAAATTATTAGCGTGGAGTAAAGTGTAATGGGTCGTCGAGTTTTAGTTACGGGTTCAAGCAAAGGTATAGGTAAAGCTATTGCATTAAAGTTAGCTGATATGGGGTTTGATATTTGTTTACATTGTCGCTCTGATGTTAAAAGTGCAGAAGATGTTGCCTTACTTGTTGAAAATAAAGGTGTTAGTGCAAGTATCGTACAATTTGATGCCGCAGATCGTGCTGGAACTAAACAAGTGCTTGAGTCTCATCTTGAAGAGTTTGGCCCGTTTTACGGTGTGGTATGTAACGCTGGTATTTCAGCCGACACTGCTTTTCCTGCGATGACTGAAAATGAATGGGACAATGTAATTCATACAAATTTAGATGGTTTTTATAATGTATTACATCCGCTTGTTATGCCTATGGTAAGTGCGCGCAAAGGAGGGCGTATTATCACGGTTTCTTCATTATCAGGAGAGATAGGTAATCGTGGCCAAGTAAACTATAGTGCGTCTAAAGCGGGTATTATCGGGGCTACAAAAGCATTAGCATTAGAATTAGCTAAACGCAAAATAACGGTTAATTGTGTTGCACCTGGTTTGATTGAAACTGAAATGACAGATGATTTACCCGTAGGTGATATTAAAAACATGATTCCGTTAAGACGAATGGGTAAACCTGAAGAAGTTGCCAGTGCTGTTGGTTTTCTAATTTCAGATGACGCAGCGTATGTTACTCGCCAAGTTATTTCAGTAAATGGCGGTATCGCATAATCTTGATGGGATATCCGTTAAATCGTTTCTTTTGCTTAATAGGCGTTGTTATGTGCTGTTTGTCAACGGCACATGCAGAAAAGTCATCTTCCTCTTTCTTAGGCAGTAATGCAAATTATACTTTTGGTTTTGGTGCAGGCGTAACGTATTTAAATGACTATATAGGCTCTGACGAAACAAGTGTATATGCTTTTCCTATGCCTTATATTTATTATAAAAGCGATGAGTTTAAAATTGATCGTAATGCTTTTGAAGGTGAGTTGTTTACTGGTAATAAATGGCATATAGCTTTAGATGCTGCTGGGGCGATACCTGTTAAGGATAATAAAGCGAGAATTGGAATGCCCGACTTAGATTGGGTTGGTGAAATAGGGCCGTCGCTAGAGTATTATTTTGAAGGTACACATGACAGTGCTAATCATATGTTTGTTGATTGGTCTGTGCGAAAGGCAATCGCGACCGATTTTAAAGGGATTGATGATGCTGGTTGGGTGTCACAACTGAGCGTAAATTATAAAGCTACTCCACAAATAAACGTATTTGGGGGGAGTATAGTGTTTAATGCGTCTGCTTCCTTAATGTATAACTCTAGCAAATATGCTGATTATTATTATGGTGTATCTAACGAGTTTTCAACAAGTACTAGGACAGCGTTTGTGACAAATTCAGGATATGCAGGTTTAAGGCTTGCAATTGGAAGTACATGGCGTAAAAATAACGTGTGGTTAGGAGTATTTACCCGTTATAGCAATATTAAAGACGCAACATTTGAAACAAGCTCTTTGGTTAATACTACTCATAGCGTGATTGCCGGGGTGGCTGTTTCGTATATATTTTTAGAAAATTAAGGGATGAACATGAAATTAAGCAAAATAATAATAACTTCGTTATTAACATTAATTGTAGCAACTTCAGCACATGCTAGAGACGACCGTTTGAAATTTAAGGTTGAGCCTTTACTAGAAAGCACAAAAGCAAAAAACGCTTTATTAAGTGTTCCTTTGCACTTTGCTGAAAACAGCCCAACGAAGTTTGAATCTAAGTACGGCGAAGTTTCAACAAACAAAAAAACGAATGCATTCATGAAAAGCGACCAAGAAGCTTGTGAATGGGCAATGTTGTCAGCATTAAAAGCACTTCAAGAGCGAGCTGTTCGTGAAGGAATGACACACGTAATTAACATTACGTCTAATTATAAAAATGTACCATTTTCATCAACAAGTGAGTTTGAATGCGGAGCGGGTGCTGTAATGGCTGGTGTAGCATTAAAAGGTACATTAGTAAAAATTAAGTAAATAACTTCATTTTGTGAAAAAACCGTAACTTTTGTTACGGTTTTTTTATGCGTGACTGTTTTTCGATTTGCTAATGAACAACGCCGTAAATCAAATCATTTTTTTAATAAATAGTAGATGATAAATTGCGCATAACTTGATAGATTTAAACAGCAAGTAAGGACAGCTATCTTTGATACATATTCATTGATGTTCATAATAATAAGATAACAAGTAGAGCGTAAAAATGAAAAAATGGCTTTTTTCTAATAACGGTGAAATAACCGAAACATTAACGTTTGACGAAGCAAAAACTTACGTTGAAAAACATGAAGGAGCAGAGCTTTATGTGTGGCACCCGTCGTTTACTCATTGGACGCCGTTACACGAAGTTGAAGATTTCCAACAAGAAATTGTTATTCCAACCCCACCTGTAGCAATACCAAAAGCGTTACTTGAAGAATACAAGAATAAAGAAGAATCAATGTTTAAAACCTTGTCTCGTATTGATAATACGTTAGGTAATACGCGCGCAGCATTGTCTGAAATGGATCATGATATTGATAATTACGCTAAAGTTACTCAAAAACTAAATACTGAAGTGAGAGTAACGCTAGATAAAATTCATGAGCAATACGCCGCACTTCAAAAAAATATCAGTGCTGTAACTAAAGATGAATTGGTTTATTAATAAATGAACCATGTGTGGTTGTAATTAACATAACGTGAATAAAGACAGATAAATTATGGAAAAATGGTATCTATCAGAAAACGGTAACGTAAACGGGCCGTTTGGTGTAAAAGACGTACAGTCGTTGGTTTCAAAAAATAGTGACTTATATGGTTGGAATCCATCGCTTAGTTACTGGTTACCTGTAACTAAAATTCAAGAGTTTCAAGAATTTTTACCCGCAGATCAGTCGAGTAGCCAAGTCTCAAAAGAATTAATTGATAAGTTTGTGAATAAAAAACGAGATCTTATTAAAAAAACAACATTAATCGATCAATCCATTCAGCAAACTACCAAAACGTTAACGCTTTATGAGAATGAAATTAATCAGTATAAAGAGCTTACCAAAGCCCTATCGCCTGAAGTTCAGGACAATATTGAACCGTTAGAAAAAAAATACAACGCGATTAATAAACAGTTAACTGACCTTAAACGAGCCGCTGAAATTTCTAAACGAGAAATTGACGATGTTGTGCGTGAATTTGGTGATTTGATTTTAAATAAAGCGACAGAAAATATTGAAGATATTGATGAGTTAACGCCTGTTAATATAAAGAATGAAGAGGGGAAATCGGTAAGTCTAAATGAGGTTGATGTAGATGAACCTATTCCTTCGGTAGAGCCGACAAAAAATGTTGCTGAAAACAATACAGATGATTCTGTGATTACATCGTCAACTAACTTTGTTCCGCAATCTAGTAATAAATCAAATGACTTAACCTCTAAGAGTACGGAACACCCATTTGATCAAAGCGCAGTTGAAGCTGACAAAACGGATACAGAACGCAAAGTAGAACCAGCTCCGAAGAAAGGCTTTACTAACAAACTTAAGTCAGTGTTTAGTCAACATAATACTAATGACGACGTACCTGACAAGTTATCAGAACAGTTGTTAAAGCTTGAAAAAGAGGTGATTGAGGAAGTAGAAGATGATGAGGAAGTTGTGTTTATTGACTCTGAATTATCGCCAGATACCCTAGCTCAACCGGATAGCACAAAAGTGGCTGAAGAATCAGAGGTTGTAGACTCGGAACCTAAAAAGAAACGTCGTAGACGAAGACGATTCTAATTTGGGGATAAACGGAACGTTAAAGGCTGAATAGAAATTCAGCCTTTTTTTATTAGTTAACATTGATTAATAATGGTTCTAAAAGTTAAATTTATTCTAGGAGAACTTACTTTCGTTGTTGGTGGAAGCCTGTGCATCCAATGAGTTTGTGTTGGGCCAGCCATCATGAGTAAGCTGCCGTTTTCTAGCAGTACGTCAATTTTTTCTTGCGTGACTTTATGTTTAAAACTGAACTTTCGCTCAGCTCCAAAGGTTAGCGATGCGATAGCGCCATTAGGCTTTAAGTCTTTCTCAGCATCGCTATGCCACGCCATTCCCTCACTTCCATCATGATATAAGTTCATTAAACACGCGTTAAAAGTTTCACCTGTAACTTGTTCAACTTTGCCCTTTATTTGCAATAAGAGCGGTGTCCATGGGAGCGCGAGTTTAGTGGTATTTGAGTAAGTATATTTGTATGCAGACGAACCATACCAAGCAACTTTGCGCTTAGTGTTAATGTTTTTACCAAAAATAATAGCTTGATCTTGTTGCCAGCTAATCCCGTTCAATAACTCATTAAAACAAGCGTTTGAAGAACGCTGAGAGAATACAATACCGTAATAATGAACTAATGCATCTTTGCTAATAATATTCGGAAAGGTTTCAGACGGAACATGAAACATGTCTTGCGTAACATGCTTATTTTGAATAGTCATGGTTATTTATTGTATTACATAATTCTTTAATGAGGAATTATACACGAATTTTTACGATGGAATGTAGAGTGAATATTACTCGCAAATCCTGAAGGGGGGGAGAGTTGGCACCTACAGTTTATAGTGTAGGTGCTAGATAAAGTTAAGATTTTTTACGTAAAAGTAAAAGTGATGGAAGTAGTAATAAAAGTGCTGACGAAGGTTCAGGAACAGATGTAGACGTTTCTACGATTTGTGTTAGTGATAGAATGCTTGATGTAGTTTGCTCAAAGTAAGCTTCACCAAAATCATATCCCGACACGTTTACAGAACCTGAAAACGACAGAGCTTCTCCAGCCGCTAATTTAAAAGAAAAATCAAAGTCACCAAAAGTTGAATCGGCACCAGAGAATGAATCAGCGAATAAATATGAAGAAAATATTTCGTTAAACGAATCATCATAAAGGCTTAATGTTGAATCAACTAATGCATCATCAAAATTGACATCAGATACTTCTACAACTGCCGATTGGAAATAATTAAAGTTAAAGAAAAACTCAGCTTCGTTCGACGCAGAATTGTTCTCTAAGTTAACTTCAAAGTCATAGAATATTGATTCAAAATCTACGTCGTCAACTCCATTCATTAAAGATGTGTTAATCGTTAATCCGTCGGTAAGTGCGCCATTTAACGGGTTACTGCCTGCAACTATTGAATTATTAATCGACGTTGTGTCTGAATTAATACCAATGGCATCGTTCTGAATAGAATTAACCTGATAAGAATTAATGTCATCGAAAGCGACTGATGCATTAACCGCATAATCAGATGGAATAATAATGCTTGCAGAGCTTAATGGTGCATATGCTGTTGCTAAGGCAAAAACTAACGTTGCTACTTTTTTCATATCAAAATACTCACTTCGAATTTGAATTAAAACGTTTGTATGTAAAATATACTATCACTGATTTGGAAGGTGTGTAAATCTAATATTTTAATCATTACGATTTTATTTTTCAAAAGTGTATTCAATATAAATGATTTATAAGTCGTTGAATAATATTGCCTATTTTATGTGTAATTTCTTTGTTGTTGAAATTTATAAGGTTTTGATGCAACGAATGATTTCGTATGAAACAACGATAAAATTCGTATAAATTTTAAGTTTGAATTCACTAGTTTTTATGTAATTATCGAAATTCATAAGTAAAAACCAATAACAATATATAAAATTAAACTAACTATAAAAGAGTAAGATAATGAAGAAAAGTTACCTAGCTGTACTTATAAGTATGGTGTCGACTGGGATTGTTACACCTTCAATTACCCATGCTGCAGTAGTCGATATAGATTTATCGACACAGCATTACATAGGAAATACTTCTCAACTAAAAAGGAACAAATTTTTTAATATTCATACAACAGCAGGAGAGCCGGGCCTTGCTGAAATGGATTTACTCTTTATTAAAAATGAACTTAATGCTGACTATGGTCGTTCATTCTGGGGGCCTTTTGCAGCGAGTGGCACAACTGACTATCCGTCAACAGATTATGCAATGACCAAAGGTGCTGAAGCTGTCGAAAATGCTAAAAATGCACCGTCATATCCTTATCGTTCAAACCGAATTGTTGCAACAGAACACCCAAGCAGCGTTATTAAAGAAGGAAGAGATATAGCTGATGGCGCACGTTGGGCTGCTGATTATTTTGAAAATTATTATGACGACGATATTCGTCCACTATTTTATGAACCAATGAATGAACCATTTGTTCATGCCTCTGACTTTGTTCCTGGCCCGTGGGACAATGCTAAAAACCAAGAAATGCAAGAACATATGGCTGCTTGGTTTAGCGAAATAGGTAGAGAGTTTGATAATCGAGGTATTAACACTAATGTTATTGGGTTTTCTTCTGCGTGGCCGTCATTTGAATTGAATGACTTTAGTCATTGGGAATCGCGTCAAAAAATGTTTATGGACGTTGCTGGTGATAATATGGATGCATTTGCGTTCCATTTATACGACGGTGTGAATGTTACAGGCCAAGACAACTTTAGATCTGGAGCGAACGCCGAAGCAATTATCGATTTAATTGAAACCTATAGCGCAATAAAATGGGATGAAGTTAAACCTCATGCTGTAACAGAGTATGGTGGAATTATTGATGGATACCCAATTGAATATAGCGCTGAAAAAAGTTCTCAAGAATTAAGATCGTACAATCATATTTTGTTTTCGTTACTTTCTCGTGAAGATCGCATATTAACATCAATTCCATTTATTACCGGTAGTGCTAAATGGTTTTACGACGCCAATAATTTTAACCCATATTCAGCAACGGTTTTCCGCCCTGATCCAGATAAAATTGTTGCTGGAAAAGTGAGCGGCTTTTTACCTACCGAAAAAGCTAAATTTTACCAGTTATGGTCAGAGGTAAAAGGGCATCGTGTTGATATTGAGGTGGATGACACTGATATTGCTGCTCAAGCGTTTGTATATAACAATAAAGTGTATCTGGCGTTAAATAATTTTGAAGATTCGGCTAAGAATGTTTCGCTTAACTTCATGAATGACGGTAACGAAGTAAAGCAAGTAAGAGTTAAACGCCTTAATGTTCCATATGGTGAAACAGCTATTTACTCAGATGAGGTGGCAAATTCAGCTCCATCACAGATTTCATTAGCGGATCATGAAACGGTTATTTTGGAGTACACTTTAGCGTCGCCGATAACACACGATCGTATTTCAAGAACGCAAAACTATTATTCAGATACGCATTTACAGCCGATTGTTGCAAACAGTGAAATCGAATTTACTTTTAACGATGTTGCTTTAAACCAAGAAACATTGACGTTTACAGACGCATACGCTGAAGGTTTTGTGTACGACCAAGCTGTTGTTGATGCGATCCCCGCAAACCAGATAAGACGATACCAATCTGCGTTGCGTAGTTACGAAAATGTATTTAAAAATATTCTTCGAAAGTATCCAGATACTTGGAAAGAAAGTGCAGACTATCAACGATTGGTTGTTCGCGCTGGTCGCTCTGCTGCTACTCAAACTGCGCTTCAGTTACATTATTCTCAAAACGGGTACAACGACACTGAAGGCAACGCGGTTGTGAGAATGAGTATATCTCGAAAGCATGACAAGTCTAAACAGCCAGTGTTATTAGTAAATGGTCATGCTGTGGCGGTTCCTACTGATTGGAAAGGTTACGATCAGGCAGAAAGAGCCGATTTCTTTGGAACAATAGAAATCCCTGTGCCAGCAAAGTTTTTAAAAGCAAATAACACAATGTCGTTTGCATTTTCAGACTCTGATGGACGAATCAGTTCTGTTATTTTAGAAGTTGAAACCAAAGAAGAATATAAAACCGTTGCAGTAGAGTCGGTTCAAGTTGTTCAATCAGATGTCGCTATTAATAAAGATAAAGATTACCGATTAAAGGCTAACGTAATGCCGCTAAATGCGAGTAATCAAGCGATTACATGGGCATCGAGTAATCCGTCTGTTGCCACCGTAAATAGCGACGGCATTGTAACGCCAGTTATGCCTGGTAATACGTCTATAACAGCAACTACCGTAGACGGCGGTTTAACATCTACAACATCTTTAGAAGTTAAAGATGAAATTACTTTGCGTAATACTGTTGTTGTTACAAATGAAATTGCAGATTTACCTGAGTCTGATACATATTCTTTTGAGATAGATTATTCAACAAACGTTGATAGAGATATTTCTGTAGAAGTATATAGTCCAAGCAATCAATGGTTGGGTCTATCAAAAGTTACTGTTCCTGCAGGTGAGGGCAAAACAACCGTTAACCTTACTCTTGCTCAACCGTTAACTGCGGGCGTTGGTTATCGTTTCATTACATCGTTACGCGCTGTTGGTGGCGACTGGAGAACAAGTGTTGACGGTCATACGTTTAACAATGTTGCCGTAGTAGGTGAAGGTGGTGCGGAACCAGATCCATCTAATTTGCTAGGTGCTAATTCTGGTTTTGAATATGGCGACTTAACAGACTGGAGCTTTGTTTGGGATAGCGTAGGAACTGCTACGGTTGATCCTGTTGCAGCGAAGGATGGTGATTATGGTGTTCTTATCGATACCACAAACGGTAAAGTAGGACTTTCATTAAGCGATACCGTTCTTCCTCAAGGGTTAATTAAGTTAGGTAAAAAATATAAGCTTTCATACGATATTAAACGTGTTAGTGGCTCTGGATGGGCAGGAGGCTTTGCTTACTTTGTTAATACTGATGGAGGTTGGAAATCAACAGCTTCGGGTCCGTGGTTTGGAACGTCTGGTTTGAACCAGTGGATACATGTTGAAAAAGAAATTGACGGCTTAGATTGGAGTGACGTACAAACTGCACTTGAAATTAACTTCCAAACGGCAGGTCAGCAATGGTATTTAGACAATATTAAGCTTGAAGACTTAACGCCGGTAGTTGAACCTGAACCAGAAGTAGAAGTGAACACATTAGAAGCCGTAAATCCAAGCTTTGAAACTGGAGATATCGCTCCATGGGGCGGATATTGGGAAAACAATGATACCACGGTAATCTCAGTGGTTGAGTCGGCTAAATCGGATCAAATTTACGGTGTTAATATTGTTTCAGATGGAAACAAAAACACGGGGTTATCATTAAATTCTACTATTGCACCTCAAGACTTAGGTCTAGGTTTGGGTAAACAGTATAAAATTAGCTTTGATATACGTTCGAATGCATCGGGTGGTTCAGGGTACCTACGTTCTGTTGTTCAAGGGCAGTGGGGCACACGTATTGAAAGCTGGTTTGATTTTGGCACAGACTGGAAAACGGTAGAGTTTATTCGTGACGACCAAGACTGGACCGCATTTGAAAATCAAGGACGTATAGATTTATACATTCATGCAAATGGCGGTGCAGGTTTAGATTTTGATGTTGATAACATTAAAATTGTTGAAGTTGTGCCCGAATAAAAACGCCATAATATCAGCGTGTTTTACTTCACGTTGAGTTATCTTTTTAAAATCCTTCTCAGCAATGAGGAGGATTTTTTGTATTTCATTAAAAAACTAATGATCGATAGGGTAATTTGGTTTATGGTAACGCTAACTTATTGCTCAATAGTTCTTTTTATAGATGATTTTGAGTGTCATCTTTTTCCAAGGTATTAATACATGGTTATTAACGCATTAAAATTGAAATTAGTTACTGCTTTAGCTATCGCTATTTCTCTTTCAGCCTGTAACGAAAAGGCCCCCATTGATAAAAATGTAAAAGAGATTTCTGCTGAACCACAAGAAAAATCTGTTCTCATTTTTTCCGAGACAGCAGGTTGGCGACATAAATCGATTGAAGTGGGTGTTGAGGCATTAAAAAAATTAACCGCTGAAAATGGTTTAAAGTCGTTTTCTAGCGAAGACTCTTCAGTATTTAATGATAAGCAACTTAAGCAAGTAAGCGCGGTTGTTTTTCTTAATACTACCGGCGATATACTTAATGATGCCGAGCAACTAGCATTCGAGCGTTATGTACAAGCGGGTGGAGGAGTTGTAGGAATACACGCCGCCACTGACACTGAATATGATTGGCATTGGTTTGGTCGAATGATTGGGGGGCGTTTTAAAAGTCATCCTAAAATTCAAAAAGCTACGCTTAACGTTGTAAGCGACAGTGATATTGTAAAAGGCCTACCAAAAACATTTGAGTTCGAAGATGAATGGTACAACTTCACATCGTTATCTGATCGTAGGCATGACTTGATAATGCTTGATGAAAGCAGCTATGAAGGTGGAGAAAACAAAGATTATCATCCTATTTCTTGGTATCACAACTTTGATGGCGGCCGTGTTTTTTATACAGGACTTGGTCATAAAAAAGAAAACTTTAGCGACCCGTTATTTTTGCAATCAGTTAAGCAAGGCTTAGATTACGCAATTGGTACAGATATAACACTTGATTATACAAAGTCGCGACCAGAGCCTAACCGCTTTGTTAAAAAGGTATTGGTCGATCGATTAGGTGAGCCAGTTAGCTTAGATATCACTAAAAACGGTGAAAAGATCTTATGGATTGAGCGCAAAGGTCAAGTTCATTGGTACGATTTAAGCACACAAAAAAGAACTTCGGGTGGAAATATTCCTATTCATTCTGCAAAAGGTTTTGGTGAATTTGGATTGCTTACTGTAGCACTCGATCCCAACTTTGATGCGAATAATCATGCGTACTTCATGTACAACACTAAAGAGAATGAATCTGATGAAATGGTTATTCAACGCATTTCTCGATTTACCTTTAATAACAAAGGTGAGGTGGATCTTAGTTCTGAAAAAGTCATGATTGATATCCCGAGTGACGACACTTGTTGTCATACGGGCGGTAATATGGAATTTGATGAGCAAGGGCATTTGTATATTGCAATTGGCGATAATACCAATCCGTTTAATTCTGCAGGTGTTGGGCCTACGGATAATCGTCCAGAACGTGTTGTTGATGACGCACTACGCTCGGCGGGTAATACACAAGATCTCCGAGGAAAAATATTACGTATTTTACCTACGCATGACGGTGGTTACACAATTCCACCCGGTAACTTATTTGAAGATAGCACTCAAGGAAAACCCGAAATATACGTAATGGGTACACGTAATCCATACACGTTAGCTTATGATAACGTTGAAGAAACACTTTTCTATGGTGATGTAGGCCCAGACAATCGTATGTTTAACCCTAAGCGCGGGTCTAAAGGGTTTGACGAAATAAATAGAGTAAAAGAAGCGGGTAACTTTGGTTGGCCATTGTTTATAGGTTTTAATCAACCATACCGTTATTTTGATCATATAAAAAATGAACCCGGTGAATGGTATGTGCCAGAAGAACCCATCAATAAATCTCCTAGAAATACAGGGGCGCAAGTATTACCACCCGCTCAAGAAGCATTAATTGCTTACCCTTATGGTTATTCTGAAAGGTTTCCTGAGCTAGGTGCTGGTTCTAGAAATGCACTTGTTGCGGGAGTGTATCGTACACCCACAATACCTAACGATGAAGTACAAGCATATCCTCCATACTATGATGGACGATTATTTATCTCAGACTTTATGCGCCGTTGGTTAAAAGTTGTATCGTTTGATGGTGCTGGCCGCCTAGTTAAGATTGAAGATTTTGCGCCGAGTGCAAACTTAATTGCGCCTATCGATCTTAAATTTAGTGTAAACGGCGAACTGTTTGTACTTGAATATGGCTCTAAGTGGCACAGTCAAAACGACGATGCTCGTTTAAGTCAAATTCAATACATTGGTGATGGCAACCGCCCACCTGTGGCAAATATTACAATTGAACAAACCAAAGGTGCTAAACCTTTTGATGTGGTAGCGTCGGCCGACAAATCTACCGATCCAGATAACGACGAATTAACCTATCGTTGGCAAGTAAAATCTGTAAATGACAATACACAACTATCAAGTTTAACGGTAGATAAAACAGGAAAAATAGTTACCGGTAAAGCATTTACTTCGAATATTCCAAATAACGGAAAGTACGCATTAATTTTGGAAGCAAAAGACAGTAATGGCGATATCACTAATACACAACAGTTAATTGAGGTCGGAAATGCTCCGCCAAAAGTTGATGTTAGCTTCGCTAAAAACCAAAGCTTTATTTGGCCTGACGGTGTTCACTATACCGTTGATGTGAATGATGTAGAAGACGGACAATTAAACGACGGTATATCTGCATCAGAAATCTACGTAAGTGTTGAAAAGCTAACGGCTCAGTCACTTAAGCAGAATATCGGTCATGCAGACGGTGATCCGCATGCAAACGGAAGAAAAGCAGTTAAAGCAAATAACTGTTTAGGCTGTCACCAGTTAACTCAAAAATCAGTGGGTCCATCATTCAACGCTATTGCTGATAAATATGCAGTTAAGTCTGATGCTACAAATTACATTGCAAATAGCATTGCTGCAGGAAGCACCGGACGTTGGGGGCAACATCAAATGCCTGCTCACGACTTCTTGAAGGAAGATGTAAGACAATCTATTGCTTCATATATATTAGCGCAGTTGTCACCGGCACCGAGTTTGCCTTTATCCGGCGTGTTATCTCCAGAAAAAGGGGTTATGCAATACAAGGTTAGTGCCGTATATAAAGACAAAGGTTTACCAGGGTTTGAACCTATCGAAACAACAACAAGTATAACGCTTGTACCATCGGTAGTGGCGATTGCTGACTTTATAACACATGCGGGCGATGTAGGTGGTATTAGCAAAGGTTGGAAACCCGCTAAGCATGCTAATTTAATTAACCACGGAGCATTTTTACCTATTGGGCGTTACGATTTAACATCGGTAAAAGCGTTTAGTATTTCTCAATATTTTGCGCCTAACTTAAATAAGGATGCCGAGCTGGAAGTGCGTATTGGATCTGAACGTGGTGAAGTTATTGCCAAAGGTAAGTTTACTGATTATGCACGTATTAAGAAGATCGAAAAAGACGAACTACAAACAGCTACATTTGAGATAACAAAACCAATTAACGGATTTGAGTCGCTATTTTTAGTTGTAAGTGAACCTGATAAGCCTGATGCACCCGCATTCAGGTTAGGTAATATTGAGTTTATCGCTCAGTAAGTTTGTTTATTTATAAAAGAAAATGCGAGCAAATAGCTCGCATTTTTTATAATAGCTTTGGCAACATTGTTAATTCAAAACATTAATACCGCTTTCGATAATAGCGTCAGAAACCTTCTTAAACACGCCTTTAACCAATGCCCATCTATGCCAATACAGTGTTCGAATAAGTTGTGTATTAGGCAATAAGTTAATCAAACTTCCATCGGCTAGCTCATCTTTAATTTGTAATTCTGCAATTAAACAATACGCTAATCCTTGCTTGGCAAAACTAACAAATGCTTCCGAAGAATGAACAGTGTGGCAAGGATAACTTCCGGGCAGTAATCCAAACTCGTTTTTAACAAACTCTGTATGCATGTCGTCTTTGTTATCAAACAATAACCCCGGTGCTTTTAGTAACGACTCAGTATTTATTCCTTGCTTAAAATACTTATTTTTAAACGAAGGAGAGGCAACAACAACGTAATTCATCTCGCCTAGCTTTGTTACTGAGCATCCAGGTAGTGTGGTTTCATGTGTACTAATTGCGCCAAACACTTCACCGTTTTTCAGCTTGTTAATCGTTTTAAGCTCGTTTGCTAACGCTAAATTCAGCTCAATTGAAAACTCTTTAATGACAGGTGACAAAGCAGATACTAACCATGTGGCTAAACTATCGGCGTTTGTCGCTAACGATACCTTTAAAGGTGTTGAGGTTTGTTCTGGATGAATATGAGGTAATAAATCAGACTCTAATTGCTGGACTTGATGGTAGTGACTTAATAGTTTTTTCCCAATGTCTGTAGCAACAATTGGATTGCTTCGAATAAGTACTGGCTGAGCAATGTTCTGCTCAAGCTGCTTAATACGTTGAGAAACCGCAGACTGTGTTAAACACAGTAACTCAGACGCTTTTTCGAAACTTTGCTGTTTAATAACTTCACTAAAAGCATGTAAAAGTTTGTAGTCGATATTGGTCACGTGATTACTCAATTAAGTATAATTTTTATATATTAATAAAATTAATGATAAATAAAAATTATTAATTTTATTAACTGTTAGTGCGGCGTTACACTAGTTAGCAATTGAGTGATTAATGAGGATGTGTGTAGTTATGGTTTTTTCTGCAATGTTGCAAGGTGCGGTATTAGGGCTAGGTATGATAGTGCCAATTGGGGCGCAAAATGCTTATGTACTTGGTCGTGGTATTAATCGTAATCATCATTTACTGGCAGCAACGCTATGTATTATTTGTGACATTTCGTTAATCGCACTGGGAATTTTTGGCGCTGGCGCATTAATTAATAGTAGCGAATTAGCCATGAACCTTATCACCTGGGGCGGAATTATATTTTTGCTAACCTATGGGGCTTTGTCTTTTAAAACGGTTTTTGAAAATAAATACAAAGAAACACAAACCGATAGCTTACTTAAAAACAGGAAAGTTGTTATTGCCACCACATTAGCCGTTACCTTATTAAACCCCCATGTTTATTTAGATACCGTGATGATTTTAGGAAGTGTAGGAGGGCAGTTCCAGGGGCAAGAAAAAATAGCCTATGCAGCAGGTACTATGCTTGCGTCTATTTTTTGGTTTTATGCACTTGCTACTGGTGCAGCAAAATTAGGCCCGATACTTTCTCAACCTAAAATACTACGAGGTATCGACTTTGTTGTTGGTTGTATTATGTGGGCAATTGCCTTTTCTCTTTATCAGCACACACTTAGCTAACTGTAAAAATGGTGGTAACCCAGCTTTGCTCAACGGGAACTTTTAAAGTATCTTGAAAGCTTTTTGTGATTTGAAAGGTAGGGCAGCCTATGATTAATGTAGGAATATATATTTACGATAATGCCGAAGTGCTGGATTTCTCTGGACCATTTGAAGTGTTTACAACGGCGACTAGAGTGTCTGATGGTGAGCCATTTAATACATTCTTAATTAATGAAGTTAACGATGTTGTTATCGCGAGAGCAGGTTATAAGGTAGTACCTGATTATCAAATGAAAAATCATCCACCCATTGATCTTTTAATCATTGTGGGTGGTGATCACACACTTGAAGTTGATAAACAAAATGTTGTTACGTGGATTTCTGAACAAAGCCAAAAAGTAAAGTGTATTGCATCGGTTTGTACAGGTGCATTTTTATTGGCTAAAGCTGGCGTAGTTACTCATAACGAAGTGACAACACATTGGGAAGATATAGCTGATTTACGTAGTCAATATCCTGAACTACACGTTAAAGAAAATGTACGTTGGGTAGATGAAGGGAATATAGTAACGTCGGGTGGTATTTCAGCAGGAATCGATATGAGTTTGCACTTGGTGAGTAAGTTGTCGTCTGCTGAACTTGCAGAGGCTACCGCTAAACAAATGGAATTTACTTGGACAAAAAATCAATAAGCGGTGGTAATTCTATGTATTTTAGTGAAATGACTAAATCAGACTTTGAGCAGTTTTGGCCTGTTTTCAAACGTATTATTCAAGCGCAAGAAACCTACGCGTTCGATCCTGATATGGATGTTGAAGCGGCTTATCAAATATGGTGTGTTACGCCTCACAAAACTTATATAGTAAAAGCTCACGCCGAAAGCCAAGATATATTGGGGAGCTTCTATATAAAACCTAATGCGGCAGGGCCCAGTAAACATATTGCTAATTGTGGTTATATGGTTAACCCAAATAGTCGAGGGCAAGGTGTAGCAAGGCTTATGTGTGAGTTCTCGCAACAACGAGCAATTGAGCTTGGCTATACGGCGATGCAATTTAATTCGGTTGTGTCTAGTAATGCGGTAGCTGTAAAGTTGTGGGAAAAGTTAGGTTATAAAATTATAGGTACGATTCCTAATGCGTTTTGTCATCCATCGTTAGGGTATGTAGATGCTTATATTATGTATAAATCGCTAGCGAAATAGTACTTTAAAATGATCAGTTAGATGTTATCTAGCCATTCTTTTGGCGACATTCCACATGTTTTTCTAAATACACGCGCTAATGCTGAGGACGTTTCATAACCAACGTTGTTAGCAACTATACCAACGCTTTTACCTTGTTTTAACTGCGCCTGAGCAACCCCAACTCGCCAATTTACTAAATATTCATTAGGCGTTTGCCCAATAATTTTTTTAAATAAGTCTGCAAACTTAGAACGAGACATAGCCGCTTCTTCAGCCATTGTTTCAAGTGTCCAATTGATCTCAGGAGCATTATGAATGGCTTGCAAAACGTTTTTGAGTTGCTCGTGCATTAAACCCGCTAACATGCCTTGCGCTAATTCACCTTTATCAAGTAATGAGCGAATCATGTTGATAATAAAAATTTCCATAAGCCTGTTCATTACCGCTTGGCGACCTTCTAAATTTTCAGCGGCTTCTTGAATAATCCAATCTATATTGGTTTGTAAAAACGGAGATTGCTCTAACGGTAATATGAGTAAATCAGGCAATGTATCGGCTAATACATTAGAGCTATTGTTGTCATAACGTAATGTTGCACAAATTAACTCTGCATTATCTACTTCTCTTGCTTGTATACCATGCTTTAAGGGGCGAGGAAGAAATATAATAGATGGTTTGTTCAGTACAATCTTTTCTTTGTTTAAGCCTAAAACAGATAAAGAACCGCTGCGTAGTAAATGAATATGGCCTTCTTGAGCGTCGTCTTCATTAAAGCTCGAAATTCCACAAAGCTTGCCCGTATAAAACACACCTGCTTGTAGCGTAAAACGATTAATTATTTGAGAAAGATGATCCATTTTTACCATTTTGGACGATTAGGTTCAAAGTATGGACGATTGTATCCCACAGTGTGTTCAATCAACACTACTATTTCACTCGTAACTTATTTATCAACAAACGAGAGAAAAACAATGTTTAAAGCAACGTTAAAAACACTTACCGCCACCACATTTTTATTAGCAAGTAGCTTAACTTTTGCCGCTGATGTAGACATGAATGCCGATATTAACGACCTAGCTATACAAGGTTACGACCCTGTAAGTTACTTTACAAAGTTAACTCCTACAAAGGGTAATGTTAATTATACAGCTACATATAAAGGCGGGATTTACCGTTTCATAACAGAAGAAAACCGTGACTTATTTAGAAGTAACCCTACTAAATATGCACCTCAATTCGGAGGCTTCTGTGCATTTGGTGTATCGATGGATAAGAAGTTTGATACAGATCCTTTAGCGTGGAAAATTGTTGAAGACAAACTTTATTTAAACCTTAACAAAAACGTTCAAAAGAAGTGGTTAACAGATGTGTCAGGTTATGTATCGGCAGCTAATGACTCTTGGGGCGAAATTAAAAACGTAGCAACAGACGACTTATAACAAGGAGAAAATTATGAACCATAAAATAGCATTAAGCACCGCATTTGCCGCTGCATTATCTTTAGGCGCTGTAACTGAAAGTGAAGCAGCAGAAAAACGCATCAAAAAAGAAAAATGTTATGGCGTAGCGCTAGCGGGACAAAATGACTGTAGCAATATTGCCGGTACGCATTCATGTGCAGGGCAGTCTACCGTTGATAACGATCCTGGTGAGTGGCGATTGGTCAACAAAGGTCTTTGTAAAATTAAAGGCGGTATGAATCAAAAAGAAGCACGTGCAAAAGTTAAAAAGAACGCTTAACCGTTTTCGATGTTAGTAGAGGTATTTTTATGATTTCCTTAAATACAACAACACCCCAATTACCGCTAATTGGTGTTGGCTTAAGACATATACATTACAACGATGCCTTAAGTGCTCGAGCTAACATCGACTTTATTGAAGTACATGCAGAAAACTTCTTTACTGAAGGTGGAGCAACGTATCAGGTAATTACTGATATTGCAGCTAACTATCCAATAAGCTTACATGCAACTTCTTTAGGTTTAGGATCGGCAGTACCAGCACCTGAGCAACAGTTAAATCAGTTATTGGCATTGGTTGATAGAACGGATCCTATTCTAGTTTCAGACCATGCTTGTTTTAGTTGGGCTGAATTGTCTTCTGCATCAACTCATGCGGGAGATTTATTACCCGTTCCTTTTAACGAAGAAAGCTTAGCGTGCATGGCTAATAATGTGTTACGAGCACAAGCGCTCTTAAAAAGAACCATATTAGTGGAAAACTTATCTGCTTATATACAACTTCCAGGTTCAACCTATAGCGAAAGTGAATTTTTGGTTAAGTTGTGCGAGCTTACGGGGTGTAAATTATTGATTGATATTAACAACCTTATGGTGAATGCGACAAACCATCATTTGTTGGAACCTAACGGTGAAAAAATTGATACGAAGGAATTTGCTAAACAATGGTTGAACAGTATTCCTAAGAACATGGTTGGCGAGTTTCATTTAGCAGGGTGTACTGCGGTGCCTGAAAACGATTTTATGATTGACGATCATAGTCAACCCGTTTCAGATGATGCATGGCAGGTATACAAATTTGCGCTTGAACGATTTGGTCCCGTTCCAACATTAATTGAATGGGATGAAAATTTACCTTCTTGGACAACGCTACTAAAAGAAGCTGACAAAGCTAGGCATATAGCAACTAAAGTTTTTAGTAGAGAAGTAAGGGAGGTATAAATGCTCAAAGAATCGCAGTCTACCTTTATGCAGACACTTTATTCACCAGAAAAAATGTCTCAGGACACTGGCTTTGGAATATATCAACGAAGTTTAATTGCCAACGCTGCTAGGGCGTTATCAATTACATTTTCCACGGTGCATTCGTATGTTGGTAATGCCGAGTTTACTAAGTTAGTCAGGGCTTATCTGTACGTTTACCCAAAAACTCAGTACGACTGGGGAGAATACGGAGATAAGTTTGCAACGTTTATATCTACTCAACCGGTAAGTCATGCAATGATACTGGCTGAAATCGCAAAATTAGACTTTGCGTGTCATCAGGCTGAACGATCTGCAGATATTGTTAATGATATTGAAACGTTAAGTTTGCTGAGTAGTGAAGATCCATATCATCTGCACTTTCAATTTAATGCGGGATTAACGCTTT
Organism: Colwellia sp.; assembly: GCA_020630795.1. Classification (GTDB taxonomy): domain Bacteria; phylum Pseudomonadota; class Gammaproteobacteria; order Enterobacterales; family Alteromonadaceae; genus Pseudocolwellia. The sequence continues at coordinate 139,857 of JAHDIK010000003.1, forward strand.
TATCGTCTCATCTTCCAATAGACATTATAAAACAGTTGGTTAGCCAAAGGGTAACAGAAGATAAAATAACCAATGTGAACGATATTTCTAATATTTTGCACGAAGTTTCAAATACCTATGAACAAAGCAATGAAAATAAAGCACCGTATTATTTTGTTATTTGGCGACCTGACATGCAGGCTAATTATGAACAAATAACACAAGGTGAATTTGTTTGGCTTTCGGTGCTTAAGAACCGAAAAGATAAAGTTCAGATATCAATAGGGGAAGCATTAGATCGTATCACTGATGAAACGTTTTCATTAGTAGACTGGTTACCTAATGCAATTTCAAACCGTTTAATCTGCGGTATCACACTTAAATAATTTACAACGAATATATAAGGATCTAACGATGACTTTTGATAAAGTTAGGGTTTTTCACAACAAAATTTTAGCGTTAACTGATTATCTAACAACGCCTTTAATCTTATCTTTAAGGTTTTATATTGCCAGTATTTTCTTTAAATCAGGATTAACAAAAGTTCGCGATTGGGAATCTACATTAATGTTGTTTGAATACGAATATGAAGTGCCATTGTTGTCGTACGAAGTTGCGGCATGGGCAGCCACAATAGGCGAGCTAGTATTACCCACTTTATTGGTGTTAGGGTTGTTTACACGTGTTTCAGCACTAGGGCTGTTTATAGTAAATATTGTAGCTGTGTTGAGTTTAGTGGATATACCCGTAGCGGCGTTTAATGAGCATCTATTTTGGGGAGCTTTAATTGCAATTGTTATTCTCCAAGGCGGTGGCTTATTGTCGTTAGACCGAAAGTTCAAAATCTTATAGCAGCTAATCATATTGTAGTGAAGTTTGTGGTATGGCGGTAACAACATATCGTAAACTTCCTCCTGCTCTTAATGCGTTAAATGGGTAACAGGTAATTAACGTTAAATTTGCGTTGTTTTCATTAATGGTTAATGGTGTAACTTCGCTGTCGATAATTTGTAGGTTCGTAACTTGATAGCGTTTAGTTGTGTTGTTTACGTCGGTTATTTTTAATATGTCGTTTTGTTTTAAGTTTTCTAAAAACGAAAAGTGAGTGTCTCTATGGCCAGCGACAACAAACGGCTTCTCTTGATGTAAAAAAGCATACTGATGCATTACACCCGCCGAAAAAGCAAGAGTTGTAGGGTCTATACCTTTGAGTAATACGATTGACTTGTTAAGTCGTTTTACTTCCATTTTGGCAATCGCGGTTGTATCTGCCCAAGGCCACGGTGGTGATACTCGGTTTGTTGTTAATGCTTGCTCCCAGCTATAAGCTATTAACTTTTCAGACAGCCATGCTTTTGCAGGCAGGTAAGCACTGTAAGCCATTAAAGATATTGAAAAAATGATAACGATTCCAGTGAAATAACGCCATGTATTATGACTCAATGTTTTGACCTTTTTTATTGTGTGTAAATATTGTGTGTAGGTATTGTGTGTAGGTATTGTGTCGATTTAAGTAAATAGAATAGTGGGCTATTGAAAACCCACTGATTGTATTTATTGGCAATGGTTATGCGTTATTGAGCTGCATTATTTATACCGTTCACATTTTTTTATGTTGTTGAACACGATAAAGGTAAACAACGATAGTATAAGTAAAATTAACCCTGCAAAGAACGTTGACTTCCAACCAACCGCCGTAGCAGGGAATGGCATAGCGCTCATCGATTGAGATACGATAACTTTTTGAGTTAATTGTTGTTTGCTTGCTCCTTGCTTAGCAAGCGTTGAGCTTGGCTTGTTTAGTTTAAGTGACGCTTTATCGTTTGCTGTAGCTTCTTCGGCACCTTGTTCCTGTTCTACTAGGTCTGAAACACTAACGGTTTCAGTTTCTACCGCAATAAAGCTTGTATACGGTGACATAACTTGATGTTTAAGTGATGTGTGAATTACCTTGGGCTTTACTTCTTCTATGCTTTTTCCCGTAACTAAACCATCAAGTAAATCTTCAATTTTAGCTCGCGCCCAAATAGATGTTATGCCTTTGTTTTGAGTTGCCGACTCAGCGTTATTGTTAATACTGGATTCACTTGCCAATAAGTTAACACTGTCTTGCCATTTTCTATCACTTAGTTCGCCAAACAACTGAAGTTTAGTGGGCATAATTGGTGTTTTAAAAGCGACTACTAACGGTTCGTCATCGTATAAATCTGGAATTTTAGAGGGGTATTGCTCTATACCACCAGTATGTAAGGGGCTGAATCTAACGTTTATGTTTTTAAGTTTTGGCTGGCTTATTTTACGCAAGAGGTTAGACATTTTTTCTTCTACTTCGTTTGTATTGCCTATGTACGTATAGCTACCTTGACCAAATTGAGCGGCTTTACGCATGAAGTAACCATTGGGAGCGCTGCCAATACCAACAGTGAATAATCGAGGAAGTTCAGTTGTGCTGTTTATTAACTGAAACAAAGCGTGTTCGTTGCTAACCGCTCCATCGGTTATAAAGAGTATTTGTTTGATTGTCGTACTACTTTGAAGTGGTGATTGTTGCATTGTTAAAGCTTGAGACAACGGACGATACATTTCCGTTCCACCATCGGCTGAAAGTTTAGATATAAAAGATAACGCTTGTTCTATGTTATTTTTATTCGCCATTTTTGTTGTATTGAACAAGCTTTGAGCGCTAGATTCAAAAGCAATAATATTAAAACTATCGGCTGGAGTTAGTGTATTTAATGCAAACCGTAAACTTTGTTTGGCTTGCTTGATTGAAGCACCTTGCATTGAACCAGAAGTATCAATAATAAAGGTTACATCACGTGAAAAAACGTTATCTTTGTTATCACCTAAAGCATGTTTATGAGTAGCAGGAAGTAGCATCGCTAATGCGTAAAATTCGCCATCCAACATTTGTTGAACCACACTTAATTGCGGAGCATTTGAAGGTTTAGGGCGCCACTGTAAAACAAAGTCTCGGTCCATTGGTACTTGAACGTGGCCAACAGATATTTGGTAACGGTTTTGTTGAGATTTGTTTGACGTAATCTGGTGTGACTGGCTTGAGATAGAGTCAATTTCAATGCCTGCATTTAAATTCACATTTAATTGAATATTGTTTGTATTTAATGACGCTAATTGGCTTAAATACGTGACTAATTGGTTGTTTGTTAATTTTGCCGTTGTTTTATTTATTTCAGTGTTTACTGCGCTTGGTGAGCCGTTTTTCTCGCTGTAATTCGTTGGTTTAGGAGGATAACGAGGTGTTATTTTCATTGGAAAACGTAAGCTAAATGTTCCTTTATCGTATTCAACACGTTGAACGTATTTTATGGTAACGGTTATTTGTTCTTTGGGGGCAATGTTAGCAATACTATTAGTGAATAAATTTGGACGATGTTGCTCAACTAAGCTAGCTTTTTCTCCTTGAGCTTTGGCTTTTATAAAAAGTTGTTTCGCTTCTTTTTTTTCTAATATCTTTCCTTCAATTGTTTTGTTTCCTACTTGTACTTTTAGATAGTTTACCGCGGAATTTTCAGGTAAAGGAAAGGTGTATAAACCATTGGCAATGTGCGAACCTTGGTTGATAAAAGATTGAGTAAGTGTAACGGTTGCAATAATACCGTTAATATCGAACTCGGCTGACGAATCTATGAGTAACGCGGGTTCGAATAGCTTTTTCTCTTGAGAATGAGTTTTTAGTCTTTCAGACGATTCAAATAGCAATTGGCCTGCCGATACATCATCAAGTGTTTTATATTCATGGTGATGAGCTGCTTGTAATTTGCCTACATACAACACCGACATAGCAAACATACAGACTAGCACTAGCCATTTTGCAATATTAAGTACTATTCGCCACTTGCGTTTTCGGTTAATCGAATCGTAGTTATGCGCATAATCAAAAGTAATAATGTCCCGTTTATTTTTGCTGATTAAAGGTTTGTTTAGCATGATGTTCTTCTTAGTTGTTAGTTTCATGGTTATTAAAACAACTAAGGTGGACAACCGTTAGGCGTTAACATGGCTAAGCGATGATGAAATATGGCGAAATTATGGCAGTATAAAATGTTGCATAAAACTCAGTTCATGGTATTTTTCACACATTCATTATTTAAAGGAAGTTTTTCATGCCAAAGGCAAGTGAAGTTAAAAAGAATACCGCAATAGAGCACAACGACGGCGTGTACATTATAAAAGATATCGAACGTTCTGTTCCTCAAGGTCGTGCGGGCGGAAGTTTATATCGTATGCGTATGTACAATGTGGTTTCTGGGCATAAAGTTGATGAAACATTTAAAGACAGCGATATGTTAAAACTTGCTGAATTAACGCGTCGCCCGGTTATGTTTTCATACATAGACGGTGATCAACACGTATTTATGGATAACGAAGATTACACGCCTTATAACTTAAACACTGACGCTATTTCAGATGAAATTCGTTTTATTACTGAAGAAACTGAAGGATTGTTAGCAATTCTAATTGAAGATGCTCCAGTAGGTATTGATGTGCCAGCAAGTGTTGAGCTTGTTATTACAGAAACTGACCCGTCAATCAAAGGTGGTTCAGCTACTGCTCGTACTAAACCTGCCATTTTATCTACAGGGTTAACTGTTCAAGTTCCTGAGCATATTTCTACTGGTGATAAAATTAAAGTGAACACTGATGAATGTAAGTTTATGGGCAGAGCGGATAAGTAACCCTATAAACAATTTTTAGTTCAGGTTTAATCATCAAAATCCCTTTCAAGTTATTGTCAGGGATTTTTTGTTTAATAAAGAAATATAAAACTATTTAAGGCTGAAGAAACTAAGTGGTTATAACAATTCTTCAACAATGAGCTTAAGCAAAAAGGTTTCGCGTTCAATTGAGAGGCCTTTCTTATCACTTTTAGCGAGTGTTTCTTCATTATGTTTTATGGCTTGATGAATATTAATCCATAGAGGTGTCATACCATTTTTAATTTCGTGAGCTTCTAAATTTGGCTCACGTAACTCTTTATCTATGTCGCACACATAACAATATGATTCCATGTGAATAATGTCTACGTTGTCTTTGTACCATGGTCGATATTCTTCATATAAACCAAATTCAGAAATATTGGTAATGTTATGAGCACCTGTTTCTTCTTCTAGTTCTCTTATTAATCCTTGAACCAGCTCTTCACCTTCATCGATGCCGCCTCCTGGTAAGGTATAGTCGTGATAACGCTTTGTATATAACAATAAAATGTTTTCACCGTTCAGCACGATTGCTCGAGCTGCTTTACGTGTGAACATAGGGTTTTCTAAACTCGTTATATCGGGATGAATTGTTGTTTTTAGTTTTCTCATGGCGCTATAAACCTTTAAATGCATGGCACGTTGTAGTGTATACAAGTTTAACCATGATGATAACGTTAGTATGCTTTACTTTGTAAGCAAACACGTCTTAAAAATGTAATCATTTTGGTGCAGGTTGCTTTAATCAAACTATACTTAATGCTTACATGTACCCATAGATACGAGAATAGTAATGGCGACAAAAGAAGAGACCTTAGCCACAGATAAACTCAATTCCGTTGTTGATTTTTGGCAAAGAGCCAATGCGCTCGAAGAGGGGCGTAATGTTGTACTAAAAATGGTTGCACAAAACGACAGCTTACAGAACATTTTACATACCTTATGTGAAAATGCTCAGGTATATAATAAGCATGTTAAATGTTCTGTTTTAAGGTTAGATCAAGAAGATCAAACACTTCATCCTATTGCTTCAGTCTCTTTGCCAAAATCTTATTGCGATGCGTTAAACGGAGTGAAAATTGGACCAGGAGTAGGTTCGTGCGGCACCGCAGCGTTTAGTAAAGAACGCGTGATTGTTGAAGATATTAATACTCATCCGTATTGGAATCAGTATAAGCCGTTAGCATTATCTGCTGGGTTACAGGCGTGTTGGTCAGAGCCTATTATTGGCGCAAATGGAATTATTTATGGCACTTTTGCTATTTACTATGATCGGCCAACAAAACCAGAAGAAGAAGACTTAAAATTTATTGAACTTAGTGCGAATTTAGCGGCTGTTGTTTTCGATAATAACAATAATCGAGAAGAATTACTTAATGCCAATAAGCGTTTAAGCCAAACTGTTGATGAACGTAATCGGCAGTTAGAGCAGTTAAATGAAGAACTACAACACACCTTGAAGCATCAAATTAAAATACACTCAGTTAATATTGATTCTGAGAAAATGGAAACAACAAATAGCTTAGTATCGGGTTTTTCACATGAAATTAGCACACCATTAGGTAACGCACTTACAGCAATAGAAATAGCGGAAGACAAAGTTAAAGAACTGAATATTGAATTTAGTTCTGGCAAGCTAACTAAAACGGGGTTTGTTGAAAAAATAAGTCGATTAAACGATGTAGTAACACTCAATAAAAGCAGCATTAAAAGAACGATTGATTTGTTGTCTCGCTTTAAAGAAGTTAATACATCGTCAGAGCATGAAAAAGTGTCTGCGTTTAATATGTTCGAATTTTTTGATGAATTACGTAATGGTGTTAATACGTCTTTAGGTGAGCATAAACTTGCAATAGATTGTATGGCGTTCCAGTTTTCATGTGCTAAGTTTGCGTTGTTTCAAGTACTCGTTAATTTAGTGGAAAACTCAGTTATTCATGGGTTTAAAAACATGAATGAGGGAATTATTCACATTAATGTAGTTGATAACGATGATGAGGTTTTGATTAATTATCAAGACAATGGTGTAGGTATTGAAAACACCGAAGCATCTAAAATATTCGAACCTTTCTATTCATCAAATAGAAAAGAACAGAGTGTTGGTTTAGGGCTTAATATAGTCAATAATTTGGTTAATCAAACATTACAAGGAGAGTTAAGTATCGTTAAATCTCCTGTGGGTTTACGTTACGAAATTATTATTCCTAAAATGACCGCAACGTAATTTTCGTAACATAATTTTACTAACTAATAAGCTAAAAGGAGATATTAGTTTATTTGATTTATACTATGCGTCTTTATCCTTTTTGTCGGCAAACATGGCTTTGTCGGCATCGTTAATCAATTTTTCGATATCTTGATGTAACGCTTTATCATACTTAACTAAACCGTGTGAGAACGAAATAGGGTGTGGAAATTGATCTTCTTTGGCGTGCTGTTTTACGTTTTCTGAAAATCGCGCGAGAGCATCAATAGCAAGGTTTTCGTTGGTGTTTGTTAGCAAAACAGTAAACTCATCTCCACCTAATCGCGCATAGATATCAGACTCTCTAAAGGTATTGGTCATTTGCTCTGCAAAATATTTAAGCATTGAGTCACCGGCTTTATGACCAAAGTTATCATTAACCGGTTTAAAGTTATCTAAATCAAAGTAAGCCAAAAAGCTTTCAGAATTTTGTCTTAATCCCATGTTTAACGCATGGCTTGCTAGCTTTACAAAACCTCGTCTGTTAGAGATTCCCGTTAGTTCATCGTACGTTGCCATTTGTAATGCGGCTAATTCGTCTTGAACGATACTAGCTAAGTCTTGTAGCGTTGCTATGTCATCATCATTCAGTGTTTTTGGCTCGGGATCAATAATGCATAACGTGCCTAACATCTTCCCGCAAGGTGTTTTTAAAGGGTGCCCAGCATAAAAGCGAATAAAAGGGGCATCGGTAACAAGTGGGTTATCAGAAAACCTTTCATCTTTTAATGCATCTTCAATAATAAAAGTTTCATCTTCTAATATGGTATGCCCACAAAACGAAATGTCCCTTGCTGTTTCGGTTACGTCTAAGCCAACGCAAGACTTGAACCACTGACGGTTTTCATCAATAAGGCTTACTGCAGAAATAGACACATTAAAAAGACGCTTCGCCATACGTGTAACACGATCAAAGTGTTCTTCTGGCGGCGTGTCTAATACGTTCAAGGCTCGTAAGGCGTTTAGCCTTGCTTGTTCATTTTCAGGAAGTTTTGCTGGTAACATTTATTATCAAAATAAAATAAGTTAATGCTTTAACTATAGATTATTTTGAACAAAAAGATAGATGTTTAAATACGATTTTTGATAATAAAAATATCATAAGTCGTTCAATACATTATATATCTTAATGTATTGAACGCTAAAATTACTTGCTTAGATTATGGTTTAGAACTTTTTAGTAAGTTCAATTAACGTATTACGTAGTTCAGTATCGCGGATTTCACCTTTTTCTAGATCAAAATTGTCATAAAAGCTTGGTAACGAAAAACTACCTACTAATTTAGCTGCAAAGTGTGGAGCTGAATTTGTTGCGCTTGTTAACACTGTTTTTGCTCCGCCAGGGCCAGGTGACGTCGCTAGTGCTAACATTGGCTTGTTTTGGTATACTTTCATGTCTATTCGAGAAGTCCAGTCAAACAGGTTTTTAAAAGCAGCTGTGTATGAGCCATTATGCTCAGCGTAAGAAATTACAATAGCATCAGCGTTACCAAGTTTTTGGTAAAAGTCTTTAGCTTCTTGGGGTTGTCCTAGTTCTTTTTCTCTATCTTCACTAAATATCGGCATTTCATAGTCATTAATGTCGAGTACTTCAACAGTCGCATTCGGTATTAAATTTGCTGCATAGGTTGCTAGTTTTTTATTCATTGAATTTGAGCTGCTACTCGCAGCAAATGCTAAAACTTTCATGTGTAAGCCTCTTTATTCGTTTAATCATTGGATTATGTGCTAACTATAAACTTTTTCTGTTCGTTAATTAATAGGTCATAAATATAAAGATTATTTCCATATAACTCGTAATGATGTTTTTAATGCGATATTGTTGATAAATAATTACCTTAAAAATTACGAAGAAATCTATATGAGTAATGATTTAAATTTATTTGATGGCATGGTGTTATTCACTCAAGTTGTAAATAACGGAGGTTTTTCGGCAGCATCTTTAGTAAATGGCCATTCTACGTCTTATATTAGTAAAGAAATCAATAAACTAGAAACTCGGTTAGGTGTAAGGTTGTTACATCGAACAACCCGAAAAATTAGTTTAACGCCAGAAGGAGAAGCATTTTTTAAAACATGTGATCAAATGATTATAGATGCTGAACAAGCATTGGCTGTTATGAATCAAGTAAACGTTGAACCACGGGGGGTATTAAAAATAAGTTGTCCAATAGGCTTAGGCGTGTCTTATTTAACACCAATATTGTCGAAATACATGGAGCTATATCCACAGGTAAAGCTAGATTTAGATTTTGATGATAGGCACGTAGACGTTGTGCAAGAAGGATACGATTTAGCGATTAGAGCAACATCTAAATTAGTGGATTCTAGCCTAGTATGTAAAAAGCTTTCATCTTTTAAGGCTCATACTATTGCTTCTTCTGATTACTTAAAAAAACATGGTACACCAAAAGTGCCAGCAGATTTATCTACACATCAGTGTTTAAGTTATGGCAATTTAAAACATCCAACTAAGTGGGTTTATGAAACGTTTGATGGGAAGTTTGAGTCTGTTGAAGTACCTGCTACTGTTATGTGTAATAGCGGTAGTGTTAAAGTTCAGCTGGTTTTACAAAATAAGGGAATTTGTCGCTTACCTGAGTTTTATATTGAGCAAGAGTTAAAAAGCGGACAATTAATTATCCTTTTTAAAGACTATAAAGAAACGGTAATTGACTTGTATGCGTTATACCCGAGCCGTAAACATTTATCAGCAAAAGTACGTAAACTTATCGATTTAATGGCTGAGCATTTACCGCCTGTATGATGAGAAGACTTGAGGGATGATAAATAGATGAATTAACCAGCATTATAGTGACTAACAATGCTGGTTATTTTTGAGCTCTTATGGTGACTTGAAAAACGTTTTAAACGTTGAAACGGAAGTGAACAACGTCACCGTCTTTAACGTTATAGTCTTTGCCTTCTAAACGCCATTTACCCGCTTCTTTAGCACCTGATTCACCGTTGAATTCGATAAAATCGTCATAAGCTACTACTTCAGCTCTAATGAAGCCTTTTTCAAAGTCTGTATGGATAACACCTGCGGCTTGTGGCGCAGTTGCGTTTTGCTTTACTGTCCATGCACGTACTTCTTTCACGCCTGCTGTAAAGTATGTTTGTAAGTTTAACAGGCCGTAACCTGAGTTGATTACGCGATTAAGACCTGGTTCTTCAAGCCCCATTTCAGCCATAAATTCATCGCGATCTTCGTCTTCCATTTCAGACAATTCGCCTTCGATTTCAGCACAAACAGCAACTACTACAGCATTCTCTTTTTCTGCAATCGCTTTTACAACATCAAGGTAAGGGTTGTTCTCAAAACCATCGTCGTTAACGTTAGCAATGTACATTGTTGGTTTTACTGTTAAAAAGTTAAGATATTTTACTGCATTAAGCTCTTCTTTCGATAAATCTAACGAGCGAACCATGTGGCCGTCTTCAACATGCTTAAGAATTTTTTCTAGTACGGGTAATTCAAACTTAGCGTCTTTATCGCCGCCTTTTGCACGTTTCGTTTGACGTTGGATAGCACGTTCAGCCGTGTCCATATCAGACAATGCTAACTCAGTATTGATTACATCAATATCTTCTGCGGGATCAATTTTATTCGCAACATGGATAATATTGTCATTTTCAAAACAACGAACAACGTGTCCTATCGCATCTGTTTCACGAATGTTAGCTAAAAATTTGTTACCTAAACCTTCGCCTTTTGAAGCGCCTGCAACTAAGCCCGCGATGTCTACAAATTCCATTGTAGTGGCTATTACACGTTCAGGGTTTACAATCGCTTCTAATTTATCTAAACGAGGATCTGGAACAGGAACAACACCCGTATTTGGTTCGATAGTACAAAAAGGGAAATTAGCTGCTTCAATACCTGCTTTGGTTAATGCATTGAAAAGAGTAGATTTACCTACGTTTGGTAATCCAACGATACCACATTTAAATCCCATGAGTTTATTCCTATAAAGTTTGAGTGCTGTAACTACTTATTGTGCTTTGAAAGAGTGTAGACGGTTTTGAGCTTTTTTAAGATCGTCTTTCTGCCATATTTCAAAACATCGACTAGCTTCGTCAACGCATTGGTCAATTAAGCTTTGCTCACTTGATGGTGCTTTTCCTAGCACGTGACCTGTAACGCGGTCTCTGTGGCCAGGGTGGCCTATACCTACACGTAAGCGATAAAATTCTTTGTTGTTGGCCATACGAGATATAATATCTCTTAAGCCATTATGTCCGCCGTGACCGCCACCTTTTTTAATTTTACAAACGCCGGGATCAATATCCATCTCATCATGAGCAACAAGTATATCTTCCACAGGGATACGATAAAAATTAGCAAGGGGGGCAACTGCTTGACCACTTCTATTCATAAAAGTGGTAGGAATTAATAAGTGAACAGGTTGTTCACCAATATATCCTTTGCCATATAGGCCAAAATATTTTTTTTCAGGTCTTAACGATATGTTATAGCGAGAGGCAAGTTCTTCAACAAACCAAACACCAGCATTATGACGGGTTTTTACATATTCGGGGCCTGGATTTCCCAGGCCCACTACTAACTGAATAGTCATCTAAGGGTAAGTCCTAAGATTATTATTCAGCAGCTTCTTCTGATGCTTCTTCTTCATCGTCGCTGCTAGTTGAAGCTTTAGGAGCATTCAATGTAACAACTGCTTGGTCATGGCTTTCACCTTTAGCAAGCTCATCAGATGTAACACCTTCAGGAAGAGTAACGTCTGATAAGTGTAATGTTTGACCAACTTCGATACCAGCAACATCAACTTCGATGAATTCTGGCATGTTACCTGGTAAACAGCTAACTGCAATTTCGTTAACGTGGTGAGCAATAGTGCCACCTTTCTTCTCTGCTACATCTTCGTTGATGAAGTGAACAGGAGCGTTAATGTGTACAGCATGAGTAGCGTCGATGCGTAAGAAATCTAAATGCATGATTACTTGCTTGAACGGGTGACGTTGCATGTCTTTAATTAAACATTCAACAGGCTTTCCATCTATGTTAAGTGTTAACACTTGTGAGTAGAAAGATTCTTCTTGTTGTGCACGGAAAACATCTTTGTGCTCTAACGTTAAAGAAACTGGGTCTTGGCCTTCACCGTAAAGGATAGCAGGTACTTTGTTCGCGTGACGTAGGCGGCGGCTCGCACCTTTCCCTAAGTCAGTACGTACTTCAGCATTTAAAGTATGTAAATCAGTCATATTATACTCTTTATATAAATAGTTAAGTGTTGTTACTTTTTGCGACCAAAAGTAACGCATAGCTTTTTAATCTAATGATTTTCATCGTTATAAAAAAAAGGCGCGGAATAATAACATTCAGGTAGGAGAATGCCAAGTAAATAACATGTTTTAGCAGGTTTATTATTAACAAGCTTATATGTGGAGTTATAGAACGAGTAATTTTTAGTTAGGGCAGAGGTAATAGGTTATCTATAAACCGTATTTTTTAGCGACTTCTGCATATGTATTGTTTTCTTTTAACGTTTTTATGCAGGTATCGATATTTTTGAGGAAAATTTGAGGTTCTTTAATATTTTTACTAAATTTCGATACAGTAACAAAGTACGGTTTTTCCTTAATAGTAAAATCGTGAACAGTAACTTTTTCTGTTATATTTAATTGTATTGACCGCCATTTTAACGTTTCTTTAGAGCTTGCCATTATTTGAAAGCGTTGCGGATTTGTAAGTAGTTGACCAAACATAGCATCTAAATCGTATGCCGTTGTAACTTCATCTTTAGTTCTTTTGGCCTCAATAATTTTTCTGAGCTCTTTTGTATGAGATAGTCCCGCCAAGTCTCCAAAAACATAAGGGGTAATATCGGAAAGTTTATTGATGGTAATATTATCTGATTTTCGAGACGCTAAACCGTAACTTGAAATAAATAATGGCTCTTGCCCATAGTAAACAAAGCTTTCTCTGTTTTTGTTATATGAATAAATACTGACGTCGATATCACCTGATTGCATATAAGTATGAGTTCTTTTGATAGGGAGAAACTTAAAGGAAATATCGAAGTTTTGTTCCTCTATACATTGAGTTAAAATTTCCTTACCAAAACCTGTTTGGTTGTTTTCTAGGTTCGGGAAAAAAAACGGTGGCCATTTTAAGTCATTTAAAAATATAGGCTTATTTAGTTCGGTAGATTGGCTCGAAACACTAAAAATAATTGATAACAAAAACGTAGGTAAAGGTAATTTCATGATTTATATTCGTTAGCCTTTGTTATCAGTGAGATAACTGATATAAGCCATAAGAAGCTGCTAATTCTTGATATTTTCCAGATTCTTTTAATTCTATAATACATTTATCAATCTTATCTAGAAACTTTCGACCATCTTGGATATGTTTTGATTTTTTAGACACGGTAACAAAATACGGTTTCTCTTTAACAACATAGTCATGTACTTTAATTTGCTCTAGCACATTAAGTTGTTTCGCACGCCAAATCAACGTTTCTTTAGAGTTAATCATTACCTGAAATCTTTGAGCCTTTGTTAACATTTGCCCATACATAGAATCAATATCATACCCAATAGATACTTCATTTGTTTGCTTTTTATTTTCAATAATTTTTAAAATTTCAGGGGTATGTGCTAAGCCAGCTAAATGTCCGAGCGTGTATTTTTTTATATCATCTAAAGATTGAATGTCGATACCATCTGACTTTTTGCTGGCAAATCCATATTGTGTAATAAATAGAGGTTCGTTGCCATAATGTAGGAATTTTTCTCTTTCTAATTTATAAGAAAATGTTGTGACGTCAATATCTCCAGATTCCATATAGAGTTGTATACGTTTTAATGGGAGTGGAATAAGCTGAGCTTCATAATTCATTTTAGCTAAGCATGTATTAATTACATCTCGGCCAAAGCCAGTATAGTCTCCTTCTAATGTAGGAAAGAAAAAAGGTGGCCACTTTAAGTCATTCACATAAATCTGAGTAACATTGCGTGAATAAGTTATATTTGACCATAAAAGAATAAAAAATATGAAAAATAGTGCTGCGCGCATAACACCTCCTTATTTCAGTATAGCTATATTTTTTTATTATTTTAGTTTTCTAGAAAGGTTAAGTTAAACAAGCATAAAAAAAGCGCCATAAGGCGCTTTGTTATTCAGAGATTTGATAATTTATGAGTTGTTATCAAACATCGCTGAAATTGATTCTTCGTTACATACGCGGCGGATTGCTTCTGAAAGCATGCCACTTAATGTTAATTGACGCACGATTCCAATTTCTTTAATTTCTTTAGAAAGTGGAATAGAGTCAGTTACTACAACTTCATCAAGCACTGAGTTTTTAAGGTTTTCAGCGGCGTTACCTGATAATACAGGGTGAGTTGCATAAGCAATTACACGTTTAGCGCCGTGTTCTTTAAGTGCTTCAGCAGCTTTAGCTAGTGTACCGCCAGTATCAATCATGTCATCAACAATGATACAGTCACGGCCAGCAACGTCACCAATAATATGCATTACTTGAGCAACGTTTGCTTGAGGACGACGTTTGTCGATAATTGCAAGATCTGCGTCATCTAATAACTTAGCAACAGCGCGAGCACGAACAACGCCACCAATATCTGGTGATACAACGATAGGGTTGTCTAATTCACGATCCTTCATATCTTCTAATAAGATTGGTGTACCAAACACGTTATCTACAGGTACATCGAAGAAACCTTGAATTTGTTCAGCGTGAAGGTCAACCGTTAATACGCGGTCTACACCAACACTTGATAAGAAATCAGCAACTACTTTTGCCGTAATAGGAACACGAGCACTACGAACGCGTCTGTCTTGGCGAGCATAACCAAAGTATGGAATTACTGCTGTAATACGACCCGCAGATGCTCTGCGAAGTGCGTCAATCATTACGATTAGTTCCATTAAATGATCATTAGTTGGTGCACAAGTTGATTGAATAATGAATACATCCGCTCCACGAACGTTTTCAGTTATTTCTACACTAATTTCGCCATCGCTAAAACTACCAACTTTTGCTTCGCCAGGAGTAATATAAAGGCGGTTAGCTATTTGTTTGGCCAGTTCAGGGGTGGCGTTACCCGCAAATATCTTCATGTCAGGCACGGTCAGTTCCTCAGAAACTTTTGACATTAACATTAACGCTGCTCTCTATAAGAGTTATAGAAATGCAGCAAATTATTTTCTAAAACCAGAAACAATGGATAAAACATAGAATTTAGTCGTTTATTCACCAGTTAATTTATGTAAAGCATTAATGAGTGGAGACTGATTAACGCCTTTAGCAACAAACGATTCGATGCCATCAGGAAGTTTAGATTGTATTTCACGAGCCTCATCTTCAGAGTTAAATCGTGAAAAAATACAAGCACCTGTACCCGTCATTCTCGACGGCGCGTATTCTATCAACCAAGCCAGTAGCTTGGCAACCTCAGGATAGTGTTTTATTACCATTGTTTCGCAGTCGTTATGGCAAGATTCTATGTTTAAATCGTTATCTATATTATTAAGTAATAACTTTGGGGTATTTCGCTGTAAATCGGGTGATGTAAAAACAGCTTGTGTTGAAATACTGCAATTGGGTTTAGCAATTAAATACCAATATTCTGATGGGGAAATAGGGGTTAAAACTTCGCCAACTCCTTGTGCGAATGCTGCGAAGCCATGAACAAAAATAGGCACGTCTGCACCTAAAGTTAAGCCAATGTCTGCAAGCTCTTGTGTAGTAAGGTTTAGCTGCCACAGATGATTCAGTGCAACTAATACCGTAGCGGCATTTGATGAACCGCCGCCTAAACCACCACCCATTGGTAGCACTTTATTAATACGTATGTGTGCGCCAAGTTCACATTTTGTATGTTCTTTTAATTGAAGTGCAGCTTTATATATTAAATTATCGCATGTATTCACGCCTTCAATTTCTGTAAGCAGTTCAATTGAATTTGAGCTATTTACCGATATCGATACTTCGTCACCATAATCAATAAACTGAAAAGCGGTTTCAAGTTCGTGATAGCCATTAGGACGTTGTCCTACAATATGTAAAAATAAGTTTATTTTTGCTGGTGATGGGAAAGAAACAAAAGTTGAATGAGTCACTAAATTGTCCAGTTTTTAATTACTATATTGATTGTTAAGTCTTCAGACTTAACTTTTATTTTATAAGGAAGTTGTACATAAGTTTGTTGATCTAATATAAGCGCAGGCTTATAGCTTGAGTAGGTTATTAGCCATTCTCTATTATTGTACAAGCTTGTAAGTGATAGTGGTAATTGGTTCTTACTGTATTTTATGTCATCGTCATCTAAATAAGGTATTGCTTTAATCCAGTGTGTTAAAGCTTCTGTAGGTAATGTAAGGTTTGTTAACGACGTTATTAAGTTATTGAGATTCGTATCGGTGTATTTTTCGCCATCTAACTCTATCGTATGAGTGTTATTGAGTGAATGTAGCTGTAATACATTGATACCTAAATAGGTAGTTAAGTTAAGTTTTTGTCCATTGGCGAAGTTGTCCCAAAAGAGTGAAGCACTGTTTCGTTCTTCGGGAGTAATAAAAGCTATTTTACCTTTGATTTTCCACGATGTTATTTTAGATAAAAGCTCTGCACGTTTTTGAATATTTGTGACTGATTCGCCATTAGTTGACATTTGTGAAGGGGTAGATGAACAGCCCGTAATAAAAATAACTATACTAAATAGTGTAAATAATAACCGTAATGGTGGTCGCATGTTGATCCCAATTAACTTTTTATGAATATATTTGACCACATCTTGCATTGAGCTTTCAATCGTCAAAGAACTTTCGTAAAATTACTCGGTTTATATAACGTCAAACTTTTAAACGTTATGGCTTCTGAAAATAGCATGAATAATCTATACCGAATTGATTGGTATTTATTCTATATCTAAAAAAGGCTGAATATTTAGCATTATGTCCATTGTTGCTGTTGGTATTAATCATAAAACTGCTCCTGTGTCAGTGAGAGAGAAAATTTCTTTCAACCCTGACAATTTGTCGATCGCGTTGCAAGACATGATTGACTCAGTAAAATGCAAAGAAGCAGTAATACTATCAACGTGTAATCGTACAGAACTTTATCTAGTACAAGACAATGGTATTGACGTAACACAAGACCGATTAATACATTGGTTAGAAAAGTTCCACAATGTTCCTGCTTCCACTATCTTACCTAGTTTATATATTCACCAAGACCAACAAGCGGTAAATCATATGATGCGCGTTGCTTGCGGTTTAGATTCTTTGGTATTGGGTGAGCCTCAAATACTTGGTCAAATGAAGCAAGCTTATAGCCAAGCCAAAGCTGCTGGTTCAATGGCTTTGATTATGGATAGGTTGTTTCAAAGAACATTTGGTGTAGCTAAACAAGTAAGGACGGAAACTGAAATTGGCGCAAGTGCTGTATCGGTTGCGTTCGCTTCAGTTAATTTAGCTAAACACATTTTTGCTAATTTAGAAAAAGCGAACGTATTATTGGTAGGCGCAGGTGAAACAATAGAGCTTGTTGCTAAACATTTATATGAAAATAATGTGGGTAAAATCACGGTTGCAAACCGTACGTTAGCTAAAGCAGAAGTGATGGCTGAAAAAATTGGCGCCAGCGTTATTACCCTTGCTCAAATACCTGAGCAAATGAGTAAGTCTGATATCGTTATTAGTTCTACTGGAAGTACATTACCGATTATTGGTAAAGGTATGGTAGAACACGCGCTGTCAGAGCGAAAACGCCAACCAATTTTTATGGTAGACCTTGCTGTACCACGTGATATTGAAGAACAAGTTGCAGAACTCGAGGATGTATTTTTATATACCGTAGATGATTTACAGAGCATTATCGCTCAAAACATGGAAAACCGCCGTAAAGCAGCCATTGAAGCTGAAAGCATTGTAAGTTCGCAATCTAACGGATTTATGTCATGGTTACGCGGATTAAACACGCAAGATACTGTGGTAAGTTATCGTAAACAATGTTTAGAAAGCAGAGATCAACTGCTTGAGAAAGCATTACTGCAATTACAAAACAATAAAAACCCTGAAGCTGTTGTTGCTGAACTTGCAACAAAGTTAACCAATAAATTTATGCATGAACCAACCAGTGCATTGCAGTCGGCCGCGCAAGGTGGTGAATTAGACAAGCTCATTTATTTGCGCGACGTATTTAATATTGACAGCAAATAATATTCTTAATGTAAACTCAAACCAAATACGTACAAAAATAATACAAATTACCAGTCGAATTACAATTAAACAGATAAAAAATTTACTGTCGCTTTGATACACACTAGAATAGTGCAACTTTAGCTAGACTAAAAATCTCCAAATAAAAGAATATTTTAATGAAAAACTCCGTTTATCAAAAACTTGAAGTGATCGCCGAACGTTTTGAAGAAGTTCAGGCACTGTTGTCAGACCCTGAAACTATTTCTGATCAAAATAAGTTTCAAGCCTTATCAAAAGAATTTTCCCAGCTTGAAGTGATTAATGATGCTTTTAATTCATACAAAGAGTCGGTTGACGACTTTGCTACTGCGGAAGAAATGTTAAAGGATGATGATCCTGACATGCGCGAAATGGCGCAAGAAGAATATAAAAGTGCAAAAGCAGCTGTAGAAAGTGCTACCGACGAATTACAAATTCTCTTGTTACCGCGTGACCCGAAAGACGATAACAACTGCTTTGTTGAAATTCGAGCAGGTGCTGGTGGTGATGAAGCAGCTATTTTCGCTGGCGATTTATACCGCATGTATACGCGTTACGCGGAAAAGCAAGGCTGGAGAATAGAGCTGATGAATGCAAACGAAAGTGAGCAGGGCGGCTTTAAAGAAGTTGTAATGAAAATAAACGGTGATGGTGTTTATGGTCATATGAAGTTCGAATCAGGCGGGCATCGTGTTCAGCGTGTGCCAGAAACTGAATCTCAAGGTCGTGTTCATACATCAGCGTGTACGGTTGTTGTAATGCCAGAAATTCCAGAGTCTGAAGCTATTGAAATTAATAAAGCTGACCTAAAAGTTGATACGTTTAGAGCATCAGGTGCGGGTGGACAGCACGTTAACAAAACTGATTCAGCAATTCGTATTACCCATATTCCAACGGGCGTAGTCGTTGAGTGTCAAGATCAACGCTCACAACATAAAAATCGTGCTCAAGCAATGTCAGTTTTACAAGCTCGCTTGCAACAAGCTGAAGATGAAAAGCGTAGAAGTGAAGAAGAGTCATCTCGTCGTAACCTTGTAGCAAGTGGAGATCGTTCTGAGCGAATTAGAACTTATAACTTCCCGCAAGGGCGTATGAGTGATCACCGTATTAACTTAACGTTATATCGCTTGGCTGAAATAATGGAAGGCAACTTACAGTTAGTTATGGAGCCTATCATGCAAGAAAACCAAGCTGATTTGCTTGCTGAAGTGTCTGACTAAACTGATTTAACTATATAATTCAGCATTAGGATTTAAGTCGCTTTGGCATCATTGCAACATACAAATACCATTAAGCATCAAATATTACTTGGCGCATCGTTACTTGAAAAAGTATCTGATAGTGCCAAGCTTGATGCACAAATCCTCCTTAGCTTTGTCCTCAATAAAGAAATTAATTTTCTTTATACATGGCCAGATAACCTACTTTCTACTGAGCAATTATCAGCATTTAACGAGTTAGTTAATCAACGTGTTCAAGGCAAGCCTATTGCTTATATTACCGGCGTTAAAGAGTTTTGGTCTTTACCATTTTATTGTAATCCGTCAACGCTTATTCCACGCCCTGATACTGAAATATTAGTTGAACAAGTGCTAAATATTTCAGAAGAAAAATTTAATGAACGAGCTATCAATTGCTTAGATTTAGGTACCGGAACAGGTGCTATTGCGCTTGCATTGGCTTCTGAAAAACCTCAGTGGATTATTGACGCGATAGACTATAGTGATGACGCTGTTGCATTAGCTCAAAAGAATGCAAATCATCTTGGCTTTAATCGTGTGAATATTTATCAGAGTGACTGGTTTTCAAATGTTGAGGTTGAAAAACGTTTTGAATGCATTATTAGCAATCCTCCGTACATAGATGGAACTGATATCCACCTGTCACAAGGTGATGTGAGGTTTGAACCTTTAACTGCATTGGTTGCTGATAACGCTGGTTTTTCAGATATAGAAAAAATTGCTAAAAACGCATTGCAATATTTAAGTCCTGAGGGATATTTGTTTTTTGAACATGGTTATGATCAAGGAGTTCAGGTGGCGAATATACTAGAAAATTTGGGCTACAAAATGGTTAAAACTGTAAAAGATCTTAATTTAAATGACAGGGTAACTTACGCAAGAGCGTCAGGCTAACGCTTGATTCAACTTAAACAATAAAAAAAACAGGATTTATTATGAAACATTTACACATGACATTAGCAGTATTGAGTGTTGCATTATTTACACTTCGTTTTGCATGGACATTACTGAATTCTCAAAACTTAGAAAAAAAATGGGTGAAAATAGCGCCACATGTTATCGATACGTTCTTGTTAGTTATTGGTGTTGCTATGGCTGTTAATTTGGCTATAAATCCAGTAGAACAATTGTGGTTAGGTGAAAAGTTATTAGCAGTATTAGCTTATATTTTTACAGGTTATTACACACTTAAGTTAGCTAAAAACAAAATGATGCAAGTTGTCGGTTTTTTAGGGGCTTTAGGTTGGGTTATGTTAGTGGTAAGAATAGCGATGACTAAGCAAGGTGTGTTCTTTTAATTTTACACTTTAATATTAGAAAAAAAAGCCTTATATAGCTGATAGAAGTAAGCGGACGTAAAGAAAAATTTTGAAAAACGAATTGTTATTGTCTGAAGTAAATTCAGATGAAAAAAGCTTGTTAGACGTGTTTATATTGATTGAAGAATTTGTATTTTCAAGCAATGGCACGTCATTAAGCAAGTTAGATGGCATTATTAAAGAGTGCCTTATCGCAATAGAGCCAATTGAAAATCCATTAGAACAAGTGGAAACACTAATTAATGAGATTTTTGTCGAGCAAATGTTTATCGATAACATTAAGGCACTTTGGCCGGTTGTTGCGTTTAAGATAAAAGCTGGAATTGATTACCGCATTCTCGCACCAACACTCAAAGCCGTTATTTTACGCCATATTATAGAAGGTTGTTATTTTGAAGCAGACTTAGTGTTTGTTCCAAATAGCACGATGGTGAGAATTACGTGTGATGATAATTATGCCATTATTTTTGATCCTGTTAACGGAGAGTCACTTGATTGGCATCAATTAGATGACCGTATGGATGACTTAGGTGGTGATCCAAGTAACATGGAATTAGATTCAATTGATAAGAATGTATTGATAATTGAACATTTAACGGCATTGAAAAATGCGTTAATTAAAGCGTTATGCTTTGATCAGGCGTTAAAATGTGTTGATATACTGATCGAATTAAGACCTGAAGATCCGTTTGAAAGACGTGATAGAGGGTTTTTACTTCATCAACTAGACTGCATTAAAGTTGCTTATGACGACTATCAATATTTTGTGGAACAATGCCCCAAAGACCCTGCAGCTCAATTATTAAAGTTACAATTAGACAAAATTACTGTAGTAGATAACGTTCTACATTAACCTTATGTAGAACGTATACGGGTTTGTCTCAATTATTATTGGAGAAGTTATGCTACAAGAAACTGTGAATACAGCAGTCGAAGCACATGGCCCACTTATTACAAACGACGCAACCATCCTTGGCTTTTTGGCTATTATGCTTGGAGCTGTATTTTTTACAGCTAGCAGCCAAAATCAATTTTGGAGAAAATTCTATAGCGTAGTTCCAGCTGTTTTATTGTGTTATTTTTTACCTTCTTTGTTAAATACCTTTGGCGTAATAGATGGCGAACAATCGCAACTTTATTACGTTGCTTCTCGTTATTTGCTTCCTGCGTGTTTAGTTTTACTCACGATTAGTGTTGATTTAAAAGCCATTTCTCGTCTTGGCAGTAAAGCGGTTATTTTATTTTTTACGGGTACTATAGGCATTGTGATTGGTGGCCCCATCGCGTTGTTGATAGTTTCTGCGATCTGGCCTGAGCTACTTGGTGTAACAGGACCTGAAGCCGTATGGCGTGGAATGACAACAGTTGCAGGTAGCTGGATAGGCGGTGGCGCAAACCAAGCTGCAATGAAAGAAATTTACGGTGCTGGAGATCAAATATTTTCAGCCATGGTTACGGTTGACGTTATTGTCGCAAACCTATGGATGGCCGTATTGCTTATTATGGCGTCGAGAGCAAAATCTATTGATGCAAAATCGGGCGCAGATATTAGCGCAATAGAAGAGCTAAAAGATAAAGTTGATAGCTTTAATGCAAAGCATAGTCGTATTCCATTGCTTTCAGATCTCATGGTTATTCTTGCTATAGGTTTAGGTGTTACCGGTTTTGCACATATGTTTTCTGATGCTATAACGCCTTACTTTATTGCTAACCATCCTGATTTAGCCAGATTTAGTTTTCATAGTAAATTTTTCTGGATGATAGTGTTTGCAACAACCGTAGGTATTATTCTTTCGTTTACCAAAGCACGTGAGCTTGAAGGAGTAGGGGCGTCAAAAATAGGGTCGTCTTTTCTCTATGTATTAATTGCTACCATTGGTATGAAAATGGACGTAAGAATGATTTTAGATGCACCGATATACTTTATACTGGGTAGTATTTGGATGATAATTCATGCAAGCCTTATGCTAATCGTTGCTAAGGTAATTAAGGCGCCATTGTTCTATATGGCTGTTGGTAGTCAAGCCAATGTTGGTGGTGCGGCGTCTGCGCCAATTGTTGCTTCATCATTCCATCCATCGCTAGCGCCTGTTGGTGTATTGTTAGCTGTATTAGGTTATACCGTTGGTACTTATATGGCGTGGTTATGTGGGCAAATTTTACAAAGTATCGGATAAAGTCGTGTTAAACTCGGTGTATTAAGATCGAGTTTTTACCATGCAAGCATTTAATTAAGGATTTACAATGGCGTTATCGTCTATTCAGTTAAACAATATTGAAGTTTCAAATGATAAACCATTCACACTATTTGGTGGAATGAATGTACTTGAGTCTCGTGACTTGGCGATGAAGATTGCTGAGCATTATGTAGAAGTTACTCAAAAATTGAATATCCCTTACGTTTTCAAAGCTTCATTCGATAAAGCAAATAGGTCTTCTGTAAATTCTTATCGTGGTCCTGGTATGGATGAAGGGTTAAAGATATTTGAAGAAATTAAAACAACGTATAATGTTCCTGTGATTACAGATGTACATGAACCGTATCAAGCTCAGCCAGTAGCAGACGTTGTTGATGTAATTCAACTACCTGCATTTTTAGCTCGTCAAACAGATTTAGTTGTTGCTATGGCTAAAACTAACGCGATTGTAAATATTAAAAAGCCACAATTTTTAGCAGCTCACGAAATGCGTCATATCATTACTAAGTTTGCCGAGGCAGGTAACGACAAAATGATTTTATGTGAACGAGGAAGTTGTTATGGTTACAACAATCTGATTGTTGACATGTTAGCCATGGACGAAATGAAGAGCTATGCTCCTGTAATTTTTGACGCAACTCATGCTTTGCAAAAGCCTGGCGGAAGAAGCGAGTCGGCAGATGGTCGACGTGCTCAAGCAGCGCAGTTAGCGCGTAGTGGAATGGCATTAGGTATTGCTGGATTATTTATTGAAGCACACCCAGATCCTACACAAGCAAAATGTGATGGCCCATGTGCATTACCTTTAGATAAACTAGAACCTTATTTACAGCAAATGAAAGCTATTGATGATGTTGTTAAGAGTTTTGAGCCGCTAATTACAGGTTAGTAATTGCCTGTTAATGAGATATACGAACTAATAAAAAAGCCGTCTGAAGACGGCTTTTTAGGTTTTAAATCAAGAGTATTAGTTAAAACTTGGCGGTTATACCTATGTTATATCGCGCACCAAATTGCTCTAAACTAATAAGTTGGTCTGCAAACCTACCATGTTGACGGGTTGTTTCTTCAGTGATGTTAATACCTTCAATAAATACAGAGATGCTTTCGTTAATGTCATAGCTAGCATTTAAATCCCACTGACCATACGCTTCAACAAAAGTTGGTTCTCCTCCTCTTTGTGGTTGATGCATCGCCCATAAGAAGTCGTCTCTCCAGTTGTATGCTAAACGAATTTGAAAATCTTCTTTTTCATAAAAGCCAATGAAGTTTGCTGAATCGCTTAAACCAGGTAGGGCAAAAGTACTTTCTATATCGTATACATCAAGCTCAACATCCCCACTCACAAAGGTTAAGTTTGCTACAGCACCAAAGCCAGTGTCTCCAAACATGTGTTGAATATTTAGTTCCCAACCGTTTATTTCAGCGTCGTCTAAATTTCCGGGCCTTGATATTAAGAAGTTAATGTCAGGATCTTCACTTGAAGAAAAACAAGCTGGATTGCCCCCCGGAACTTCGTCAGGACAACCTGCTTGAGTTATTACGCTTGGATCTTTTAAAGGATTACCATTGATATCAGGTATAGTACCTTCGCTTGTAGTATCTCCTATAAAGTTTTCAACATATTTTTGGAAGAAACCTACAGACGCATAACTACCTTCGTTGTAGTACCATTCAAACGATAAGTCGATATTTTTAGATTCAAGTGGTACTAAGCTTGCGTTACCAAGTGATGCATTGAAAGGTCCATTAGCTCTAGCATCGATGGTTGTTTGTGGAAACATTGATGATAAGTCCGGTCGACTAATTGTAGTGCTATAGGATAAACGTGTAACGATATCGTCGGTAGCTTCTATGCTTAAATCAAAATTAGGTAATAACCTTGTATAGTCTGATTTTTCACTTACGGCAAATAAATCATCTTCGGTTATTTCACCAAAACGACCTGCAGTATTTACGTAATTAAGGTTGGTGATTCGTCGTTGTAATGATGTCGCGGTAACGTCGGTAGATTCCCAGCGTAAACCTACATTCATTTGAAAGGGTAACTCATTAAATTCACTTTCAATATTAAATGATACGTAAGCGGAAAGCGTTTCTTCGCTTACATCATTAAATGTTGGTTCAGATTCACCACCATAAAGCCCTTGCTGTTCCGTTAAGGCTAATGCTTCTAAAGCGCTATATTCAGAAAGTAACGGAAATAGATTAGCATTACCGCCAATGTCGCTCCCAAAACCATCACTCGATACAAAATTAAGGTTAAGTGAAGAAATATCTGTAGGTACAAAAGCTATTGTTCTACGTCGCGTTGTGTCAATTTGATAATCAGTTAAGGCTAAACCAAAATCAACACTTGAAAGTGCTCCATCAACGGTATTATGCCATTCGCCGTCTAATTGGTATTGCTTAATGTTGTTTTCAATTTCAAAACCTCTTTGTTGGTATAAATCGTATTGTACGTTTTGTGAAGCAAAGGCGTTTTGGTTAGGTAAATCACTAGGGTTGAAAGAAACAGAAGGGCGGCCGGTAGGGCTTGTTTGGTAACTTACATCAACTCCGCCACGATCAGCTACACCGTCACCATTAGTGTCGTTTACTCTTGGGTTTTTTAAGTTAATAATCGTTTCTGAATTTTGGCCGTCAGGTTGAGAGTGAGACGTAGAATCATGTATATCAAAATTAAGATTAATAGAGTCACTTACTTCCCATTCTATATTTAATCCAATGGAGTCATTTTCAGTTTCTGTAAGAAAATGGAATGCCCAAAAGTTTAATTCATCATCAGGCCTTGTTGGATTGGTAACAGTTCCATCTGTATTTGCGTTGCCGCCAGTATCTCCATCAAACCAAAAACTTGTTCGGTTTGTGCTATTAACTTCTTTAAAGCGTGAAAATGTATAATCTAGGCTACCTGTAATAGTATTTGTTGGAGCAAATTGTAAAACCAGTTGACCGTTTTGACGCTCACGTTCAATGTCTTGTGTATCAACATCTATAGTTAACGGTGCCCAGTGCGTTCCATTTGGGTTTAATGTTCTGTCGATAGCGCTACTATCAACATTTGACCCTCTACCTGCAACCCAACCTTGAGACCCGACTCTTTCTTTGCGGCTATCACGTTCTGCGTGAGACAACGCAAGTAATACCCCAAGTTTACCGTCCATGAATTTGTTACTAATCATACCTGATAATTCAGGTGTAACACTGTCACCTTTTTCTACACTTGTATCAATGACACCTTTAATTGACGCAACCGCTTTGAAGCCTTCGTAATTAAAAGGCTTGGCAGTGTTAATGTTTATACTAGCACCAATTCCCCCTGAAGTGTTTTGTGCTTTACCTGTTTTCGAGACCTCAACACCTGAAACACTTTCAGCTGCTACTTCTCTGAAATTAAAGCTTCGGTCAATACCGTTTTCGAGTAATGTTGAAGAAGTTGGCATTTGCCTATTGTTAAGTGTTACTAAGTTAAAACTTGGACCAAAACCACGGACTGAAACTTGATTTCCTTCGTTATTAGCTCGGTCAATCGACACGCCTGTAATACGTTGTAAAGACTCTGCTAAATTAGTGTCTGGAAATTTACCTATATCTTCGGCAGTAATTGCGTCAACAACCCCTGACGATTCTCTTTTTATATTACTTGCACTAATTAACGAACCCTTGATCCCGACTACTTGAATTATTTCTGTTTCGTCAGTTTTTTCATCTGATGCAAATACGTGAGCTGATGTCGTTAACTGTAATGATATAAGCGCAACTGCGGTAGATACTTTATTTCTTTTAAAAGTCATTTTTTTCATTGTGTTCCCCTAAATTTAGAACGTTTTGCTGTAAAGCTTTAAGTGTTGTATTTTTATTATTATGTGTAATTTTTGCGTCGCAATTACAGTATTACACATAATTTTAAGGTTATCAATGTTCGATTTTGGGTGGGGAACTTTTTACAGCGTAAATAAAAAATAATTTTTTAAGAGTGGTTTAGAGAAACGCGTATTAAATGAATAATAATTTTTCATCGATAGTTATTAATGTGTTCTTCTATCGATTATGAGAGAGGGAGTTACGATATATACGTAGGTTTACATATTAAGAAATGTAATTTTATATGTGTAAACGAAATAGCAGAAAAAGCATTAAAGTTTACTAACAGTATTAACTTTAATGCTTTTAATAAACGCTAAACGTTAGATGTTGACGAACGACGTTTAATTGTTGTGAAGCCTAACATTCCTAATGCAAAAAGGCCTAAACTTGCTGGTACAGGTACTTGGTTAACCGTGATTCTAGCCACTTCAAAACCTTGAGCCGTAAAGTCTGCTGCGGCTTGGTCAATTGAATAACCAGCAGGTGTGTTACCACCAAAAATAGATAGCCCGCCACTAAGCACTGTTAAACCAGCGTGTTGGGCAACAACACCATTTTCGTCTTGTCTTGCTTCAGCATCAGCACCAGCTAAAAATGGTGATCCGTAGCCTCTGTTTAATTCTGTACCAGAATCCCAAACATTACTTCCAATAACCAATATATCTAAACCTACAAACTGGTCATTTGTATCAAAAAGAGAATATGCCATAGCGTCGTCGTTACCAATAAACGCATCGTTAGTTGGAATTAACATTGATAGGAAGCTAAAGTAGCCGTTATCAGCAGCATTGATATCAAATGTGCTAGATACTGCAGATTCACCTGGTTCAAATACTGGTGCTCCTGCAAAGCCTGACGGAGCAGTTAATACACCTTGTTTTCCGTTTGGCGATGTTGCATTGAAGTCAGCCATAATACCTGATAAATCACCACCTTCTGCTAAGGCCTGTAGCGAGTTTGAAGCAGATGAACCCACATCAAATGTATCAAAATTGCCGTCATGAAATCCCATCCAAACAGGGGTGAATGCTAAACCATCTGTTTCAAATAGGTTTGTTACTTCTACTTCTACCATAGCTGCTTGTGAAGCTGATGATAATAGTGTTGTGCTTGCTATAACGGCGATTAGAGCCTTTTGTAGTTTTTTCATATGTTATTGTCCCAAAAATATAAACGTTTAGTTAAATGTTTTTTATGTTGGTTTATTTTCATGAAACAGTTCGTTTTATTGAAAGTGAAAAACTACACTGTTAAACGTGTAAATCTAAGCATCATGCGTAATAAACACTATTGATAGTAATTAAGAACTATCACAGAGTTATCACAGAGCGATAACAAAACGATAAAAGCTTGGTTTATAAAGTTAATTGTGTGAGTTAATCTAACTTTTTGAGAGCGTTAATTTTACTGTATTGATTTAAATTATTAGCAATATAGATACGTTATTAGACTAATTTTTTTGAAGCGTATAAATGAAAAAAAACGCAGATGAGGATCTCATTTACGGTTTTTATAGCTCTAAAGAGCTGAAATATGGTGCTCGCTGCTGGACTCGAACCAGCGACACCTTGCATGTCATGCAAGTACTCTAACCAACTGAGCTAAGCGAGCATTTCGTCGTGAATTTCAACGAAGCGATATGTTAGCGATCTGGTTTGTTAGTTGCAAGCAGTTTATTGGTTTCACATTTAATTTTACATTATTTGGTGATTAAACCGTCAATTTGATTGAGCGATAAACGTTGTTGAATAACTTTTAATCGCCAAGCAAGTAATATCGCAGCTGCGGTAAGGCCAGAAATAAAACCAATCCAGAACCCAGAAGGGCCAATAGGCTCAATAACCCAATCAGTAAGCCCTAAAATAAGCCCAACACTTAAACCGATAATCCAATATGAGAAAAACGTGATATACAGGATAGATTTCGTATCCTTATAACCACGTAATGCACCCGCTGATATAACTTGTATAGCGTCGGAAAATTGAAATAACGCGGCTAAAAACATCAAGCTAGCGGCAAGTTCTATTACTTTATGATCATTGGTGTACATTTCTGATATTTCGGTACGAAAAACAAGTGTAAGTACAGCAGTAAATATTGCGATAAGTAGCCCTAATATAACAGAGTAACTACAAATCTCTTTGGCTTCATCATACTTGTTTTTTCCTACAGCAAAACCGACTTTTATCGTTACAGCCATTGCTAAAGATAGTGGAACCATAAAAACTAATCCGGAAAAGTTAATGGCTACCTGATGACTAGCCACTATTTGAGAACCAAAAGGCGCAAGTATAATCGCAACAACGGAAAACAAACTTACTTCAAATAATAGAGACAGAGAAATAGGCACACCTATCGACAGTATGTACTTAATTTGAGATATATTTGGCCAATACATACGTTCAAATAACGGTGTTTTTACAAATACTTTTGAAAAATACGTATAAATTAAGGTACATAAAAACATTACCCAATATACAAGTGCTGTTGCAATGCCACATCCTGCTCCGCCCAACGCTGGAGCGCCAAACTCACCATAAATAAAAATATAATTGGCAGGAATGTTTATAAGAAGGCCAACAATACTGATAATCATCGTGGGCTTCGTATGAGATAATCCTTCTGAGTAGTTTCGTAAAACAAGATACAAACAAAAGCCAGGGGCGCCCCAAATGATATAGCTTAAATAGTCGAACATAAGTTGTTTTAAATCTTGTTCGAGTGTTACACGTTCAAATATTAATGGTGAAACAAAATAGAATAACGCAATAAGCCCTAATCCTAATGAAATAGCTATCCACGCTGTTTGATAAGTTGCTTTTGCTACTTCGCTGAATTTTTTTGCACCAGCATACTGAGACACAATACTAGCCAGCGCCATAATTAAGCCGTAAACCGTTAAAATTAAGGGTAACCAAATACTACTTGCTACAGCAACTGCAGCCATATCGGTTGCACTAACACGTCCAGCCATCACCGTATCGGAAAATCCCATCAAATTTTGAATAAGTTGGGCGATAAGAATGGGGTAAGCCAATTTCATTAGGCTTTTAGTATTTTGATTGAATTTATCTAACGTCATTTATCGTTTATTTCAGTCCGTGTTGTTTGATATTATGTTGATAATTATTTCTTTATGGATCATATATGTTTACTGGTATTGTGCAATCTCAAGCTGAAGTTATTTCTGTAACAACTGCAAACAAATTGAGCCGCTTAGTTATTAAAGTTACTAACGATTTGGTGCTTCAGTTAGATTTAGGGGCAAGTATTGCTATAAACGGTGTTTGCTTAACCGTTGTTGAGTATAAAAAGCTTGACGACGAATATTACTCAATAGCGTTTGATGTTATTAGCGAAACATTAGATGTAACAACGTTAGGACAAGTTGAGGTTGGGAGTTGGGTAAATATAGAACGCTCACTCAAAGTAGGTGATGAACTTGGAGGTCATATTGTAAGCGGACACGTTCATTATAAATCATCGTTAATAAAGCGAGAAGAAACAGCTACAAATACTACGCTGTACTTTAGTTGTGAGTCGCCATGGTTAGAATATGTATTTGATAAAGGATTTATTACCGTTAATGGTACGAGCTTGACAGTAGGTGAGGTGTCAGACGCTACCTTTACGGTTCATTTAATCCCTGAAACATTAACACGCACAAACCTAGGTAAACTTAACGTGGGTGATAACGTGAATTTGGAGTTTGATCAACAAACTATTACGATTGTTAAAACCATTAAACGAATGAAGTTATCGTAAATTTAGAAAACTTGTTCGTCGTCACTATCAACCGCTAGTTGAATTTTTTGATGGTATTCATCTATGTGTAAATTGTAATGAATGTCTCTACAGCAAGATGGGCATTCATCATAATAGTCTTGATCACCTGACGAACTATCGAGTACAACATGTAAATGATGCCCACAGTGCGGACATGAAATGCGTTTATGCGTAATATCTTGGGGCATGTGGCCTCCTAGATGCTTGTGTATAAAATCCTAAGTTAAAACTTCCTTATATATCTTTAAGTATGGATTAAAAATATTAAAACGCGAAGCGAAATGGCGAGCGTGCAGTTAAACCTATACAAAGTAAGAAGTTTAAATAGGTTGGTGGTTGGAAATGAACAGCACTTTTTGGGAAGTACGAAGTTATAGCGCTATGGTTGTTAGTCTTTACTATCAACAATAAGGTGTTCTATTTTATTTGGAACGCCATCCCACTCTTTAGCATCTGCCGGAGGAGCTTTTACCTCGGTAATTCGCGGCCACACTTGGCTTAATTCAGCATTAAGCTCAATAAAGTGGTTTTGATTTTCAGGTACTTCATCTTCTTGAAAAATTGCTTCAGCAGGACATTCTACAGGGCATAAATCACAATCAATACATTCATCAGGGTTAATGGCTAAAAAGTTTGGCCCTTCAAAAAATGCGTCAGCAGGGCATACCGCCACACAGTCAGTGTATTTACATTTTATACAATTGTCAGTTACTACGAATGCCACGTTTTACCTTTATTTTAAGATTTTAAGTTGTCGAGTTAACCAATGAATAGGCTTTAATAATTGTTGGGGATCATACCTTGGTTGTAAACAAATTCAATTGCTGATTTATCTAATTATTCTGTTCAGGTAAAATGGCCTCATTTACCGAGCAGTGTCTACTATTTGACATGTCGGACACTTTTTTGGAATTTTTATGCTTCGCTTAACTAACATCAAACTCGCTCTCAATCATCAGCCGGAAGAACTCGAACAAGCCATTTTAACTAAGTTAAATATTACTGCCGACGAATTGGTGAGTTTTAACGTGTTTAAGAGAGGCTACGATGCAAGACGAAAAAACAACATTATTTTGATGTATACACTTGATGTAAACACAACAAAAAATGAATCTTTACTTGTTCAATTTTCAGATGATCAAAACGTTAAACAAAGCCCAGATACAAATTATTACTTTGTAGGTGAAGCACCGAAAGCTTTAAAACAACGCCCTGTAGTTATTGGCTTTGGCCCATGTGGGTTATTTATAGCACTTGTACTTGCTCAAATGGGTTTTAAGCCGATTGTTTTAGAAAGAGGGAAAGAAGTTAGAGAAAGAACAAAAGACACATTTGGGTTCTGGCGCAAAAAAATATTGAATACAGAGTCAAACGTACAGTTTGGTGAAGGTGGCGCAGGTACATTTTCAGATGGTAAGTTATACAGCCAAGTGAAAGATCCTAAACATTACAGCCGAAAAGTACTTAATGAGTTTGTTGACGCTGGCGCACCTGAAGAAATTCTCTACGTAAGTAAACCTCACATAGGCACGTTTAAATTAGTGACTATGATAGAGAAAATGCGAGCGAAAATTGTTGAACTTGGTGGAGAAATACGATTTGGACAGCGTGTTGACGATATTATTTTCGCAGAACAAAATGCGGAAAATAACAATAAAAAAGTTGTGGGCGTAAAGTTAGCGACTGGCGAAGTCATTGGCACTAACTATGTTGCTCTGGCGATTGGGCATAGCGCACGAGATACGTTTAAAATGCTACATGAAAAAGACGTCTATATTAAAGCTAAACCATTTTCGGTTGGGTTTAGAATTGAGCATGAGCAATCCGTTATTGATGATGCTCGTTTCGGAAAAAATGCAGGAAATCCAATTCTTGGAGCGGCTGATTATAAATTGGTACACCATTGTAAAAATGGGCGTTCGGTTTACAGTTTTTGTATGTGTCCTGGCGGAACTGTTGTAGCTGCTGCTTCTGAAGAAGGTAGGCTTGTTACCAATGGCATGAGCCAGTATTCTCGCCATGAGCGGAATGCTAATAGTGCGATAGTTGTAGGTATAGACCCGACAGATTACCATTACGGTACAGATAAAAGCGATACAACTGATGACGTACTTGCCGGAATTGAGTTACAAAGACGTTTAGAAGAATTTGCTTATACCTTAGGAGGAGAAAACTACGATGCTCCTGTTCAACTTGTTGGAGATTTTTTAGCGGGTAGAAAATCAGGAGAACATGGCAGCGTTGAGCCTTCATACAAGCCCGGTGTGAAATATTGCGATTTAAGTGAAACATTACCACCTTATGCTATTGAAGCTATTAGAGAAGCACTGCCAGCATTTGAAAAGAAAATTAAAGGTTTTGCGATGGGCCACGCAACGTTAACTGCGGTTGAAACACGTACATCGTCTCCAATTCAAATCACAAGAGATAAAGAGACTTTACAGAGCTTAAATGTAGACGGGTTGTATCCAGCTGGTGAAGGAGCAGGTTACGCTGGTGGTATTTTATCAGCTGGAATAGACGGTATTAAAGTCGCAGAAGCCATTGCTACAGCTATGCTGCAAAGTAAAGACTAGCTACTTTGTGCATTAATGACTTGGTTCGTTAATATGAGTTAAATGATGTGACTGCCATTTTGATGTTGGCAGTTGCTCGTTTAGCGTCTCCATTGTATTCCAAATGCCTTTAAGCGAAAAACGTTTTGTTATCCAAAAAGGTAAAGTACCTTTTGGATCTACCGTAAATGTATATTCAATCGTAAGGGTTCGATCCTGATTTGGTGTGATGTGCCATTTAGCGTTAATTACCGTTATTTTTATCTGTTTTTCTAGCTCTTTGCTTAATATTGAATCGTTTATTCGTATATTTTTTGCTTCTTGCACCTTTATTTCAATCGACAAATCTTTATTTTGCCAATATTCAGACGTTACAAGCATATAGCGAGGTTTGATTAACCAAAGCCCGTAAAATTGTGTAACAAATACATTTTTATAAATACTAATTTGCTCGATAACATGAGTAGACTTAGCGTTATCAAGCCAATTGTTAACGTGTTGAGTATCTTGTATAAACTGAATAAAACCAGATATAGACGATTTAACAACTGTTTTCGCATGAATCGTAATTAACTTTTCACTTTCAAGTTCCTTGTATTTGACTGTTGTTGTCGGAGAGGTTTTCCATTCATTCCATTTTGTTTGAGGTGTATCCGCCGCATAAACAACACTGCATAGCCATGCAAGAGAAGCGAGCATAAATCGAGCATATGTTTTAGCATTGAAAAACGTTTTTATTGATAGGAATGAAATAATCAAACCCCTTATATTCATTGCATTTACAGGTAAATTAAACTATATTGCCGAGCTTGATTATTCCATGATTAGGAATAACGTAAAAACTTATTTATTAAGCATCTAAATCGAACGACATGTTAAGTAATAACATGCCTGTATCAATTGCAGTTTATATGAAAATTAGATGTTGTTCATTTTAATGTTAATGTATTTAATCAAGCGGCACTTAGTGTGTGTCGCCACTGTATAAAGGAAAATTCATGCCTGTTATAACTCTCCCTGATGGTTCTCAACGTTCGTTCGATAATGCTGTATCTGTAATGGATGTTGCTCTTGATATTGGCCCAGGGTTAGCTAAAGCCACCATTGCTGGTCGTATTGATGGACAGTTAGTTGATGCTTGCGAATTAATTGAAGATGATGCCGCTTTACAGCTTATTACCAGTAAAGATGATGAAGGGTTAGAAATCATTCGTCATTCGTGTGCGCATTTATTAGGTCACGCAATTAAGCAAATATGGCCGCATACGAAAATGGCTATAGGACCAACTATTGATAACGGTTTTTATTACGATGTAGATTTAGACGAATCAATTACTGAAGATGATTTAGCTAAACTTGAAAAGCGTATGACCGAACTGGCAAGAACGGGTTATCAAGTTATTAAGAAAACAGGCTCATGGCAAGATGCTTACGATGCGTTTACTGAGCGTGGCGAAACATACAAGCTAGAAATTTTAGATCAAAACATTGATAAGTCAGATACGCCTGCGTTGTATCATCACCAAGAATATATTGATATGTGTCGTGGTCCTCATGTTCCAAGTATGCGCCATTGTCATCATTTTAAGTTGATGAAGGTTGCAGGGGCATACTGGCGTGGTAATTCAGACAACAAAATGTTGCAGCGTATCTACGGAACGGCGTGGGCAGATAAAAAGCAACTTAAAGCTTATATTCAACGTTTAGCCGAAGCTGAAAAGCGAGATCACCGAAAAATCGGTAAAACGCTTGATTTATTCCACTGGCAAGAAGAAGCGCCAGGAATGGTGTTTTGGCACAATGACGGTTGGACTATATACACAGAGCTTGAAAAGTACGTACGTGAAAAGCTCCATGAGTATGATTACGACGAGGTAAAAGGTCCATTAATGATGGATCGTGTACTTTGGGAAAAATCAGGGCATTGGGAAAAGTATGGTGATGCCATGTTTACTACCGAGTCTGAAAAGCGTGAATACGCAATTAAACCGATGAACTGTCCTGGTCATGTGCAAATTTTCAATCAAGGCTTAAAATCTTATCGTGATTTACCGCTTAGAATGGGCGAATTTGGCTGTTGTCACCGTAATGAACCGTCAGGATCACTGCATGGTTTAATGCGTGTTAGAGGCTTTACACAAGATGATGCACATATTTTCTGTACTGAAGACCAAGTGCAAGACGAAGTAAGCTTGTGTATTAAGATGGTATACGACGTTTATAAAACGTTTGGTTTTGAAGACATTATCGTAAAATTATCAACGCGCCCTGAAAAGCGTATTGGATCGGACGAAATATGGGACAAAGCGGAGCAGGGGCTAGCAAGCGCACTTGATAATATGGGGATTCAATTTGAATACTTACCAGGTGAAGGTGCATTCTACGGACCTAAAATTGAATTTACACTTCAAGATTGTTTAGGTCGTAACTGGCAATGTGGTACGGTTCAGCTTGATTTTGCATTACCTGGCCGTTTAGATGCGTCTTATATTGGTGAAGATGGTGAAAAACATGTTCCAGTAATGATTCATCGCGCAATTTTAGGATCTTTAGAGCGTTTTATCGGTATTTTGATAGAAGAGTACACAGGTAAATTCCCTACGTGGTTATCGCCAAATCAAGTTACTGTGATGAATATTACAGACAAACAGAGCGATTATTGTCAAAAAGTAGTAAAAAAACTCAAAGAAAGTGGATTTAGAGCGAAACTAGACTTGAGAAATGAGAAGATAGGCTTTAAAATCCGCGAGCACACTTTGAAGCGTGTTCCATATTTGTTAGTTGTAGGTGACAAAGAAATGGAATCCGGTGAAATCGCAATACGTACTCGAAGTGGTGAAGATTTAGGTACAATGTCTGTTGATGGCTTTATTGAAAAGCTTACTGAAGAAGTTAAATCTCGTCAGTAAACGGATATAACATATTATTAAATCCATAAATTACATACAATAATGTAAAAAGTGGGAACAACGTTCTTTGGAGGAACATGGCTATTAAAGGTGGTCAACGAGGCGGGCAGAAAGAGCCAGCTCATCGTTTAAATGAGTTAATTACAGGTACTGAAGTACGTTTGATTCGTTATGATGGCGAACCTGGGGGCATTGTTACCCTAGATGAGGCAATGGATCAGGCAGATGAAGCTGGTGTTGATTTAGTAGAAATCAGTCCAACAGCAAAACCGCCAGTTTGTCGTGTGATGGACTACGGTAAGTTCTTGTATGAAAAAGCCAAAGAACAGAAAGAACAGCGTAAAAAGCAAAAACAAATTCAGGTTAAGGAAATTAAATTCCGACCTGGTACAGATGAAGGTGACTATCAGGTGAAACTACGCAACCTGAAGCGCTTTATAGAGGACGGCGACAAGATCAAGGTTACATTACGTTTCCGAGGTCGTGAAATGGCCCACCAAGAGCTAGGTTTAGATTTACTAAATCGTGTTAAAAACGATTTAGCAGAGATAACCGTAGTGGAATTCTTCCCTCGCAGAGCGGAAGGGCGACAAATGGTAATGGTCTTAGCCCCTAAAAAATAGATAATAACCGGTCGTTAAAGTAATTAACCAGTTTACTGGTTAATTCACCATTATTATCATTTAACTGGTAATTTAGGCTTACAAGTAAAACTTAAACACTTAGCGTAACGTTAAGAAGTGAGTTTTCGCCTTAATTACTTAATATTTGGCATACAATGCGGAGTTATTTCAATGCCTAAAATGAAAACCAATAAAGGTGCTGCAAAGCGCTTTAAAAAAACAGCTACTGGCTACAAGTTCAAACAAGCTGGTCTTCGTCATATTCTGACTAAGCGCCGTACTAAAGTTAAGCGTCATTTGCGTGCTAAATGCATGATCGCTGCTTCTGATATTGCATCAGTTAAAAAACTTTTACGTCACGGTTAATAGGAGATATAGAAAATGGCAAGAGTAAAACGTGGTGTACAAGCACGTGCACGTCATAAAAAGGTTCTTAAGCAAGCTAAAGGTTACTACGGTGCTCGTAGTCGCGTTTATCGCGTTGCTTTCCAAGCCGTAACTAAAGCTGGCCAATACGCATACCGTGACCGTCGTCAACGTAAGCGTCAATTCCGTCAACTTTGGATTGCTCGTATTAACGCAGCAGCTCGTCAAAATGGTTTATCTTACAGCCGTTTCATTAATGGTCTTAAAAAGGCTTCTATTGAAATCGATCGTAAGATCCTAGCTGATATTGCAGTATACGACAAAACAGCTTTTACATTCTTAGTTGAAAAAGCGAAAGCTTCTTTAGCATAAGTTTGAAATGTTGATTAGTAGAAAGGACGCCATTGGCGTCCTTTTTCTATTTTTATTGATAGTACTAACCCATGATATCTGCTGCGAGTACAACGAGTTTTAGATAATATGGGTTATCACTGTTTAAAATTTTAATACAAAGGGTTTTTTACCATGAGTCTCGCTGATAACGTTTTAGCTGTAAATAACGATTTACCTATTCGCACAAATGCACCTGTTCATAGCGGCAAAGTTCGTTCTGTATATTGGTTAACAGAAGCTGATAGTAAGCGTTTAATCGATCAGAAAGGCTATGATGTAGCTGAAGATACTGAATTAGCCATTATGGTAATAAGCGACCGTATTTCTGCATTTGATTGTATATGGCACGGTGAGGGTGGATTAAAAGGTGTTCCGGGTAAAGGTGCAGCATTAAATGCTATTTCAAATCACTGGTTTAAGCTATTTAAAGAAAAAGGCTTAGCCGATAGTCATATATTAGATATTCCTCACCCATTTGTATGGATTGTGCAAAAAGCCAAACCGGTAATGATTGAAGCAATTTGTCGTCAGTATATTACGGGTTCTATGTGGCGTGCATATTCGAATGGAGAACGTGAATTTTGTGGTATTGAATTACCAGAAGGGCTAACGAAGGATAGTAAATTACCTAACTTGCTTCAAACTCCTTCAACTAAAGGTATTTTAGAAGGTATACCAGGTGTTCCAGCGGTAGACGACGTGAATATTACACGAGCCAATATCGTGGATAATTATGAGGCTTTTAATTTTAAATCAACAGATGACATTACTTTATACGAAAAACTTTTAGAAGAAGGGTTTGACGTTATTTCTGACGCGCTTTCGGCATTAGATCAGGTGTTTGTCGATACAAAGTTTGAGTTTGGTTATGTAAAAGATAAAGCGGGTAACGAAAAGTTAATATACATGGATGAAGTAGGAACTCCAGACTCTTCACGTATATGGGACGGAGAAGAGTATCGAAATGGAAACATTGTTGAAAATTCAAAAGAGGGCTTTCGACAGTTGTTATTAAATCACTTCCCTGATCCAGATATACTATTGAATAAAGACCGCATGGACGAAAGAGAAGCGTTAGCGAGAGATAATGAACTGCCAGAGTCAGTACTTATGTCAGTATCAGACACATATATTGGTATTGCTGAAAAAATCACGGGGCAAAAAATAGTTATTTCTGAAAATCCTAAGCTAGAAATTATCAATGTATTGCGTGATGAATATCAGTTAATTGATTAGAGTCTATTAGCAGTAAGTTTTAGCAAATAACTCTCAATTTCAGGGAATTTCAGACGAAAAAAAAACACATTATAAAATGTGTTTTTTTTCGTCTATCGTTTAATGAGAGCTATCTCAAAATGTTATTGAGTGGGCTTAAACTAGAGATGATTTCTTCACCAAGTTCTGCATCAATAAATTGTTGGCTAGAATTTCTAGTGTCTTCGGCTAAGTCAGCAATACTTTCTAGTGCTTGATTTGTGTCACCAACTTGGCTTTGCATTTGTGCGATAACAGCTTCAGCTGCTGATGCACTCTCGACAGATAGAGAATGTACTTCATTTAATTCAGATTCAATGCTTGAAGAGATTTCTCTACTTTCCTCGATACTACCTACAACTATTTTTTGTTGGGTGATAATATCTTCAGAAATCCCCATGATTTTACCCATTTCTTCATGAATTTTTTCAGCAGATTCATTTGCTGTACTTGCTAGTGCTCTTACTTCATCTGCAACTACTGCGAAACCTCTACCATGTTCGCCAGCACGTGCTGCTTCGATTGCTGCATTAAGTGCCAATAAATTGGTTTGACTAGCAATGTTTTTAATCGCTTCAACAAGTTGCGAAATAGTTTTGTTATTGTTAGTTAAGCCTTCAAGCAGAACAGTAAATTCAGATATATTTTGCTCTGCAGTAGAAATTTTTCCAGATAGTGTTTGAAGTTGTTCAATGCTCATTGCACTTTTTGAAGACGTTTCTTGTGCAGAAGAAACTGAGGTTGCTGATAGCTCTGCAATACCGTTAGCTTGTTCGGCTAACTTGCCCATTAATTCGAGGTTGCTTTCTACTTTATCACTACTAGAAGAAGATGCTGCAGCAGATTGAGCGCTAGAAGCAAACATTGAAACCTTTTGTTGAAAATTGCTAGCAACGAGTTGATCTACTATTTCAGCTTTTACCTTTAAAGACTCAAGCTCACCTTTGTCGATTACTGTTTCATTTTGAGAAATTTGTTGTTTATTAAAAGAAAACATAAATTTTTTCCATGTTGTATAAATTATTGTACTGCATATTCAAATGGCTTTGAAAACGCTGTAATGGCTGAAACTGATATGACGCAACATACATTATAATTTGTAAATCAGATACTAACCTTACTTATAAATAAGTTATTAGTAAATCATATAATTAGAAATATATATTAAAATTTAACAAGTTACAAAGTAATATGTACTGGTCTGTTTCCTATTTAATTCGGCATAATTAAACCAGAGTAATGCTATGATTAACTACAGTAAAGCCTAATAAACAGGGTTTTGCAAACAAGTAGAGGGGAATTGTAGTAAGAAATTAAAAGGACGTGTGGTAGTAAAAGAGGGCTAAATAACAAGTTGTGTATTTAGCCCTGAATATTGAGTGGTTAATATCGAGTGGTCAATAATGAGTGGTTAATATGGGCCTGTTATATCTAACGGACTTAACCAGTTACTTTTCCAAACGTTTGCTCCATGTATATAGTACACGTCATTATTATGAATTATTGAGCGGTCATCCCAACCAGATGTATACCAAGAGTTGTTTGGAGTGTCGTTGCCCCCAGCTTGAACGTTTCCAACTTCTACAATTTGCGGAGCAAGATCTGGTTCTGTTATTTCTAATAAGGCTAAAAAGTTCTCTTGTTGCCACATATGTATTGTATTGCCCAAATTGTCTGTAACTTGAGTTTGTCCCCAGCGTTCTATCGGTAATGCAAAACGATGAGAACCATCAGAAGTTTTTAAATAGCTCAGAGCGTGATAGTTAAATTCAACAGGAGTGTAACCTCCGGCGTATACAATTGAATTTATTTCAGTCGGATTGGTTATATCTGATACATCAAACAAGCTTACTTTAGCCCCTTCAACGATCGGCGTTGTAGATGGAGTATTGGTGTCGGTCAATCGGTTAATATCTATGTTTTGACCAATGCCTACGAGTAGCTTGTCTGATATTGGGTGAAGATAAGACGAATACCCCGGAATTTCTAATGCTCCAGCAATTATAGGATTTTCATTGTTGCTAAGGTCGATAACATAAAGCGGATCAGTGTTTAAGAAAGTAACGATATACGCTTTGTCTTCAAAAAAACGAACTGATTTGATTTCTTCCTGAGTGATGTCGTCTTCGTTTATTTTGCCAATTAGAGTAGGGTGTTCATCATTAGGCAATTGTGCAACTAAGTCTAAAGAAGCGTCAT
This sequence comes from Colwellia sp., assembly GCA_020630795.1. Taxonomy (GTDB): domain Bacteria; phylum Pseudomonadota; class Gammaproteobacteria; order Enterobacterales; family Alteromonadaceae; genus Pseudocolwellia. The sequence continues at coordinate 180,745 of JAHDIK010000003.1, forward strand.
TTTCTTTAAGTATATTAACTTTATGGTGGTATCCTTCGGTGCGGTCACCTTCCGTTGTAATTACACGAAGGTATTCGTTATCTTCGCTAAACCGTAAACTTGGATTATGCCAGCCGAAACGTCCATCGAGGTCACCAGACGCCGCATAGGTTAAGTTATCATTTATCGAAAATTTATGAATAACAGATTGTTCACTGTAGGTGTTATCTTCTGCTACTGTGTAATCTGTACCATATAGATAAACTGATTTGGTCGTTGCGTATATTCCGGCAACACGTGCATTTATACAAGTTGACTCTATTTCATATGGCGCATCAATGCTTATTGTCGTTAAGGTTACAATACCTTCAAATCCATTTGTATCATCGGTGTTTTGAGGTAAGTAACAATTGTTAACGTTTACTAACGACTCGACTTCTCCAGATGACTTTTCATAACTCGGTAATAAAGCGTCGAGCTCCGTGTTGTTGATTTTGTCTAAATTATTCTTCTTTTCTGTGTCTGTCGATGCGTATGTAACACCTTCAATGTATGGAACATAGCTACTAATTACATATAACGTGTTATCTATACGTCTACTACTCAATAACGAACCGTCAATAGTGTAAGACACTTCTGCAAGTGGGGTTGTAGGATCAGATACATTGAGTAACGACACATTAAATTTTTGTTCTCTAGGAATAAAAATTTCACTGGCGAATGACAGAGGTGAATAATAAGGTGTGAAGTTATATACATTTGATAGCACAGCTAACTTATTGGTTGCTAAGTATATGCTGTCGATTGAAGACTCTTCTTCGAAAGCGATAGTTTCTGAAATTTTTTCTAAGTCACCTTGGTTATCGCGACGAACTATTTTTATCGTATTCGCATTGTTATCTGCATTGTTATCTGCATTGTTACTATCGTTTTCTAGTGCGTAATAATACTGTTTGTTGTTCGCAATATAGATATATTCACCGTCATATTTAATTCTATCTCCTTCATCAACATTATTTTCTTGGGTAATCGTTGTAGAGAAACTATCACTTTTTGCTGCGGTTGTTGGAGCTGCTACGCTGTCTTGAGTACTTTCTAGTGTGTAATTTACTTCGGTAGAAATACTTTTTTGATACAAGCCATTCTTAATGTGAGTTTCAAGTGTGCTTGAAGAGGCTTTGGTTAATGAGAATAGTGATGAATGTGTTTTATCTTTATCTAAGTCTTTGTTAGTTTTAATTGATGAATCACCGCCGCACCCTAATAAAATATTAATGCTACACAAGGTGGTGATACTCGCTATTTTGTATTTGAACATATCGGTCTCCTTATTGATGTTTTTATAAGCATACGTGGTTAGATATTTAAAACTGTAGTCAAATGATATCAAATGTAATTATATGTAATCGAAGCTGTTAATCGTTCATTTAAATGTTAAATTGTAAGCATTAAATATGAAAGAATTAAGAGTTATTCGTTGAAGTTTATTTGTGCATTACTTCTTTTAGTTAGCCCTTTTTTGTCTGCCCAATGTGTAGATAACGAAGAGCTGTGTGCCACAGTCGGTAAGTGGGATTTCAGTATTGGTCTAGGTGCCGGAGTACTCACAAACCCTCTACATGATGGTGAGAATATTCCACTTGTTATCGTACCTAGTTTTAGCTATTACGGTGAGCGAGTATTCTTTCAAAATAATACTCTTGGTTACACGTTATACGAAAATGAATCTATTGCATTTAGTGCCATAACGCTAATTAATAACGAATACGCTTATTTTAATCGTTGGCACCCTCAAAATATTTTTCTTCCTAAATCTTCAAGTGATGTTATTGACCAGTCTCCGTCAGAGAGTTTTCAGCCAGATATTAGTTATAAAAAAGTAGCTAAGAGAAAATGGGCATTAGATGTGGGCGCTCAGCTCAATTGGTTTATTTCAAACTCGGTGAATGCTGAATTTAAAGTTTTACATGACGTAAATAAAGCATATAGGGGATTTAATGCTAATGCTGAAGTGTCTAAAGTCTTTCGTATTAACGAGCATTCAGTATTGGAAGTAACGCTTGGGGCCCAATGGAATAGCGAGGCGTTGGTAGATTACTACTACGGTATTAGTGCAGATGAAACCAGCGCGTCATCAAGTATTTATCAGGGGAAAGCAGGAGTAAATCCATATCTTAACATTGGGTACGCATATCGTATAAATGACGAATGGCAGTTAAAAGCATTTCTTAAACGAAAGAAACTATCGAGTAATATTTATTTGAGTCCGATAGTGCAAGATACAACGGTCGATTTAATATTTATGGGCTTTTTCTATGAATTTTAAATCGGCGTTAATGAGTACGTTAATATTAGTTATGGGGTTTCACGTATATGCAGAGCAGGCGTCAGACTCTTTAGGTAATGTTTCCCCTTCGATTAAGTTAAAGGTTACGCCTTCGGTATGTATTGTTAGAGATAAAGGGCAGCTATGTAAAATGCGTGTAACCGCAAGCTGGGAAAGCAATGTACCAGTTGATGTGTGCTTGTATTCAAACGAGAAACAATTAAATTGCTGGAATAACCAAACAGATGTTAAGCAAGTGTTTGATATTTCCCTAGATAAAAAACTCATATTTACCTTACGTAATAGGCAAAAAACTCTCGCTACTCAATATGTAAAAGTTAATGCGAGTCAATCAAACAAGTATCGCCGACGGTTACGTTCTCAATGGAGTTTATTTTAATGAAGCACATATTGTTAGTTGAAGACGATATTCGTTTATCGCAACTTGTTTCTAAGTTTTTAGAGCAAAATGGATTTCAGGTGTCAGTGCTAAATCAGGGCGATCAAGCAATTAGTTACATTCAAAAAAACACGTTAGATTTAATTATTTTGGATGTTATGTTACCTAAACTCGATGGTTTTAGTATTTGCCGAAAAATTCGTGACTCTTTTGATAATCCGGTTATTTTTTTAACAGCAAAAGACAGTGATTTTGATCATGTATTGGGTTTAGAAATTGGCGCAGACGATTACATTATTAAACCTGTGGAACCCCATGTTTTATTAGCTAGAATTAATATGTTGTTAAGGCGACAATCGACTCTTAAAGTCAGCAATATAGATTTAATCAACTTTGGTTCATTATCAATTAATAAATCTTCACGCCAAGTCACAATAGGTGAGCAAGCTATCGAATTAACCAGTCATGAATTTGAATTGTTGTGGCTGTTAGCTCAGCATGCTGGCGAGCCTCAAAGCAGAGAGTATATCCATAAAAAAATGATCGGTAGGGAGTACGACGGACTCGATCGTAGTGTTGATGTACGTATTTCTCGATTGAGAAAAAAACTGGGCGATAACCCAGATAACCCGACTAAAGTGCTTACTGTGTGGGGAAAGGGGTACATGTTAAGTAAAACTGCTTGGGAATAGTATGAACGTAATTTATATTTTAGAATACTCCTGTGAGCATTAAGTATGACACGCCTTTTTGTTAGCCTTTACGCATTAATCGTATGCGGTTTACTTACCATAAACTTTATATCAGAAAGGGTATGGAAGAGTGTTGTAGAAAAAAACACACAAGATTTTTATCAAACGCAGCAGGTTATTGAATCACTTCCTCAACTTATATCCTTATCAACACAATCAAATTCTTTTCAAAATACGGCTAATGTTCCTTTAAGTGTTCATGATTTGAACGAGTTTTTCTGGTTAGATGAACAAATAACCTTACTAAATGCCGGTAAGAGTGTTGTTATGTTTAATGAACTCGAAAACCCTATTTTTTATATCAAGATCCCTAATGAAAACAAGGTGTATCAATTTGGTCCTTTTATTCAGCAGCAAGGCTCTCAATCATTAGCGGTTTATAAATGGATTATTCTTAGCGTATCGTATTTATTGTTAGCTGCAATTATTGCTATTTGGTTAAAACCGTTATGGCGAGATTTGTCACAATTAAACAGTATGGCGCTATCAATTTCTGACGGTAATTTAGATATTTCTCCTAACGTTACTACCCAATCTCCTATCAATCATGTAGTCGTAACATTTCATCATATGTCACGTCGAATAAAGCGCTTATTAGAAGATCAAAAACACTTAGTAAATGCGGTTTCACATGAGTTACGAACGCCTTTATCGCGTTTACGTTTTGCGTTGGCTGTTGCGCCGAATAAAAATGACCAAGCCACAAAAGATATGGAATCTGATATCAAAGAAATTGAAAATCTTGTTGATGAAATGCTCGGTTACGCTAGATTAGAAAACGTTAACCAGTCTATTGAATTTACTCAGGTGAACTTAACTGAGATCGTTGCATCACAAATATCCAAACTGACTGATTCAAGTTTAGTTCATGTTAATGCTGATATTCATCAACAACACTTTTTAATATGTAATCAAAAGCTTATTGAGCGCGCTTTACAAAATTTATTAACCAACGCAATGCGTTACGCAAATTCTCAGGTATTGGTGTCGATTGTTGAGGGTAAATCTACATTAAATATTTCGGTGCAAGATGACGGTGCTGGCATTGAAGAACATGAACTGAAACATGTTTTTGAGCCGTTTTATCGAGCTAACGAATCTAGTGGTAAAACTAACTCCGGTAGTGTTATTAATACCAATACATCGTCTAGTGGTGGCTTTGGTCTTGGTTTAGCTATTGTCAGGCGTATTTGTGATTGGCATCGGGGCAAATGCTGGGTTGAAAAGTCTGAACTTGGTGGGTGTAAATTTGTGTTAAGTTTTCCCTTAAAGAAATAATGGATAATTTGTACGGGTTATTGCTCGGATAATCATCAAAAACCTATTATTTTCACTACATTTTTTGTCATTAATTGTGTAAAATCACCATCCATTTTTTATTAATCGCATTAGTCTACCCAAAGCCTTAACTTTTCAAGTAGGGTGCTTTAGAGGAAATCATGAATTTAGACGATATAATCTTGCAAGCAGAACAAGCAATTGCCGCTGCTACTGATCCTGCTGAGCTTGATCAAGTACGTGTTAACTTTTTAGGTAAGAAAGGTTTGTTTACTGAGCAAATGAAAGGCTTAAGTAAGTTACCAAAAGAAGAAAAACCTAAAGCAGGTCAGGTTATTAACATTGCTAAGCAGCGCGTTCAAAAACTACTTAACGAGCGTGGCGAGTTACTACGTGCAGAAGTTATTAAGAAAAAGCTTGCAGCAGAATCTATTGATGTAACATTGCCGGGTCGTGGAAACGACTTAGGTGGTCTTCACCCTGTTACACGTACAATAGAGCGTATCGAAAGTTTTTTTGGTGATTTAGGCTTTTCGGTTAAACAAGGTCCAGAAGTTGAAGATGACTTTCATAACTTCGACGCGTTGAATATTCCTGAGCATCATCCTGCCCGTCAAGATCATGATACTTTCTACTTTAATCCAAAGCTTGTATTACGTACGCAAACATCTGGTGTACAAATTCGAACGATGGAAAAAGAAAAGCCACCTTTACGTATTATATCACCGGGTAAAGTTTATCGTAACGATTACGACCAAACGCATACGCCTATGTTCCATCAAGTTGAAGGTTTGATGGTAGATAAAGATGTAAGCTTTACGCATTTAAAAGGTATTTTGCATGATTTCCTACATCACTTTTTTGAAGAAGATTTAGAAATTAGATTCCGTCCATCGTATTTTCCATTTACTGAACCGTCTGCAGAAGTTGATGTAATGGGTAAAAATGGTAAATGGTTAGAAGTATTAGGTTGTGGCATGGTTCACCCAAATGTACTCAAATCGGTAGGTATTGACCCAGAAGTTTACACAGGTTTTGCCTTTGGTATGGGCGTAGAGCGATTAACAATGCTTCGCTATGGGGTGAATGACTTACGTGCATTCTTTGAAAACGATCTTCGCTTCTTAAAACAGTTCAAGTAGGAAAGCCAATAATGAAATTTAGTGAATCATGGTTAAGAGAGTGGGTTAATCCTGCAATAACTTCAGATGAGTTATCTCATCAAATTACAATGGCTGGACTAGAAGTAGATGCTGTTGATCCTGTCGCAGGCGAGTTTACCGGAGTTTTGATTGGTGAAGTTGTTGAATGTGGTCCGCATCCTGATGCTGATAAGTTACAAGTAACTAAGATTAACCTTGGCCCCGACTTTAACGATGGCGAGTTGGTTGATATTGTTTGCGGTGCTAAAAACTGTCGTTTAGGCCTTAAAGTGGCTGTTGCTACTGTTGGCGCTGTATTACCAGGCGATTTCAAAATTAAGAAAGCTAAGCTTCGTGGTGTGCCATCTCACGGTATGTTATGTAGCGAATCTGAAATTGGCTTAGCTGATAGCTCAGACGGAATTTTAGAATTAGCGCAAGATGCACCATTAGGTGTATGTGTACGCGAATATTTAAACTTGAACGATGTAACTATTGATGTTGACTTAACAGCTAACCGTGGCGATTGTTTAGGGCTTAAAGGTTTAGCACGTGAAGTTGGTGTGTTGAATAGTTTATCTGTTTCAGAGCCGGAAATTTCTGATGTAACGCCAACGATTGATGACACGCTTGCGATTACTTTATCAGCAGAAGAAGCTTGTCCTCGATATTTAGGGCGCGTAATCAAAAACATTAACGTTAATGCAGCAACCCCGTTATGGATGGTTGAAAAATTAAGACGTTGTGGTATTCGCTCAATTGATCCTGTTGTAGACGTAACGAATTATGTTTTATTAGAGCAAGGGCATCCAATGCATGCTTTTGACCTAGGAAAAATTGAAGGCGGTATTAACGTACGTTTTGCGAATAAAGACGAAAAGTTAACCTTGCTTGATGAAAATGAAGTAACGCTTTCAACTGAAACACTCGTTATTGCTGATGACAATAAAGTGCTAGCAATGGCTGGTATTTTTGGTGGCCTTAATTCAGGTGTTACGAGCGAGTCGAAAGACATTTTACTTGAAAGTGCATTTTTTAGCCCATTAGCTATTTTAGGTAAAGCTCGTCAATACGGTTTGCACACTGATGCTTCTCATCGATATGAGCGCGGTGTAGATCCTACGCTTCAGCACGATGCGATGAACCGTGCAACTGAACTGTTAATTGAAATTGTAGGTGGTGAAGCAGGGCCAATTGTAGAAGCTAAATCTGACGCTAATTTACCTGCTGAAAAGTCAATTACATTACGTAGAGAAAAGCTTGATTCTCGCATTGGTCATCATATTGAAGATGAAAAAGTATCTGAAATTTTAACGCGTTTAGGCTTTTCTGTTACTTTTGAAAACAATGTCTGGGATGTAACGGTTCCTGCATACCGTTTTGATATTAAAATCGAAGTAGATTTAATCGAAGAAGTCGCTCGTATATTTGGTTACAACAATATTCCTAACGTGTCGCCTAAAGCAACGTTAAGCATGTGTCCAAACAAAGAAGCAGACTTAAGTGTAAGCAAATTAAGAAATACGTTAGTTAATCGAGGCTATCAAGAAGCAATTACGTATAGTTTTGTTGACCCTAAAGTTCAGGCACTAATTCATCCTGATCAAGAAGTGATGACATTACCTCATCCTATTTCGTCTGAAATGTCAGTTATGCGATTAAGCTTATGGACTGGGTTATTGCAATCAGTCACGTATAACCAGAATCGTCAACAAAGCCGTATTCGCTTGTTTGAAACAGGTTTACGTTTTATTCCTGACGAATCAGTTGAAAATGGTGTAAGACAAGACAATATGATCGCCGGTGTAATTACAGGACAACGTAATGAAGAGCACTGGGATATGGAAAAAGCAGCTACAGATTTCTTTGATATTAAATCAGACGTAGAGGCATTACTGTCGTTAACGGCTAATGCATCTGATTACGAATTTTCTAAAGAAGAAATTAGCGCATTGCACCCAGGGCAAACAGCAGGTATTTACAGAAATGGTACCTTAGTTGGGCATGTTGGAACCTTACACCCTGAATTAGAAAGGAAATTTGGTTTAAATAGTCGTACGTTAATTTTTGAACTATTATTGTCTGAAATTTTGTCAGCTAATATCCCTGAAGCTAGTGATATATCTCGCTTTCCGTCAAATAGACGTGACATTGCCGTTGTTGTAAAAGACGACGTGGATGCAAAAAAAGTGTTACAACTTATTGAAAAGGTTGGCGGAAATAATTTAATTGATCTAAACTTGTTTGATGTATACCGCGGGGAAAGTATTGAACCAGGTTTCAAAAGCTTAGCAATCGCGATGATACTGCAAGACAACGACAAAACTCTTGAAGAAAAAGATATTTCTGACGTTGTTAATCGGGTGGTAGATACACTTAAAACTGAATTAAATGCATCACTGAGGGATTAAGCAATGGCGCTTACCAAAGCAGAAGTAGCAGAACATTTGTATGAAAAAGTTGGGCTGAGCAAGCGCGACGCAAAAGATATGGTAGAAGTATTTTTTGAAGAAATACGTGAGACGTTAGAAGCCGGTGAGCAGGTTAAACTTTCGGGATTTGGAAACTTTGATCTGCGAGTTAAGAGCGAACGTCCAGGTAGAAACCCTAAAACTGGTGAAGATATTCCCATTTCTGCGCGTAAGGTAGTTACGTTTAGGCCAGGTCAAAAATTAAAAAGTCGTGTTGAAAACGGAAATAGCTAGAAGTTATATTTGAATACACTTTTTAGAAGAAAGGCTGCTCTGCAGCCTTTTTTAATATCTATAGAAAAGTTATATATTTTTAGTGGTTACTTCATTAACTTTTTCATTGTTTGTTGGTTTTTTGGTTAGCCAATGTGCTGTTACCTTACAACAGCCTATTACACTATGAATTATAATGAGTAGGCTTAACGCTAAAAATGCTCCTGTCGCTAGTGCAATAAAGTCGATTGGAATCGCCAGTTGGTATTGCTCTAAGGTCGCTTGCGCCATAGGTAAATCATATTCTGTAATAAATGCGTATAAACGTTTGAAGTAGTCAGCTTGTTCAATACTTATTAAGTGATTTTGTAAGTTGGTTACTCTATTAGACGTATCAACGATGAGTGCGCCTGTTTCCGATATTGAAGGCTCGGTATTAGCAGAATATTTTTGAATCATTTCAGCTAAATTGCCATCAAAATGACGGTCAGCAATAAGCTGAAACTGTGTTAGCTGTTGTAGTGCTTCGTTTAGGTGCCCGGATAAACGCTGAGAGTATTGCTGTATAAATTCTGGGAATTGAACGCCAAAAATAAAGGCGATAGTGAAAATACAACGGTCTATTAATGTTGCAAATAACTTAAACATAATCCTACTTATCTGTTGCGTATAGGTAAACCTGTACACATGTTCCTTACCGTATAGGATAAAACGGCATGATTGTATAGTAAAGCCTGAAAATTTGAACGTTAAATACTTCAAAGTGTTTGTAGTGTTTTAGTAAACGCTATATGGTTAGCGCATCATCTTTTTTCCTCTTATTATTTATGCGTCGAAACCCTTACCCAGAAAGAGAAGTTAACGAAATTAACTGGAATGTCATCAAAATGCTGATTCCATACTTAATGGAATTTAAAGCTAGAATTATTTTTGCATTGCTGTGTTTAATTCTCACCAAAGTCGCTAGCGTATATTTACCATTTATCTTAAAAGATGTAGTTGATGTGTTAGACAAACAACAAGAAAATAAAATTTTTCTTGTTCCGTTTGGTTTAGTTGCTGCTTACGGTTTAGTAAGGCTTTCTATCGTTTTATTTGCGGAAATTCGCGACACTTTATTTGGACGAGTAACTGAACGAGCTATTAGACGAATTGGGTTAAAGGTATTCAGGCATTTACATGCTTTAGATCTCGATTTTCACCTTAACAGGCAAACAGGCGGGTTATCTCGTGACATTGATCGAGGTAATTCAGGTGTAAGCTTTTTAATGAGATTTATGATCTTTAATATAATTCCAACATTGCTTGAAATAGTCATGGTTATCGTTATTTTGTTCGTTAACTACGGCATATGGTTCGCACTCATTACAGCTGCATCAATTATTTCATATATTTTGTATTCAGTTAAAGCGACTAATTGGCGTACGGGCTTTATTAGAGAAGCAAATAAAGCTGACTCGTCAAGTAACACAAGAGCCATTGATAGCTTGCTTAACTATGAAACTGTAAAATACTTCACCAATGAAGAATACGAAGCCAATGCTTACGACAAACAGCTGGAGCAATGGGAACAAGCAAAAGCAAAAAATCGTTTATCTTTATTTGCCCTAAACGGTGGGCAGGCTTTGATTATTTCAGTATCAATGACAGCTATGTTGGCACTTGCCGCATATGAAGTGACTCATCAAAACATGACCTTGGGTGACTTTGTACTGATTAACGCCTTTATGATGCAGCTATTTATACCGCTTAATTTTTTAGGGTTTGTTTATCGAGAAATAAAAGGGTCTTTAGCAAATATTGAGCATATGTTTGGGTTACTGCTTAAAACACCTAAAGTATCAGATGATGACAACGCCGAAGTACTTGAGGTTTCTCGCGGTGTGGTTAGCTTTAACAATGTAAGTTTCGCTTATGATAAAAAACGTCCGATTTTAAACAACATAAGCTTTGATATAAATGCTGGGCAAAAAGTGGCAATAGTAGGGGAGAGCGGCTCAGGAAAATCTACGTTAGTTAAGTTGTTGTTTCGTTTTTACGACGTAAATGATGGCTCGATAACCATTGATGACCACGCGATTGAAAAGGTAACACAGCACTCGTTGAGACGTCATATTGGTATTGTTCCACAAGACACCGTGTTGTTTAATGATACATTGTTTGAAAACATTAAATACGGGAATACAAACGCTTCGGTAGCGGAAGTGGAGCGAGCAATTCAGTTAGCTCACTTATCAGACTTTATTGAGTCTTTACCTGAGGGTTACGAAACCAAAGTTGGAGAGCGTGGTTTAAAGTTATCAGGTGGAGAAAAGCAGCGTGTGGCCATTGCTAGAACTATACTAAAGAAACCTCCTATATTAGTTTTTGACGAAGCAACTTCATCATTAGATAGTCATTCAGAGCAAGCCATATTAAACGCAATTAAAACGGTTGCTAAAGGCCATACGAGCATGGTGATAGCACACCGCTTATCAACTATTGTTGATTCAGACAATATTATTGTTATGAATAAAGGTGAGGTAGTTGAAATGGGTAACCACCACGCATTAATAGAAAAACAAAGTCATTATTATAATATGTGGCAATTACAACAAACGCAGTCGTAAATTTATGAATAATCGAGGAATTGAAGTAGTACAAACCCGAAAGTGGGTTGAAGAAGTGATCGTCGGGTTAAATTTTTGTCCGTTCGCCAAAAAAGAATTAGTAAACGACACCATTGATTATGTTGTATCGTCTCAAAAAAAACTAAAAAGTGCCTTAACCGAGCTATTTGAGCAATGTGACGAGATGCTTAATAACGAAAGTGTTGAAACAAGCCTGATTATCTATAGTGATGGCTTTAAGTCTTTCGAGAAATATCTATCACTGGTTGATTATGCTAATGAGCTTTTGTTCGATTCTGAGTTTGAAGGGGTATTTCAACTTGCCACGTTTCACCCTGATTATTATTTTGATGGTACTCAATTTGATGATCCTGAAAATTATACTAATAGGTCACCTTATCCCACTATTCACATTATTCGCGAAGCAAGCATGACACGAGTGCTTGCAACATATAAAAATCCGGAGAATATTCCAGAAAATAATATTGCGTTAGCAAAAGCAAAAGGAAATGCTTTCTTTGAAAGCTTATTAACAAAGATAAAAGCAGACTAGCGTATACAATCTATTTTGAAAGCTTGGCTGAAACCTCTGTTAAAAATAGGTATACTACGCCGAATTTTAAGCCTTGAATTAAGGTGAGGTAGTGGATAAAAACAAAGTCATTAACGTTGGAAGTACGGTTGAACGTGCTGTACAAGGCGATTACTCAATAGACGTAAAACAAGTCTTTCAAGAAGCATGGAGTAAAACTCAGCTTTCTCGTATATCAATTAATGTTGGTATATTGCTTTCTTTGTTTATCGGCATGATCGCAACACTTATTGTTGGTCAATATACCGGTGGAGTTGAAGCCGCATTAGAAAATGCTGAAACTCGTTTTATGATTAACATAATAGCTACGTTAGTTACTTCGCCTTTCGTTGCAGGTGTTGAAATGATGGGCGTTTTTCATGCGGTTGGTTTAAAAACGAAGCCTCGAATGACATTTTCGTTTTTAAATCGCGGAGCATTGATTGCCATATGCGCGCTACTTGTTTCTACATTAACGTCTATTGGTTTTAGTTTATTTGTTTTACCTGGATTTTTCTTGTTGGTGACATTATCTTTAACGATTCCATTAGTTGTAGAAAAAAGGTTAATGCCGCTAAAAGCTATCACGTTAAGTGTGAAAGCACTTAGATTTCAATTCTTTAAGTTACTCGCCATTTATTCTATTTTATTGATGATGACATTATGTGCCATGATGCCGTTGCTTGTGTTACTGAAAACAAATTTTGCTGTTATTGGCGTTGTTTTATTTTTGTTTGCTTTAACGTATTTAGCTCCTTTATATTTTAATGTTAAAGGTGTTTTATATAGAGAAATTTTTGGTGTTCAATTAACTGCTGAAAACGCAGAACTACCAGAAAATTCAGGCAATTTTTCAGCATAAAGGAATATGATGAATCAGTACAATAATGGACGCTATTTTACGATAGCGACTCGCTCGTTTTTTATATCACTTGTTGGAATAGGATTAATAGCTCCCTTTACGTTTTTAAAAAGTAACATTAGTTGCTGCGTAAATGATGTTGCTAAAAATGAACAAGGCAATGTTGAGCATGTAGCTCAAAAAGGTCACTCGTTAGCTGAAGAGTCTCCTCAAAAACAAGTTACTCAAACACCTAAAAAGCAAACAAAACGAAAAATTTATGAGGTTCCATTACATAACGTTGAGTTGCCAAATTTTTCGGATATTAAAGACGTTAAAGAAAAGAAAAGGCAATTTTTCGCGTTTATACAACCTGCCATAGAAAAACATCATGAGCAAATATTGAACACCCGTGCCCAACTTGTTGAGATTAAAGAGCAATATATAAAAGCGCATACGCTATCGCCTAGCCAAAAAACGTTAATTAACGAGTTACTTGTAAGATACAAAATTAAAACCAAATACGGTGTAATGTCTCAACTTAATCGATTGTTGAACAAAGTTGATATTGTGCCTGTACCTTTAACTTTAGTTCAAGCAGCTAATGAATCGGCTTGGGGAACATCACGCTTTTCACGAGTTGGGTTAAACTTTTTTGGTATTTGGTGTTTTAAAAAGGGATGCGGAATGGTACCTAGCGGTAGGGATTTAGATGCAGACCATGAAGTAGAAGCATTCAAAAGCGTCGACGATGCAATACGTAAGTACACTCATAATATTAACACTAATAATGCGTACAGGATGTTTAGGAAGATAAGAAAAGAGCTTAGAGATGAAAACTTACCGTTGTCTTCTGAAGCCTTAGCCTCTGGATTAATTCACTATTCAGAACGTGGCGATGAATACGTAAAAGAGCTCATTGAAATGATTAGATTTAATCAAAAGTACTTTCAATATTCATCATAACGGTTAAATGTGTTTGTAAGCACTAAAGTATGGTCTTTCACGACCATACTTTGCCTCAAATATGTTATTTAATTTCTACAATTTCAATGCCATTTAACTTCTGATTTTCATCAATCGACGTTACTTCTTTCTGAATAGTTGGAATGCTTTCTTGGTCAAATGCGGTGTCACCGCCATTGATTATACCCGAGTCTTTTGTAATGTTTTTAAAGTCAAACAACTCGTTGTCACACATGTGAGACGGCACGACATTCTTCATTGCTGTAAACATTGATTCAATTCTGCCAGGATGATTCTTGTTCCAATCATTAAGCATATGTTTAATGTTTTGACGTTGTAAATTTGGCTGAGAACCACAAAGGTTACAAGGTATTATTGGGAAGCCTTTAAGTTCCGCGTATTGTATAAGTTCTTCCTCTTTACAGAAAGCCAATGGTCTTATGACAACATGTTCACCATTGTCAGAAACAAGCTTAGCCGGCATAGACTTTATTTTTCCGCCATAAAACATGTTTAACATGAGTGTTTCAATCATGTCGTCTCTGTGATGGCCCAAAGCAACTTTGGTTGCGCCTAGTTCATTAGCGGCCTTGTACAAAATTGCGCGCCTTAGTCGAGAGCATAGACTACAAGTGGTTTTACCTTCAGGAATTTTTTCTTTTACGATGGTGTAAGTATCTTCTTCTACTATTTTGTAATCAACACCTAAAGACTCTAAATAGTTAGGAAGTATATGTTCAGGAAAGCCGGGTTGCTTTTGATCAAGATTGACTGCGACTAAATCAAATTTGATTGGCGCGAGTGTTTTCAAAATCATTAAAATTGAAAGCAAGGCGTAGCTGTCTTTACCACCAGATAAGCACACCATTATTTTATCGCCATCTTCAATCATGTTGTATTCAGCTATTGCTTGGCCAACATGTCGACGTAAACGCTTTTCTAGCTTATTAAGCTGAGTAGTTTGTGTAGGAGTGAGTTTTGGTGATGAAGGTAATGCAGTCATAATAATTCCCGTGAAATTAGCGGGCGCATTATACCTAATGTAGTTGAGTTTAGAAACAAGCTAAGAGCAGTAACCAAGTGGTATGGTATCTAAACTCTTAGCTTTATTTGAGGATTACAGAATTGGTGTTAACGTGCGAATGGAGATACATAACCATTAGGTTTCAGTGCTAACACGTCACAGTTAAGCCTATCAATAACATGTTCGGCGGTGTTACCAATAAGTGCCGCAGATAAACCTGTTCGTCCAATTGTTCCAAGGATCACGAGCTCTGCGTCTAATTTGTCTGCCATCGCTTGAATAACATCTTCAGGTAAACCTTCTTTAACATGTGTATTTTCAACAGGAATACAGTACCTATTGCAGTGTTCTACCATTGCTTGTTGGTGATGGTTAAACATGCTGTTGTTGTAGTCGGCAGCATTAAACTCTGGTATTTCTATTGAAATGTTTACCGGTGTTCCTGGATAAGAATTAACTAGGTGTACGTTGGCACTAATAGTTTTTGCTAAGTCATTAGCTTGTGCTGTTATTTTATCGTTTAGTGAAATATGCTCTTCTTCGTCACTACCAACGTTTATCGCAGCAACGATGTTGCCGTTTTCTGGCCATAAATGGTCTTTAACTAATAAAACAGGACACGGACATTTTCTTAATATATGCCAGTCTGTAGGAGTAAAAATTACAGATTTAAGTTTGTCGTGCTCATGTGTTCCTTTGATCACAATATCGTGGTCTTGCTCTAAAACTTCGTTGATCACCGCTTCAAAAGGGCGATTATGCCAAACTACTTTTGTATCAATAGTTAAATTTTCAGTATTTAAACCGCTAATAATAGTATTGAGCCATTGTTGACGATCATCTATTACTGAGTTGCGCATCGTTTCGCGTTCGTCGCTAGACAACATAGTTGTCATTTCATAAGAAAAATCAAAGATAGTTAAAAATGCAGTAATATTTGCACGAGTATGATTTGCAAGTTCGATACTACGTTTTAATGCTTTTTGATCTTCAACAGTCGGATCGATAACCGTTAAGATATTTTGATATTTTTTCATAACAACATTCCTAATTATTAGACTATCTCTAATTAGTATAATGTATTAATCAGATTTTTTTTATTTGTTTTAAATCAAAGTTGTACTTATTTAGTGACGTAGTTCAATAAGATATTTAGGAAGGCATAATAAGGTATTTATGCTGTATAAATACCTTATTTTTAATACTTAAAGTGAGGCTGTTTCGTTAAGTTGATGGATGTTTTTAATCGTAATAAGTTTACCATCTACATCAATTAATCCACTTTTATGGAAGCGGTTGAGTAATCGACTGATTGTTTCGACGGTTAAACCAATATAGTTACCAATATCGCTTCTGGTCATTGTTAACCTAAACTCAGAAGAAGATAACCCTCTTGCATGATATCGAGAACTTAATGTGCTAATAAACGTAGCTAAACGTTGTTCAGCATTTTTTCTGTTTAATAACATTAACATTTCTTGATCTGAGCGAATTTCAGTGCTCATCATACGAAGAATTTGTTTTTTTAATTTAGGCATGCTGTTAGATAGCGAATCTAACGTGTTGTATGGAATTTCACACACCATAGATGTTTCTAATGCTTTAGCAAAACTTGGGTGTTCTGCCCCCGCAATCGCATCAAAGCCAAGTAAATCACCAGCGAGATGGAAGCCCGTAATTTGTTCTTCGCCTTGTTCGTTTACCGTGAAAGTTTTAAATGTACCTGAACGTATAGCATATAAAGAGTGCATTTCGTCGCCATCTTGAAATAGCTGTTCACCTTTGTGGATAGGCTTTTTACGATCAATAATGCTATCTAACGTATCGAGCTCTTTATCATTTAAAGAGAAAGGAAGGCATAGTTCACTGATACTACAGTTTTGGCAGTGAATATGTTGTTTTCCGGAACATTGACTACTTTCCATAAATATCCATACAAATATAGAGGCTTAATAAAGATTGATCATATTAGAACAGCAGATGATATGCAATGTATAAACTATATATTCCATATGTAATCAAACCTAAAGCCATTGATTTTCTAAAAATATTGTTATTAATGAATGTTTTAATCTTGATTGCGCCATAAGACATTATGAGAAGAGAGGGTAGAGTTCCAAGCCCAAAAAAGGTCATAATCAACGCACCATTTATTGTATTACCGCTTGCCAACGACCATGTTAACATTGAGTACACTAACCCACACGGTAGCCACCCCCATAGAGCACCAAGCCCAAGAGCTTTTGCTGAAGAATTAACCGGAATAAAGTGTTTAGCTAATGGTGATATATATTTCCATATACCTTTTCCTGCTTTTTCTATCTGTGAAAGCCACATTAACCATTGGCCAATATATAGCCCTAGAAAAATAAGAAATAGTGCTGCTATCATATGTAAAATAGCGAGCGGTAAACCTATTTTTTGAACGGCTATTGAGCCAGTAAAACCTACAATGCCACCTATAATTGAATAAGATAAAATTCTTCCAATATTGTAACTTAATATAAGACGTGTGCTTGGGTTTGATGATGTGGTTGGTATTGCAGAAGTCAGCATTGATGTAATACCACCGCACATACCGAGGCAATGGCCCGATCCTAATATGCCGATGACGAACGCTGAAAATAAATCAATACTCATAGCAATTAACGTTGTTTATCGTGGTCGTTTTGGGTTGCTTTACTCTTAATAGTTATTTCTTCTGAATTAGCGTTTTCGTTTTGATTATTTTGTTCAGATTCTTCAAACAAAATACTTAGGCCTTGTTTCTCTAGGTCATCAAACTGTTCAGTTTTTACTGCCCAAAAAAATAAATAAATACCAATAGCTGTGAGTAGCACTGCAATAGGAATTAGAATGTAGATAATACTCATGCTTACCTCTTTAATAGGCGTAGTGAATTAGTGGTAACCAATATAGAGCTTGCAGACATCCCTATAACAGCCATGTAAGGAGTAATATACCCCATCACTGCTAACGGAAGCACAATTGCATTATATCCGAATGCCCAAAGGTAGTTTTGCCAAATAATTTTTTTTGTTTTTTTCGCTATTTTCTTCAAGTTTATAATGTTAGTTAAATCACTATTAAGCAAAATAATATCGGCGCCATTTTTGGCAATATCGGTTCCGTTACCCATTGCTATTGAGAGATGAGCAGCGCCAAAAACAGGTGTGTCATTAACACCATCGCCAATCATAGTGACAACGTGGTCTTGTTGAATTTTTTTTAAAATATCTACCTTATCATGTGCTGTTAAACCGTGATGAATGGCGTCTAGCTTGAGTTGTGCTTGTACTTTGTTACAGCCTGCCTCATTGTCGCCAGAGAGCATTAACGTTTTGATAGACTGATTGTGTAGATCAGATATTAAGTCGGACGCATTTTCTCGAATAGAATCTGAAAGGTAAAACGCAGCAACAAGTTCGTCATTTTTTGTAAGTACACACTGTGCGTCTTTAAAGGTATGTGATGGATCTGATAACAACCAGCTTGCTTTACCTATTTTATAAGTAGTTGAATTATAAATGCCTGAAACACCTGAGCTAGGTGTTATCTCTACGTATTTTACGTTTACTGAAAAGTCTCTGTATTGAGTGAACGCTTTGGCAAGAGGATGTTCTGAATGTGCTTCAAGTGCTGCAGCAATTGTAAGTAATTCCTGTTCCTGTAGTGATTGATTAACAACTTCAATTTTTTCAATTGTAAACTCGCCAGTGGTTAACGTACCTGTTTTATCGAAAGCAATGCAATTAACACTTGGCATGGTTTCCATCGCATGTGGTGATTTGATCATTATTCCACGTTTATTTAACGCAACGGTCGCACACGTAAGTGCAGTAGGTGTAGCCAACGATAAGGCACAAGGGCAGGTGGCTACAAGTACAGAAAGGGTGATCCAAAAGGCTTCGTCTGGTAAATGTGTATTCCAATATAAAGCCGTTCCAATTGCTGTCAACAGAATAACCGCCACAAAATATTGAGCAATTTTGTCAGACAATTGAGCTAATTTGGGTTTATGTGCTTGTGACGATTCACTAAGTCGTATCATTTGACTTAAAAATGAGTGTTGGTTCTCTTTTTTTACTTCTACTGTTAAGTTACCGTCTCCATTTATTGTGCCAGCTAGCACGGTATCTCCGACAGTTTTAGTTACGGGCAATTGCTCGCCAGATAACATGGCTTCGTTTAGTTGACTCGCTCCCGTAACGATTATTCCATCAGCAGGAACAGTTTCACCTGGCTTGATGAGTACAACGTCGAATTTTTGTAATTTTTTAGCCGCGACAAACTCTTCACTATTGTTGTTAATTCGTGTAGCTGTCATCGGCATAAGTTTGAGTAAATTCGCTGATACATGAGAGGCACGGAGTCGCGCGCGAAATTCTAAAAACTTTCCGATGAGCAGTAGAAAAGTGAACATGGAAACTGATTCAAAATATACTTCACCTTGTTGGCTAACTGTTGCCCAAACACTCGCGCAAAAGGCTAACGTTATAGCGATAGATACCGGAACATCCATCGACAGTCTTTTCATTTTTAAGGTGTTAATTGCGCCAGTATAAAAAGGGAGAGCGCCGTAAGTAATAATAGGAATAGCTAAAATCATACTTGCCCAACGCAAGTAGAGCTCTGTATGTTCAGACATGCCTGAAAATGCGCCAAAGTATAAACCGACAGCAATCATCATAACTTGCATCATTAAAATGCCGGAAATACCAAGGCGCTTTATAAATTGTTTGCTTTGTTTTTGATTAGATTCTTCAACTTGGCTTGCTTTAAACGGAAGGGCTTTATAGCCAATATTATCAATTGCTTTTAATATTTGACTGAACTTTAACTTACTTTCTTCCCATCGCACGGTTGCTCGTTGCGTGGTGGCGTTTACGTTGATTGATTTTATGCCGGGTTCTTTTGAAAGTTGCATTTCTATAAGCCATGCACAGGCTGCACAGCTTATGCCGTCTACAGTAAGGATAGTCTCCTTAAAGTCGTCGGTTTTGTATGTAAATTCTTCTTGTAAGCTTTCATCATCAAGTAGCTGATTACGCTTTAACTGTTGTGGAACAAGTTGTTCGCCTTTTGGAGCTAGCTCCGTTCTGAATCGGTAATAGTCAGTAAGATTGTTTTCAACAATAGCAGACGCAACAGACTCGCAGCCAATACAACACATAGGTTGGCTAACACTATCAATATTTACATGGAGGTCGATCCCTTTAGGGATGTTTTCACCACAATGAAAGCAGGTACAAAGCATTCTATTTATTTTTTGTCAGGAAATGGAACAATATCAATTTCAGAAGATTGTGGTAAGTGAATCGTGTTTTGAATTTTCCACGTTTTATCAAACGGTAATAATGTGATTTGCCACTTGCCTTCGAGCATGGTCTCTAAATGTTGTCTGAATGCACCATCACCATCAGGTGTTAGGGTATATGTAATGTCTTTAGATTCTTGAGTAGGGTGATAGAAGGCCACGTGCAATAGAGGGAATTCTTTTTCTATTCCGGTTGGGCGTATCACTAATTCGTTGTTTTTAGTTGTAAGTGAGAATTTCATTCCCTGCTTTTGAGCAAGCTTAATTTTAGATATCTCTAAATTAATTGCTTTACCTTTTTTATAGTAATCGCCAACAACAAGCGGATCGGGATCGTCATTAGCAATGATGAAAGTGGCTATACCGGCTACAACCGCAGAAAATGGTAAGAAAAATACCAACCAAGCCCAAGGTTCTTTGTACCAATTTGTTGTCATTTATTTTGCCTTAATATGATGCTAATTAACTACCGAGATATTATACGTTTTTATGGGAGGTGAACCAAGAAAAGTTAGTAATGAAATGGGTAGAGTGTTCTTATATATGTATGTTAGGTTTACGCAATAAAAAAGCCTTATTGTATTGAGCAATAAGGCTTTAAAGCTAACCTAAACGTTATTAGTCTTGAGATAGACTATAAACATAAGCGCTAATTACGTGAATTTTTTCTTCACCTAAAATATTAGACCAAGCTGGCATTACACCTGCACGGCCATTTTTAATAGAAGCTTCAACTGCGCGAGGTGAACCACCGTATAACCAAATGTTATCAGTTAAGTTTGGAGCTCCTAATGGAATGCCCATTGCTAAGCTACCTTGGCCGTCTTGACCGTGACACGCTGAACACATTGCAAACTTAGCTTTACCTTTTGCTGCTACGTCAGCATCAACTTCACGTCCACTTAAGCTTAAAACATATGCAGCAACTTCTTTAACACCTGCTTCACCACCAAGTGCACTTTCCCAAGCCATCATACCGTTAGCTTTTCGGCCATCCATGATAGATTGTTTAATCGCTTCAGGTGAACCACCGTATAACCAGTCTTTATCTGCTAGGTCAGGGAAACCTGTTGTGCCACGAGCATCAGAACCATGACATTGTGAACAGTTTTGTAAGAACAAACGTTGTCCAACTTTCAATGCTTCTTCATCAGCAGCAAGCTCTTTAATATCACGAGCAGCGTAAGCTTCAAAGATAGGACCATATTTTTCATCTGCGCGACGAACTTCACGGTCATATTCTACTAATACGTTTGAGCCTTCTTTTAAATACTCAGCTGTTTTAGCTTTTGATTCTTCAATATTTAAAATACCTTGGTTAGAACTTTTCCAGCCTAATAAGCCTTCCCAGTTACCTAAACCCGGGTATAGTAATAAATATCCGAAACCCCAAATAATTGTAATTAAGAAAAACGTACTCCACCATTTTGGAAGAGGGTTGTTAAGTTCTTCAATGCCGTCGAATGTGTGTCCCATTGACTCACCTTCTTCAACACCTGCAAAGTTCTTTAAACACATACGAAGTAGTAAAAAACAACCTACTAACGTGCCTAGGGTAAGAACTGATACCCAAATACTCCAGAAGCTAGACATTATTATTTGTCTCCTGCTTGTTACTTTCTTCAATAGGGTTGTTTACGTCATCTTCAAAAATTGAATTTGCCGCACTGTCAAATTCAGACTTTCTTTTTTTACTATATGACCAAACCACTATGATGATAAATAGTGCCAAAATTAATAGGGCAAATGCCCCTCTTAGTGTTCCGTAGTCCATAAGGCTATCTCAACGCGTGGCCAAGAGACTGTAAGTAGGCAATAAGAGCATCCATTTCTTTTTTACCTTTTACAGCAGCTTTAGCGTTTGCGATTTCTTCAGCTGTATATAGCGGGATAGCATTGCCTTTTTCATCTTTGTGGCTACGATTTCTCGTTAAGAAGTTAAATGCTTCTAACTTTTTAGCGGTAAGTTCGCCGTCAAGTTCATTTTCTTCTAACCATTTAAAGCTTGGCATGTTTGACTCTGGAACAACTGAACGAGGGTCAATTAAATGAGCTCTATGCCAGTCGTCACTGTATCGTTGACCTACTCGAGCTAAATCTGGACCAGTACGCTTAGAACCCCATAAAAATGGATGTTCCCAAACGTGTTCACCAGCAACAGAGTAGTGACCATAACGTTCTGTTTCAGCTCGGAATGGACGTATCATTTGACTGTGACATACGTTACAACCTTCACGAATGTATATATCTCGTCCTTCCATCTCAAGCGCAGTGTAAGCTCTTAAATTGTCTACCGGAGTAGTTGTTTCTTTTTGGAAAAACAACGGAGTTATTTCAACCAATCCACCAATACTGATAGCCATGATGGTAAATATGAAGAAGCGACCAACGTTTTTTTCTAATGATTCATGTTTGTTTTTCATCATATTCTCCTTACGCTGCTTCTACTTTTTTAAGGCTGTTGTCTTCGGCATTAATGGTTTTAAACATGTTATAAATCATAAGAACAAAACCACCTACCACTAAAACACCACCAACAAAACGAATGAAGTAGAAAGGATATGACGCTGTTAAACTCTCAACGAAGCTGTACGTTAATGTACCGTCAGCATTTACTGCACGCCACATTAAACCTTGCATAACACCTGAAATCCACATTGCTACAATGTAAAGAACGATACCTGTAGTGTGCATCCAGAAATGAATGTTAATTAAACGGATACTGTACATACGTTGTTGGTTAAATAGAATTGGAATTAAGTGGTACATAGCACCAATAGATACCATTGCAACCCAACCCAATGCACCTGAATGCACGTGACCAACAGTCCAGTCAGTGTAATGAGATAACGCGTTTACAGATTTTATCGCCATCATTGGACCTTCAAACGTAGACATACCGTAGAAAGAAAGCGATACAATTAAGAAGCGTAAAATAGGGTCATTACGTAGTTTATGCCATGCACCTGAAAGCGTCATAATACCGTTAATCATACCACCCCAAGATGGTAAGAATAATACGATTGACATAACCATACCTACTGATTGAGCCCAATCAGGAAGCGCAGTGTAATGTAAGTGGTGAGGGCCAGCCCAAATATATAAAGATACTAACGCCCAGAAGTGAACAATAGATAAGCGGTATGAGTAAACTGGACGTTCAGCTTGCTTAGGTACAAAGTAGTACATCATTCCTAAGAAACCTGCTGTTAGTAAGAAACCAACGGCGTTATGTCCGTACCACCACTGCATCATCGCATCGATAGCGCCAGAATAAATAGAGTAAGACTTCATCATTGAAACAGGAATAACCATACTGTTACCAATGTGTAGCACTGCAACGGTTACGATAAATCCACCGAAAAACCAGTTTGCTACATAAATATGTGACGTTTTACGTTTAACTAGTGTACCGAAAAATACGATGGCATATGACACCCAAACAACAGCGATTAAAATATCGATCGGCCACTCTAGTTCGGCGTACTCTTTACTACTTGTGTAACCTAAAGGAAGTGTAATTGCAGCTAAAACGATAACTGCTTGCCATCCCCAAAAAGTAAAGGGAACAAGTTTTCCACCGAAGAGAGTTGTTTTACAGGTTCTTTGCACAACATAATATGATGTTGCAAAAAGAGCACTAGTACCAAAAGCAAAAATTACTGCATTGGTATGAAGAGGACGTAAACGGGAGTAGGTTAGCCAAGGTGTATCAAAGTTTAACGCAGGCCAAATTAATTGAGCCGCGATAAGAACACCAACTAATGTACCTACGAATCCCCAGATGACAGTCATGACAGTAAACTGACGTACAACATTCATGTTGTAATCTACTGCTGAAGTATTACTTTGACTCATGTTTTGGTTTCCGCATTATTAATTATTGGTTATTTAAGAGTGATTTATTTCCGTGTAAACACTAGTTTAAACAGATGTG
Organism: Colwellia sp.; assembly: GCA_020630795.1. GTDB lineage: Bacteria > Pseudomonadota > Gammaproteobacteria > Enterobacterales > Alteromonadaceae > Pseudocolwellia. The sequence continues at coordinate 204,571 of JAHDIK010000003.1, forward strand.
TAGTAGTAGTTATAGACTAAAAACACATACTTTACACAAACAATAGAAAACTCGCGCGAATAATAGACATTTAATCACCTAAAGTCATTACTCTAATACTGAAATGTTGTTCTAAATCAAAAAAAAACTTGAGACTGGTTAAAAAGAGAACAAAATTAGTGTAAATTCCACGGAATTATAGATTTAGGTAAAAATAATGTTCACAAAGAAAACCGCATTTAGTGTGATAATCGTGTTAATTTTTTTGATAAATGGATGCGATAAACACGACGAACGTTTAGCGCATTTTGTTGAGCCGAAGTGCATTTCAAGTCAAAGTAAATGTGAAGTAGTAAAAGCTAATGAAACCTTCAAGGTAATGTTTAACGCAGAGCCTGTAATAACCGAAACGGAATTTACTATATTTTTAAATACCAATACTGCCGATCGCGTTGTAAAAATTGACGCTTACATGGAAGGTAAAGAGATGTTTATGGGGAAAATTCCGTTATTTTTTCAAGCTGTGGAGAACAGTAATAATTTTGCTGCTGACACTTTGTTAGGAAGTTGTAGTGACGAAAAAATGGCTTGGATAATTTGGTTTGATGTGATGATTGAACGAACTAACAAGGTTATTGAACACGAAAAATTTTCGATTGAATATACAAGCCAGCGATACTAGGTGTAAATGTTGAATTTGGTGGTTATACGTAAAATGCATGATCAGCCTGTTAAAATTGACGCTTAATATCGAAAAAACCTTATATTTTCTGTAAGTTAGTAACAGCACTTTTTAAATTTTTTATGGCTACCACATAAACAATTATCGTTACGTTTTGGGGGAGTTAGTAACGAGTGTTCTAAATCACTACCATCTAAATATTTCCAAGCATTATTTTCGAAAACAAATGTAGATTTTTCTTTCATCGAGTAAAAGCTGTCTTCACTTTTGTAAATGGCTTCAAAAGTAACTGTTGGGCGTTCAATGTTGATGAACTCACTTGTCGATAGTACATTAAGCCTGAGCCAAGAGGTTTCATTTGCCCACGACCTTATATCGTCATGTGATTGTTGCTTTTGGCTTGGTAACGCGTAAGTGTCATAAATATATTGTGCATTTTTAGTTGCGTACGCACTGTATCTTGAACGCATCAGTTGCTCTGGAGTTTTAGCGGCTATTTCACCATCAATAATAGCTTTGCAACATTCACCAAACTCTTTTTCTAAGCCGCAAGGACACAACATTAATTTACTCTAACTCAATTACATATAGTTGCTTATATTCTATCGCTTAAATCACTTAACATAAATAATTACTTAGTGAAGAACAGGGTTACTTTTTAGAACAATACATTGGGTTTTCCCTTCTTTAGCATAATCACTTAATTGCATAAGCTGGTTTTCACTAAATGTAGGATTGCAAAGAACAACTACAGAACAATTACCTTTATCGAGTGCGGTTTTTATATTGTTTACACTCACGTTCACTTTGTTCGAATGAACTCTTAATATTTTTTCGCTATGAGTATTTTGACTACTAGCAAGTTGATCTAATGATTCACTCTCTGGATTAATCATTAATACCCACTTGTTTTTTGAACAATAATTTTCACAAATATTGTTATATTCATTTGTTAATTCTGATGCGGTATCTACACTTTTAACCGTTAACCAATGATGGTCATCGTTAGTTGCTTTTGAGTTTATTAAATTTAAGTTACTGATATGGTTTGTTTTAATCGCTAACATTTCTAAATCCTCAATATACTGTGTTTTTATACAGTACTCTTGTTTTTTGATCTTAGCAAGTATTTTTTACGTTAATTTTTATCGTAAAGATCTATTACCTTGTGTAAGGTTTACCCGGATAACTTATCGATTGGTTTAAAAGGGTTTAGGTTCAATGAGTAAAGGTTTAGTTGGTTTGCCTTTTAAGAAAGCGTGTACGTGGTTAACATTTAGTTTGTGTTTACTCATAGTTTCGTTAGGGATTGCATGGAAGATATCGGTTGCTTTGAACTTGCATTATTCAACGTGGTACGACGTATTAAATATCAGCTCTTTTGTTCAAAAATATGGTGTTCAAAATAATTTTAATAAACACAGTATTATTCACACTGATAAAAACGAACAGGTATTACTGTTTGAAAAAATATTAAGTAGCGTCACAAACGACGGAGAAGGGTTAGATCAAATTTCTTTTAATGATGATGTTAATCGAAAAATACTATTACTTACTGAGAGTGAAATCACACACCTTAACGATGTTAGCTTATTAATAAATAAACTCAGTTATGTTTGGGGAAGCTGCTTTTTATTATTCGTAAGTTTTTGTTGTTATTTCTACTTTAGGCAAATTACATTTCCCGATTTTAAAGATAAAGTCGTTATTTTATCAGGCGTGGTCGTAAGTCTTGTTTTGTTGTTTGGTATATATGGGTTTACAGATATTTTTTATTATCTGCATACTTTGGTATTTCCTGAAGGGCATCAATGGTTTTTTTATTACCAAGACTCACTTATGAGTACCCTGATGAAAGCACCTGATTTATTTGCCGCAATTGGCGCTATGCTTTTATTTTATGGGGGCGTTGTTCACTTAATAATATGGTTGATGTTACAACGATTTGGCGTATTACCAAGGTAACTTAGTAAACAGTATAAGCAGTAAATAACGTTTTATTTGATTATTTGCTTATGCGGCTTAGTTCATTAATACGGTCTTTACTTGTCATAATGAAACATTTTTTGTAAGAAGGGGCAGCTACACTTGATGGTAACTCTACTAAAAACTGCCATTTACAGTTGTTTTCTCGGTAGGTAATAAAGTTTTTTTGTGAACGCTGAAACATAACGTAAGCCGATTTTCTTCCCGTAGATTTGGCTAACTCTTCAAGCACAAACATTTGGTTGTTAACCCATGTTTCTAACTCTTTTTCTGTACGTTCTTTAACTACGTCTAAACACTGAGAGTATTTTTTAGCCGTTAATTTTGCTTCGTCGCACTTTGCAATTGAATAGGTTGGGCTTTTTTCTGCAAGAGAGAGAGGAGAGAATAAAACTACCGTTGAAAAAATTATGGTACAAAACTTATTCTTCATAAAGTTATATTCTCTCTTCTAAACTTGTTATTAACTAAGCTGGTAATACTTTTTTGTATGGTTTAACCGTTACATTTTTGTATACGCCTGCTGCAATATATGGGTCTGCATCAGCCCATGTTTTAGCTGCTTCTAAGTTTGTGAATTCGGCAATAATAAGAGAACCCGTAAAACCTTCATCTCCTGGGTTTTCACTATCTATTGCAGGACAAGGGCCTGCAACTAATAATCGACCTTCATCTTGAAGTGTTCTTAAACGTTCAAGGTGTTTTTCACGTACAGACATACGCAGTGCTAAACTGTTTTCTACATCTTCACTATAGATTAAATAATACATTTTTGACTCGTTATTTGATTAATTATTTGAACTTTCGTCGGCTTTGTCTTCTTGTGCTTCATCTTTTGGCAGGTACTTGTACAAAGCAAATATAGAAGACACTGAAAATACGATCATTAAACCGGTTAAACCGAATACTTTAAAATTGACCCAAGTTTCTTGTTCAAAATTAAAGGCTACATACCAATTTAAAAGTGCGCAAAAAGCAAAAAATGCTGCCCAGCTCAAATTTAAGTTATTCCAAATTTTTTCAGGTAGCACTAATGCTTCACCTAAAAACTCTTTGATAATGTTTTTCTTGAAGACATATTGGCTAACAACGAGAGCTGCCGCAAAAATTCCATTTATTATGGTGACTTTCCATTTTAAAAAGGTGTCATCTTGTAAGTAAATTGTTAAACCGCCAAAAACAGTAATAAGCCCGAAAATTATCCAAGCCTTTGTAGGTACCGGTTTACGTTGAACAATAAAGAATAAAACATGTAGGGCAGACATTACGATAAGAGCGCCTGTGGCCCAATAAATATCTGCAAATTTCCAAACAACATAGAAAACTACTAACGGAAGAAACTCTAAAAAAGACTGCATACATCGCCAATTATTATTTATGAATAGCGTAATTCTAACGAATCCCTATTGATACGCCAAATGATATAATTGTTAACAGTGAAATAAAGTGTAATCAATTATCTCTATTGATTACTTTTCGATATAAAATAAATGGCATTAATTATAGTTCGTTAGCTTGTAATAAAGCTTCTTCGTAGAGTTCTGGCTCATGTTCTTCAAAATGTTTTACACGTTCAATTGCTTGAGGGAGTTCGTTATTTGCCGCGTTAATTAACCACGCTAATCCTAAACATGGATTTTCGTCAGTGCCTTCACCAAGGAAAAACGATCGTCCCATTGCTCCCATAGACTTTACATGTCCAAGCTTGGCTGCTTGTTCAAATAAAATAAAAGCTTGCTCACACTCACCATTTTTTCGTTTCAAAATTGCTTGATCAAAAAGCTCATCTTGTGATGGTAAAACGCTGTCTATGGTTTCAACATTATCTGCTTCGTTGGCTGTTTTATTTATATTATTTGGCTCAGTGTTTATTTGAATGTTCGAATTATTAATAGGCGGAGTGTGTGGTGCTGTACTCGATAAACTGTTGTTTATTGGTGTTACGAAGTCGTGTTCCGAAAAAATGTCTTTTATGTTGTTATCTCGTTCACTTGGCAGCATGCAGCGAATCACTGAATCGTAACGCGTATTCATTTCTTCTATCGTTTTCTGCTGTTTATCAATTTGTTGTCGATAGTACGCTACATCTTTATTAAGTTGGTCAATTTGCTTTTCGTACTGCTTAGAAATTTGTTCGTTGGTATTTTGTAATTGCAAAACTTGTTGTTTATGAGTTTCATCGATGCGCGTTTGTTGGCTTTGACTATATGACTCAAATTGTTTTAAAACATGTTGAACCGACTGTTCATAATTTCCCTTCATTCGTTCAAACCACTTAAAAATTTGGCTTGGTACTTTATGAGAATCGTCAGACATTTTTCTACCTAAATTATTTTTCTTTTTTATTAGAGTTAATGATAGTCAAAGAAAAATGAAATTCTAATATTTGGGTTTAACTTTTTAAAAATAGTGGCTCAATATTTCGATAACAGATCAACCAGTTTGTCTACCTCATAATCTTTCGAATGTTTACTTATTGTTTTTGTTAATAAAACGTTAAATCGTTAATTAATTTAATTTTTATTGTAAAAAACTTGCAGTCTTTCCAATTTGTCCTAAATTTTAATTAGCTAAGTAAATCAATCTTTATAAAAGGGATTTTATGTTCGACTTGCCTACCCAGTTAACTATTGCACAAGTAGAAGAATGTAAAGCCGAGTTGTTAACGTATATAGATAGTCATGATGTTATCGGACTTAATTCAGACAAGGTTGAAAAAATTGATACCGTAGGTACGCAGCTTTTATTAGCAGCTGTAACGTATATTGCGGCTCAAAACAAAGAGCTTATTTGGCTATGTAATTCCGAAGTAATTCAAAATAGCGTCCAGCAATTAGGGCTCAAAGAAGCTCTCCTAACTCAATATATTAATGTTTAACATTTGCTGTTTATGTTCACGTGTATAAGGAAAAAAGTATGACCAAAATATTGGTTGTTGATGACTCTAACTCAATTCGAGACATGGTAAGTTTTACGCTTAAAAGTTCTGGTTACGAAACCGTCGAAGCAAAAGACGGTCAAGAGGGGCTTAATAAAGCGAAAGCTTCGTCTTTTGATTTGGTTATTTCTGATGTAAATATGCCAATTATGGACGGTATTACGTTATGCCAAGAACTTCGTAAATTACCTAGTTTTAAGTTTACGCCTATTCTCATGTTAACGACGGAAAGTTCTGGCGACATGAAGCAAAGAGGAAAAGCCGCAGGTGCAACTGGATGGTTAGTTAAACCTTTTAATCCTGAAAAACTAATAGCAACCATTAAACGTGTTGTTTAGGTAAATATAATGAGCATCGATCTTTCGCAGTTTATACCGAGTTTTTTAGAAGAGAGCTTTGAAGGACTCGAACTGATGGAGTCTAGTCTGCTTAATTTAGAGCAGGGTGATGATGAAACTATCAACTCTATTTTTCGCGCAGCACATTCAATTAAGGGAGGAGCCGGTACATTCGGATTTGATAACGTTACTGAGTTTACTCACCTTGTTGAAACACTGTTAGATGAAATGCGAGATGGGCGTAGAGAGATTGTTCAAGGTGATGTAGAAATTCTTTTAGAGTCAGTCGATTGTATGAGGCTACTCATAGAGTCTATTCAAAATGACACAGATTGTGACGATGAAAAAATAGCCATCACCTCTAGTTTACTCACGCAAACGCTTGATGGCTCAGTATCAACCCCTGTACTTGATGATGCTACCGATAATTACTCATCAACAGTCAAACAAAACAATACATCAATTACATGGGTAATTGAATTTATACCTGAACACCACCTTGTTCAAACGGGAAACGACCCGCTATTTTTATTCAACGCACTTGCTGAGCTAGGCAGTGTTGAAATTGAAGCGAATTCAGCGGAGCTACCGTCTTTAAATGATATGGATCCTGAGGAGTTATATTTACGTTGGAAGATAACCTTAGTAGCAGATACTACTGAAGATGACATTAAAGAAATTTTTGAGTGGGTAGAAGACGAATGTGAGTTAACGATCAGTCAGGAATTGGCCGGGCAATCTAGTGAGCCTGAAAGCGTTAAAAGTGAACCTGAATTGTCAGTTACTGAACAAAATATCTCAGCTCAACAAACCGAACCGTCCCCCGCTGTTTCTGAAGAAATAAAACCAGCCCCTTCTGAGGAGGCAGTTCCAGCTAAACCGAACAAACCTGTAAGTCCAGTGGCGAGTAAACCCGTTAAATCAAAAACTGATGTTGGTTCAATTCGTGTAGGCGTCGACAAGGTAGACAATCTTATCAACCTCATGGGCGAGCTAGTTATTACCCAGTCAATGTTGTCTGAACTTGGTAATGACTTTGATTTATCTAAAGTTGAAAGGCTTAACACTGGGTTAGAGCAGTTATTACAAAATACCAAAGAGCTTCAAGAAAGTGTCATGCGTATTCGCATGTTACCAATAAGTTTCGCGTTTAATAGGTTTCCTCGTTTAATTCATGATTTATCTAAAAAAACAGGTAAACAGATTGAATTAGTGCTTAAAGGCGAACAAACAGAATTAGACAAAACTGTGATGGAGCAAATTGGCGATCCACTCGTACATTTAGTTCGAAATGCCGTTGACCACGGAATAGAGCCTACTGAAACTCGAATAGCCAATGGCAAACCTGAACAAGGCGTTATAACTCTAGACGCCTATCATCAGGGTGGCAGCATCGTAATCGAAATTAATGATGATGGTGGCGGTATTAATCGTAACGCAGTGTTTGAAAAAGCGGTTGAAAAAGGCGTAGTAGAAGCAAATTCGTCGTTAACGGACTCTCAAGTGTTCGACCTTATTTTTGAACCGGGATTTTCTACCGCGAAAGAGTTAAGCGACATTTCTGGCCGTGGGGTTGGAATGGACGTGGTTAAAAAGAATATTCAAGCACTTGGTGGGCGCATTCAGGTAGAGTCAGTCGAAGGTCAAGGAAGTTCGTTTAAAGTTAACTTACCTCTTACGCTCGCGATTTTAGATGGTCAACTTGTACGAGTAGGAACAGAAATTTACATCATTCCACTGATTACCATTGTAGAGTCGTTACAAACTCAAAAAAACCTTATTAATAGAGTGTCGGGCGATATGGTGCTGTATCGATTGCGAGAAGACAATGTTCCTGTTCTCCCTATATATCAGCTTTTTAACTTAGCATCCGACACAACTCAAGTAGAAGATTCACTACTTGTTGTCGTTGAAGCTGACGGACAAAAAGTTGGCCTAATGGTTGATGATCTGCTCGCTCAGCAACAAGTTGTTATAAAAAGCCTAAACGATAATTATCAGCAAGTTGAAGGAATATCCGGAGCAACGATTTTAGGAGACGGTTCTGTTGCCATGATTCTAGACATTCCTGGAATTATCAACATCGCACAAAATTCATCGCGTTCAAATCAATATGCTTCAGCAAATCCTGAAGAGGTGCTTCCGTAATGGACATTCAATCATTAGCAGCAGAAATTCCTGTAGAGGGTGAATACTCTTTAGAAGGAATTGACTTTATTACAAGTGGTGAGCAGTACCTCACGTTCTTACTTGGTTCAGAGCAATACGCTGTAAATATATTGTGTGTCGAAGAAATTCGTAGTTGGGAAAACCCCACCAAAATACCTAACGCACCTGACGATGTTAAAGGTGTAATAAATATGAGGGGAGTTATTGTTCCTATCATCGATTTAAGACTCAAATTCAATATAGGAAACGCGGTTTATTCAGACATTACCGTTGTAGTGGTGTTAAAAGTTGAACTAGAAGGTGGCACCAAAACCATGGGCTTTATTGTTGATGCTGTGTCAGATGTGCTTAACGCAGAAGAAGGTGAAATAAAGAACTCACCCGCATTCGGTGGCAGTGTGCCACAGCATTATATCGACGGTTTGGTTAACGTTGGAAATAACGTTGTAACTATTTTAAATGTTGAAGCGTTGCAGGTTATTCAACCACACAGTAAATAAGGGAGATAGCATGGAAAATGAACAAGAATATCTAACTTTTTTATTGAACAACGAAGAGTTTGGTATCGATATTTTATGCGTTCAAGAAATTAGGGTATGGAGCTCTGTTACCGAGTTACCTAACAAACCCGAGTACATTAAGGGCGTAATAAATCTTCGGGGAGTCATTATTCCTATTATTGATTTAAGGCAGCGCTTTGGCATTCCACCACTTGAGTATGACGAACAAACGGTCACGATAATTTTAAAAAATCCATCAGCAGAAAAACAAATGGTGGTGGGCATAGTCGTGGACGCGGTATCTGAAGTTTACAAATTTAATCAAACGTCTATTAGAAAAGCTCCTGAATTTGGTAGCCAAATAGACACGTGTTTTTTGAAAGGTTTAGCGTCGGTTGAAGAAAAACTCGTTATTTTGCTGGAAACACAAACACTGCTAAACCAAGAAGATTTATATAGTTTTAATCAAACAGAACCTGTTGAAGAAAGTCATGTTTAATTAACTTAAAGGCGTAGTAAATAGTTAAACCATTTAATGGAGCAAAATTTATGACCCCAAGGCAAATTACATTAGTTCAAGAAAGTTGGAAAAAAGTAAAACCGATAGCACCACAAGCTGCGGAAATTTTTTACAACACATTGTTTGAGCTGGATCCGTCTTTAAAGCCTATGTTTAAAAACAACATGACTGACCAAGGCAACAAGTTAATGACCATGTTAGATGCCGCTGTGAAATTGTTAAATGAACCTGACAAGCTCATTCCTGCAGTTCAAAAGCTTGGTGTAAGGCATGTAGATTATCAAGTTAAAGAAAGTCATTACGCAACGGTCGGTGAAGCGCTTATAAAAACGCTAGAAACTGGGTTAGCAGATGAATTTACAGCCTCATTAAAAAAAGCGTGGATTGCCGTTTATAAAACGTTATCGACAACGATGATTGAAGCCGCGAATGAGGCAATGGCAGAACAATCAGCAACAACAACTAAACCTAAAAATACTAAAGGAAATAATAAAGCCATGAGTCAACACAATGAATTAGCTGTACGTTTACAAGGTGCATTAGACCAATCAGCAACGCCATTTATGATGATAGATAGAGACTTTATTATTACTTATGCTAATAAAGCAACTTTGTCTTTACTTAAAAAACACGAGCAAGTGTTTCAAATGAAATGGCCTGAATTTACCGCAGATGAAGATGCTGTTTTAGGGGCATGTATTGATATATTCCACCAAAATCCAGCGCATCAACGAAAGCTGCTTGAGGACCCGAATAACCTTCCGTGGAATACAGATATTACTATCGAGTTTTTAACGTTCGAATTAAATGTAACCGCGATTAATGATTTGAACGGTAATTACATTGGTAATGCGCTTGAGTGGAAAGATGTAACAGATGCTAGAGCTCAAGAAAACAAAGCTGCGCAGTTACAAGGAGCTATTGAACAATCTAATACCGCTTCGATGATGATAGATCGAGATTTTAATATTACATACGCAAACAAAGCAACGTTCAAACTACTCAATGAACATGAATCTACGTTTGCTCAAAAATGGCCAGGATTTAAAGCGGATCCTAATATTATTATTGGCACTAATATTGATGGATTTCATAAGAATCCAGCTCATCAACGTAAGCTTTTAGATGATCCAAATAACTTACCATGGAAAACCGATATACAAATAGAACACTTAACGTTTGAACTTAATGTGACCGCAATTCTAGACGCGTCTGATAATTACATCGGTAACGCTCTCGAATGGCAAGACGTTACAGAACAACGCGCTAAATCTTTAGAAGTTGGGCGTTTAAGTTCTGCTGTTGAGGGAATGACAACCAATTTGATGATGGCTGACTTAAAAGGAAACATTGTTTATGCAAACCCCGCGGTAAAAGCCATGCTTACTCGCAGAGAAGCACAATTAAGAACCGCATTACCTTCATTTAGTGTTGCTACTATGGTTGGAACGAACTTCGATACATTCCACCAAAATCCTGCTCATCAACAAAACCTTTTAGGCAACCCTGACAATTTACCTTATACCGCTGAAATTAGTGTTGTTGGGCTCACTTTTCAATTGATTGCTATTCCATTGAGAGATGACGCTGGAGAGTTTGTAGGAACCGCTGTTCAATGGGTCGATTTAACTGAAGAAAAAGATGCGCAATCTCAAGTTGAAAAAATGATTAATGATGCTATCTCTGGTCAGCTTGACAGTAGAATTGATACATCTGCCTACGATGGATTTATGAAAGGTTTAGGTGACAACATTAACAATTTAATGGATACCATCGTCGAACCTATTAGTGAAGCTATTAATGTTGCTCAAGCCTTATCAGAAGGCGACCTGAATGAAACCATGGATGGAGAATACGCTGGAGAATTTTTAGCGTTAGCTAATGCCATGAATGGTTCTATTTCAAACCTTAACTCTATGGTCGCCGAAATACGTAGCGCATCAACTAATGTGTTTGATTCTGCTAGAGAAATTGCCGAAGGCAATAATGAATTAAGTCACCGAACAGAATCACAAGCGTCAAGCCTTGAAGAAACAGCTTCTGCAATGGAAGAGCTAACAAGTACAGTTCAACAAAATGCTGAGAACGCGAGTGAAGCAAGTAAGTTGTCAGCATCAGTCATGAACAAAGCGAGTAATGGCGGTGAAGTGGTTAAAAATGCGATTACAGCGATGAGCGACATTAATAAATCAAGTAAAAAAATAGCCGATATTATTAGTGTGATTGACGAAATAGCTTTCCAAACTAACTTACTGGCGTTAAACGCCGCGGTAGAAGCTGCAAGGGCTGGCGAACAAGGTCGAGGTTTTGCGGTGGTAGCCGCAGAAGTACGTAATTTAGCTCAACGTTCTGCTGGCGCAGCGAAAGAGATTAAAGGTTTGATTAACGACAGCGTTGAAGCGGTAGGTCAAGGTACTAAATTAGTTGACGAAACAGGACAAACCTTTAATGAGCTTGTTCAATCGATAGAAGAAGTTGGAAAAATGATTGGCGATATAGACAGTGCTGGTAAAGAACAATCGGCCGGTATTGGAGAAGTGAGTGCCGCAGTCAGTCAAATGGACGAAATGACACAACAAAATGCCGCGTTAGTGGAAGAGGCTGCCGCATCAAGTAAGTCAATGGAAGAACAGTCTCAAGCATTATTGAATCAAGTAGATTTCTTCAATAGTGAAGATGTACCGCATGATGAGCCGATAAATAAACCTGTTTCAAGACCTTCTATCACACAGTCAGGCCAAAGATCTCGACCAGCACGTTCATCTAATGCTAAACCGGTTAAACGTGTTGCAACACCGTCTGATCAAGAATGGGAAGAGTTTTAGAGCATAGTTATGACTGATTCAAGAGATGACAGTCAAAAACTAAGCGACGAAGAGTTTAACTATGTTTGTAATTATGTTTATGAAAAGTCGGGTATCGTATTAGGCACGAGCAAGCGTGAAATGTTGTATAGACGTTTTACGCGTATTGTAAGAGATAGGAAATTAGATTCGTTCTCTTCTTATTGTCAAATACTGAAAGCTAACCCCGACAAAGAACAAACGTATTTTATTAACGCCGTTACTACCAATTTAACAAGTTTTTTTAGAGAGCAGCACCACTTTGATTATTTAACACAAACAGAGCTACCAAAGTTACTTAAGAAAAGTAATAAGCGTATTCGAATATGGTCGAGTGCTAGCTCTACAGGAGAAGAACCCTATAGCATTGCCATTACGTTACATGATTTTTTGAAAAGTTATTTACATACATTGGACGTAAAAATTTTAGCGACTGATATTGATAGCAATGTAATCAATACTGGAAAGCTAGGAGTGTATGACGCTAAACGTATTGAAGATGTGCCAGCAACAATTAAAAAGCAATATTTTACCAAAGGTACGGGAGCGAACAGTAACAAAGTTAAAGTAGCAGCATCAGTACAAAGTCTTATCACGTTTAAAACACTAAACCTGATGCATGAGTGGCCAATGAAAGGGCCTTTTGATGTGATTTTTTGCCGCAACGTTATTATTTATTTTGACAAAAAAACACAAATGGAATTGTTTGAACGTTATTACGACATGCTTCCTCCTGGTGGTTTATTGATTTTAGGTCATAGTGAAAACTTAGGTGGATTTCAAAAGTATTTTGAAAATGTAGGACGCACAATTTTCAGGAAGTTGAGTTGATTTATTAACGGGCATATTTAGGCTGTAATGAATATTAATAGACGAAATAATTATCATGTTGATGAATGCTTAAAGCATTGTTTACCCGAGTTTTCTCATATCAACCATTATTGGGATAAAAGCCGGGAAATTGTTATCGCCAAGATATTACCCGGTGAGTTTTACATGACTAGCGATAACGTAGCAATCGCTACAACGCTTGGTTCATGTGTATCAGCGTGTATTTGGGATACCAAAACTGGTATTGGTGGAATGAATCACTTTATGTTGCCGTTAACAGATAAAGAAGCGCATGAGGTTGACTGGGGGCAACGAGGTTTAGCATCTGACGCGACGCGTTATGGAAACTTTGCTATGGAGCATTTGATAAACCTGATATTACGAAGTGGTGGTAGAAAAAGTAACTTACGTGCAAAGGTTTTTGGCGGCGGCAAAGTGCTCAAAAGAATGTCTGATGTTGGCGACCGAAATATTGAGTTTGTATTGCAATATTTAAGTACCGAAGGAATACCTATTGAAAGCTCTGATCTTGGTGACATTCACCCCCGCAAGGTATTGTTTTTGCCAAACTCTGGTCGAGCTTTCGTAAAAATTATTGAGAATTTACACAACGATACTATTGTGAGTCGAGAGTCTGCTTACAGTAATAGTATAAGAGAAGATAATGTGTCAGGTGATATAGAGCTGTTTTAGCTAGTACATTATATTCGCGTTAAAGGAAGAATGGTTTGGATACAATAAAAGTACTTATAGTAGACGACTCTTCTGTTATTCGAGGAATCGTTAAAGAAATTTTAAGCGATGATCCGTTAATTGAGGTCATTGGTGAAGCCAAAGACCCTTTTGTCGCACGAGAATTGATTAAAAAACTTAACCCTGACGTGTTAACACTAGATGTTGAGATGCCAAAAATGGACGGCATAACATTTTTAAGTAACTTAATGCGATTAAGGCCGATGCCTGTTTTGATGCTGTCTACGCTTACGACTCAAGGTGCGGAAACCACGCTTAAAGCCCTAGAACTAGGGGCCGTAGATTTTATCGCTAAACCAAGTTTTAAAGATTTACTGTCGGTAAAAGAAAGCTTTAAAGATGTTTTAGTGACAAAAATTAAATCTGCAGCACTGGTCGAGAAAAGTCAGCATTTGAGCAGCGAAGCAACAGGTAAGGTTAAAACATTAAGCTTTTCAGGTGTTGAGCGTGAAAATCATATTGTTGCTCTAGGCGCTTCTACTGGAGGTACTGAAGCATTAAAGCAAATTCTTATGAAATTACCTCTTAATTCACCTCCAATTGTTATTACTTTACACATTCCTAAAGTTTTCAGCGCACACTTTGCCGCCAGAATGAATAAAAACTGTGAAGTAGAGGTGGTAGAGGCTAAACACGGGCAAAAAATTAAACAGGGTTGCGTGTATATAGCACCAGGAGATAAACATTTAAAAATTGAAAGTAAAGGTGGCGCTTTATTTTGTGTGTTAGATGATTCTGAAGAAGTGAATAGACATAAACCCGCTGTTGACGTGTTATTTAATTCGCTGATACCTATCGCAAATAATGTACAGGCCGTCTTATTAACAGGAATGGGGCAAGATGGCGCGAAAGGTCTACTTAATCTAAAAAACAACGGCGCTATGACAATTATTCAAAACAAAGAAAGTAGTTTAATTTGGGGGATGCCAGGTCGCGCACACCAATTAAATGCGCATATAAAACAAATAGCATTGTCAAATATAGCAAAAGAACTATTGAAATATTCTACGTTAAACAAGGATAAAATGAGAGCTGAGACTAATGGCTAAAAATATTCAATTCATTTATTTTACAGGCTTCTTTGTTGCTATTGCTTTAATAGCAAACACATTCTTTTTCGATGTTACTGCTGTAAGTATTGCTTGTAGTTTAATGTTGCTGTTAATACTTTCTTACCTGTATAAACATGGGAATGGCTTGCCTGAAAGTACATTGCAAAAAAAACAAACAAGTCATGAATTAAGCAGCTCAAATGAATTGATACAAACGTCGCTTCAAGAAGTTAGTACGGTTGTTGCTCAGCAAATTTCAGTCGTTGAGAACGAATTGAACCGTACCAATACATTAGTGCGAGATGCGGTTGAAGGAATATCGAGCAGTTTTAAACATTTACAAAGTTTAAGTAGTCAGCAACAACATATGATGGGGCAGGTCATAAGTAAACAGCAAGGCATAAATAGCCAAGAGGGCTTGTCATTGGAAAATTTTGTAATTGACTCTAGCAAAACTCTCGAAGAATTTGTCAACGTTATTATCACAACAAGTAAGCAGAGCTTACAGGCAATGACCTACACCGATGATATGTCATCACAATTAGAAGGTATTTTTGATTTATTGTCAGAAGTAGAAAGTTTAGCGTCTCAAACAAATTTACTTGCATTAAATGCAGCAATAGAAGCAGCTAGGGCTGGAGAGGCGGGTAGAGGGTTTGCTGTTGTAGCAACTGAAGTAAGAGCATTATCTGTTAATTCAACTGAACTTAATAACGATATACGGCAAGAAATTTCAAAAGCACAAAATATTATTAGTAATTTAAAGTCAGCCGTTGAAGAAATGGCGTCAGCGGACATGACTTCAACACTTGAATCAAAAGAAAATGTAAGTGGTATGGTGACGCATATTGGTCAAATGACCACTGACAACAATCAGTTGTTAGCAGAACTTGCACGTTTAGCTCCAGAAATAGATACAACAGTAGCTACTGGAGTGCGGTCATTGCAGTTTGAAGATTTAACGAGCCAAGCGCTAAATTCAGTTCAACATAACCTTGATAGCTTGAATGAACTTAGTCAAAGATTATCCCGTATTAACCTATTTGAAAGTGATCATTTAGCGCAATTAAATGAATTGCTTGCCCTGTGTAAAACAACCGTTGAAACCAATAATCAACATAATGAAAATCGTTCAGTGTCACAAGAGTCTATGGATGAAGGTGACGTGGAGCTTTTTTAGTTTTTCCTTATTTTTTGAACACGTTTAGGAGTTACTCATGCCAATAAGTACAAGAGAGTTAAAGGATGTAAAACAATTAATAATTTCTATTGAAGAACGGTTTGATTTTTCAGTGCATCAAAAGTTTCGTGAAGCTTACATTCAATTCGAAGAACCCAATACTGAGTTCGTATTAGATTTGGCGCTCACTACATACATGGACAGCTCAGCATTAGGTATGATTTTATTGTTGAAAGATCACGCTGAAAGTCTTTCTGGAAGTGTTGTTATTAAAAATCCAAGTGAAACCGTGAACAAAATACTGGAAATAGCACAGTTTCATCGATTACTCACCATAGAGAATTGAGATGGGAGAGCTTCTCAATAATCAAGATAGTAAGTTAGCTTTGGTGGTAGACGACTCGCAGATGCAATGTATGGTGCTTAGTGCATTATTAAAGGAAGAAGGTTATCGCGTGTTTACGGCCAATGATGGCGCTAAAGGCGTGTCAATGTACATCGAGCATAAGCCAGACCTTGTGTTAATGGACATTAATATGCCTGTTATGGATGGATACGAAGCAACACGTAAAATTAAAAGCCTGTCCCATAATAGTTTATGTCCGCTGATATTTATCACCAGCATGGACACAGACAAAGCATACATAGAAAGTATTGAAGCGGGAGGCGACGGTATTTTAGTTCGACCTTTTTCTCCTGAAGTTTTTAAAGCGAAAATTAAATCAATTCAGCGTATTAGCGACTTATACGGACAAGTTAAGTCTTTACAACAGGAGCAACAAAAAGATGCTGAATTGGCAGAGCAGTTAATGTCTGGCGTGATAGAAGCGCGTAATTTTGCGTTAGATAAAATCGGTATTGTTAAACAAGCTGCAACCTTATTTAGTGGTGATATTCAATTAACGTCACTTTGTCCTAATGGAAATGTGAATGTATTACTAGGAGATTTTACCGGCCATGGTTTACGTTCATCGATAGGCGCGATTCCACTTGCAGAAACGTTTAGAGCGATGACAAGAAAAGGCTTTTCATTGCAAGAAATTGTTGTTCAGGTGAACAGACAATTATACGACTTATTGCCGTCTGACTTATTTTTAGGTGCAGCATTTGTAACGGTGTCAGAGCATGACAAATCGGCCTATATTTTAAATGCAGGTTTACCCGATGTTTATATTTTTGGCGGAGATGGAAATATTAAGCATAAAATTGAATCAAGCCATCCGCCGATGGGCGTTTTACCTCAACTTATTCCTAACACTAATTTAACCGTTCTCTCTGTAGAGAAAAACGACCGTATCGCGCTTATTAGTGACGGTATTGTTGAGGCGCGAAATGAAAAAGGTGAAATGTTTGAATTTGAGCGATTTGAAGCATCAGCAAAATTAGGCGTTGCTTCTAAAAATATGAGTGAACAAGTGCTGGGTGATGTTATGTCGTTTTGTGAGGGTATGCCGCAAGAGGATGACATTTCGTTAATTGACATACCTTGCGGAGGCTGGGAAGAAGAACAAAGCGCGAACGACAATATTGTGTCGTCTTTCAAAGATAATACTGTTGAGCCAGATAACCAGCTACCTAGCGCGTGGAAATGGCAACTGACATTATCAGGTAAACGCTTAGCTCGAGTGAACCCCATTCCTATGGCATTGAGCCAAATTAGTGAAATTGAAGGGGAGTCAGAACACTGGCAAAACCTTTATACAATACTCACAGAGTTGTTTGTTAACGCATTGGATCATGGAATTCTAGAACTTAGTTCTAAATTAAAAAGTTCAGCTGAAGGTTTTGCGCTATATTTTAAAGAAAGAGAATCACGATTAGCAAAACTAGATACTGGCTTTGTTGATATACAGCTAAGTTATCATCCGCTAGAAAAAGGTGGGCGAGTGATTGTTTATATTACCGATAGTGGCCAAGGGTTTGACTTTGAAACTTATCGAAAAAATGCCGTAGATACACAACACGAAAAACAATTTAGCGGGCGAGGAATCTTAGTACTAGAACAATTATGTGAATCTTTGGTTTATAGAGAAAACGGAACGGTAGTTGAAGCTTCATATGTATGGGGCTCTTAACTAAAAGCGTACGGATTGTTTAGCATATATTTGAGGTTTGAATATTTGAATATTTTAGTAGTTGACGACAATAGAGTTATTCGCGATATCGTCAGTGCAATGATAAAAGACAGCGGTCATGTTCCAATTCAAGCAGACGGACATGTTGCTGCTTTACATCATTTAGAAACCAGTAAAATTGATTTAGTGTTAATGGACATAGAAATGCCAGAGGTGAATGGATTTGAATTGACGCAAAAAATTCGACTTATTCATCCTGAGTGGATACCCATTATTTTTTTAAGCTCTAATGACGGAGAGAACTATTTAGCGCAAGGTATTGATGCAGGTGGCGATGACTATCTTACTAAGCCCGTTAAACATGTCATCTTAAATGCCAAAATTAAAGCGATGGAACGTATATCGTTAATGAAAGATGAGCTTGACCGCGCGAATAAACAGTTAGAAATACTTACGAGTATTGACCCGCTAACACAAATTTTAAACCGTAGAGGGTTTGAAGAAACGCTTATTACCGCCTGGCAACACAACGAACGACAAAAAAGTGATCTTTCATTGCTGATGATCGATATCGATTTTTTTAAGCTCTATAACGACAATTATGGTCACCCTAAAGGAGACGAGTGTTTAACAAAAGTCGCCAACGTCTTTACACAGTCGTTAAATAGAGCAACAGACAGCATAGCTCGATATGGTGGTGAAGAGTTTGTAGCAGTATTACCGTGTACACCCGTTGATGGAGCGCGCTTTAAAGCTAAAGATTTAAAGTTGTCGTTACTCAAAGAAAAAATTAGGCACGAATATTCGACTGTGTTGCCTTTTGTTTCGGTAAGTATCGGTGTTTCTAATACGTGCTTTGGTGCACAAACACCAACTGATTTAATTAAACAAGCTGATATTGCGTTGTATAAAGCAAAGCAAGACGGCAGAAATGGCTATGCGTTGTTTGATAGCTCTCTTGAAAAATAGCTAAACCATAAAATACAGATATTATTTTAATAAAGGATTTCACTATGTCTAAACCTCTCGTTTTAATTATTGATGACGATAAGGATTACTTAGAGTTATTGCACGAAGCTTTAGAAGAAGAGTTTGACGTTAAATGTGCTCAAAACCTAGACGAAGCTGAAGCATTAGCAAGAGATTTTACACGTTTTGATATTGCGCTTGTTGACGAATGTATTGGGGATGACCGAGGTTCCGATTGGATTAAAGCAAAGGTTGAAGACAATTATGTCGCATCGTCTTTTGTTCTCTATTCGGGGTTAGCTAATGATGAGGCAATTTTAAAAGGACTAGAATGCGGTGCCGATGATTTTTTAGCCAAACCCATCTCGTTACTTGCGCTGAATAGTAAGTTACATAAACTGATCAATTACCAAGAAAAAATTACTACCTTTGAGTCAGAGTTAACCTCAAAAGAGCGTGTTATCAACGTTTCAATGGCGCAGGCTTCCAAATATGGTAGTTGTATGCAGTTAACTTCGCGGTTAAATCAATGTTTTACGCTTGAGAAAATTAGAGACGAAATTTTTTCGTTTCTATATAGCATGAAGTTACAGGGCTGTTTGGCATTTTACCCATTAAATAAAGATCCAATCTATTTCAGTTCTGAAAAGGGTTTTTGCTCGCCTGTTGAAATAGACGTCATGAAGCTTTTAAAAATAAAGCCTCGTTTACATAGGTTTGGCACTCGAGCTATTTTTAATCACTCACTCGCTTC
Organism: Colwellia sp.; assembly: GCA_020630795.1. Lineage (GTDB taxonomy): Bacteria > Pseudomonadota > Gammaproteobacteria > Enterobacterales > Alteromonadaceae > Pseudocolwellia. The sequence continues at coordinate 224,140 of JAHDIK010000003.1, forward strand.
ATTATTGATATTACATTTAGAAGAAGGGGCAATTGACACTGATATATATATTGATGCGTTAGCGTCAGTTATTGAGTGTATTGGTGCGAGAATCGCTTTCATAGCGTATCAAGAATCTTTAGTCGAAGTGCAATCAGAAATTCAAAAAGCGGTGTTTACCACCAAAAAAATGATTGAAATATCTAAGCACCATCAACAAGAAGTGATGAATGAAATTGTGCAAAGCATGGGGGCAAGCTTTCATGTTTTAGACATGACTATGGAGCAAGAGGAATATCTAACAGATTTAGTACACAACGCGCTGAAAAAGCACTCGCAAGACGATATTAACTTTCTTGAAATAGGGCAGTTGTTAGATAACGCGTTAGCGAGCGTTGATAATTTAAAAGAGCTTAACCAAGAAGTAGAAGAAATTGAAGATGATGAGGATGAGCTGTTTTGAATTCGATAGAGTTGTCTCATATAAACGTTTTGCCATTTACGCTATTAGAAGTTAGTGAAGACGGCTATATAACAGCGTGTATTAAACAGCTTGAAGGCTTAACTGGTTACAGTAATCAAGAGTTGGTGGGTAAAGCCATTAACCAACTCTTTCCGCAGTTACCCACCCATTTTACGCAGCAGTATAATAAAGGGGCACTGCACCTAACTCTTTATTGTAAGAATCAACACTCCATCGATTGCTCTTTATCTATCGACAAAGTTAATCAGCATTACGTCTTTTATATTGCACCTCAAGCTAAGGCTGAATATCAATATGAGCCGAGTACTTTACATGAACTTCAACCGGTAGCGAGAACAACGGAAGATGCGTTTTGGAAATGGGATTTAGAAAACCAAATTGTTGATTGTTCATCCATGGTGATGTCTATTTTAGGTTACTCGGCTGAAACATTTAATGGTCCTGTATCTTTTTGGAAAAAACACATTACTCCTAAAGGGCGAAGCCAAATTCAGTCTCAATTGTCGCAGCACTTTAAAGGGAAAATACCGTGTATTAACACGACTCAATTAATTGAAACACAAACAGGTGAAAGTAAATGGATTACGTTAATAGGTAAAGTTTTCGAATCTAAAGATTCAAAGCCTTATAAAATGATCGGGTCGGTAAAAGATGTAACAGAGCATCACGTTATTTCAGAACAGCTAAAAATTCAAAATGGTTATTTACAGCTTGCTGAGCAAATTGGTAATTCTGGTCATTGGCGGTTAGATCTTATTAATAATACGTTGTTTTGGTCGGCTGGAGTTTATCGCATACATGGTGTAACTCCCGATAAGTATAAACCTGAACTTGATACGGCAATTAATTTTTATTTGCGCGAAGAACAAGAAAAAGTGGGGGAATATATAGAGCAAGCGATTGAAACTAAAACAGGGTTTCATTTCAAAAGCGTTATAAAACAGCCTTTTGGTCGAACAATAAAAGTGGAATCATTAGGTGAAGTTGAATTAGATGAACACGGGGAAGTTATCGGAGTTTTTGGTGTGTTTAAAGACATACAAGAGTCTGAAGAAGCGTACGAAAAAGTAAAACTTCTCGCGATGGTTAATTCTACCATTAAGGTGCCTATATTCTTTATCGATGAAAAAGATAATATTGTTTACCAAGACTTATCTCCTAAACTAGAAAATAAAAAAACAGTCCTTTTTAACTACATTAATTTCAGTATTACCGAATATTTAAATTATAAGAAAAAAGCGAAAGAAACAGGCCAAATAAAGCATCAGAACGTGAGTTTTGATAAGTTTAATTCAGTATTCGACTTGTCTGTAACCTATGAAAAAGATGAAGGTATATACATTTGGATTGTTAACAACGTAACCGACGCGTTTAGAGCAGAACAACAGCAAATTATTAGTAATCGGTTAGCTTTGTTAGGCAATACGTTTGGTAACGTTTCACACGATATTAATAATGTATTGGGCGTGGCTTTAGGTGCCACAGAGATGCTTGAGCTGAAGTACTCTCAAGGCAAAACAGACATAGCTGAATATATAGATAGAGTTAAGAATGCGATTGATAAGGGTAAAAGCGTTACTGAACGTTTATTAGCATTTACGCGCAAACCAACTGTAAAAGTTGTTAGATTTGATCCCATTAAAGAGATTGAAAGTAATAAATATTTATTCAAACAATTATTGCTAAGTACCATCGATTTTTCGATAGATATAGACAATGTGCATTGCGAAATCAATTTCCCTCAGGGCGAATTTATTAATATCCTTTTGAATCTCGTTTTAAATTCACAAGATGCGATTCGTGAACAAGGTTTAAATGGAAGAATAGAAATAACGGCAAATATCAATAGCCATAATAAGCTAGAAATACACGTAAAAGATTCAGGTATTGGAATAGAGCAAAATAACTTATCAAAAATATTTGATCCGTTTTACAGCAGTAAATCGGTAAATAAGGGAAATGGTATTGGTTTAGCTAATGTTTATAACACGGTTTACAAACATAACGGAGAAATTCAAGTAGAAGGCTCTAGCTCTTTAGGTGGAGCACATTTTACACTTATTTTTAGCTGTAAATTGTTAAAAGAAAAGGCGAAAACTAAAGAAGTAAATAAGTCTTCTACATTAAACTTACACGGTAAAAAAATACTTATTTTAGACGATGAGGTAAGCATTGCTGAGTTCGTTTCATTATATTTAGAAAACGAAGGCGGAGAAACTGTTCATGTTAATAACAAAGAACAGTTGATTGATGCTGTTAACCAGCATGATGATTTTGATATTTTTATTACGGATATGATACTCCCTGATATTTCAGGTCGACAAGCGGTAGATTTAATACTTCAAAAATTTCCTTCTATTCAGATATGTTCGATGAGTGGTTATATCGCAGAAGAGTCAGAAGATTGGAAATATCCGGTGTTACGTAAACCGTTTAATTCAAAAGATCTTAAATCATTTTTAAAACAATTTACTTGAAAATATTTGATGTAATTGATCGTTTACTGCACATACAGCAGTAAATAATATGATTTTTTTACTTATAAATTGCTGTTTTTCCAGCTAAGTCTTATAGTTAATTATAATTGTAAAAATTGATAGAACGTCAAGTAGAGGATTTTGTGGGAATAGATAAAAATTATCGTATTTTAGCTGTGGACGATGCTAAAGACACCTTAATGCTGTTAGAGTTTGATTTAGCAGAAGAGGGGTACGATGTATACACTGCTGATTCAGGTGAGCAGGCTTTATCTATGATCGAATCTCAAGACATTGATTTGATATTGCTTGATATGTATATGCCAGGAATTACGGGCTTAGAATTATTAACTCAGTTAAAGCAAAACCCAGATTATAAAAATATTCCTATTATCATGTTGTCTGCGTCTGATGACGAGAATCAAGTTGTTTCAGCGTTGGAACTTGGTGCAGATGATTATGTAACCAAACCTTATATTGCTAAAGTACTTTTAGCTCGTATGAAAACGTCACTTCGTTTACTTGAAAAAACATTAGAACTAGAACGACTTGCTAAAACTGACTTTCTAACAAAGCTTAGCAATAAAGGTGGGTTTGAAGAATTAGCGCACAAGGCGGTTAGTCAGGCTAATAGAGAAAATCAATCACTCATCATGGCAATGCTCGATATTGATTTGTTTAAACACGTAAATGATACATATGGCCACGAAGCCGGCGATGTAGTTCTAATAGAATTCGCTAAACGGATGCGAGAGTGTTTTAGAGACTATGACATTGTCGGGCGAGTTGGTGGCGAAGAGTTTGCTATTTGTATGCCTAATATTTCATTAGATAATGCATATAACGCATGTGAACGATTTAGAAGTCTTATTGAAGAGCAGCCAATTAGCATTACGCAAAGTTGCGGCAAGCCACACGATTTATCCATAACGGTAAGTATTGGTTTAATTCAAGGAACTTCTGGCCAGCTAGAATATGAAGAGTTGCTAAAACAAGCTGATGTAAATTTATACGAAGCAAAAAATAGTGGGCGGAATACCATTAAAACATCTAATGGTGATCAAGACATCTCTGAGATACAGGAAGAACAAATAGTGAATACAAGTGACGAATCACAATTTCCAGGTATTGATATGGAAATAGGAGTAGGGAATGTACTTGGTGATGAATCTTTATTTAAAGATATTGTTCATATGTTTTACGAAGATCACAGTAAAGATGGCGAGAAAATTAAACAAGCAATAGAAGATTCAGATCAGGGAGCTTGTAAACACCTAGTTCATACACTTAAAGGCGTGTCTTGTTCTGTAGGGGCTATGAACCTTTTTGAACATGTGAAACTGCTTGATGTCGCTATAAATGAACATAAAACAGATGAGTATTTAACGTTATTTTCGCCTGTAGAACATGAGTTAGCGCTTGTGATGCAAGGAATTGAGAAAGCATTGGCTGATCGGTTAAGTTAATATTTATTACAATAGTGTGATATCAATATCACTTATAGGCTTGCAACAACAAGGGAGTATCTCATTTTTAGCAACATAAGCTAGTGGCTCTCCGTTGAAGTAATCAACTTCACCCTCATTTAGTGTGATTCTACACGCACCACAATACCCATCTCGACAGTGATAGTGTATTTCATGGTTTGCTTGTTCTAAGCATTCAAGGAGTGTTTGTTTAGTATTGCTGTAAACAACGTGAGTGTCTTTAATCGTAATCTTCAAAGGTTTGTCGGTAGGTGTACTAGAATTGTTAGTTGCATTAGCATGTTTCATTGTTCGATATTCTCAAATGGCATGCTAATGCGATTATTAGATTGTGTTACAGGTCAAAATCGTCAAAATCGTCAGACGATACAGAAGAGTCTACTTGACCTACAAGGTAGCTTGAAATTTCAGTTTCTTGTGGAGCAACTTGAACGTTATCGCTTGAAAGGTAAGCATTAATCCAAGGCAATGGGTTAGTTTTAATATCAAATGGAGCGTCTAAACCTATCGCTGTCATACGCTGATTACTGATGTACTCAATGTATTGCTTTAAAATTTCAGCGTTTACACCAATCATTGAGCCGTCTTTAAATAAGTAATCAGCCCATTCTTTTTCTTGGTCAACAACATCAAGAAATACTTGGCGGCCTTGCTCTTTTAACGTTTCACAAATTTCCTGCATTTCAGGGTCGTCTTGACCATTTGCCCAAAGGTTTAAAATTGTTTGCGTACCCGTTAAATGTAGCGCTTCATCTCTTGCTATTAGCTTGATAATTTTAGCGTTACCTTCAAGTAATTCTCGTTCTGCGAATGCAAACGAACATGCAAAACTCACGTAAAAACGAATGGCTTCAAGAGCATTTACTGAGCATACCGCTAAGTATAAACGTTCTTTTAATTTACGTTGTGTTACTTCTATGCTCTCACCATTTACCTCATAAGTGCCTTCACCTTGTGATTGTAATAACTGGGTAGAAATAATCACATCATCAAAGTATTTTGCAATGCTTGCAGCACGTTTTAGTATCGCTGGGTTTACAACAATATCGTCGAATACTTCACTTGGATCACTGAATAAGTTTCTTAAAATATGAGTATAAGAGCGAGAGTGAATAGTTTCGCTGAATGCCCATGTTTCAACCCAAGTTTCAATTTCTGGTAGTGAAACGAGTGGCAATAATACGGCGTTTACAGAACGCGCTGCCATACTATCGAGTAATGTTTGATACTTTAGATTAGAAATAAATATATGCTTTTCTGAAGGGGTGAGGCTTTGCCAGTCAGCACGATCTTTTGATACATCAACTTCTTCAGGACGCCAGAAAAAAGACAGTTGTTTTTCAATTAAGCGTTCAAAATTTACAAACTTTTGTTGGTCATAACGGCTAACATTGACACTTTGCCCAAAAAACATTGGCTCTAATAAAGCGTTATTAGCTGACTGGTTAAAAGTTGTATACGTCATTTTTTTGTCCTGAAAGAGCCGACAAAGTGTCGGCTAAATTAATTAATACTGATTTTTATTATAAAAAGATCAAACGAAAAAGGTTTTGATGATTAACCTTAAATTTTACATGCGCCGCCTGCACAGTCATCATCTTCAAGCTCTACTTGACTATCGTCGGCACCATCGCGAGTATTGTGGTAATACATGGTTTTAACGCCAAGTTTATAGGCAGTAAGTAAATCTTTTAGTACTTGTTTAATAGGTACTTTTCCGCCTTCAAAACGAGCAGGGTCATAATTTGTGTTTGCTGAAATGGTTTGGTCAATAAACTTCTGCATAATACCTACAAGCTCAAGGTAACCTTGGTTACTTGGTATGTTCCAAAGTAACTCGTAGTTGTCTTTCAAGTTTGTATAGTCAGGCACCACTTGCTTAAGAATACCGTCTTTACTTGCTTTAACACTAATTAATCCGCGAGGTGGCTCAATACCATTAGTTGCGTTAGATATTTGAGATGAAGTTTCAGAAGGCATAAGGGCAGAAACCGTTGAATTTCTCACACCATGCTCAATGATATCTCGACGTAGCGTTTCCCAATCTAAATGAAGAGGTTCGCTAACAATGTTATCGATTTCGCGTTTGTATGTATCGATTGGTAAAATACCTTGCGATAAACGTGTTTCGTTAAACTTAGGACAAGCACCCATTTCTTTTGCTAAATTGTTACTTGCTTTAAGTAAGTAAAATTGAATGGCTTCAAATGTTTTATGTGTAAGATTATTTGCACTACCATTTGAGTAATATAAGCCATTTTTAGCTAGGTAATATGCATAGTTGATAACGCCTATACCTAATGTTCTTCTGCCAACTGTTGCGTTTTTAGCGGCTGGCATTGGGTAATCTTGATAATCAAGTAAGTTATCTAATGCACGTACTGCTAAATCAGCTAATCCTTCAAGCTCATCTAAGCTATCTATAGCACCTAAGTTGAATGCAGAAAGCGTACAAAGTGCAATTTCACCATTTGGATCATTTACATCTTCCATCGGTTGCGTAGGAAGTGCTATCTCTAAACAAAGGTTGCTTTGTCTGATAGGTGCTTGCTTAGGGTCAAACGGGCTGTGAGTATTACAGTGGTCAACGTTTTGTAAATAAATTCTACCTGTACTTGCACGCTCTTGAGCAAATAGAGTGAACAAATCAATTGCCTTAATACACTTTTTACGTATAGAAGGATCGGCTTCATATTTAGTGTATAACGCTTCAAATTCGTCTTGATCTTCAAAGAAAGCATCGTAAAGCCCTGGTACATCACTAGGGCTAAACAAAGTGATTGATTCGCCTTTTATAAGACGTTGGTACATCACTTTGTTAAACTGAACACCGTAATCTAAATGTCTAACACGGTTTTCTTCAACTCCACGGTTGTTCTTTAAAACTAAAAGGCTTTCAACTTCTAAATGCCACAGCGGGTAAAATAGGGTAGCAGCGCCACCACGTACACCGCCTTGAGAACAGCTTTTAACCGCTGTTTGAAAGTGTTTGAAAAATGGAATACAGCCTGTGTGGAATGCTTCACCATTACGAATAGAGCTACCTAACGCACGAATACGCCCAGCGTTAATACCAATACCAGCACGTTGTGATACATATTTAACAATTGAACTAGACGCTGCGTTAATTGAATCTAAGCTGTCGCCACACTCTATTAATACACATGATGAAAACTGTCTCGTCGGTGTTCTTACACCTGCCATGATAGGTGTAGGTAACGATATTTTGAATAATGAAATAGCGTTATAAAAACCTTCAATGTACTTTAAACGAGTCGCTTTTGGATATTTTGCAAATAAACACGCTGCAACCAAAATATAAAGAAACTGTGCGCTTTCGTAAATTTCGCCCGTTACGCGGTTTTGAACTAGGTATTTACCTTCTAATTGCTTAACAGCTGCATAGCTGAAGTTTAAATCACGGCGGTGATCTAAAAAGCGCTCCATTTCCTCAAACTCGTCTTGAGAGTAATCGGTAATAAGGTGTTGATCATATTTGCCCGACGCAACCAGTGATATTACGTGCTCGTAAAGCTTAGGCGGTTCAAATTTGCCGTAGGCTTTCTTTCTTAGGTGAAAGATAGCTAAGCGAGCAGCTAAAAATTGATAATCAGGTGTTTCTTCAGAAATTAAATCTGCAGCTGATTTAATAATGGTTTCATGAATGTCTTCAGTTTTTATCCCATCGTAAAACTGAATATGAGATTTTAACTCTACTTGAGAAACAGATACGTTATCTAAGCCGTCTGCTGCCCAATCTATAACTTGGTGAATTTTTTCTAAATCAATGGGTTCTTTTTCGCCGTTACGCTTAGTAACAAAAAGGTTGTTATTCATGAAAGACCTGTAATTAATTTATTGTTCTATATGTTCGAGCGTGAACATTTATAATAATTAAGCAAACCTAGATATAGTGGTGTGAACAACAAATGCACTATATCTTGGGGTTTGTAAAAATCTAATCACAAGATAATGAGGTTTAGGGCCTAATGCAAGCGCTAAAATTTGCGGTTTTTGCCCTAAAAGTCAGCTTTAAAAATTCAGTTAGTAGTGACTAACTTACTAAGGCTTTTTAATTTTGATTTATAGGAAACGCAATCATTATTTTGATAATTTTTTTTTATATATAATTATTTCCATTATTTTTTTGCGTTTTATATTTCAAATTGTAATATGTAAAAATATATATATAAATTTCAATAACTAAGCTTCGGATAGAAAACTTGATTATTTAATAGTCAGGAGAATATCTAAAGGATCTAGCGTCATAAAGTCACCACCCCAACTTTTACAATCTTCAAGGTTAGTTATATATCCCCACTTAGCTACAATAGAAAACATACCTGCATTATTTCCTGCTTCAATGTCTCTAGGAGCGTCGCCAACATACACACAATTTTCAGGTGTAATATTCATTTCTTTACAAGCAAACAATAAAGGAGCAGGGTGAGGTTTACGTTCAGCGAGGGTATCTCCAGCAACTAATGATTTACACTGATCTAATTCGCTAAATTTGGGTACCAAAATTTTAGATAGATATTCAGGTTTATTAGTCACTATTCCCCAAGGGATATTCTTTTCATTTAATGCAGACAATAATTCGGGAACGTTTGGGTAAAGCTGAGTGTGAATCGAGATGTTATTTTCATAATATGTTAAAAATTCTTGTCTTAATTCTTCATAGTTGAATTGTGGCAATTTGTCGCCAAAGCCTAGTTCTAGTAACCCTTTTGCACCGTCAGATGCTACAGGCCTATAGTGTTTTCGTTCAACGGTAGGTAACCCATGTTTTTGCAATACGTAATTTAAGGCTTCGCCTAAATCGTTCGCTGTATCTAGTAATGTTCCATCTAAATCAAAGAGAACACTCGTATACTTACTTTGAACAATATCCTTCAGTGGTTGCTTATTATCCGTCATCATCAAATCCTTTAAATTACGCTATTTTTTGAAAGCATAATATATAATTTACATCGAGCTTATTGGTCAGCGTGTGGTTTTCTGTGAGAGGGTTGTAATGAATACCAGCAGAATCTATGCATTTTAAACCATTGTCTTCAGCCCAGCCAATTAAGGTTGAAGGTCTAATAAATGCGTCGTGGTTATGTGTGCCATCAGGAACAAGTTTAAGCACTTTTTCTGCCGCAACAATGGCAAGTAAATACGATTTAATCGTTTTGTTTAATGTAGAGAAAAATACATAACCGTTAGCTTTAACCATTTTAGCGCATGCAGAAATAATCGATGATGGGTCTGGAACATGTTCTAACATTTCCATACAAGTGACTACGTCAAATTTCTCCGCAGACTCTTGTGCCATTTCTTCTGCTGTAATTCGTTGATAATTTATTGACACATTAGATTCTAACGCGTGTAGTTTGGCAATATTTAATGGTTCTTCACCCATATCTATGCCTGTTACATTAGCACCTAATTTAGCTAAGCTTTCACTTAAAATACCACCACCACAGCCTACATCTATTACTTCTTTATCAAATAACGTGTCGGTATGTTGAATAATAAATTGACGGCGTAATGGGTTAATTTGATGCAGAGGTTTGAAATCTCCAGTTAGGTCCCACCATTGACTTGCTACTTTTTCAAATTTAGCAATTTCGTCTAAATTCACATTTTGACTATTTGACATATTAATTGGCTCGTTTATTAAAATAATGACTTTCTTATTGGAGATTCTAAATGAAAAGGTAGATCAAACCTAGTGACTTCACGCAAAGTTAAATGAAAATATATTGAGCTTTAGGTTGCTTTGTAAGCATTACTTACGGGGACGGAAATTCATCTCGTTTAAAAAGTATACAACTTAAGGTTGAACCAACGACTTATATATTAGCTTTCAAAATTGTCGATAATTAAAAAACAAATAATAACAAGAGCTTAAAAAATTAATTTATGTTCTAACGTTGTAGTAAATTAGCTTAAATAAAGCGGTATAGTCTTGTAAAATTTTATGGTAGTATGCCGTGTTAATTACAATAATAATTTCGAAAATCTGATTTCGTTTTAAGTTAAGGGATACCATCGATTTATGACTGATTTGGCTGATAACATTGCTCCAGTAAATATTGAAGATGAATTAAAAAGCTCCTATTTAGATTACGCTATGAGTGTAATCGTAGGTCGAGCATTACCAGATGTACGTGACGGATTAAAACCTGTGCATCGCCGCGTTTTATACGCAATGAACGTATTGGGTAATGACTTCAATAAACCATATAAAAAATCAGCTCGTGTAGTTGGTGACGTAATCGGTAAATATCACCCTCATGGTGACACCGCTGTTTACGATACTATTGTTCGTATGGCTCAGCCTTTCTCATTAAGGTATATGCTTGTTGATGGTCAAGGTAACTTCGGTTCTGTAGATGGTGACTCTGCCGCTGCAATGCGTTATACCGAAATTAGAATGGCTAAAATTGCTCATTCTATCCTTGCCGATTTAGATAAAGAAACGGTTGATTTTGTTCCTAACTACGATGGAACGGAACATATTCCCGCAGTAATGCCTACTCGTATACCTAACTTATTGGTTAATGGTACGTCAGGTATTGCTGTTGGTATGGCAACGAATATTCCTCCTCACAATTTAACTGAAGTTATTAATGGTTGTTTAGCATTAATTGATAACAGTGAACTAAGTGTAGAAGAGCTTATTGAATACATTCCTGGTCCTGACTTTCCAACTGCAGGTATTATCAGTGGTCGAGCCGGTATTCAAGAAGCATACAGAACAGGGCGCGGTAAAATAAAAATCCGAGCTCGTGCTGAAATAGAAGTGAACGATAACTCAGGTAAAGAAACGATTGTTGTTCATGAATTACCATACCAAGTAAACAAAGCTCGCTTAATTGAGAAAATGGCTGAGCTTGTTAAAGACAAACGTATAGAGGGTATTTCTGCGTTACGCGACGAATCTGATAAAGATGGTATGCGTATGGTCATTGAGGTTAAACGTGGCGAAGTAGGTGAAGTTGTTTTAAATAACCTATATAAGCTAACTCAAATGCAAGTGTCATTTGGTTTGAACATGGTTGCACTAACAAATGGTCAGCCGAAATTGTTCAACCTTAAAGAAATGCTTGAAGCGTTTATTTTACATCGCCGAGAAGTTGTAACTCGTCGTACAATTTTCGAACTTAGAAAAGCTCGAGAACGCGCCCATTTACTTGAAGGTTTATCGATTGCGTTAGCCAATATCGACCCTATTATTGAGCTAATTAAAAACTCACCTACACCTAGTGAAGCTAAAGAAGCGCTAATCTCGCAAGGTTGGGACTTGGGCAATGTTGCGGATATGTTATCTGCTGCTGGATATGACGCTGCTCGTCCTGAGTGGGTAGAACCAGAGTTTGGTATTCGTGACGGTAAATACTTCTTAACAGTTCAGCAAGCTCAAGCAATCTTAGACTTACGTTTACATAAGCTAACAGGCTTAGAGCATGAAAAAATTCTTAGCGAATACAAAGAGCTTCTTGATATTATCGCTGAGTTATTACATATCCTTGCTACTCCTGCTCGCTTAATGGAAGTTATTCGTGAAGAACTTGAAGTGATTCGTGATGACTTTGGTGATGAGCGACGTACTGAAATTTCTTCTGCTTCTCATGATCTGTCTATGGAAGACCTTATTTCAGAAGAAGATGTAGTAGTAACACTTTCACATGAAGGTTATGTTAAGTACCAAGTACTTGCTGATTACGATGCACAACGTCGAGGTGGTAAAGGTAAAGCTGCTACTAAGATGAAAGAAGAAGACTTTATTGAAAGACTACTCGTTGCCAATACGCATGACACGATACTTTGTTTCTCTAATAGAGGTCGTATGTACTGGTTGAAGGTATTCCAGCTTCCATTAGCAAGCCGAACAGCTAGAGGTCGTCCTATTGTTAATATTTTACCTTTAGAAGACGATGAAAGAATTACCGCTATTTTACCTGTACGTGAGTACGAAGAAGATAAATATATTTTCATGGCTACTGCATCAGGTACCGTTAAGAAAACACGTTTAACTGAATACTCTCGTCCAAGAGCTAATGGTATTATTGCTATTAACTTACGTGAAGACGATACGTTAATTGGCGTTGATATTACCAACGGCGACAACGACATTATGCTGTTTTCAGATGCAGGTAAAGTTGTTCGATTTACTGAAGGTAAGAAGAATCCAGACGATGAAAACTTTGTTGTTAAGCCTGTAGGGCGAAATGCAACAGGTGTTCGTGGTATGAAGCTTGAAAACGAAGAGAAAGTTGTTTCGTTAATTGTTCCTCATAACGATGGTCCAATTCTAACTATTACAGAAAATGGCTTTGGTAAGCGTACACAGTTGGAAGAATATCCTGCTAAAAGTCGTGCAACTAAAGGTGTTGTTTCAATCAAAGTAAGTGAGCGAAATGGTAAAGTTGTTGGTGCTGTTCAAGTTGAAGAACAAGACGAGATCATGTTGATCACTGATAACGGTACGCTTGTTCGAACACGCGTAAATGAAGTAAGTGTTATTGGTAGAAATACACAAGGTGTTCGTATTATTAGAACAGCGGAAACTGAATTGGTTGTAGCGTTACAGCGTATCGATGAAATTCAATCTGAAGATGATGAAGTTGAAGGTGGCGAGCAAGCTGATTCAACGAGCGAGGGTTCAGTCATTGAATCATCATCGTCTGAAGCATCTGAATCAGATGAAACGTCATCACCAGAAGATAATATAGAAAAAGAATAATAACGGCAGCTAGATGAATGAAAAGAGCGGTTATACCGCTCTTTTTTGGTCTTTAGGCCTACAAATATAAGTAAAGCGTATAAGTAATCACCGTTGGTTATTTATTAATGCTAGATTCATTGTCAAAGTCATATATTTAGAATTAGAAGGTTAAATAAGAAATGTCAGGCGTTTATAATTTTTGTGCTGGCCCAGCTATGTTGCCAGTTGATGTAATGGCTAAAGCACAGCAAGAGTTTGTTAATTGGCAGGATATGGGAAGCTCTGTAATGGAACTTAGCCATCGAAGTCCTGAGTTTATGTCGGTTGCTGCGAAAGCTGAAGCTACGTTACGCTCATTAATGAATATACCTCACAACTATAAAGTGTTGTTTTGTCATGGTGGTGGAAGAGGGCAGTTTTCAGCTGTTCCGCTTAACTTACTTCCTGAAGGTAAAAAGGCCGATTATATTGTTTCAGGTTCTTGGTCTAAAGCTGCTGCGGCTGAAGCTAAAAACTTTGGAAACATTAATGTTATTGATATTTCGAAAAATGACGGCGATACCAAAACAATTTTGCCTTTGAATCAATGGCCATTATCAAAAGATGCTGCTTACGTTCATTATTGTCCTAATGAGACAGTAGACGGAATCGAAATTTTTGATATTCCTGAAACAAATGGTGTGCCCTTAGTTGCTGATTTATCTTCAACAATCTTGTCTCGTCACTTTGATGTTTCTAAGTTTGGACTTATCTACGCTGGTGCACAGAAAAATATTGGACCATCAGGTTTAACCATTGTAATTGTTAGAGACGACTTAATTGGCAAACAGGCATTAGCTACGCCATGCATTATGAATTATAAAATGCTTGCTGATAATGATTCTATGTACAACACACCGCCAACCTACGCTTGGTATTTAGCTGGTTTAGTGTTTGATTGGTTACAATCATTGGGTGGTGTAGACGCAATGGAGAGCGTTAACGCAGAAAAAGCCGCGCTACTCTATAAATATATTGATGAAAGCGACTTTTATCAAAATACCATCGCAAAAGAATATCGTAGCTTAATGAATGTTCCGTTTTGGTTAAAAGATGAATCTTTGAATAAAGCGTTTTTATCTGAAGCAGAAAAGTCAGGTTTAATGGCGTTAAAAGGTCACCGTATGGTTGGTGGTATGAGAGCGAGTATCTACAATGCAATGCCGATTGAAGGCGTTCAAAAATTAGTAGAATTTATGAAGAAATTTGAGCAGGAGATTAGATAACGTGGAACAATTGACAATAAACCCAATAGGTAAAATTAACGGAGAGATTTTTTTACCAGGTTCAAAAAGTTTATCTAATCGAGCATTGTTAATTGCAGCGTTAGCAAATGGCGTAACAAAAATTACTAATTTATTGGTTAGTGAAGATATTGAGCATATGCTTAATGCATTGTCGCAACTTGGAATAGAGTACACATTAAGTGATTGTGGAACAGAGTGTACTGTTGTGGGCAACAATGGCTTTTTTAGTACAGCTGAGCCGTTAGAGTTATATTTGGGAAATGCTGGTACAGCAATGCGTCCATTATGTGCAGCATTAGCGGCGAGTAAAGGTGAGTTTGTTTTGACGGGTGAGCCTCGAATGAAAGAGAGACCTATCGGGCACTTAGTTGATGCATTAGATCAGCTTAACGCGAATGTTGAGTATTTAGAGAACAAAGACTATCCACCACTTAAAATAACGGGTAGCGCCTTGTCTGGAAATACTGTAAGTATTGACGGTTCTATCTCAAGCCAGTTTTTAACGGCTATTTTGATGATTGCTCCATTATTGGCAACTGATACAAATATTAATATTGAAGGTGAATTAGTATCTAAACCTTATATTGATATTACGCTCGATATTATGGCTAGATTTGGTATTACAGTGCAAAATAATGATTATCAGTCGTTTAATGTTACCGGTAATCAGTCTTATCAAGCCGTAGACAGATATATGGTTGAAGGTGATGCGTCGTCAGCGTCTTATTTCTTGGCAGCTGGTGCAATTAAAGGTGGTGAAATAACAGTTCATGGTGTTGGTAAGTTAAGTGTTCAAGGCGACAAACACTTCGCAGATGTGCTAGAAAAAATGGGCGCAGAAGTAAATTGGAGTGATGAATCTATTACTGTTGTGGGTAAACCACTAACAGGAGTCGATATGGACATGAATCATATACCTGACGCGGCTATGACTATTGCAACGACTGCACTTTTTGCAAAAGGCTCTACAACTATTCGTAACATCTATAATTGGCGAGTAAAAGAAACTGATCGTTTAAATGCAATGGCAACTGAGCTGAGAAAAGTAGGTGCAGAAGTTGAAGAAGGTGAAGATTATATCTCGATCACGCCACCTGCTAAGTTAATACATGCAGAAATAGACACTTATAATGATCACCGTGTAGCAATGTGTTTTTCTCTTGTTGCACTGAGCGATACTCCTGTAACGATTAACGATCCAAAGTGCACGGCGAAAACATTTCCTGATTACTTTGACAAGTTGGCTCAAGTTTCTTGCTAATAATGTTACAAAATAAATATTTGCGCGATTTTATTGTTTAGATCCCGTATAATTTCGCCGATTTTCGAGCCTAGGAGAAGAATGTATGCAGCAAAACGTTCCAGTTATTACTATAGATGGCCCTAGTGGCGCGGGCAAGGGAACGGTAGCAAGGATAGTCGCTGAGCAATTAGGATGGCATTTACTCGATAGTGGAGCAATTTATCGTGTACTTGCAGTTGCAACCCAATATCATCAAGTAAGCGTTGAAGAAGAAGAGCCTTTAATACCGATGGCAGCTCACCTTGACGTACAGTTTGAAATAAGTAGTTCGGGAGAAAGCAAGGTTATTCTCGAAGGTGAAGATGTAACGAACACCATTCGTACAGAAGAAGTAGGGAAGTTAGCGTCAAAAGTAGCTGCATTTCCTCGAGTACGTGAAGCACTACTTAGAAGGCAAAGAGCTTTTAAAGTAGAACCTGGGCTAGTTGCCGATGGTAGAGATATGGGAACTGTAGTTTTTTCAGATGCGCCAGTTAAAATATTTCTTACGGCATCAGCAGAAGAAAGGGCTGAGCGAAGATTTAAACAGTTGAAAGAAAAAGGCTTTGATGTTAAAATCGGGCGCCTTTTGGATGACATACGTCAAAGAGATGAGCAAGATCAAAATAGAAAGGTCGCGCCGTTAGTCTCTGCAGAAGGAGCGTTAGTTATTGATTCTACAGATGTTTCTATAGAAGAAGTTGTTGGTAAAATATTATCATTTGCTTCAGATAAACTAGCATAATTAAACAAATTGTAAACTAAAGCCTAATGTAAGGATACGCTAGGTATTATTAACAACCCCATGAAACATGAATGTTGATTGGATTATTATCTGAGTTCATATACACGTTATGACTGAAAATTTTGCACAACTTTTTGAAGAAAGTTTAAAAGAAATCGAAACACGTCCTGGTTCAATCATTAAAGGGACTGTAGTAGCAATCAACAAAGACAACGTATTAGTTGATGCTGGCCTTAAATCTGAAAGTGTTATCTCAATTGACCAATTCAAAAACACCGCTGGTGAAGTTGAAATTAGTGTTGGTGATGAGATTGACGTAGCATTAGATGCTACTGATGATGGTTTCGGTGAAACAATTCTTTCTCGTGAAAAAGCAAAACGTCACGAAGCATGGCAAGTGCTTGAAAAAGCATATGAAGAAAAAGAAACTGTTATCGGTGTTATCAACGGTAAAGTTAAAGGTGGTTTCACAGTTGAAGTTAGCAACATCCGTGCTTTCTTACCTGGTTCATTAGTTGATGTTCGCCCAATTCGCGACACAGCTCACCTTGAAGGTAAAGATTTAGAATTTAAAGTTATTAAGCTTGACCAAAAGCGTAATAACGTTGTTGTTTCTCGTCGTGCTGTTATCGAATCTGAAAGCAGTGTTGAACGCGATGCATTATTAGAGTCATTAGCTGAAGGTATTGAAGTTAAAGGTATCGTTAAGAACCTTACTGACTACGGTGCATTCGTAGACCTTGGTGGTATTGACGGTTTACTACACATTACAGATATGGCTTGGAAGCGTGTTAAGCATCCTGGTGAAATCGTAAATGTTGGTGACGAAATCCAAGTTAAAGTACTTAAATTTGACCGTGAACGTACACGTGTTTCATTAGGTATGAAGCAGTTAGGCGAAGATCCATGGGTAGCTATTGCTAAGCGTTACCCTGAAGGTGCTAAACTTTCTGGTCGCGTAACTAACTTAACTGACTATGGTTGTTTTGTTGAAATTCAAGAAGGCGTTGAAGGTTTAGTTCACGTTTCTGAAATGGATTGGACAAACAAAAACATCCACCCATCTAAAGTTGTAAACTTAGGTGATACTGTTGAAGTAATGGTATTAGAAATTGACGAAGAACGTCGTCGTATTTCTCTAGGTCTTAAGCAATGTATTCCTAACCCATGGGAAGAGTTTGCTAAGAACTTCAACAAAGGTGATAAAGTTTCAGGTAAGATCAAGTCAATTACTGACTTCGGTATCTTTATCGGTCTTGACGGTGGCATCGACGGTTTAGTTCACTTATCTGATATTTCATGGGCTGGCGGTGAAGAAGCTGTTCGTGAATACAAGAAAGGCGACGAAATCTCAGCTGTTGTACTACAAGTTGACCCAGAACGTGAGCGTATTTCATTAGGCGTTAAGCAAACTGAAGACGACCCGTTTAACCAGTATCTGACAGACACCAAAAAAGGTGCTATTGTTAATGGTAAGGTTATTGAAGTAGACGCTAAAGGCGCTAAAATTGAATTAGCTGAAGGCGTTGAAGGTTACTTACGTGTTGCAGACATCTCTCGTGAGCGTGTTGAAGATGCAACTACTGAGTTATCTGTAGGTGATAGCGTTGAAACTAAGTTTGTTGGTGTAGATCGTAAGAACCGCACTATCAGCTTATCAATCAAAGCTAAAGACCAAGCGGATGAGCGTGAAGCAATGGATTCATTAAACCAATCAGCTGAAGAAGCTTCTGGTTTAAGTGCTATGGCTGAAGCGTTTAAAAACGCTAAAAGTTAATAACTGAGTAACTTAGCAGGGGAAAATTACTTTTCCCCTATATTAAATCCATTGGCGTGTAGCTAAATGAACACTGGAGGGTTGAATGACCAAATCAGAACTCATTGAAAGATTAACTGATAAATTAAGCCATTTATCAGCTAAAGATGTAGAACAATCTATTAAAGAAATTCTCGAAATGATGGCGCAAACTCTATCGAAGGGTGACCGTATTGAGATTCGTGGTTTTGGAAGTTTTTCATTACATTATCGTGCTCCTCGCGTTGGTCGTAACCCTAAAACAGGTGAATCAGTTCAACTTGAGGGAAAATATGTTCCTCATTTTAAACCTGGTAAAGAGTTACGTGAAAGAGTTAATCTTTCAATCGCTTAAGTTTACTAAGTAATTATAGAGTATTATTATACTCACATTATTTTATGTAATGGCATGCTAAGTAGCGTGCCATTTTTATTTCAGAATCTTTTAAATGTATAAGGATATATTGTGCGCTTATATCTTACTGTTATTTTGTTTCTAATTTTTTTAGCAATCGCTTTTGTTTTTGGTAGTCAAAATGATCAAATGGTTACACTAAACTACTTAATTGCCAGAATTGATATGTCTGTTGCTACAGCCGTAAGTTTATTTACCGTACTAGGTTTTATATTAGGTGTTTTATTTTGTCTTTTATGGAAACTGATTAATGCGGTTAAGCCGAATAAAGCAGCGAAAGCTTAACTCTTAGGAACCTATACCTTTTATGGAATGGCTTTTTTTATTACTTCCTGTCGCTATGGCTTATGGCTGGTTTATGGGAAGAAACAGTGTTAAACAAAACGATCATAATGCCCAACAAGAACTTTCGATAAAATATTCGACAGGGCTCAATTATTTATTCTCTAATCAGCAAGATAAGGCTATCGATTACTTGCTCGAAGCTTTAAAAGTTGAAGACGACTCTGTGGAAGCTCATTTTGCAATGGCTAATTTGTTTAGGCGTCGTGGGGAATTAGATCGAGCATTAAAAGTTCACGAACACCTCGTTCAACAAAAACATTTACCAAATAGTGCCCAACAGCAAGCCGTATTTGAATTAGGTAAAGACTTTTTAAGTGCCGGTTTGTATGACCGTGCTGAAAATATGTTTAATCAATTACTTAAATCTAAAGAGTATGGATTAAAGTCACTAACTTACCTCATGCAAATTTTTCAATCGACGAAAGATTGGGAACGCGGCATCGAGTTAAAAAAAGCAATCGTAAAAACTAAAGATAAAAAATTGATGCATAATTTAGCTAACTTCTATTGTGAGCTCGCGACAATTGCATTAAAAAAAGACGAGTTTATTGCTGTAATTGAATTGCTTGAAAATGCACTAGTACAAGATCCCAATTCGTGTCGAGCAAACTGGCTAATGGCGCAAATTTATGAAAACCATCAACAATATGTTGAAGCGTGTAAGTGTTATCAAGATATCTATACGCAAGACAAAGAGTTTTTTCCCGATGTTATAGATAAAATGCACCATTGCTATAAAGAACTTGGTGAAGAAGAAGCGTTTTTTAAGTTTATTAGGCAAGTTTATGAAGAAACAGGTAGTTCAAGTGCTTTAATTTCTTATTTAACTCATATTGAACAAACCAACAGCTTATCAAAAGCTAAAGAATTTATTTTGTTAGCATTGAAGAGAAGGCCAACAATACGTGGGTTTAAGCACTTTGTTAAAATGCAAATGACAGAAGCAGAGCAAGCATCTACCACAGAAAATCTTGATGTTATAAAACAGCTCATATCAGAATACTTAAAATTAAAACACCGTTACAGTTGTAGAACATGTGGTTTTAACAGTAGCACGCATTACTGGTCATGCCCGTCATGTCATGATTGGGAACAACTTAAACCTGTACGCGGTTTAGAAGGCGAATAGTTAGCGCTAATTTGCTCTTTTGAAGAATTAGAATATAAGAATTTAAGGAATACACGCATGATTGATGCAAAAGTTGTTGTTGCATTAGATTTTGACAATAAAGCTGACGCACTCGCATTTGTTGACAAAATACAACCGTCTGATTGCCGTTTGAAAATCGGCAAAGAAATGTTCACATATTTCGGTCCTGAGTTTGTTAAAGAACTAGTTAATAGAGGCTTTGACGTATTTTTGGATTTAAAATTTCACGACATTCCTAACACGGTAGCGAAAGCCGTAACTGCAGCAGCTGAGTTGGGTGTTTGGATGGTTAATGTTCATGCATCAGGTGGCTTTAAAATGATGGAAAAGGCTAAAGAAGCCTTAAAACCATACGGAGATAAAGCCCCTTTATTGATAGCGGTTACAGTATTAACAAGTATGGATGAAACCGATTTGTCAGGTATTGGAATTAGCAAGTCGCCGGCAGAACATGTAAACAGTTTAGCAACGCTTACACAAAACGCTGGGCTTGATGGTGTGGTATGTTCCGCTTGGGAAGCTGAATCGTTAAAGAATACCTTCGGTGAAAACTTTAAGCTGATTACTCCTGGTATTAGGCCAGCAGGATCCAACTCTGATGATCAGCAGCGTATTATGACGCCTGAACAAGCTATTAATGTTGGGGTGGACTACCTTGTTATTGGACGACCTATTACTAAAGCCGATGATCCTCACACTGTACTGCAAGATATTAATAAGTCTCTAGCTTAATAAAAGCTCATTTCATATATGTGAGCTAATTCAGAATAGCTCACATATAAACACTTATATCAATATGTTTTGCTTCTGTTTAAATAAACAATATAAACGCAAGTATTAGTGCCGCAATCCATAATGTTTCAACAACCATTAAAATAATAGGCTTAAACCCTACACACTTTAATTTAGCAAAATTTGACTTCATTCCGATGGCCGCTATTGCAGCAATGAGGGCAAATCGAGACACATCTATCGCTGGCTCCAAAATTACTTCAGGTATACTAAAGCAAGAATTTATAACCATAAGTAAAACAAACGCAATTAGAAATCCGGGAATTTTTGCTGTTTTTGAATTACTGAAATCACGCTTACTATTGAGTTTAATAATGATTAAAAGAATCATAACTACCGGCATTAAAAAGCTTACTCGCACCAACTTTACTAGCGTTGATAGATCGCCTGTTTGTTCCGAAATAGAATAACCCGCTCCTACGACTTGCGCGACATCGTGAATAGTTCCTCCAAGGAATAGTCCAGAATCAACATCATTTAGGTTAAAGTAGGTAACAATTAACGGATAGACGACCATTGCTATTGTCGACAATGATGTAACACCTATTACAGTAACAAGAGTGTTTCTCTCTTTATTCTCGTCGTCAGGTAATACGGCGGTGATAGCCATCGCTGCTGAAGCTCCACAAATAGCAACAGAGCCACCGGTTAACGCTCCAAAACTCTTGGATAAGTTAAATTGTTTTGCTAATAAAACACCTAGAATTATCGTTGATGAAATCGCAATAATGAGTATTACTATAGTTTGCCAACCTAAAGCGATTAAATCAGTTAAGGCTAAACGTAATCCTAGCAGGGCAACGCCAACTCTTAATATAAACGTAGCGGTAAACTCAATACCTTTAGTGCAGGGAGAGTCTTCGTAGAGAAATGACATAGCAATGCCAAGCAATAATGCAAAAAGCATTGCAGGGGCGCCGTAATGTTCGCTTAAAAACAAAGCGGCTAACCCTGTAACCCCAGCAACACTTATACCGGGTAAGTTGGTTTTAAAGTCCTCTAAAGTCATTTGGGTTATTGGCTTATAGCCGTACCCAATACAACAAGCACTTTACGTTTTCTATCTCCTGAATATGGGCGTCGTCCATGCATGGCTAAATTATTATCAACCAAAGCTACATCGCCATTTTGCCAGTTAATATCAAACGATATAGATTCTGCAATTTCTACTATTTTATCTAAATATGATTTTGTAAAAGGTGAGCCGTCACCAAAACACAGTGCAGACTCAGGGTTCTCTTTAACTCCATCCCAACCCATATATGCAGCAATTATTTGATTAAAAAATACTTTACGATTTCCATTGAGCGTACGTATTGCGGGTAGCGCAGCCGTCTGAGCTTTTAATGAACCATCAGTTCCCCATTCCCATGAATAGCCTAGGCTTTTAAGTTTAGTCTCCGCTTCATCAATGTTGTTAACGCTTAATGTACTTTTCCAACTACGGCCTTGGCCTGATTCAGGTCTGTCTTCACTTGGCATTGTGGTTGTATATTTAACACCAACTTCTTCAAGCTTATTGGTGAGCTGTGGCTCCAATGCTACTAGTCGTTTATATATTTCATCTGAACGACAAATAACAGTAGCTCCTCCCGTTTCTGCTGCTTCTTCACAAAATAGCGATATTCTCCCTGGATACAACGGCGTTTGCGCCATTTCATTATGCAAATATATTTCTACATCTTTAGGCGCTTCGTTAGCTGTAAAAACATATTCGGTATAGTTAATGCGTACAGCGTTAGATAATGATTCTTTATAAGTAAAGTTTGGATAATTGAACGCTGAGAAAAAATCATCGTAAGTCTGAGCATCTTTAACAGGGAAACCTCTAAATAGAATCGCTCCAGTGCAGTTAAGCTCTGCTTCAAGCAACTCAAGATTATCTGAAATCCAGCGTGTTGACTCTTCAATGGTTTTAATTGAACCGTCGTTAACAATAACTGTAGGAAACTCATCGGTTGAATTGAGTAAACCTTCGACCATACTACTGATATAAGCCATGATTTTTCCTTAGTCGTAAATTGGATAGAATTTGTTAAAGGCAGCTTCACAAAAGTTACCAGGATCATTAAAGCGCTTATTTATATTGAGATTCGAAATACCTGTCATTTCTTCATCGGAAAGTTCAAAGTCAAATATGCTAATATTTTCTTTTAAGCGTGTTAAATTACTGCTTTTAGGGATAATAGTGCAGCCGCGTTGTACACCCCAGCGTAAGACTATTTGAGCAGGTGTTTTATTCAACCTTTGCGCTGCCGCAGTCACAACTGGTTGTGTTAATACTGAATCTGTTTGTTCTGCCATATCTAACTCTAGATAAGATAAAGCACCTAATGGAGAAAATGTCGTAACGTCAATTCCATAATCAGTAGCTAACCTAATTAGACGCTCTTGTGTTAAATAGGGATGCGATTCAATTTGAAGTTGAGCGGGCTTGATTTTAGAGTATGACATTAAGTCGTTAAGTAACCCTGAATTATAGTTACAGACACCAATTTTATTAACTACCCCTTTTTCTATCAGATCTTCCATCGCAGACCATGTTTCGTGTAATGGTACTGGAGCTGTTTGCATTTCAGGAGACGTTGAGTCTGGATTGAATATCCACTCAGGTGGATACCTCTCTTCAAAAGGAACAAAAGGTTGTGCAATAGGGAAATGAATTAAATATGAATCGAGGTAAGTTAAACCAAGATCTGCTAAAGATTTTTCAAGTGCAGGAAGTACGTGCTCTTTTGCATGGTAAGTATTCCAAAGTTTAGACGTTATACGTAAGTCTTCTCTGGTACATATGCCTTCTGATATTGCTTTAGCTATACCTTGGCCTACTTCTATTTCATTGCCATAATCACATGCACTGTCTAAGTGACGGTAGCCCATTTTAATAGCGTTATAAACAATTTCAGCACAGTCATCTTTAGGTAACTTCCAAAGACCTAGACCTACTTTGTATATTTCATTGTTTTCCATTTTGCACCCTTTGTACGTCAAAAGTAACTAATATTATATATCTTATATAAGACTTGTTTTTTGTCAATTAGTTATTTGAATAAATAGAAAAATAGGTATAAAAGTGAGTTTAGAAAAGGGGGAGGGAGTACTGTTTAACAGAATGTACTCCTTTAATCTTAGCTTTATTACATAAGATCTACTAAGTAGTGATAATCATCAGAAAGACAACGTGTAATTCTATATTCTATTAACTTGCCATCGAGTGACTTAGCAAGGCGGGTAAACAATAGCAGAGGTTCACCTTCGCTAATATTTAGCTTATTTGCGTCTTCTGATGTACTTATTACGGCTTTTATTCTATCTGAAATATCTTGAACCGTATGATGGTAGTTTGTTTGATAAAAATGATAGAGAGTATGTGGAATTTCATCTTCTTCCATTAACCCTTCAAAGTATTTCTTCGGTAAATAAATGTCTTCTAATATACAAAGTTTGCCGTGTATTTTACGTTTGCGTGATAAAACAATAACTTCTTCATCAGGTGATAATTTTAGATTTTCACTAATATCACCAGTTGCTAGTGCTATGCTTCTGTCAATAGTTTCCGACATAGGGAGTTCGGGGGTTTTACCATCGGCAACGATCGGGAAAAACTTATAAAGCGCACTTTGGCTTGTATGCTCTGATACAAAAGTACCTACACCTTGTTTTCTTTCTAAAATTTTTGCCGTTGTTAATGAATTTAATGCTTTACGTACGGTACCCTGGCTAACATTAAACTCATCTGCTAGTTGAAATTCGCTTGGTAACATCTCGCCCGGTTTCCAGCGTTGTTCAACAATAAGTTGAGTTACATACTCTTCAACTTGTTTATAAAGAGGTTGATATGACGGACCATTAGTACTCAGTTTATTTTCGAATTTATTTTTATTCATGGGCGATACAACACACTGTTAATGGTTAAAGGGTAACGTAACAACAATAATTATATCGTGCATATTAATGCAACAACATAATTATCAACAACTATTTATTTTTATTGATGCTATAAGTTTTATCTTAAAAAGAAATATTGACACAATAATGGGAATATTAGTATCTTTTATGTCTTATATAAGATATCTTTTTTGGCATATAACTAAATAGTTGGAGTTTAACTATGTCTGAATTTAGCGTGAACAGCCCTCAGTGGAATGATATTGATCAAATTAAAGTTTTGGAACAAGCTGAAATTTTAAACAATATAGTGACACTTAAAACAAACGAAGGCGCAATTCGCGTTTCACTTTCAAATGTTGGTGCTCGATTTCAATTGGGTGAATCGAGAAACTACGACTATAAAATGTTAAAAAATGAGCCTGAATCTTCCGTAATTGAAGTGACGACATCATCAGAGCAAACTATAGTTAATAGCGATAAATATCAACTCATTATTAATCATGTTCCTTTTAATTTCACATTAAATAAATCCAATGCTGTTGTACAGTGCACACCAAAAGATGGTCATTTCGTACGTCAGTATCGTTTGCCTCCGCTTGCTAAAGTTGATAATCAATGGTTTATGTCTTTTGAACTTGGTTCAAGTGAACCGATATACGGACTAGGAGAAAAATGGGGCAAGTTGGATAAACGAGGTCAATTGATCCGTTCATTTAATCATGATGCACTTGGTGTAAACGCTGAAATATCATATAAAAACACGCCGTTTTCTTGGAGTCCAACAGGGTGGGGAATATTTGTTCATACGCCATCTCCTGTTACGCACGGAGTCGGTTATGCGGCGTGGTCACAACGAGCATACGGTTTATTGGTAGAAGACAGTTATGCTGATATTTTTGTATTAGAAGCCGATAGTGGTACTGAAATGTTAGATATCTACACCAACATAACAGGAAAGGCGCCAACACCGCCTGACTGGAGTTTAGGTGTTATTTTGTCTAAAGCTTACTACAAAGACGTTCCTGAATTGATGGAAACAGCTAAAGCTGTAAGGGAACACAAAATGCCGTGTGATGTGATTACGCTTGATGGTCGCGCATGGCAAGATACAGATACACGTTTCGCCTTTGAATGGGATAAAAAACGCTTTGATGATCCTGCAAAAGTAATTAATGACTTAAAGGCAATGAACTTTAAAGTATGTATATGGGAATACCCGATGATATCGGTTGAAAACAAGCTTTTTGATGAACTAGACGCAAAAGGTTGGTTGATTAAAGATAAACGCACGGGTGAATCGTTCAAATATGATTGGGACATGAGTGCGTTTGGCGAAGTACTTACGCCATTACCAAAATCAGGAATTATAGATTTTACGCATCCAGAAGCTTATGCATTTTGGAGAGATAAACACAAAGATTTGTTTGATTTAGGTGTTGATATGATTAAGGCAGATTTTGGTGAGCAAATAGAAGATGAAAATATGCTTGCGGCTAATGGAGAGTCTGGAGAAGCATTACATAATGTGTACACGTTATTGTATAACCGCTGTGTATATGAAGCCGCCGAGCGATATAGTAAAAACGGTCCTTTCTTATTTAGTCGGTCTGCATGGATTGGCTCTCAAAATTATCCAAGCCAATGGGGCGGTGACCCTCAAGCTGACTGGGGGGGCTTAGCAGCAAGCCTACGCGGAGGCTTATCATGGGGTTTAACGGGCTCACCATTTTATGCTACAGATGTTGGTGGGTTTTATAAAGACACGCGTGACGCAGAGTTATTTGTTAGATGGATACAAGCGAGTGTATTTTCTGCACATATGCGCTTGCACGGCATAGGTCAACGTGAACCATGGGCATACGGCAAAGAGGCGGAATTTGCTGCAAATTATGCGTTAGAGTTGCGTTATAAATTGTTACCTTATTTAAAAGCGTCAATGGTTGAGGCTTCAAAGTCTGGTATTCCTGTTCAGAGGGCTATGGTTTTAGCTTATCCTGATGATAGAGCTGCTTGGCATTTTGAAGACCAATATATGTTTGGTGACGACTTGTTAATTGTTCCTTGTCTTGAACCTGGTGGAGGTATTGAGTTTTATCTACCAGAAGGAAAATGGAAAATGATGAACGATAATAAAAACCGTACATTCGAGGGCGGGAAAGTTCATAAGTTAACGTTAGATCTTAACGAAATAGCGGTATTTTCTTTGGTAGGTAAAAAAATTCCTTTGGGTGAAGTAGTTGAGCACACTGAAGCATTAGATTCTATCAGTGATATAACTAGTTACTGGAACGTTTAACCGTTCACGATGAATTATTACAATAATAAAAATACACATTTAATAACGCCGAGGCAGTAACGTATGTCGTCAATGCAGATATTTTCTACACTAGCATCATGTTTGTTTTTTATGGGGGTTGTTGCTTGGATTTCTTATCAAAAAACTAAAGGTGAAACCGATTCTAAAGATGGTTACTTTTTAGCGGGTAGAGGGCTTACCGGTATTTTTATTGCGGGTTCAATGTTACTTACAAACTTATCTGCAGAGCAGCTTATTGGCTTGAATGGCTCTGCTTATATGTACAATTTAAGTGCAATGGCGTGGGAAGTTACAGCAGGTATTGCGACTATTGTTATGGCACTTGTTTTTCTACCTAAATACTTAGCTGGTGCATTTACTACTCTACCTGAATTTCTAAAATCAAGATTTGACGATACTGTACGCCGAATGACAGTTGTTCTGTTTATGGTAGGTTACGGGTTAATCACAATCCCTTCAGTTTTATATGCTGGCTCGGTAGCAGTACTTAGGTTATTTGATGTGCCAGAACTACTGAACTTGAGTTATGAAGTAAGTTTGGTGGTGACTATTGTCTCAGTAGGCAGTATAGGTGCGTTGTACGCTATTTTTGGAGGCCTAAAAGCAGTAGCGGTTTCAGATACGTTAAACGGAGTAGGGTTATTAATTATAGGGATTTTGGTCCCAGTACTTGGATTATCGTTACTTGGAAACGGTGATATTGGAGCGGGTGTTAATACTATAATGAGCGAACATACCGATAAACTTAACGCCATAGGTTCTGAAACCGATCCCGTACCCTTTGGTACTATATTTACAGGCATGATATTCGCTAACTTATTTTATTGGTGTACAAATCAATATGTTATTCAACGTACTCTAGGGGCTAAAAATCTTGCAGAAGGCCAAAAGGGGGTTTTGTTTTCAGGGTATTTTAAACTACTCGTGCCATTTTTAATGATGCTACCTGGGGTAATCGCGTTTCATTTATACGAGGGCGCACAGCTACAGTCTTTTGATTTAGCTTATCCTCAACTTGTTAAAGACGTTTTACCAACATATATGTCGGGTTTCTTCCTAGCTGTTTTACTTGGTACAGTATTTAGTTCCTTTAATTCTTTATTAAACAGCGCAGCCACACTCTTTTGTTTAGACGTGTATATGCCAATGAAAAAGAACAAGGTATCAGACCAGCAATTAATTAAGGTCGCTAAAATTGCAAGCATTGTTATTGCGTTGTTTTCATTTATTGTTGCTCCTCTTTTAATGTTTGCACCTGAAGGGTTATGGCAAATTATTAGAATTTTTACTGGGTTTTATAATATTCCTGTAATTAGTATCGTATTGGTTGGTTTTTTTACGTCTAGGGTACCTGCAATCGCAGCTAAGATTGTTATTGTTTTTCATGTAATTACTTACGCATTATTAAAGTTCATCATTGAAATAGACGTTAATTTTATTCATATATACGCCATATTGTTCTTTACAGAAGTAGGGATGATGTTATTGATTGGGCATTTTTACCCAAGAGATGGCGAACATATATTTAAAAACTCAAGTGTTGTCGATTTAGTTCCTTGGAAATATGCTCAACCCGTGGCAATAACCTTGGCAGCGTTAATAATTCAACTTTATATTCTCTTCTCTCCAATAGGTCTTGTAGATGGTTTAGGTCAATATTATTGGGCCTATAGTGCAAGTGTATTGATATTAAATATAGTGCTGTGTGCAATAGTTATTCATCGGTGGAATGTTAAATATAGTGAATAAAAACGCGAGAAATCACTATTAATATAAGACAACTTGGTATTGTGTTTAAATGCTTTATTGTCTTTGTTATTGAATTTTAAAGATTTAATTTGTTTTGTGTCTTATATAAGATATTAGTTGTTTTATATAAGCAAGAGGTGTAAGGTATTATCAAGTTCGTTTAATTTACGAACAAAAAATAATGTTTACGTTTGTTAAATACATAACGTTATAAAAATAAGAAAGTAAAAATTTATTTAAATTAAAACAACAAGTAACAAATGGGGAATTAATATGACTATCAGAACAAATAAGCTTTCATTAGCTATTATGTCTGCTTTAACCGTTACCGCTATTACTATGCCTACTTTTGCTGAAGAGGCAGAAAAAGAAGAGGGTTTAGAAACAATAACGGTTACATCTCAAAAGCGTGTGGAGCGCGTATCAGAAGTGCCTGTAGCCGTTTCTGTTCTTGGTAGCGATCAAATTGATTCTTCATTTTCTAGTAGTTTTGAAGGTCTTCAAAACTTAGTTCCTTCAGTAAGTTTCAAAAAGGGAACTACAAGCCGTAATTCAGCAATAACTGTTCGTGGTATTGGTACTATTTCGTTTAGTGTGGCGGCAGAGCCAAGTGTATCGACCGTTGTTGACGGTGTTGTATTAGGCCGTTCAGGCCAAGCTTTTACAGACTTATATGATCTTGAGCGTATTGAGGTTCTGCGTGGCCCTCAAGGCACATTATTTGGTAAAAATGCTTCAGCTGGTGTAGTAAATATTACGACTAAACGACCGTCAGGTGAAACAGGTGGAATGATTGAAGCAACATTATTCCAAGGTAATGAATATAAGTTGAAAGGTAAACTTGAGGGTGAAATAAACGACTCTGCAGCAGCGAGTATTGTTGTTACTAAGTCAGCATACGATGGTAATATTTACAACGTTTACAATAACGAAAATGTAAACGGGTACGACAAACAAGGCTTTAGAGCAATGCTTGATCTTGAGGTGTCGGCCGATACTAAGGCATTGTTTATTTTTGAGAGTGCAAAATCTAATGATGACTGTTGTGCTGACATTGAAGGTTTACCTAGTGGGAGAAACCCAGCATCGAAAGCTGCTCCTAATAGTAATGGTATTGTAAACGATGTCGCTGATTTTGATTTAAATCAGCGTAAAGTGGATCATGATTTTGAATCTCGTACGCTTGATAATACAACGGCTTTCTCGGTACAAATAGATAAAGATCTTGGTGACTATGCGCTAACAGCAATTACCGCATATCGCGAATGGGAAAATACTGAATACCGTGAGGGTGACTTTACGTCTATTGCTGGTGACTCAACAGACCCTGTTTTTGGTGTACCATTTCAACTACACGATATTGGCCCACAAACATGGCGTCAATTTTCACAAGAAGTGAGAATAGCCTCTCCTGTAGGAGATAAGCTTGATTGGCAAGCAGGTGCGTTTTTCTGGAAAATGGACTCAGAGCGAAACTTTACAAGAGATGCAAGTTGTCAAAACAATGGAGGACAATTTAACTCTGCGATATCCCATTATTTATCAACTACTCAAGATGTTACTTCTCCTACAGAAGAGCAGGTAACTGACTTTATCGCTAGCGAAAACTTAACGTGTAACGCAAATGATATTGTTAGTGCAACTGCGTACATGAAAACTGAGTTTATTAACTGGGCATTATTTGGTGATGGTAAGTATCACTTTACTGAAGATTTTAGAGCATTGTTTGGTATTCGTTATACAAATGACGAAGTAACCTTCTCACATCATCGAGTTAATAACGATCAATACGGTAGGAAAGGTGTAGGAGTTAGAGAAGCAACATTAAATACAGACTTTTCGGGTGGTACAGATAATACCAATACTTCTGTAAAACTTGGCGCTCAGTATGATTTAACTGACGACAGTATGGTTTATGCTACATACTCTCAAGGTTACAAAGGCCCAGGCTTTAACGTGTTTTATAATATGTCTCAAAACGATACGCGTCCTATTGCAGAAGAAACAAACGATGCGTATGAGTTGGGTTACAAATATGCATCACATGATTTCATGTTTAACGCGGCAATTTTTAAAACTGAAATCGAAGGTTTTCAAGCAAATAATTTTGATGACTCAGATGGCACAACGATTACACGCTTAACCAATGCAGGTAATGTATCAACGCAAGGCTTTGAAGCAGACTTTACGTGGCAAGCGACTGACAACCTTACGCTATCAGGTGGTTTTGCAAAGGTTGATGCTGAAATTGATGAGTTTTATTGTCCTGATGGCGCGAGCTGTACTGATCGTTCAGGTTTAGATGTACCGTTTTCTCCAGACCTGAAATATTCACTAGCAACTGAGTATGTAACTGAGTTAGAAGGGTACAATATTATTTGGAACGCTGCGTATGTTTATACCGATGAGCAGGTAGCAACTTTACCGAGCAATCAAGGCGAATTCAGTCCAGCGGTTCACTTACCCGATTACTCTATGCTTAATGCAAGCGTCGCGTTCTCATTCGACGAAGATAAATACCGTTTTACAATTATTGGTAAAAACTTAATGGATGAACAGTACTTTACGAGTTACAGTGGCGACGGATTTAGGTACCAAGTACCTAGAGATGCTGATAGATATTTTGGTGTTCAGTTTAGGTCTACTTTCTAAACGAGCATAATGAAAAGAGTTGTGTTGTAATGAACTAGCCCGCGAAAGCGGGCTTTTTTTGTTCAGTGCCAATAACAAATATATATACCCATTGAACGTGATTATAACGCAACAAAGTTAATGTAGTTTGGCGCGACAAAATAATATAAACCTAATTTACTGCTATATTTATATAATGGCGTTGTATTAGAGGGCGTTTAGTTGCTATGTTGAAATAGTAATCTATCGTGATTCAATGAAAGCATTATTTTTGTTGTTATTGTTTTTTAGTTCTGCATGTTTTTCCAACATGATCATCACCTATCGCAATTCAGATAGTGTTAATAATGCTCGGTTTAACTACGAATTACAGCTTCTTGAGATCGCTCTGAGTAAAACAATAACAGAGTACGGGGATTATACGCTTCAACCTAGTCCTACAATGAATACCACACGCTCACTCAATAGCGTAGAGCGTAATACGTATACTAATTTTTTTATGCTTGCTACTTACAAGAGTATTTACGATAAAACAATGGACTATGTGCCGATTCCATTACAGCGCGGTATTGTTGGGTATCGGGTTTTTATAACAACTAAAGAAGGTCAAGCTAAGTTAGACAAGCTTCAAACTAAAGAGGAGCTTAAACACTTAAAGGTTGTACAGGGAGCTGGGTGGCAGGATGTGGCGATACTTCGTAACAATGGCTTTAAAACGACCACTATCGATAATTACTTTAGCTTATTTCAATTCTTGTCACATAATCGATCAGACATTTTTCCTAGAGGGGTAAGCGAATATGAATTCGAACTATCATATCACTCAGAAAATATATCAAACTTAGTATTGGATAATAAATACGCGTTATATTATGAATTCCCTCGTTTTTTTTATACAAATAAAAATAACACTCGCGCTAAACAACGGATTTATGATGGGCTTAAAAAAGCATGGGAAGATGGTTCTTTTGTTCAACTATGGGAGAGATACCATTTAGATACAATTAAAAAAGCGCGTCTTAGTAACAGAGAAATTTTAGAGTTAGAAAATAGCGAAGTTAGCCATATCAGCAACGATATAGCTAAGTACCTATATAAAGTACATTAAAATCCATTGTCTGTTTAACTTTTTGAGGCTGGTATAAATTCGCCGTAAAAGTTATCTGGAGTTTTTCCATTTTTTTGTACAGACAGCCATTCTAAATATTCGTGAATTGGCATAGCTTCAGAATAATAGTAGCCTTGTCCAATATCGCAGCCATATTGAGCTAATGTTTCTTCATCACGTTCAGAGGTTATACCTTCTGCAACCACTTCAAGGCCAACACCTTTAGCCATTTTAACGGTTGTTTCTGTTATAACTTTTCGTTTATTTTCTTGGTGTACATTCTCTACAAATTGTTTGTCGATTTTAAGTTCCTGGAATGGAAGTTCGTCTAAGTTCGCTAAAGACGAATAGCCAGTACCAAAATCATCAATACTTACCGTAATGCCAAAGTCTGATAGTTTTTCTATCACTACAACCGCATGTTCATTTTTTGCGATATTGGCAGACTCTGTTATTTCAAAAATAATCTTTTCAGGCGGTACGTTTGAATCATTCACCATTTGAACAACTTGTTCATAAAAGTTCTTAGAAATAACGTCAATTCCACTGATATTGATCGACACCATATGGTTATATTGTTTATCTTCAATAATAGTGGCGTGTTGGAATAGAGATTGTTTAATTACCCACAGTGTTATTTGATTAATTAACCCCATATCTTCTGCGACTGGAATAAACACGGTAGGTGAAATAAAGCCTTTTGTTGGGTGATTCCAACGGATCAAGCATTCGCTGCCACACACTTTTCTTGTTTTAAGATCGATTTGAGGCTGATGGTACATTTCAAATACATTGTGTTCTAATGCGTATTGAATATCTGCTGCAAGCTCTAGTAAGAAAGTTGATTTATCCGTTGTATCTGTTCGGTATACTGCCCACTTTTCTGGCGTGTTTTCGGCTTCATGTATAGCCACAAGTGCGTGCTTAACCAAGTCTCTACTGGTTATTCCGTGGTTAGGGTAGTGCGATATGCCCATAACACCACTTAATGAAAGCGTCAGGCCTTTGATATTGTAAGTTTCGGTAATCACTTGTTGCACTGATTGAATAAAGGTATTAATTGGTATGCTTAATTTACTTAAATCCACCATACAGCCTAAACATTTTCCGTTTATGTAACATAGTTTCTCATCATTAAACGTAAGAGGCACAACGGCGTCGTTATGTTTAAAAAGGGCGCTTAAGTTGTTGTTAATGTCTTTAAATAACTGAAGCAAGTGTTCGTCGTCAATATAGTGTTTTATTTTCTCAATATGTTCGGGTTTTAGCACGATTATGATGAGATCTTGTTTTTCGGTTATCGACGTTGTTAAGTTTTTAATGGTGTTTTCTAAGTTGAGTTGGCGCGGCAACCCTGTTTGAGAGTGATAGCATAAGTGATGTAATTGATCTTGTTCGTTTCTTCGCATACGTTCAGCAAGTGCTAATGCCATAAAACCAAGTTCAATCATAACTCCTAACAAAAAAGCATTACGGCTAAAAAATGAATAGTCAAGAATGTTGAGTAACATTAACGGTTGAACTGCAGCACCTATTAACAAAGGAACCCAAGAAATAAAGTAAAATTTAGCCCATGAGTAATCTTTTTTTATACGAGTAAAAACGAGGTATATACAGTAAATATAAATAATGGGTTGTAAGCTAAAAAATAGCGTTGCTTGTACAGCATGAGAAAAGTTAACACTTATAAAATAGAGGCCAATTAAACCAATACAAAGGGTTTTACCTACTTTATATAAGGTGCCTCGTGTTACATGGTACCGTAAAAATAATAACGCAAATGTTACTAAGAAGGTTACTAGTGCATAATGAAAAAGCAGCGTGTGTTGGTTTAGCCATATTTGTAATCGTGCCGAAAAGATGTAATAACCAAATCCGTTGATTGTAGCCAATACAAAAAATGCACTAAGTAAATACCCTATATATACTAAATATACTTTATCTTTTATGGCTGAATACAATACTAAATTGTAGATAGACATAAGCATTATTACGCCAACAAAACTACCAAAAATACCTAAAGATACTTGTACGCGTTCGTCAAATGCATCAGCTTTATAAACATTTAGTGGAATATTTGGAGGGCCATCGCTTTTTAAATGCAAGAGTATTGTTTGGGTTTTGTTAGCATCTACATCGATAGAAATATGTGGAAAAGCCTTTTGTTTAACTGTGTTGGGTTGATGAATAACAGGCGTGCTAATAGTATTGCCTTGCAGTGCATATGCATCAAACTTTGTGATCATAGGGTTGTCTGCATGAACTACCAACGCTTGAGGTAGCTGAGTGTTGTTGGTTATTTCTACTTTAACCCAATAAGCATTGTTTCCAAGTTCATAAGGGATGTTGTTGGGAGCACTAGGCTGAAATAGCTTTGGAGATGCGACTACGTAATCGATAGGCATTGACGCATTCTGGTCAACAATATAGCTGTAGTTAACCGATATATTTTGTTGATTGTGTTTAATCTGAGTTTTGTCTGTATACCAAATATTAACGAGAAGAGAGCCTACAAGTGATAGAATAGTAGCTAATATTGCAAACAGTAGAAACGCATTAATAAGGCGTTTGAAACGACTAATAATTGAAAGATTGGACATGTAAAGCAAAAAACCTAATAACTTACTATTACGCTATTACTTTCCATAGTAAAAGGCTAAATGAAAAAGAGTGATTTTAGCGCTTTAACAACACTATTGCACGATATAAACGGTAATAAAGGGGATTTTACGTAAATCAGCGCATAAAACGTGTTTGATTGTTATGCACTGATTTACTGATAGTTGAATAATTGTACAATTACAGTTTATTTGTTGCTGAGCCATTCCATGCCAGTTGCATATCTATGGTTAAATCCCTTCCAAACATCAGGTGTTTTTCCGTCAACAGGTATTTGGTTTGAGTTGCTCGGTAGATCTAAGTATGCACAACTCTCTGATTGTTTTTTGATATGACAATTCATTAATGCTAGTGCGAAGTGTTTATTTATGTTGTTTAACGTAATCGAGCTCCACGAAGGTTCAAAATAGTGCCCCATGTCTAACTCGCTTCCATGAGAAGCTGTTGGAGCAGGGTGCGGAGCAACATTGTGGCGAGCATTCTTATACGTTAGTAGGTATTTGTTAGAAGAACCTGTTTGGTTATAAAGAGATTTAATTCCCTGATAACCTGATACATCGTCTAGGTCTCCACTAACATATAACACGGGGGTGATAATGTTTTTCATCGCTTTACTATCAAATAAGTTATGCTGACCACCCCACGGAGCGAGAGCCATTGCTGCTTTCCATTTACTATCAACAATAACGTTTTTGTATTGTCCACCAGCACAACTATTCAGTAAGCCAATGGCTTTTTGAATTTGCACCGTGTCTTTTAAACCGGTAAATGCGGCCGCGGTTTTATCATTAAATGCGTAGCAGCCGCCTACAGTGTTTATTGCGCCAAATCCACCCATTGAATAACCAATTAATCCCGCATTGTTTTTATCAACAACTTGAGATAGAAAATTATCGGTTGTAGTAAAGTGGTTTAAGGTAAATTGTTGATCACGCGAACGGTTTATTAGGGTGCTAACGAAGCCAGAAAACGGCGAGTTAATCATGTCAACATCAGCATTAGTTGAATCTGTATGATCGATTGCCGCAACAATATAACCGTGAGAAGCTAAGTGTTCGCCAAGGTAATACATAATGGTTCGATAGCCTGTATAGCCGTGCGACAATATAACAACGGGATACTTTGAGTTGTCTGCAGTTTTCTTTACTAGCGCGTTTCTGATTGCATTTGCTTGCAGTGTAAATGGTATTCCTGTTCGTGTTTCGTTCGTATAAGTTGTTGATGAACTAGGTACTTGATCTGTAGTTGGGTACCAAACCTCAATGGTTAGTTTTCTATCTTTTAAGGTTTGGGTTGTAGGATCAAATTGCGAAGGGTTTGTAATGTCTAACGTTTTCACTCCAACCTTGTATTGTCCTTGGCTAGAAAGCTTTGGTGCAACATCTGCAGCGTATAAAGGGTACAATTGCTCAGCAACTTGTTTAGGTGTCTTAACAACCTTGTTTGGGTCTTCCTGAACTACGGAGTCTCCACCACTGATGTTACTACACCCTAATGTAAGTGCGCTGAAAGAAATGAGCGCCAATTTCTTTAGTGTCAGCTGTTGTTTAATGTTAGCCATACGTTTCCTCATTTATATTTTGCTTTGTATTGTTGTTATTGTTTTTTTAAACTATTTTCAGAGTCTTCGTTGTAAACGAGCCCCCATTGCGACCTTAATGTGTCCATCGTTTTCATAACATTTAATGTTTCAGATAATGGAAATTCAGGACTTTCTGTTAAACCTTTATTGATACACGTAATCGCATGCGATATTTCATACATAAAATTTTCATCGTCAGAGCGCTTAAACGTTTCTGTTGTTACAGGTTTATTTGGTAGATGTATGCTGAACTCTTTCGCTGCTAAAAACTCTGGAACAGATATATAACCCTTACTACCGCTAATAATTGCTTGAGTAGGTGAGTGCTCTATAAATGAAGAAGACAGTGTTGCATGTTGGCCGCTAGGGTATTCGAATAAGTAAAACGAACTTTCGTCAACACCAGTTTCACCCATTACAGCAGAGCTTTTGATTTTTTCGGGGTGCTGACCAAATACAATATGGGCGAAGGTGATCGGGTAAATACCTAAGTCAAGTAACGCCCCTCCAGCTAATGTCTTGTTTAACAGACGATGCGAAGGTTCAAAGTTACCAGAAATACTAAAATCTGCTTTTACTGTTAAAATATCTCCGATAATACCTGTGGCGATTACTTGTTGTAGTTTTTTAATTGCAGGTAAAAAGCGAGTCCATACTGCTTCCATTAAAAACACATGATTGTTTTTCGCTATCGCAATTAATTCTTCTGCTTGTCGGGCATTTACGGTTAATGGTTTTTCACATAAAACATGCTTGCCGTGTAACAAACACAATTTCGCGTTTTCAAAATGAAAATTATGTGTGGTTGCTATGTATATACCATCAATGTCTTTGTCATCTACAATGTCTTGATAACTGTTGTAGCGTTTATCAACGTTATAGGTAGCTGCAAAAGCGTTTGCTCTTTCTTGGCTGTTTGAGGCTACGGCTGCAAGTGAACCGTTGGCTATTTTATTAAGGCCTTTCGCAAATGTATGTGCAATACCGCCACAGCCAATAATTCCCCATTTCATCATGTTTTTCTCGTTGTCGTTGATTTATTTAGATAATGGAGCAGTATAGAAGATTAATATTTAAGGTTCATTACCTTGGTTTGAGGTAATGAACCTATATGCAGTTAATATTATGCAGCTAATAGTTTTTAAGTCGTACTACTGGTTATCAACACCGCGTCGTTTTAGGATTAACGGGTGAGTTTCTAAATACGCTTCAATGGCTAGCTTATCAGCATCATTTAAATAGAGTCCTCGCTTTGTTCTACGCCAGATAACATCGTCTAGGGTTAGCGCCCATTCGTTCTCTATTAAATAATCTATTTCAGCGCTATATAGGTCTTCAGTAAATTTCTCACCGAGGTCAGCTTCACTTTCTCCGTTACCTAAAAACTTATACGCATAGGTACCGTAGCTTCGAACATAGCGTTTAATTAAGTTGTTACTTAACCATGGATACTGATCAGACATTTCTTTAGATAAACTCTGCTGATCTGTAAAGTCTCCCCCCGGAAGTGCTTTAGTTGCTGTCCAGCTTTCACCAATATTTGGGAAGTAGTCTTCTATTTTGTCTACTGCCGCTTCTGATAGCTTTCTGTAGGTTGTGATTTTGCCACCAAAGATAGATAAAATAGGGGTTTTGTTGTATTTGTCATTTAACTCTAATGTATAGTCTCGCGTTACTTCTTGTGCATCTTCAGCATCATCATCAAGTAAAGGTCTTACTCCAGAGTAGGTTGTAACAATGTCATTTCGAGAAATCTTGTTTTTAAAGTAATCGTTCGTGATATTAATTAGATAATTGATTTCTTCATCAGAAATTTTTACCTTGCTTGGATCTTCTTTATATTCAATATCTGTAGTGCCGATTAAAGAAAACTTATCTTCAAACGGTATAACGAAAATAATACGTTCGTCGGCATTTTGTAGCATGTAAGCTTGTTCTTCTTCGTGAATACGAGGAACAACAATATGACTACCTTTTACTAGCCTTACTTTTTGTGGCGATTTTAACGTTAGGGCGTCGTCAAAAAGTTGTGCAACCCAAGGGCCTGAAGCATTTACAATTGCCTTAGTTTTAACGGTACGTTCTTGATTAGTCATTTCATCTTTTAGTGTAACTAACCAATAACTGTCTTCACGAATTGCTTTAATACATTTAGTGCGCGTTAAAATTTCAGCACCATTTTCTTTAGCGGATAAAGCATTTAACACAACTAAACGAGCGTCATCTACCCAGCCGTCAGAGTATTCAAAACCTTTTTTAATTGAGGGAACTAAAGCACTGTCTTCTAAAAATTTTATGCCTTTTGATGAAGGAAGCGTTACACGTTTTGCTAAATTATCATAAAGAAATAACCCAGCTCTAATCATCCAAGATGGACGTAAATGACGCTGGTGAGGTAGCCTAAACTGTAATGGTTTAATGATATGGGGAGCATTTTTAATGAGTACTTCACGTTCAGCTAACGCTTCTCTTACAAGACGAAACTCATAATGTTCTAAATATCGTAAACCACCATGTATTAGTTTACTGCTGTTAGAGGAAGTAGAAGAAGCTAGGTCATTTTGTTCACACAATAATACCTTTAAACCACGGCCTGCAGCATCTGCAGCAGTACCTGTACCATTTATTCCACCGCCTACAACAACGATATCTAAGATATCACTCGTCTCGTTCATTTATATGTCCATGCATTAAATTAGTCATTACTCGAACACGACAATTATCGCGCATCGAATTTTCGATAACGAGTATGATAATGTTCGTTAATGATCATTTGCAAGTTAAAATGAAAATAAAATGAAAATTTAACGATTAAATGTCATTATGCGAGAGCAAATTGCTTGTTGTTCCATCAAATAGCACAACTTGCTACCTAATATTAGGCTTATTTTACAAAACGTGACCAATATTGTGCGCTACCAGCTACGTGACTTTTTAGAATATTCACAGTTAACGCTACATCTCGTTGGTGAATAGCGGTAAGCATTTCTTTATGTTCTTTAATGCTTTGACTAATGCGCGAATAGTTAAGTATTGAATTTGCATGCATAGCATGAAGTACAAGCCTGTTTTTACGCCATATGTTTACGGCATTTTTATTATAGTGTTCAGAGTACATTAACCAATGAAATTGCATGTCTAACACTCGATAGTCTTCATAGTTATCTGGGGTTAGCGCTTCCATTTTAACGATAAGTTCTTCAAGCGCTTCTAATTGCTCTGCTGTTCTGCTTTCAACAAACCACTCCATGAGGTAGGGGTCAAGTAATTGTAATATTTCGAATACATCTCGTAGCGTGTTGTATTCAAACTTAGCAACCCGAGCGCCACTATTTTGCTCAACAGTTACAAAGCCTTCACCTTGTAATTGTTTTAGTGCTTCCCTTATAGGATTAATACTCGTGTCGTATCTCTTCGCTAACGTAGTTGTTACAAGGCGATCACCACTCACGTATGTAGCATTTACAATGTCATTAAGTATTTGGGCGTATATTGAAGGTTCGTCGGCCAATAATGGTGAGGTAAGCGTTTTGCTGTTTTTATCGGGCATATTTTTTAACTTTCACAGGTTGTTAATTAAAAAGGAGTTTACAGTATATGTATCTATCTTAGCTTATTTCTTATCAGTAGAAACGTTATTTTGTGTGTAGTTTCAATAATAATTTTAACCTATCTGTGTTTTATCTTTAGTAAGTAGTCGTTCTATTTTCTTGTATTACACATAATTAATCATATTTTATGTTTTTATTTGTGCGTTTTATTTTTATATTGCACATAATTTTATTTATTTTATGTTTGATCAATATTTTTAGCTGTGTAATTATTGAGTGTATTGACGGATATTTCGTCAAGATAACAACAAACTGCCAGCCTAGATATTGGCAATACACAAAATATTTATTATGGGGAAATAATATGACTAGCGCTTTAAAACGTTATAAACAAAAGGCTCTTGTAAGTGCCGTTACACTAGCACTGTCCAGTAGTTCAATTGCTTTGCCTGCATATGCTTTTGCTGAAAGCTCTGATGAAAATGTTGAAGTTATTGAAATTAGGGGGATTAAAGGGTCTTTAATTAGTTCGAGTAATATAAAGCGTGAATCTTCTGGTGTTGTAGATGCTATTACTGCTGAAGATATAGGTAAGTTTCCCGATACTAATTTAGCAGAGTCTTTGCAGCGTATAACTGGTGTTTCTATTGACCGTTCAAACAACGAAGGTAACCAAGTATCTGTTCGCGGCTTTGGACCAACATTCAATATGGTAACCTTGAATAATAGAGCGATGCCAACATCATCTACGTTATCAACCGACATCGGCATTAATAGAGCATTTAATTTTCAACATATCGCTTCAGAAGTTGTTTCTGAAGTTCAAATTTACAAAACAGGTAAAGCACATGTAACGAGTGGTGGTATTGGTGCAACAATCAATTTAAATACCGCTAAGCCGTTTGATTTTACTGATCGCCAATTGTCGGTTGGTTTAAAGGGAATAATGGATCGCAGTAATGTTAAGGGGAGCGATATTACTCCTGAGTTTTCTGGTTTGTATAGTGATGTATACGCGGACGGAAAATTTGGATTGTTAGTTTCTTTAGCGCATTCTCAACGAGACAGCAGAAAAGAAGCTGTTGTAAATGATGGCTGGTTATCTGTTCAAGGCGGTGTGAACGATTATGTAAGTATTGATCGTAGTGGTATTTCAAATCCTAAGAATGAAAATGGCACTATTTGGGTTCCGCGTAATTTCGCGGTGGAATATGGAGACCATGAACGTAAAAGAGATAACGCTCAAGTAGTTGCTCAGTTTGCTCCTAATGATGATGTAACGCTAACGTTAGATTACACAATGTCTAACTTTGAAGAGAAAATTGATAGGGTACTAACGGGCTTTTGGTTTGATTCAGATGAAAAAACAACTGGACGAGCAGATGCAAATGGTACTGTTGTTAATCCACGCCATAATAACCATCGTTTAAACTTTACCGCCACGAATCAACTTGTTGAAACAGAAAATAATTCAGTTGGCTTTAATGTTGAGTGGCAAATTAATGATGCGTTATCAATGCGCTTTGATGCTCATGACTCCACGTCTGAAACTCAGCCTGGTGAAAAAATTAGTGAATTTACATCAGTTATTAGTACGCCGCCAGACGCTCGATATGTAGACATTGGGTTAGACTTTACGGGGGCTGATGTTCCGAGTGTTATTGCGCAAACTACTTCAACATTTGAAGATTCAGCGCCTTCTCCAGTTCCCGCGAATTACGACCCTTACTCATTAGATCATATTGATGGTGATGTAGTGGTTGTTCGAGGTCATCAAATTGAAAACAACATTAAACAATGGAACCTTGACAGCGAATGGGTTAATCAAAACGATGGCGCAATAGCTAACATTAAATTCGGTATAGGTAGTACAGACTATCAATTTGATACAACTAAGCGTTTTGGTTTTGATTTTTTATATGATGACTTGGATATGAATGCCTTGGGGATTTCTTTTTCTCCTTCAAATATTGGTGCTAATTTTACAGGCTCTGAAAACTTATTCGGTATGCAATTTAATGTAGACCCTACACGAGTTAATGAAGCGGTTGTTGCGGGTAATTTTATTACGGAAAATCCAGTAACAATTGACAGCATTAACGAAGAAACACTTTCAGCGTATGTATCTGTAGATATTCAGGGCGAGTTTAATGATA
This sequence comes from Colwellia sp., assembly GCA_020630795.1. Classification (GTDB taxonomy): domain Bacteria; phylum Pseudomonadota; class Gammaproteobacteria; order Enterobacterales; family Alteromonadaceae; genus Pseudocolwellia. Next base: position 266,700 of record JAHDIK010000003.1, read on the forward strand.
TTCCGTTAAACATTAATGTTGGAGTTAGGTACGAAGATACTGACGTTACTGCCTCTTCAACCGCTCAACTTCCTAACAACCTTGCCTATTTATCGGTGGAGGAAATACGTGGGGTATTCCCTCAAAATGGTGAAGCAGCTGTAGATACATTAAGTGGTGGTTATACAGAGTTTTTACCTAATTTAGATTTAAGCATGGAATTTAGTGACGACTTAATCGGGCGACTTTCTTATAGTAAAACATTAACGCGTAGTGATGTAACTGCTATTGCTCCCGCCACTAAAATAACAAACACTCGCCCAGGCGGACCATTTAATGCGACGCAGGGCGATCCAAATTTACTTCCTTACAGTTCAAATAACATTGATTTGTCTCTAGAGTGGTATTACGAAGAAGGAAGTTACGCATCAGTAAGTTTTTTCAAAAAATACGTGAGTAACTTTATTGGAACCACAACAGATACTCGTACCATTAATGGTGCCGATGGCACGCCATTGCGAGACCCGTCTGCAAATCCTCGAGTTGGATGTCCTGACCCTGCTACGAGTCCATATAATAGCGATTGTTTAGCAAATTCAAGCGATCCAGAAATACAATTTGAAGTAACGGTACCGAGTAATTTAGAAGACGCCGAAGTTAATGGTTGGGAACTTGCGGTTCAACATTTGTTTGGTGATAGCGGATTTGGTGGTCAATTCAATGTCACTATGGTCAACGGTAGCGTTGAATACGATATTTATTCGTTCGAACAAACAGTAGCGTTAACGGGATTAAGTGACTCGGCTAACTTGGTGGCTTTTTATGACAAAAATGGGTTTCAAGCACGTATCGCATATAACTGGCGTGATGAGTTTTTACTTAAAACAAACCAGTTTCATAGTGCAGGCGAGCCCATTTTTACAGAAGCATACGGTCAACTTGATTTAAGTATGAGTTATGAAATTAATGAAATGTTAACCGTAACGTTTGATGGATTGAATATACTTGAGGAAACTGCGCATCGCCATGGACGCTTTGACAATCAATTTTTAGCAGCGGAAGACTTTGGAAGTCGGTACTCAATAGGTTTACGCGCTAAATTTTAATCGGTTTTGTTGTCGTAGCATATTATCCCAGTATGCTATTTTGAGGTTGCTTCATTTATGGAGCAACCTCCTTTTTAGGTTAGTTTATGCAGGATAAATTGAAGTCAATCGTGATTGTAGGTGGGGGAACAGCTGGATGGATAACCGCTGGACTTCTTGCTGCATCAATTAAACAAAAATATGCTGAAAATACAATTAGCATTGTGTTGGTCGAATCAAAAAATATATCCCCTATTGGCGTTGGTGAAGGAACATGGCCAACCATGCGAAATACACTAGCTAAAATGGGTATTTCCGAAAAGTTATTTCTACAAGAATGTAATGCTTCTTTTAAACAAGGTTCAAAATTTGTTGATTGGTGTTACGACTCCAAAGGTCACTCATATTATCACCCATTCTCATTACCTATAGGTTTTCAACATGTTAATTTAGCGCAGCAGTGGATGTTAGAAAGTCATGAAATGTCATTCGCTGAGTATGCATCATCGCAACAAGTTATATGCGAACATTATTTAGCCCCTAAAAACAGCCAGTCACCCGATTATTCAGGTATATGTAATTATGGTTATCATTTAGACGCGGGGCTGTTTACTAACTTTTTACGAAAACATTGCGTTAATCATTTAGGAGTAAAGCATATTATTGATTGCTCAGGCCAAAAAGCGTTGTTAATTGGTCAGCACTATAAAATTCCTCTTGTATCGAAAAAAAATCAGCTATTTATCGACTCTGCAATTGCAGCCCAAGTGTCTTATTCTGAGTCTAATAGCCCAATTCAATCTGCTACACTCTCTACTGCAAAAGATTCTGGTTGGATCTGGGATATTGGTTTACAAAACAGACGTGGAGTAGGTTATGCATATGCTAGTGAATATATAGATGATGACAAAGCGGCTAAAACGCTGCAAAACTATATATATGAAAATAACCCAAGCATAAATGAAATTGGCTTACGAAAAATTACTTTTGAACCAGGGTATCGCGCTAAGTTTTGGAAAAATAATTGCGCTGCGATAGGGTTATCCGCTGGTTTTGTAGAGCCACTTGAGGCGTCATCAATTGCGATGGTTGAATTATCGGCGAATATGATCGCCGAACAATTACCTCTCTCATTACATGGAATGCAGTTTATGGAGCGTCAGTTTAATGAAACCTTCTTATATCGCTGGGAACGTATTATTGATTTTTTAAAATTACATTATGTTCTAAGTGACCGAGAAGACAGTGATTTTTGGCGTGACAATAAAAAGCAATCATCTATCTCTGAAACCTTACAGTCTTTACTTTACAAATGGCAATACATTGCTCCTTGGCATTACGACTTTGACAAAGAAGAGGTTTTTCCTGCTGCGAGCTATCAATACATATTGTGTGGAATGGGATTTAAAACTGAAACTAATACACCTTTTAATGCGGAGTTTAAAGAGCGACTTGTAGGGTTGTTAAATGATAATCAAAAACATACACAACAGTGTTTATCTCAACTTCCGTCAAATAGAGAATTCTTTAACAACCTTTAAATGTAAATATAAAAACACAAAATTGTATATAAGTAGTTTTGTGTTGTTGTTACTCATAAGGTAATGTATATTGTTATCAATTAACAATGTTGTTGGTGAGGTTTAATTTGTATTAAATCGCATTAACTAGATTAACGAGCGATTAAATGAATACAAAGAATATTTTTATATTGTCTACTATTTCGTTAGCTGTTTTATTAGGGTGTAAAGTAACGGAAGAGCAACCAATTACCGATAAGTTGGTAAATACCAATGTTGTTTTTAATGATGTATCTAGCCAAGTGGGATTGATTTCAGAGCCAGCGTGGAAATACGGAGGCCCATCAGTTTCAGACATCAATAACGACGGGCATTATGACTTTTTGCTCACCAATCATGACACAACTCCTATTCGGTTGTTTTTTTCAAATAAAGACAATACATATACTCGCGCTCCAAGTATTTTCGGTAAAGCTGATCTTCACGGTATCGCTGCTGGCGATTACGATCAAGATGGTGACAATGACGTTCTAATTGCACTTGGTGGTGGTAATGGTACGTCACCACAGCCGCAGCGTTTATTGAGAAATGACAACGGTAAATTTACCGATGTAACTGTTGAAGCTGGAATTTCTGAAATGGGCGCGAGGGGACGATCAGTTAGGTGGATTGATTTAGACAATGATGGCGATTTAGATTTTTTACAAATGAATGCCGAGAAAATGGTGAACGAAGACGTTCCTCGTAACATTCTTTTTGAAAATAAAGGTGACGGCACGTTTACGTATAGAGCAAGTAAACAATTTGAAGATATAAACGCAGAACGCTTACTGGTAACCGATATTAACAATGATGGTGTCGCAGACTTTATTGCTTTTACAACGTACGATGAAGCGAGTATTTGGTTAGGTAACAACGACTTTACTTTTAATAATGTAACTGAACAGTATTTTCCTAATGGAGCTGATAAATACACTAGTGTGGTGTCAGCCGCTCAGGCTGATATTGATAACGACGGCGATTTAGATTATTACTTTGCGCGAGGCAAGCTTTATTACACACTTGCAAATAATAGCTTATCTTACAATGAAGCAGCAGGGCGTATTGATATTCGTGATGAGGGTAATAAAAGTCATGACGGTATTACACTTGAAGCGTCGGGAGCACTCGAGTTAACTGATTTTTATCATTTCCCAAGGGCTCGTCGATTAAAGAGTATGCCCGTATTTTTAGGTACGAGTAAAAATGAAATATCAACTCCTGTATCTTCTACAATAATAGAACAAAAGCAAGCGATGGGTTTTCCAGAATCAATTGAAAAAACAGGCTGGTATCTGGGGTATATAGGTAACAACCAATGGCGTTTAGAATGGTTTTTAGCTGATAACGTCGCTTGGGATGTAAGAGCGTCAATAAAAGGGATATCTGGATATATTCCAGACTGGACGCCTCAAAATCGTAATGTGCAAGATGTATTACTACGTAATGACGGAGATAAATTTACTGATATCTCATATGTACTTCCTCAAGAAACTAACCACAATAATTGGGGAGTTACACCTGGAGATTTTAACAATGATGGCTTCAACGACTTTTTTGTTTATCGTTTTGGCGAATTAAAAGAACGTATAGCTGATGTTATGTTAATCAATAATGGCGATCAAACGTTTACAACCAAAGTAATGCCAAGCGCAACTACAGAAGTAGGGCAAGATTCACATGGCGATATGGGAACCGCCTTTGATTATAACTTAGATGGTAAAATTGATATTTTAAGTGGTGATGACGATAACGGCCTATGGCATATGTATCAAAACAATACCTTTATGGGTGATAACCATTATGTATTAGTGCGTGTAGGTTATTCTATTAATGGTGTTGACCCTATCGGTGCGAGTATTGTTGTTGACTCTAAGTCGAGTAAACAAACGAAGTTAGTTGGCTCTACAAGTGCTTCGCACTCTCAAAGTGTGCTTAATATAGCGCATTTTGGATTGGCTACTGATGATGTTGTAAATTCGATTAAAGTTAAGTGGAGAGACGGAACAGAAGTTACGCTTGATAATGTTAAAGTAGACGAACTTAATGTTGTTGGTTTGTTAGAACCCAAGGCTAATAAATAGTTGTTTATTTTTAACTCCCATAAAAAAACACCTTAACGGTGTTTTTTTATGGGGAAAGTTCATGAAAACGTATAACGTTACAGTAACGGTACCGACATAATTGTATCGTGTGCAGTCATGTAAAGCGTTTTCTCATCACTAGACAATGTGCAATTTGCTGTTAGTTTTCCTGTTCTAATTTTAGCAAGTACCTTTCCTTCAGGTGTAAATAGCCAAACACCACCAGGGCCTGTCGCAAAAATATTACCGCTTGAGTGCAAAGCCATTCCGTCAGGCATGCCTTGCTCTCCTTCTACTCCTACAAACTTTTTAGCGTCGTAAAAGGTTCTTTTGTTGGTTATTGTTCCGTTTTCTTCAATATCATAGGCTAACCAAACAGGGTGCTCTTCGTCAGATACTGCTACGTATAAGGTTTTTTCATCAAGTGATAAACCAATACCATTCGGGTAAGTTACTGTATCGTCAAGTAGGGTAAGTTCCCCAGTTTTAGATAAACGGTAGATGCCTTGATGGTTAAGTTCTTTACGCTTATCTTTAATTCCGTCAGCTAAGCCATACGGTGGATCGGTAAAGTATAAACTCCCATCACTGTGAAATACTGCATCATTTGGGCTGTTTAAACGTAGCTTTTGATAATGACTTGCTAAGGTGTCAAAGTTATTGGACGGAGCTGACAACGGTGAATTCATTACTGCAACGCGTCTATCACCTTGTTGCATAAGCACAAGCTTATTTTCTTGATTAAGCAGCAGGCCATTTGAACCTTGTGAATAATCGCCATCGTATAAAGCCGTAGCACCCGATTTTTCAAGATATAGGCTAGTACCAATGTTTGGTTGATACTTAATGATGGTGTTATTTGGAATGTCTGAAAACAAGAGATAATCACCTGATTTATCATCAATCCAAACAGGTCCTTCGGTCCATTTGTATCCATTTCCATGAATGGTGATTTGAGCATTTTCGTCAATAAAGTTGAGCGCCTTTGGAGCTAAAATCTCTATTTGTCCTGTGGTTTTATTTACGTCAGCAATAATCGCTGTGTCTTCAACTGAAGTGGAGCTATTTGGGTTACATCCAGCTAATAACAAAGCGGTAGCTATGTATAGTGTATTACGCATATATATTCCTGTGGGAGGCTAACGTTACATAAGTATTCGTTAGCCTGTGATTCATGTTATTTCGTCGTTATATTGTTTTTTGGAAGCTGGGCAACGTATTTTTTTACGCGCGTAATCAGCTTTTCTTGTTCTTCCTTAGTACTTGCAGCCTGGGTTAGGTCATTTCCTACGCCTACACCAATAGCACCAGCGGCAAACCACTCTTTAATATTGTTAATATTAACGCCACCAACAGGCATAAGTGGAATATTCGAAAAAGGACCTTGTAAGTCTTTAAAGTATTTTACGCCTAAAGATCCCGCAGGAAATACTTTAATAAAGTCAGCTTGATATTTAATAGCTTTTGCAATATCAGTAGGGGTTAGTGCGCCCATTAACACAGGTATACCGTGCTTATGAGCTATTTTAACTACCGATTTATCTGTGTTGGGGGTAACTAGAAATTGCGCTCCTGCGTCAATGGCTTGCTTCGCTAGCGCTTTATTAATAATAGTGCCCGCACCAACTAAAACATCAGAGTGCTTCTCACGAACTTGTGAAATTTCATCACAAAACCCCGGTGTATTTGAGGTAATTTCTAATGTTGAAACGCCTCCTTTAACTAAACACGCTACAACAGAGCTAACTTCGCTTTGTTTGGGTAATCGGATAATGGCAACCAACTGACTCTCTTTTATTTTTTCAGAAATAGCAGCGCGTTGATTGTCTTGGTTTGTTGATTTATTACTCATCTATTTTCCTAAATTACGATATAAATGACGTTTATAAAAAGGTTAATTAGTAGAAGCAGGGTTAAGTTTGTCTGCATCATCTGTTTTATCAGTGTGAATAGTTTCAATCTTACCGACTAAAAATAAGTAAGAACATGAACCAAGTACGGCTAATCCTGCGATAAACGCTAAAGCGGGTTTGAAATCTCCATCTTCAACAAGTAATCCTATAATCACAGGAACAGTTACGGCCGAAAGTCCGCCAATTGCGTTAAAACAACCACCAACAAGGCCAACTAGGTTTTTAGGGGCGAGCAGAGAAACAAATACCCACGCAATAGAGGCTAATCCGTTACCAAAAAATGCGATAGACAAGAATGCAATTATCCAAAAGGTGCTATCGGTATAGTTAGCGCCAATTATGCATGTACTTAACAACATACCTATAACAATTGGAGTTTTGCGTGAAACTTCTTTAGAGACACCTTTACGCACTAAATAGTCAGAGGTAAAACCCGAAACCAGAACACCAAAAAAGGCCGCTAAAAATGGAACCGATGCTAAAAAGCCAGATTTTATAAAATCTAAACCTCTATATTCTACGAGATATGTAGGAAACCATGTTAAGAAGAACATCAGTGTTCCACCTAAACAGAATTGACCAATATAAATGCCCCATAACTTTCTATTTGTAAATACTGCTTTGAAGTCAGCTTTTGTGTATTTTTTGTTAGGCTCTGAGCTTTTATTTGATTCTGTTGAGTTGGAGTTGTTTCCTTCTATTAAGGCAAGCTCTTCGTTGTTAACTGATTTGTGATCTTTTGGATCGCGATAAAAGATATACCAAATAACCGCCCAGACAATGCCAATTAAACCAGAAATTATAAAGAGTCCTCTCCAACCAAAACTGTCTTGGATTAAAGCTAAAACAGGCATTAAAAAAGCCAAGCCAATAAACTGACCAGATGTGTATACTGCAATAGCAGATGCACGCTCGTTTTCTGGGAACCAAGTTGTGACTACTTTATTGTTGCAAGGGTATGAAGGTGCTTCAAAAACACCAATTGCCATTCTGCAACCTATTAAAGCGGCGAAAGACGAAACTAAACCTTGAACCAAAGTCGCCAGTGACCATGCTACCAAAATAAAAGGGTACAATATTCTCGTTTTTACCAAGTCTACAGCCATTCCACCAGGAATTTGTAAAATAGAGTAGGTCCAACCAAAGGCAGAAAATAACAAACCCATTTGTAGCGGTGTTAAATTTAATTCATCGGAAAGTGCGGATGCGGCAACCGACAAATTAGTTCTGTCCATATAATTAATAACTACACTAATAAATATTAATGCAAGAATCTGAAAGCGCTTTTTAGTAGGTGCACCTTGCACGTTTTCAGGTATTGATGTTTGAGCAGTGTCTGACATAACATTTCTCTTTTATTATTTTACCAATTTGTATACGAGCCATCGCGCTTATGTAAACGAGGAGCTTCCCAGTATTTAAATGTAAGGTCTTTAATTAAATGCTCGTTTACATCTATTCCTAATCCCGGAGCATCAGATACTTCAAAAACATTATTCTTAACAAGTGGACGACCAACAAAGAATTTGTCGTAGTCAGTCATATCACCGTCGTATGGTGGTAACTCTAACCATGTCAGGTTGTTAATAGCAGCACAAAAATGAATAGAGGCCGCAGCACAAATAGGGCTTAGTGGATTGTGAGGCATCATATCTATATAGTGAACTTCACACATGCCAGCTATTTTCATACCTTCCGTAAAGCCACCAGCGTTACATATATCTATTCTGCCAAAGTTGGTAAGTGCACTTTCTGTGTATGGCGCAAAATCCCACTTACTCGCAAATTCTTCGCCAATAGCGAAAGGTACGTCACACATGCTTCGTAACGCTTTGTATGCGGTTGGTGATTGATCTCTAATGGGCTCTTCAATAAAGTCTAACGTGCCTGTTGGCATACGCTGTATAAATGAAACTGTTTCTGGAACAGATAAACGGTGGTGATAATCAATACCTAATGTAATTCCATTTCCTAGAGTTTCTCTAGCTTTAGTTAACCATGTCGATGTGTCTTTAATTGATTGGCGTGGTTCAAATAATTGTGGTTTAGTTGCATCACCTTGTTGACCTGTTGTTGTTCTTATTACGTCCCAACCTTCTTCTTTAAGCTTAACCATTTCATCAATGAGGCTAGGGCCCATAGGTTCTACAGCGGTTGCAAAAAGTGGAATATGATTACGTTGTTTACCGCCAAGTAGCTGATATACAGGAACATTAAGTGCTTTACCAACAACGTCGTATAACGCGATATCAATTGCCGAAATAGCAGCAGTTAACACGCGACCTCCTTCGAAGTATTGGCTGCGATACATTTCTTGCCATAGCGCGTTCATGTTTCGAGGGTCTTGCCCAATCAGAAACTCTTTAAAGTGACTAATGGCTCCAATTACGGCATGTTCTCTGCCTGAAAGGCCTGACTCGCCCCAGCCGTATATTCCTTGATCGGTTTCAACTTTTACTAGACATACGTTTCTAAATCCAGCCCAAAATCCGTAGGCCTTAATATCAGTTATTTTCATTTTTATCTCTATTGGTAAGTGTATTTCTTAAATTAACGTAACTTTATATGGTTATGCTAAAGCATATATGCACATCATGCCTCTTAAATTACACATAATTTATTTGTATGGCAATATTTATGTATGAAAAAGGCTAGAAGTCTTAAAAAAGTGAATAAAAATACATCGTTCATTTAAAACGATTTATATCTGTTAACGTTAACTAGAAATAAAGTAGGGAAATATGAAAGGAAAAAAGTTGTATTTGTTCGTTTGTGAATATAATTGTTCGTTTTATGGTATTTTTTATTGCATTAAAACAGTAAAAAAATTTAAAAATGCAATTTTATTGCATTTTTAAATCATATTTATTGTCTAGTTTAGGGCTTAAAAAGAAAGAAAATTAAATTACGTGTGTTGAAATGTTGTTCATTTCAAGAATTTCTTGCATTTCTTCAGGTGGCGTTTTGTCGGTAAATAGGTGATCAATCTGTGAAATACTGCCTTGTTTAACCATAGCATTACGACCAAATTTAGAATGATCTGCTGCTAAAATGACGGTTGTAGAGTTCTCGATAATAGCTTGAGCAACCTTAACTTCTCTAAAGTCAAAGTCTAGTAGGGAGCCGTCAGGACTAATGCCGCTTATGCCGATAATGCCAAAGTCCATTTGAAATTGTTCGATAAAATCACAGGTTGCTTCACCAATAATTCCACCGTCTTTATGTCTAACTTCGCCTGCGGCAATAATAACGGTAAAGTCTTCTTTAACTGACAGTATTGTCGCCACGTGGATATTGTTTGTAACAATACTTAAATTTGAATGATTTAACAGTGCTTTAGCAATGGTTTCGGTAGTTGTACCTATATTAATAAAGATAGATGCACCATTGGGAATAATACTCGCGACTTGTTTAGCTATTTGTTCTTTAGCGTCTAAATTCATTATTTTGCGCGATTGATAGGACGCATTTGCACTGCTCGAAGTACCTTCTGCACCCCCGTGGTGTCTGATGATAGCACCTTCTTCTGCAAGCTTATTTAAGTCTCTTCTGATGGTTTGCGGGGTTACATCAAAATGTTGAACAAGACTATCTATTGTGACAAAACCATTCTTATGGACATATTCTACTAATTCCGTTTGTCGTTGATTCAAGCTCATAATCTATTGCCTTAAAAATTTATTTTTATCAAAAGTACGCTAACGCTTGTTTTTATAGCTATATTTTTAGTTTACACACTAATTATCACACAATTATTCGATATTCCAAAATTCGCAAATTGATAAAAAATGTTCGAAATTGAAAATATTGGTTGCGTATTTTGTTCTTTATGTGCATTATCGAATGAAGATAAATGAGATTAAAATAAAATTTTAACGCATATGAATAAATATATTTTATCGATAGATCAAGGTACGACCAGCTCTAGAGCCATTTTGTTTACTGAAAAAGGTAAGGTTTTTGCTGTTGCTCAGACTGAATTTGAACAGCATTTTCCTCAAGATGGCTGGGTTGAACATAATCCGAAAGATATTTTAGAAACAGTTCTAAATGTTTGTAAGCGAGTCTTATCCGAAAATAATGTTTTGATTGAGCAAATTGTTGCTATTGGTATTACTAACCAAAGAGAAACAACTTTAGTTTGGGATAAAGTAACTGGCGAAACAGTTTATAACGCAATTGTTTGGCAAGATCGCCGTACTGCAGATTATTGTGAATCAATTCATAGTGAAGTTACTGAAAAATTAATAAACGATAAGACGGGGTTATTACTCGACCCATACTTTTCTGCAACTAAAGTTAAATGGATTATAGATAATGTAGAAGGTGCAAGACAACGAGCGGAAAATGGTGAATTAGCGTTTGGAACCGTTGATTCATTTTTATTGTGGCATTTAACAGGTGGCAAGGTTCATCGTACCGACGCAACGAATGCATCTCGTACTATGATTTTCAATATACACACACAAGAGTGGGATGTTGATTTACTTGAACTTTTTGATATTCCAAGCGCAATGTTACCCGAGGTGATGGACTCCTCATGCCATTTTGGTGATTGTGATGTAAACGTTTTCACTAAGTCAGTTCCAATTTTAGGTATTGCTGGAGACCAGCAAGCAGCGCTTTTCGGTCAAGCATGTTTTGAGCAGGGAATGGCAAAAAGTACGTATGGTACAGGTTGCTTTTTGATGCTGAACACAGGTAACAAACCACTTAAGTCTAAAAACCGTTTACTTACTACTGTTGCATATCGTTTAAATGGTCAGCCTACCTACGCTATTGAAGGCAGCATTTTCATGGCTGGAGCAACAATTCAGTGGATTCGAGATGGCCTTAAACTCATTGGCGACGCAAAAGAAACTGAAGCATTAGCACAAGACATTCCCGTTGACCATGGGGTTATGCTTGTTCCTGCATTTACAGGGTTAGGCGCGCCATATTGGGATCCAAATGCTCGCGGCGCCATTTTAGGGTTAACTCGAGATTCTGGTATCAAAGAAATCGTTACTGCTGGGTTGCAGTCGGTTTGTTATCAAACTAAAGACTTACAAAAAGCAATGGAAAGTGATGGTTTAAGGCCTTCAATTTTACGTGTAGACGGTGGAATGGTTTCAAATAACTGGGTGCTCAGTTTTCTTTCCAACATTCTTGGTGCTCGGGTTGATCGTCCTGAAATTATCGAAACAACAGCACTTGGTGTTGCCTACCTTGCTGGCTTACAAGCAGGTGTGTTTTCTTCCTTAGATGAACTATCGGATATGTGGCATTGCGATAGAGAATTTGAACCTACAATGTCTGAAGAACAACGTAATCAGCTATACAACCAATGGTTAGCTGCTATTAAAAAAGTACAAAGCTAAGTGCTTTATAAATAAAGAATTATTACAGAATAAAGTGTGTAAGGAGTTATTGATTTTGAATCATCGATTATTCCTTACAATTTTATAAAAGATTAACTTTTTAAGTTAACAACAAGCGGTAAACAAAAAACATTACAACACAACAAAGGGGAATATAATGTCTACTAATGTTAAGTCATTTGGTAAACGTACTAGTATTGCTTTAGCTGTTGCTACAGCTTTAACAAGTGCAACGACACTTGCAGCAGACTCAGCTCAAGAACAAGAAGTTGAAGTCATTACGGTAACCGGTATGTTAGGTAGCCTAAAAGCTGCAATGATAGATAAAAAAGCTAACAATGCTGTTTCTGATGGTATTGCAGCGGAAGATCTTGGTAAATTTCCAGATTTAAACGTAGCAGAATCATTGCAACGTATCACTGGTGTATCAATTGACCGTAGTGGTGGTGAAGGGCAAGCAGTAACCGTTCGTGGTTTTGGTCCACAATTTAACACGGTTTTAGTTAATGGCCGTCAAATTGCAACTGACAGTGCTGGTCGTGAGTTTAACTTCGATATCATTGCTGCAGATCAAATTACAGGTGCTGATATTTTTAAAACGTCAGTAGCTAACCTTCAAGAAGGTGGTATCGGTGGTACTATCGATATTTCAACTGCAAGACCTTTTGATTACGATGGTTTTCAATTAGTTGGTTCTCTTAAAGGTATGTATGAAAGCTTATCTGAGAAAACATCTCCGGCTGCGTCAGTATTAGTAAGTAATACATTTGCAGACGATATGGTTGGCGTATTGTTTGCTGTTAGCCATTCAGAACGTGATGTTCAAATTAACCGTATCGAAACTGCTGGTTGGATGCCAGGTAGAACGATTGAAACCACTAATGGCGATATATTATATAGTAATGCATATATTCCTCGCAACTGGGATCAAATTGTAGATAATCAAGAACGTACACGTACAAATGCAAGTTTAGTCGTTCAGTTTGCGCCAAGCGATGATGTAAGCATTACTGTAGACGGCTTTGTATCAAAATTTGAAGTAGATTCTGTTGCTACCGATTTAGCTTCATGGTTCGAACCAGGTCGAGTTAATAACGCGACAATCGACCCTGAAACAGGAACACTTTTAACGTTTGACCAAATTGGTGCTGCAACTGATTTTGTTTCACACACTCGTAACTCTCGTGACGTGTCAACTGATGGTTTTGGTGTTAATGTTGAATGGCAAGTATCAGATCAATTAAGTGCTGAATTTGATGTGTCTACATCAAGTGCTGAAAATGATCGTGCTGGCCGTGACCGTTTTAACGTTGTAGGTATTTTAAATGATTACACGTTCGACGGTACGGGTTCTATCCCAACGGTTAAGCACTTAGGTTTTGAAAACGGTTCATTACCCGATAGATCGTTAGCTAAGTTACATTATAACGAGAAAGGTAATCGCTTTTCAGATGAAGATAAAGTAAACGAGTTTAAAGCAGACTTTGTTTATGAAGCAGACGGTGATGTTTTTGAAACGGCACAATTTGGTGTTTACCGCCAAGAACGTGAAAAATCTAGCTTCCAAATCTTTGGTAACCAATGTCAATTCTGTGGTTATGGAGAAGATGCTCCCGTTGATGTAATCAACTTTAGACCGTTTAAAGCTAAAAACTACTTCTCAGGTTTAATTGATACGTTCTATACATATGACGGTGATGCTATGGTTGACTTCTTAGCAGACCAAGGTTACCCAATTGAACCTACGTTACAAAACAACCGTTATACCATTAATGAAGATATTACTAGTTTGTATGCCGACTTTACATTTGGTTATGAATTAGGTGATATGCCAGTTACTGTAAACTTTGGTGCTCGTTACGCGACTACTAGTGTTACTGCTGAAGCGGTGCAGAGTGATATTGCTGACGTTGTTGAAACAACCGATCCAACTTTATTCGCTAATGTTTTTGGCCCAGCTCAAGACATTGCTAAGTCTGGAAGCTATTCAAACTTGTTACCTAGCTTAAACGTTAAGTTAGAAATTCAAGAAGATATGGTGTTACGTTTTGCAGCATACGATTCATTAACTCGTCCAACGTTATCACAATTATCGCCTGCGACTGTTTTTGGTGAGCCACGTCGTCAAACATTAACGGCATCTGGTGGTAATGAAAACCTTAAACCTTTTACTTCTGAAAACTGGGATATCTCATACGAGTGGTATTACGATGATGCTAGCCTGTTCTCATTTGCAGTGTTTAGCAAAGAAGTTAGCGATTTTATTACTGTGACTACAGGTTTAGAGTCATACCAAATGACTAATCGTTTAGGTCCAGACTTCAATTGTGTAGGTTGTGATCCAGCTACAGCACAAGTCGAAGAAGAACTAAATGGTCAGTTTGAAAATTACACGGTAGCTCGTCCTCAAAATGGTGAGTCAGCTCGTGTTAATGGCTATGAAATTGCTGTTACCCACGTATTCGAAAGCGGCTTTGGTATTACTGCTAACGCAACAGTAGTTGATAGTGATATTGAAATTGGTGCTGATACTACTAGCACATTTGCACTAGAAGGTTTAGGTGATTCACAAAACCTTATTCTTTTCTATGAAGCTGATATGTGGCAAGCACGTGTAGCGTACAATAACCGTGAAGGTTTCTTACGTTTAACTGATAACGGATTCAATGGCGAGCCAGTAAATACAGATACATTTGGTCAGCTAGATATCAGTGCAAGTATGGACGTTACTGAGAATATTACCGTATTCTTTGAAGGTATTAACGTTACAGAAGAAGAACTTGTTCAAACTGGTCGTTTTGCTAATCAAGCATACAACATCGAAGATAACGGTTCTCGTTATGCTATAGGTGTTCGTGCGAAGTTCTAAATCTCTTACGTTAGACATTAGTGACGCTTAGCTAATGCCTACGTGATGATTTTATCAATGACCTAATTTTTATTGAGTGAAAATTAGGTCATTTTTCCAATAAAATGTTGCACGTTATATTGGAAAAATGCATGGTAAATCATTATGAAATAATAACGAGTATTTGTTGATAAAGTTTATTTAATCAACGGATTATAAAGAGAGTGTATTCTTTTATGCTAAATCCTGTAAAAAACATTGTAATTGTTGGTGGCGGAACCGCTGGTTGGTTGACCGCTGCAATTATTGCCTCTCATCATAAAAAAGCTGCTGGGCAGTCAGTCGCCGTTACCCTGATTGAATCATCTGATATTCCTACAATAGGTGTAGGCGAAGGAACTTGGCCTACATTAAAAAATACACTGCAAGATATTGGTTTAAAAGAAAGTGATGTTTTTAGGGAGTGCCATGCGGCATTCAAACAAGGTGCTAAATTTGTAGATTGGGTACACGGTAATGGTGACTTTTATTATCATCCGTTTACGTACCCAATGGGGTACGGCCGTATTGATCTTGCGCCTTACGTTACTAACATTGAGAACTACGCAGTAGAGGCTAACTTTCAACACCACGTTTGTGAAGCAGGTTTGGCACCTAGAATGCTTGCTGAGGGTGAATATAAAGGCACCTGTAATTACGCCTATCATCTTGATGCAGGTATGCTTGGGAAAATGCTAAAAGAACACTGTATTGAACATTTAAATGTTACACATATTGTTGACACAATGCAGAATGTTAACTTGCAAGATGATGGAAATATTCGGTCTGTTTCATTAAATAAATGCGGAGAAATTTGTGGTGATTTGTTTGTTGATTGCACCGGCACAGCTGCACTTCTTATTGGAAATTCATTAAAAGTTCCGTTCAAAAAAGTAGACGATGTGCTTTTTAACGACTCTGCGTTAGCGATGCAGGTACCTTACGTAAATGAAAACGATCCTGTTGCTACTCATACAATCGCTACTGCTCAAAATACAGGTTGGATTTGGGATATTGGATTGACACATCGAAGAGGTGTAGGTCATGTTTACTCAAGTAAGTTCATGACTGATGAAGAAGCTGAAGCTAATTTACGTAATTACTTAGGCGAAGCTGGCGAAGGTATCGCGTGTAGAAAAATTACCTATGAATCGGGCCATCGCGAACGTTTCTGGGAAAAAAATTGTGTAGCAGTTGGCATGGCTGCTGGCTTTGTTGAGCCGCTTGAAGCCACAGCAATTATGTTAATTGAAATATCAGCAAGATATATCGCTGAAAACCTTCCTCCAACACAAGAGTTAATGCCAATTACGGCGAAACGATTTAATCAGCAAATGGATTATCGATGGAGCCGTATTATTGATTTTTTAAAGTTGCATTATATGTTGACTAAACGCCCAGAGCCATATTGGCAGGCACATTGTGACAAAAAGAGTATTCCTGAATCTCTTCAAGAAGATTTAGCTATTTGGAAATATAAAGGACCAACTGTTAGCGATTTTCAAGGAGCTAACGAGTTGTTTCCTGCAGCAAGTTATCAGTATGTATTATACGGTATGGGCTTTAAGCCAGACTTTACCGCCCATGGACACTTGTACCAAGATCATCAACAAGCAGACAGACTTATCAAACGAAATGAGCAATTAACAGAGCAAATGTTGCAGACGTTACAGCCCCATCGTAATTTTATTCATCAGTGGTTATCTACCACAAACTAATTCGAAGAAGCGATATGACAGAATTAATTGAAGTAAATAGTAATACGCATAGTACGCTCAAAGTTAAAAAAAATAGTGCTATAGAGTACGCGTCTAAATTACATATTATGAATTTACGTGTTGATGAAGTAGGAAAAGCGGTTAGCAGTTTTCCTGTTTTTTTGACACGTGGAAACGTTAATGGGCAATGGGGTCTATCGGTTTTAACAAGCTTTGAAGCCGGTTGTAACGTTTTTGTTGAGAACGAAGCATGGCAATCGGTATATCAACCCAGTTGCATGCAATCTTTTCCATTTTATCTTATGCGCTCACCGAGCAATGAAAACTCCTACGCGGTAGGAATTGACGAAACTAACCCTATTTTTTCAAGTGAAAGTGGTGACTCATTGTTTGATGATGAAAATAATGCCACTCCATTTCTTCATCACAAAACTAAACTGCTAGAGGCTGAGTTGAAAAGCAATATGCAGTCGTTCGAATTTACGCAGTATATTCAGTCATTAGGCTTAGTTAAGTCGATTGATTTGGCTGTTCATTATGAAGATGGCGCATCACAAACATTGAAAGGGTTAAATACTGTTGATGAAGACAAGCTGCAAGCGTTAACTGCCGAACAGCTTATGGAGTTAAACAAACGCGGATATTTATCACCTATTCATGCAATGCTCGTTTCAATTTACCAATTAAACTCATTAATTGTTAAAAACAACAAATTTGAAAACTTACGTAAGATAAAAAGTATCAAATTAGAAGTGACTAAAGCTTAACCATACTTAAAACAAAAAGCTGATTGAGGAAATCATATGTCAGATAATTTAATTCAAATACTCGTATTTGTTTTTGTAACCGCCTTTATTGGTTTGTTAACGTATTTAAAATGTAGAGGCCATGGGCGAGGTGTTGGCAGTGGTGCTGACGCTCAAAACAAAGAGTATTTCTTAGCTGGCGGTGGTTTAGCGTGGTACTTTGTTGCCGGCTCAATCACGTTAACCAATTTAAGTACGGATCAGTTGGTTGGCTCAAATGGTAACCAAATGGCATTACTTGCTTGGTGGGAGTTTGCTGCTGTTGTTGGGTTGTTTATTTTAGCAAAAGTATTTTTACCTGTTTATTACAAATATAACTGTACAACTACAACTGAATTGTTGGAAAAAAAGTACAATAACAAGCATATTCGTGCCGTTATTGGAACCATGTTCTTTTTAAGTAGTGCATTAATCTTTTGCCCAGCTGTTATTTATTCAGGCGCATTGTTTATGAAAACAATGTTTCAAGTCGACATTCCCTTAATGTATATCGCTATCGCGTTTGCAGCTATTGGGGCGATGTATGCCATTTTTGGTGGGCTACGAGCGGTTGCAGTATCCGATACATATTCAGGTTTGTTATTACTTGTAATGGCTATTACTATTGTATTTTTATCGTTAAATGCCATCGATTATGACTTCTCGGGTATTCCAGCTGAAAGACTTACATTAATTGGAGATAACGACTCACCAATTCCGTGGCATACATTACTTACAGGAATGATCTTTATTCAAATGTTCTACTGGGGTACTAACCAAGTCATTACACAGCGTGCTATGGCAGCGCCTAATTTGAAAGAAGCACAAAAAGGTGTTTTCGCGGCAATGGGTATTCGAATCATTATTGTTCCAGCAATTATCGTAATACCAGGCATTATTTCTTATAAGTTATATGGTGATATAGGTGATGCGGCCTATGGACAAATTGTAGGGGATTTATTACCTGCTTGGTTATCGGGAATTTTTGCTGCGGCAATGGCTGCAGCTGTATTGTCTACTTACAATAGTAACCTTAACTCTGCTACTGCTCTCTATGTTTGTGATATTCACGAACCTTACATTAATAAAAATATTAACGTACCAAAATTAAGTGCAGGCATAACCGTCGCACTAACGTTTGTGTCGCTTGCTTTAGTCCCTGTGTATGCCCAAGCTGAAAGTATCATTAATTTACTTCAGCAATTATGGGGGCTGTTTAGTATGCCTATTTTATCAATATTTGTTGTAGGCCTGCTTTTTAAGAATGTTCATGCTAATGCTGGAATAGCTGCGGTAATTTTTGGTGTGTTTTTATATGGTTCGTTGTCATTTGAATTCTCACCGTTTCACGCACCATTTGGACTACATTACATTCATTTAATGTTTATTACGTTAATTGCTTGTGTGTCGTTTGCATTATTTATCAATAAGTTTGTTTACGGCCAAAAAGCGTCGTTGTCGTTAGATGATGGACCGCTTGAGCAAGCGTAGAAAATCTCCCTGATAGGTAAATCTTTAAGTTTATTTATTGGTTTACCTTTGAAGAAAGCCGAAATTTGATCATTTCGGCTTTTTTTATTGGAATGGCTTAAACAAGAGTGTTGTTAAAAAACGCAACGGTGCGTTGCCAAGCTAATTCAGCACTGTCTTTTTTAAATCTTCCTGTAGAGTCGTTATGAAAACCATGGTGAGCATTTTCATACATGTGCATTGTATAAGGAACGTTATTTTCTTTTAGATCTTTTTCATAATCGGGCCATGATTTGTTAACGCGCTTGTCAAGTTCGCCTAACTGTACAAGCAATGGAATACTAATGTTTTTGCGTAACTCTTTTGATGCTGGCGTTCCGTAAAAGGGTACTCCAGCGTTTATTAAGCTTGAATCTATAGCTGCTAAGTAATTAACCATATATCCACCAAAACAAAAGCCGACAGCACCAATTTTTTTAGTGGTAACTGATTGCGCTCGAAGAAATTTAGCCGCTGCAACAAAATCTTCTTGAATTTTTGCACGGTCGAGCGACTTTTGCATGCGCCTTCCGTCATCATCGTTTCCGGGGTATCCACCAAGTGGGAATAGGGCGTCAGGAGCAAATGCGATGAATCCCGCTTTCGCTAATCTACGAGCAACATCTTTTATGTAAGGATTTAATCCTCTATTTTCATGAATAACCAATACCGCAGGGAGAGGGCGTTCTATTTTGCTTGGTGTTACAAAGTAGCCTTGTCCTTTTCCATGGCCTAGTGGTGAATCGAAAGTTTTGTATGTAGCTTTTATATCAGAATCGTTAAACGAAACTTGTTCGGCAAGTGCGTAGTTTGGGATTAATGCAGATGTTAACATTGTCATGGAGTACCCAACTGCAACCAGCGTACCTAATTTGGCGAGGAATGTTCGTCTATCCATGCCGCCATGAGCGTACGAATCGTACCAATCAAACGCTTCTTGAGGAATGTTATTGTTATTTGTATCTTTCATGTTACGCCCTACAAGTTATTGTGAAATTTGTTAAATTCATTTTCGATGGCTTTGTGTTCAGACACTGAAAATTCGTTTTGATTCATCTTAATGAGTTTAAGCCTATTTTTGTCTTTGTGTCATGATTTATTTAAAACGTCAATGGCTAACGTTCCTTGTTGGGTTTTTGAACAAGCAATATATCCGTGAACAAATTGCTGAGCATTGTCGAGTTGATGGGTGGATAGGTTTTTAACTGACGACTTTGTTGTTTTTAAATGGTCTCTAAAGGCGGAAGCATATTCAATAATCGCGTCAAACTTTCCTTGAATAAACATATTCCTCACTCTAAGTGTTGCGAGTGACCCACCAATTAGAGTTAAGTTAGCGCTATGGGTATCGGCAAGTCGTTTTATTTCTTCATCAATTTTCTTTCCATAAGCGCGGCCACTTACCGCTCCGATACTGAGGTTTTTATTCTTGAGTAATTGCGTTAACGAAACATTTTTGTCGAGCCCTGAAGTGTTCGTTGATAATAATCTTACTGGAGGGAATACCGATATGGGATATTTACTAAATATTGAAATTTGTTCTCTTTCTGAGTTTCTTAATTTGTTGTACAAACATACGTTAGGGAGCTCTGTTAGCAAACGCCATTCTCTCGGTGTGCTCGTTAATAATTCGGTAAAATTTATTTGATTCGATAATTGTTCTTGTATGTGTTGAAAATACAAGGAGACAAAGTCGATAGCGCGAAGAGATTTGTTATCTGATGCGATTATAATGTCAGTTTTAGCGACGGCACTGGATTGTACGCTTGTTAAAAATATAATTAGTAATGTGAGCCGTAGAGCACTATATAAACATCTAGTTAAAGGTATCATTTTAAACAACATACTATAGGGCTTTGTGATTATCAGATGAATGCTATCTAATAAGTATAGTTTGGTTCTAAACATTCGCCATTTATGACGTTTCAAAGGTTGTTTATATAGGTATTACTTCTCTAATGTTCGGTAATGTTCGTTTTGTTCTGTTTTATTTTCGATAATAGTATTAAAAGGCATTTTTTAACGGTTTTAAATTTGTTTATTATTATTCTTATCTTTAAATGTTCTTTTTTGAAAATTATTTCGTTGTATCTGAATTTTATTATCCATATAATGTCGTATATTAAATATTTTTGATTATTGTGGAAGAGCGCAATAGTTTTGTGAGCTATAAATGTTTAGCTAATTAATAGGAATAGTCTGATGACCAATCTGCCTGAATTTATTCAATTACACAGTGATTCATCTTCACTGCTTGTAGACTGTACCAAACGTACTCCAGCCATCATTTATTGGGGAAAAAAGCTCTCTCAAGAAACGACTGGCGAGATGCTAACATTACTTAGCACAAGACAAGAAGCAAAATGTTCTGTTGTGGTTGAAGCACCTATTTCGTTGTCTCCTTTGTTAGGTCAAGGCTTTACGGGTTCACCAGGTATCGAAATTACTAATAATGATATTGCTTGGTCTTTAGGTGGTGATTTGTCGAATGTTGTTCAGGTTAATAGTAACGAAGTTGAGTTAGAATCTGTTGATAAAATACGTAAAATAAAAACGATTCATAAAATTAAACTCGATCAAACATCTAACGTTCTAGCGCTATCCACGGAGTTAGTAAATATTGGGCAACAGCCACTAAATGTTAATTGGTGTGCTGCACCTACCATACCTATGACAGATGAAATGAACAAAATCATGTCATTCGAAGGGCGATGGTCACACGAATTTCAACGCAACACTATCGATTTATTTTTAGGTAGCTTTGTTAGAGAAAATCGTAAAGGTAAAACGAGTCACGATAATTTCCCAGGCTTTTTAATGCATAACGAATATACCCATGAAAATACTGGGGAATGTTATGGCTTTCATTTAGGATGGAGCGGTAATAATAAATTGCGTGCTGAATTACTACCTGAGGGCCGAAGCTACGTTCAGTTAGGCGAGTTATTGTTACCGGGCGAAGTAGAATTAAGAGAGAATGAATCTTACAAAAGCCCTACATTATATTCTGTTTATTCAGCGAACGGCTTTAATGAAATGTCTGCGTGTTTCCATCGCTACGTTCGAACTCAACTTCTTCAAGAAAAAGTAAGAAATAAACCACGCCCAGTTCATTACAATACATGGGAAGGTATTTACTTTGATCATGACGTAGAAACATTAAAGGGCTTGGCAGAACATGCCGGTAAACTTGGCGTGGAACGTTTCGTTCTTGATGATGGTTGGTTTAAAGGTAGACGTGGTGACTACGCGGGCCTTGGTGATTGGGTAGTAGATAAAGACATTTACCCTGATGGATTACAGCCATTAATTGACCACGTAAATAATTGCGGTATGGAGTTTGGTTTATGGTTTGAACCTGAAATGGTTAACCCAGATAGTGACTTGTATCGTGCTCATCCAGATTGGGTAATACAAACAGAAGGTAACGAGCAGTTACAGTTTAGAAATCAATTAGTTCTCGACTTAACACGGACCGAAGTTGTGGATTGTTTATTCAAAATGATTGACGATATTTTGGTTGAATACCCTAAAATTGAGTACATCAAATGGGATATGAATCGTGATATTAATCATGCGGGAGCGTTTAACGGTAAACCAGCTATTCATAAACAAACTAAGGCGCTTTATCAATTAATTGCTCGATTAAGAGCTAAGCATCCGAATGTAGAAATTGAAAGTTGCTCGTCAGGTGGTGCGCGAGTTGATTATGGTGTGCTTGAGCATACTGATAGAGTTTGGACATCAGATTCAAACGACGCACTTGATCGTTTGAGTATTCAGCGCGGCTGTTCGTATTTCTTCCCATCAGACGTAATGGGGGCTCATGTTGGTCCTCGCGATTGCCACATTACAGGTAAACGTGTAAGTGTTGAAATGCGCGCTGGCGTTGCATTTTTCGGGCATATGGGCATAGAAATGGATCCAAGAGAGTTAACGGATCACGAAAGAGGAGCGCTATCTCATGTTATTGCATTGCATAAAAAACATAGAAATTTGATTCATAATGGAGACTTGATTAGAGCAAACTCTGATGGAGACTCTATTAATTTTGGTATTGTGAATGCAGAAAAGTCACAAGCGTTGTTTTCATATAACAGTGTGAATGAAACTAAACGCACTAACCCTAAAAAGTATAAGTTCTCTGGTTTACACGCAGATAAGTCTTACGAATTACGTTTAATATGGCCAACAAAGTTAGACGAATACTCACCATCATTGTTAAGTAAAATTGAAGGTAAGGTCTTTACGGGTGAGTCTTTAATGCAGTTTGGTATGCAACTTCCAATTACATTTCCTCAAACCACGTTAATTTTTGAGTTAAACCAACAATAGGTTTTCATGTTGAGCTGACACGGATGTCACTTCTTTTTGATTTCAATTAAGCATGCATGTCGCATGCATGTCGCATGCTTTTTATTTTCCGTTATTTATTAATATTATTTTTATTTGTACGTTACTTGATGTAAATTACGTGTAATTATAAATAGGTACTGATTTTACTGTGGCAGTATTGGAAAAGTATTAGGAAAACATTTTGCTCAACGTTGACTATATTTTAATAGATTGGGGGACGACTAATTTTAGGGCGTTCGCGATTGATGAAAATCATGAAGTATTAGATCAAATAGATCGGCCATTAGGATTGCTGAATGTACCCGATGGTAACTTCTCTCAAGCATTAGAAGCAACGTTAGAAAACTGGTTGTTACATTATAAATCACTACCGATATACATGTCTGGAATGGTTGGTTCTGCGCTTGGTTGGATCAACGTAGATTATGTTAAAGCTCCTTGTAATGCAGCTGAATTGGTTGGCGGGAAAGAAAGTGTTGCGTTGCCTTGGGGCGTTAAAGCCACCATTCTCCCTGGAGTAAGTTATGAGGACGATTTACAGAAAATTGATGTCATGAGAGGTGAAGAAACTCAAATTTTCGGATTACAAGAGTTAATTGAACAAGACTCCTTTTTCGCTATATTACCAGGAACACATAGTAAGCACGTTCATCAGTTAAATGGAAAAATAACGTCATTCAGTACTTTTATGACAGGGGAACTTTACTCTATTTTGTGTGCGCATAGTATTTTAGGTAAGGGCTTGTCAGAACAGGTTGATGATGAAAGTACTTTTCATCAAGGTGTTATTAAAGGTAGTCAATGCGCTAACCTTATTCATTCGTTGTTCTCTGTACGCACTCAACAATTGTTCAAAAAAATAAACGACTCTCACGTTTTATCATACCTTTCAGGGCTACTCATTGGGTACGAGCTTAAAGCAGTTAACCAATCAAAGGTATATTTAGTAGGTGGTGAAGCGTTATGTGCAAAGTATGAAAGTGCTTGCAAGGCATTATCAATACCTGCGTATTATGTGAATGGAGATAGCTGTTTTGTAAAAGGATTAATTAACCTAAAACAGAAGATAGATGTAAATACATAATATTAGGTATACAAAACTTTAATGTGAGAAATATTGCCAATATATCCAAGTAACGCTAAGCTGCTGAATATATTTGATTATCGTAATATCGAACGCGATTCTATTTATTGAGACATTGAGGTTACTTTGAATATACCCGACATTCCTAATACGCATGCTTTGATGATGCTTATAATAACCGCATTAGCATTATATGTTTTTAGACGAGATGATATACCACTTGAAACATCATCGCTTGCTGTTTTAGTTTTGCTTTGTTTAGTATTCACAATCTTCCCGTTTGAAATAAATGGTGAACATTTAGAGCCATCTTCCTTGTTTTTCGGCTTTGGACATGAAGCGTTAGTCACTGTGTGTGCTTTAATGATAATAGGGCATGCATTGGTGAGAACAGGAGCTTTGGAGCCTGTTGGTAGGAGTCTCGCTAAGCTTTGGAAAGTCAGCCCCGCGTTATCTCTGTTACTTACTCTCATTATTGCTGGCGCGTTAAGTGCCGTTGTAAATAACACACCAATAGTTGTGTTATTTCTACCGATACTAGCCAACGTTGCATTGAGAACGAAGTCTGATTCATCACCCATGCTTTTACCCATGGGATTAGCTACGCTGGTAGGGGGAATGACAACCACTATTGGTACATCAACTAATTTACTTGTTGTAAGTGTGGCAAGTGATATGGGATTACCACGCATTGGCATGTTTGATTTTATTGTTCCTGCAACAATAGCGGGTGCTATCGCTATTGCTTACTTGTGGATTATAGCTCCAAAGCTATTACCGTCTCGCTCTCCTACATTACCAGATACGTCTCCGAGAATATTTAGTGCGTATTTAAATATCAATGAAGATAGCCCTGCAAAAGGTAAAACAGTTGCTGAGGTATTAAAGTTAACTGATAACCAAATGACTATAGAGTCAATTCAACGCAGCCCTGACAACAGAAACGTCATCTCGTTGCCGGATACTGTTTTAAAAGTAGGTGATCGATTAAAAGTTAAAGATTACCCAGATCAGCTTAAAGAGTATGAAACGGTTATTGGGGCCACATTATATGCAGGTACACATAAAGTAGATGAAGATCACCCATTAAAAGCAGACAAACAAGTTTTAGCAGAAATTGTTGTAATTCAGTCTTCTGGCTTGGTTGGACGAACCTTAAAAGACGCGAATTTTGCTTATCGTTATGGTGTTTCTGTTATTGCATTACACCGTGGTGGTCGAGCAATGGAAATTGGTCGTCAGAGCATAGGTAATGTAACGATTAAAACGGGCGATGTGTTGCTGGTGCAAGGGGAATCGGAACAAATAACTGTGTTGAAAGAAACACGTGGTATGTTGATTATTGATGGCGCGTCAGATTTACCGTATACCAAAAAAGCGCCTATTGCCTTAGGAGTTTTATGCTTTGTTGTAATGATTGCCGCTATAGGTGTACTGCCTATTGCAATAAGCTCCATATGTGGAATTTTAATGTTACTTGCCACTAAATGCCTAGATTGGAGTGAAATATCGTCAGCCTTAAGTACGCAGGTCATCTTAATTGTCGTCGCTTCGCTCGCACTCGGTTCCGCTATGATGCAAACGGGCGGTGCAGAATATATGGCTCAGGTATTTGTTGCTGTTTCTTCTGGTTTGCCACCAGCAGGTATTCTATCTGCGTTAATGTTATTGCTTGCGGTACTAACAAATATTGTTTCGAATAATGCTGCGGCTGTTATTGGTACTCCAATCGCTATTTCGGTTGCGACTCAGCTTAACGTGCCAGTAGAGCCATTTATTCTTGCTGTGTTATTTGGGGCAAACTTGAGTTATGCGACTCCAATGGCATACAAAACAAATATACTGGTTATGAACGCTGGTGGTTATCAGTTTTCTGATTTTGTAAAAGTTGGTGTGCCGCTAATCATATTGATGTGGATAACGTTGTCGTTTTTATTAAGTTGGTTTTATTTGTAGCTTTCTATTGGAATAGATAACCGGACTTTAGTGCGATGTATTGTAAAGAATAACGCGAGTTTATAAATTGACACTTACATCGTCAATGAGTATAAATAACGAGTGAATCAATTGTATATTATGGAGTAACAATGGTTAATTATGATGACAATCGCGACTTTTATCGCATGATGTTAAACAGTCAGGTCACGGTAACGATAATTGACGATGAAGTTAACAGCACGGTTTTAGCAACATGTCGTGACTTAAGTGCCACAGGAATGGCCGTTGAAATGCCTCACCCACTAGAAGTAGGAACAGCGGTTCGTGTTCATGTTGATTCAGCTAATACGAGCGTTTCAGCGCTTGATGTTAAAGGTAAAGTGGTGAGAGTTAGCCAAGAAAGTGAAGAATGTTACTTATTAGGTATAAATATTTCAGAAATTGATTAACGTTAATTTGTTATATACGAAAGCCAGAAATGTATGCATTTCTGGCTTTTTTGTTTATACGCTAGTTAAAAAGAGCTTTAAACTTTTTAACTGAAAACCCGTTAAGAAATTGATCGCCAATCTTTAACACAGGTACACCTCTATATCCTGTTTTAAAAAATTCCTTACTGCCTGCAGGCGTTTTAACATTACATAGTCGGTATGTGATGTTTTGTTCATCTAAATACTTTTTAGCCGTTTGACAATGAGGGCAGTTATTCATTGTATATAAGACAACTTTTTTCATGTTTAACCTGTGATTAACGTAATGAGGTTTAGTCTTTGTGCATTGTAATCTATATAGGTTACATTTATTACTTTTCACTAAAAATTTACGTTAATATATGCAAATTATGTATCGATTTATTTTGATTATTGGATAAGAAATGAAGTTTTTTTTGTATTTGTTAATGGGAGTTTTAGCATTAAGCCTCGTCGGTTTATTTGTCTTAAAAAAGCCAAATGGAGAACCGTGGATTAGTGTATCTGATTTTACAAACACATCGAAACTTACAAACCAAATTGACGCTATAAAAACTCAAGCGGTATCTAAAGCCCAATCTTTATTGCAAAGTGAGCCAAGCAATCCAACTATCTATAAATGGCAAGATGATAAAGGTGTTTGGCATTATTCAGATAAAAAGGCTGAAAATAATACATCAGCAGAGTGGGATGTTCCTGAAAACATGACGGTTATTCCTGCGATTAAACCTTTGCCTAAAAAATCAAATAGTAAATCTGATGAACCAGACAAAACCAAACGTACTCTTCCACAGGGTTCGAATAAAATTTCAACGTTGATAAACGACGCAAATAATGTGCAAGCAATTATGGACAACAGAACAAAAAAAATAGATGAGCAGTTGTAGAAATGAGTCACTATTTTAAAATTTTTATTGCGGTATTTGCCGCGATAATTGGAGCCAATTTAGTTATCTCTACATTGTTTAGTTTTTGGTATAAATCAGAAACAGATTTAGCCATTGAAAAAAGCCAAAAACAGCTTGAAATGCATCAGCAAGCCAATGAAAATCGAGTTAAAACTATCCAAGAGCAGCAACAACAAAAGTATGCGCTGATGTCTGAATCAATGAAGCTAAAACAGCAAGAAACTATGCGAAAGCTAGAGTTAGACTCTTGGGAAAGAGATATACAGAGAAAAGCTTATGATGAGCAGAGAGAAAAGCTAAAAGCACAACGAAAAATTGAATATCAAAAAGAAAGGGAGAAGCGACAACTCCTTCGTGAAAAACAGCGTATTCAAAATAAAAATAAACTAGCCGACCAAGAGCATATTCGTCGTGAAAACCAAAAAACGTGTCAGTTTTGGATAGAACAATACCAAGAAAACCCAACAGCTAAGAATAAGTCAATGAGGCAGTCTTCTTGTGAAAGGGCAAATAGGTACTATTAATAAATAGATATAAAAAGCGCCTGAGTTTACTTCAAGCGCTTTTTAATTTGGTTACTCAACTTGGCAAACAAGACCTTTTAAGTAATAACCTTCAGGATAATTTGAAGATACTGGGTGATCTGGCGCTTGATGAAGTCTATCAACAATATAAGCTTTTCGTTTAGCGTCTAATGCAGCGTCAGCAACAATTTTTTGAAACAAATTCGCTTCCATTAGCCCTGAGCAAGAGAAGGTTAATAATGTGCCGCCTGGCTTTAACAACTGCATTGCGAGCATATTAATGTCTTTATACCCTCTACATGCACCAGTGAGTTGCGCCTTAGACTCAACAAACTTTGGTGGATCGAGAATGATCATATCAAATTGTCGCTTCTCGTCTCGGTATTCTCTAAGTAACTTGAATACGTCAGCTTTAACAAACGATATACCGTTGTCTATGTTGTTTAACTCGGCATTTTCTTTAGCAACATCTAAAGCGGTTTGCGATACATCAACATTAATAACTTCTTTGGCGCCGTTAAGTGCACAATGCAATGAAAAAGTTCCGGTGTACGAGAAGCAGTTTAGTACAGATTTCCCTTCAGAATATTTACCTGCGGCAGCTCTCGACTCTCGTTGATCAAGATAAAATCCGGTTTTATGACCCGTTTTAATGTCGACTTTTATTTTTACGCCGTATTCTTCAATAACACACTGTGTAGACTCTTGAGGTTCCGTTAACCATCCTGTAACGGGCGTTAAGCCTTCCTTTTTGCGAACATCTACATCCGAACGCTCGTATACATGGCAATCAGGGTAAAGTTTTCGTAATGCCGATACCAACGTATAACGATGAAAATCAGCACCAGCACTGAGCAATTGGCAAACCAAGAAATTGTCATATTTATCGATTGTAACACCGGGTAAACCATCAGATTCCCCTGCAATTAAGCGATAACCCGTTAACCCGCCTTTACTAATAAACCAATCACGTCGACTTTGTGCGCTTTGTAACCGATTGATAAAAAATGTTTCGTCAATTTCTTCATTTTCTTCAAAGGTCCATACGCGAATACATATTTGAGACTCTGGAGAATACGCGCCTCTGGCGAGCCAGTTACTTTTACTATCAAATACATCTACCGTATCGCCAAGTTGTGGATTTCCTTTGATTTTATTAATGGCTTTAGAGAATATCCAAGGGTGCTTTCGTAACAGAGATTTTTCTCGAGAAACTTTTAAATAAATTCTTGCTGACATGTGTCTATACTTAATAGGGAAGATGTTGTGGATCTTATTACTTGCAGTACTGCCACGCAATCTTCTTTGACTTTATTTTCAATGATTAGGGTAGATAGAGAAGGAGCTATTATGAACGTGAGTTATATTGCACACTTAAGCGGCAAAGTTCAGGGTGTTTACTTTAGAGCTTCTAGTCAACAAATGGCTATTGAATGTGGTTTAAGCGGTTATGCTCGTAATTTAGCTGACGGCGACGTAGAAGTACTTGTATGTGGTGAACAAGACAATGTAGATAAAATGCTTGAGTGGTTAAAACATGGGCCACCAAAAGCAGAGGTCGAAAAAATAGAGCAAAAACAAGTAGAATGGCAAGAACACAGTTTTTTCTCTATTAGTTAAGCTACACAATAAAGGGATATTTTGAAATATTTACATGTAAATAAAGAATCGTTTTTACACTTATCAGAAATTGAAAAACCGACTATTGCGATGGATGAGTGTTTAATAAAAGTACATGCCATTGGTATTAATAGAGCCGATTTGTTACAAAAAGCAGGAAAGTATCCGCCACCAAAAGGTGAGTCTGACATTTTAGGTTTAGAGGTTTCGGGTGAAATTGTTGAGTGTGGCGCTCAATGTAAACATTGGAAGGTTGGAAGTAAGGTTTTCGGACTTGTTGCTGGCGGTGGTTATGCTGAGTACGTAGTGATTAAGCAAGGCCAGATGTTTTTGTTGCCCCTTAATTTTACTTTTGAGCAAGGAGCTGCAACGGCCGAGGTGTTTTTAACTGCATATCAAAGCTTGTTTCAAATTGCTGGATTAAAACCTAACAGCTCCGTATTGATTCACGCAGGAGCTAGTGGAGTGGGAACGGCCGCAATTCAACTAGCTAAAGCGACAGACTGCAATGTTGTTACCACCATAAGCAATAATGTAAAGGCTAAAGCATGTGCTG
Source organism: Colwellia sp. (assembly GCA_020630795.1). Lineage (GTDB taxonomy): Bacteria > Pseudomonadota > Gammaproteobacteria > Enterobacterales > Alteromonadaceae > Pseudocolwellia. The sequence continues at coordinate 297,035 of JAHDIK010000003.1, forward strand.
ATTTAGGTGCCGACCACGTAATAAATTACAACGAAGTTGATTTTGTCCAATGGTCCAAAGAGCATAAACCTAAAGGGTATGATGTAATCATTGACGTAGTAGCTGGCTCACAGGTTACTAAGAATATTTCAGTGGCTAATGTAGATTGCCATATAGTCGTGTTATCAATGTTAGGTGGACGATATTCAGAACCTATCGATTTTGCGAAAATGTTATCAAAGCGAATTTCATTAACAGCGTCTACACTAAGAAATAGGTCAAATGCCTATAAAGATGATTTGGTTGCCGATTTTAAATCAGCATTTAATTCGTTACTTATTGAGCAAAAAATATTCCCGGTTATTCATCAAACGTTTCATTGGGAAGATGTTAATGAAGCTCACAACATCATGGAAAGCAATCTAAATATAGGCAAGCTTGTACTGAGTGTTTCGTAACTTTAATTAAAAGCTGACTAATTGGTTGGTTTTTGTTTTTTCTTTAATTGGCTAATATTCAAAGAGTTATTGATGTTATAGCACAACAAAATATTCATATATTGAATTAAATCGATCTTTAAAACTTGACACTCGTGTCAGGTTTGTGTTTTTCTATGAGACCTAAGGTGATAGAAGTACAACACATTTATCCATTGATTGAATCGAGATAACAGCATGACAAAGGGCACAGTGGAATTCTTATTAAATAATGAGAAAAAGTTACTGAATAATGTAAACCCTAATTTAACGGTTCTACAGTATTTACGTGATCTTGAGCATCAATCGGGCACGAAGGAGGGCTGCGCTTCTGGAGATTGTGGTGCATGTACCGTTGTTATTGCCGAGTTAACAAAGTCGGTTGATGGTAAGGCACTCCCCGAACTTACCTACAAATCGATTAATGCTTGTATAGCGTTTGTTGGCACATTACATGGTAAGCAGCTCATTACGGTTGAACACCTAAAAGAAGAGCAAAAACTTCATCATGTACAACAATCATTAGTAACGCATCATGGATCACAGTGTGGCTTTTGTACGCCTGGTTTCGTTATGTCGTCATTTGCGCTACACAAAAATAAAGAACAGCCACACCGAGAAGAGGTTGTTGAAGCATTGGCTGGAAATCTGTGTAGATGCACAGGTTACCGTTCTATAATCGATGCTGTTGTAGACATAACTGATAAACCGAAAGAAGACAGCTTCGCAAAACACTATTCTGACACTGTTAAGCAACTAATGAAGATTGAATCATCAAACTCTTCGGAGTTGTCATTTAATCATCAAAGCTTTTACGCACCAAAAACGATTGATGAATTATCGTCACATTTATTATTACACCCAACAGCGACAATTTTTTCTGGTGGAACTGATTTAGCATTAGATGTTACTCAACACCTAAATAATATAGATAATCTTGTGTATCTAGGTAACGTAGATGAACTTAATGTTATCGAGAATCTAGAAGACAAATTTGTCATTGGCGCTGCGGTTCCATACGAAAAGTTCACCCCGTTACTTGCCAATGAATACAATGAACTTGGCGAAATGATTGAGCGTATTGGTTCTGTTCAAATACGAAATAGCGGTACGTTAGGTGGTAATATTGGTAACGCGTCACCAATAGGGGATATGCCTCCAGCCCTTATTTCATTGGGCTCAAGTGTAGAACTGCAGTGTGGTAACAAAAAGCGAACAATTTTACTTGAAGATTACTTTGTCGATTACAAAAAAACAGTACTAGCGCCTGCTGAATTCATAAAGGCAATACATATTCCTAAGGCTCCAGCTAATGCGGTATTTAATGTGTACAAAATATCCAAACGCATTGATGACGATATTTCTGCAGTATTAGCGTCTATTTACTTTGAATTAACCGATGGAAACATCAGTGTTATTCGAATTGCATTTGGTGGTATGGCCGCAATTCCTCAAAGAGCAATTGAATGCGAAAAGGCGCTATTGAATAAACCCTTAAATCAGCAAAATATTGAACACGCTCAACGCGCTTTAACAAACGATTTTAAACCTATGTCTGATGTTCGTGCTTCTCATGAATACAGAATGCGTGTCGCGCAAAATTTACTTCAAAAATGCTATCTCGAATACAAAGCTAAAACGAATAGCCAGCAAAATAAAATTGAAACGAGAGTTGTAAATTATGCGTAGTTTAGTTGATGTAAAACACTCAGACGTCAATAGCTTAACCCAATCAAACGTAGGGTTAGGTGGTGTAGGAAAGCCTAAAAAGCATGAAAGTGCTGAAAAGCATGTAAGTGGTGAAGCGTTATATATTGATGATAAACCAAGCGTTCAAGGCCAGCTTCATGCGGCCGTAGGCCAAAGTACTTGTGCCCACGGTGTTATAAAATCCCTTGATTTAAGTGCCGTAGAAAATGCCGAAGGCGTAGTAGCAGTTATTACTGTTGACGATGTGCCTGGACATAAAGATATCGGCCCAGTATTTCCTGGTGATCCGGTACTTGCCATTAATAAAGTAGAGTATGTTGGGCAGCCTATTTTCGCTGTTGCTGCTAAAAGCCATGAACTCGCACGAAAAGCAGTTAAACTTGCGGTAATTGAATACGAAGAGCTTGAGGCGGTACTGTCAGTAAAGCAAGCACTTGAGCAGCAGTCTTTTGTTAGACCACCTTTTAGTATGCAGCGTGGCAATGCTGAACCAGCGATAGAAAACTCTCCACACAAGTTAAGTGGAAATATTACTGTAGGTGGCCAAGAGCATTTTTATCTTGAAGGGCAAATATCTTCGGTTGAACCTACTGAAGATGGCGGTATGATTGTATATTCGTCGTCACAGCACCCAAGTGAAGTGCAAAAATTGGTGGCAGAAGTATTAGGTATTCCTTTAAATCTTGTTGTGGTCGATACGCGTCGTATGGGGGGCGGTTTTGGAGGTAAAGAAACACAAGCTGCACCATGGGCTTGTATCGCAGCATTGTTAGCAAATAAAACAAAATCACCCGTTAAGTTTAAATTAAGTAGAACTGACGACATTACAATGACGGGGAAACGTCATCCATTTGAAAATAATTATACCGTTGGCTTTGATGATTCGGGTGTTATTCAGGGAATCGACATCACGGTAAACGGTAACTGTGGTTATTCTCCTGATTTATCTGACGCCATTGTTGATAGAGCAATGTTTCATTCCGATAATGCCTACTATTTAAATCAAGCAAAAGTAACGGGTAACCGCTGTAAGCTAAATACAGTCTCGCATACAGCGTATAGAGGTTTTGGTGGTCCACAAGGAATGATGACTATCGAAATGGTTATGGATGACATCGCCAGACATCTAAATAAAGACCCTTTAGAGATTCGAAAAGCTAACCTATACGGCAAAAATGACCGTAATATTACTCATTACCATCAAACAGTAGAGCACAATAAATTACCGGAACTTATTCACGAGCTTGAACAAAGTTCAGACTATCAAAACCGACGAAAAGCCATTGAGTTGTTCAATCAAAGTAGCCCTATTTTAAAAAAAGGTATTGCGTTAACGCCTGTTAAGTTTGGTATTTCTTTTACAGTACAGCATCTTAATCAAGCGGGCGCGCTTGTTCATATTTATACCGATGGTACGATTCATTTAAACCATGGTGGTACAGAAATGGGCCAAGGGTTATTCACTAAAGTCGCACAAATTGTTGCTCAAGAATTTAGTGTTGATGTGGATACTGTTGGTGTTTCGGCAACGCGAACCGACAAGGTTCCTAATACTTCACCCACTGCTGCATCGTCAGGCACTGACTTAAATGGTAAAGCAGCGCAAGCGGCAGCTATAACCATAAAAGAACGCTTAGTTGCTTTTGCAAGTGAGCATTATGAAGTAGAGCCCAGCCATGTTGTATTTCAAAATAACGCTGTTGTGCTATCTAAACATAATGAAGTTATTCATCGCTTTAGTTTTGCAGAATTTGTTCAGCAAGCGTATATGAATCGCGTATCGTTATCTGCAACTGGCTTTTATAAAACGCCAAAAATTCATTTTGATCGTAAAACTGCTAAAGGACGCCCGTTTTTCTACTATTCAACGGGAGCTTCTGTATCAGAAGTACTTATCGATACGTTAACGGGAGAATATAAAGTTTTACGTGCTGATATTCTTCATGACGTGGGTGACTCGTTAAACCCAGCCATTGATCGAGGGCAAATAGAAGGGGCCTTTATTCAAGGTATGGGCTGGTTAACAACCGAAGAATTGGTGTGGGATAACACTGGGCGCTTGTTATCAAATAATCCAGCAACTTATAAAATTCCAGCAATTAGCGATACGCCAGAAGATTTTAGAGTGGCTTTAGTTCCAGATGACCCGAATAGAGAACATACAGTATATAACTCTAAAGCCGTTGGCGAACCTCCATTTATGTTGGCAATTTCAGTCTGGTCAGCATTAAAAGATGCTATTGCAAGTGTTGCTGATTATCGTGTTAGCCCTAAGTTAGATACACCTGCAACACCTGAACGTGTGTTATGGGCTGTTGAAGCTGTTAAACAATTTGGTGCAGGAGAATAACGTGAATAAACTCTCGTGGAATGCAGCAAGTTATCAGCTAGAACAAAAAGGCTGTGCCTACGTTATCGTGACATTAATGGGGGTTACAGGCTCAACGCCCCGTAATAGCGGCACAAAAATGGTGGTTGCAGACGATGAATGTTACGACACTATCGGTGGTGGACATTTAGAGCACGTAGCAATTAAACATGCACACAATATGCTATGCGATGGTAAACGAAGTCATACAAATGCTCAGCACATTGAGCACTTTGAACTTGGAAGTAATTTAGGACAGTGCTGTGGTGGTACTGCTACCGTGTTGTTTGAAAGTTTTGTTGCGACAGGTATTAATATTATGTTGTTTGGAGCCGGCCATGTTGGGCAGGCACTTATGCCTATATTGTCTGGTTTGCCTTGTCGCATAACGTGGGTGGACAGCCGAGCGTCGCAGTTTCCAAAAGGTGCTGAAAATTTCAATAAAACATCAATTGTTGTGAGTGAACAGCCGCAAGAAGAAGTGGCTACGATGCCACCTAATACCTACTACATTGTTATGACGCATAATCATCAAATGGACTTTGATATTTCACAGGCTATTTTAAAACGTAACGACTTTACCTATTTAGGACTTATAGCGTCAGACACCAAATGGCGCCGCTTTAAGCAGCGCTACAAACACAGAGATATCAATCAGTCAGCAGTAGCGCGTATGCATTGCCCAATAGGATTACCTGATGTTCAAGGTAAATTACCTATGGAGGTTGCCGTGTCTGTTGCAGCACAAATAATTAATATTTATCAAAATGATGAAAATCTTAACAACCGTAATAGTTGCGACGCTAAGGGAAGTAAGGGAAGTCAACAGGGGATCTCTCTTAAACAAATAAAGCAGTTGTCGCTGAGCTAATGTAGCACGAATAATCCGTAAATTTTTAACACCTTTTAAGAGTTATTGATATGCATTTTGCAATACAAAGTAAGAACGTTATTGCCCAAAACACTATGTTACCCGCGTGTATTGAAATTAAAAACAATATCATTATCGCAATACATGATTACGACGCACCATTGTCATGTTCCGTGACTGATTATGGCGATTTGGTCATTATGCCTGGATTAGTTGATTCACATGTTCATATTAATGAACCGGGTAGAACAGAGTGGGAAGGTTTTAACACGGCAACTCAAGCAGCTGCTGCTGGTGGTATAACTGCTTTGGTTGATATGCCTTTAAACTGCATTCCGGTAACTACAACTAAAACCGCATTTGAAGAAAAGCTAGCCGCTGTACACGATAAATTATGGGTAGATTGTGGTTTTTGGGGCGGTGTAATCCCTGAAAATGCAACAAACTTAGACCTGTTAGACGACTTACTGAGTGCAGGCGTATTAGGTGTTAAATCTTTTTTAATTGACTCAGGTGTTGAAGAGTTTCCTAATGTGGTAGCAGAAGACATTCGAAAAGCTATGCCTGTACTCGCTAAACATAATGTTCCGTATTTAATTCATGCGGAATTAGATTGTGGATCGTTTAACGACGTTTCAATAGGGGATAAATACAATAGCTTCTTAGCATCTCGCCCTAAAAAGTGGGAAAACGACGCTGTGGATTTAATGTTTGAATTAGCATTAGAGGCAAAAAATAACGGTTATGATTGTAAAGTTCATATTGTTCACTTGTCTTCTGATGAAGCGTTATCAAGTATTAGTAAAGCCAAACAATTGGGTTTACAGTTTACTGCAGAAACATGCCCACATTATTTAACGTTGGCGTCAGAAAATATTCCAGACGGAAAAACCTTGTTTAAATGTTGTCCTCCAATTCGAGAAAACGACAATCGTGAGCGTTTATGGAGCGCGTTAAAAAATAATCAAATTAGCTTTATTGTTTCAGACCATTCTCCGTGTACCCCTCAGTTAAAGCATATCGACAGCGGCGATATTGAAAAAGCATGGGGTGGAATATCGGCATTACAATTTGGCTTACCGCTTATTTGGACAGAAGCAAAAGATAGAGGCTTCACATTAATCGATATTGCGCGCTTAATGTCTTACGAAACAGCTAAATTTGCAGGGTTAGATAAAATTAAAGGCCAGATCGCGGTAGGCTTTCATGCTGACTTTGCAATAGTAGATCCAAACAAAACGTTTACGATATCAAACGACCTTATTAAACATAAACATAAAATTACGCCATATGTTGGGCGAAATGTGTGTGGCGAAATTCAACACACATATGTACGAGGGCATTTGGTATACAGCTTAGACAATTTTATTGATACACCAAAAGGTAAAACACTATTGAAATCATCACATAATGGTATTCAGCTAGGAGAACATGCATGATTGAAAACACCCAACAACAAAACAAAATAACGGGTGAGGCTGCAAAGATTGAATCCTTTCTTAAAACACACTTTGTAGACTTAGCAAGTGAAAGAATTGGTGGTGAAACATTATCTTGTAGTGATGACTTTTTTGCTGAAATGGAAAATCTACTAAAAGCGGGAAGAGGTATTTTTATTGATGATAAATATACAGAACGTGGTAAATGGATGGACGGTTGGGAGTCTAGACGTAGTTACGGAAGAGATAACGGTAGAGAGTTTGACTGGTGTATTATTCGATTAGGCGTGCCGGGCATAATTAAAGGGTTTGATATTGATACAAATTACTTTAGAGGCAATGCTCCTCAAATGGTTTCGGTAGAAGCCTGTGTAAGTAACGAACAACCGAATGAACATACTCAGTGGCATACTTTGTTATCAAGCAGTGAAGTCGCAGCACACAGCCAAAACATATTTGAACTGCCAGATACTCAGAATGAAAATGCTAATGCTTGGACTCATGTTCGACTGAATATTTTCCCAGACGGCGGTGTAGCACGCTTTAGAGTTTACGGGGAAGCGGTAGTTGATTGGTCTCAGTTTGTTAAAAATGAACTCATTGATTTAGCGTCGATTAAAAATGGTGCTAAAGCGCTGCTTGTAAGCGACATGTTTTTTAGTGACAAAAACAATTTAATTATGCCTGGGCGTGGTAAAGATATGGGCGACGGTTGGGAAACTAAACGTAGACGTGATCCTGGGCCAGACTGGTCAATTGTTAAACTTGCTCAAAAAGGGAATATAGAAAAAGTTATTATCGATACGTGTCACTTTAAGGGCAATTACCCAGATACCTTTAAGCTTGAAGGAACCGTTACCGATAATGACGACTTTACCTCTGATAACAATCAAAATGTTCAGTGGAAAACTATACTACCTCAAACAAAATTGTACCCTCATCGAGAACATGTTTTTGTAAATGAAGTAACAAATCAAACATGTGCTTTTACGCATGTACGATTGAGTATTTTTCCTGATGGTGGCGTGTCTAGAATGCGTGTATTTGGGCATTTAATCTCACAAAAAGATAGCTAATATGAATAACTTAAATGCTATTAAACACCTTAACACGGTATCGCCAGAACAAGCGCAGCATTTGTTTATGCAGTGTTGTACATCGTCTTTATGGGTTAAACAGCTAGTATTAACAATGCCTTTTATAGACTACGATAACTTATTACAGGTTGCAGATGATGCATGGCGTAGCCTGTCGGAAAATGATTACCTAGAGGCGTTTGACGGTCACCCCAAAATTGGAAACGTTAATAGCCTTCGCGAAAAATATGCTAACACCAAAGCGTTAGCTAGTGGCGAGCAGAATGCAGTAAACCATGCATCGGAAGCTACGTTAAATGCATTAGCGCAAGGGAATGAAGCTTACGAGAAAAAATTTGGTTTTATTTTTATTGTGTGTGCAACAGGTAAAAGCGCTGACGAAATGCTTGAGTTACTGCAATCAAGGTTACCAAACGACCGTGATACCGAATTAGCTAATGCTGCGGAAGAACAACGAAAAATATTTCATTTGAGAATAGCTAAAATGCTGGAGAGTTTTCATGAGTAATGCGTCATCCAATCCATCCGTTAGCCAAATAACCACCCATGTTTTAGATACAACTAAAGGCTTACCCGCACAATATGTACCTATTACTTTGTACCAGCAGATTGAAGAAGCCGCGAGTTTTTCATGGAAGCTGCTAGCAAATGGTAAAACTAATGAAGACGGTCGTATTGCTAGTTTATTAGATCCAAGTGTTAAGTTGCCTGCTGGCGTTTATCGTATGCACTTCGATACGCAGCATTACTTTAAGCTTAATAGTGAAAAGGGCTTTTACCCATATGTAGACATTGTTTTTGAATTGGATGATTCAGGCCAACACTATCATATACCTTTGCTACTAACTGCTTATGGTTACTCAACATATAGAGGCAGCTAACAAATGGATAAGGTTTCCTTAGTGGAAGATGCGCTTAAATATATAACGCCCAACGTGTTAACACAGAGTGCGTTTGCACCTTTTGGTGATGTTATTGAAGTAGATAAATCGAGAAAGCATTTTTCGATTAACGATGGCTATACTGAGCGTTTTCATGACTTAGCAACAATAGATACCGATGAAAACAATGGTAGAACGTTGGTAAATATTTTTAGAACTACACCGTTGCCAACGCCTATTGCCATCAAAATGATGGAAAGACATCCATTGTCTAGCCAAGCATTTATTCCACTGGGAAACGAGCCTTATTTAGTTGTTGTCGCACCCGCTGGAGAGTTTAACGAGACTCATATAGAAATATTTATCGCAAGTAGTAATCAAGGTGTTAATTATCATAAAGGTACATGGCATCACTACTGTTTAGCATTGAATGACGTTAGTGATTTTTTGGTTGTAGATAGAGGTGGGAAAGGTGACAACTGCGACGTTGTTACTCTTGATGGCTCAATGGTTATTGATCTTTCAAAGCTGTCAATAACAACGAATACAACGATAGAAAACAAAGAGTAACCTTATGAAAAAAGCGTATCGTGGCGAACTTATTCATTTTATTGAAGATCCTTCAAAAGTCGCATTAGAAGACAGCTTTGAATATTTTGAAGACGCATTATTAGTGATAAATAATGGGTTGGTCGAACAAGTTGGCAGTGCGGAAAAACTGTTACCAACGTTAGCTTCAACCATTGACGTTATTCATTATGAAGATGGCTTAATGATGCCGGGATTTATTGATACTCATGTGCATTATCCGCAAACCGAAATGATCGCGTCTTACGGTGAACAATTGCTTGAGTGGCTTGAAAATTACACGTTTCCAGCAGAACGAGAGTTTAGTAATGAGGCACACGGCAAAAGAGTTGCTGAATTCTTTTTGTCGCAATTACTTGAAGCTGGCACAACTACAGCGTTGGTTTTTGGAACGGTTCATAAAGAGTCAGTTGACGCGTTTTTTAAAGAAGCAGAAGCAAAAAACTTACGTATGATTTGTGGCAAAGTTCTGATGGATCAAAATTGTCCCGATTACCTTTCTGATACAGCCGAGTCAGGTTATTCAGAAAGCAAAGCTCTCATTGAAAAGTGGCACAACAAAGGTCGTTTGCAGTACGCAATCACGCCTCGTTTCGCACCAACGTGTTCTACCGAGCAACTTAACGCAGCAGGTAAATTACTTGCAGAGTATCCATCGGTTTATATGCATACGCACTTATCGGAGAACGTAAACGAAATTGACTGGGTAAAGTCACTGTTTCCTGACAGTAAAAACTATTTAGACGTATACGATAAGAGTAAGTTACTAAGTCGCCGCAGTGTTTTTGCTCACGGTGTTCATTTACATGACGCTGAATGTCAGCGATTAGCAGACACAGAGTCAGCCATTGCTTTTTGTCCTAGTTCTAATTTATTTCTTGGTAGTGGGTTATTTAATTTAAAACAAGCCGAGCAATTTAACGTAAATGTTGGAATGGGTTCAGATATTGGCGCAGGAACAACGTTTTCAATGCTAAGTACATTAAATGAAGCGTATAAAACCCAGCAATTGCGCAGAGACAAGTTAAGTCCATACAAATCTTTTTACCTTGCCACATTAGGTGGCGCAAGAGCATTAGATCTGGAAGGTACTATTGGTAACTTTGTGAAAGGAGCTGAGGCTGATTTTATTGTTATTGATACCAAGGCGACTCCGTTGATGGAAAGACGTATGCAGCATTGTAAAAACCTTATTGAAGAGCTTTTCATATTGAGTATGCTGGGTGACGAACGTCACATCAAAGCCACACATATTTTAGGTGAGCGCGTTACGTTCTCGTCATAACAACGTTAAATAGGTTCAAAAGGTAAATTATGGATCCGTATATTACTGAATGGTTAAATTTAATCATTCGTTTCGCTCATCTTGTTACAGGCATCGCTTGGATTGGTGCTTCATTTTACTTTGTTTGGTTAGATAATCACTTACAAAAGCCGCCTGAATGGAAAAACGAAAAAGGTATTTCAGGCGACTTATGGGCAATTCATGGTGGTGGCTTTTATGAAGTGGCTAAATATAAACTTGCCCCTGAAAAAATGCCTAGCACTTTGCACTGGTTTAAATGGGAAGCTTACACCACATGGTTAACAGGTTTCTTATTGTTATCTCTTATGTTTTATGTGGGAGCAGAGTCTTATTTAATTGATAAGTCGATAGCGGATATTACTCAATGGCAAGCTATCGCGCTTGGGCTAGGTTCTATTGTTATAGGTGTGGGGAGTTATGAAATATTGGTTCGAACCAAGCTGAAAGACCACGGCCTTATTTTGGGTATTGTTCTTATTTTGCTCGCTACTGCATTATCTTATGGGCTAACACAGGTATTCAGTGCGAGAGGTGCTTATATGCACATGGGCGCGATTATCGGAACTATTATGGCGGGTAATGTGTTTTTTGGCATTATGCCTTCTCAGCGTGCGTTGGTTAAAGCGGTAGAGCAAGGTACTAAGCCCGACGCTAAATACGGTTTAAACGCAAAGTTGCGTTCAACTCACAATACGTACACTACGTTACCTATCTTATTTATCATGATCTCTAATCATTACCCAATGACCTATAACCACGGCGCTAACTGGCTTGTGCTCATTGCGATTATTTTTATTACTGCAGCTATTAGGCAGTATTTTGTATTACGTCATTTTGGAAAAAACAAACCTTTGATTTTTGTTGGAGCGTTAATCGCAACAGCATTGCTTGCCTACGTTATATCACCTCAAAAAATTGCATTTAGTGAAGCCGAGAAAAGTACGCAAGTTTCGCCTGAAAAGGTATCTGAAATTATTACAGCAAGATGTAATAGCTGTCACTCAGAAGCACCTACAGACAACATATTTACAGTAGCTCCTGCAGGTATTGTGTTTGACAACATCGACACAATAAAACAATGGGCTCCGAGAATAAAGGCGCGCGTGATAGACGCGAAAGATATGCCTTTTATGAATAAAACACAAATGACGGATGAAGAACGAAAAACGCTGGCGTTATGGATAAGCCAAAACGAGCAACACAACCCGTAACTATCAGTAAGGTGTACTACAATTGATTAATATTGGTAGTGCACGTAAGGTCGAATATGAAACATACACAACAATCTAACCAATACAGCTACCAAGCTATTCAAAATTATCAAGTACATCAAGCGTTGTATGACTTTGTTCAACAACGCGTGTTGCCTGGATTACCTATTAACAACGGGCAATTTTGGAACTACGTAAGTGATGTTCTTGATGAATTCATTCCCTCAAATAAGGCGTTGCTTAATAAGCGTGAGTCGTTTCAAGCTCAGATAGACGAATGGCATATAAATCACCAAGGTGAACGTTTTAACCAAGAATCGTACGAATGCTTTTTAAAAGAAATAGGTTATTTACTTCCTGAGTGTGACGACTTTTCAATTACTACCAGAAATGTTGATGATGAAGTAGCCAAAATAGCAGCGCCACAGCTTGTTGTTCCGCTTATGAATGCTCGTTTTGCGTTGAACGCAGCAAACGCGCGATGGGGCAGTTTGTATGATGCCTTATATGGAACCGATGTAATACCTGAAGACAACGGCGCTTCTTTCACAAAAGCGTATAACCCAATACGTGGTGATTTAGTCATCGCGTATGGGCGAGACGTTTTAGATAAATCATTACCGCTAGTAAACGCAAGCCACAGTCATGTTACTTTGTACCAAGTAGTAGAAGGTATTCTAGTTATTCATCTTGAAAATGGTGACAAAACTTACCTTGAAGAACCGTATCAATTTATCGGCTATCAAGGAGACAAAAATAACCCTACAAGCATACTATGTAAAAATAATGGCTTACATATCGATATTCAGATAGATCCTAATCATGTTATTGGCAAAACTGATAAAGCCTTTATAAAAGATATTGTGTTGGAATCTGCACTTACAACTATACAAGATTGTGAAGATTCGATAGCCGCTGTAGACGCTCAAGACAAAGTTGACGTTTACACTAATTGGTTAGGCTTAATGAAAGGAAATCTATCGGAAAAAATCGAGAAAGATGGAACAACCTTTATTCGCGAATTAAACCCTGATAGACGTTATATTTCAGCCGACTCAACTGATGACGACAAACCGAGTGAGTTGGTGTTATCGGGAAGAAGTTTACAATTTATACGAAACGTCGGGTTGTTAATGACAACCGATACAGTGTTAACGAATAACGGTGAAGAAGTTCCAGAAGGGATTATTGATGCCTTAGTAACTACGTTAATTGCAATGCACGACTTAGGAGGTTCATCAACATTTAAAAATTCTCCTAAAAAGAGTATTTACATTGTAAAACCTAAAATGCATGGTCCTGAAGAAGTGCAATTTAGTAATGATTTGTTTTCGCGTATCGAAAACTTATATCAACTCGAAGAAAACACAATAAAAATGGGGATTATGGATGAAGAGCGCAGAACATCTATCAACTTAAAGTCATGTATTTATGCTGCTAAAAATAGAGTGGCGTTCATTAATACGGGCTTTTTAGATAGAACGGGCGACGAAATTCATACCAGCATGCACGCTGGGCCAATGGCTCGTAAAGAATTAATGAAACACGAAAGCTGGATTACCGCCTACGAAAAGCGCAATGTACAAATAGGGCTAGAAGCAGGGTTTCAAGGTAAAGCTCAAATAGGTAAGGGCATGTGGGCTACGCCAGATGAAATGGCGTTAATGATGGAAACTAAAAGTGGTCACCCAATGTCAGGAGCTAATTGTGCTTGGGTTCCATCTCCAACTGCTGCCACCTTACACGCTATTCACTACCATCAACACAACGTAAACAAAATACAAACAAACTTGTTAAATGCCTTACATCACGCCGATGAAGTTGATTCAGAAGTAAGTGAAATTGATGAAAGCCTACGCGGTTTATTAACGATTCCTGTTTTAAAAAACAGCGAGCAACTAACGAGTAACGACATACAACAAGAACTTGATAATAATGTTCAAGGCTTATTGGGTTATGTTGTTAAATGGATAGATCAAGGTATAGGTTGTTCTAAAGTGCCCGATATTAATAATATTGGCAGAATGGAAGATCGTGCGACGTTACGTATATCGAGCCAACACATATGTAACTGGCTGCATCATCAACTATTAACACCTGAACAGGTAAACGAATCGATGGTTCGCATGGCAAAGGTAGTTGACGAACAAAACAAGTTTGATAATCAATATGAACCGATGAGTGACCAACTTGACTCAAGTATTGCATTTAATGCAGCGAAGGCACTTATTTTTGAGGGTAAAAGTCAGCCTAGCGGCTACACAGAACCGTTACTGCATTCGATGCGTCGAGATAAAAAAAAGCAGTAAAAAGTAGATGTTGGTAACTTTTTAACATAACACATTACGGTTAGTACACGCGCTGTACAATAACTTTGTATATGGCTGGTTATCCGTTAAAAATGATGTAATACAACGCTATTTATTTATAAACGATTGTTTTAGGATATACCAAACGGCGTTGTTATCTCGTGAGTTTTTCGGGTAAATTGTGTTGTGCGTAAATAATAAAAACTAAAAGAGGGTCGTAGGTGGCAGGTAAAAATGTAGTTGACGGTAATGTTCGCAAAAAAAATAAAAGCCTAATCTTAAATGCTGCTAAAAGTGAATTTGTTATTCATGGCTTCGATGGTGCATCAATCAAGCGTATTGCAGAAAGAGCTGGTATACCCAGAGCCAACATTCACTATTATTTTGCAGACAAAACTGACTTGTATCAGCAATTATTAGATGGAATTTTGGAGGTTTGGAACAGTAGTTATGACACTCTTAATGCCAAAGACGATGCAAAAACAGCATTAACCGCTTACATCCGTGCAAAAGTCATGTATTCGAAAGAAGATCCTGAGTCATCACGTATTTTTGCTAGCGAAATTATTCATGGCGCTCCCGTTTTAAAATCTTACCTTTCTAGCGACTATAAGTCTTGGGTTCAAGAAAAAGTAGCCGTAATACAATCGTGGGTAGACAAAGGACAAATGGACCCGATTAACCCGTATCACCTGTTATTCTTAATTTGGGGCGCTACTCAGCATTATGCTGATTTTAGTGTTCAAGTTGTGGCCGCGATGAATACGCCTAAAATGACTGAACAAGATTATGAAGAGGTTGTGCAATCGCTCACACAGTTAATTCTTAAAGGTGTTGGTATCGCCATATAGTGCTTTTATGGCGCTAACCTACCGATTTTATGAGATTTATTCTCATTTTTTTGGTAAAGTTTACATATGAAGGTATCGTTAACATTTTCGGCAGTACAAGTAAGGTATTGCTAATTAGGTAGTTGATCAATGTCTAAGCCAAAAAGAGCCAGAATTCAAGACGTAGCCACTCGTGCTGGCGTTTCAAATATGACCGTATCGCGTGTGCTCAACCAAGACACGAAAGTGAGCGATGCCAAGAAAAGGCTTGTACTTGAAGCGGTAGAAGCGCTTAACTACCGCCCAAATGTGTCGGCAAGACGCTTGGCAAGTAACAAATCATTTTTCTTAGGCTTACTTTATTTTGATACAGATACTTCGTATGTGAGTAAATTTTTACTGCGAGGTTTAAAAAGCTGTAGGGCGAGTGGACATCACTTAGTTGCCGATGAAATAGATGACAATTTAGAGCGTTCAATTGAATCTGTGAAAGAGCTTATCGAAGTAACACAAGTAGACGGCGTAATATTACTCCCGCCCGTTTGTGATATGCCAGAAGTGCTAGACGCGTTGCAAAACGCTAATGTTCCATTTGTTCGTATTGCCCCAGATTCACAATTAACCTTATCGCCGTATGTATGTATTGATGAGTACCAAGCCGGATTCGATATTACTGAGCTATTAATCAAGCAAGGCCACAAAAAAATTGGTCATATTATTGGTAACCCTAACCAAGGTGCTAGTCGTTTACGATACCAAGGTTATTTAGATGCGCTTCGTTCTCATCAGATAAACGTACCACCAGAATATATCGAACAAGGTTACTTCTCGTACGATTCAGGATTAACAGCTGCTAAAAAAATACTCGAGTTAGACGATAAACCTACAGCTATTTTTGCGAGTAACGATGAAATGGCGGCTGCGACTATCGCTGCAGCTCATATGAAGCACCTTTCTGTACCTAGCCAACTCTCGGTAGCTGGGTTTGATGATGCTCATCTTGCAACAACTATATCGCCGCACCTAACAACCATTCGTCAGCCTATTCAAGGAATGGCAGAGCTCGCAATCTCAATTCTTACCTCTGGTAAGCATTCTGAAATATCTAAAAACAGTGTGAATGATTTTCGTCATGTTTTAGATTTTGAGATTATAGAACGTGGTTCTACGGCTGTAGTGGAATAGACTTTTACTTACCGTTTTGTTTTTATTAAAAAGCCAGACATATGTCTGGCTTTTTAATGTATATCTGTTTTTCCTTGTTTTTGCGTTGCTACTTTACAAGCGCATAAACAATTTTTACATCTAGAGGATTATTCGGTCCTGTAAACTCGAATGGGAAGTCAGGCTTGTTTGGGCTATCAGGGAAAAACTGAGGTTCTAAACAAATACCTTGAAATGGTGTAAAAGGCGCTTCTAAATAACGAGCAGTGTATATTTGTAAGCCAGGTAAATTAGCAGATACATGAAGTGCTAACGATTCGTCAGGGCTAGTAAGAACAGCTTGTTTATTACATGTGTTTTCTTGATGAGAAACATAACCATGGTTATCAATAACAAAGTTATCATCAATGTCGTCTTGTCCAATCGCCATCGATAAAGTTCTATTCTCTCTAAAATCTAATGCTGTGTTGTTAACTGATTTGATTTCGCCTGTTGGAATACCTGCATCATCTTTAACCGTGTAATTCGCAGCATTAATTTGTAATTGATGTGATTGCGAGTCGTTTTTCATTCCAGCTAAATTAAAGTACGGGTGCGAGGTAGGGCCTATAGCTGTTAATTGTTCGCTCGTTAATTTTCCTGAAATAATACATTCGCTATTCTCAGTTAGTTCGTAGGTTATTTCTGAGTGAATAGGGCCTGGGTAACCATTGAACCCATCTTCTAGGTCACAAACCAACGTTACAGAATGAGGTGTTTTGTTTTTACATTGCCAAAACTGCTGGCCAAACGCTTGAGGGCCACCATGCAGTTGGTTCACACCTTCATTGGCTGAAAGGTTGTGTTGTGTGCCATTAACCGTAAACTTTGCACCACCAACTCTATTGGCAAAAGGCCCAACAATAGCACCTAAAAAGGCGCCATCGTTGAGGTAATCGTTAATGTTGTCGAACCCGAGGATAATATTTCGAGATTCACCGTTAACTGTTGTATGCCATTGAGCCATTCTGGCTCCATAGTTACAAATAACCAGTTCATCACCTTGATTGTTCTTAAGTTGATACGTTTCCATACGGTCGGTGTTACTCAAATTATTATCACTCATTGATTTTTATTCACTTACTTAACGTTTATATCTAAAAGTTGTACCTAGCAGTTATCTTGCTGATTTAAAGTAGTTCAATAGGCCATAGGTTGAACTATCAAGGTTATCGCTAACAGTATCTGAGGTTAACTCAGCTTGAATTTTGTTTGCTAAACCTTTACCTAGCTCAACACCCCATTGGTCAAACGAACATATTTGCAACAAGATCCCTTGTACAAATATTTTGTGTTCATATAACGCAATTAAGCTACCTAATGCTTTAGGTGTTAATTTTTGCATTAATATAGTGTTTGAAGGGCGGTTACCTTTATGAACCTTATGTGGTGCCACTTTATCAATATCGCTAGGTGACATACCTTTTGCGGTAAGTTCTTCTCGTACTTGTTCTTCTGTTACACCTTGCATTAATGCTTGAGTTTGTGCGAAAAAGTTCGACATCAAAATCTCATGGTGATTATTAACGGGGATCAAGCTTTGAACTGAACCAATAAAGTCAGCAGGTACAATGGTATTGCCTTGGTGTAAATATTGGTAAAACGCATGTTGCCCATTAATACCAATTTCCCCCCAAAGTGCAGGGACTGTAGTGTACTCAATAGCTTCACCATCCCAAGAAGTAGATTTACCATTACTTTCCATCTCTGCTTGCTGTAAGTATGCAGGAAGCATATGTAATGATTGATCGTACGGTAAAATAACTTGAGATTGCGAACCTAAGAAAGTGGTATTCCACAAGCTTAACAGACCCATAATAACCGGTGCATTGTTTTCAAGTGGCGTTTCACAAAAGTGCTTGTCCATTTCGTTAGCACCTTCAAGTAGCGCAACAAAATTTTCAAAGCCAAGGTAAATCGCAATAGGTAAACCTATTGTTGACCATAACGAAAATCTTCCGCCAACCCAGTCCCACATGTCAAAAATGTTTTCTTCTGCAATACCAAATGCAGTGGCTTTTTCTTTGTTTGATGATACAGCAACAAAGTGTTTTGCAATTGCATTTTTGTCAAACGCTGCAGCAACTAACCACTCCATTGCTGTTGTAGCGTTAGTCATGGTTTCTGATGTAGTGAACGTTTTACTTGAAACGACAAATAGCGTTGTTTCAGGGTTTAATGGACGTAATACGTTAGCAATTTGAGTACCGTCTACATTTGATACGTAATGCACTTGAATATCATTGTTAGCATATTCATTTAAGGCATCAGTAACCATTTGAGGGCCAAGGTTTGAACCACCCACACCAATGCTTACTACGTCAGTAATGCATTCACCTGAGTAACCTAACCATTCTCCGTAACGCACTTTATCGCTAAAGGCTTTTACGTGATTTAATGCTTTTTGTACGTCTTCATTAACATTTTCGCCGTCAACTAACGTTGGCTTATTAGAGCGATTACGAAGAGCAGTATGTAATACTGCTCTATCTTCAGTTTTGTTAATACGCTCACCGGAAAACATTTTTGAACGCCATCCTTCTACATCGCAATCTTTAGCTAAATCTAGAAGTAGGGCGCGTGTTTCATCAGACATTAAGTTTTTAGAGTAATCGAATAAAAACTGCGGTGCTTTTATTGAAAACTTTGAAAAACGTTCACTATCGTTAGCAAATAAATCAACCATATGCTGTTGCTTCATTTCTTCAGCGTGAGCATCTAGTTTTTGCCAACTTGGCAGTGATGTTCTTGATGTCATTTTTTATCTCCGTTTACTACTATGTCCGATGTAATTAAGCGTTTACGTTGTCAAAGCTAAGCGCAGTTTTAACAATGTTTTCAACTGTAAAACCAAAGTGTTCAAGTAATACGTTACCAGGAGCTGACTCACCAAAGGTACTCATACCGATGATCTTACCGCTACGACCAACGTATTTATGCCAGTAATCTACATGAGATGTTTCAATAGCAATAATTGATGTTACTGAACTTGGTAATACCGATTCTTTGTATGACTCGTCTTGCGCGTCAAATACGTTTGTACAAGGCATTGATACAACACGTACCGCAACACCTTTAGCTGTAAGTTCTTCAGCTGCTTGAACAGTAACACCTACTTCTGAACCTGTAGCGATTAAGATAACGTCTGGCGTACCAGCACTATCTTTTAAGATGTAACCACCTTTTTCAATGCTTGCAAGTTGTGAAGCATCGCGGTCTTGATGAGGTAAGCCTTGACGACTAAATACAAGCGCAGACGGTGCGTCTTGTCTAATTACCGCTGATTTCCACGCTACTGCTGACTCAACAGCGTCACAAGGGCGCCATGTTTGTAGGTTTGGTGTCATACGTAAGTTTGATAATTGCTCGATAGGCTGATGCGTTGGACCGTCTTCACCTTGACCGATTGAATCATGCGTATACACGAATATGTTTTGAATGCCCATTAACGCAGACATTCTTACTGCGTTACGTGCGTATTCCATAAACATTAGGAATGTAGCGCCGTAGTTGATGAAACCATCATGAAGAGAAATACCATTCATGATACCGCTCATACCAAATTCACGCACGCCGTAGAACAAGTAGTTACCATCAGCATCATCAGCTGAAATACCTTTAGAGCCAGACCATAATGTTAGGTTAGAGCCAGCTAAATCGGCAGAACCACCTAGTAATTCTGGTAATAGCTTACCGAATGCTTCAATCGTGTTTTGTGATGCTTTACGACTTGCGATGTTTTGCGCGTCTTCTTGAGATTTAGCGATAAACTTGTCTGCTTCTTCTACAAAGTTTGCAGGAAGTTCTTTGTCGATTACACGACGTTTGAATTCAGCCGCTAGTTCTGGGTGAGCAGCTTGGTATGCTTCAAATTTAGCGTTCCAAATGGCTTCTTTTTCAGCGCCTTTCGTTTTACCGTCCCAACCAGCGTATACGTCAGCAGGAATTTCAAACGGAGCGTGATCCCATTTTAAGAATTCACGTGCCGCTGCGATTTCTTCATCACCTAATGGTGCGCCGTGACAATCGTGAGAACCCGATTTGTTTGGTGAACCAAAACCAATAATTGTTTTACAACAAATCATTGTTGGCTTGTCTGTTACTGATTTAGCTTCTGAAATTGCTTTTTGAATTTGTTCTGGATCGTGTCCGTCTACACCACTGATTACGTGCCAGCCGTATGATTCGAAACGCGCAGGCGTGTCATCTGTAAACCAACCTTCAACATGTCCGTCGATTGAAATACCGTTATCATCCCAAAACGCGATTAGCTTACCTAAACCTAAAGTACCTGCTAATGAACATGCTTCGTGAGAAATACCTTCCATTAAACAACCGTCGCCTAAAAAGCAGTAGGTGTAGTGATCAACAATATCA
The DNA here is from genome assembly GCA_020630795.1 of Colwellia sp. Taxonomy (GTDB): domain Bacteria; phylum Pseudomonadota; class Gammaproteobacteria; order Enterobacterales; family Alteromonadaceae; genus Pseudocolwellia. Next base: position 317,680 of record JAHDIK010000003.1, read on the forward strand.
AAATCAGGACGGTTGAAGTGTGCTGCTAAGGTGTTTTCAGCAATCGCCATACCTACAGCGTTTGAAACACCAGCGCCTAGAGGACCTGTTGTTGTTTCTACACCTGGAGTGTAACCGTATTCTGGATGACCAGGCGTTTTAGAATGTAATTGTCTAAATTGTGCTAATTCACCAATTGGTAGGTCGTATCCACTAAGGTGCAATAGTGAATAAATTAACATTGAACCATGACCATTACTTAGAATAAATCGGTCACGATCAACCCAGTTAGGATTTGATGGGTTGTGATTTAGATTATCGTTCCAAAGTACTTCGGCGATATCTGCCATGCCCATAGGTGCACCTGGGTGGCCAGATTTTGCTTTTTGAACGGCGTCCATACTTAGAGCACGGATGGCGTTAGCTAAGTGTTGTCGAGAAGTCATAGTTGTTTCCTGTTTGATGGATTGTTTCAATTTTTACCTTTTTTAAAAGGTATTAAGGAATATAATTTTTATTATGGTGTTTTAACGTTAGGTTAATGAGAATAAACGAGAAACTTAACTAAAAACACATTTTTTGAAGTTTTTATTTACATTTTGCTTGAGTAAGCAAAAAGCCCATTACAATGAGTATTGCAATGGGCTTAATTTTTATTTAACTAACGCTGCTACCAAGTCTTCTAATATGCGTTGGTCAACAGCGAACTTGCGAATACCTTCTGATAATTTTTCAGAAGCCATTGCGTCTTCGTTATGTTGCCATGCAAATGTTTCAGCCGTTAATGGAACAATATCTGCTTTAGACTTTGTTTCAATGTTGTCGGTTGAAAGCTTAGTTTCTAACGTACCTTCAGTATTTTGAAGCTCAGTTAGAAGAGCAGGTGAGATGGTTAATAAATCACAACCAGCTAGTTCAATAATTTCGCCAGTATTTCTGAAGCTAGCGCCCATTACAACCGTTTCATAACCGTAAGTTTTGTAATAGTTGTAAATACCTGTTACCGAAATAACACCTGGATCTTCAGCACCAACAAAGTCTTTACCTTCTTTCGCTTTGTACCAGTCTAGAATTCGACCAACAAAAGGAGAAATAAGTGTTACGTTTGCTTCAGCACACGCTACTGCTTGAGCTTTACTGAATAATAACGTTAGGTTACAACAAATGCCTTCTTTCTCTAGTTGCTCAGCGGCTTTAATACCTTGCCATGTAGAAGCAAGTTTAATTAAAACACGGTCTTTTGAAATTCCAGCTTCTTCATAAAGTGCAATTAATTTGCGGCCTTTTTCGATACTTGCTTGTGTGTCAAACGACAAACGCGCATCTACTTCACTTGAAATGCGACCCGGAATAATCTTTAGAATTTCACAACCAAAGTTAACAATAAGTTGATCACATACGTCATCAATATTGTTGCCTGCTTTTTCAATAGCAGCATCAATTAAATGCTTGTATTGAGGTAATTTTGCAGCTTGTAAAATAAGAGAAGGGTTTGTAGTAGCATCTACAGGGTTTAATGCTTTAATGGAATCAACATCGCCACTGTCAGCAACAACAACAGTCACTTGTTTCAATTGTTCTAATAAATTCATAGGAGCTCTATAACATGGGTTAACGTGATTTTAATACAGTGTAATTCAACGATGTTTGCAGGTATAGACCTTTTTCAGCTATACCTGCAAAAATTTTGAATAAGATATATTGATTAAATATTACTTAACACAAAGGCTTAAACGTAACGGTTAACAATATTTTCTAATAACTCTTGACGACCTGAAACTTGTTTAGGGTTTAAATCTTTTTCAAGAACTAATTTAGACAAGCTTTCTAAGCTGTGATCACCTGTCATGATGCTTTGACCTAATTCAGTTTTCCAACCTGCGTAGCGTTGCTCAACAAAGTTTGATAACGGCGCATCTTCAATCATTTTAGCTGCATTTAGTAACGACTTAGCCATTGTGTCCATACCACCGATGTGACCGATAAATAAATCATCGCGTTCACATGATTGACGACGTAATTTAGTATCAAAGTTAAAGCCACCAGTAGTTAAACCACCCGCTTTAAGAATTTCGTACATTACTAATGAACATTCAGCAACATCGTTAGGGAATTGGTCTGTATCCCAACCGTTTTGCATGTCGCCGCGGTTAGCGTCAACACTACCCATAATGCCTTCTGCACACGCTGTAGCAATTTCGTGGTGGAAACTATGACCAGCTAGTGTAGCGTGGTTTGCTTCAATGTTAACTTTAACTTCATCTTGAATGCCGTGCTTATGTAAAAAGCCAGCAACAGTTGCTGTGTCGTAGTCGTATTGATGCTTAGTTGGTTCTTGAGGCTTAGGTTCAATAAGTAATGTACCTTTAAAACCGATTTTATGTTTATGTTCAATCACCATTTTAAGGAAGCGTGCGTATTGTTCGCCTTCTTGCTTAAGGTCAGTGTTTAATAAAGAATCATAACCTTCACGACCACCCCAAAGTACGTAGTTTTCTCCGCCTAAACGGTGCGTTACGTCCATTGCGTGTTTTACTTGTGCAGCAGCATAGGCAAATAGCTCTGGGTTAGGATTAGTTGAACCACCAGCACAAAAACGCTCGTTAGAGAATAAGTTTGCTGTACCCCATAAAAGTTGAGTACCAGTACGCGCCATTTCTTTTTCAAAAATGTCTGCAATGTGATTAACGTTTGAGTGGAACTCTTTTAATGAAGAACCTTCTGGCGCAATGTCAGCATCGTGAAAACAAAAGTAAGGCACACCAAGTTTTTCGAAAAATTCAAAAGCAACTTTCGCTTTTTGCTCTGCTAGTTCTAATTGATTGCCTGTTGGTTGGATCCAAGGGCGCTCAAATGTACCTGCACCAAATATATCTGAACCAGCCCAACAAAAGTTGTGCCAGTAACATGCGGCAAAACGCAGGTGTTCTTTCATTGTTTTACCAAGTACTACTTGGTTTTCGTCGTAATAGCGAAAAGCTAATGGGTTTGTTGAATTTTCGCCTTCGAACTTTATTTTGTTTACGTTTTCAAAAAATTGGCTCATGGTTATCTCCGATTTTACATTGTTGTTTAAATATTTAGACTTGGTGTTGTTTGAATTACCAAGGTACTGATTATCAATAAGTATGATTAGTTAAAACGTGTCTTTTAACGCTTGGTATAAAGACTTATATGTTTGGTATTGCTTGTGGTAGTAGTCAGCCATTACTGGATCGCTTTCAATAACCTCAGTAATTTTTCCTGCTTTACATACACTACTTGCTGCCTCGCCTGTTACCGCAATTCTGGCTAATCGAGCGGCACCAAAAGCTGGACCTACTTCACCACCTTCACGATATGTAAGAGGGCGATTTAATACGCTTGCAAGAATTTTTCCCCAAAGCGGGCTACGAGCACCCCCACCAATTACAGACACAACATCTATTTGGGTTCCTGAATCGAGAAGTACTTGTTGACCGTCTGCAAATGCAAAGGCGACACCTTCTAATACTGCACGGCCAAGTGTTGCGTTAGATGTAGAGTGAGTAAGGCCGAAAAATACGCCTTTCGCTGCTGGGTTATTATGAGGTGTACGTTCGCCTGATAAATAAGGTAAAAACGTAACATCACACGGTTGTGAAAAATCTTGTTTTGCAACTTCATCAAGAAGCGATTTTTCGTCCTTAAATCCTGTAAGTTCAGTTACCCAACTTAGGCAACTCGCAGCACTTAAAATCACAGACATTTGATGCCATGTGTTTGGAATACAGTGACAGAAGGTGTGTACAGCGCCTTCTGGATTTGGTTGATAAGATTCTGTAGCTACAAAGTAAACACCAGACGTACCAAGTGAAATAAAAGCTTCATTTGGATTTATTACACCAACGCCCGCAGCTCCACCAGCATTATCGCCAGCACCTGCAGCAACTGGAACACACTCCATCCCCCAAGCTTGAGCAACGTTTGGAGATAAATGCCCTGTAATGTCTGTTCCTTCAAACAGGGTAGGCATATGTGATTCCGTTAGATTTGTTAGCGTTAACATTTCTTTTGACCAAGAGCGCTTTGATACGTCTAACCATAAAGTACCTGCGCTGTCAGACATGTCAGACGCAAAGTCGCCAGTCATTAAAAATCGTAAATAGTCTTTAGGGAGTAAGACTTTTGCCACTTTTGCAAATAGCTCGGGTTCATGCTTTTTCATCCAAACTAATTTAGGAGCAGTAAAACCTGGCATAGCGATATTACCGGTTACTTGTCGGCTTTCTGAAAAGTTTGCTTCAATTTCTTTACATTCTTCTTCGCTACGCCCGTCGTTCCACAGAATCGCAGGGCGAATAATATTGTTATCTGAATCGAGCATTGTCGCGCCATGCATTTGCCCAGCGATACTGATACCTTTAACGCTTGATACAATGTCAGGGTGGTTGGTTTTTAATTCAGCCATCGCCAAATTTGTCGCTTTCCACCAATCAGCGGGATCTTGCTCAGACCATAAATTTTTAGGTCGAGATACATCTAACGAGGCAGATGCTTGCGCAGCAATGTTTTCGTTGTTGTCTAAAACAACAATTTTTACACCAGAGGTGCCTAAATCTATTCCTAGGTACATATGATTTACCCGTTTGTTGTAGTTATGTTAGCGCTAACATTAGCACCGTTTATTTTCTCTTTCAATGTTTTTATGAACTTTAGTGTTTAACAATACTTAATAACTCGCTTTAGATTTTAATAGTTATAAAATAGATTGTTTTAAGATTGTGCTTTTAGTGGTTTCTATATAAAGTTTGATTATTGTATATGAATTTTGATTGTGTCAATGCAATCATAGTTAAACATACCGAAAACAAATTATAGTTGGGGCAATCATGGGAAAAAGTTTTGCAAATCAGTTATCACAAAATTCAGGTCGTTTATTTCTAGCAACGTTAATGTTGGGAGGAGTATACGGTTGTTCTTCTGATATAGGAGTCGAAAAAAACTCAGATTGGATTGAGATGTTTAACGGTAAAGACTTATCCAATTGGAAGATTAAGTTTGCCGATGAGCGCTTAGGCGAAAATTACTTAAATACATTTCAAGTAAAAAACGGAAACCTTGTTGTTTCGTACGATAACTATGAAAAATTCGATGATAAATTTGGTCATTTGTTTTTTGAACAGCCATTTTCACACTATACCTTACAAGCAACGTATCGGTTTGTAGGCAAACAAGTAAAAGGTGGACCTGAATGGGCAATGCGTAATAATGGATTCATGATCCATGCTCAAAGTCCTGAATCGATGACGTATGAGCAAAAATTTCCTACCTCGATTGAAGTACAGTTACTTGGTGGTTTAGACAATGGTGAACGTTCAACAGCAAATATTTGTACGCCTGATACCCATGTTGTTATTGATGGATCGCTTGTAACTGACCATTGTATTAACTCGTCGTCAAAAACATATAATGGTGACCAATGGGTGAATGTTGAAATAGAGGTTCACGGTGACGAAAAAATTATTCACCGAGTAAATGGTGAAGAAGTTTTTAACTACAGCAAACCGCAGTACGACGCTAAACTTGCACAATCATTTATAGCGTCAAATAAGGGGAGTGTAGCACTCAACAAAGGTTATATTGCTATACAGGCTGAAACAGCTCCTGTTGAGTTTAAAACTATTCGTATTAAGCCTCTCGCCCAATAATAAATTTACTTGTGTTACTAAAGTAAGCGTCATTCTGTTTAACAGCGTGGCGCAATGTTTCGCTAAATTATAAATACACACTGCATTAATCGGTTGGAAGATTAGTATAGCGTTAATTACGTAATAGATTGTTGAAAGTAGTACCTTGGTTCTAATGATTTGTTAAGTATATAAAAAACCAGTCGCTTGACTGGTTTTTTATATGTTAGGACGGGGCAGGATATTAAGCTAAAATCGCTTTAACAATTTTACCGTGTACGTCGGTTAATCTGAAACGTCTACCTTGATACTTAAAGGTTAGTTTTTCGTGGTCAACTCCCATTAGGTGCATTAACGTTGCTTGGAAGTCGTGAACGTGAACTGGATCTTTAATTATGTTGTAACCAAATTCATCTGTTTCACCGTAAACGCCCGGTTTAATACCGCCACCAGCCATCCACATAGTGAAACAACCTGGGTGATGATCTCGCCCATAGCCCGTTTCAGTTAGTTTACCTTGAGAATAGTTTGTTCGGCCAAATTCTCCGCCCCAAATTACTAAGGTATCGTCTAATAATCCACGCTGTTTTAAATCGGTTACAAGTGCAGCAGATGCTTGGTCGGTTTTCTTACAGTTTGCTTTTATTCCACCAGGTAGGCCGTCATGCTGATCCCAACCTTGGTGATAAAGTTGTGTAAATTTAACGTTGCGTTCAGCGAGTCTTCTGGCTAATAAACAATTTGCCGCATAAGTACCTGGTGTGCGCGAGTCTGGCCCGTACATGTCGAAAACCCAGTCTGGCTCGTCGCTAAAATCTGTCGCGTCGGGTACAGATTTTTGCATACGTTCAGCCATATCATATTGAGCGATACGCGACTTGATTTCATCGTCTTTCCATTTTTGATACTGCAAGTCTTGTAGTTTTCTAAAACGATCCATCATTGCACGTCTGTCACCCGTGCTTAAACCAGGAGGATTATTAAGATATAAAACAGGATCTTGTCCGCCTCTGAATTGTACGCCTTGATGGATAGAAGGTAAAAATCCGTTACCCCATAAACGAGAGTACAGAGGCTGACCGCCAGCGTTACTTGAAACCATAACAATAAATGGTGGTAAATTAGGGTTGTCGGTGCCTAGTCCATAACTTAACCATGACCCGATACTAGGACGCCCAGCAATAGGGAAACCTGTTTGTAAAAACGTGATTGCCGGATCGTGGTTTATTACGTCAGTATGCATTGATTTAACGAAACATAGGTCGTCTACAATTTTCGCTGTATGAGGAAGCAGTTCACTTACCCACGCGCCAGATTCACCATGCTGCTTAAAGTCAAATACCGAACGCGCAAGGGGTAATGATGTTTGTTGAGCGCTCATACCTGTTAGTACTTGTTCACCACGAACTTCAGCGGGGAGCTCTTGGCCGTGGCGCTTGTCCAACATTGGCTTATAATCAAATGTTTCTAACTGCGACGGGCCACCACTTTGAAACAAATAAATAACTCGTTTGGCTTTCGCTGGTTTATGAGGCGAACCTAAAATACCGTCTAAGTTTGGCCCTTGTTCTGCTGCTGCAGTTGCAGCAGCAAGGTGAGGGTAGCCGGCTAAAGCACTAGCGCCTAACCCTAACGAAGCACCTTTTAAAAATTGACGTCTGTCTATCATAATTATTCTCTTTACAATTCTTTCGTTAACAGTGCATTAGCGTTTAATTACTGTGGCGTCGTGATTCATTAGCATATTCGCGATAGAACCAAGCGATGCTAGTTGAACTTTATCAAGTGAGTTATCGATGGTTGATTCACCCACACTCAAAAATTCATTAGCTTGTTCAGGGTTTGCGGTAAACGATTGGTTGATATCGTTGTACATATCAACAATTACCTCTAACTCTTGAGCAGATGCTTGATTACTTGTTAATTTGCGATATACCCATTTTATTTGCTCATTTAAATCAGCTGATTGTTTAATGGCGTTGCTTGCAAGTACTCTTGACGCTTCAATAATTTGAGGATCATTAAGTAACGACAATGCTTGTAGTGGAGTGCTCGTTTGCTGCCTTACACCTACACTGTAACTACGCATTGGTGCATCAAATGCCGTCATATTTGGTGGTGGCACACTTCGCTTGTAAATGGTGTACATTGAACGGCGATATAAGTCGTCTCCAGAACCCTGTTTGTAGTCCATGCTGTTCATTTTCCAAATGCCGTCAGGTTGATACGGATGAACACTTTCACCACCTATTTCTTCAACGAGTAAACCACTGGCAGCTAGTGCGTTATCACGAATCATTTCTGCGGATAAGCGATTGTTTGGTCCTCTTGCGTAAAGGCGGTTTTCTGGATCATTTTCCATCATTTCGGCACTAGCAATTGAAGACTGTTGATACGTAGCAGACGAAACCATCAGTTTAATCATGTGCTTAACATCCCATCCAGAATCTACAAATTCTCTCGCTAGCCAGTCGAGCAGCTCAGGGTGGGTTGGTAATTGGCCTTGGTTTCCAAAGTCTTCAGGTGTTCTAACAATACCGTTGCCAAATATCATCTGCCAATATCTATTAGCGACAACTCTTGGCACAAGTGGTTGTTTTGGATCAGTTAACCATTTAGCTAAACCTATACGGTTTTTTGGTAGCGATTTATCAAACGGTAAAATTGCTTCAGGTACACCCGGAGATACTTTTTCACCGTGCGATGCATAACTTCCGCGTTTTAACACGTAGGCTTGACGTGGTTCAGGTAAGTCTTTCATTACCATAATTTCTTTAATTTGTTCAGCCATACTGTTTTGTTGCTGACGTAACGCAGTTAATTTTGACGTTGACGTTTTGTACTCTTTGTTGAAACGTTTGTTATATAGCGCTAATAATTGTTCGGTATTAAAGGATGCTCGATCACCGTTATTGTTATTTGCAACTTCAATTGCCGTTAAATCACGATTATATATCTTTAAATTATCAACTAAAGCGTCTTTGGTACCACGGCTTCTCCACCTTGCACCAACTTTAATGCCTATTTCTTTTAGAACGCCTTTACGCGTATGTTTTATATCTTTAAACAAGTTATCGCGATCTACGTCCATTTCCATCGCTTGACCGTTGATATAGAAATTGACGCCATTGGCTTTTGATGAACCATCGTAGGTCATTGCTACATTTAACCACTCATTTCTTTGTGCCGATTCTGGAGAGCGTAATACAATGGCGTTAAATGGGTATGTATGAGCAAGCCTTACAATCCAACGATTGTCTTCTAACCCAATATCAAAACCTTTGAAGTTATATAGAATTCCTGCTTTGTTGTAATGTACTAAAACACCTTCTTCTAGGTCTGATGGTAGTTTTACATCAATACTGACACTAAATGGTCTTGCGCGATCAAAATCGTTAACAGATGGGAAGTATAGTGGATCATCACCATTTAGCTTTATCGCTTCACGTCCATTTTCTGCAACGTGATACATATCAGGACCTTCCTTTTTCTTTGGATCTGATCCGAATATCACTTTACCTGTGTCTTTGCGATTAACCTTATTTTCAATGGTGTTGTTGTTGTCTTTTTTACTTAGCGGGAAGTAAGCAATAAGTGATTCGTTACCATTAGCTTTTGATACCTCACGGCTATTAGACGCTAACCACGATGTAAATCGTGTGTTTTCCGCGCTGAATTTACTCTTAATTTCATTATCGAGTGATGAAACCTGATTGTTAATTTCAGTTAGCTTTGATGTTTGTTCATCAGTTGGCAGTAACAGTGTAGGAACGGGAATATCGCTTGGGTCGTATGAAATTTGCCCTGAATCATCAATACTATTAAAAAACGCAAATGTAGAGTAATAGTCTTTAGCTGATATTGGGTCGTATTTATGGTCGTGACACTGCGCACAGTGCATTGTTAAACCGAGTAAACCAGTACCAACAGCTTGAACGCGGTCTTTTACATATTCAACTCTGAACTCTTCGTTAACAATACCACCTTCACCGTTTTGCGCGTGCACTCGGTTAAATGCTGTAGCGAGAATTTGCTCCTTACTTGCATTAGGAAGCAGATCTCCCGCTATTTGCCATGTAACAAATTCATCAAACGGTCGGTTTTGGTTAAAGCTATTTATTACCCAATCTCGGTACGGAGACATGTCGCGATAAAAGTCGGTACTGTAACCATGAGTATCAGCATAGCGGGCTACATCTAACCATTCTACAGAAAGTCGTTCGCCAAACTTAGGTGAAGCGAGTAATCGGTTAACTAACGTTTCATAAGCATTACTGCTTGTGTCTTCAATAAAAGCATCTATTTCTTCAAGCGTTGGTGGTAGACCTGTTAAGTCAAACGTTACACGTCTTATCAAGGTTTCTTTTGAAGCTTTGTCGTTAGGTGTAACGTCTTTAGCCGACATTTTTCTAGCGATAAATTTATCAATATCGTTATTCGCCCAGTCGGATTTATCTACTTTCGGTGCCTGTGGTTTTTCTGGGGTGATTAATGCCCAATGTTTTTTGTATTCCGCACCTTGGTCAATCCACTTTTTTATAATAGCTTTTTGACGAGGAGTTAATACTAAGTTTGAAGAGGGGGGCGGCATTATGTAATTTTCGTCGTCAGACATAATTCGCATATAGCTTTCGCTGCCTTCGGCATCACCAGGTATAATCGCTTTAACGTTATTGTCGGTAATATGGGATGTAGCTGCTTCGAATGTCGCAAAACTTAATCCATTTTTTGCGTTGGTTAAGTCTGGCCCATGACACAAGAAACAGGTGTCAGACAGAATAGGCTTTACATCAAAATTGAAATCAACAACTTCAGGAATAGGCTCACTAAATACCGCTTCGCTTTTCTCTTCGTTACAACCTATCAGTAAATAGCTCGTAGCGGCGAGTAACGTTAGTTTATGTGGTTTTAAATAACTTTTCATTTTGGCTCTTTATATCGCAATTATTTTAAACGTTGTGTTAAACACGTTCTAATTTAATAGGGTAAATTTGGTTGGAGTTCCATTGACCAACATAAAGGTTTTCGTCGTCGTCAACACAAACAGCATGACAATGGTTAAACACGTCGTATGTGGTTTGCATTTCGGTTAGTTCATCATTTTCATAGTGAGGTCGTGTTCCACCTGGATTCGAAACCACTTTATTGTTTTTGTCTAAAATGGTAATAAAACCTGAGTTAGCCGCCATTTTACCGTCAATGTGAGACCAACATACTGGTGCGTAAAAGTGCTCACCTTTAAATATTGGTCCACCAACATACGCACCCGGCAGGGCGATTTCTCCAAAATATTTCCCGTCTAAGGTATACTTTTTCAGTGATCGTTCAGCACGTGAACTAATTAACAGGTGTGGATTTTTAGGATCGCGTGTATCAACACCAATCCCGTGTGTATTTTTAAGGTTAAGTTTTGGATCGCTATTACGAGTACCGCCCCAATGGCGAATGTAACGCCCATTGCTGTCGTATTGAATACAGTAATCTGAGCCGTAGCCATCAGTTACGTATAAGTCACCGTTTGGCGCAATCGTAATATCTGTTGGTTGAAATGGCATACCCGGTTCATAAATACCAATGGTGACAGGGTGACCTAATGTATAAACTAATTTACCGTCGATGGTTAATTTGGAGATAAAACCACTTTGTTTATACCATTTGTTTTTCCATTGATTATCAGGTCTGTTTCGATCTAAAACCCAACCGCCGTCAACGATGTAAATGAAGTCTTCACCATTTTCTCTTGAGATTTTAACTGAGTGAGCGCCCGGATATTGTGTTCCCCATGCATCAAGACATTTACCGTCTTTATTATAAATAACGAAGTTATTTACATCGCTATCGGTAACCATGATGATTCGACCTTTCGAGTCAAAGTCTAAGCCGTGGCAGTTTTCTACGGGAACTTTGCTTGGGTCTAAGTCTCCCCAAAGGTAATTAACCTTGTATTTAAAATCGCCGTGCCCAACTATTTTTCCATGAGGATTTCTTCCTGCTTTTGGTAGTGGTTTTTTAGGTGGCTCGTGTGCGGTAGTTGTTGAAGAAATACCGGTTAGCAATGCACCAGCACCAATCGCTGAACTTTGTTTTAAAAACTGGCGTTTGTTTTGGTCTATTTTTTTATCATTAACGTTATTCATAATCGGCCTTTTAATTTAAGCTCTATTAGTTATGCATTGTTATTTGAGCTAGAAACGCTCGTAGTATTGATTGATACGGGTGAGCTATCAGGTGTTGTGTAAATAGCTTTTAACTTACTTAACGCTTTTAACTCTGACAGATCTGATGCGTTTACATCAGTATTGTATAAATTCAAATATTCCAAGTTAGTAAGAGATGAAAGGGCGTTTACACCTTCACTGGTTACGTTATTTTTTTCTAATCGCAACTTAATTAAGTTAGACAATTGAGCAATTTGATTGAGGTGAGCATCTGTTACGTTAGAATCTACTAAATTTAGGTACGCTATATGCGTTTTAGCTTTAAGTAGTGACGCGATAGCTTCGTTAGTTAGTTCATTGCTTGACGAAGAAAGATCAAGGTCAACGTAGTTAACGTTTTTCGCAATGGTTTTCACTACAAAACCATGATTTCTTAACTCTGTTACTAATGCTGCTGAAAGCGGCTCAATCTTGCTAAGAGGCCAGCTACCAGCTTTAGCTGCAAGTCCTAATGTACGCATTAAGGCTAATTTAGATTGTTCAGGCAGTTTATGATCAATTATTTTTCCTGTTGTGGGAGAGCCTGCGTTTATCCACCAAGCGATACTTGCAACTTGTTCATTAGATAATGGTGTTTTACCTTCGGCGGGCATAAACTTTTTATCGTGACTGTCCATTGTAATTCTTTTATAAAGCTCACTCTTATCAGCACTATTACCAAACGTAACGCCTGTACGTCCGCCTTTTTCTATCCCTTGAATACTTGCTAAATTAAGCTTACCTTTTTGCTTACCGTCGTTGTGACAGCTAATACAACGCTGTTTGAACATTGGTTCAATGAGGTCGTCGTAGATATGTGCTTGTTCAATTGTTGTAACAGGTGGACGAGGTGGCTTACGCGGTTCAAAACCTGCAAGAATACGAACAGCGTTAGGGGCATGTTCGACTAAATAGGTTTCACCATGTGTCATGTTTGCACCATAGTGACCCGTACTAAATAAGAGTAATAACTGAACAGACGATAAAACGCTGATGATAATTTTATTTGTTTTAGACGATGACTCTTTTGATTGCGTTAAAACGCTAAAATATAACCAGCAAATAATAGAGAGCGCAGCAACAGAAATACCAAACGTTTTATGTACAAAAACAGCATCTGGGCTGTAACCGCCACCAAGAGAGAGCATATAACCTAATATACATGCAGCAATTGCAGATATTGCTCCCCAAAACCAAATCCACTTTAGTAGTGAGTTTCTAGGTTTGTTTTTAAATACGTAGTAAATCTCCATTAAAGCAGACATTAGAAGAATGCCAATGGGTAAATGTAAAACTAATACGTGAAATCGACCAAAAAATTGAATTATATCCATCAGTAAAATCTAGTTTTTATATTTAATAGATTTAAAATATTACTTAACTCTAGTAATCACATACATTGGTATTATTGATAATTCTTTGTGTGTTTCTGATATTTTATATATTGATCTAGATCAATTTATCAGACAAGATGTAATACAGACAAAATTACACATAAAATCAAGGTAAGCGCATGCACCCAGAAAAAATTGAGACTGGCTCAAATGGACTTATTTGGAAGAACATTTTGCCTGATAAGCTTATCAGCCAAGTAAAGTTTCATGTATATGCCGCGTACAAAACCGAAACCGATATTTCTTGGGCGGGCAGTAAGTTTACCAATCACTATAACCGCATTTATTATGTAGAATCTGGTGAAGCGGTTTTACAATTCAAAGACCGTGAAATAGTGATGAAACCTGGATATATATATTTGATACCAGCCCATCAGTTGGTCTCACATTATAGTAAAGGAGATTTAACGTTTTATTGGGTGCATTTTCAGGCGTCTTTAGAAGCTAATCTTGATCTATTTATGTTGTATGCAACTATCGAAGAAATTAATTGTATAAAGTTTCCATATATTAAAGATAGCTTTGATGCGCTGGCTTCTTCTATGAAAAATAGACAATCTACCGCTAGTTTAATGCGCATGGTTCATCTCATGAAAATCTTAGAACCATTTATTGAAAAACTGTCTAGTTTACCCAATTTACCTACAAGCTTTAAACACCACTCGCTTATGCCCGCATTAGACATGATTCATTCTAATCTAACTCTACCATTAGAAATTCAAGAATTAGCAGAATTGAGTAATTTATCCGCTGAACATTTTTCTCGTAAATTTAAGCAAGCATTTAACATTTCACCTAAGCGTTATATTTTGTCAAAACGTATTGAATTGGCGAAACAATTATTATTAGAGAACCTGTCGGTAGGGCAAGTATCAGAGCAATGCGGTTTTTGTGATTTATATCACTTTTCTCGAACGTTTAAACAAAATACAGGTTTATCACCTACTAAATTTTACAAAACTTACAGAATTCAAGATTGATGATTTAAATTTTAAAACTGTTCAATTAAAAAGCCAAAACTCAATGAGTTTTGGCTTTTTCTATTTGTGATTACTTACTGAAAAGCAATACGTTTGCTGTTAGTTTTTTAGTTTAATTTTAAAAGCAAAAGGTAAATCGTTATTTAATTTAAGGTTCTGTGATTTTATTGTTAGCCCATTTTTATCTTGGTGCCAATCAACGTTGGTTGAATAACCAATTAACTCTACTGATGTTACTTTTACATTGTGACCGTAGTTTAATCTCGACAATGAGCGCAATACTGTGTTTTCAGATGACTGCCCAAACTGAAATGCATACAGCGTTTTGTTATCTTTAGAGCGAGTGTATCTAATATCGTGTGGGCTAAAGCCTTTAAAATTCATATCAGCCAAGTGTCCTTCAGGTGTTTTTGTAGGGCCTTCACCATAAGTTAACCAAGGTCTTGTTGCATAAATTGCTTCACCATTTACTTCAAGCCACTTTCCAATTGTTAATAGTAAATCTTTTTGTTTTTGAGGAATTGTACCATC
>JAHDIK010000029.1 GCA_020630795.1 Colwellia sp.
TGGGTGATCAGCATCGATGTTATTAAGTGATCAGGATGGGTGAAAATACGCAGCTTTGTTAATTAATGGTTCAATACTTTTGTTAGCTTCTAATTGTTGAGCAGAGAGCTTTCATTTCTTTGAGAGTTAACAATAGATGAATGAGCACCAATTTGCGCTACTAAGCCAGCTATACCAGCTCCTCCCACATAAAGTAATTGTGCACTTTGAACATCGTTATCTTCAACATAAATACCACGTAAATCAACTTTTGAGCTATCCTCAAACCTGTAATCAACATTTGATAAATGGGTTTCACTAAGCTTGTTAACATGTTGCGTATAATCATCTTGATAAGGCGTTTTGGCACACCCAGAAATAAAAAACGCACTACTGATGATAAGTAGTGCGTTTATTTTCATTAAAAAGTGCATCATGGATTAAATAGCATCTTTAATTTTGAGTTTAGTATTTTCAACGGCCTGATAATAAGAGGTGGTTACGCTTGGGAAGTCTGTTGGTTCATCCCATTCACCGACAGGTTGAACTTCTTCAAAAATCTTAAGATATTGTACATATGCGTTTGTATCTAAATCTATAGAATAAAGCATTCCTGATACATAACCTTTAGGGTCACTAGTTGGAACGTAGCTACTAAACGTGCGACGAGCTCCATGCTCAAACAATTGGAACACTGCAACAATATCTACATCCAACTCTTCTTTTAAAAAACGAAAGTCTTTTTTAGCGTAGCCTAGTTCGCCTTTAAACTTTTTAAATTTCTTAATTGGCTTAGGTAATGAAACTATTTCTACATTCTTAGTGCGGGTAGAGTATTCAGAAATAACTAAATCTTTCATTTTAGTAAGCTCTTCACTACTAATTGTTGTTTCTAAGTGCGTGTCTAGTTTACTTGTTAATGATGATGTTACGCCATAACATAATAAACAGCTAGCGCCGTATATGTGTGTTGTAGCGCGTTTTTCTGGCGCTATATATACAATACCTACTTTATACTTTAATATCTTCCTTGGCTAATAGGTTAGTATTAAGAGTTACTGTAGGTTGAGGTGTACTTCCACAGGCGCTAATTAAAACAGTAATTGCTAGTAAAACCTGAATTTTTAAATACTTCATTATATTCATTATATTCCTTATATTCCTTATATTCGTTGTTATTATAAATTTTAAAAATCGGATACAAAATACAATAAAATCAACCTTGTATCAATTCAATTATTCGTTTGCATGAATCTAATGGAGGTGAGCGAGTGTGCGTAGCGAGTATGAAAAACTCGATAAGAGTTAATTGGATATTATTTCATCGTAGATTCTAGTATGTTTATCGAGGTTTAATTGAAAAGCCTTTGCTTAATCGCGCACACTAAAACTACTACAAATAAAAAGAGAATAGTATGAACTTTAAAAAGCCTCTATTGGCTGTTGCCGTAACAACAGCCTTGTTGTCTGCCTGTGCAGAGCAGAAATTAACACAGTCGAACGCTGAATCACAAATTGCAGAAGCAAAATCAAACATAAGTAATGAAGCAATTGTAAAAGCGTCTGAAAAAGCTAATAAGTTGTTCGATGCTATTTTTATGGAAAATATTAATCGTAGCCCTATGATGCAAACATACTTAGGCATGAAAACCGATTACGATAAATGGGGTGAATTTACTGAAGAAAATACGTTAAAAGAATTAGCTCATTCAAAAGCAGATCTTTTACGCGTTAAAGCGATTGATACTTCTTTGTTAGATGCGCAAACAAAAATTAGTCATCGTTTATTGGTTCAACGTTTAGAAAATGAAATATCAGATCACAAATGGCGTTTTCATAGCTACCCTGTAAACCAAATGAGAGGTTTGCACGCACAAGTTCCTGCATTTTTAATTAACAATCATTCAATAGGTAGCGTAAAAGAAGCAAACGATTATATTGCCCGTGTTCATGGAACTAAAAAGTTAATGGGGCAAGTTATTGACCAACTTAAAATGCGTGAAGACAAAGGCATTATTGCACCTAAATTTGTGTTTAATCATGTAATTCGTGATTCTAAAAATATCTTAATGGGAGCTCCGTTTGGTAAGGGCGACAACAGTACGCTTCTTGCTGACTTTGAAGGTAAAGTAAATAAGCTAGAAATTACAGACAAAGAACGCGCTACATTAATTTCAGATCTTAAAAAAGCATTAGTAACAAGCTTAAAGCCAGGTTACGATGCATTAATTGCATATGTTACAGACCTACAAAAGAAAGCTGATACGCGTGACGGTGTTTGGAAAATGCCAGAAGGTGATAAATTCTTTACTAATGCATTAAAGCGTACAACAACCACAGACTTAACGTCACAAGAAATACATGACTTAGGGTTAAGTGAAGTTGCGCGCATACACAATGAAATGCGTTTAATCATGAAAAAAGTTGGATTTAAAGGTGACTTGAATGAGTTCTTTAACTTCATGCGAGACGATGAGCAATTTTACTACCCAACAGATGCTGCTGGTAAAGAAAGATACATAAAAGAAGCGGTAGCTTTAATTGATGATATGGAAAGTCGTTTAGATACTTTATTTTTAACAAAGCCAAAAGCGAAGTTAAAAGTTAAAGCAGTAGAAGCATTCCGC
This sequence comes from Colwellia sp., assembly GCA_020630795.1. Classification (GTDB taxonomy): domain Bacteria; phylum Pseudomonadota; class Gammaproteobacteria; order Enterobacterales; family Alteromonadaceae; genus Pseudocolwellia. Next base: position 2,607 of record JAHDIK010000029.1, read on the forward strand.
GAAAAATCTGCAGGTAAAGCATTCTATCAACAACCAGCTCCTGACGGCTCGCGTCCAGGTACATATTATGCAAACTTATACGACATGAAAGCGATGCCTATCTATCAAATGGCAGCATTAGCCTACCATGAAGGTATTCCTGGGCATCATATGCAAATTGCTATTAAGCAAGAGCTGGAAGGTATTCCAATGTTCAGAAAGTTTGGTGGTTACACTGCCCATACTGAAGGTTGGGGTTTATATTCTGAAATGATCCCTAAAGAAATTGGCTTATACCAAGACCCATACTCTGACTTCGGTCGTTTAGCGATGGAACTTTGGAGAGCATGTCGATTAGTTGTAGATACAGGTATTCACACGAAGAAATGGACACGTGAACAAGGTATTGAGTACTACACGTCAAACACACCAAATGCTAAGTCTGATGCGGTTAAAATGGTAGAACGTCACATTGTTATGCCATCTCAAGCAACAGCCTACAAAATTGGTATGTTAAAAATTATTGAACTACGTGAAAAAGCACGTACCGAGCTAGGTGATAAGTTTGATATTAGAGAGTTTCATGACGTAGTACTTAAAAACGGCCCAGTACCGTTAAATGTACTAACAGAGTTTGTAAACATCCATATTAAAAGTAAACAAGCTTAATACCTAAACGATTAAACCGCGCATTTGCGCGGTTTTGTTTTAGCATCAAATATAATTAATCATTAAGGTGGGTATAGTGGCTACATACCAAAGCTTTAAAGAATTCTATCCTTTCTATCTTAGTCAACACGCTAATACTCATTGTAGGCGTTTGCACTTTATCGGTTCGTCTATTGTTTTGTGTATTTTCATTTATGCAATGTGGACGACTTCATATATAACGCTACTGTATATTCCGTTAGTAGGATATGGTTTCGCATGGTTGGGACATTTTGTGTTTGAAAAAAACAAGCCGGCAACGTTTACTTACCCAATATATAGCTTAATTGGAGATTGGGTTATGTTTAAAGATATGTTGACAGGAAAAATAAAGTTTTAATTGTTATGTGAATTCGTGTTCACTTTTTGTTTTTGATATGTCATTATCTTAAAAATAGAACAAAACCTTTGAAAATATTCTATAACGAAATAGAACTACTAGGACAAAAAAATAAAATGAATAATATTAAAAATAACTTAACTAAAGTTGCTGCAGTCGTCGCAACTTTAATCAGTACTTCTGTGTTTGCGCAAACCCAAGTTATTCACGCTGGAGAACTTCTTGCGGTTCCAGGTAAGTCTAGTTTGAAAAATCAAACGATCGTCGTAAAAGACGGTAAAATTTCGTCAGTAGAAAAAGGTTTTTTACCTGTAGAAAACTACGGAGAAGATGCAAAACTAATCGATCTATCTAAAAGCTTCGTTATGCCCGGTTTGATGGATATGCATGTGCATTTACAAATGGAACTAGGAGAGCACAATACCAAAGATGCATTACAGCTTTCTGATGCTGATCTAGCGATGCAAAGTGTTTATTTTGCAAAAACAACATTAATGTCAGGCTTTACTACTGTTCGTGATTTATTAAGTCACTCAGAGCAAATGTACGCATTACGCGACGGTATCAACAAAGGTATTATTGACGGTCCTAGAGTGGTAGCTGCTGCTGGTGTAACCATTACCGGTGGACATTTAGATGTTGATGGTATGTCTCCAGATATTTTGAAATTAAAAACGCCTGAAACAATTTGTGATGGACCATTTGAATGTCGAAAAGTCACTCGTGAAGCGATTAAATATGGCGCTGACGCGATTAAAGTAGCATCTACAGGTGGCGTATTATCTGATACTGATACAGGTACTGGACAACAAATGACAGATAACGAGCTTAATGAAATTGTTGAAACAGCACACGGTTTAGGTCGTAAAGTAGCGAGTCATGCACATGCCGCAGCAGGTATTAATGCCGCATTGCGCGCTGGCGTAGACAGTATTGAACACGGTAGTTATGCAAATCGCGAATCTATCAAATTATTTAAGAAAACAGGCGCATATTTAGTACCTACATTATTAGCCGGTGATACTGTTGTAAATATGGCTAAAGGTAGCGACTTTATGTCTGCTCCTATTAAGGCTAAAGCGTTACGTGTTGGCGCCGACATGTTAGCTAACTTTAAAAAATCATATAAAGCAGGTGTAAAAATAGCCTTTGGTACTGACAGTGGTGTGTCTCGCCACGGCACTAACGCTAGAGAAGCAGTGTTAATGCATCAGGCAGGTATGAAAACTTCTGATATTTTAAAATCCGCCACTGTAAACGGAGCTGACTTAATTGGAATGAGTGAACAACTCGGAACGATTGAAGAAGGGAAATTTGCAGATATTATCGCGATGGATGCAAGTCCGTTAAAGAATATTGAAGAGCTGCTAGATGTAGACTTTGTAATGAAAGACGGAAAAGTTTACAAACAATAGTTTAAAAAATATATAAAAACATATAAAAAGTATTAAAAAGGAGCGTAAGCTCCTTTTTAAGTTGTTAACGTAACAAATTCACTTTTACTGATTTCGCACATATATGAATCGTATTGTTAAAATCACACTGACTTTTCTTGGAGTACTAATTAGTACAGCTTGCTCGACTATTAACCAAGCTAATACTGAAAGCACTTCATTAACGACACGCGCACAAGAAAACACCTTTGCTTTATATTTTGTTAGGCATGCTGAAAAATCGCTTAATTATAAGGATCCTAAAAATCCACCGTTAACGCGTTGTGGGCTACAAAGAGCAAAAGAGCTTGTTACGGTATTTAAGCATATTGATATTAAAAATATATACAGCACAAACTATTTACGTACGCAGTTAACCGCAAAAGCGATTGCTAATGCCACTAATATTGACGTTACGCTTTATAATCCGTCTAACCTTAAAGCTTTTTATCAACAACTTGAGCAGAAGCAACAAACGTCGCTTATCGTGGGACATAGCAATACAACCAGTAAGTTAGCTGGCATGTTCGTTGATAAATCGTTAAACAAAATACCTGAAGATATTTATAGTAGAATCTACCAAGTCACTATTAATAAAGGTATCGCACAACTTCAATTAATTGAGCAGCCATTTAGGTGCGAAGAATAATCAATAACTAACAAGTAAAAGGATAATTAGTTGGTTGTAAAGCAAGAAAGTTTCATAAATGGCTAATGTTGGTTGTAGGGCTGCAGTTTCTCATATGGGGAATAACTGGCTTATATATGGTTACTATGGATATCCACTTTATTCATGGCGAATCACTTGCTAAACCTCATCTAAAAAAGAAAAGTTTACCGCTTAATGACGTTAAAATAGATTTAAACACATTAGTTGATTTGTATCCTAATGCACAAAATATAACACTTAAACAACTGCTCAATCAACCCGTATATGAACTTAGTTTCATTGGTGAAAACGAAGAAAAACCTATACTTATCAATGCCGTCAGTGGTGAAAAACTGCCGGTTATTCAAAAGCAATTAGCTACTAAGATTGCGACACATTTTATTAACGACAGCTATCCATTTCGGTCTATAAACCTTATTACTACTCATGCTCCCTCAGAGTTATCATCAAGGCATTTACCTGCTTGGCAAGTTAATTTTAATCATTGGGCGTCACCAATGATATACGTAAACCAATACACAGGAGAGGTTGTTACTAAACGCCATGCTTATTGGCGTGTATTCGACTGGATGTGGCGCTTTCATATAATGGACTACGACGATGGAGAAAACATTAGTAATTTTTTTACTGAACGTTGTAATTATTGCGCTAATTGGGGCTATAGCTGGCATCGTTCTTACGTACATAAAAACAATAAAGTCATTCATTCAAAAATTTACTCGTTCAAAAAAACAATTAAACGGTGTGATTAATGTTAAAAAGTCACCTAGCTTCTATCGTATCAATAAATTCTTACACCAGTGGCTTGCGGTTATTGTTGGCATACAACTTATGATTTGGTTAGCAACAGGTTTGTACTTTAATGTAATGGATCATAATAAAGCGAGCGGCAACGTTAATCGTGTAAATCTATCTACTCAGCAAAACGCTAAAGAATACACCTATATACCAATACATGCGTTAGGCTTAACGTCTATTCAACGTATTCATATTAGATGGATTCTTGATAAACCATATTACCAAGTGGTGTATAAAGCAGGAAATCATCAATATCAAAAACAAGAACAAGTGTTAATTGATGCTCAAACGGGGTTAAGTTATTCATTGTCAGTTGAACACGTTAATACCATGGCTCTTAACTCATACAGCGGCGATGGAGTTATAATCGAAACAAAGTTAGTGCAACCACCTATCGATGATTTACCAAACGAACGCAACAGTGTTTGGCAAGTAAACTTTAATGATTTAGACGATACTAGCGTATACATTAGGCAAAGTTCTGCACGTGTTATTGCTCATGTAACCAATGACAGACGATTACGAGACTTAATGCTTACACTGCATTTTATGGATTACAGCAATAAGGCCGGTTTTAATAATCCGCAAATAATTTTCTTCGCAGGATTAATGTTGTTGTTTTCAATATCGGGTATTTATTGGTTATTTCATCTAATACTAACTAAGCAACTTCTTCGCCGTAAAAAGTCAACAATGTAAAGAGATTGGTCAACACGGTATTCGTCGTAAATCACCTGTAACTTAACTTGAAACATTTATCTTTTTACAACAAATATGGTGTAGTGTCGTCATCAATAATAACATTTCGTTTTTATAAGAAAGGTAAGGTATATGTTAATAAAATCTCCTAAACTCTCGGCAATAGCGCTATCAATGATGATGCTATTTCCTGCGTCACAAAGTGCAGCATTTGAAGACAAAAAATCGACAGACGGTGCTGACAAAGCCAAATGGTCTGTTAACGATCCACAAGGTGTATTCAAAACCGTCGATATAGATGTGCGCCAAGGTACATGGATGAATATTGACATTAGTCCTGACGGAAAAATGTTAGCGTTTGATCTATTGGGCGATATATACACCATGCCAATTACGGGCGGAGAAGCTAAACCTTTAATGACAGATATTGCATGGCAAATGCAACCTACGTTTAGCCCTGATGGAAAACATATTGCTTTTACGTCTGACGAAGATGGCGGTGACAATATTTGGGTGATGAATACAGACGGCTCAAATGCAAAAGCAATCACAAAAGAAACATTCAGATTATTGAATAGCCCAGCGTGGTCTCCAAACGGTGACTACATTGTTGGTCGAAAACACTATACAGGATCTCGTTCGTTAGGCGCTGGTGAAGTATGGATGTATCACAAAACGGGTGGGTCAGGTGTTATGTTAACCAAGCGTCCAAACCAACAAAAAGACTTAGGTGAGCCAGCGTATTCACATGATGGAAAATATGTATATTTCTCTCAAGATGCAACACCAGGAAAAACCTTTCATTACTCAAAAGATTCCGTAAAAGGCATATACAAAATAAAGCGTTACGACCTAGAAACAGGTGAAATGAAAGTTATTATATCGGGTAAAGGTGGCGCTATTCGCCCAACACCATCGCCTGACGGTAAATATTTAGCATTTGTTAGTCGTGATGATTTTGCTTCAAATCTTTATCTTTATAATTTAGATAGTGGTGAAGAAACGTTAGTGTACGAAAACCTTGAACGAGACATGCAGGAAACTTGGGCGATACATGGTGTATACCCAACAATGGCGTGGACACCAAACAGCAAAGAAATTGTGTTTTGGGCTGACGGTAAAATTAACAAGTTGAATCTCGCGAGCAAGAAAACAGAAAACATAGCGTTTCATGTAAAAACTCAAAAGAAAATTCAAACTGCGGTACGTTTCGAGCAAAACTTAGATCAAGATAAGTTTGACGTAAAAATGCTTAGAGATGTTCAAATCTCGCCTGATGGTAAAAAGGCGGTATTTGAATCAATGGGTAATATTTACATTAAATCATTACCAGATGGTAAAACGAAACGATTAACCAAACAGAAAGATCATCGAGAACTTAATCCGAGCTTTTCACGAGACGGCAAAAAGATTGTATATGCAACGTGGAGCGACGATGGTTTAGGTCAATTACGTGTTGTGTCTGCTCGTGGCGGCAAAGGTAAAGCATTACTTAAAGAGCCGGGTAAATATATAGAGCCAAGCTTTTCTCCTGATGGAAAAACCGTAGTATTTAGAAAAATTTCGGGTGGTTACATTACTAATCCTAAATGGGGTCTTAATCCGGGTATTTACCAAGTTTCAGCTAAAGGCGGTAAGGCCAAGCTAATCACAAAAAGTGGTTTAAAACCTCATTTCGGTGCAAAAAATGATCGTGTATACGTTATTCGCAACGGAGAAAAGCCGAGCTTAAATCGTATTGATTTAGACGGTCAAAATGATAAGAAACTTTATCAAGGTAAATTTGCAACCGAATACAAAGTATCGCCTGACGGTAAAAGCTTAGCGTTTGCAGAAAGATTTAAAGTATTTGTTACGCCATTTGTTGAGCGTGGTGATGTGATTGATACAGGCCCTAAAGCGAAAAACTTCCCAGTAAAACAACTATCAGTGCGAGCTGGCGAAAGTATTAACTGGAATGGCAAGTCTAACGAGCTATATTGGAGCTTAGGTGCTGATTTGTATCAAGCGTCAACAGCCGGCATGTTTGATATTACAAACGAAGATGCATCAGCTGACAAAACAGCAGAAAAAGTTGAACCTAAAATTACTTCACTTTCGTATAAACAAAAAGCTGATAAGCCTTCAGGTTTAGTTGCTTTTGTTGGTGGTAAAGTCGTAACGATGGAAGGTAATAAAGTTATCGACAACGGTGTTGTTTTAGTTGAAAACAATAAAATTAAGGCGGTTGGTACAAAAGCTCAGGTTTCTATTCCGTCAAAAGCTAACGTAATCGATATTACCGGTAAAAGTATTATGCCAGGCTTAATTGATGCCCATGCACACGGGCCACAAGCAAGTAATGAAATTGTTCCGCAGCAAAACTGGAAAAACTACGCTGGTTTAACGTTTGGTGTTACCACCATTCATGACCCGTCAAACGATACGACTGAATTTTTCGCAGCAAGTGAAATGCAAAAAGCAGGTAAAATTGTTTCAGCACGCTTGTTTTCAACAGGTACCATTTTATACGGTGCAACAGTTGCAGGGTACACATCGCATGTTGATAGTTTAGACGATGCTAAATTTCATATAGAGCGTCTTAAATCAGCAGGGGCTTTCTCTGTTAAAAGCTATAATCAGCCTCGCAGAGACCAGCGTCAGCAATTTATTCAAGCAGCCAGAGACCTTAATATGATGGTTGTACCTGAAGGTGGTTCATTGTTACAGCATAACCTAACAATGATCGTAGATGGACATACAACGTTAGAACATTCTATTCCTACTGAAAAGGTGTACGACGACATTAAACAGTTGTGGTCAGCGTCAGACATGGCATACACACCAACAATGGGTGTAGCGTACGGCGGTATTTGGGGAGAGCACTTCTGGTATGACAAAACTGAAGTGTGGAATCACCCTCGTTTAAGCAAATATGTACCGAGTGAGATTTTAGATCCTCGTTCAATGCGCAGAACTACAGCACCTCATCATCATTACAACCACATCAATGTTGCTAAAACTGCTAAAGTAATGAGTGATATAGGGGTTAAAGTGAATGCTGGAGGTCATGGTCAACGTGAAGGTTTAGCAATGCATTGGGAAATGTGGATGATGGCACAAGGCGGTATGTCACCACTTGAGTCTTTACGAACAGCTACCATGAACCCAGCAGAAACCTTAGGGTTAGACAAACACCTAGGCTCTGTAACTCCGGGTAAACTTGCTGACTTAATCGTGGTAGATGGCGATATAACTAAAGATATTCGTCTTAGTGATAAGGTTTCATACACGATGATAAACGGTCGTCTCTACAATGCCGAAACGATGAATGAAATTGGTAATTACGATAATAAGCGTAAAAAGTTTTATTTTGAGTAAAATATAACCTCTCCACTAATTAAAAAAGGCTAAATATTCAATTGTTTAGCTTTTTTTTATTCCTGTTTTTTTGTCAGCTATCTTTACATTGTCAAGTACTGGTAAAAGTATAATTTTTCTAACTGTTTGTTAAATATGAAATATGTTTTTATGGCATACAATATGCTCATGCACCGTGAATTTAAAAATATCAGTAAAATAGGATTTTGGATAACAATGAAAAGAACAAATAAATCAATAAAGTTAGTATTAGTTGGTGCGCTAAGTTTACTTATGGCAAATGCAAATGCCGCGTTAATTCAAGGTGTAGGTGTATATGCTGGAGCATCGACAAATAGTAACTGCCCTTCATACTGCAACGGCGCTTCAACATATGCAAGTAGCGGTGATGAAGGTGTAACTGAAGCAACAGCTGAAACTAATGAATACGCTCATGCAAAAGCTTACGCCAGCTTTGTTCCTGGTTCATACTTACCGTTATTGAGAGTAGAAACTTCAGCTATTGAAGGTAGAGGAGCAGGTGCTACAGCTTATTCAGTTCAAAACTTTACTTATATTGGTACAGGCACAAAATCTATAGAACTTGATGTAAATTTACACGGTTCTGTATCTAGTAACTCAGGAAACTCATTGAGTGCAGGAATCGCGATTTTAAGTGGAACATCATTACCTTGGTTCCCTGATTATGGTTCGCTTGTTTACGAATTTGGTTACGGCTTACAAATGACATCTCCTGAACACTTAAGTATTCATACGGGTGACGATGTTAATACAGGAACAACCATTACATTTGATGTAAATGCTGGCGAGAGTTTTTATATTGTTTCAGAAATGAATGCTAATGCGAAAAATGGTTATGCTGATGCGTGGAATACACTAAGCATGAACTTTAGAAACGGTAGCAACTTACAAGCAGCGTTACAGGTTGCTTCTCCGGTAACTCCACCAACGGGTGTTCCGGAGCCTTCAAGTTTAGCAATTTTTGGTTTATCTCTATTATTGTTATTGGGTAGAAAAGTAGCAAAATAAAATGAATTAATCACGTTATTTAAACGTAAAATTTTTCATGTAAAAAGCTAAATGCCGTAAGGTGTTTAGCTTTTTTTGTTTTCTAAATTGACTTAATGGAAAGGTAGGTATCGATAGTTATTTATAGGTTATCAAATAAGGTTAATTAAATTCACGTTAATAGGTTAATTTAATTACGGTATGTTTCTCTTACACAAACTTGACTGTTTGGTTATATTTATTCCCATGTTCATCTAATCATAACAAAACTGTAATACTCACGAGCCACTATATCGCTTCTTATATAGCGTATTTAACTGGTTCAAATATTTGTGTTTCAATGGGAGGAATAATGAAAAAATCAAGCAGCAACAACTTTCACTTAACTAAAAAGGGGTTAGCGTTGTCTATTTTTGCAGCGTTGGTTAGCAACAGCAATGTTGTGTCAGCTAACTCAACACAATTATGGTTAGAAAACTTTAACGATAATGCCCTTAATAATAAAGGTGCTGTTAACAATGTTGTTGATATGGAAAATGTTACCAACTGGTCAATCAATGTTGACAATGCATCATTAACGGCGTCATCCGACTGGTTTAAAGTTACCAATAAAGTCATGGAAGCTAGAGACGTTGATGGTATTGTTGATTGGTTTTCGGAATCTATTGATATTGCAGGTAAGTCGAATGTTCGTATTTCGGTAAAAGCATACGAGCAAGGTACTCATGAAGCAGACGACTTTTTTAATTTAGCGTATTCAATTGACGGTTCTGCATTTGTTTCAGTAAGTAATTGGGAAGGCAAAGGGGATGACAGCCATACACTCATCGATGATTTTACATCGGCGGAAATTAATGTTGTTGTTCCTGAAGGGAGTAGCCTTGTTATTAAGGCATCTATGCGAAATGGTGCAGGTTCTGAATACATTAGATTTGACGACGTTACTGTCAGCTATTCAGATGAAGCTCAGCAAGAACCGTCAACCGAAACAACCATTACAAATGCCTGTTTCAATTGTCCTGATTTAACTAAAATTAATAGCGCCTCAGATTTTGTAGATTCTACATATTACGAAACGGTAATTGATGCAATTAACGCAGAGCAAGACTCATCAACGATTAAAACCACTATCACAGACGTTATTTCAGACAGTCACAAACGTTTAAGTTATTCAGAGGCGTGGACTGCGTTAACAAAAACAGATGAAGATCCTCTTAATAACAATAATGTTATTCTATTTTATAGTGGAATCTCTAAGCCTAAGTTCTCAAACGGAAGCGGATCACAATCAACCGATCAAGATAATTGGAACAGAGAGCATGTGTGGGCGAAAAGTCACGGTTTTCCAAGCAGCAGTGCTTCTGCATATTCAGATATACATCATTTAAGACCGACTGATATTTCTATTAATGCGTCTCGTGGGAATTTAGATTTTGATAACAGTGATAGTCCACTATCAGAAGCTCCGGAAAATAGAGTTGATGGCGACTCTTTTGAGCCTCGTGATGCTGTAAAAGGTGATGTTGCGCGTATCGTTTTTTATATGGACACACGTTATGAAGGTTTTGATTCAGTTACTCCAGATCTTCAAGTTGTTAATTACTTAACATCTTCAGGGCAATCTAAACTAGGTAAGCTTTGTACGTTATTAAGCTGGAACGAAAATGATCCTGTAGATGAATTCGAATTAAAAAGAAATAACACTATTTATGAATTTCAAGGGAATAGAAACCCGTTTATCGATCACCCTGAGTGGGTTTCAAAAGTTTATACACAAGAATGTTCAGATGAAACCAACCCGCCAATAGATCCAACAGATCCAGTTGAACCTCCTGACCCATCAAATCCAGCATCGGTAAATTTATTCTTTTCTGAATATGTTGAGGGAAGTGGGTTTAATAAAGCAGTAGAAATCTATAATCCTACGTCACAAAACGTCGATTTGTCGGAGTTTACATTTAAGTTTTATTCAAATGGTAGTGCAACGCCTACGTCATCCTATACGTTGTCTGGCCAGTTAACGCCCAATAATGTGATTGTTATTGGAAACAGCAATATTGACCCAAATAGTGAACTGTTCAATAAAGTAGATGTATTTTCGAGCGCAATTAACTACAACGGTGATGATTATATTGAGTTAACTAAGGGCGATATTATTGTTGATTCTGCGGGCCACTTTGGAGTTAAGCAAAGTTGGGGGGCGAATACAACGCTTGTTAGAAAGTCGTCTGTCACTCAAGGTGTAACAGATAGAAATATTGCATTTGACCGTGAAAACGAGTGGGAATCTAATCCTAGTAATACTTTCACGTTTTTAGGAAATCATATTGCAGACGATGTTCCTGTAACTCCGGTAGATCCTGAACCTGTTGTTACTATTGGCCAATGTTATGAAAGTGCGACGCTTATTAGTAGTATTCAGGGATCATCAACAGCGTCTGATATGGTAGGGCAAACACATACAATAGAAGGCGTAGTAACGTCAGTTGTAAATGAGCTTTCAGGTTACTTTATACAGGAAGAGAGTGTTGACGAAGATAGCAATGCCGTAACGTCTGAAGGAATTTTTGTTTTTGATGAGAATACGAACGAATATCCAAATATTGGCGACACAGTACGCGTAAATGGTGATGTTAAGGAGTTTTATAACCGTACACAAATTGACGCTAAGCAGTCTTTAGTTTGTGATTCTATAGGACAAATTAATCACAAAGTTATGACGCTACCTGTTTCAGCTGTTGAAGAGTGGGAAAGTGTAGAAGGTATGCTGATAAGCTTTAGTCACTCACTGCAAGTAACCGACACCTACAATTTAGCGCGCTTTGGGCAATTGTCATTGTCGAACGGACGTTTATTAAATCCTACGAATGTATTTGCACCAAACAGCAGCAATGCAATTGCATTGGCTGATAAAAACAAACGTAATGTGATTTTGCTAGATGATAAAAACAATAGTCAAAATCCTGAGTTTGTACCGTTTCCAGCTGCGGGATTAACGTACACTAATACGGTACGTTTGGGCGACACGGTTAATAACCTTGAAGGTATTGTTGATTATAGTTTTAGTAGCTTCAGAATATTACCAACACAGTCGGTAGATGTATTACCAACTAATCCTCGTAACGATGTAGTGCAAATTAAAGAAGGCAACTTAAAAGTCGCTAGCTTCAATGTTCTAAATTACTTTAATGGTGATGGTTTATCTAATGGTTTTCCAACCTCTAGAGGTGCGAGCACTGCTGATGAGTTTGAAAGACAAAGCGCAAAGATTGTTGCTGCGTTAGCTGATATTGATGCAGACATTATCGGGTTAATGGAAATCGAAAATGATGGATTTGGTGAGCTTTCAGCGATTGCCGACTTAGTTAAGCGTCTAAATGTTGCTCAATCAGCGTCAGTTTATCAATATGTTTCGTTAAACCAACCTGCTTTAGGTAGTGATCAAATAACCGTTGGTTTATTATATAAAACAAATAGCGTTTCGTTATCTGGAAACGCTGTAACTACAAATCAATCACCGTTTGATTACGGAAACAGACAACCGTTAGTTCAATCATTTATTCATCAAACTTCAGGTGAAGTTCTTACTATTGCCGTGAATCACTTTAAATCTAAAGGAAGTTGTTCAAGCGCTACAGGAAGTAATGCTGATACAAATGATGGGCAAGGTTGCTGGAATGAATTAAGAACGCAAGCTTCTAACGCGTTAGTTTCTTGGTTAAACACAAACCCAACCGGTACTACTGACTCCGACATATTAATTTTGGGCGATTTAAATGCTTACGCAAAAGAAGACCCTATTAGCGCTATAGAAAGTCAAGGGTATAAAAACTTGATCGAGCAGTATCAGGGGGTTAATGCATATTCATATAGTTTTGGTGGCGAGTTAGGTTATCTAGATCACGCGTTAGCTTCAAGTGCGTTAGCTATGCAGGTTGTAGATACCAAGGTTTTGCATATCAACGCTGATGAACCAAGAGTGTTTGACTACAACACTGAAAACAAATCTCAAAATCAGTTAACACAATATTATGGGCAAACGGCTTTTAGATCCTCTGACCATGACCCAATCGTAGTGAGTATTGCGTTAGCGTCAGAAAATACGATGAATGGTGATTTCGATAACGACCAAGACATTGATCGAAATGATTTATCAATTTTTATGTCGCTGTTACGTAGCGGTAAGTCGTTAACCATTGATAACGATTTTAACCAAGACGGATTGATAAATACGAGAGATGTAAGAGCATTAATGTCTCAATGTACGCGTACTCGATGTGCTACTGAATAACTTACCGAAATCTAGAATTTATAATAGGAAAATATGATGAAAAAATTAGTAATATTAATAACGTCTTTGTTATGGGCTGTTCAAGCTAACGCTACACTCATGAGCGTAGAGTTAGACAGTTCAAGCTATATGGTTGGAGATGTAGCAACAGCAAATATAGTTATTTCAGATATTGAGCAAGAGTTTGGTTTTCAAAAGCTTTTAGCCTCATTCGAGTTTGATTTAACGTTTAATAACACACAACTTGGTTATCGAGAATCAAGTTTTGGTAACTTATTAGATGTAGACCCTTTGTTCCCTAGCTCACAGTTTACTGATAGCACGTCTGTAGCTGGCGAGGTTTATATGTCGGAACTTAGTTTAGCTTTCGGTCCTGACTTATTTTTTGCACAAAGTGGATTGGATTCGTTTACTTTAGCCAGTGTTAGCTTCGACGTGTTAGCGAGCGGAACTTCAATGCTAGAATTAACTAACGTTGAACTAGGTGATGATTTAGGAATTGCTTTTAGTGACATTGCTACATCAAGCGCAAACTTAACAACAAATAGTATAAATGTTTCAGAGCCTTCAAGTTTAGCAATTTTTGGTTTATCTCTATTATTGTTATTGGGTAGAAAAGCAGCAAAATAACCTAAAACTAATACAGTTAAACATTTTAAAATGCACTTAAACCTTGGTTTAAGTGCATTTTTTGTTTTTACCTAACGTAAAATTAGGCTACAGTTAAAATAAATTAAATACGGTGGAAGATATTATGCCTGTTGTTCGTATTAATGAATTTAAAAGTGCTGAAGGTAAATCACAAGAGCTTTTCGAATTTCTACAAGCGTTAATCCCTTATATATCGGGTTCTCAAGGATGTCTTGCTTGTGAAGTGTTAAAACAACAAGACGATGAAAATAGCTTTGTTGTGATTGAAAAATGGGAAACGGTTGAGAATCACACGCAATCTATCGCAGGTTTTCCTCGCGAGAAAATGGAAGCAGTGGTACCGTTATTAGGCGCTCCTCCTCAAGGTCGATATTTCTCTAATTAAAAACGTTATTGTTACATTGTGTTAAAGGAACTTTCGTGGTTAACAAACTCATTTCTTTTATTTTATTTGGTATTTGGTTCAAGCTTTACAATGTGTTTTTCTATTCATTTTTCGATATTCCGGTTGAATTTGTAACGGGTGAGGGTATGAATATGTTTAAAGTGTACTGGTTAGTATTTTTTGTTACATCGACATTTATTGCGGCTAAATCGTTATCTTACTTTTACCGATTAAGCTACAACCGCGTAGAGCAATAGGTGTAGCTTATTAGTTATACAATGTATTGAACTAGTTTAGAGCACTAGTGCATCAAATCGATACATATTAGCGCGTTACGGTTACTTAACTATATGTTAAGTTACTGATATATAAAGATTATAATTACTTGGTCTAATACTTGGATAACAAATAACAACGCTAAATACTTATTGTTATACGTAGGTCAACTTTGTATTTGAATAAAACCAAGAATAATGGACTGTCTTCAACTCACAAGGCAAAAGTTTTATTAATAGAGAACGATCACCAAAAAGTTTCTGGCTTGGCTGCAGAGTTAGAAAGTTCACATTATCATATTGCAAGAGTCCTCAATACTGAGGTTTCATTACTTAAAGCAGTAGAAGATTTTTTACCTCAAATTTTAATTATCGATATTAAATACCCTGATCAAAACATTATTGATAGTTTGAATCAGATATCGCAGTCTTTTCCGACACCTATTGTTATGTTTTCAGAAACTGAAGACACGAACCTAATCAACCTTCTTGTTAAATCAGGCGTTACAGCGTATGTTGCTGGCGAAGTAGATCTTAAGCGTATTAAATCAATTCTAGATACTGCAATTGCCCGATTTAATGAGTATCAAGGATTGAAGCAAGAGCTTGCACTTACCAAGAAAAAACTAACAAACCAACGTGTCGTAGAAAAAGCTAAACTCTGGTTAATGGAATCAAAAAACTATTCAGAAAAAGAGGCGTATCATAGCATTCGCAAGATGGCGATGGACAATGGTCAGAAAATTGAAGATGTTGCACAAAACATTCTTTCGTTCGCATCCTTAATGACATCTGACGCGTAATTTACTCATCAACCTATAGTTTCAATTGTTCTCTAAAACGAGTGGACCATAATATTTTTCTAATATTTCACGAAATTTTCCATTCTGTTTAAGTTCATTTAACGACTTCTTTAAAATTGGCAATAGATCTAAGTGTACCGATTTATGTGATAGTTGCAGCCATTGTTCTTTTTCACCTAACGTTAACTGGTTATTAAGGTCTACTTTGTCTAAAACGGTATATTTTTCGAGTTGATATATAAGAGCAAATTTGTTTCCCGCAATAGCATCAAGACGTTTTAATTTAATCATGCGAGTTTCTTGTTCAAAATTTATGACTTCAACAATATTAAGGTTTTTGTCGTTGTCAAACTTTTTACTTAAATGTACGCCTCTCATGTTACCTATCGTTAAATGTTTAAGATCAGAGTATGAGTTTAACGTTATACCTTTTAACGGGATAACCACTGTTGGTACGGTTCTAATATGTCCAGCATATTTTACTATGTTTGAACGATTATTTGATTTGAAAATAATGCCACCATCGTGATCACCTTGGCTAATACTTTTCCATATACGTGCGTAAGGCATTAGCATGGGGGTAATACACAAACCGGAATATTGTTTTATTGCTTCTAAGTATTCCCAATGTACACCCGTTGGTTTCCCTTTGTGATTTAAATAACCTAGAGGTTCAGTGTGAATTACATGAAAATTGAGGCATTTCTCTTGTGTTGTAACGTCGGAAGATATTGCGTGAGCGGGCATTATAATGACAAACAAATACAAAAGGTATTTGAAGAATTTTTTTAAATCAAAGTAATGCATAAAACTTTCATATGTTAGTAATAGATTGTGCAAAGGCATCCTTAATGTATAGCAAAGAGGCTTGATTTAAACAAATTAGCGAACTGTCGATTCGTGAGTACTGTGCGTGTTAATTGCAGTAAATACCAGTTTCCGTCGTTTATTAAAAACACCCGTTTATTTTATAATTACGATAATGAAGCCTAATTGTTTTATTTGTATATTTAGTCGGCATCGAAGCATATTTATTCGCACCAATATATTAATTACTACGATCACTTTAAGTGCATTATTATTAACTAATCGTTTTCATAATAAAGTATGGATATAGTTAAGCTATTGTAATTAAACAAATAAATATTTTTGGCACACACTATGCTAATTGTTAAGTGAATGTAAAAATTCATTATTCCAACAGCGGAATATTATAGAGATAACCTCTATCACAATTAGATTCGTTAAAACTAATCGTACTGCAACGGCGTAGTCATTAATTAGTTTGGCATTGTAGCCCACTGCGACTGAATTCATTTTCAGCATCGCAGTGGGCTTTTTTATTTGGAGAAAAGTATGTTTGCTAAACCGTTAAAAAAATTCAATAAACGTATGTGTAGCGCAATTGTCGCTAGCTGCTGTTTATTATCAGGCGCTGTTACGTCGCTTAATGTTCAATCTGAAGAGCTTGGTTTTCCAGAAAAAGAAGAACTTAAATTTGGATTCATTAAGTTAACTGATATGGCACCTATCGCTATAGCATATGAAAAAGGGTACTTCGAAGATGAAGGCCTATACGTAACCATTGAAGCTCAAGCAAACTGGAAAGTATTACTTGATGGCGTAATTGATGGGCGTTTAGATGGTGCACATATGCTTGCTGGCCAACCAATTGCAGCTACGATTGGTTACGGTACTAAAGCCGATATTATTACGCCATTCTCAATGGACTTAAACGGTAACGCAATTACCGTATCTAACAAAGTATGGGACCAAATGAAGGCCCATATTCCAAAAATGGCTGATGGTCGCCCAGTTCACCCAATTAAAGCTGACGCGTTAAAACCTGTTGTAGAAAGTTATATTGAAAAAGGTAAGCCTTTTAAAATGGGTATGGTATTTCCAGTATCTACTCATAACTACGAGCTACGTTATTGGTTAGCTGCTGGCGGAATTCACCCAGGTTTTTATGCTCCACATAAAGGCGATACAGCGGGTAACATTGACGCACAAGCGTTACTTTCAGTAACACCACCACCTCAAATGCCAGCAACAATGGAAGCGGGCACAATTTACGGATACTGCGTAGGTGAACCATGGAACCAACAAGCTGTATTTAAAGGTATTGGTGTACCGGTTGTTACCGATTACGAAATTTGGAAAGACAACCCAGAAAAAGTATTTGGTATTTCAAAAGCGTTTTCAGAAAAGTACCCAAATACAACAATTCGTTTAACTCGCGCACTTATTCGAGCAGCTAAATGGTTAGATGACAACAATAATGCTAACCGTCCAGAAGCGGTAAAAATATTATCGCAGTCTAACTATGTAGGTGCAGATTACAACGTAATTGCAAACTCAATGACAGGTACGTTTGAATACGAAAAAGGTGACAAACGTTCAGTACCAGATTTTAACGTATTCTTCCGTCATAACGCGACTTACCCATACTACTCAGATGCTATTTGGTACTTAACGCAAATGCGTCGTTGGGGACAAATCAGCGAGGATAGATCTGACGATTGGTACAAAGACATTGCTGCTAAGGTTTACCGTCCAGACATTTACCAAAAAGCGGCTAAGTCTTTAATTGCTGACAAAATTATCAGTGCTAGCGAGTTCCCTAACTTTGCAACAGAAACAGGGTTTAAATCTCCACAAAAACACTTTATCGACGACATTGTTTACGACGGTTCAAAACCTAACGCGTACATCAACAAGTTTAAAATCGGCTTAAAAGCTGGCGATAAATTATAAACCTAACGTTATAAAAGTTAAGGGCTAATGGCCTTAGCCCTTAACTTTGTAGGAACTCTCATGACATCAGTAGTAAAAAATCAAATAGTAGGAGACTCAACCATGAATCAATTGAAGCAAACTCTCTTATCTTTTAACACACGAGCTAAACCAGTATTACTTCCGGTTGTAGGTATCGTTATCTTTTTGTTTCTTTGGACATTAGCCGCGAGCAGTATCAATACATCGTTAGGTAAATTTCCAGGTCCCTCTGCTGTTGTTACACAAATGGGGAATCTATATAACGAACATAACACCGAGCGTGAAAAAGCGTCTGCTTTTTACCAACGCCAAGAAGAACGAAACGCAAAACGCGTTGCAAAAGACCCAACTTATGTTCCTAAAACAAGAGCATATACAGGTAAAGAAACGTTTTTAGACCAAATTGTTACGAGTTTAATAACCGTAATGAGTGGCTTTATTCTTGCCGCGATTCTAGCAATACCACTAGGAATAGCGATTGGTTTAAGTAAAAACTTAAACACTGCAATTAACCCTATTATTCAAATATTCAAACCTGTATCGCCACTTGCATGGTTACCACTCGTTACTATGGCAGTAAGTGCGCTATACGTATCAGACGACCCATTTTTCGCTAAATCATTTGTTAACTCACTTATTACCGTAACGCTATGTTGTATTTGGCCAATGGTTATTAACACATCAGTTGGTGTAGCAAGTATTAATCAAGACTGGGACAACGTGAGTAAAGTATTACGTTTACCTAAATTAAAACATATTCAAAAAATTGTTTTACCTGCCGCTATCCCTTCAATTTTCACAGGTATGAGAATGTCGTTAGGTGTTGCATGGATGGTATTAATCGCTGCAGAAATGCTTGCGCAAAACCCAGGCCTTGGAAAGTTTGTTTGGGACGAATTCCAAAACGGTAGTTCAGAGTCGTTAAGCCGAATTATGACCGCCGTAATCGTGATTGGTTTTATTGGATTTCTTTTAGACCGAGCAATGCAAAAAATTCAATATTTTGTCTCTTGGGACAAATCAAGCGCGAAGCTTTAATACCAACACTAACACGTAATAAAAACAGCAAGATTTAATAGGAATTATTCACATGAGTACATTACTAAACATAAGCAAAATAGACATGGTATTTCCGACACCAAAGGGTGACTTTACCGCGCTAAAAAATGTTGATTTACAAATTAAAAAAGGCGAGTTCATTTCTTTAATTGGACATTCTGGTTGTGGTAAGTCAACCGTTCTTAACGTAGTTGCTGGCTTGTATCAGGCAACAAAGGGTGGAGTGTTACTAAACAACAAAGAAGTAACAGAACCAGGGCCAGAACGCGCGGTTGTCTTTCAAAACCACTCATTACTTCCGTGGTTAACGTGTTACCAAAACGTAGAGTTAGCGGTAAAAGAAGTATTTAAAAACAAAATGTCGCCGAGTGAAATGAAAGACTGGATTAATCACAATATTCAGTTGGTACATATGGATCACGCTACCCATAAATTACCTGATGAAATTTCAGGTGGTATGAAACAACGTATTGGTATTGCACGTGCATTAGCGATGCAACCAGAAGTTTTATTAATGGATGAACCTTTTGGTGCACTAGACGCATTAACACGTGCACATATGCAAGATTCATTAATGGAAATTCAAGACGAATTGAACAATACCGTGATTATGATCACCCACGATGTTGACGAAGCCGTATTGCTTTCAGACAGAATAGTCATGATGACAAATGGACCAGCAGCAACGGTAGGTGAAATTTTAGATGTGAATTTACCGCGCCCGCGTGATCGTATAGCCCTTGCTAAAGATCCTGAGTACAACCAATTACGATCGTCTGTACTAGAGTTTTTGTACGAGAAACAAAGAAAGGTTGAAACCATATCAACCAAGAAAACACCAAAAACAAAAGTAACCGAAGTTGCTTAATTGTTACTGAAATACATTTGAATACCCATAACCCAAAAAAGTTAACTAACCAATTTTTAAATAATAACACTAGGAATAAACATGAAATTTACTAAAGTTGCCGTTCTTATTACCGCTACACTTGCATCAACATCAAGTTTTGTAACCTTAGCAAGTACTGATTCAAAAACGTCGTTAAACATGAACTTACGTTATGAGTCAGTAGATCAAGATAACGCGTTAAAAGACGCGAGTGCATTAACACTTAGTACTCGTTTAAATTACAAAACAGCGAGTTATAACGGTTTTACGGGTGTTGTAGAGTTTGAAGACTCACGCGTTATTGCAGGGCAAGACGACTACAACAATACAAATGGCATGAACGCTGGTGTGTATTCTGTTATTGCTGACCCAGAATCAACAGAGCTTGACCAAGCTTATGTACAATATAGTGCAGACAAGTTTACAGCAAAAGTAGGGCGTCAAATAATCACGTTAGACGGACACCGTTTTGTTGGTCATGTAGGTTGGAGACAAGATCGCCAAACATTCGATGCAGCGTCTTTCATGTATAAAGGTAGCGACAAATTTTCAGCAAGCTATTCATACATCGCAAAACGTAATCGTATTTTTGCTGAAGCAAAAGACGTAGATTCAAAAGACCACTTATTAAACCTTTCATATAAAACATCTATCGGTAAATTAGTAGGTTATGCATACTTACTTGATGCAGACAATGGTGTTGATGATGGCTTAGACACATTCGGCGTAAGTTTAACGGGTAAAAAAGACAAGTTCTCATATGCTGCTGAATTTGCGACTCAATCTAACGACGCAGCTGATGCAGATACAAACTACATGATGTTAGAAGGTGGATACAACTTCGGTAAAGTTACTGCAAAACTAGGTTACGAACTTTTAGGTAGCGACAAAGGTGTTGGTTTTGCAACTCCACTTGCAACAGCACATAAATTTAACGGTTGGGCTGATCAATTCTTAGGTACTCCGGGTGTTGGTTTACAAGACGTATATGCAACATTAGCAGGTAAGGTATTCGGTGGTAAATTTGCAGTAACTTACCATGACTTTTCGGCTGACGAAGGCAGTGCAGATTTAGGGTCTGAGATTGACGCATTATTCGTAAAAGGTTTATCTAAAAACTTTAAAGCAGGGATGAAATTAGCCTCATATTCTGCTGGCGATGCCGGAACTGGCAAAGTTGATACTGACAAAGTGTGGTTATTCTTATCAGCGTCTTTCTAATTTTTATTATTTAGTTAAACATCATATAAAACGCGTTACTCTGTAACGCGTTTCTTTTATCTTATTGTTAATAATGAGTTTAATTATTATCTATAAACTCCAGACGTTAGTAACGTGTTACTTATTTAAATCCACGTTAATACCTATATATGTAAAAATTCGCGCCCATGGTTTGATAATTGCTACACTTATTCTCAAGTTTTTTTGTCAAAATTTTGGTGTTGTAGTTATGAAAAATATTCGTATAGTTTCTGTCGTTTTTTCGTTGTTGTTAGCTCCTGTTACTCACGCATTAGAAGTAGGTGGTGCGCTACATAAAGGAAGTGATTCTGGGTTAACAGCGCTTTCGATGCATGTAACAGACTCATTTCAAAAAGGCAGTCCATTTCATTGGTCTGCGTCGTATAATTATATTAATGGTATAAACGCCACGTGGAATAACTCCGACAAAAACTTTAACACAAGCACTATCGATGCAACCTTGCTCTACCGATACAAAATCAAAAGCTATAATAAATTTATGCAAAAAGTATCAATCGATTATCAAGCAGGCTTGTCGTTAAACTTAACTGACAATAAATTTACATGGCCCGACTTAAGTGAAGAGCAACAATTTTCTAAGAAAAACGACATTAATGCCGTTATAGCGGTATCTGCTAATTACAAATTCGATAAAAACAAATCTATGCATGTTGGTATTAAACATTTACCAAGCTTTTCTGATTTTAAAAGCATTAGTACCGTGTATGTAGGATTTACGTATCGCTTTGTTAATACTTTTGGCTATTAAGTTGTTTTTCATAAGATTGGAGTAGAGTATGCCGTGTGATATGAAGTTAACCACACTCATAACCTTAGTTGCTTTACAAGCTGGTGCACCTTCTGTTGCACAGGCTTTTGCTGCTTGTCCGTTTCCTGTTCCTATTACCGATACCGACGGTGATGGCTTTGACGACAGCATAGACCTTTTTCCTACCGATCCCACAGAATGGTTTGATTTTGATTTAGACGGTGATGGCAATAACGTAGACGATGACGACGACGGAGACGGTATTCCAGACGTTTCTGATAATAATAACGATGGCGATTTGATCATCGATATTTACGACCCATTCCCAGAAGACCCTACCGAATGGTTAGATCACGACGGAGACTGTACCGGTAACAATCTGGATTTAGATGACGATAACGACGGCTTTGCAGACTTGGTTGACGCCTTTCCGTTAGATGCATCTGAATGGGCTGATACAGACAGCGATCTTATCGGTAACAATGTTGATAGCGACGACGATAACGACGGTTATATTGATTTATACGACGCGTTACCACTAGACGATACTGAACATTTAGATACAGACAACGATGGTATAGGTAACAATGCAGATACCGATGATGACGGCGATAGTGTGAGTGACGTATTAGATGCTTTTCCGTTATTGGCAACAGAAACTGTAGATACGGATAACGACGGTGTTGGTGATAATGCAGACCCAGACAACGATAATGACGGCGTACTTGATATTAACGACATTTGGCCTGAAGACCCAACAGAGTGGTACGACAGCGATTCTGACGGTATAGGTGACAACACAGATACGGATGACGATAACGACACATATTTAGACGGCGACGACGCGTTTAGAACAGATCCCCTAGAACACGAAGACACCGATTCAGACGGTATTGGTAATAATGCTGATAATGACGATGATGGTGATGGTATAGACGATACTACTGATATTTTCCCGTTGGACTCTACAGAATTTGTAGATACCGACAACGATGGTATTGGTAACAATGCCGACACAGACGACGACGGCGATGGTGTGCCTGATGGTATAGACGCATTTCCACTGAATAGTTTAGAAACAGTCGATACTGACGGTGACGGGGTTGGTGATAATGCCGACACTGACGATGACAATGATGGTGTTGAAGATAGTATAGATCCGGAACCTAAAAACTTTTTAGAAGACACTGATACTGATGGTGATGGCGTAGGTAACTTAACCGATACGGATGATGATGGTGACGGAGTAGCCGATAACGTTGACGCATTCCCTTTAAACTCTTCTGAATACGAAGACACTGATGGCGATAAAATCGGAAATAACTCAGACAGTGATGATGATAACGACGGAATTCTAGATGGAGCCGATCGCTTTCCTCTAGATAGTGCAGAATGGTTAGACACCGACAATGACGGCGTTGGTAATAACGCTGATCCAGATGACGATGCTGATGGCGTGCTTGATAGTTCAGACGTATTCCCATTAAATAATGCAGAAAGCGCTGATACCGATGGTGATGGAATTGGAAACAACGCCGACGCAGATGACGATAACGACGGCTTTATAGACTCAAACGATGCATTTCCATTACTGGCTAGCGAATGGCTAAATACTGACGGTGACGCTTTAGGTAATAATGCCGACGCGGATGACGACGGTGACGGCATACTCGATCACCTCGACTTATTCCCATTAAACGCAGCCGAATCTCGTGATGACGACAACGATGGTACGGGCAACAACGCCGATAGTGACGACGATAACGATGGCGTGCTCGACGTAGACGATGCGTTTCCAACCGATAAATCAGAATCCGAAGATACTGACGGCGATTTAATCGGTAATAACCTTGATACCGATGATGACGGAGATTCGATACCCGATCATCTAGATTTGTATCCGTTAAATAATCAAGAATGGAACGACTCAGACGGAGACACGATTGGCGATAACGCCGATAGTGATGATGATAACGATGGCGTACTTGATGTAAACGACGCTTTTCCTTTAAATCCTATCGAGTCAAAAGACACCGACATGGACGGAATCGGAAACGTATACGATACTGACGACGATGGTGATGGTGTATTTGATTACTTAGATATATTACCGCTTAATCCCAATGAATCACGCGATACAGATGGTGATGGCTTAGGTAATAACGCTGACCAAGACGATGATAACGACGGCATGAGTGATGCGTTTGAAGAACGTTATGGCTTTAACCCGTTAAATAAAGATGATGCACTAGAAGATACCGACAATGACGGTGTAATTAACGCAAACGAAGCGTTAGCAGCAACGGATCCGACTATTGACGATTATCCGCCTGTTATTACTCCGCCTAGAGCAGTACATCTTAATGCTGAACATACGTTTACTCCATTAGGATTACAAGAGCTTATTGACATGACTACAGTGTCGGTAAGCGACGCATTAGACGGTGTAAACTGTTGTAATTTAGTAGCGCTTGGCTTTGAAAACGAAACTCAGCGTATTTCGTCAGGTCTATACCCAATTACATGGCGTGCGGTTGATAAGGCAGGTAACGTTGCAGAAATTCAACAAACGCTAAATGTGTACCCGTTGGTTAATTTCCAAGAAGATCAAACGGTAGGTGAAGGCGGCGTAGCCAAGGTTAGAGTTGAGCTTTCAGGCCCTTCGCCACATTACCCTGTACAAATACCGTTTACGGTTTCAGGTAATGTTGATCAGTTCGATTACGCTGTTGATAGCCAAGTTTTACTGATTGAAGAGGGAACAACGGGCATCATCAACGTTCAACTTACTGACGACAGGCAGCAAGAGGGCGATGAAGAGTTGATACTTACGCTTGAATCAAACATCAACGCTGGCGAAAAAAGTACACATAAAATTCTGGTAACGGAAAACAATGTAGCGCCCGTTGCACAGCTTTCAATTGTACAAGCGAATAAACAAGTTAGTACCATTATTGGTGATAACGGTGAGGTAGAAGTTACTCTAAACATTGTTGATAGCAATATAAACGACACACATATTATTGATTGGAACATACCCGACAATTACAACGCGGAAATTAGCGCAAATCAACAAACTGTTTTTATTGATCCAACTAAAGTTCAGCTTACAACCGAAGAACAAGGTTTATTAAGCTTTTCGGTTAATGTAACCGACAGTGGCGTGGGTGAATTATCATTTACAGAAAATATCTATTTGCCTCTTATTTCTACTCAACCTCGGTTAACATCGACAGACACTGACAACGATGGTGTTACTGATATAGAAGAAGGTTACGAAGACACTGATTTAGACGGACTTCCGGAATTTATGGATCGTTCGACAGTGCCTTATTTACAGCAGCTTCATGTAAACGCCGCTAAAGTTAAGCTAGTAGAAACTGAGCCTGGGCTACAATTAACATTAGGTAAATACGCTAGACAGCAATTTTCAGATGGTATTCAGCTTTCACATCAAGAAATTATGAATACCAATTTAATTGAAGCGGATACCTTAACTCACTCAACTGAATACTTCGATTTTGAGATCAAAGATATCAAACCTGTAGGGCGCTCGATTGCGACAGTTATTCCGCTGTTTACCGATATTCCAGAACATGCGGTTTATCGTAAATATTCAACAGCAGCAGGTTGGCAAGACTTTGTAATAGATGCTGATAACAGTATTGCTAGTGCTCTTGCTCAAAATGAAGTGTGCCCACCGCCACATAGTAATTTATACGAAGCAGGCCTGAACGTTGGTTATAACTGTTTACGTTTAACGATAAAAGATGGCGGGGCAAACGATGCTGACGGGGTGGAAAATGGCACCATTGACGATCCCGGTGGTATTGCCGTTCTTCCTACTAAAGAAGTTGCTAAGGTTGTAGAACCCGAAAAATCAAGCAGTGGTATGTTAAACCTATGGAGTATATTGGGTTTACTTCTAGTGTTTAGTTATCGGTTTGTTACAATACGAGGACGTAAATAAAACCACTGAGGTTTTATGGCAACTCGTCATTTAACAAAATATATAGAGCAATATTCAGAGCCTCTTATTCAGCAATTATCTCAAACGATAAACGCTGAACAGAGGCTTTATTCTTTGTGCTTTGATCACGTAATAGTTATTCCTGCATATAAAGAAGACCGATCATTTATATCAAAATTCTTAACGTCATCACACGGTCAATCGAATACGTTAGTGATTATTGTTGTTAACCAACCCGACTATGAGATAGATTCAACGCCACAAACACAGTTATGGGAGTATTTGGCAAATTTAGGCGAATTGCTCTATCAACCTAGCGGTTTAGATAACGATATTATGTTTGTGCAGCCTGACAACAGCTCATGCTATTTATGCTGCGTTGATGCCTATACGAATCCTATTCCAGAACAGCAAGGCGTTGGCTTAGCGCGAAAAATTGGAGCAGATATTGCCGTGCTGCTTAAACAAAATAATCAACTACAGTCTGAATGGATTCATTCTACTGACGCGGATGCAACACTACCTGAAAACTACTTTAGCGCACTTAAACGTGTAGATAACAAAACCACTTCAGCAGTTTCATACAACTTTACTCATTTTAGTGACGCTGAAGCGATTCATCGCGCAAATATGCAATACGAAACTGCGCTTCGTTACTATGTGCGTGGTATGGAATATGCCAAATCGCCTTATGCTTTTTATACAATAGGCAGCGTTATCGCCTTTACCATTGAGGGTTACGTAAAGGTAAGAGGATTTCCAAAACGTAGTGCTGGCGAAGATTTTTACCTACTTAATAAACTCGCAAAACTCGGAACAATAGGGTTTATAGAAAATTCAGTGGTTAAAATACAAGCCCGAGAATCAAACAGAGTTCCGTTTGGTACAGGCCCAACGGTTTCAAAAATAGTTGAACTTAATAAAGCTTCAACACCATATTGTTACTATCATCCACAATTATTTACAGAGCTTAAACAATGCCTAAGTCACTTTGACACCCTATGGAACAATCGATTAGTGCTAACAAACTGGCTATCATTACTGTCGGTTGAATCACAAAAGGCATTATTAGATAACGGATTCGAAAAGTTTGTTAATAAACAACGTAAAAACACTCAAGAACAATTTAACAAACAGCTAGTCGTGTGGTTTGATGCATTTAAAACGCTTAAGTTTTTACATAGTTTGCGAGAACAAGGGTACTCAGATATACCATTAGAAGAAGCATTAACAACGGCTTTATTTTAGAGTCAGATTTTTTATGTATATCACTTTGGGCAGACTAGTATTTAAATCTTAAACACACAAGAATCTCATTGTGAACTAAGTCGCATTTATTCGCTTGAGGCGTTAAATAGTGTGTTTAACACATTAAAAATTGAGTGATATTTTTTGTTACGCGTTATTTAATCGCTGTTTCCAGCGCTAAGACAGAAAGCGAGAAATATTCACTTTTTTATATAGAAATAGGGATTTAAACATCCAGTAACTAGTTGAGTGTTAATATTAATGTCGGTATATTGGTTATAAATAAAATTTGTTGGTTTGAAATGGTTTATGTTGAAAACAGGACTTTTTCTTACTAATAAGCTGTTA
>JAHDIK010000039.1 GCA_020630795.1 Colwellia sp.
CGCCCATTTGTTTAGCTAAAGACGCTACAACTTTGTGGAAAAAGTGAGTTTTAGCTTCAAGTTTATGACCGTGGCGAATAGCTCTTCGAATAATACGGCGTAACACATAACCTCGCCCTTCGTTCGATGGCATAACACCGTCAGAAATTAAAAAGCTACATGAACGTATGTGATCAGCTATTACACGTAATGATTTATGTTCTAAGTCTTTACAACCTAAAAGCTCTGCAGTGTCAGCAATCAAACCTTGAAATATATCAATCTCGTAATTACTATGTACGCCTTGAAGAATTGCAGCTATGCGCTCAAGTCCCATTCCTGTGTCTACTGAAGGTTTAGGCAAAGGCTCCATTGTGCCATCGCTATGGCGATTAAATTGCATGAAAACCAGGTTCCAAATTTCAATAAATCGGTCGCCATCTTCGTCAGGTGATCCAGGAGGGCCACCAAAAATATGTTCGCCGTGATCATAAAATATTTCTGAACATGGTCCACATGGACCTGTATCGCCCATTGACCAAAAGTTATCAGATTCATACTTTTTATCAGCTGACTTATCACCAATACGAATAATTTTTTCTTTTGGTACGCCTATTTTTTCTGACCAAAACTGAAAAGCTTCATCATCTGTTTCATAAACAGTTACAAGCAACTTCTCTTCTGGCAGTTTTAATACAGTTGTTAAAAATTCCCAAGCGTAAGTTATAGCGTGCTCTTTAAAGTAATCACCAAAACTAAAGTTACCTAACATTTCAAAGAAAGTATGATGACGAGCGGTATAGCCTACGTTTTCTAAATCGTTATGTTTACCACCAGCTCGAACACAGCGCTGTGAAGAAGTTGCTCGTGTATAGCTACGTTGCTCAGCACCTAAAAAAACGTCTTTAAACGGAACCATTCCCGCGTTAGTAAAAAGTAATGTAGCATCATTACCCGGCACTAAAGAGCTACTAGAAACGATTTGATGTTGTTTTGATGCATAGAAATCTAAAAATGCCTTACGTAAATCGGCAGTGGTTTTAATCATGGGAAAATCCAACTCATTAACATTTATTAATTTTTAATTACTTTAATTGTTTTACTACAACACGGCGAATATTTCATCGGTTGAGAAACCTCTACCTTGAAGAAATCTGACTCGTTTAGCTTTATCTTTTTGGTCGGTGATATCATACGCACCAAAGCGTTTATTATACGCAAGCTCGGCGTGAAGATACCAATCAATTTCTGAATTATTATACAATTCATTAATAGTAGATGATTGAACGCCTTTTTGAACGAGTTCATTTTTAATATAAAGCCAGCCATACCCTTTATTTACTCTGGTACGAAAAACACTCTCGGCAAACCTTTCATTGCTTAAATAATCTTCTTCAAGCAAGTATTCAATGACTGTATCTATTTCTTCAACTTCAAATTTTCGAAGTTTAAGCTTTTGCCCAAGCTCCTTAACCGAATGCTCTCTTCTCGACAATAAGCCGATTGCAGAATGTAAAATAGCTTTGTTCACAACAAGATATGCACTTAATCAAAACGAGAAGTGCCGTATAATACAAAATACTTATACAAAATACACAAGCTTCATATAAATAACTTTTACATTTTGCGCGATCTAACGCAAAATATGCAGTTGTAAACTATTAACCAACAAGGATTCGTAACATGTTAACGATTCATAAAACGTTACTTTTCACTATATCATTTGCTTTTTTACAAGCATGTAGTGGCGGTGGTGGCGACACACCAACAGAAGGTGGTGGCGGAACAACACCCGGCGGTGGTTCAACTCCAGGTTCAGACTATTCAATTACTGCGAATAAATCAGCTGCAAATTTTACCAATGGCTTTCAATCAGCTCCATCAGGCACAGAACAAATATCCGTTACCTATGCGGGCGACGACTTACTTTTAGGTTATGCTCCGGGAAGCAGCCCTGTACCATGGCTTTCGTTCGAAATTACAAATAAAACGTCTACATCTGCAACCGTGATCATGGATGTTGTCGACAGTGATTCATACTTACCTAACCTATACACAACTAAGATAAGAATATCTGCGGGTAAAGGTACATCACTTGTACATCATGATGTTGATGTATCTATGCTTGTCGCTAAAAAGGTTAGCTTTAACGGTGTTATAGGCGACACTGAATTAGAAGCTCAAACAAATACTATTATTAGTAACACTTCTGATACATGGACGATTTCAGAGGATGCTGATTGGATTGATACGAGCCTTGTAGTTAATTCTACTTCGGTTGCTCTTATTGCAACGCCTGTGTCAGCAGAGTTAACCTCAAACTCTCTAAGCACAACAGCTACATTAACAAATAGCCGTACAAACGAAGAATACACAATCCCAATCGAAATTGGACTAGAAAATATTTACTTATTTGCAGATCAACCTGCTCTATCTTTCGTGTCAACGGAAACTATAAACAACGTAGTTGCAACTTTAAACGTATCAAATAACGCTAACAGAGCAGTTACATGGGAACCAACAACAGATGTTGACTGGTTAACATTAACCCAATTAAATGACGGAAATCAGTTACGAGTTGAAGTTGACGCGTCTAAAGTAACACAAAATGATATATCTATATCTAGCATTACCATAGCTGCTACTACAGAAACAGGGGTTATAAGCGATATTTTACCGGTTAATGTTTTTCATTCAGATAATGAAGTAACACCATTTAATATCGATACTACAAGCTTAAATATCAACGCTAACGCTATTGTTGTTTCAGAAGGTTCTCCATATGTATACGTTGGCGTAGAAAATACAATACGTGTATACAATCAATATACTGGCGCTTTGGTAGACGACTTTGAAGTGTCACCTGAGAATACAGAACTTACAAACCTAGTTATTCACCCTAAAGGGAGCCCTTTAATTGCGCAAACAATTAGCACGGCATCACCAGCAGTTGTTAAAAATTATAAAATAGACTTAGCAAACAGTAATACTGTGACGGAAATCACGTCAAGTGAAGTAACAGGAAACCCTTACGCATACACAGGTACAGCCGGAAGGTACTACATCATCACTGACACTTTAGAGTTTGCTGATGAAAACTTAGCGCTATTAAACAATACAAATAATGTACCTTTCACACCAGCGAGTATCGCTATTGCTAAAGATACAGGAACAATATTTGCGGTTAACAATAACAACTCTACCGTTAATCGAGTGACCGTTAGTGTAAACGACCAAACAAACGATATTGTTACACCAGTTATAACACACAGCTACCACCCAACAAGTTTAGCATCAGATGGAGTAATATCTGATATTGCTGTAGCAAGTAATGAAGCCAACATTTATATTGTTAGCGAATCTTCTGA
This sequence comes from Colwellia sp., assembly GCA_020630795.1. Lineage (GTDB taxonomy): Bacteria > Pseudomonadota > Gammaproteobacteria > Enterobacterales > Alteromonadaceae > Pseudocolwellia. The sequence goes on from JAHDIK010000039.1 coordinate 3,348, forward strand.
ATGGCTAAGCTTTAACGGGCAGGCATTTACAGATAATGGTTTACTAAATATCGCGAGTGACTTGTTAGTTATTGATGATACCAATGAAGTGCAAGGGCTATATACACCAACTGTTCCCTCTAGCGACGACTCTACAAGTGACATAAATACTCATAGCGTATATGTAGATAACTTTAATCAGCCGCACTTTATCAGAACTGTAACATTTACATTAGCGGTTACCTCATATGAGACATATACATATAAGTATAGCGGCATAGCAAGCGATGTAGCGCCTGACTCTAAACAAGAGCTGGTGAATCAACAGCTTATTGATAGCCGCACTTCAAGCCCAACAAACGAACCGTACCAAATAGCATTTACAAACAATAATGCGCATATGATGTTGTTTAATACTGATGAAAACAAAATAAGTATCAAACAAAAGTCGTATGATTTATCTTTATTACAAATTGACCATGAAAAAACTGTAAACCCTTTAGTTGTTTTTTCAAATACTCTGTTTAACATAGGTTCAGACTGGGGAACTTATCAGTTTCCTGTAGTCTCATGGCTATCTGCAGAACCTAATAACTCAGATAATCAATTACTTACGGTAGCTTTGTCTACTGACAGCTTAACAGAAGCAGTTAGTAAGGAAGTATTTGTTTACGATAAAGTAAATGAAGTTACAGGTAAGATAAGAATCGAATTTACAGTACCTGAAGAGTAAACAGAATTCGTCGAATTAAAAATAGCTAGCATCGTCTAGCTATTTTTTTATCTGTTGTTTAATCGAATACAAATGCCAACTGGTTATCTTTTGTATGAGTACTATGAACAAAACCAAGTGTTAAACCTATTAATCTGACTTGTCTGTTATTAGATCGCTCCAAGGCTTTATCCATCAATTGAATAAACGTGTCAACTGAACAGTTATCACTTTGCTGTTCCACTGTGGTTTGATTAAAGTCGTTAAACTTTACTTTAATTCCCTGCTTTGATATTTCCCTATCACCCACACGTTCTAGCCTTTCTAACAATTTAGGATACAAATTTACTACAGCATCAGTACATTCACTATACTCACTAATATCATTAGCAAACGTGCGTTCAATAGCCAGTGACTTACGTTCACGTGACACTTCAAGACCTCGATTATCTATACCGTGGCTTCTTTCATAAATAACTTTCGCGAATTTCCCCATGATTAGCGATAACTGCTTAATAGAAGATTTACGAATATCGGCACAAGTTTCAAAACCATGAGACTTCAATTTTTCAGCTGTTTTAGGCCCTATTCCATGAATTTTTTTTAACGGTAGATCGTGAACAAATTCCGATACCTTTTCAGGTGTTATTACGCACTGTCCGTTAGGTTTATTTTCATCACTGGCTATTTTCGCTAAAAATTTATTGGGAGCGACACCTGCTGATGCAGTTAAATTCAACTCAGAAAAAATATCATGCCTAATTTTTTGAGCAATTAGTGTGGCGCTACCGTGACAGTGGTCTGAATGTGTTACATCTAAGTATGCTTCATCGAGAGAAAGTGGTTCTATTATGTCAGTATAACGTTCAAATATCGCTCTTATTTGCTTTGATACCGCTTTGTATACGTCCATTCTGCCGTTCACAACGACCAAGTCAGGGCACAACCTTAACGCCTTTGAATTTGGCATAGCAGAGCGAACACCGTATGACCTTGCAATATAATTACAAGTACTTAAAACACTTCTAGGACCATTACCACCAACAGCAATTGGAATATCTCTAAGGTTGGGGTTATCGCGCATTTCTACCGCCGCAT
>JAHDIK010000004.1:0-73631 GCA_020630795.1 Colwellia sp.
TCACATATTAAATGGTCGGTTAAAAGTAAGGTTAAATTCTCAGGTTTCGACGCTTCGTCAACCCAAGCTTGAGGCGTATCAACTTTCAAAAAGCTAAGAATAGGTCGTAATAGGTCGGTATAAGCCATTTTATAATCTAATTTTTCTACACAATATAACTATTTTAAGAGGCTATTTATTGAGATACTAGGAAAATATTGCGCAAAACAAAAATCATCATGAAATCTGACGGTAACAAACTCACTCAAAAACACGATAAACTCATTCATACTGAAAATATAAAAGTGATATCTCATGTTCAGCGTGAAGATGACGACTGGTTCGTAAATACGTTAATGTTCGCAAATATCGATACGCCATTTAAATACAAACGCAAACAAGCGTATAAATCTCTCGTGGGACACCGAGTAAATATTACGTATTATGTTAGTAGCGAAAATATTGCAGGTTTTGATATGGAAGTAATGAACATTGTTAGAATCAAAATCAGTTAATTAATATATAGAATTAACTTTTAAGTCGGATTTGCTATTAAAACACCATTATTTTGTTTATTTCATCGCCAACTCTTGACCTTTTCGTCTCTATCTTTCATAAATAATAATGTAAGCGAACAAAAATAAACCAATAATAATAAACCGACAAAGTTTTAAGTTGTTCTCTGTTCGGAAATCAGTGGAGGAAGTTACAATGATTCTAAATCATATATGGGGCTTGTACACACACCCAAAAGAAGAATGGCAAGTAATAGAAAGACGTCACGAAAGCTTATTTTACAGCTTAGTTCATATCTTAACCGTCGCTTTAATTCCGAGTATTTGTGGATATTTTGCTGCTGCGCATATTGGTTGGGCAATAGGTACCGGCGATCCAATCTTGCTTACTAAAAGCAGTGCGGTTGTAATGGCTGTAGTATTTTATTCAACATTAATCGGGGGAGTTTTCGCACTTGCGTATTTAATACACTGGATGGCAAAAACATTTGATTCTAGTCCTGACTATACTCAATCACTAGAACTCGCGGCATATACAGCAACACCATTACTTATGGTAGGTATTACAGCACTCTACCCTGTACTATGGTTTGTGGTAATGTCTTGTTTAGTCGCAATGTCTTACTCTGTTTACCTATTGTATTCGGGCGTACCTATTATGATGAATATTCCTGAAGAGAAAGGGTTTATTTACGCAAGCTCAGTAGTTACGTGTGGACTGGTTTTATTGGTAGGTTTACTGGCCGCTGCAATTATTGTATTCGGTGTAGGCTTAGGCCCTGAATATGTCGGTGGTTAAATTCCGTTACAGTTAACAGCAACATTAATAACAAAAAGGCACCCTTAGGTGCCTTTTATATAACTACTGATAAATAACTGTCTATACGATTACGATAACGTAAGCTACTCTGAGCCTTCGTTATGCATGTCAATAATTGACTCAGCATTTCGATCTGACGTTTCTTTCGATTCATTGTTGCGCAATGCGTCTAATCGATCTAAATAAGTTTGATTGATATCGTTAGTAATATATTGGCCGTTAAATACCGAGGTATCAAATCCTTTAATTTCAGGGTTTGCAGCACTTACAGCACTTACTAAGTCATCAATTGACTGATAAATAAGTTTATCTGCACCGATTAACTCACAAATATCATCAAGTTCACGGCCATGCGCTATTAATTCGTTCGCGCTTGGCATATCAATTCCGTAAACATTAGGGAAACGCACTTCTGGCGCTGCTGATGCAAAGTAAACTTTCTTAGCACCTGATGCTCTTGCCATATCAATAATTTGGCTCGACGTTGTTCCACGTACAATAGAGTCGTCTACAAGTAATACGTTCTTGTTTTTAAACTCAGCTGAAATAGCGTTTAACTTTTGACGAACAGATTTTTTACGTTGAGCTTGCCCTGGCATGATAAACGTTCTGCCTATATATCTGTTTTTAACAAAACCTTGGCGATATGGAACATTTAAATGCTGTGCAATCTCTAGCGCGGTATCACACGACGTTTCTGGAATAGGAATAACCACGTCAATATCTAGGTCATCCCACTCTCTTTCAATTTTTTCGCCTAGCTTTTTACCCATTTCAATACGAGATGCGTAAACAGATATCTTATCTATCGTTGAATCTGGGCGAGCAAAATAAACATACTCAAATATACACGGAGAAAAAGTTGGGTTTTCAGCACATTGCTTACTAAAAATGTCACCTGATTCTGTGAAGTAAATTGCTTCACCAGGTGCTACGTCTCGCACAAATTCATATCCACAAGCATCAAGTGCTACAGATTCAGACGCAACCATGTATTCAACGCCTTCTTCTGTTTCTTTTTTACCAAACACAAGTGGGCGAATACCATTTGGATCACGAAACGCAACCATACCATGACCAATAACCAAAGCGACTGTTGCATAAGCGCCACGAACACGCTTGTGTACATTGCTAATCGCTTTAAAAATATCATCAGAAGTAAGTTCTAAACTACTCGTGCACTGTAATTCATGAGCTAAAATGTTTAACAACAATTCAGAATCTGATGTTGTATTAACATGACGACGCGCTTCAAGGTGTAACCAAGATTTAAGTTCGTCTGCATTTGTTAAGTTACCATTATGGGCTAACGATATTCCAAAAGGAGCATTAGCGTAAAACGGTTGAGCTTCAGAAGAGCTTGAAGATCCAGCAGTAGGATATCGAATATGCCCTATTCCGATTGAACCTTGTAAACGTAACATATGGCGCGTATGAAACACGTCTTTCACTAATCCATTAGCTTTACGTAATCTAAAGGTATTATCGTGAATTGTCACAATACCCGCAGCGTCTTGACCTCTGTGTTGGAGCACTGTAAGTCCATCATAAATTAACTGACTAACGCTGCTTTTACCAACTATGCCAACAATACCACACATGAAATAATTCTCCGCTGAGCTAAGATTTTATTAGAAAACTTGATGACTGTTCTAGGTATTCAAAAAACCAAACAACAATCAATTTAAATTCAGGAATAAGTAACGAGCTTGCCCACCAACTTGCTTCTGAAGCTGGAGTAAACGCATCCAATAAGAATAGTATGGCACTTACAATTAATACACCTCTTAAGGCGCCAAATACCAAACCAAGCAATCGGTCAGTGCCAGAAAGTCCCGTTTTAGTTACGAGTTGGCCAATTATATAGTTAACCAATGCACCAATAATAAGGGTGGAAACAAAGAGAACAGTAACGGCTGCTGCGTTACGGATAAACTGGTCGGAAATATTGGTAAAATATACGGCTAGATCGCCGTGAAATGTACTCGCAATAAAAAAGGCGCCAATCCAAATAACTAAAGAAACTGCTTCTTTAACAAATCCACGGATCAAGCTTACTAATGTCGAAATACCAATTATTGCCAATATGGCATAGTCTACCCAAATCATCATTTGAATGTTCTCATTGATTAGAGGCGCGCATTCTACCAGATGATAACTAATTAAAGCTATAAATTTTACAATTTAGAAGGATAAAAACGAGTAACTTTACCTTGAACATTCGTTAACGTTTTAAGACCAGCTAGCTTACTTTCTAATGAAGCTTTATTAATATTAGGGCCTACAAATACTTTAGTTAATACACCGTTTTTAGTTTTAATAGGTTTCGTAAAAGTGGTGTACCCATGATATTTAAGTTTATCAACTAGCGCTAAAACATTCTTTTTATGTCTAAAACTCCCTAATTGAATTACCCACGATTCTTCAATATTAATTTTTGGTGGTAATTCTTTAACCGTTTTCTTAACAACTTTTGCAGGTTCTACTTTAGTTGTAGGTTCTTTCTTGAGTGTTTGAACTTTAACATTTCCCTCTTCGATTGTTTTGCTTTGAGAATCCTTAAGGTTATTGTTATTTAAAGCCGCAGATTCAGCGTCATTCGTTTTAAGTTCAAGTATTGTGTCTTGCTCTACTTCCACTATTTGATTTTCAGGGCGTTTACGCGCTTCAAATTTTTCTTCAGGGAAGCTTTCAATTTTTGCATTAATTTCTATTTTAGGAGCTTGAGGTATTCCCTCAAATTCAGCATCGTGCTTTTTCTTATTACCATCAAGTAAGTCAGGTAAAAATATAATAGCAACGGCCGCTACAATTACAGTACCAACCAATCGATTTTGAAAAGGTGTAGACAAACCAAACTCCTAAAATTAAATTGCTCACATCAGTTTACGTTAAACTAATAGTCGCCTTACTTCGGCTACTGTGTAAAAGGAACCATAAACTAAAATAAGGTCGTCAGACCTCGCAACAGAGCTAGCCATTTTAAATGCTTCGGTTACATTGTCAAAGCAATTAAACATTTCATTTGGTAAGTTAATTTTTTGAGAAAGCTCCGCAGATGTAGCACCTCTGTGTACCTCTAAACTTCCTAAAAACCAATGGTCTACCTTATTTAATAAAGGCTTAAGAGCATTAGTAATATCTTTGTCGGCCAACATACCTGTTACTGCGTAAACTTTTGAATAATTTAATTCATCTATCTTATTTGCTAAATACCTAGCAGCTTGCGGATTGTGCCCAACATCAAGCAAAACATTGCATTCTCTGCTAAATAATTCTGTACGCCCTGCCACTTTTGTTTGTTCAATAACCTCGTTTATAAAGCTTACATCTAAACAAATATTAAGTTTCAATAACACCGCAAGCCCAGTAGCTACATTATCAATAGGAATATGAGGAACAACTAAATGGTTATAAATAATGTCGTTAAATGTAAACTGCCAATTATCTATATTTTTTGATATTGAAAACTCTTTATCGCGATAAATAGCATGAGCATTAATAGTGTTAGCGTGTGAAATAATCGATTGTGGAACGTCTACATCTCCTACTACAGCAATACGATCACTGCGCATTATTCCTGCTTTTTCAATACCGATTTTTTCGCGTGTATCACCTAAAAACGCTTGATGATCTAAATCGATAGTGGTTATTACGGCAATATCAGCATCAATAATATTCGTGGCATCTAACCTACCACCTAGCCCAACTTCTAAAATTAAGTAATCAGGCGACATGCGTTCAACAATGAGCAATGCAGCTAACGTTGTATACTCGTAATAACTTAACGAAACATCTTTTCTATTCGCTTCAATTTTTTCGAACGCCGCAATAAGAGAGTTATCATCTATTTCTTTGCTATTAATACGTAAACGTTCGTTAAACCTTTCGATATGAGGCGAAGAATAAACAGCAACTGAATGCTCTTTCATTTTTAGAGCGTTCTCTAAAAATGCACAAGTCGTTCCTTTACCGTTAGTACCAGCAACAGTAATAACAACGGTATTAGATAAATCAATATTTAACTGAGTCGCCACTTGCGTTATGCGCGTCAGCCCCATATCAATTTCGGTAAAGTGGATACTTTCAATATAAGAAAGCCACTCACTAAGCGTTTTTCTTAGAGAGTGGCTTGAATTTGTATTTTTCATATTTCTATTGGTTAAGAAGCCTGAGGTGACTCATGTCCCATAAACTTAGCAAGCATTCGTGATAAAGTTGTTCTCATTTCACGACGATCAACGATTAAATCAATAGCGCCCTTATCTTTTAAGAATTCACTACGTTGGAATCCTTCTGGTAACTGTTCGCGAACGGTTTGTTCGATTACACGCGGGCCAGCAAAACCAATTAATGCTTTCGGTTCAGCTACGTTTATATCACCCAACATTGCTAAACTAGCAGAAACACCGCCCATTGTAGGGTCAGTTAATACCGAAACGTAAGGTAAACCTTTCTCGCTCATTTTAGCTAATGCTGCACTCGTTTTTGCCATCTGCATCAATGAAAACAGTGCTTCTTGCATACGAGCACCACCACTTGCAGAAAAACATATAAACGGCAAATTATGCTCTAAACAGTATTCAACACCTTTTACAAAGCGGGCACCTACAACTGAAGCCATTGAACCACCTAAGAATGAAAATTCAAAAGCCGCCACAACAACTGGCGAGCCACATAACTCACCTTTCATTACAACTAATGCGTCTTTTTCACCCGTATTCTTTTGAGCTGAACTGATACGATCTTTGTATTTTTTAGAATCTTTAAACTTGAGAATATCTTGCGCTTCAAACTCTTCGCCTAGCTCTTCTCTTCCTTCTGGATCAAGAAAACCATCAATACGTTTTCTAGCACTGATTCGCATGTGATGATCACACTTAGGACAAACTGCCATTTGACGGTCAAGTTCAACTTTATAAAGTACTGCATTACAGTCAGTACATTTGCTCCAAACACCTTCTGGAACACCGCGTTTTTGCGTAGCCTTTGATTTGGCTTTTGGGAGAATTTTTTCTATCCAGCTCATAATTTAATTTTTGCCTATTGCACAAGAAAAACTCGATCATTTCGACTAAAAAAACATCAAAACAATCAAATATATAATAATGTCAGATATAACCAGCAATTAAAACACAGTTTGCTATGCGAGTAATACTAAAAACTGGTCTGCGTTGTTAAAATTTTGATCACGTTAAAAATAGTGGTCCCATGTTACGTTTAGGTATTTCAAACTCACTTGGGTAGTCTACATCGACAAAGTAAAGCCCCGCAGCCGCAGCGGTCATACCTGCTACGCATCTATTTTTTGCTTCAAGCACTTCTTTGATCCAAGACACGGGTCTTTCTCCCTGCCCTACCTCCATTAAAGAGCCTGCAATATTTCTGATCATATGGTGTAAAAATGCATTGCCTTTAACATCAATAACCAAATAGTTATTAATTCGGCTTACATTACAATGATAAAGAGTACGAATAGCGGAGTGAGATTGACAATGCACAGTGCGGTATGAAGTAAAGTCGTGTCTACCTACCAAAAGCTGTGCAGCTTGGTGCATTAAATTTTCATCAAGAGGTTGGTGACAAAAACTCACACCGTGGCTCAAAATAGCGGAACGTAAACGGGAATTGTAAATAATGTAACGATAGCGTCGGGCTGTTGCACTAAAACGTGCATGAAATTCGTCGCTCACTGGTTTTACCCATGACACAGCAATATCTGTAGGAAGGTGAGTATTTACGCCTAACGTCCAAGCAACGTCTTTACGTGTTTGAGTTGTATCGAAATGAACGATTTGATTCGTTGCATTAACGCCAGTGTCTGTTCTACCCGCGCAAATAACCTCAATAGGCTCATTAGCTATTTTTGATAAGGCTTCTTCAAGTTTTTGTTGAACGCTAATGACATTCTGTTGGCGTTGCCAACCACAGTATCTACTGCCGTCGTATTCAATGCCTAGTGCATACCGCATGATTATCTCCACATTTAAGGAGGCGCATTATCCACTACTTCTACTACAAAAAACAATCTACTTAAGGTTGAATCCTTAAAATTGATTGTTCTTTTCTTCAGCTAAGAATATTTCTTGAAGGAATTGAGATTGACGACGACTAATTGTTTTACTTTTTTGGCGATTAACTTGTCTTCTTCGTTGACAGCTAACCAAACGCTTTCTTGTATTAAATGACATAATGTATCCTCTTTTTGAAGGTTACATTATGCAAAGTAATTATGAACAATTTATGACACAGAACAATAAATGCTAGATTAGTCTGAACTAATGGGAGCTTCCAATGGCGGAGGTGTTGTTTCAACTGGCATTGCACCATTTTGATTTTCAATCATTTCTAGTTGTTTCGCTTTCTTAGACTCTTCAACAAGCTTAAGTTTTGCCTGTTCGTCCATCCATTCAAGCGTATCGTAGTAACGTCGAATATTCTCAACATAATTAACGGGTTCATCACCACGAGCGTAACCATATTTCGTTTTTTTGTAGAATTTCTTTTGCTTTAACAGCGGCAAACGTTTTTTAACTTCAACCCAACGATCGGGATCACCACCTTGCTGCTGAGTGATAATCCGTGCGTCATTCAAGTGGCCGAAGCCAACGTTGTATGAAGCTAATGCAAACCATAAACGATCAGGATGAGGAATTCGCTCAGGAACCTTATCAATCATTTTCTTAATGTACTTTGCGCCACCACGAATACTCTGTTCCACATCTAAACGGCTTGTTATTCCCATTTGTTTAGCTGTAGGTAGTGTTAACATCATCATGCCTCTCACACCTGTGGGTGAGCGAGCATTAGGTTTCCAATGAGACTCTTGGTAACTGATTGCAGCCAATAATCGCCAATCAACTTCTTCACCGTATTTCTCGAATATTGGTTGATATTTAGGAAGCTTGGTTTCAACCGCTTTAATAAACGAACGGGTATCAACGTAATTAAACTTCTCTATGTGCCCGTAGTATTTATCATCTAATGCAAGCAAAGTACCGTCGTGATGCACTTGCCCAAAAAACTCGACTAAACTCGCCAGTATTGAAGTGTCTGCTTGTTTACTTACTAACCAAGCTAAAGGCTCAGGTTGTTTAATCGTAAAACCAATACTAATTTCAGGGTAATAACGTCGACTAATCGCCAAAGCATTACTATCAATTACTGTGTAATCAATTTCGCCTTCTAATACTTTCAATAAAAGTTCTTCGCTATCGAGCTCTGAACTTTCTTCCCAAGACAAATCGTTATTGGTGCGTTTTAGCTTCTCAAGGTTTTCTGCATGGCTCGTGCGAGCAGTAACCATAAACCTACCCGTTAAGTCATCTAACTTGCGTGGTCTAATATTGCCTTGTTTAAAAACGAGCTTTTGACTAATACGATCATAACTTGGTGCCATGTTGTATTTTTCGAGTCGGTTAGTGGTAGCAGCTAAACCTGCGGCAAGAAAATCGACATTACCCGACTCAAGTTTTGGGAACAAATCTTCGATATGGTAGGCAGGAACTACAACAAGTTTAACACCTAAATAATCAGCATATTTTTTAGCTAATTCGTACTCAAAACCTGTAGGACCTTCTGCTTCTAAATAATAACTAGTGGGCCCGTATAACGTCCCAATAGTTACATAACCTCGTTCAACAATACGTTGCAAGCTTGCTTTTTCAACATTTTGTTGACAGCCAAACATAACAAAACACATCAATAAAATAGAGCTTATTGATAGCGCAGATCGTCTAACAAGTTTTTGAAGCGAAATTTCCATAGACATATATTGTGTCGTTATTTACCTAATTCTGAAAGCTTTATTTTAATAATCTACTACCGTGATTATCTATTTTAAGCGTTTATTTAATCATAATTCCGTTAAAATTTCACGCGAATCCAATCAATTAACCCACTCAAAAACCTGACCAAATGAACATGTTTCATCTAACCTAAAAGCCCCTGTACGCGCTTTAAAAATAACGATTAATTAGCCGTAAAAATGTCTCTCGTATCTATATATTAAAGTTGATTAGGTATATACTACGCGCGCTTTTTATCCTAATTAATTTAACCCGGTGAAATAGACTATGTCGATGTTGATAAAAACCCTTCGCGGCGCTCCTGCACTTTCTGAATTTAAAGTAAAAAAAATATTAAATGAATGTGCTGAGTTATCTCTTCCTGTTACAGACGTATATGCTGAATTTATGCACTTTGCACATATTTCAGAAGAACTAACTAGCGAAGAATCGCATGTTTTACAGCAACTTCTTAAGTACGGACCAACGATAGAAGAACACGAACCTGTAGGTAAGCTTGTATTAATCACACCTCGCCCAGGAACTATTTCACCTTGGTCTTCTAAATCTACAGATATCGCTCACAACTGTGGATTAAGCAAAGTTATACGTTTAGAACGTGGTATCGCGTATTACATTACTGCTGATAACTTGAATAACGAACAACAAATTGCATTAAATAACCTTATACACGACCGAATGATGGAAGCTGTGTTTGAAGAGCTGTCACAGGCAACTATGCTGTTTGCAACCGCAGAGCCAGGCGAGTTAACGTCTATTGATATAATGAACGGCGGTAAAAAAGCGCTAGTTGATGCAAACATCAACTTAGGTTTAGCGCTTGCTGAAGATGAAGTTAATTACTTATTTGAAAACTTCACAAAATTAGGCCGTAACCCTAACGACATCGAACTATATATGTTTGCTCAAGCAAACTCTGAACACTGTCGTCATAAAATCTTCAATGCTGATTGGACAATTGACGGTGAAAAGCAACCGAAATCATTGTTCAAAATGATCCGTAATACTCACGAAGTTAACAGTGATTTTGTGCTAAGTGCATACGCCGATAACGCAGCGGTAATGGTTGGTAATAAAGGTGGTCGTTTCTTCCCTAACCCAGAAACTAATCAATACAGCTATAACCACGAAGACATTCAAATTTTAATGAAGGTTGAAACACACAATCACCCTACTGCAATTTCTCCGTACCCTGGAGCGGCAACAGGTAGTGGTGGCGAAATTCGTGATGAAGGTGCAACTGGTGTAGGTTCAAAACCTAAAGCTGGATTAGTTGGCTTTTCTGTATCAAATTTGCGTATTCCACATTTTGAGCAACCATGGGAAACCGATTTCGGCAAACCGTCTCGTATCGTTTCAGCATTAGACATTATGCTAGAGGGACCATTAGGTGGTGCAGCGTTTAACAACGAATTTGGTCGCCCTGCAATTTTGGGTTACTTCAGAACGTACGAAGAAGAAGTTAACTCATTTAACGGTAAAGAAATTCGCGGTTACCATAAACCAATTATGCTTGCGGGTGGTTTAGGTAACATCCGTGACGAACACGTACAAAAAGGTGACATTGTTGTTGGTGCTAACTTAATTGCGTTAGGTGGGCCAGCCATGAACATAGGTTTAGGTGGTGGTGCTGCATCTTCAATGGCGTCAGGTCAATCTGCTGAAAACTTAGACTTTGCTTCTGTACAACGTGAAAACCCTGAAATGGAACGTCGTTGCCAAGAAGTTATTGATAAATGTTGGCAGCTTGGCGATAAAAACCCAATAATGTTTATACACGATGTGGGTGCTGGTGGTTTATCAAACGCATTCCCAGAGCTTGTTTCTGACGGTGGTCGTGGTGGCGTATTTGAATTACGTAATGTACCAAACGATGAAAGAAGCATGGCACCTCATGAAATTTGGTGTAACGAATCTCAAGAACGATACGTACTTGCAGTATCAGACGAACAATTAGAGCTATTCACTCAAATATGTGCTCGTGAAAGAGCGCCATTTGCTGTAGTAGGCAGAGCAACTGAAGAAGAGCATTTAACAGTTACTGATGAACACTTTGCAGATCGTGAAGAATTAAAAACACCAATTGATTTACCACTCGATGTTTTATTAGGTAAAACGCCTAAGATTATTAAAAACGTTAAAAGTGCGCAGTCGCAAGGTGATGAAATTAACTTATCTGCGATTTCCCTTGAAGACGCAGCTGAACGCATTTTAACTTTACCAACAGTAGCCGAAAAAACATTCTTAATTACCATTGGTGATAGAACTGTTACAGGTATGGTTAACCGTGACCAAATGGTTGGCCCTTGGCAAGTACCTGTTGCTGACTGTGGTGTAACAGCATCAGCACTTGATTCATACCATGGCGAAGCAATGTCTTTAGGTGAGCGTACGCCGGTTGCGCTACTTAACTATGGCGCGTCTGCACGATTAGCTGTAGCAGAGTCATTAACCAACATAGCAAGTGCAAACATTGGCGATTTGAACCGCATTAAGCTTTCAGCTAACTGGATGTCGCCAGCAGGTCACCCAGGTGAAGATGCAGGTTTATACGAAGCGGTAAAAGCAATTGGTGAAGAGCTTTGTCCTGCTCTAGGGTTAACAATCCCTGTTGGTAAAGACTCTATGTCGATGAAAACTCAATGGGATGAAAATGGCAAAAGTAAATCGGTTACTTCTCCTCTTTCATTAGTTATAACTGCGTTTGGTGTTGTTGAAGATATTCGTAAAACGGTAACACCTCAACTACGTACTGACTTAGGTGACACACGCATTGTAGCTATCGACTTATCTAAAGGTAAAAATCGTTTAGGTGGTTCATGTTTAGCACAAGTATACAAACAACTTGGTACAGAAACTCCTGACGTTGATAATGCAGAAACATTAAAAGGCTTTTTCAATGCCATTCAAATACTTGTGTCTAAGCAACAACTTATTGCTTACCACGATAGGTCTGACGGGGGTTTATTTACAACCATTACCGAAATGGCATTTGCTGGACATACTGGTGTAGATGTAGACATATCTGCTTTATCAGGTAGCGACGTAGAAGTATTATTCAACGAAGAACTTGGTGCAGTAATACAAATACGTGAAACTGATGTAGACGCAGTTCACGCTGTATTTGAACAACACGGTATTTTAGATTGTTGTACTGACATAGCTCGTACAAATAATGACGATACTATTCGCTTCTCACGCGATGGAAATGAAGTACTTGCAAACTCACGTACATACTACAGAACGCTTTGGGCACAAACGACCTTTAAAATGCAGTCGTTACGTGACAACCCTGAATGTGCTCAACAAGAACATGATGTGAAGTTTGATACTGAAGATCCAGGCTTAAACGCATCGTTAAGTTTTGATATTAATGAAGATATTGTGGCTGACTTAATTGCTAAGGATGTTGCGAATAACAGCCACCCTAAAATAGCGATTTTACGTGAGCAAGGTGTTAACTCTCACGTAGAAATGGCTGCGGCATTTGACCGTGCAGGTTTCGTAGCGGTAGACGTACACATGTCTGATATTTTATCAGGAAGAGCTGATTTAGCAGATTTTAACGGCTTAGTCGCTTGTGGTGGTTTCTCATACGGTGATGTTTTAGGTGCTGGTGGAGGTTGGGCAAAATCAATTTTATTCAACGCAAATGCACGCGAAATGTTCAAAACATTCTTCCACCGCGAAGACACATTCAGCTTAGGTGTATGTAACGGTTGTCAGATGCTATCTAACCTTAAAGAAATTATTCCTGGTTCAGAAGCATGGCCTCGTTTTGTACAAAATAAATCAGAGCGTTTTGAAGCGCGTTTTAGTTTAGTTGAAATTCAAGAAAGCCCTTCTGTGTTCTTTAAAGGAATGGAAGGTTCACGCATGCCAATCGCAGTGTCTCATGGTGAAGGTAGAACAGAGTTTAGCTCTGATGAAGCTGTAAACTCTGCGAATGAATCAGGTACTGTGTCAATGCGCTACGTTGATAACTACGGTCAAGTTACTGAAACCTACCCTGCAAACCCTAACGGTTCACCAGACGGTATTACGTCACTTACAACAACCGACGGTCGTGTAACGATTATGATGCCTCATCCAGAGCGTGTATATAGAACAGTAGCCAACTCATGGCACCCAGACGAATGGAAAGAAGATTCTCCATGGGTAAGAATGTTTAGAAACGCACGTAAATTCGTTGGTTAATTCTTAACAACGATATTAATAAAAGGCGCCTTGAGCGCCTTTTTTGTTTGTAAAACATACTAATATTTTTTAACCGTAAAATAATAGGTACACTTAAATCCCCTCATATCCAAATTGAAAAAGTCGTTTTCTTGCATTGAATTCGTCCCGAAATATATGCTTGCGTAAAAGAAGGAATAAGAACAATGCAAGAACACGACTCATCTCCACTAACTGATTTTATCGAGTATTCTCCAGAAGAAATGCTTTCTAGATCAGAAGCCTATTATGAAAACGCTAAACGCAGACACTCAATCAGAAAGTTTAGCGACCGCCCAGTCGAACAAGCTATTATTGAAAACTGCATAAAAGCAGCCGGCACAGCACCAAGTGGCGCTAATCATCAACCATGGCATTTTGCGGCCGTGAACTCTGCAGACATAAAAAAACAAATTAGAGAACAAGCAGAGCTTCATGAGCGTAACTTTTACGCAGGTCGCGCAGGTGAAGAATGGTTAGACGCACTAAAACCTTTAGGTACCGATGCGAATAAACCTTACTTAGAGCATGCACCTTGGTTAATTGCAGTCTTTAGCGAGAAAAAAGGCGGAATTACCTCTGAAGAAAAAAATACTAATTATTATGTTCATGAATCGGTAGGTATCGCGACAGGAATATTAATTAATGCATTGCATTCATCAGGTTTAGCAACATTAACGCATACACCTAAACCAATGTCGTTTCTAAGTAAAATATGTAATAGAAGTGATAATGAACGACCTTACATGCTCATTATAGCTGGCTACCCTGCGGAAGATGCAACAGTACCAGCTCATGCAACCGTCAAAAAATCACTTACTGACATAGCTAGTTTTTTATAACCAACGGTTAATAGAAAAGCTACTCAGCAAAATCCAGCGAAATATCGGTACACCCTTTTTTGCAATAAACACCGGGTGTACCAGAGTTTTCAGGTAGAACAATAAAAAGCTCTCCACCACAACTATTACAAGTCACTACTCTGCCAGCCATAACTTTTTTAATAATTGCTTTTTGCTGATTAAACGACGCTGCTGCGTTTTTTTTCAGTGTCGAAAACTGTTTAATGTCAATCACAATAAGCTCCGTTAATTAATAGGAAAGTAAAAGCCGTCAAAAACACCTTCAAATTCAACCGCGCCACCTTCTAGCAAGTTTTTATACGCGATAATATTTTCGTATGACGCGTTTGTCATTGGATATGCGGTAACCTCCCAAGGATGACTTTCGTTTTGTTCATATGGGCACATTGAAAGTTTTTGATTATTTTCTAACAACAAATTCCCAAACTTTAATGCTTGTTCTTGAGTTTTAAAAATAACCGTAAACTCAATTTCTCTCGCTTGAGATAAATCATCACCTGCATTAAGCGCGCTCCACAAATACTCACCAATGTCATTCTCAGGGAAAAGCGTTAAATCTCGTTCCATTTTCATTCCAACTGCTTAAATTATCTAATGGCATTTTATCTGGTTATTATCATGAAACACAATGAATTAAGCAGGAATAAAATGGAAACGAACTAACATCTACAACCTTCTACAAATTTGGTAAACTTACGATATCACGCTTAATACGACCATTGCTTTGAAACAGTTCGAAAAACATATACCTATTACAAAAAAAATTGCAGATCAGTCAATAAATGCAGTTGCTGTATTGAGTGAACATTGTGACCTTAGTAAAGCCGAAATAAAGAGTGCTATATCTAAAGGCGCGTTGTGGTTAACAAAAGGAAGAACAACGCAAAGACTGCGTCGACTAAAAAAAATATTGGTTGAACACGACGAGTTACACTTTTACTACAACGAACAGATATTAACGCAAACACCGCCAGAAGCTTTACTGATTGCAGATGAGAAAGATTATAGTGTGTGGTACAAGCCTTATGGAATGCTTTCACAGGGCTCTAAATGGAGCGATCATTGCACCATAGCTCGCTGGGCACAAACTCACCTCACCCCAGAACGAGCCACGTTTATTGTTCATCGTCTTGATAGGGCCGCGACTGGACTCATTGTTATTGCCCACACCAAAAACACCGCGCGTTATTTTAGTAACATTTTTGAAAAGCACGCGTTAGAAAAACACTATTTAATTTTAGCGCATGGCGATCATAATCAACGCCCACAACCTGAAATTATAGAAAGTGCCGTTGATGGTAAATCAGCTAAAAGTACTTTTACTTGCATAGACTACTGCAATGCACACGATATTTCGTTAATTGATGTGAAGATTGACTCAGGCCGTAAACATCAAATTAGAATTCATGCTGCCAGCATAAATATGCCTGTGGTTGGTGATAGGTTGCATGGATTAGATAGAGATGCACTAACGAATAAACCGATAGTTTCATCGTTAGATTTGCAGCTTTGCGCGGTTTCACTTTCGTTTATGTGCCCTGTAAAAAACAAACAAGCGCATTTTGAATTACCAGAGCATCTAAAACCTTCTTTAGACGCTCTTGGTTAAGTATATAAATTCAAAGCTTAAGCTAATTTAAGTTAAGTTAAGCTAAGCTTAAAAAGCGTAATTTAAACTAACTACGATGTGTAATTAAAGTCGCTGTCGTTAAGCAGTGCCAACTCATCGCCAACCAGTTCGTTGTTATCAAATGCTGATAAAAGCTCAAAGCCTTGTTGTCTTTGCTCTAGCGTTAACGCTTGATACGGTAGCCTAAAGTTAGTTTCTACCGCATCAGTCATCATTAATGCGGTATTAAGCGCTATAGGGTTAGGCTCGCAGAATAACCACTTCATTAACCCTTGTACGCGCTCGTTTAATGCAATGTCATTTTCGTCCATTAACGTACGCATAATCTTCGGAATAATGTTAGACGTAACAGAAATAACGCCGTGAGAACCACATTCGTGACGACCAGCAAAACTTTCATCATCATTACCAGACCAACACGCAATGCCTTGCTTTTCGTAATAAGCGATACGTTCGTTACCCGTACACTCTTTAACACCTACAAAATTTTCGTGTTTTGATAATGGTTCAATAATATCAGGCGTAATATCTTGCCCTGTTCTGCCCGGTACGTTGTAAATAAACGTAGGGCCAATATCTAGAACCTTTTTAAAATGCTCTAATACACCTTTATTAGACGTTCTGCCGTAATATGGATTAATTTGTAACGCTGCATCCATTCCCATGGCAAAGCCGTTCTTTGTCGCTTTAATAGCTTCGCGCGTATTATTACTACCGGTGTTACCAACAATCACCAACTTATCACTATAACGGTGAACACTATGCGCGATAAGCATTAGGTGTTCTTCCCAACTAAGTAAGTGCCCTTCTCCCGTTGTACCACCAACAATAATACCATCAACGCCAGCGTCAATTTGTTTAGCAACAAGTTGATCGTATGTTGCAAGATCAATTTCACCTTGCGCATTGTATGGAGTTTTTATAGCGGTAATTAAACTTGCGGCTTTAATTCTTTTCATTATTTTCTCAAAATTAAAAAATTGTATTCAATGAAATACATACTACTTAAAAGGTACGATAGGTTTTGAAGTGGGTTTACACTAAAAATTTAATCATGCGTTACATCCTAACAATGAGCGATTTTATCAACAACACGCCTGAGTATAAATACTTCATTAGTAATAATGTGCTTATATTCCAAAATTTTACTGGTTAATTGTAATACCTGATATGCTTGATAGTTATCTTCATTCAACATATCAGCTGAAAAAGTTTCTCCATCAACCACTTCTGCACGTGTAATAGTAAAATGAATATCTCCAACTAGTCCCCAATCTCCCAGCTCAGTAATTTCCTCTACAACATGACCATGTTTATCATATTGAACAAACATAAACTCAAAACTACCATCGGGTTCCATACGAGCGAATTCAGTTACTTGATTACCACTGGTAGGTTCTGAGTCTCCTCTATACCAACTACCAAATAACATCGTTCGATCAAATCTTTTTGATTCCACAATACTAACTTCTACATACAAACATGCCTTATTCTATCGTTATTCCCCGGCAGTTAGCACCCCAAAAGTTATATTATAAAATACACATTTATAACAAAGCGATTAAAAAAGCCTACTATCACTACTAAAGTCAACGTATTACAACTATGATGAGCGACTTCAAGCACTAGGGAATATTTAACATGTCAAATTTTACTCTGCAGTTATTACTTACTGGCAATGAATTAATGACTGGTGACGTTATCGATACCAACTCAGCAATGATAGCGAAGCAAGTCAGTGAATTAGGAATTGATATAAATAGACGTGTAACGATAAGTGATGATATGTCGTCGCTCGTATGTGAAATAGAACACATGAGTAAACAATGCGACGTATTAATAATTAATGGTGGTTTAGGCCCTACAACCGACGACCTAACCTCAGAAGCATTAGCAACAGTATGTAACCAACCATTAATAGAAAACCAACAAGCAATAAACCACTTAAACCAGTGGGCAAAAAATCGCTCGTTTACACTCGATAAAGCCAACTTAAAGCAGGCATGGCTCCCTCAAAATGCTGACATTATTTATAATAGAACAGGCAGCGCGGTAGGTATTCATATTAAAATAAACGACTGCGAAATATACTGCACACCTGGCGTACCAAGTGAGTTAAAAATAATGATGGAAGAAGAAATTATCCCATCGTTAACACAAAAAGTCCCCAACCACGACAGCGTTCACATTACCCGACTACAAACCTTTGGTATTGGCGAGTCTCGCTTACAAACGATGGTAGATAACGCATTTCCAGATTGGCCTAACAGTATCCAAGTTGGATACCGAGCTGACTCACCCACAGTAGAACTTAAACTCATCACACGCTCAAGTAAGGCCCATCAACTTAAAACATTGTGGCTACCCAAAATACAAGAATTACTAAACGATAATATAATTAGTGAAATAAAAGATACTCCCGTAAGTATTCCTTCTTCAGTTGTTAGTTTGTTGAAAGAAAAACAACTTACACTAACCACTGCAGAATCATGTACCGGCGGTTTAATCGCTAGCCAAATAACCTCTATATCTGGCGCTTCAAGTGTTTACGAAGCGGGTTTTGTCACCTATTCAAACACAATCAAAGAAAACGTATTAAACGTAAGAAACAAAACAATCAATTCAACGGGCGCCGTCAGCAAAGAAACAGTAATAGAAATGGCTAAAGGCGCAATCGATAAAGCTAATGCCGATATTGCTATCGCCGTTTCGGGAATTGCTGGTCCAAGTGGTGGAACACCAGACAAACCTGTCGGCACCGTTTGGATAGCTTGGGGAACTCGTAAAAATATGCAAACACAGCATTTTATCATTAAAGGGAATAGACAGTATTTTCAACGAATGGTTGCGGCAAGAAGTTTAGATTTAGTACGTAGATTGTTAATAGAAAGTAAACATAAGCCACTTTATGTACATAATTACGAATAATCGTACAAAATTTAGGGATATTTTTGTTATTTATTGCTTAGTAAATCAAAACTTTATATATTTATAATAGAAGTATTGTATATTATTTATATGTGTCTTTTCCTTTATAATACTTTACGACACAAGACTTTACACTATATACAGTTAACCTTGTTCAGCCGCACCACTGTTTTCTGCTGAACCACCTTAACTAAATTCGAGAGGCCATCGCCGTGATAGAAAAAAACTTCATCACTAGTGGAAGAAATACCATTATCCACAAAAATAGAAAATTCGACTTATTAATTCAAAATGGCGGACACCCAATTGTTATTGTGAGTAACCGCGGAATTGGTGTTTATGAAGGTGAAGTACCTCGTAAACGCTCAGAAGCTAAAAAAGCTTATCAAGAAGTTATCGATGTGGGTTCATCGGAATGTTTTGGCGAAGAAAAAACACTCGTGTTTATTCAAGCCCTTGATAACAAAGAATACAAGGTTGATTACTCTAAAATAAACACGCCAACGTTTATCAAAGTACATCAAGAAAATTATATTTAAGGTTTTAACATTGCTGTAAATGGAGATTGTAGTACGTGACTCAGGTAACCTTCGTTGAGAATAAAAAAAACAATATCGACCTAGTTCTTCAGCCGATTAAAAATAGTGACGTATTAAATGAGGCCGCTATTATCGAACTCATTGAAAAGTCTGAATATAGTGCACTGCAACTCAACAAGAGCAATATAAAAAATGCAATCGCTGAACTTAATAGCGTATTAAAACCTCTACCTCAAGGTAAGAGCGGCCGAGAAATACGCTATCAAGTTTTAGAGCGAAAAAATGCAACGATTGAAATAAAAATAGCTGATGATGAAATGTCGGCTAGTGCAGAAGTCACTACAGCATTAGGTGGGAAAAACCCTACTGCAAAACAAATTTTAACGTCAGCACAAGAAGCAGGTGTAATAAAAGGCTTTAGTAAAGAAGGCTTACTTGCTCTTGCTCAAAAGTCTATCGACGAACCTGAAGGTTCCCTTGTCAAAGGCAATATAGCCCAAGGTAAAAACCCAATTAACGGTAAAAATGCGCGAATAAAACAGCTTGTTCAGTGCGCGCAAGACCGCATTCTCCGCCCTAAAGAACGTGAAGATGGTAGTGTAGATATGCGCGATTTAGGCGATATTATCTGTGTTCGAGTAGGCGACCCTCTAGCCCAACGAGTACCTCTTACCCAAGGTATAGAAGGCTTTACCGTTACCGGTACTCCTTTAAAACCCAACCCTGGCGAAGACATTGAAATGCGAGCAGGTGACGGCACAGTAATAAGTCCTAAAAACAAAAACGTACTCATCTCAACACTTGTCGGCCTTCCCCGTGCAATTGAAAACGGCATGGAAATTGACGAAGTTTATAAACTCAAAAATGTCGATGTAAGTACAGGCCACATAAAATTTGAAGGTAGCGTGATTATTGACGGCGACGTTTGTGAAGGCATGAAAGTCTGCGCGACAGGTGACATTACGGTAGGCGGCTTTGTTGAATCTGCACAGCTTGAAGCCGGTGGTGACATCACAATCGGCGGCGGTATTATTGGTAAAAAACAAGACGTTGAAGACTTATCGGTAAGCGACGTTTTGATGAGTGTTAATATTCGTTGCGCTGGTAATATTTATGCTAAGTATTGTCAATATGCTGACATTTCATGTAACAATTTACGCATAGAGAACCAACTTATGCATAGCATAATATACGTAAACGATATGGTTTGGGTTGGTTCTGAAGAGAAAGCAAACGGCAAACTTATTGCTGGCTACATTAATGCGGGAACCTCAGTACATGCTGGAACAGTTGGCGCAACGGCAGGTAGTTCTACAACTATTACGTTTGATAAACGTATCAAAGAGTTTAGAGAAAAGCTGTCAGAAGTAGATGAAAGACTGCAAGTTGAAACCGACAAAACACAAGAACTAAAAACCGCAACAAATAAACTTAAAGCATTACCAAAAGAAAAAGCTAAGCCAGAAATGCTAAAAAAAGTAGTATCTACCTATCAATATCACGCGAGAAAAATGGGTGATATCTTGTTAGAAAAAGCTCATATTGATGAACAAATACAAGACTATATGACAAGTGTATTTGTAGAGGCTACAGACAAAATTTACCATGGCGTTCAACTAAACGTTGGTGACTTTAACGACAGAACCAAGCGTGAATATGGACCTAGTAAAATGGTTTACTTTGAACGACAAGTTCATATGGAACCAATAGTTAATACCTAACACCCAATGCCTTAACATTAAAAGCTACAACACAGACACGAGAAAAATACGACGATGCATTTGAAGTTTTTAACGCCAATCACACTTAGCCTGAGCCTACTATGTGGTTCAGCTTTTGCCGAAAGCTGTGATATAAACTTCAAATATGGCGTTGTAATTGATCCTCTGCACGTAAGACTCCTAAACAAAGACACCACATACATTCAAATTACTCGAGATAAACAGTTGTTTATTTCTGGTCGAGAAATCATCTTAAATAATAAACAAGAAAAGTTATTGGCATCGTATTCCAAAGCGATTCGCGAACAAGTTCCTGAGATAGTTTCTATTGCAGTGGACGGCGTAGATGTAGGCCTTGAAGCTGTAAATAAAGTCATCAGTGGATTAACGGGTGAAAACAGTAATTCTCATCAAAAATTCCAAGAACGTTTCACTGATATGCAGTGGAGATTACGAGAAAGGTTTAACCATAGTGATAATAACTATTTTATTGCCCCTCAAGACTTTGATGATTTTGATGAAATATTTTCAGGCGAGTTTGAAGAAGAGATAGAACAGATCGTTTCAGAGTCGTTGGGCAGCATATTAATGGCGGTAGGCGAAGCAATCGTAAATGACGCCGGTGACCATAATGAAAATAGAGATAGCAATTTCAGTGACAAAATGGAAACGCTAGGCAAAGACTTAAAAGTCGGCTTAAGTACACAAACCAATGCGCTGGATAAAAAGGTGAAACTTTTTTGTGAAAATTTAAAACAACTTAATGTTTTAGAAGAAGAAATAAGATCAAGTATACCTAATTTAAACCAACTCGATCTTATTGAAAGTAATATAATGGAAAACGATATGTAAACGACTCCGCTTACCTCGCTCACAAACCATTTATCACCTTGTTAAAAGCTATTTTAGTGTAGCTTATTTCTTAGTTAACGGTTTTGTATCAAAACGAATACCGCCCCAACCACTAACCATAAAATTACGAATGTTTCCGTGATCATTTCCCTCAGGATGCTTTAATACATCATCAGTATAATAACGACCAAAACATGCCAAAGTTTGAGGCTCAGATAAGTTATTATCTTTTGCAAAAGCAAAAATTTTACACGACCCTTCATTCGTACTAGATTCATTAACAAGTTCTCCATTAACAAATCGGCTCGGCGTATAATGATAGTGCTCTGAAATTGTTTCCATTACCTCTTCAAAAGACACTTGTTCAGGTTGTGTTGTAATAGTTGATATTAATGTAGAAATGTTCATGAAAACCTAAATAATGATGAATTTTCTGTATTTTATCCTACAAAACCTGAACATATTTACACTTTTTAAAAGTAAAACGTTATATCTAATATTTTAACTACTTCAAGAAATAAACCGCCAAAAAAAGAGCAAACCTTAGGTTTACTCTTAATAGCTTTTGTAAAGCGCTTAACCCGTTAGTTATGCTTCTTTTTTCAATTTAATAATTAAATCGATATGTGGTATTAATTCTTCTATTTCACGAATATGATCCCTAAGGATTTGCCACTGCCCTAGTTCAAGCTGCCCAGAATCTAAAATCGCGCGCTTTAATTCACCTATTAATGAGTTTTGGTTATCTTCTTCATCAATAAACTCATTAATTCTTAACAACGAATCTAAGTCTTCTTGAGACAGAATATCTACTTCTGCTGCTTTCGTCATACACATCTCACTTATTTCTATTACCTTTCTAAAAATAAGTATAGTTGTTTGAATGCGACCTGCTTTTTTATTTAAACCTAAGCATTCTAAGTATTTTAGCTATTCCAATTAAATCAAGCATGCTGAAATATATAGCGAATAAACATCAGGAACGTAAACTCAATAATTAAATAACTGTATAGGTTTTATATCTAAGTTTTTGTATCTGTTATGCGTTGAAGGAATCGATTATATTACGCAGTGTTAAATGACCGTCAGTTCTTAAAATTTAGTTGAATAAAAGGAAATATCGTGATTAAAAAATTAAGTGTTTTAACGCTTCTGACCCCATTACTTTTTACGCAAACATCACTCGCCTACAACGTTAGTAATCAAGCCGAAAACACAGCTAACTACGCTGTTAAAACCTACAAAAAAGATATGGTAAACAGCTTAGCCAAGCTAGTAAAACACAACACTGTAGCGATTGATGGAACTCCATCAACTAAAAACCCTGCACATATCGCATTTAAGAATGAATTAAAGGCGCAAGCTAAACACCTAGGTTTAGACTTTAAAGATGATGGTTACGTTGTCATTATCGGCTTAGGAAAATCAACCGAACGAATAGGTATTGTTACACATGGCGATATTCAACCGGCAACACCTGAAAAGTGGAAAATGTCGCCATTTGATTTAGACCTAACCAGTGAACCCGGCAAACTCATAGGTCGTGGAACAGAAGATGATAAAGGCCCTATTTCTACAGCCCTTTATGCTATGAAAGCAATTAAAGATAAAAACATCACTTTAAACAAACGTATTGAGCTTTATGTTTACATGGCGGAAGAATCTGATTGGGGGCCGCTAGAAGAATATATAAAGTCGCATTCTTTGCCGCAAACCAATATAACAATCGACGCTGAATACCCAGTTGTAACAGCAGAAAAAGGATATGGAACCATCAGCCTTACCTTTACAAAGAAAACCATTAAGTCTAAGTCACCCTATTTAAATGGCTTTACTGGAGGTTTTTTTGGTAGCCAAATTCCAGAAGATGCAACCGCAACCATTAAAAACGCTAACGTAGAGTTACTTCAAAAACTAATGGATAGAGCGAAAGCTTATACCAATATTAACTTCGACTTTACATTAACAGAAGGCACGTTAACCGTAAAAGCGTTAGGAAAATCAGCGCACTCTTCAAAACCAGAAGATGGGGTTAATGCTATTACGCATCTTGCTGAATTATTATCAATTATCGACTGGCCGATGAACACTAGCGGTGCACTTGTTAACTTTATAAACACTAAGTTAGGCACTGGCTTATACGGTAAAAAGTTCGGTGACATTGCTTTTTCTGACGACTTTATGGGACCAATGACTGTATCACCAACAGTTATTAAACAACTGAAAAGCGGTGTTCAGCTTAACATTAACATTCGTCGCCCTCGTGGCAAGCAAACTGAATTATTACAACAACAAATTAACGAAGCTATTCAACAATGGCAAATACAAAACAACTTCATTTTATCTGATGTAAAGCAAAGTGTTAGAGAGCCGTGGGTACAAAAAGACTTGCCTCATGTAAAAACACTTTTAAAAGTATTCTCGCATTACACAGGTATAAAGAATGCTAAACCTATTTCTATTGGCGGCGGAACCAATTCAAGGTTATTTCCTAACGCTGTAAGTTTTGGGCCTTCAATGCCTAACACTGAATATACAGGACATAGTGAACACGAGTTTATTACCATGAAACAGTTCGAACTCAACTTAAAAATGTATACCGCTGCTTTGGTTGAATTAGCAAAGTAATCGCCCCTAAACGCCAAGTTATTATTTATACTTGGCGTTTTCATTTTCAAATGTAGCAGTAAAAATATATACGCGTTATTATTCCCACGTTATTCACCTTTCAAAAGTCACTCAAATGAAAAAAACATGCATTGTTACTGGCGGTAGTTCAGGCATTGGTTTCAGTATCATGGAACTGTTTATCAAAAATAACTACCAAGTTTTCAACTTAGATATTCAACCATCATCTATTGGTATATTTAAGCAGTGCGACGTAACAAACGTTAAGCAAGTAGAAAGTGTGATTCATGAAATAAGTAACAAGCATACCGTTGATGTGCTTGTTTCAAACGCCGGTATTCATTTTTCAGGGAACATCGAAAACACTAATGAAGAAGAATTCGATCGAGTATTAAACATTAATGTTAAAGGCGCTTATGCTGCCGTAAAAGCAGTATTGCCAAGTATGAAGAGCAACAAAGCAGGTTCAATTATACTCATGGCATCAGATCAAGCGTTAATCGCTAAACAAAACTCATTTGCTTACAACATGAGTAAAGCAGCGCTAGCATCTATTGCCAAAACCACTGCTCTTGATTATGCAAGCTACAACATTCGTTCGAATGCGGTATGCCCAGGAACCATAGAAACGCCTTTATACCATCAAGCAATAAACAACTACTGTGCTCGTTCAGGTGAAAACAAAGATAAAATTCATCAAGAGGAAGCAGAACTGCAACCTTTAGGCAGATTAGGGCAACCTGAAGAAGTCGCTGAGTTAGTATTATTTTTAGCTTCTGACAAAGCAAAATTCATTACCGGTAGTTTACAAGTTATCGACGGCGGCTATACCGCACAATAATTTTTTAAACAAAGGCCGCCCGCTATGAATATTATCGATCCACATATTCACCTGTTTGATTTTAACAAAGGTGAATACCACTGGTTAAAACCTGAAAACCTTCCACATTGGCCAGATAAACAACGTATTGTGCGTGACTTTAATGAATCAGATTTAACACTAGATTCAGGGTTAAAATTAGCAGGTTTTGTTCATATTGAAGCGGGCTTTAACAACAACCAACCATGGAAAGAAATAGAATGGTTAGAGTCTCACTGCACCAAACCATTTAAGTCGGTAGCTGCGATTGATTTAACCTTGCCGATGAGCGACTTCAACTATCAAATAACTAAGCTATGCTCATTAAAAACCATCACGGGCTGCAGACATATCTTAGATGACGATTATCTAAATGTACTTCAACACCCTAATACCTTAACCAATATACAAACCTTAGCTAACCATCAGTTGCACTTTGAATTACAAATGCCAATAGCTAATTCACAGGCTGTAGATTTATTTCAAAACATACTTAACAACGTACCTACACTTAAAGTGATAATTAATCACTCAGGTTGGCCATGCTTTTCTATAAATGATGAAAACTATGATCAATGGCTACACGGTTTAAAGCAATTTAGTTTGCATGAGCACTGTTCAATTAAATGCTCTGGACTAGAAATGACAAACCGAGATTACACACTTGATAACCTAACCTTTACCCTTCAAACATGTGTAAATATTTTTGGCATAAAACGCGTGATGATCGCTAGTAACTTTCCATTATGTTTATTTAGTCATAGCTATCAAAATTTTTGGCAACTAAACACTTCCGCACTTCAATTAAATAGCCAGTTTAGTAACGAGCAACTTGATTTATTGTGTTATCAAAACGCCAAACGATTTTATAACTTATAAATAAAATTCACATTTATCGAGTTACGCACTACGAACCAAAACACTCCTATACGAAATATAGCGAGTCATGTATTCTATAATTCACGCTCATATTAAATACTAGTTTCGCTATGGATAAATTTGATAAAAAAATACTGCAAATACTTCAACAAGACTGTACAGCTCCCGTAAGCGAAGTTGCAAGCCAAGTCGGTTTATCTACCACTCCATGTTGGCGACGCATACAAGCCATGGAAAAGTCAGGCATTATTAAAGGTAGAGTCGCTATTGCTGACCCAGAAAAGCTAAATGTGGGTTTAACCATTTTCGTGATGATAAAAACTAATCAGCACAACCCTGAATGGCTTAAAGAATTCAGCAAAGTCGCAGACGACTTTAAAGAAATTGTAGAGTTTTACCGCATGAGTGGCGACGTAGATTACTTGTTACGTGTTGTAGTACCCGACATGAAAGCATACGACGCGTTTTACAATCGATTGATATCACGTGCGAGCTTTGCTGATATAAGCTCTAGTTTCGCGATGGAGGAAATTAAATACACCACCGCCCTTCCGGTGGAATACACATAAAAAAGGGTAGCTAAAAGCTACCCTATTATTCTGTTTTGCTAATATAACTAAACGATTATTTAACCGTTACGTGTGGCGAGCGTTTAACAACTTCATCGTTCAATTCAATACCAATACCTGGTTCTTCAGACACTTTAAATATTCCATTTTTAGGCTGAGGATCTTGAATACATAATTCTCGGTTCCATGATTTAATTGCATAGGTGTGGTGCTCATGAATTAAAAAGTTAGGAATTGCCGTTTCTAAATGTAGTGAAGCCGCAGTAGCTACGGGGCCACCACAAACATGTGCTTGAACACGAATGTCGTATACATCAGCATAATCACATACCTTTTTAGCCTCAGTAAAACCACCACATAACCCAACATCAGGCTGAAGCACGTCAATACTTTGATCTTCAAAATATGGACGAACATCCCAACGATGATACAAACGCTCACCGCCAGCAATTGGCACTTTAACGTTTTCAGCTACCTTTTTATGAACAGCTGAATTCAAGTAGTTAACTGGCTCTTCGTACATCATACAGCCAACTTCCTCAATAACTTCACCCATTTGGATAGCTGATGCTGCACCCATTAATGAATGCGATTCAAAAATAATATCAACGTCTGGTCCAACAGCATCGCGTATAGCACGCAAACGATTACCAAATAGTCGCATTTGTGGTTTAGTAAATAGTTTAGTTCGATCGAATGAAGACTCACCATTTCCGTCATAAACAATCGGATCTACTTTGACTGCGTCATAACCCTCAGCAACCGCTTTTAACGCTGCTTCAGCGTATTCTTGTGGCTCGATAAGTTTTTTACATTCTTTATCCCAATCAAACTGTAATTGACTTGCGTAAGTGCGCAGCTCGTCATTTACTTTACCACCTAATAATTGATAAACAGGAACTCCTAGTGCCTTCCCTTTTATGTCCCACAATGCTGTATCTATTGCGCTCATAGCAGCATAAAGTACAGGACCACCGCCTAACCCCCAAAAACTTTCACGCAACATACGTGACCAAAGTTTTTCTGTTTGAAACGGGTTATAGCCGATCAACACAGCTTCAGTGATTTCTTTAATCATTGCTGCGGCCGCACTATGACCCCAATCGTAAGCTAAACCAGCCTCACCTACTCCCGTAATCCCTTCGTCAGTGTGAATACGAATGAAAACAGGATTCCAAGGTGGACGTTCAGGACAATGTATATCGAATATTTCTACGTGAGTTATTTTCATATTAGGTTCTTGTTTTTAATAAGTAAGAATAGTTGCCATCGTATAATCAAAATTCATTAATTAAGAGGCGAAATCTGGCGACTCTTTATAAACACGTCGCATCATCGCTGGCCATGCTTTTTGTCCACCCGTTAAGCCTGTATGAACAACACTTGCTTGCGCTTTAATACCATCAACAATACTTTGATCAACACGAATAGTTTCCATGCCCGTCGATAACGCTTGTATTTGAATTTCGCACGCTCGTGTAAGGTCGTACATATGCATAAAGGCATCACCAATCGTTTTTCCAACGGTTAAAGCACCGTGATTCTTTAACAACATAAAGTTTTTGTTCCCAAGGTTTTCTTGTAACTTTACTTTTTCCGCTGGGTTAACCGCTAAACCTTCGTATTCGTGGTAGCTTAGTGATGCCAAAGCAAACATTGAATACTGGCTTAATGGCAATAAACCTTCTTTCAAACTTGCAACAGCAATAGTGGCGTTTGTGTGTAAATGCAATACACACATAGCATCGTGCCTAACTTCATGTATAGCACTATGTATAGTAAAACCAGCAGGGTTAATTTCGAACGGGCAATCTTGGTCAATCACGTTACCGTCTATATCAATTTTAACTAAATTAGACGCGGTAACTTCATTAAACGCTAAACCAAATGCATTAATTAAAAAATAATCAGTATCAGGAACGCGAGCCGAGATATGGGTATAAATTAAATCGTCCCAACCGTGCATCGCGACTAAACGATAACATGCAGCAAGATCTAATCGGACATTCCATTCAGCTTCCGATACTTTATTTTTTAAATTTAATTCTGGTATTTCGAACATTCATTTACCTATGTTGTGCGCTTGAAGTGTGTTTTTAGCTTTCATGAGTTTAATGCATCAAGAATCGCTTTTAAACTTTATATAAGGCTATACATAAGATAAATCGCGTTTTAGACTTACTTATTCGAAATAATTCATTGTTCATCAATAAACCTTTATGTGTATTCTTTTTATAGCGCTTAAACAACATCCTAAATACCCTGTTATTATTTGTGCTAACAGAGATGAATTTCACAAACGTCCAACTCAATCATTGCATTACTGGCCGAACGAAAAAATACTTGCGGGGAAAGACTTACAAGCAGGAGGTACGTGGCTAGGCATAACGCAATCGCAACACTTTTCGGCGTTAACCAATTTTAGGCAACCTCACTTAATTGATAACTCAAAACGCTCTCGTGGTGATTTAGTTGTACAAGCTCTATCTACAGAGAATATAAAAGCCAATCAAAACAACATCAGCGCACACCTAAACCTGAATTCGCACCAATATAATGGCTTTAATCTTATATACGGGTCATTAGAAAAATTGCATTGTTTTGACAGCGTTAATCGAACAACACATTTAATGGAAGATGGTGTTTTTAGTTTGTGTAATGGTGCGCTAACTGACAGTTGGCCCAAAATGACGTTAGGAGAACAGAAGCTAGCAACACTCATTGAAAACAACCAACAAGATTTAACACATAACAGTCTAATGAAGTTAATGACTAACAAAGAACAAGCAGCGGATAACCATTTACCTCAAACGGGTTTACCATTAGACAGAGAGAAGCTACTCAGTTCTATTTTTATTCAATCACCTGAATACGGTACGCGCTCTACAATTATTTTAACCAAAGATAACAATGGCGAAGTTACTATTACCGAAGCACAATACACTCCATCAGGCGAAACTGAATCATGTAATACACATTCGCTGGTATCACTGATTGAAAACTAAAACAATAATGTTGTATTAATAAAAAAGCTTTAGAGCATTTGTTTAATAATGGCACCAATAATTAAAGCGCCACATAAAAACATAGAAATTTTAGAAAACTTAGATTGTTGTTCTGAGCTCATAGGTTTACCAAATTTCTCCCCTAGAACTACCATCAGTGCAACACAAGCGAATACTACACCTAATATAATAAGCAATGTCATTGAATAACTTCTTTCATTTGTTTATTGATAAATCATACTATCATTAGCTGTTGTTTTACATCAACAAACCTGCTGCAACACAATTTCCTACTCATCATATTATCAATACCAAACGGCGTGACTTATTCTCGAAAAAAACATTACAAACACACATAATTAATCTACCATACTCAAGTGTATTATTAAGACCCTACTGCTATGACTCCGAGTAAAGAATTAGCTGAAAAAAGACGCTTTATCATCAAATTAGGAAAAGCACTCCACAAATTTGGAACGCCAGCATATCGCTTAGAAGCTCACCTACTTAATGTGGCAACCTTTCTCGATTTAAAAGGCTGTTTTATAATTACTCCAACTGCGCTTACGTTCGTAATATCTGAAGGTGCAGACCAACCCGAATACACTCATGTAGTGCGTGTAACTCCGGGTGAATTAGATTTAGGTTCGCTAGCTCGAACCGATGAACTTGTTGATGAACTTAGCTCAGGGCAACGTACTTTATCAGAATCTCTCGAACGATTAGATGAAATAGCAAATAAACCAAATCCTTACGGACAAGTGCTAACCTTTTTAGCCTTTGGTGCCTCTAGTGGTGCATTTGCAATGTTAATGAGTACGAGCTGGAACGATGTTTTTTGGTCGGGATTACTTGGGTTAGTTGTTTATTTATTTGTATTCTGGAGTGAACGCTCAAAGCGTGTTACCGACATGTTAGAGCCAATATCAGCGCTAACCGTAGCGTTGCTTGCCTCAGCCATTACATTGATTGATCCCAGTATAAACATTCCACTCGTTATTCTTTCAAGTATTATCGCGTTTATCCCAGGCCTTGCACTTACGCTAGGTTTATCTGAACTTGCTGCCCGAAACCTAATGGCAGGTACAGCGCGAATAATGGACGCCTTAATGTCGTTATTTAAATTGTACTTTGGCGGTGTATTAGGGCTAGCGCTAGGTAAATTAATGTGGGGAGAAGTTGCTTTTGTAGAACCCACATCAACACCTGTATGGACCGCTTGGGTTGCTGTAACCATATTAACATTCAGCTTAGTTATTCTTTTTAAAGCCAGAAAAAAAGATGCTCCTTGGGGGATCATTTCAGGTTACATTGCATACGGCGCAAGTGTTTGGGGGAGCTTATATTTAGGTATTGCCCTTGGCGCGTTTGTAGGTGCGTTCGCGCTGGGTTTATACAGTAATTTGTTTTCAAGGCTGATGAATTTGCCATCAAGCGTTGTAAAACTATTAGGCTTAGTTGTTCTCGTACCCGGCAGTAAAGTGTATATAGGATTAAATAGTGCCGTGTCAGGGCAAAATATATTAAACTCTAGCGATATAGGTTCTCAGGCATTCTTAATTTTTATGTCGCTCGTTGCTGGCTTAATTTTTTCAAATGTTATTTTGCCTCCGCGAAAAACACTTTAGCAGCAATCAAAATATTCGGTAATTCATCACGTTATTATGACAAAAAAAACATCAGAAAAATCAGCATACCACCATGGCGATCTACGAAGTAGTTTACTAGAAACGGCAACTAAAATGATCAACCAAGACGGTATTGACGGATTATCATTAAGAAAACTAGCGGAACAAGTAGGTGTATCACGTACTGCTGCCTACCATCATTTTAAAGACAAACATGAGTTACTTTGCGAGGTGGCCGCACAAGGCTTTGTGAATTGGCACCACGAGTCAGAAGAGATTTTTGAAAGCACTACATTAACTGATGAACAAAAATACCGAAAATTTGTTTACGCGTACGTACATTTTGCTACCTCTAATCCATCACTTTACGACTTAATGTTTGGTCGACATATTTGGAAAGACGGCAAAAGCACTGACTCTCTAAAAGAAGTAGCCTATCCAAGTTTTGAATACCAAGTAAAAATGACCAAACGCTGGCAAAGTAAAGGCCTGTTAAACAAAGGTGAAGACACTTTACGAGTAGCTCAAGTAACATGGGGCACATTGCATGGTATTGCTCGCTTACTAATCGACGGCGTATATGCCGACAGTGGTAACTTAGAAAAAATGTGTGATTGCGCAGTTAATATGTTCTTACAAGCTAATTCTTCGGCTTAACTTAACGACTTGCAAAACACTAATGTAACAGCAGGTTTACATCCCCTTAAAAAATAATGTAAATAGATGTGTATACGGCTAGATCTGCTGTAATACTGATCTTATTATCTATAGTGCATTAAGGCTTAATTAAGAATTTGTAGTCTTCTAATTAGTTAAAACAATAATCATTAACGTAGTGAAGTAAGCTTCGCATAATACTTATCATCTAATATTGCATAACTACGTTACAAACTATAAGAGTAAAAACATGAAAACACTCATAGCAACTGCAGTATGTACATCGTTACTACTAATGTCTGGCTGTAACAATACATCAAACGTTAGCGATTCCGACACGCTGTCTAACGCTTCAGCAACTGCGTTAGTATCAGGTATCAGCCAAGAAAACTTAGATCCTTCAGTTCGCCCTCAAGACAATTTTTATCGTTACATCAACGGTGGTTGGATAAAACGCTCAGAAATACCAGGAGACAAAACAGCCATTGGTTCATTCTATGATTTACGTGACGAAGCAGACGACAATGTAAAAGCGATTATTGAAGAGCTTGCGAAATCAGAATCTTTAACTCAAGGAAGCGACGAACAAAAAGTTGCTGACTTGTTTAAGTCATTCACTAATATTGAAGCAAGAAATGCAAAAGGCATAACTCCTATTTCACCGCTACTTGATAAAATTGCAGGTCTGAAAAATAAAAGCGATGTAGCTGCATTTTTTGGCGCTTATCAATCTATCGGTATTACCTCTCCTTTATATTTTTACGTAAGTGTAGATGCTAAAGACTCTAGTCGTTACGCCTCACACGCTTGGCAAGGCGGTTTAGGTTTACCAGATAAAGACTACTATTTTAACGACGGCGAACGTTTCGTAAAATTAAGAGCAGGTTACCTTGCCCACATTGAAAACATGTTTACATTAGCTGGCTTTAAAAATGGTAAAGATGCCGCTAAAACCATCATGGCTATTGAAACAAAGTTAGCTAAACACCATTGGACACGTGTTCAATCGCGCGACAGTGAAAAGCGTTACAACAAATTTAATGTTGATATGCTACACAAAACCGTAACAAACAAGTTTGACTGGAAAGCATATTTAGCAGCGTCTGGTGTAGCAAAACAAAAAGACATTATTATTAACCAGCCTGACTTTGCTGCTGGATTTGGTGATGTATTTGCCGCTACATCAATGTCAGATTGGAAAACCTATTTAAAATTCCACACACTAAGCCAATTCTCGTCATACTTAACAAGCGAGCTTGATAACGAAAATTTCGACTTTTTCTCTAAGCAATTAAGTGGTCGTAAAGAACAACGCCCAACATGGAAGCGCGGTGTGTCTGTAGTTAACTCGAACTTAGGTGAAGTTATTGGTAAAGTTTATGTAGGTAAACACTTTACACCTAAAGCTAAATCACGCATGAGTGAGTTAGTAGAAAACTTACGATCAGCATACGGTAACAGTATCGACGATTTAGCATGGATGTCTAGCGACACCAAAAAAGCAGCACATGTAAAACTAGCCGCTTTTACACCTAAAATTGGCTACCCTGACAAATGGGAAGACTACTCAGCGTTAACAATTAAGTCAGACGATTTAGTAGGAAACATTATTCGCTCTGGCAAAATTTCTCATCAAAAAGAAGTTGAAAAGCTAGGCGGACCAATTCGTAAATGGGAATGGGGTATGACTCCTCAAACGGTTAACGCTTACTACAACCCAACCGTTAACGAAATTGTATTTCCAGCAGCTATCTTACAGCCACCATTCTTTAACATGGCTGCAGACGACGCGGTTAACTATGGCGGTATCGGCGCAGTTATTGGGCATGAAATGGGACACGGTTTTGACGACCAAGGCAGTAAATACGACGCTGAAGGTAACTTAAGAAACTGGTGGACTAAAGAAGATTTAGCGGCATTTAAAAAACGTGCTGACAATCTCGTAGCTCAATACAGCAACTATCAAGTTTTTGACGACTTAAACGTAAATGGCGAACTTACCCTTGGTGAAAACATTGGTGATTTATCAGGTGTAACTATTGCGTACAAAGCCTATAAAGCTTCACTAAACGGTAAAGAAGCCCCTGTAATTGACGGTTTAACCGGTGATCAACGCTTCTTTATGGGTTACGCGCAAATTTGGCGTTCAAAAATTGTTGAAAAATCTATGCGTAACCGTGTAGCGACAGACCCTCACTCGCCAGGTGAGTTTAGAGCACTCGGTTCGTTGTCAAACATGCCTGAATTTTATAAAGCATTTGACGTAAAAGAAGGCGACAAAATGTATATTGCGCCAGAAAAGCGTGTAAAAATTTGGTAATAGTTATTCGTTAAGCAACTAGTACAAAATCCATCGATTAAAAGGAGAGTTTAAGCTCTCCCTTTTTGTGCCTACAAAAATAAAAACACCTGCCTACAAAACCTATTCATAAATATTTAATGCCATAAAAATATGCTTTAAAAACTTGTTGCATCCATGTAAAAGACATTGAGTTAATCTTTTGTTTTATAAGAATAAAATATTTTTAACTTTTACTACCGTTAACCCCCCTGCTTATCATTATCTGTATAAAATTGTTGAAGTTTTATACGCAATTTAATCAGTTTCAACTAACCTTAAAATAGGATCAGAAAAAATTTTCAGCTTTTCAAAACATTTATCGGTTTCTGGAGGTTAATATGAGTATTTTTCAACATTATCAATCAAGGTACGACCTAGGGAAAGAAGAACGTTTTACTATTCAAGAGTTCCTTGACATTTGTCGAACCGATCAAAGTGCCTATGCGAGCGCCTCGGAGCGTTTATTAAAAGCAATTGGCGAACCTGAAATGATAGACACGTCTACCGAGCCAACGCTCAGTAGAATATTTTCCAATAGAGTAATTTCTCGTTACCCTGCTTTCAAAGAATTTTACGGTATGGAAGAAGCAATTGAACAAATTGTTTCATACCTTAAACACTCATCTCAAGGGCTTGAAGAACAGAAACAAATTTTATATTTACTTGGCCCAGTGGGCGGAGGTAAATCCTCGTTAGCCGAAAAACTTAAAGCATTAATGCAAAAAGAGCCGATTTATATTTTAAGTGCCAAGGGTGAGCGAAGCCCTGTAAACGACCACCCGTTCTGTTTATTTGATTCAAATGCAGACGGAAAAATTTTAAAAGAAGAGTACGGCATTCCTTCAAGGTATTTAAATACCATTCTTTCACCTTGGGCTGCCAAGCGTTTACATGAATTTGAAGGCGACATATCTAAGTTTGAAGTGCTAAAAGTTTACCCTTCTATTTTAGATCAACTTGCTATAGCTAAAACCGAGCCTGGTGACGACAACAATCAAGATATTTCAGCGCTTGTAGGTAAGGTTGACATAAGACAACTAGAACATTTTGCACAAAACGACCCTGACGCATACAGCTATTCAGGCGCGCTATGTAGAGCAAACCAGGGGTTAATGGAATTCGTGGAAATGTTTAAAGCACCAATAAAAGTACTTCACCCCTTATTAACCGCTACACAAGAAGGTAATTACAATCCTACAGAAGGTCTTTCAGCCCTTCCCTTTAGTGGTATTTTGTTAGCTCATTCTAATGAGTCTGAGTGGCAAACCTTTAGAAACAACAAAAATAACGAAGCATTTTTAGATCGTGTTTACATCGTAAAAGTACCTTACTGCATGCGTGTAAGTGAAGAAGTAAAAATTTATAAAAAGCTGCTTGAAAACAGTGAGCTTTCGAATGCGCAATGCGCCCCTGACACATTAGAAACACTGGCACAATTTTCAGTGCTGTCACGATTAAAAGAGCCTGAAAATTCAAGTATCTATTCAAAAATGCGCGTGTATGACGGTGAAAGCCTGAAAGACACAGATCCTAAAGCAAAATCATATCAAGAATACAAAGACTACGCAGGAGTAGACGAAGGCATGTCGGGCTTGTCTACACGCTTTGCATTTAAGATTCTAAGTAGAGTATTTAACTTTGACCACTTAGAAGTGGCCGCAAACCCTGTACATTTATTCTATGTATTAGAGCAGCAAATTGAACGAGAACAATTGCCACAAGAAACAGCCGAACGTTACTTAGAGTTCATCAAAGGTTACTTGTCTCCTCAATATATTGAATTTATAGGAAAAGAAATTCAAACCGCATACCTTGAGTCGTATTCAGAATATGGGCAAAACATTTTTGATCGTTACGTAACCTATGCTGATTTTTGGATTCAAGATCAAGAATACAGAGACGCTGAAACAGGTCAATTATTCGATCGAGAAGCACTAAACAACGAATTAGAGAAAATAGAAAAACCAGCAGGCATTAGCAACCCTAAAGACTTTAGAAATGAAATAGTTAATTTTGTATTAAGAGCTAAAGCGAATAATAACGGGAAAAATCCTGCGTGGACGAGTTACGAAAAACTACGCACGGTTATTGAAAAGAAAATGTTTTCGAATACTGAAGATTTACTTCCTGTTATTTCATTTAACACGAAAACATCTACCGATGACCAACAAAAACATGATGATTTTGTAGAACGTATGATGAGCAAAGGCTATACACAAAAACAAGTAAGACTTTTATCTGAATGGTATTTAAGAGTTAGAAAATCTTCTTAGTTTTTATATAGCGTTGCATTGAGTGGTTTGACACATAGGGGAAACTCTATGTAAACCAAACTCGTTAATAACATCAACAATAAAGAGGCGTTATGGCTAATTTTATTGATAGGCGTTTAAACAGTAAAAATAAATCTACCGTTAATCGGCAGAGATTTTTACGCCGTTACAAATCTCAAATTAAAAAGTCGGTGTCTGACGCAGTTACACAACGTGGTGTAACTGACGTAGATACGGGTGAAAACATCGTTATACCTAAAAAAGACCTTAGCGAACCAGTATTTCAACAAGGTAAAGGGGGTATTAACGACCGTGTTCACCCCGGCAATGATCAATTTACAACTGGTGACAGAATTGAGCGCCCGCAGCAAGGTCAAGGGCAAGGTGGCGGTCAAGGCGAAGCAAGTAATTCAGGTGAAGGAAACGACGACTTTGTGTTTTCAATTTCGAAAGATGAGTACCTTGATTTATTGTTTGAAGACTTAGAACTTCCAAACTTAGAAAAGTCTCAACTGAGTAAAATTGTAGAATACAAAACCGTTAGAAATGGCTATTGCGCTGAAGGCGTTCCTGCCAATATAGACATTGTAAAATCGTTACAAGGCTCAATTGCTAGACGTATTGCGATGACATCGAGCAAACGCAAAGCGTTAAAAGAATGTGAAGCTGAACTAGTGAAGCTTCAACAAGGCTCACACGATAATATTCAACAAGAAAATAAGTTAAAAGAAGAAATCCAATCGTTAAAAGATCGCATTTCGAAAGTACCGTTTATCGATAGTTTTGATTTGCGCTACAGAAACTATGCTAAACAAGCTATTCCTACGTCACGTGCAGTAATGTTTTGTTTAATGGACGTTTCTGGATCAATGGATCAAGCAACTAAAGACGTAGCCAAACGTTTTTATATTTTACTTTACTTGTTTTTAACCCGAACTTATCAAACCATCGATGTGGTGTATATTCGACACCATACACAAGCCAAAGAAGTTGA
The DNA here is from genome assembly GCA_020630795.1 of Colwellia sp. Taxonomy (GTDB): domain Bacteria; phylum Pseudomonadota; class Gammaproteobacteria; order Enterobacterales; family Alteromonadaceae; genus Pseudocolwellia. The sequence goes on from JAHDIK010000004.1 coordinate 37,704, forward strand.
TGAACAAGAGTTTTTCTATTCGAAAGAAACAGGCGGAACTATTGCATCAACCGCGCTTGAGCTTATGGACAAAATAATAAAGCAACGATACAACGACAAAGATTGGAATATTTATGGTGCTCAAGCGTCAGACGGCGACAATTGGGCTGACGATTCTCCAAAATGCGCACAAATTCTAGATAAAAATATCCTCTCTGTTGCTCGTTATTTTAGCTACATAGAAATTACGCAACGACCTCATCAAACGTTGTGGCACCAATACGAAACAGTGGCAAATTCTCACTCACACTTTGCCATGAAGAAAATAAAAGACGTGGCCGATATTTACCCTGTATTTAGAGAGTTATTTAAGAAGCGTTCGGAACAAGCTGCGTAAGCTAAAGGAGTTCCCCTGTATGACTAAAAAGAAACCATTAAGCGATTCGCCTGATTGGACATTTGATTTACTCAGCGAATACCAAACTGAAATTGAACGTGTAGCCAATCATTACCGTTTAGACACCTACACAAATCAAATTGAAGTGATTACGGCCGAACAAATGATGGACGCATATGCGGGTGTAGGTATGCCGATTGGCTATAACCATTGGACATTTGGCAAAAAGTTTATTCAAACAGAGCAAACCTACAAACGTGGGAGAATGGGCTTAGCGTACGAAATTGTGATTAATTCAGACCCATGTATTTCCTACCTAATGGAAGAAAACTCGATGACCATGCAAGCGCTAGTAATGGCCCATGCTTGCTATGGACATAACTCATTCTTCAAAGGCAATTATTTATTCAAATCATGGACAGACGCTAGCTCGATTATTGATTACCTTTTGTTTGCCAAAAACTATATTGCAGAATGCGAACATAAATACGGTATAAGCGAAGTTGAATCAACACTCGATGCATGCCACGCGTTAATGAATCACGGAGTAGACCGATATAAACGCCCTCAAAAAATATCGCTTGAAGAAGAGCTAAAACGTCAAAAATGCCGTGAAGAGTACCTTCAATCTCAGGTAAATAACTTGTGGCGAACATTACCAGACAACGATAATGATGAGCCTAAAGCAAAACCTAAGTTTCCGTCTGAGCCTCAAGAAAATATTTTATATTTTATTGAGAAAAATGCGCCTTTATTAAAACCTTGGCAGCGAGAAATAGTAAGAATTGTGCGTAAAGTCTCCCAATACTTCTACCCTCAGAAACAAACCCAAGTAATGAATGAAGGTTGGGCGTGTTTTTGGCATTACACCATATTAAACCATTTATACGATGAAGGACTGGTAACTGACAAGTTTATGCTTGAGTTCCTTCATAATCACACCAATGTTGTGGCACAACCAGAATACAATAGCCCGTATTATTCAGGGATAAACCCTTACGCGTTAGGTTTCAATATGTTTATTGATATTCGTAGAATATGCGAGAACCCAACAGAAGAAGACAAACGTTGGTTTCCTGAGTTTGCAGGAAGTAACTGGTTAGATACACTTCATTTTGCGATGGAGAACTTTAAGGATGAAAGCTTTATCAGCCAGTATTTATCACCCAAACTTATCCGCGACTTTAAGTTATTCCATATCCACGATGATGACAGTGAAAATTACTTAGAAGTAGCTGCCATTCATAACGAACAGGGATACCAAAAAATCCGCACGAACCTGTCTAATCAATATAATTTAAGTAATATTGAAACCAACATTCAAATTGTAGAAGCAGATGTAAACGGCGACAGGTCACTCACGCTAAAATACACACCTCATCAAAAAACACCGTTAGGCGACTCTAAAGACGAGGTTATTAAGCACTTATATTACTTATGGCGGTTTGACGTAAAACTCGTACAGGAAAGTGAAAAAGGAGAAGAAATCGTAATCGCTAGATGCCCAGAAAAAACAGAAGATAAAACATAACTTAAAACACAATTTAAGACACAACTTAAAACATAATGTACTTAGGTTAATTTACTGTTTTAACTGCAACAAAAAAGGAGCCATCAGCTCCTTTTTATATTTTTCTAGCGTATATACCAACGTAATAAAATTACTTGGTAAGCTCTTTTAACATTTCTTCTTTCAACTCAAGCCACAGCTTACCTGATTCAATCCCGTAATCACGTGTAACAAATACGGCTTCATCAAATTTACCGGCCTTAGCTAGCTCAATTAACTTGTCGTAGTAATTTCGAGATATCTCTCTGCCTTTAGGGTGAGAAAAATACAAACTACCTAAGCGAGAATATAAGCCTCTAAATCCATTGAGAATAAGTAAATAAATAGAGTTGCCCGACGCTACAACTAATTCTTTATGAATTGTGTAGTCAAAATCGGCGAATGCAACGCCTGAATCTTCAATATTTTTATATTCAATAAGCGATTCGATCACTTTTTCAGGATTATTTTTCAGCGCACCACGAACATAAATAGCACTAATATTTGTACGAGCGGCAAGTAAGTTATCAACCAAGTCAGGAATGCCATCTTGATCTAACTGCGCCAGCGTTTCTAAAATATTTAAGCTAGAAGTTTCCCAAAAGTTATTCACTTTTGTTGGTTTACCATGTTGGATTGTTAACCAACCATCTCTCGCTAAGCGTTGTAAAACCTCGCGTAACGTAGTTCGAGTTACCCCTATCAGTTCCGACAATTCACGTTCGGCTGGCAATATAGAGCCAGGAGGGAAGCCACCATTCCATATAGATTCAACAATATATTGTTCAGCAAATCCAGCTGGACTATGCGCTTTTATAACCATGGGACTCCAAGTATGTTGTTTTTGTATACCAATTAAAACTGATTGTACCAGAACCCATAATTGGCACAAGCTATAAGAAACCAGTAATTAGAATATTTACATCAGCTACTATACGGCTTAAACTTCTGGCACATTTGAAAAAATTGGTTAAGCTCATTATTAACTAATAATAAAAGCTATTTTATAAACATAACTTCAAAAGGCCTATTATGCAGCAATCATTTATGAGTGCATTTTACAAAAACTTTCTCGGGAATTCTCCTGAGTGGTACAAACTCGCGATTATTTCATTTCTCGTTATCAACCCTATTTTGTTTTTCCTAATCGATCCGTATGTGGCTGGTTGGGCTTTAGTCATCGAGTTTATATTTACCTTAGCAATGGCGTTAAAGTGTTACCCATTACAGCCTGGTGGTTTACTTGCCATTGAAGCTGTTTTCATAGGAATGACAACAACCAAGCAAGTCATGCATGAAATGATTGTGAATTTTGAAGTTCTTCTTTTATTGATATTCATGGTTGCCGGCATTTACTTTATGAAAAACCTCTTACTATTTTTGTTCACAAAAATAGTTACTAAAGTAAAATCAAAAACCATGGTGTCGTTCCTATTTTGTTTCTCAGGTGCGGTTCTTTCTGCATTCTTAGATGCATTAACGGTTATCGCAGTAATTATTAGTGTGGCTGTTGGTTTCTACTCTGTTTACCACAAGGTTGCTTCTGGCGCTCATCCTGAACACGACCACGACCACAATGAAGACAACGACCTAAACGATCTAACACGTTCAGATTTAGAACAATTTCGTGGATACTTACGTAACTTATTAATGCACGCTGGTGTAGGTACTGCACTAGGTGGTGTATGTACTATAGTAGGCGAACCACAAAACCTAATTATTGGTCAACAGGCTGGTTGGGAATTTGTTGAATTCGCAATTCGTATGTCGCCAATAACATTCCCAGTATTTATATTTGGTATGTTGACTTGTGTTGCTTTAGAAAAACTAAAATGGTTCAGCTACGGCGTAACATTACCGCCAAATGTTCGCCAAATTTTGAATGACTTCGACCAAGAAGAAAGTGAAAAACGCACAAAGCGCGACAACGTAAAACTAGTAATGCAAGGTGTTATTGCTGTTTGGTTAGTGATTGGTTTAGCACTTCATTTAGCGCCTGTTGGCCTAATTGGTTTAAGCGTAATTATATTAGCAACAACCTTTACAGGTGTTACTGAAGAGCATCAAATTGGTCACGCTTTTGAAGAAGCATTACCATTTACCGCGCTATTAGCCGTATTTTTTGCCATCGTAGCTGTAATTATTGACCAACAGTTATTTACACCTGTTATTAATTGGGTATTAACGTATGAAGGTAACATGCAATTAGTTATGTTCTACCTTGCTAACGGTTTATTATCTATGGTGAGTGACAACGTATTTGTAGGTACTGTTTACATTACAGAAATTCAAAAAGCGCTTGTTGCTGGGCAAATTACTCGTGATCAATTTGATCTATTGGCGGTTGCAATTAACACAGGTACTAACCTACCAAGTGTTGCTACGCCAAATGGTCAAGCTGCTTTCCTATTCTTATTAACATCAGCTATCGCACCGTTAGTAAGATTATCTTACGGCAGAATGGTTTATATGGCTCTACCATATACGGTTGTACTTACAATCGTTGGTCTAATCGCTATTTCATCAGGGCATCTAGCTACATCTACAGACACCCTATATGAAAAAGGTTTAATACATCATCACACTGGCGAACCTGCTAAAGCTGGTTCAAACGCCCACTAACATTAAATAATGTTACAATTAAAAAGCGCCAACTATGGCGCTTTTTGCTTTTTTGAGATAGCTTATCTGCATGTTGTAACCTCTTTAATTAAAGGTATTTTTTGTGAATTTTTTAAGTAACCTCTCCACTGATTCTCGCGCGTGGTTTTTATTAACCTTATCTGCACTCGGTTTAGAAATATCTGCACTTTATTTTCAATATGTTATGGGGTTAGCTCCTTGCATCATGTGTATATATCAACGTACTGCACTTTGGGCAATTTTTATTGGAGGGCTGATTGGTTGCTTAGGAAATAAACTCATTATCGGTAGAGTCTTAGCACACGCATTTTGGGCCATAGGTGCTGTGTGGGGATTAATTATCGCTATAGAGCATGTAGAAATACAAACAGCAGAGTTTTCGTTTATGTTCGCCTGTGAAATAGTACCTAACTTCCCTGCTTGGGCTCCTTTACATGAATGGATACCTGTACTATTCGAAGCGAATGGCGATTGTGGCGATATAAACTGGCAGTTCTTTGGTTACTCAATGCCACAAATGATGATAGTGGTATTCGCTATATACACTGCCATACAGCTGGCAATATTAATACCTAGACTTTTTAAAACTAAAATGATTTAACTAGGTAAATAAAATATGCATAAACCTTTGCTCTTCGTTACCCTTTTACTGTTTACAATGTCGTGTACTACGCAAGGTAATCTAGAATACATCACTGCAAATGGAGAGCGCAAAACAGCATGTGAAAACGAATACAGTGGCGCTCCTTCGGTGGATAAATATGCGGTAGAGTATATTCTCAGCTATTGTGCCCATAAAGCCACAGCTCAAGGCAATAGAGTTATCGATTCATCATTATTAACTTTGGACTTATCTGTACCTAAAACACCCAATGGTGAGGTATGGACGTTTGAATATGCGACTCAACTACATCAATCAAACAAGATCACCGATAAAGAATATGGTTACCTTATTGCCTATATTAATTTAGGTTTACATAAGTCACAAAAAGATAAAAGTTAGCTAAACAGATTCGTTTGGCATGAATAAGTTGATAATTATTCTTAGAATACAAAAGAGTTTAAATTAGCTTTGTCGTAAGCCACCTATTCCCCTCAACAACACTCACTTGTGTGTTGAGGGACTTAAAACACATCGGTTTTAACTTAGTAGTAGAAAGTAACACACGACACCAGCTAAGCTTGAAATAACAAAACTCAGCACTGCACCTTCTCGCACCATTTCGCTAATTTCTAATTCACCGGTACCGTAAGCAATGGCATTTGGTGCCGTAGCAACAGGAAGCATAAACGCACAGCTTGCACATATGGCTGCTGGTATCATTAACACTTCTGGTGCTAACCCCATTGAAATGGCTGCTACAGCTAATATAGGCATTAACAACGTTGCGGTAGCTGTATTGCTCGTAATTTCAGTTAAATAAGTTACCACTAAACAAATGACTAAAATCATAAATATAGGCGCAAGAGACGACAATGACGTTAGCCAATCACCGAGTATTTGACTCAAACCCGAAGCCACAAAGCCTTTAGCTAGTGCAATACCACCAGCAAATAGCAACAACATTCCCCACGGAATGGTTGAAGCAGTATTCCAATCAAGTAGTCGTCCACCTTTACCGTTTGGAATAAGGAACATAATTACAACCGCGAGCAGTGCAATTGAGCTATCTCCTACTAACGGCAGGTCTAATAACTGTCCCCAGCCACCAAAAGGTTCTTGTCTTGTTATCCACGCAAGCGCTGTTAAACCAAACACCCATAACGTGCGTTTTTCTTCGGTTTGCCAACCCCCAATATGTGGAAGTTCAAGCTTATGCTCTAGTTTAATATTGCGAGTTAACCATAGCCCTATTACAGGAATAGACACGAGAACAACTGGAACACCTATTTTCATCCAAGCAAGAAAACCGAACTCGTTACCGGTTTGCTCTTCGTATATCCCCATAAATATTACATTTGGTGGAGTACCAATTGGAGTGCCAATACCACCAATACTTGCTGAATAAGCAATACCTAAAATTAACGCGACTTTGAGTCGTTGATTATCAACATGTTTAATAATCGCGAGCGCAATTGGCAGCATGATCAAGGTGGTGGCTGTATTAGAAATCCACATACTCAAAAAGCTCGACGCTATCATAAAACCAAAAACAAGACGTTTGCCGCTTGAAACGCCTACCAGCTTTAACATATAAACCGCTAACCTTTCATGCGCACCACTTTTTTCTATCGCCTTTGAAAGCATAAAAGCGCCCATTAGCAACAAGATGACATGGCTACCGAGTGAAGACGCTGCGGTTTTATGATCAACAATCCCAAAAAACGGTAACAACGCAAAAGGCACTAAAGATGTTGCTGGTATAGGAATGGCTTCTGTAACCCACCAAATAACAGTGAGCAACGTTATTGCTGCTGCAGTAGCGGGAGTGCTATCTAAACCGGTTATCGTTAAAAAATAATAAAATAAAACTGAAACGACAGGAGCTAGCCAAATAAAATGATGTTTAGATAACATGGAAATTCCTACAACTGACTTATTATGTTTGAAGATTGTTGCCACATTTGGTTATTTTTAAGCGAATCAAATGTAGTTGATGTTGTTTTTAACAGTCGGTTTATACGCTCGTTACTTGCTTCATTGATAACAATATTGGCGTTATCAATAACCGTTACACAACCTTCACGATTATTACATAACAACAACATATCACAGCCAGCTTGTTGAGCAGCCTCCGCCCTTTCAACATAACCACCAACACACGATGCTCCTTCCATAGAAAGGTCGTCGCTAAAAATAACGCCATCAAACCCTAATTGCTGTCGTAATATGGTTTGTAACCAATAATGAGAAAAACCTACGGCACTATTATCAATTTCAGGAAAAATAATATGAGCGGGCATTAAAGCATCAACCTTACCGCTGCTAATTAATTGTTTGAATGGAAGTAGATCAAACGTTTCAATTTCTGATTTACCACGAGGATCAACAGGAATATCAATATGTGAATCAGCTCTTACGCTACCATGCCCAGGAAAGTGCTTACCTGTGGCTTTCATGCCCGCTTTGTGCATACCGTCGATAAAGGCAGAAGCCAGTGTAATGACTTTTTCTGGGGAAGCATCAAAGCCCCTGTCGCCGATTACTTCACTAATCCCGTTTACATCAAGCACTGGTGCAAAGCTTATGTCTATTCCGCTTGCTTGTACTTCTAATGCCATTAACACACCGCAATGAGTTGCTAATTCTGATGCGGTATGAATATTCTGGTCGCAACGTTCCAACAAACTGCCCATTGATGGAATTAAGCTAAATCCTTCACGAAAGCGTTGAACTCGCCCTCCTTCATGATCAACCGCAATTAATATGTCTTTATTCGCTGCTAGTCGAATATCTTTGTTTAATTGGCTGAGCTGTTCTACAGATTCAAAGTTGCGAGTGAATAAAATTAACCCGCCAACTAAAGGGTGTTGAAGCAATTCCTTGTCTTCTTGAGTTAACGATGTGCCATGCACATCTAGCATTATAGGACCCATAAATACCATCAGTTAAGAATAATGATGCTACTTTACCTATTTTTAACCGATTAACAATTAAAGAATTGAAGATTTTCGCATATCAAATCGCGAATAAATAACGTGAGGGAATAAAATACGCCTGAACAATGAATACTATGTGTCAGGCATATAATTTACTTTTATGACGATGCGCTAAAAGCAGGCGTAATTGGCGCGGCTACACCTGCTGCTATGTATGGAATAACCTGTTCGATTACACCCGAAATATCGATTGTTTTATTAAAATCGTTTTGTGCAATATCAATAAGCGCGTCGTTTGACGACATAGTGAAAACAATGGTTCCCATTGTAAAATGTAAGCGCCAGAAAATATCTTCGGGCGTTAACTCAGGGTAAGCTTTGCGAATCGCTTCAACAAAATTAGAAATAACTTTTGGGTACTGCGTTGTTAAAAACCAACGTAAAAAACCTTGGCTATCGGTATAACCTCTACCTAACAACTGCAAAAAATTACTTGTACCGTTATGTTTAAACTCGTTTAACCACAGCAGAGGATCAACAAAAGCCGAAAAAACTTCAATAAGTGTAGGTTGGCGTTCATCATCCACTATTTTTTGTAAAGCAACTTCAAGACGAGGCGACAACTCATTCATATAGCGCGACATTACCGCTTTTATGAGCTCTTTTTTTGAACCAAAGTGATAGTTTACAGCCGCTAAATTAACTTCAGCTTGGCTAGTTATTTCCCTTAAAGATGTTCCATTAAACCCTTTAACAGCAAATAAATCTTCCGCAGCATCTAATATTTTATTTTTTGTACTCATATTATTTATCAATATTTGTTATTAAAAGAGAAAACCGACATTATCAAACGCTCAGTTTAAACAGATGTTTAAATTAACGTATTATACTAGTGAAGGTCAATAATTATGAATAGTAAGCGTACGTAATTTTCAAGATCAAGCAGTAAAAAGCATTAACTTCGTTTAAATAATGCGTATATCTGTGCCGTTTACAACGTTTGAATTCTACTAAAATTTCCGTGAAATTTAACCCTATAATCCATACCATTTAATCATAGTATATTATTTATACACTTCACTTTTAGAAAAAATTAACCTCAAAAGCTTTTGTCGTTTTTGTATAAATAAGTTTTCAGTTACCTAAAAATAGGCTGTTATAAAATACCCTTCAAAGTTGTACAAGGCTCACTTTTTTATATACTCGTTAACAATCAATAACAACGATAAGCTTCTTATGAATAAACTATTACAACGATCATCTCTCGCTATTCTTGTATCTGCTGCGCTAAGTGCTTGTATGCAAGACACAAATACCACAACTAAAAAAGTTGAAACGCCTGCTGTTCAAGCGTTATCAGCAAAAGATGCCGATACATTTTTAACTAACACAGAAAAAGAGCTTGTAGAGCTTGGATTAGTAATCAATCGAGCGGAGTGGATTTACAGTAACTTTATTACTGAAGATACGGCCATTTTGTCGGCAAAAGCGACACAAAAATACACAGAAGCTGGCGTGCGCTTTGCCATGGAAGCAGCTAAATTCGATAACGTAGAAGTGTCTGCCGACCAACGAAGAAAATTAAACACCTTAAAACAAAGCTTAGTAATGCCTGCACCACAAGATCCAGCTAAATCTGAAGAATTAGCAAAACTAGGGTCTCAGTTAAATGGTATGTACGGTAAAGGTTCATACACAACCAAAGCGGGTAAAAAACTAAGTTTAGGTGATATGACATCAACAATGGCAACGTCACGTAACTACGACGAGTTGCTTGAAATGTGGGAAGGTTGGAGAACCGTTAGCCCTGAAATGAAGCCTTTATTTATAAGACAATCAGAACTCGCAAATGAGGGTGCACAAGGCTTAGGTTATAAAGATTTAGGCACAATGTGGCGTTCAAACTACGATATGCCAGCCGACGATTTCGCTAAAGAACTAGATAGATTATGGGGACAAGTAAAACCGCTATACGACGATCTACATTGTTACGTTCGTTCAGAACTTGGTGAAGAATACGGTGAAGACAAAGTCCCCCAAGACAAACCTATTCCAGCACATTTATTAGGTAACATGTGGGCTCAATCGTGGGGTAACATTTATGACGTAGTCGCGCCAGAAAACGCAGATCCAGGTTACGACGTTACAAAGCAGCTAGCAAAACATAATTACGACGAAATTAAAATGGTGAAAGGCGCTGAAAACTTCTTCACGTCGTTAGGTTTTGATGCGCTACCAGAAACATTTTGGACACGCTCATTATTTACTAAACCAGAAGATCGTGACGTAGTTTGCCATGCGTCAGCATGGGATTTAGACGCTAAAGACGATATTCGTATTAAAATGTGTATTCAAAAAACAGGAGAAGAATTTAACGTAATTCATCATGAATTAGGTCATAACTTCTACCAACGAGCATATAAAAACCAACCTGTTTACTACCAAAACAGCGCTAACGATGGCTTCCATGAAGCAATTGGCGACACTATTGCTCTATCGGTTACGCCAAAGTACTTAAAGAACATTGGTTTAATAGACACTATTCCAGATGAATCGAAAGACATTGGTTTATTAATGAAGATGGCACTCGATAAAATCGCGTTCATTCCTTTTGGTTTACTCGTAGATCAGTGGCGCTGGAAAGTATACTCAGGTGAAATTACGCCAGAAAACTACAACACAGCTTGGTGGGAACTTCGTGAGAAATATCAAGGTATCGCGCCACCAGTAAACCGAGACGCTAACGCATTTGACCCAGGTGCTAAATATCACGTGCCGGGCGGTGTTCCATATTCTCGTTATTTCTTAGCGCATATTCAGCAATTTGAATTTCATAAAGCGCTTTGTGAAATTTCAGGAAATACTGACCCAATTCACCGCTGTTCAATATACAACAGTAAAGAAGCTGGTACTGCGCTAAATACCATGCTTGAAATGGGTTCTAGCCAACCATGGCAACAAGCTTATAAAGTACTAACAGGTAGTGAACAAATGGACGCTACAGCGGTATTAGATTACTTTTCACCATTGCAAACATGGTTAAAAGAGAAAAACCAAGGTAAACAGTGTGGTTTTTAACTTAAAATAAACACGTATTAATCTAAACCATAAAAAATAAAAGGCCTTAGAGCGTTTCACGCAACAAGGCCTTTTTTGTATTCAAGCACTAAACATTAATGCTCATATGTTCATAGCAATACGTTATACATTATTTTAAACAATCATCACCACTCGTATTTAAACGTGATGGTTATAAATCAAGTAAGTCTGATTTCAGCTCATTCATAAGTTTTTCAACAACATCAGTATTGTTAGCAGCAATATTTATGGTTTCATTTTCGTCATTATGATGATCGTACAACTCTACATAAATAGGAGGCGACGTTAGGTCTCGCTGGTCAATCCAAGCAATAAACCTGTAACGCTCCGTTCGCATTGAGTAGCCCATGAGATGTTTTTCAAAAAGTTCTCTATTCCAAATTTTTCCCTGCTGATCTTTAATGCGCTGTTCAACGTCGAGTATTAACTTGCCAAAATAAGTTTCTCGCATTCCTTTTCTTAATGGGTATGCGCCCCACTCACGTAACGCTGGTGTAGGGAACTGGCTAAAGGCTGCTGTTTTCCATTTTTTATTCGGTTCTCTAAACAGAGGAACAAGACTTTTACCGTCTAAAGACTCATACTTTGGTAACCCAGTCAACTCTAGTAACGTTGGATACATATCTATAAGTTCTACTAGGGCATCACTATGTGTATTTATACGAGGGAATAATGTGTTAATACGCATGTCTGGTGTCGAAAAAATAAGAGGAACCTTAGTTGCTACTTCGTAGTTACTCGCCTTTCCCCAAATGCCCATATCACCAAGGTGATAACCGTGATCGCTCCATAATACAACTACCGTCTTTTCATAAAGGTCTTCTTCTTTTAATGCTTGAATCATTTTACCTATCTGAGCATCTACATAACTAATACACGCTAAATACGCATGACGCAGCTCAACGGCTAACTCAGGAGAGATATCACCGTAATTAGGAACATTATAAAAAGTTCGTAATTCAAACGATGCATGAACACCCATACTGGCAGAGTTTTTAGGAAGCGCTTTAGGTTTTATACGATTAATAGATTGCTTAATATCGTCAGGGTTATACATGTCCCAATATTTTTTAGGTGCTACCCAAGGTAAATGAGGTTTGTTCATTCCAAAACCAATAAACATTGGTTTACTTGATGCTTGGTGTATTTCTTTCATTGTAGCTATTGCCACTTCTGTGGTGTAACCATCTAGATATGCGGTATCAGGTACTGACGCAGACTCAAAAGCTGGCCCACTACCTAAACCAAATTTAGCTTGTTTACCGTATTTTTTAACCATGGCCTTACGGTATTTTTTTTGAATATTGTTATTTTCTTCCAGTGCATAGCGAGATGGACGCATTATATGTTTAGGTAATTTGTCGAACGCGGGTTTCCAATTCCACGATAAATCAGCGTCTTTATCACCATGGTGGAATACTTTACCAATACCAGCCGCGTTGTATCCATGCTGCATAAAATATTGAGGCAGTGTTACAACATCTTTTAGGTTGTCTCTAAACTTAACATAATTATGCGTAACCCCTAACGTATTCGGCCTCATACCTGTCATCACAGAAGCGCGAGATGGCCCGCAAATAGCTTGTTGAGCAAACGCATTGTTAAACTGAATACCATGCTTGGCGAGTTTATCGATATTGGGTGTTTTTGCTAAAGGATCTCCGTACGTTCCTAGCATTGGCCTAAGATCATCAATTGAAATAAACAATACATGTGGTTTATTCGTTGAGCTAATATTTTGCTTCATAGGCTTAGTAGTGTTAGCAATATTAGTCATTGACGTAACAGTACTTTTTTGGCTACACCCCAATAAAAAAAACTGAAACATAATTAGAAGCCAAGTACCTATATAGTTGCGATTTCTCTTTTCCATTTATCTGTTTCCTACTCTAATTAGCCGCTAATAACGAATTGGCTGTATCTGATTGTGTTTCATCAGGTTTATGATGTGCTCTTGCTCTAATGCCGAATCAAACACATACACTTCGTCTAAACCTCCTTTAAAAAATTTATATTTTTGTTTTTTGTTTTTAAGATTTGAAAAAGCAAGGTTTCTCCCCATCATAAGTGGTTTAGATTCAGGATGATTAAGCTTCGTATTAACTCTCGCTAACGATTTAACTGCTGTATTTTCAAGCTTCCCGTCTATATACATCAATACGTGCGTTGATAGGTTCGACTCTTCACCACCAAACAATACCAATGCAACGTGATGCCATTCGTTATCTCGCAAATCAGTAGTACCTACAACAACCGCATTTTTAATACCGATGCGAATACGGCCTACAGGGCCTACACTTTCAGCAGGATTTGGTGACACTTGCCAAGCTGCATGATCATCAATCAAACCCCAACTTAAAATACCAAAACCATTATTTACCGCGAAATCTTTTGGTATTTTCACCCAAAATGCTACGGTTCTAGGTTTATTGCCACCAATACCCGAAAAGGTTGTTTCAAGCCAATCGTCTTCCCCATTAAAAAATACTGCTTCCCCAAATTTACCCGCTATAAATTCAGGTCCAACTTTATTTTCAACCGTTGAATATCGTTTCCCGTCAAAACATTTGCCGTCTATACCACTCCCAGCACAACTAATAACATCACCGGCTTCTTGATTAAGTGGCCAATGCACATATTCAGGATCAGACGACGCTTTACTCGGCAATGTGCGCATAAAACGCTGTGGTTGGCTCTGAATAATAGCGACCTGCTGTTTAAGGTCAAACGCTCTAGCTTGATCAACCGTTAAATGTTCATATTGATGATCTTTAGACGCTCTAACTTTTACTTCACCGTCAATAACATGTACTTGAGACTTACCTTTTTTATCAACCGAAACACCAAATTCGGTTCCTAAATCAACAATTTCTGAGGTGGGTGTATCAACTTTAAAACCTTCAGCACCTTTAGGGACTCTTGCAACCAGGTTCCCTTCTTTCAACGTTATACGATCTACCGCCAATACGGTCATATCAACCGGTGCCTCTAACAACAATGCAACACCATTATTCAATGTTATTTCAGCAAAACCTTGTGTTAATAAAAATTGTCCGTATTTAATATTGTCGCCTAACTGAATAACGCCTTTATTGCTTTTAGCGTTTACAACCTTCGCCACTAATCCTAAGTTTTTTATTGGCGAATACTGTTGAACAAAAACCAAAACAAAACATACGAGTACAGCACTCTGCAACACGTAACGCCACGCGAATTGTGCATTAAGGATATTGTTAAACACTCGTGCGAATCGGCGAATTAGGCTTATATTCTTAGTCTGAGCTACAGCTCCTGTTTGTTCTGCCAATTTAATTTGAAAGCTATTTACAAATGCTTCATCAGTTTGAGCATTGTTTACAAACTTAATTACCCGCTCGAAGGCTACCTGTTTTGATAGTTCATCAAACAACGTCTTGTCTTGCTTACACGCTAAAATAAGCGCTTCTTCGACGTCGTCGCCAGCCAAATATGATGCGATTAACTCGTTGTATGCATTATTCATATGTTGCTCTCGATAACTTGTTAGTAATACATTCTTTTAAAACAACTCGGGCTCTGTGTAACCTCATAGTAATGGTTGAATGCTTAGCCTGATGCGTTTCGGTTAATGCTTTGACTGAAAGATTGTCTTTATAATGTTGCTCCATGAGCGCCTTTAAGTGTTGTGGTAGCTCGCTTAAACATTCATTTAATGCATCAACTGAAAGGTTAAGGTTTTGATTTTCTATACCTTGCATTAACTGCTCATCTACCATCACAGCTAAGCTACTCTCGTCGCCATTAACCGTAGGATTAAACTTCCGGTAATGATTACGCACTAAATTGAGTGCAATTCCACAAAGCCAAGACGAAAACGCCTGTGTGTCTTGCAACTCAGCTATTTTTTTAAATGCCAATATAAACGTGTCTTGCGCCAAATCATCAACGTCGTTTAAATAAGGGGTTCGTGATGCAATATAGCAACGAACTTTCTGCTGATACTCAACAACAAGTTTCGTAAATGCATGTTGATCGCCGTTTTGCGCAGCAATAATTAACACTTTTTGTTCTTCTACAACCACTGAGTACCTTTATCATTTTTATATTGGTTACAACGTATTGTTAGCATAGTCCATTAAACATTAACCACGTTACAACCTGTTACTATGGCGTTTTTCAAATATTGCTAATTGTTGGTTTACGTCAACAGAGGTTTGTTGTTCACGTAATGCCCAATATACAGCTCTTGCTAAAACAAAATTTTCATGATTTAAAAATTTGGTTAATTCAATATTTATATCCACGCTAAACTGTTGCTGTTTGTTGAGGATATTTAACAATAATTTCGTTTGTTTATAAGAAGCAAACTTTACGAAGTGTCGTACCAAGGTTAAATAATAGTCGTGATTTGATATCGACTTTCTGTTTGATAGCGACGTTAGTGCATTCCAGTTCAGCGCTTGGTTATTTGAAAATATAAGCTTTTGAATATTCGTAAAATATAAATCGTCGGGCAGCGTTTCAACATACTTAACAAACAGTGGTTGCAATACAGTAGGTTGACTTTCAGATGCATTGTTTAAAGCAGCCTGCATTACCAAATCTATTGTGGCACTATCAACGGCTTTGCGGCGTATAAGTTGCTCTAATCCAAAAGTTTGATACTTAACAATATCGCTACTTGAATCAGTGCCCCCCTTTCCATCACCCACTGCATATGTATGAAGTTCTTGTAGCGTCATATCGTTGCCCGTAAAGTTTCGAACAACGTCAAACAGTTCACCATTTACAAAGTGCCACAAGGTGTAGCATGTCCAAATAGCGCCAGTAATGTAGTCTTTTTTGTTTAAAGATACTGTTGCGCCTGTTAATGCGTCAACCGCATTACCACTGCTTGATTCTGATACCAATTCATATCGTTCAAGTTGTTTTAACCCAGAATCTCTATTGCCTAATAGCTTATCTAGCTTTACGTAATCTTCTTCTTCAAAGTCTAACGCATTTCCTTTTTCGAGCTTAACACCTTTGCCCAACGATAAATGATGATAAAAACCAAGAGCGTCCCAAAACAGTCTAACACGGTCTGTTTTACATACATTTTCACCACAAAATACTGTCACGACGTCCATATAATAAGAGGCATTTTTAATATCGCTTTCTACCGAATAATTACTTATAGGAAGCTGAAATAAACTCTTTGTTAATGGCTTACCTGTTTTATCACCTTTATGCGCAAACGTAACACGATGCTTTTGCGCTTTCGCCCAGCGGTTTTCGTCAGTTGAACTTTCCTGATTACTCCCTGAAAAACAGCCTGTTAGTAATAACAAAAAAACTAAGTAAATGCCTTTCAGCAAAACAAGAGGAAAGTTAGAGAAACCCATTCTAAAACACGACGTCACTCTATATCGTAAACCAAAAAACAAAGGCATTAAGCGTATGCTCTTATTTCAAATAACTTAACGGTTGGTTTACCGTAAGTTTCAGTTACGCGCACCCTAATGGCTGTGGTGTTAATGTCGTCAAACGTAAATCGAATAAGTCGTTTTTGATTCTCTACGTTAGTTGCTAGTGTTTTCCAGCGACCTTTAATTCTCGCTTCAACCGACAACGACTTAACCATTTCTTCTGGCACCGTATTAGTAAAACGATCATCATTTTTTGAATCTTTCCTCATCATGATATTACGCTTAACATTAGTGTCGCACTTAATTTCAATAGTCGATAATTTTACCGAATCAACCCACTCCATTTGAACGTCGGCGGGTAATGTAGCCGACTGCCAGTGATGAATTTTTCCGTCAATGTCTCTAGACCAACCATTTGTCAGCAATTTAGCGTTACCAGACTTGGTGCTAGACGCAACAATCTCTGCCGCTTTTTTGGCTAAATCTTTTGGATCGTTTGCAGGACGTTTAGGAATAAAAACATCGTCTCTCATTAACTGCTCTTGGAGTTCGTTAATGTGTTTTTTACCTAACTCTCGAGGGTTTACCTTTTTTTGCGTACACAAATGAGCTGCTGTGCCCACCGCTTGCCCCATTAGCGCGCAGGTAGCCATAATGCGAGAAGACGCTAAAGCGATATGGGTTTGACTAATGTTTCGTCCTGCAAAAAGTAAGTTAGGCACATTCACTGAATACAAACTTCTAAACGGCACTTGATACACTTCTTCAAAGTGAGCATGGAATATAGTGGGAGCCATATGAATGTTTTCCATTCCGCCAGGGTTATGTTCATCAATTCCCCAACCACCAAAGGCAACCGCATCATCAAAGTGCTTGTAGCCCGTTAAATCGCGTTCCGAGTGGATATAATCGCCAATAAAACGTCGAGATTCACGACGAGACGGTAACGAACCAACCCATGTTAATGCTAAGTTTTCAGACTCTGGAAATTTACCCGAATTTTTAATGTAATCCCAAAGACCATGTAAATGCCCCATTAACTTATGTCGATTGATTTCTTGATCGCTAATAATATCGTCGTCGCTACCAATTTCTATCCACCACACACCTTCATGGTACGCATTAAATTTACGCTTTTTATGTGCGTTTTCTGCATCAAATGGAATAGCCCAAGCAGGTGCTCGGTACGGCATTGGTTTACCCATATCAGTAGAAGACATCAACAACGACGCCCCCATTTGCCAACCGTCTGGCTCGTCTGGCGCAAAGGTTTCGTTAAATTCTTTCTTTCCTTCCCTGCCGGTTCGGTATTTTGCGCCAGCAGTAGCCGCTAACAAACCATCGCCAGAACAATCAATAAAATAATTAGCGTGTATTAAAAACTCTTTTTCTGTTGTTAGTTGCCAACAACGCGCCGACTTTATGTTGTCTCCATCCATAATTGCTTCGATAGCTTGAGTATTTAGCATTAATTCAATATTAGGCTCTCGCATTACAAAGTCGTATAACACATGGTCCCAAACAGGAAACGACTCTTGTGGATTATCAAACCGATTAAGCAATAGCATTTCTTCAATAATGCCCGTTTCTCGCTCAGCTAACCCTGTTTTTAATCTATTTACGCCGTTTAGATGCACACGCATTTCACTCGAGGCATTTCCTCCTAATACAGGTCGGTCTTGTACCAAAACAACTTTAGACCCCAAACGAGCAGCAGAAACAGCAGCACAAATACCTGCAGCGCCACCACCTAACACTGCTACGTCGTAATGCTTAGAAAATTGGCGATTAGGCGTAACACTTCGCCCTTCACCTAAATGAGTCCAGTTGTCGTTACTGCGATCAGCTATTGTTTTAACTGATGTTGAACCCGCAGCCGAAACTACCGAGGGAGCTAAGCCTGCGCCAACTAAACTTGCAGTACTTAACTTAAAGAACTTTCTTCTTTTCATCACTCAACCCTAAATAAACATTACGTATGTAATATAGGTGTAGGCTAGTAATGAATTGACACCATTATTTTAAAAAAAGTTAAAAATAATGGTGAATATGATAAAGAGTGTGATAGGTAACTAGAATAAAACTAACGTTAATCAACAAGAAAAGGTGACTCAAATGAAATGACTTAAGTCACCTTTAATATACGGAATTGAATGTAAACAAATAGAATACGCAGAAGAATAATTAACGATTAATCTTCTACTCGTACGCCCCAAACATCATGCTCATCAGCATGAATAATTTGTACCCAAATTAGGTCGCCTGGTTCAGCATCAAAATCGTCAGACAAATACACTTTACCGTCAACTTCTGGTGCATCCATGTATGAACGACCAACAATACCTAGCCCGTTTACTTCGTCTACTAAAATTAAATACTCTTGGCCTATACGCGCCTGTAGCTTGTCTGCACTAATTTTAGCTTGCACTTCCATAAAGCGCTGTAAGCGCTCTTCCATTACATCATCTGGCACATGGTCGGGTAAATCATTCGCAGTAGCGCCTTCAACCGGCGAGTATTTAAAACAACCAACTCTGTCGAGCTGAGCTTCTTCTAAAAAGTCGAGTAGCTCTTGAAACTCTTCTTCTGTTTCACCCGGAAAACCCACAATAAACGTAGAGCGAATAACAAGTTCAGGACATATTTCACGCCAGTTTTTAATACGCTCTAATACGCGGTCTGAGCTTCCCGGGCGTTTCATCAATTTAAGAATACGCTTATTCGCGTGCTGAAATGGAATATCTAAATACGGTAATACTTTACCTTCAGCCATTAGCGGAATAATTTTATCAACGTGTGGATACGGGTAAACATAGTGTAACCTTACCCAAACTCCCTGCTTCGATAATTCTTCACACAGTTGCTGCATATGCGTTTTAACAGGCATACCTTCGTAAAAGTCGAGTTTATGCTTTACGTCAACACCATAAGCCGATGTATCTTGCGAAATAACAAGTAACTCTTTAACCCCTGCTTTTACCAAGCGTTGAGCTTCACCTAATACATCGCCAACGGGTCGAGAGTCTAAATCTCCGCGCATTGAAGGGATAATACAAAATGTACAACGATGGTTACACCCTTCCGATATTTTTAAATAAGCGTAATGTTTTGGTGTAAGTTTAACACCATGATCTGGTACTAAATCAATATGTGGATTATGAGCAGGTTTAGCAACATGCTCGTGTACTTGGCTAAGTACTTCATCATAAGCATGCGGGCCAGTAACACCTAAAACATTAGGGTGAAGCTCTATAATTTCATCTTTTTTCGCACCTAAACAGCCAGTTACTAATACCTTGCCATTTTCAGCTAATGCTTCGCCGATAGTGTCTAACGACTCTTGTACCGCGGAATCAATAAAACCACAGGTATTTACAATCACCATTTCAGCATCGTCATACGAATTCACCACATCGTAACCTTCCGTACGTAACTGAGTAAGAATACGCTCAGAATCCACTAGATTTTTAGGGCAACCTAAGCTAACAAACCCTACCTTTGCAGCCTTTCCTGACGTTGCCTGAGCATGAACCTGTTCTCCAATTACTTTAACTGGAGTTTCAAGCGTTGTTGTTTGCTTAGCAATACTATTACTTGCATTGGAAACTGATTTAGAAGGATTTTGTGGATCGAATTGTTCTACGGTCATAGTGTGCTCGGCTGCTTTAGCATCAATCTAGCGAGCTAAAGCTTTATAAATGGGTTAATCAATTTTTCAGGATTATACAGGAATGTTGATGTTCGTGGTAATAACTGTATGTGTGTAAATAAATATGCGTAAAACATACTTTATATAGTTAGTTTACTGTCCAGTTATTTTACGACTTAGATTTACAAGAACAACTAAAACAACGCAAGATATTGATAAATAACAAATTAAAACAATTGGAATATTTTATGCTATGAAAGTGAAAAATAACTAAAACAATACCGTCTGTTAAAGGAATGTATTACAAAGGAAGATTTAATGAGTAAAAAAATGTTAAAAGCTAGTGTAGCGGGTTTAATCTTATCAGTAAGTGGTTTTGCTAATGCAGGATTAATCACAGAGATTGGTGATACTGGTGATAGTATTCACACTGCACAATCGTTATCAGCAAATACAACACAAATATCAGGCAGTATTAGTAACAATTCTGATGTCGACCTATTTGGTTTCTATTGGGATGGTGGATTACTTGATATAAATGTCTCTTATGACAACAGTAACCTAGACAGCCAAGTGTTTTTGTTTGATGGGTTAGGCTTTGGTTTATATCACAACGACGATGCGCCTTTTCCTAACTCCGCAATTTCAACTACAGTCTCAGCAGGCGAATACTTTGTTGGCGTATCGTCATTTTCTAACGACCCAGTGTCTGTTGACGGCACTATATTCCCAACATTTTATACAGGTCAAATGGCACCAACAGGTCCTGGCGGCGGTAGCGTGTTATCAGGGTGGGAGTATGATGGCGTAAGCAACGGTGCATATATCGTAAATATTTCGTCGGTGTCTTCATACCCACAAAGTGTACCAGAACCTTCTACCCTTGCAATTTTTACATTAGCAATTGCAGGTTTAGTATCAAGAAAGTTTAAAAATTAATAATTTAGTACGTATTAAAATAAAACAGTACCATTCATGGTGCTGTTTTATTGCCTTTTAAGAAAGTGTCATGTAACGATAAGTTACAACAACCATAATTTTCGTAAAAAACGAAACTTAACCTATAATTGGTTAATCCAACAAGTTAGCCCGAATGCAACACTGCTAAATTTTGTTCTTGAATCGGTGCAGTTGAATAAATTCACCGCGCGTTGATGATTTATCGCTTAACTCACCTGTTAACAAGCTTTCCCAATTTTTAATGTCTTTAGATAATTCAATATCATAACTATACGAATGTTCGCCTTCATTCAACCAAGTAATTGAAACCCCCTTAACAAGACTAGGCTGACTCAACGTACGTGTTATCGAAGGATTTATAGAGGCTGTAGACCAACGAGATGCTTTAAGAACACTTTCATCAATTACATTTTTAGCTGGATAAAATATCTCTAAATTTACAGGTTCAGTTGTTATAAAGGGTAATTTAGCAAGCCTGTTACATACTATATCGGCAACCGGAATCTGAGGAGTTGAAGCATCGAGGTAGGCCCCACAGTATCAGAAGTTGGTGTACCCGTATTATCTTCTGAACCTTGTTGTTTGTAGATTGACCGCGCCAGAGATGGTCAATAGTAACAAACCCGAAATAATTTGATAACATCTCCCCTGTTTTGAAAACACGATGACTCTTATAAATTATAATGGATGAAGACAACACGCCAAGAATTATCATACCAATAAGTATTACCAGTAAAGTTTGTAATAAATAAAATGCCTAAAAAACAAATCGACTAAGATGCTGAAATTAAAATATTTTTATAATAAAACCGTATCTACACTAAAAACAACTATGAACAAACAAAAACACCTGATTGACTTACCAAATAAAACAAATGTATATTACCAATATCCCGACAGGTATTTATTGGGAACTATTTGGCAATTGTAAATATCAGATAAGGTTACGGAGTCACCTACCGATATGTTTACTTCATAAATAAAAGAGAGAACAAATATGGCTAAAAAAACAGCCTTAAGTGCTTTACCTAAATGCGTTTTATTTTCCCTAACGGTTCCATTACTTGCATCTTGTGCCCATACAGAAAGCGCATCTTCTACTAATAAAAGTGTAAACAGCCATTCAACAATACCTGCCAATCACTTCGATTTGTCTCATTGGAAAATAAACGTTCCTGTTGATTTAGATAACAATAATAAAATTGATGAAATTAGCGTTACAGACATTCAAAGTTATTCACACCCTGACTTTTTTTATTTGGATAAAAAAGGACGCATGGTATTTGCAACACCAAACAAAGCACTAACAAGCGCAACATCAAGCAACACACGTAGTGAATTGCGCCAAATGATTAGAGGAACGAATACAAATATAAAAACTAAGGGTTCTGCCAATAACTTTGCATTAGAGGCACATCCTTTATCTGAGAGCTTCGGACAAGTAGGCGGCAGAATGGAAGCCACGTTAAAGGTAGACCATGTAGCGTTAAGAGCTAAAAACCCTATGAAGCCCCCTGCTTTTTCTGTTGTAGTAGGTCAAATTCACGCAGGTAAAGATAAAACGTTAATTGCCAATAACTTAGGTTACGGTTGGGGTAACGAGCCAATAAAAATTTATTACAAAAAATGGCCGGGCCATGAAAAAGGGTCAGTTTTTTGGAACTATGAACGTAACTTAGAAAAAAACAATCCTGATAGAACCGATATTGTTTACCCTGTTTGGGGAAATGTATGGACAAATACTGAAGACCCTAAAGACAACGGCATTGCGCTTGGCGACGAATTCAGTTACGAAATTAACGTACATGAAAATACAATGCAGTTAACCTTTACTGCGGCAGGAAAACCTACCGTTAATTATTCAATAGATTTAAGCAATAATGTAAATGCTTATGGTGAAGTTGATGAAAAAGATCACCCTCGCGGTTACACAGGTGATTGGCTGTACTTTAAAGCAGGAGCTTATAACCAGTGTAGTACCAAAGATGCACCAGGCATTTGGTACGCTGGCTGTTTAGGAACTGGCGATTGGCAAACCGATAAGCGTAATGGCGACTACACACAAGTAACATTTAGCAAATTAACACTTGATAGTGCAAAACCTACTAAGTAAAAGTAAATAAAACAAATTTAAAAAAATACGATTGATAAAACGTAATGAATTAAAAAAGCGAGCATAATTATCTTATGCTCGCTTTTCTGTTTTTGTTAGCTAACTTTAGCTATGCGCTACTTTTGAGCAAAGGCATTAGCGCGAGCTTGATGCAGTTTTTTATAGCTTTCAATCAGTCTCAAGTGCTTATCTAACCCTTCTAGGTCCATGCTCGTTTTTGTTAAACCAAAGAACCTTACACTACCAGAAATTGAACCGACAACGGCGTCCATAACTTCCTCTCCGTACATTCGATTAAAGTTATGAATAAAATGTGCTAGCTCAAGCTCTTCATCTAGAGTAACTTCAAGCGCTGCATGTATTGCTTGGTAGAACAAACCTCGTTCAACAGTGTTGTCGTTATATTGTAAAAACTCTCCTACAAGCTCTAAACCAGTTTCAAGCTCTCCAAGTGCCAAACAAATAAGCATTTTCAATTCGAGAATAGTAAGCTGGCCCCAAACTGTATTTTCATCAAACTCAATACCAATAAGTGTTCTAATATCTATGTAATTGTCTAGCTGGCTTTCTTCTAGTCGCTCAAATAAATCAACAAGTTGGTCTTCACTCAACGTATGAATATTAAGAATGTCTTCACGGTAGTTTAAGGCTTTGTTTGTGTTGTCCCAGATCAGGTCTTCTACTGGGTAAACCTCTGAATAGTCAGGTACAAGCATTCTACAAGCGGTAGCGCCTAATTGGTCGAATGTAGCAACGTAAACTTCCTTTCCTAGCGCTTCAAAAATATTCATTAAATAGGTGTACTCTTCTTCAGTACTTCCCGAGAAATCCCACTCATTAAACTCGTAATCATGTTGCGTGCTAAAGAATCTCCACGAAATTACACCTGTAGAATCAATAAAGTGTTCTACAAAGTTTTCAGGCTCTGATACTGCCATACTATTAAACGTAGGTTTTGGAACATCGTTAAGCCCTTCAAAGCTGCGACCTTGAAGCAATTCAGTAAGGCTACGCTCTAGTGCAACTTCAAAGCTAGGATGTGCTCCAAACGAAGCAAACACACCACCCGTTCTAGGATTCATTAGTGTGACACACATGACTGGAAATTGACCGCCAAGCGAAGCGTCTTTAACAACAACTGGAAAGCCTTGATTTTCAAGAGCTTCAATTCCTTCAACAATACTTGGGAATTTGGCTAGCACATCTTTAGGTACGTCTGGCAGAACAATTTCATCTTCAATAATTTGTCGTTTAACGGCACGCTCAAATATTTCAGATAAACACTGTACTTGTGCTTCGCGCAAATTATTACCGGCACTCATTCCATTACTTAAAAATAAGTTTTCAATTAAGTTCGACGGAAAATAAACAGTTTCTCCGTCAGATTGACGTTGGTATGGAATTGAACAAATACCACGTTCAGCATTACCAGAGTTAGTGTCAATTAAATGTGAGCCACGTAATTCACCGTCAGGGTTATAAATTTCTAAACAATAATCGTCTAAAATACCTTTTGGTAATTCGTCGCTTTCATTTGGCTTAAACCATTTTTCATTCGGGTAATGCACAAAGTCGCTGTTAGCTATGTCTTGACCGAAAAATTGATCATTGTAGAAAAAGTTACAATTAAGTCGCTCTATAAACTCACCCAACGCTGAACATAACGCGCTTTCTTTTGTTGCACCTTTACCGTTGGTAAAACACATTGGTGACGCTGCATCTCGAATATGTAACGACCAAACATTTGGCACAATATTACGCCATGACGATATTTCTATCTTCATGCCTAGACCAGCCAAAATATTAGTCATGTTCTTAATCGTCTGTTCTAACGGAAGATCTTTACCCAAAATAAATGTACTGCTCGTTTCAGGGCCAGCCATAAGCATCGCTTGTGCGTCTTCCTCTAGGCTTTCAACCGCTTCAACTTTAAATTCAGGACCCGTTTGAACAACTTTTTTAACAGTACATCTGTCTATTGAACGTAAAATACCTTTACGGTCTTTTTCAGAAATACTTTCAGGCAACTCGACTTGAATTTGAAAAATTTGATTGTAGCGATCTTCAGGATCCACAATGTTATTTTGAGATAGGCGAATATTCTCGGTAGGTATGTCACGCGAACTACAATAAACTTTCACAAAATAAGCAGCACAAAGCGCTGATGATGCTAAAAAGTAATCAAAAGGACCGGGAGCAGAACCGTCGCCTTTATAACGAATAGGTTGATCTGCAATCACTGAAAAATCGTCAAACTTAGCTTCAATTCTCAGGTTATCGAGATAATTTACTTTTATTTCCATTGGTAAGGTCCACTATGATGTTGCCAATGCATTGCCTAATAATAGATATTGATATGTTAGGCAGTACAAATATTTACGTTATTGAAGTGAATTATCGTGCTTTTTGACGGAATAGTCTTGGACTAATTACAGTAGAAGTAAAAATAAAAAAGAGTAACTTCTTCACAAAAGCTTAAGTAGACATAACTTAACGTTGAATATTTTGAACTAGTCTTTGATTTATATGATAATGTACCCTCTTTTACATGCTTAGCTCATAAGGATTTGGCCATCCATACTATAAGAATAAACCCATTCAAAGATCCCGAACGTGTAAAAAGCATATGGAAAAGTATAGAAACTCAATCACAAATTAGCTTTTTTAACTCTTGGGGATGGGTGTCAACATGGTTGTTTTGTTTACCCAAAAACCTTGATGTTGAGCTTATTGTAAATATAGAAAACGACATTCCTTCGTGTTGCTTTTTTATCGGAATAACACACCAACGCGTTAATAAATTTAAAAAAGTAAGAGGTTATATAAATAATACAGGCTTCGAGAATTACGACGACCTTGTTATTGAATACAACTCGATTCTTTGTGCTACTCATGACATTGATACTCATCTATCTTTTGCTCTTTCTTCATTGAATGATATAGAAGAATTCCGTTTTTCTCATACGGTCAACATAGATTTTGACGCAATATCAGGCTACGTAAAACGAGTAAATGAATACCCTTCATATTGGGTAGACCTAAAGAATATTGATGTAGATAAAGGGTATTTATCGTACATCAGTAAAAATAAACGCAATCAAATAAAACGTTCAATAAAAGCCTATGAGGCCAACAGCAAGTTAAACATTGAGTTTGCAACAACATTAGAACAGGCGCAGTCGTTTTTTAAATCGCTAGAAAACTTACATCAACAAGAGTGGCTTCAACGAGGTAAACCGGGTGCATTTGGCGAGCCATTCTTTAAACAATTTCACGATCAATTAATTGCCACACGATTTGAACATGGTGAAATACAGCTAATTAGAATTTTCAACGAACATGAAGACATCGGTTATATTTATAACTTTGTATTTAAAAACGAGGTGTTATTTTACCAATGTGGTTTTAACTATCATTCGGATAATAAATATCGTCCCGGGTTAGTATCGCATTACCTAGCGATTAACGAGTGTTTAGCGAAAGGATTTAGCAAATACAACTTTTTAGTAGGGCAAACTCAATACAAACAAAGCCTTTCAACACAATCCGATATGTTAAAAACCGCTGTAGTTTCAAGAAACAACTTAAAGTCTAAATTTGAAAGCTCGCTTCGCGCATTAAAATCTAAACTATAGGTAATATCTAAACCCAAATGTAATTAACTAGTTCGCTCTAAACCCCATTCTAAAACCTCCCCAGTGTTTTCCATTGACATAAATAGGGGCAGAAACATCATGCATGATTTCTCCAGTATCTCGTTTATACGTTTGGAGTAGAAATTTCTCCGTATGTCTACCACATCTAATACCAGTAGGATCATTAAACATGCGCTTCGTTCGATTATTTACCATGTCTACACTCTCATCTCCTGTTAAAGGTTGTGAAAAACACAAGTTGTGCGTAGGAAAATATCCATTAATATCGACCGCTCCGGCATAAATAACCTCTTTGTATTGAGCTAGTAAAGGCTCTTGTATGTCAGGTAATACCTTGTCGGTGAAGTTATCAAATGAGGTGTGGTACTTTTTAGGCGAGGTATTTTCAATTTCGTTATAAGTAAAATTAAACAAGTCGACCTGTGATATTTTCATATCGTTTATACTTTGCTCAAATAATGAGCCTATCTGATTAGCAGTACACACCACTTGATTACACATATCGTTAATAAGCGATTTTGATTCAAATTCTGACAACTGAACAAATATTGATTCTGTTGTTGTAGACAATGTAGATGCTTGAATAGAGATTTCATTCGTTTCAGCGCTTTTTTTCACGAGAAAATCTCTTAAATTAGCGATAGCTTCTGAAATATCGGCGGTCGTTTCGTCATGCTCATATAATACTTTGCTAATATGTTCATTCGCTTGCGACGTGTCTGAAATAAGGTTATTAACTTCTTTTAACGATCCTGAAAGTGTATCCATACTCGTTACAATATGACTTGTTTGCTCGACAACTTTCCCCATTACATGAGTAATTAAATCAGTTTCGTTTGTTATTTCAGTAAGCATTCCACCGATTTGTTCGGTCGCTTCTGCTGTTTTAGACGCTAACGCCCTTACTTCATCAGCAACAACTGCAAATCCTCTACCTTGCTCCCCCGCTCTCGCGGCTTCTATTGCGGCATTAAGTGCTAACAAATTTGTTTGTGCCGAAATGCCATCGATAACGTTAGTAATATTTTGAATTTCTATCGCTTGTTCAGAAAGTGCTTTAATTTTATCAGCAGCTTCAACAACCCCCTTATTAAGTGCTTTCAACGTAATCACATTATCAGCCGAATACGTTGTTCCCTCGCTAGTTGCTTTTAACGCTTTAGTTGATGTTCCAGCAGCAGCAAGAGCATTTTCATTTATCTGTTTCGTATTAAGCGATAACTGCTCTGTAGCGCCTGCTAGGCTATCAACATCATTGCCAGATGATTTTATTGATGCTGATAATTGATCGAGAAAGTAGCTAATTTCTGCAGAGTTAATCGCAAGCTTACTGGTTTGCTCCCCTATTTTTTCACCTACTTTAGAAATATTTACATCGGTCGTATTTTTATGTTGCTCTTCAATTTCAGGCGAACTATTTATGCGACCATAAAATGCCAATACCAGCAAAAAATTAACAAGTAGTAAAATAAAAGCAATTAAATAGGAAGAAAAGTTAAGCAAATTACTGGCAGTGTAAACCAAGCCAACAGTTACACTAATAAAAATAGCTTTAGAGAAGTTTGAAATATTCGCAGACATAAAACACCTTACATAAAATGTTTAATACGCAATGCAAAACAATGAGTTTTTTGTGTAATCCATTACGTGAAAATCAAAGCCTATTCACCATAGGCAGAGCTATTTTCAGTATAGAAGAGCATTAAACATTTAGTTTTTATTAAATGCTTTTTTGAATATTTTATTGATCTAGATAAAGGTTTTTACGAAATCGTTATAGGTAAAATAACAATAAACTGGGTTGACTCATTCAACGTACTATTACACGTAACCTGCCCATTAAGCGTTTGGCTAACAAGATTATAAAGTACACTTAATCCTAAGCCAGATCCTTTTTCACGCTGTGTGGTAAAAAATGGTTCGAACACCTTTTCTACAATTTCATGTTCAATACCACAACCATTGTCCTGAACAATTAGTTCTAACGTACGTTGACGCACTCTAAAACTAATTTTAATTTGACCATTGCTGATGCCTTTAAATGCATGTGTTAACGCATTATCAATCAGATTCGTAACTATTTGCGCAATAGCTCCAGGAAAAGTTAAAAATGTAAAATCTTCGTCTCCCGACAAAAACACTTTAATATTTTGCTGATTAGCTCGAGGTGACATCGTTGAAATAATATCATTTAAGTACTTAAATAAATTAATACGCCTTTTTTCATCATTCGATTGGTCTACCGCAATCATTTGGAAATTTCTAACTAGCTCAGAAGCACGCTCTAAATTACGTAAAATAATATTACTATTGCCTATCAAATCATTACATTGGCTCATAAACGTCGTTTTATTTATTTTGCCACTTGCTACTGATTTTTGAATTGCCAAAGCGGTATGTTCTAAGTTACTTGCGCCAGTTACTGCGATGCCAATAGGCGTATTTATTTCATGAGCGACACCAGCAACTAAATTACCTAAAGCTGCCATTTTCTCAGACTCAACAAGTTGGTCTTGAGTTGACTTTAACGAATCAAAAGCTGTTTCTAACTTTTTATTGGTTTGGCTGAGTTCCTGCGTTCGTTCCTCAACCTTTTGTTCCAGCTCATCTTTCGCTTTACGTAATGCGGCTTGTGTATTTTTTAGCTCTGAAATGTCGTCATAGGTACCAACCACACCAATAACTTCATCTAAGTCATTCACAATAGGACGTTTAGATGTTCGTAGCCAAATAGTATTGCCATCAGCATGTGTTTGAGGCTCTTCAGAACCAATTAGGTGCTCTCTAGTCGCCATGGTGTTGGCATCATCAGAACGATACAGCTCTGCTTGTTCAGGAAAAATATCGAAATCTGTTACGCCTACAATTTGTTCTGGGGAGGACAAGTTTGCGTCGTTAGAGAATGCTTTATTGCTACCTAAATATCTTGATTCTTTGTTCTTCCAAAAAACACGTTGGGGCATTAGATTTAAAACAGTTTGAAGGGTATTAATTTCAGTTCGTTTTTGTGTGTTTTTATAAACCGCATAAAAAACAGAGTGAATAAATTGGTATAGTGGTGTCCCCTTTTCGAGGACTTTATTCGACAAATCAGCCTGATAGCTAATGGCACCAATTAATTTATCTTGATCATAAAAAGGTACAACAAAGCACATATTATGTTGCGAGTCACTAAAGTCTGTTTTACTTAAAAAGCTCACCATTATTTCGCTTTTAGTTTGCTTCAATTCCGTTGAGTTTTTTTGAAGTAAATTAATCGTGTATGGTTGATTATTTTGAGCGACATTAACTAGGTGTGGATGTTTAATAGAGGCTTTTGTTCGCGCATCATAACAATGGCTTTTGTATTGCGACTTATTATTCTGAATATCATTATAAACAACGGTAAAAATAACAAATGAGCTATCTAACAACGACGACAATATAGTTATTGCCTCAACAAAACTATTGGTTTGCGTAAAATCACTCTCTGAATCAAGTGATAAAAGGCGGATAAACTCTAATTGTTCATGACTCTTCGACACTACCAAAACATCCTTTTAGCTTTATGTAATTTTTCTACATAATGTACTATAGAATATATACTCAAAAGCTGCTGATTATTTTTTAGATTTCTCTGAAAATATATTGCCGGATTATGACCTTAGCTTTAAAACAACCTCTACTACAGCATGATCCGTGCTGCAGCCGTCAACATCGAACACCGGGTTAACGATATGTTCATTCAATGTTACATGTTCAATCACTTCATAAATGAATAAATCACTTGTTGCATCAAACTCCTGAGACAATAATATATAATCAAGCACCGAGCCCTTACCTCTAAAATAATGAGTACTTTCTCGATTTATACAAAGAGTATTCTCACTATCTTGAGAAGTAGAAAAGCACTTAGAATAGATATCCCAGCTATCTTTTAAGCCGTATTTCTCAATAAGGCGTTCGTCATGCTTAAACGTATTATCGAATAAATTACGTTGCAATAAATATTTTAACGTATTGTTTTCAATCGAATCATTAAAGTCCCCCAATAAAACAATCGGGTTATTTGACGACATCCGTTTCGATATTATTTCCTGTTGGAGTAACACAGCCTCGCTTCCTCTTACAATAGACGATGCCCACCCTCCTGCAATCTCAGCTTTAAAAAATTCACAAAAATTTTGTTCATGAGTTAACGATGAATCATGCTCGGCATGTATAAGTGCACGTTGCGACTTAAAATGAACAACGTAAAAATCTGTAAGCCCTATATGTGGCAGCACAATAGTTGCTCGTAATATACGCTTAACAAACGACATTGAATCCAATAAACCTAGTTGTTCAATCGTTTGTCTATCATACTCTACAGCGCTAACTTCTTTAATTGGGTATTTAGAAGCTATCGCTACAACAGGATCTGAAAAGATAAAGTCGCCTTCCACCGTTGGGCTATCAATCACTCCAAAATACAAAAAGCCAGAAGACTCTGTTAACTTTTTTAATGCGTTCACACTAAAAACTTCTTGAAAGCCAATAACGTCAGGTGAACTTTTTTCTAAGTACGACTTTATCCAAGCTTGTTTTTTATTCCATTGAAGTGATGAATAAATCTGTTCAAAGTCATAATAAGCGTTTGGAGGCTCGAGATAATTTTGCAAATTTAGCGTAGAAAATTTTAAATGCACTGTTTTCTTCTTTTTATAGGCCAATAAATGAAATATTTATTTAATTCAAATGTTTTTAAGGTTAACTTTAATATAATAAGTTCACGATTTATTCTGGATAATGATCGACCTAATTAGTTGAACTGTCGAAAAACACTTTAATACATTACTACATTTGGGAACAATAACTTGTTAAAAATGGACCTTAATACCCGCGTTGTAATTTTATTAACCCTAATTTCGTTTAGTTTGGTTGGGCTTCACCGAACAGGTGTTATGAACACTTATTTCAATGTGTTAGACACCAAACACCTTCATTCATATAGAACGAGCGACGATGGATCGTCAAATTCAAAACTTTCTCTACATCAAAATTTTGTAGAAATGGAATGTTACATCGAAAATCTGAATTACCACCGATTTTGCGAGCTCGATATAATGTTAACCAATAATAAAACTCGAGGACTAAATCTTAGTGAATATAAAAACCTCATTGTAGGTGTTGAATACATCACCCCTGATACCTCAGACAACGATTTACCCATAAGAATATATTTTAGAAATTACAATGCGCAATATTCCAATTTAAGCGATGTTACGTCTTCTAAATACAATTCGGTTCAATTTGAGCCCAATAAACAAATAGAAAGTAGTAAAATTCCCTTAAGTGCTTTGCAAGTGTCAACTTGGTGGATTGAACAACACAAAATTGATTTCAACAATGCTCAAGTAGATTTATCAAATGTTACTAGCGTTGAATTTAGTACGGCATATCTATCAGATGTCGGTACCTATAAAATTAGACTCAATCAATTTCAGCTACAGGGAGAATTAATTTCCGAAGCTAACTTATTGCGTGCCCTTCTAATATTATGGTTACTATCAACAATATATCTCATCAATCATCAACGCCGTATTCTTCAAAAAATCTCAAATATTGATCCACTTACTCAAGCACTTAACCGACGAGGGCTGAATGCTTGGATGCAAAAATACTTTACCGATAAAGCAAGCTACTCAAAAGTTTGTATGTTGTACATTGATATTGATGACTTCAAAACTATAAACGACACCTATGGCCATTTAATTGGCGATAAGCTCCTTCAAAAATTTTGTCAAATAACTCAAGAAGAAGTTAACCTTTATTTTGAAAAATACAAAAAAAACACCAATGTTTTAGCACGGTTATCGGGCGACGAATTTGCTCTTGTACTTGTTAATGTTTCTGACAATCAAATTATTGATATTGCAGAATGCTTACTTACTCGATTTACCAAAGAAATATTTATTGATGATATTTTTTTAAAGATAAATGCGAGTATAGGGATTGCTAAGGGAGAAGATATACATACTGCTACACCTATCAATCTAATGGAGCACGCAGATGCTGCGATGTATCACTCTAAAAACAATGGTAAAAATCAATTTAAAATTTATGGGCAAGACATTGAAAATACGATAGTTTTGAGAAAAAAAATATCAAACGCGTTAACTCATGCAATCAATCACAATGAGTTTTCTTTAGTATTCATGCCGATTTACCTGAATAATTTAGAGATATCAAGTGTTGAAGTATTATTACGTTCTACATCGAGTAAATTAAAAAATATTGGACCAGATCAGTTTATTCCTATCGCCGAAGAATACGGATTAATAAAAACCATTGACCTATGGGTTTTAGAGGAAACGTTCAAATTAATCGCTCAACACACCGAATTAGTTAACAAACATGATCTACAATTCTGTATTAACATATCTTCTGTAGAGCTCACTAATAGCGCATTTCCATCACAAGTCGAAAAACTACTTGCTCGCTATCAAATTTTAGCTAACCAAATTGAGCTAGAAGTTACAGAAACAAGTCTTATCAATATTGACGAAAATTGCATAGATATACTAAATCAATTAAAAACACTTGGTGTGAACCTTTCACTTGATGATTTTGGTACTGGTTATACTGCTTTTAACCAACTCGTAAGCTACCCCATTGATACAATAAAAATAGATAGAACCTTTGTGGGAAAAATTAATAACACCACTGAGTCAGATTCAACCATGGTTGATATCATATTAGGAATCGCACAATCATATCAGTTGAAAGTGATTGCAGAAGGTGTTGAAACCCAGTATCAATGTGACTATTTAAGGAAAAAAAATTGTGATGGTTTACAAGGTTATCACCTTTCTAAACCCATTGAGTGGTGCGATGTTATCAAGTTACTCAACCATCAAAAACATCTAGATAGCGTTGCTTGCAGCACACTTTAGTTATAAAAGCGTGCTATCAAGAAATTTTAAAACCTTAAATTATCGAGTAATTGTTGTGCGTCTAGCTGTTGTTGAACATCACCTTGTGTTACTACGTCCATTAAAATAAGCTCAGCATTCTCTTTATCGCCAATTTCAATGTACACCTTAGCAAGGTCTAACTTAGCTTCCATTCCATTGTCATCATCGTCCACATCGTCTTGCGATAAATCACCGCTAAACTCAGGGAACTCTTCTAAGCCCACATCAATACTCGTTTTATTATACGGTTCTTCCGTCGTACCGCCTTCAAAACTATCTGAAAGGAGTGACGCTACGGATATAAAATCATCTTCATTTTCTTCAGTGTCAGGTTCAGCGGTGTCTTCTTCAATAAGTTCATCTTCAAAATCAAATGTTCCGTCGATACGAGGTTCAGAAACAAGCTCATCGCCAACATCTAACTCATCTGAAACATTATTACTACTGTTACTACTAGGCTCGTCAACAATGTCAAAATCATTTGAATCTTCAGAAACCGTTTCTTCTTCGATATTAGCCAAAAGCTCATCAAAATCTAAACTATCTAATTCTTGAATATCATCAATTTCACTCGCTTCTTCCACGGTTTCTTTGATTACTTCATCGTCGGCCAACAAGTCTGCCAATACATTGCTATCGGTAAAGTCTGGTGATAATTCTACGGGCTCTGTTGGTTTCTCTTCATCAGCTACTTCGCCATCGTTAAGCAATTGACTTAGTGTAGATTCATCAAAGTCATTCTCCATGTACTTCAATAAATCGTCTTCATCTAAAGGCGCTTCATCCGTTTCTGGCTGAACTTCTTCAAGCAATTCTTCAACAGAGTCTTCAATAACTTCCTCATCAGAATCATTGTTAGTCGCTTCGATTAATGCGTCTATATCTAACTCATCACCAATATCAAGTTCTTCTTCAATAACACTAGCATTTATATTGTCTATCGTATTTTCATCAATGAGTTGATCAATATCGAGGTTGTCACCTAATTCTAGACTGTCGTCCGTATCACTTTCAATCGATGAATCCGATAATGGTTCTTCCTTGTTGGCTTCCGTAATTTCACTAAAGTCTACATTAAGGAAAGGTTGAACATATTCTTCAGAAAACGATTCTATCAACGCTCTATTATCCGGCTCTTCTTGAACCTCAACTACGTCTTCAATCTCGTCAGTTGAAACCTCGGAAGTAAGGTTTTCCGCGCCAGGTACAGAACTAAGCAAGGCATCTATATCATCAGGGTCAGTCAACTCAAAATTATCATTTTCTTCACTTATATCTGACTGTTCTTCTGACGAAAACTCATCCATTAGCGCATCTACATCTTCAGGATCTGTCATTTGTTCGTCAGGATTATCAAAACCATCTAATAGCGCATCAATATCATCAGGATCGCTTATTTCCAATAACTCGTCTGATGGTTCTGCGACAGGGTCAGGCGTTTCTGAATTTTCCTGAACTACAGAATCGTCTGGTGTCGCCATTGCTTCCATTAAAGCATCGATATCATCAGGATCAGAAATCTCATCTAAAAAGTTATCTTCCGTTTCGTCAACCGAGTCTGATACATCGTTTGGTTCATCTTCTACCTCAAGAGTTGGGGCAGCAGCGTCCATCAACGCGTCAATGTCATCAGGATCAGTTAAGTCGCCTGACATATCTTCGTCTATCGCAGATGCTTTTCCTTCTTCAGGAGCTGCTGCGGCAGCTGCGTCCATTAACGCGTCAATGTCATCAGGATCGGTTAAATCACCTGACATATCTTCGTCTATCGTAGATGCTTTTTCTTCTTCAAGAGCTGGCGCGACAGCAGCGTCCATCAACGCGTCAATGTCATCAGGGTCCGTTAAATCGCCTAACATATCTTCGTCTACAGTAGATGCTTTTTCTTCTTCAGGAACTGGTGCGGCAGCTGCATCCATCAACGCGTCAATGTCATCAGGATCGGTTAAATCGCCTGACATATCTTCGTCTACAGTAGATGCTTTTTCTTCTTCAGGAACTGGTGCGGCAGCTGCATCCAT
>JAHDIK010000004.1:73731-289444 GCA_020630795.1 Colwellia sp.
GTTAAATCGCCTGACATATCTTCGTCTACAGTAGATGCTTTTTCTTCTTCAGGAGCTGGTGCGGCAGCTGCATCCATAAGTGCGTCAATGTCATCAGGGTCCGTTAAATCGCCTGACATATCTTCTTCAGAAGAATCTTTTTCGTTATCGTCGTCTCCACCTAATAAATCATCGAGTAGGCTTTGATCAAGCTCTCCACCTTCTAGTGGTTCTGATTCTTCTTCATCAAAACCTGACAATAGAGAATCTAAATCACTTTGATCTAGCTCACCACCTTCTAGTGGTTCACCATCAAGTGAAATATCCTCTAAATCATCTATTTCATCATCTAAGTGAATTACATCATCATCAAGCAACTCTTCTTCAGGAGCTTCCGTATCGTCACTCAACAATTCATCAAGGTCATCTGAGAATAAATCATCTTCTTTAACGTCGCCTTCAGCTAAATCGATAGACAATTCATCATCTAATGACAGTTCGTCGTCTAACGATAATTCATCATCTAATGATAGCTCATCATCAAGCGACAATTCATCGTCGAGTGACTGCTCTTCAGCTGGCGTTTCCGCTTTCGGTTCTTCCGCTTGTTTTTCTTGTTCTACAACTTTTGGTTCTTCTTTATCTGACGACTTTTTACGTTTTATAAACCAAAATATTAAACCTAGAATAAGTGCAGCTGGCAATGTGGCAAGTAACGAGATAAACCACAAACTTGACGTAAACCCGCTACCACTCTCTTCCATTTTTTGCTTTTCAAGCAACAACTCTGCTTCACGAGCTTCTGCTTTTTCCAATAAAGCCTGCTGTAACGCAATCATGTCATTCATTTGAAGCTTAATTTCTTTACTTTTAGCGACCTCATCGCGCATTACGTTAAGCTGGTCGTTAAAGGAAGATAGTTTACTTCGTAACCCTTCGTTTTCTCGAAGTAACACTTGCAAACCATCAATAGAGTCAAGTACATCTCTTTGAATTGTTGTTAAACGTTCTGTTTGATCGTTTCCAAAATTTTGAAGCTTTTCGTTAATTTCTACTTTTGCGGCATCTAAATCTTTTTTCTTAACGGATAACTCTTCCGGCTTTTGAGCTTTCTTTTTGGCTACTTTAGTGGATTTTTTCTGCCAGTTTTTATCGTCACTTGTTGACTTCCTTTGAGCATAAACAGGATCAATTAGTTTGATTTGGTCTGCGGTAGGTACGTTGAGAATAGATCCTGTAACGAGATGATTTAAGTTATTATCTAAAAAAGCTTGAGGGTTACGTTGAAACAACGCTTGCATTACTTGGTACACGGTAAGGCTAGGATCTGGTCTTACTTTTAGGGCAACATTCCACAACGTATCACGCGGAGTTACTGGGCCGTATCGTTCATAAACAACAGTATCACTTGATTTAGGTCCTTTAATAGTAATACCGGCCTCTTCAGCGTGTACTGAAAATGCAGTGATTACCATAAACCCTAATATTAGAACCTGCCACAGGCACAGGCGTAAAAATTGTTGCATCACAACTTTCCTATTTATTATGAGTAGTGACAATGATTTGTCACATTCAAGACCATGGAAAATAAAGCAAACTTTATTCCAACTATGCCTATCATACCAAGTAAATCAGATATGTCCCTTTAAATTACATTGTATATTTTACCTAAATGTATAGCATAAAAAAACCCGCGGCTAGTGTTAGCAGCGGGTTTTACATTGTGTATTAGTATTTACTTAACTAATGATAAAATAAGCACTTTCAATTACGATAAATGTTCTTTAATCAGTAGCTCTGCAATTTGAATACTGTTAGTAGCGGCACCTTTACGTGTGTTGTCGGCAACAATCCACATGTTTATACCGCAGTTGTGGCTAATGTCTTCACGAATACGGCCAACGTATGTAGCATCTTTGCCACTTGCTTCACCAATTTGTGTTGGGAAGTCTTCGTCGTTACGACAAACTTCAACACCTTCAGCGTTCTCAAGTAAATCTTTAACTTCTTCAGCTGAAATAGGCGATTTGGTTTCGATATGAAGCGCTTCACCGTGACCAAAAAATACAGGTACACGAACCGCTGTTGGGTTAACTAAAATATTTTCGTCTCCGAAAATTTTCTTCGTTTCCCAAACCATTTTCATTTCTTCTTTGGTGTAACCATTATCTAAAAACACGTCAATTTGTGGAATTACGTTAAATGCGATTTGACGAGAAAAGTTTTTAGACTCTACAGGTTTACCACTTAACAAGTCAGCTGTTTGCTTAGCAAGCTCGTCCATAGACTCTTTACCGCCACCTGAAACAGATTGGTAAGTTGACACGTTAATACGTGAAATACCTACAGCGTCTTGAATAGGCTTAAGTGCAACCAACATTTGAATGGTTGAACAATTAGGGTTAGCGATAATATTACGATTACGGTATTCAGCTAATGCGTCAGGATTTACTTCCGGAACAATTAGTGGAATGTCGTCTTCGTAACGAAATTCAGATGTGTTATCAATTACTATACAACCTGCTTCACCGGCAATTGGAGCAAACTTAGCAGACGTAGCACCGCCAGCTGAAAAGAAGCCAATTTGAGCCTGTGAAAAATCAAAGTTGTCTGCATCTAAAACTTCAACACTTTCTCCATTAAATTCAATAAATTCACCAGCAGAACGAGCACTTGCTAACGGGTAAAGTTTATTAATAGGAAAGTCTCTTTGTTCAAGAATTTCAATAATTGTTTTGCCTACAAGGCCTGTTGCGCCGAGTACGCAAACATCAAATTTCTGTGCCATGATCCTCTCTCTTTTTAAGTTCTATTCACTAAAGCCAAGACGATGTGGCACATCGATATTGGCTTGATTATCTGAAGATACTCGAACTGCCGAAAACTCCCTGCGAGCTGGGTATGTTTTACGAATATGATCGAATCCCTTACTGTTAATTTGTTGACGAAATATACCATCGTCACGCCTTACATCGTATACCATTTTCACCAACTGGTTTAGTAAAATTTCATCAAAATGTTGTTTTATTTCAACTGAATTGATTGTTGGCGCTGGTAAGAAGTCTTTTAGCTTCTTTTCAACGGGTATATCTAGCTGTTTACATAATGCCTGATAGAGCATTTCTGTTCCACGAGCTTTTCCTTCTAAGCTATAACCAGCAATGTGTGCACTCGCTATTTCAGTATATTCAATAAGTGGGTGGAGTAAGTTGGGCTCACCTTCCCACACATCAAGTACTAACTTGGTTTTCATACCTTTTTTCTTTAAGGCAAGTAATGCATGATTATCAATAACCTCACCACGACAAGCATTTATTAAAATTTGATCATCGTTAAGTAATTCCAGACGAGCTTTATCAATTAAATGATATGTTGGGTGCTCACCATCAGTGGTTAACGGCACATGTAACGAAATTACATCACACTTCAACGCTTCATCTAACGATACAAATGCTCGATTATCACTATCTGACTCTTCCGCAAAAGGGTCACACATCACGTAATTTATGCCCAAGGCAGTTAACTTTTCACTTAATCTCGTACCCGTATTACCTGCACCTACAATACCTACGGTGAGTGAAAATACGTCAAAAAGATAACGTTCAGCTAAAACCACCAAAGCACTTGTCACATACTCAGCAACTGAAATAGCATTACAGCCGGGCGCAGAAGTAAACGGAACACCTCTAGACGTAAGATAAGGTTGGTCAATATGATCTACCCCAATAGTCGCTGTTCCAACAAACCCTAATGTTGTATTTTTTTGTAATAAATTTTCATTTACTTTGGTAATTGAGCGTACTAATAGTACATCTGCGTCTTCAACCATGTCAGGCGTTAATTCTCTACCAGCAAAAGAATGAAGATTTCCTAAGTCACCAAAAAACTCTTTAGCAAATGGCATGTTTTCGTCGTGATATATGTTCATGAAAGTATCGAAATGATTATTTTATGAGTGAATTTTACCCTAAAAACAAAAAACCACTAATAATAATTAGTGGTTTAACGTGCTTAATCGTTATTTAGCGAGTAACTAACAATAGGGTTTGCTGATTACTCGAACGTTAATAAGATTTATTATGCTTTGTACTTTTGCATAACTAACGTTGCGTTAGTTCCACCAAATCCGAAGCTATTAGACATAACTAAGTTAAGCTCAGCGTCACGCTTTTCAGTGACAATATCTAAACCAGCCGCTTTTTCATCAGCAGTTTCAACGTTAATAGAAGGAGCAACGAAATTATTCTCCATCATTAACAACGAGTAAATTGCTTCATGTACGCCTGCCGCACCTAGTGCGTGACCTGTCATCGCTTTTGTAGCAGAAATCGCTGGAGACTTATCGCCAAATACTTCTTGAATAGCGCCTAATTCTTTCACATCTCCAACAGGAGTAGATGTTCCGTGAGTATTTAAGTAGTCAACCTCACCTTCTACACCAGTCATTGCTTGTTGCATACAACGAACTGCACCTTCACCGCTCGGAGCAACCATGTCATAACCGTCAGACGTTGCGCCATAACCTACAATTTCAGCATAAATTTTAGCGCCACGAGCTAATGCATGTTCTAGCTCTTCAACGACTAACATACCGCCACCGCCAGAGATAACAAAACCATCTCTGTCTGCATCATACGTACGAGAAGCTCTTTCTGGGGTATCGTTATATTTTGAAGAAAGTGCACCCATACCATCAAACATCATAGCTAACGACCAATCTACTTCTTCACCACCACCAGCAAAAACAATATCTTGCTTGCCAAGTTGAATAAGCTCTGCCGCATGGCCAATACAATGAGCACTTGTTGCACATGCTGAACTCATCGAGTAGTTAACACCTAAAATTTTGAATGGCGTTGCTAAACAAGCTGAAACCGTACTCGACATGGTTTTAGGAACCGCATATGGACCTACACGTCTAATGCCTTTTTCTCTTAACACGTCAGCAGTAGTTACTGTGTGATATGAAGATGCTCCGCCAGAACCAGCTACAATACCAGTACGAACATTTGATACCTGCTCTGGTGTAAGTTTTGAATCATCAATCGCTTCTTGCATAGCGATGTAAGAATAACCTGCAGCATCTCCCATAAAACGCATAGCTTTACGATCTATATGGTCAGCAACATTAATATCTGGCTTACCCCACACTTGGCTACGTAAACCTACTTCAGCAAAACTCTCTGCACGAGAGATACCTGAACGCCCTTCTTGTAAAGACGCTAATACTTCTTCGCTATTGTTGCCAATGCTTGACACAATGCCTAAACCGGTGATTACTACACGTTTCATTTATATAACCATATTCAAAATTTAAAAAATCCGAGCGTATCATACAGACTTTTGCCCGACATACTGGTCTGTTCAGTGTACAAGTGTACACTCATTTATTCAATTGATTATCTATTTCACTGGAAAAGAGATAAAATACACGTTCTATCTTACTTTATACGAACAACTTTAAAAATACTGTGACTCAAAAATCTTCTCTTATTTTTCAAGATAATGGCGCACCGTTCTCTGAACATTTCGACGATATTTACTTTGATACCGAGTCAGGATGCGAGCAAAGCCA
The DNA here is from genome assembly GCA_020630795.1 of Colwellia sp. GTDB lineage: Bacteria > Pseudomonadota > Gammaproteobacteria > Enterobacterales > Alteromonadaceae > Pseudocolwellia. The sequence continues at coordinate 79,286 of JAHDIK010000004.1, forward strand.
AACTGTTTTTATTGACGCAAATAAAATTTTTGAGAAACTAAAAAAACACAGTACATATACCATAGCGGAAACTGGTTTTGGTACCGGACTAAATTTTTTACTAACACTTCAAGTATATCAACAAGCTCTTGATTTACCGTTAGACCAAAGTAATAACTATGTTCATTCAAACAATAAAAAGCTTAATTTTATTACTGTAGAAAAATTCCCTTTAACTAAACAACAGTTAGAAAAATCTCTATCGCTATTTCCGCACCTTAAAGCCTTTTATTTACCCTTACTCGAACAATACCCAGACACAATAGATGCAAGTGTAGACGAAATATTTGAGTTTTCCTTCTTTAATGGAAATGTTTCGCTAACGTTATATATTGGCGATGCAACGGACGTTTACCGCAAACTAAAAGCCCCTAAAGAAGGCTTAGTAGATACTTGGTATTTAGATGGTTTTTCACCTCGTAAAAACCCTGATATGTGGAGCCTTGAACTCTTTCAACAAATAGCAAGATTAGCGAAAGAACAATCAACACTTTCTACCTTTACCATTGCGGGTTTTGTTCGACGTCAGCTCATAGAAGTGGGTTATCGATTGAGTAAGGTTGAAACAACCGGATTAAAAAAAGAAGTACTCAAAGCAAAATTCCAGCAAAGTAAAACGATAGGTCGGGGTTATCAAGCTCGTCCAAGAATAACCAAACCTCAACACGTAGCAATTGTAGGAGGTGGTATCGCCTCTGCTTGCGCAGCGTATTTTTTAACTAAGCAAGGTGTCAAAATTACGCTGTATTGTAAAGATGAAAAACTCGCTCAAGGCGCATCTAGCAATGCAATTGGAGCTTTGTTTCCATTACTTCATCAACAGCGCGATGATATTAGCGAGTTTTACGAAACAGCGTTCTGGCATGCTAAAAAACTTTACAATGAGTTAACTCAAAGCGGGTTTGAGTTTGCACACCAATGGTGTGGATTACTCGATGTATCTTACAAAGAGTCATTAGAAAAACGCCAAACACTGTTTCAAAACATAAATGCTTGGCCGCATAACCTAATACATTCCGTGAGTGCTGAACAAGCCAAAAAATTGAGTAATATTGATATTAATCATGGCGGTTTATTCATGCCAGAAGCAGGATGGATTGCCCCTCAAGAACTTGTACAAGCCTTATTTAAAGCAGCAAAGAAAACCAATAGGTTACGAATAGAAAAAAACACTAAAATTGATGCTATACAGCAAAACCCTGACAAAAGCTGGCAACTACATTCATCAAAAAAATCATTTAAAGAAAGTGTATTAGTCGTATGTGGTGGTGCAGACTCTATCAATATAAATACTGTAAACACACTACCGTTAAGCTCAGTTCGCGGTCAAATAACAAGCATGGCAACCAATAGCAATATTGAAAAGCTATCTACCGTGGTATGCCATAAAGGGTATTTAACTCCTGCACATAAAAATATTCATTGTATAGGAGCTACGTTTGATAAAGACAGTACTGATATTGTTGCAAACCAAGAAGGCGATAAATTCAATCTCAATATGCTAAATACATGTCTACCAAACTTAACACCGTGGACTCTTAGCGATGCGGTCACGGCAAAAGCTCGATTACGTTGCATGACACCCGATCACCTTCCGATAGTTGGCGCCATGCCTAATATTTCTGAACATATTGAACAGTATGCTCATTTACGAAAAGACAAAAATTGGAAGTTTTATGAAAACGCGCCAACAATAAGTAACTTATATGTTTTAACGGGTTTAGGAGCCAGAGGGTTATGCAGTGCGCCTTTAACAGCAGAAATACTTGCCGCTGATTTGTGCGGAACACCATATCCCGTAAACACAAAAATGCTATTTAACTTATCACCCAATCGATTTATTGTGAGAGATTTGATCAAACGAAAAGTTTAGCTGTTCTAACGCCTAACAGCTTCCCCCCTCACCTAATTCAATAACAATTAGTCTCGCTGATATTTAGCAAGTTTAGGTAATTCAGCTTTTAAGCCCAAAGCTTGCTTCATTAAGGTATTTTTAATCGGCGCGGTATTATCAAATATCGTCATACCAATGCCACGCACAATTTGTGTAAGTTTTTGTTGTGGCGTAAATACCTGCTTAATTGCTTCCATTGCCGCTATCATCTCAGATGCTTCTGACTTTCTCCAACGAGAATAATGATTTAGAACAGTTGAATTTACCCAGTCATTATTATCTGTAGCATTTGAATCACTGTGAATTTTATCCGAAATAAGTTCACTCAAAGAAACAGCATCTAACAACCCTAAGTTAACGCCTTGCCCTGCAAGAGGATGAATCGTATGAGCAGCATCTCCAACCAATGCGACTCTGTCTTTCACAAAACTTTGCGATAACCGCATTTTTAACGGATAAGAAAATGTATCACTAAGTAGTTTAATAATACCTAACTTACCATCACTAGCCGCGGTGATTTCTTTAGAGAAGTTTTCTTGCGAAAGTGCCATTAGGCGATCCGCATCGTTAGGCGCTGTAGACCACACAATGGAACATAAATTCGATTGATACAAAGGTAATAATGCGAGCGGCCCTGATGGAAGAAATACCTGCCACGCAGTATTTTGATGTCCTAATGAACATTCTACCGTTCCAACAATAGCGTGATGATCGTAGTCTCGAAACACTAAAGGTACATCTATTTGTTTTCTAACCCACGAATTTGCACCGTCAGCACCAACAAGTAGCTTCGCAGTTATAGGCATTTGCGTTTCAAAGCTTGCAAATACTTCGTTCTCTCCTACGCCTACATTCGTTATACGTTCCTGATTAAAAAACGTAATACCTTCATCTTTGCTTGCCTTGTTCCATAATGCGTTACGAATAACGTCATTTTCGATTATCCAACCAAGTTGCGCATTATCTTCAACACCGGTGAGTTCATCAGACGAAAACGCAAGCTTGCCATACCCTGCTTTATCCCACACATGCATATGTTGGTAATCTTGCAAACGCATATTACAAATATCATCCCACACACCTAATTGACTAAAAATTTGTTTACTGGCTAAGTTAATCGCACTTACCCTAACATTAGGCTGATCTGATAATGGCTCTATCGATTTAGTGTCAGCAATGGCAACCGTTAATCCTGACGTTTTTCTAATAGCAAGCGCTAGCGTTAATCCCACCATTCCAGCACCAACAATCAAGATATCGAAATTCTGCATATTTTTTCACTTAAATTTTAGTATCAATAAACAAGGTAACAAACGTAAACCTAATAACCCATTGTTTTGTTTACAAATGATTTTTTAATTGATGGCACGTAATTCAAAACCTTTAGCGCGACATTTCTACCTGCGACTAATGGCGGTAATTGGTTTGAAAATAAGGTTACCAATGAATCGGTTAGCGTGATGATATGATCATGATCTTTTTTACGGGCATTGGCGTAATGCGTCAACGTATTTAACCCACCGATATCTTTGCCATTGATTCGAGACTCAGCAATATTATTAGAAAGCTCTTTTACATCTCTTAACCCTAAATTAAAGCCTTGCCCTGCAATAGGATGAATTGTATGAGAAGCATTTCCAACCAAAACCATACGATGATAAATCTGCTCTTGTGCTCGCACTAAAGACAAGGGATAAACATGGCGCGTACCTATTTTGGTTATATCTCCCAACCAATAACCAAACGCCTGCTCTAACGCTTTTTTAAAGTCGCATTCAGATAGCTTTTGCATTTTTTCAGCTTCGTCAGGTTGAAGTGTCCATACTAAAGAACAGCGCGAGTCTTCATTATTTAGTTTAATTAAAGGTAGCATGGCTACCGGACCGTGCTCGGTAAAACGCTCGTAGGCTACATGATTATGAGGTAAACGCGTCGCTACATTAGTAATAAGCGCTGATTGCTCATAGCTTTGCTCTGTAACATGAATATTTGCAAATTTTCTACAGCTAGATTGGGCGCCATCACACCCAATAAGCAATTTAGCGTTAATTATTTTAGACGACGCTAAAGTTAACACTGCACTGCTTTTCTGCCATTCAATGTTTGCAATAGAATCAGGGGTAAACCATGTCAATGTTGAAGCTTTCGTATCGTTGTCATGCAATTGCTTTGCAAGTATGTGCTTTAACGTTTGTTGTAGTGCGTTACCAATTTTCGACATCTCCACAACATAACCTACCGCAAAAACACCGTGTTCTTCTGCCTTTATGCGTGCTTTACCGTAATAGCTTCGATCTGAAATGTGAATATCTTTGATAGGTTGTGCATACTCGGCAAGATACGACCATACACCAAGTGACTTTAAGTAACTAACTGATGCATGTGAAAGTGCTAATACGCGCTCGTCGAAAACAGATTCAGGCGCAGCAACGGCATCATTCGCTTCGATAATAGCGATAAATAATGCCTTACTGTTGTATAGTCCAAGATTCAGCAGACTTAACGCCATAAGTAAACCTGACAATCCACCGCCAGAAATAACAACATCAAACGCTTGGTTGTCGGCGCTATTATTTATCGAGATTTCCTCTGCCGATGGCTTTAAACTGTTACTTTCTTTACCTGACATAACGTTGGTTTCTACTTATTAACTTTTTTATTTATTAGTTTCTAGTTTTTGTTGTCTAATTTTGTTTTCTACTAATTGCTTTTCAGCTGCTAAGTTATTCAACACACATAACGTTCTACGAAATAAGGGGCGCTAGCACTACTTTCTATACTGAACGATACAGACTTGTTTTCATACAAGTGAGCATTACACACTCTATTGTCACACAGTATTTGTATCGTTAATTTGATGTAGAACCACTCATGAGCAATTCTATTTCCGCTATTTCTTTCGGAACGGTTGTTGTTAAGTTTTCATGTCCAATTGATGTAACTGCAATATTATCTTCAATACGTATTGCGATACCACGCCATTTTGGCTCAACGGATAAGTCATTGAGTGGAATGTAAATACCAGGCTCAATCGTCAAAACCATACCAGGAGCAAAAGCTCTCATTTGCTCTCGTTTTTCATTACTTTGATAGTCGCCAACGTCGTGAACATCAAGCCCTAACCAATGACCTAAGCCATGAATAAAGTATTTTTTACAGGCTTTTTCTTCAATCAACTGCGTAAGTTCACCTTGTAAAATGCCCAGTTTATACAGCCCTTCTGTTAGAAAATCGCACACTAAGGAATTTAATGCTGCCAAGGTATTATTAGGTGTTACCGCTTCTATTGCTATATTTTGAGCGTCTAATACCAATTGATAAATAGCTTTTTGCTCTGTAGTAAAAATACCATTTACAGGGAACGTTCGCGTAATATCAGCAGCATAACCGGCTAACTCTCCACCAGCATCAATCAACAATAACTCATTGTCTTTTAACGAATCAGAATTGTCGGTGTAATGCAAAATATTGGCGTTATTTCCGCCGGCGACAATTGTTCCGTATGCTGGGTATCGTGCGCCATGTTGAGCAAATTCGTACAACAACTCAGCTTCTATCTGATATTCAAATTTACCTACTGCTGATTGCTTCATTGCTCGCTGATGCGCTATTCCACTCAAGTGGTTAGCTTTTCGCATCACGTCGAGTTCAGCATCACTCTTAATCAAACGTAATTCATGAATGATAGCTGTGCAGTCGGTAATGGTTGCAGGGGCTGTTTTACCATTACGTGATTGAGATTTAACCTTCGTAATCCACTTTAGCACTTGATGGTCAAAAGCTTCATTCTCACCAACACACGTCAACACACTTGTTTTCGCATTAATGTAATCAACAATCAGCTCATCAATTTGATCAAGTGTAAAACACTCATCTACACCATATTCTTGTATCGCTAATTCTTGCCCAATACGTCTTCCATGCCATACCTCTTGTAATGCATCTTTCGGTCTCGAAAACAAAACTACTTTGTTTTGATCAGACTTAATGAGCAAAAGCAGCGCATCAGGTTCATTAAACCCCGTCAAATAATAAAAGTTCTTATTTTGGCAAAACGGATATTCGGTGTCATTACTTCGCGTGACTTCTCGCCCTGCGTTAAACAAAGCAATACTGTTTTCAGGCATCTGCTCAAAAAAACGCGTGCGGCGCGTCGCGAATTCAGAAGCTGGTATGAGTGTATGTTTCATCATAATATTAGTGGAGCGTTTCGTTTTTAGATTCAGACTGAGGTGGAACACCAAGTTCAGTAAAACACAATAAAGCTGAAATTCTTACGTACTCAGCAATTTCATAATAAGCTTGTTCTGTGTCTTCATCTTCGTCCATTTCATCGGAAAGATTGGCAATATCAGCGAAATCATTAATCACTTCTTGCACATCTTCAGACAATTTAGCCGTATTTTTTTGCTGTAAACCAAAACCTAAATTAAACCCTTGAACCCAGTGTCCTAAAGCATTTGCACGTTCCATAATGCTATCGTCATCATCAGGTAGCATTAACTGAAAGCTATATGAATCATCTAAAATATTATTCCAAATGTCGGCAAACATAGCTTTTAAGGTTAACTTTACGGTTACAGGAAAGCCTTCACCGTTATTAAGCATGTCGTTTAGTACAACAAGATAGTCTGCATCTTCAAAAAGGTAACCCGCTGAAATTAAGCCAGTAAGTACACCGTGTACTTCAGCAGCGTGAACTTTTACATTTTCACTGGTTAAAATTGCTTGCACGTGAGAAAAGTCGAGAGTAGTTTGATCTGACATATAGGGTAATTTCTTAAATAAATATATTACATTATATCGTAACACTCGCAGATATTGGATACTAGAAGCGGATATAACAATACCAACGCAACAATATGTCGTACGAGAAAGAAAAATTTAACGAACAATAAATTAAACAGGTGTTTTAATAAACTTAACTTGCAACAGCTAATTAGCCTCGTTATAGTAAATTTTCGCTATTTTTTAACTTATATTTTATAGATTTAGCGTTAATTACTCTATTAAATGTAATACGTTTTAAAGCTAACGATAGGAAACAGCACCTAAGTCATGCGAATAATGAGACAGCAACCATGAGTCAAAACACAGTCACCGTTAACATTGCGAACAAATCGCTAAAGATTGCTTGTCCGTTAGGAGAAGAAAGTGCGTTGCTCGCTGCTGCTCATGATTTATCAGCACGATTTAAAGACACGCAAGCAAAAGCTCAAACAAACTCGTCTACCGAACAAACAATGATGATGACGGCTCTAAACCTTGCTTACGATCTTCAAAAAGAAAAAGAAGCGAGTGAAAAAGAAAAACTCGCGTTACAAAGTAAAATAGAGTTGTTGCAGTCAACCATTGAACAGGCTTTGAGTTCACCATCATCGACAATCAACCAAGCTCGCGACAAAGCGTCATAACCCTAGTTAAAAACAAAACACTCATATCATTTTTATAGGCGGCTGCTTTCACTGCGAATAGCGGTGAATAAATATCTAAAAAGCCTAAATAAACAACACTTAACGTCATCTTCCAATAATTTACTTAATTCAACGAATATATTTCGCTATAATATAGGTGTTTCTGGGGTGTTTGTATGTTAACTATGTCCCTGAGCCGATAAGTTTTAATTCAGGAAATTAATTAAAAGCTATTGTGCAAGCCCGACACGTATCGGGAAGCCTACGGTTTTTATGCCATTTCCGCCCTGAACACACGGTGTTCATGGGCTGATGTTAGCTGCGGCACCTTGGAAGCACCTATTTTTCGTCTCTATCTACTTTCCCGTAAATTTGTAACTGTATTTATTCTTTCTTTTTTACATTACAATAACTTTACGCATTTTTTCATCCGATTAACCTAAATACTCATTATTCTATATTGATGAAAACCAACACCATACAAACCGATATAAGCGATCAACCTATTGGTATTTTTGACTCTGGAGTTGGCGGTTTATCTATTCTAAATCGTGTAGTTGAGTTAATGCCGAACGAAAAAGTTGTTTATGTTGCTGATACCCTTCACGCTCCGTATGGCGATAAATCAGATGACAACATTATAGAACGAGTAAATACCGTCGCAGATACCTTAATAGCGTTAAATTGTAAGGTTATTGTGGTGGCATGTAACACTGCAACCGTAACGGCTATTGAACAATTACGACAACGAGTTAGGATTCCTATTATTGGCGTTGAACCAGCAATAAAACCTGCTGCACAAATTAGCCAAAACAAAAGAATAGGCATACTCACCACACAAGCTACATCAACCAACCAACGCTTTTTGTCTTTAGTTGATAAATACAAACAAGACGCCAACGTTTATATTCAACCCTGTCCCGGTTTAGTTGAGTACATTGAGAATCATCAATTAGCGTCAGATGCCTTTGATGAGCTATTGCATTCCTATTTAGCTAACGTGGCCAAACAAAAAGTAGATACGCTAGTATTAGGTTGTACGCATTACCCGTTTTTTGCCGATAAAATAAAAAGCTACTTAGGCTCGACGATTACGCTTATGGAAACCGCTAGACCAGTGTCAAAACAAATACAGCGACAACTGCATCACCATCAGCTATCTACAACAAACACAAATAAAGTGAGCTTTAATCAGCATCTATTTTTAAGTTCAAAACCGACAAAAGATCTTGAAAAGCTCATGTGTTATTTCACTAAAAATACTATAAAACTTCAGTCGTTAAGTTAACCCCTAAGGTAATTCCATACCTCGCGCTAACACATATATTTGATACCACTCTTCGCGGGTAATACTAACCGTTGTTGCATGAGAGCATGCTTTTATGCGCTCTTGATTAACTGAACCAATAACAGGCTGCATAGTTACTGGGTGGCGAAGCAACCAAGATAAAACAATTGCCTCTAGCGACGTTGAATATTTTTCAGCAAGCTCACTTATTTTCAATGCTGTTTGTTGAATATGGCTAGGATACTCTGACGTATTTTTCCCCGTAAACAAACCTTGGCTTAAGCTACCCCATGATTGAATTTGCATATTATTTTTTCGAGCATACTCCAATGTACCCGCAGTAAAGTTAACATTAGCTCCATCAGGGTTTCCTGCGTAAATACCCTCTTCTAACCAACCTAAATTAGTGAGGCTAAGCTCTAATTGATTCACAATAAACGGCTGCTCTACTGCTAATGATAAATACTCGGCTTGTGCCGCGTGCATATTAGATAAACCGAAATACTTCACTTTTCCACTTTGTTTGAGCGCATAAAGTACTTCTGCTACTTCTTCAGGTTCCATCAACGGATCGGGACGATGTAAAATCAACACATCGATATAATCTGTATTCAACCTTTTTAAAATTTGCTCGGTTGATTCTGTGATCCATTTGCCAGATAAGTCGTACCTTTTAGGTCCGTTGCTATCTTCAAACCGAATACCGCACTTAGACTGAATAATCATTTTTTCTCTAAGTTCAGGACGTTGAGTTAATACCTGACCAAAAACTTGCTCTGCTTTACCAAATTGATAAATGTCGGCATGATCAAACACATTAATGTTTGCTTCTAACACAGCGTCAATAACCTGATTTGCCTGCACTACATCGGCTTTCGTTAGTGGTGATGATGTCCAGCCTCCTCCAAGCCCCATACAACCATAAACTAGACGACTTGCTTGAGGAAGGTACTGGTGTATGGATAATTTGTTCATAAAAACCTTTGCTGTATTTATTTTACATATAGTTTAAAGATGTATTTTAGTTTGTTCTTCAAACTCACGTCAGCAAACAATAACGAATTTACTATTCGGTATATCAAACTATAATTAGGTCATTGACGATTTAGATACCAACCTTAAAAGAATATACACATGAAAGAGCACAAGCACATTGAAAGACTCATGTTGTTTAGCCACGTTGCTAAAACACTCAGCTTTTCGAGGGCGGCGGAGAGCTTGGGCATTTCACGAGGACATTTATCTGAACAAATTAAATTGCTTGAAAAAGAGTTAGATACAAGTTTGCTGAATCGCTCTACCCGCCATGTAAATTTAACCAAACAAGGTGAGCAAGTACTTGCCTGCATGAACAATATTAAGGATTCGTTAACCTCGATGGAACGAGGATTACACCATGAAAACACTGAGTTAAAAGGTGAACTTAAAATTACAGCACCTCTCTTATTTTCTCAGCGTTACTTAAACGATATGTGTAACGACTTTCATCAAAAAAATCCTGACGTTACTTTTACACTTAACACCAGCTATCAAAATCACGATCTGAATAAGCAAGATTTTGATATTGCTTTTCGTTCTACAAAAACACCACCGCTTGATATGGTAGCCAAGCCTTTACTTTCATATACACACAATATTGTCGCGTCTCCTAAATACCTTGAAGCACAAGGGCGGCCTTTATCAATTTCAGAATTAACCCAACATCAATGTATTACGGGAGAACATCAATCTCATTGGCCTTTTTACCAACGGGAAGTGCCCGTAAGTGGCTGGATAACATTGAACGATAATGTATCAATACTGCAACATGTATTAAACGCTCAAGGAATTGCACGCCTACCTAGCTACTTTGTTGAAGAATATTTAAAAGAACGGAAGCTCATTCAATTATTCGAGAATGAAAAGGCTCCAGATCATCAAATCTACATTATTCATCCGCCTAAAATTCGGCAATCGGCTAGACTAAAAGCTTTCTTATCTAATGCAATAAAAATAATACAACAACACAATTGACGGTTAGAATTATCTCCGTAAATCACAACTAGATGAATTAATTAATGAGTCACCAGCAAGTACTTTGTGACTTAGAGATAATTCAAAATAGACTTTTCTTCAATTAGAGCAGTTAATATATCCATATATGTATTTAAATTATAAAAGTCGAGATCGCACCTAATAGAATTATTTAAATAAGCCACATTTTTTTGTAAAAATATTGATACATTTTGTTCATGATTTATTCAACTTCACATTGCGTTTATTTGGTTAGAGTTATAACCTTAAATTCTGGTTGCTTAGTCAAGCAGCCAATGACGGATTATTTTAAAACGAAAAGAGAGCTTACTATGAAAAAAATAATATTTTGTATGCTAGCGTTTATTATTACAGGATGTGCGAGCACAGGTGAAAAAACAGCTAATAATGACGATGGCTATCGATGTGAAAAAGTTTATTCGACTGGCAGTAGAATTCCTAAAAAATATTGCTCAACCAAAAAGCAACGTGATGAACTCGAAAAACAAAGTAAAGAGTTAATTCACGATATAAGAAGAAAAACAAACGCTGAAGTGAGTAAGTAATGCTTTTTAATACTTAACGATATTCGTAATACTTATTTAAAATACTGAACCACTATAGCGTTTTTTAAGTTGTTCAGTTTTCCTCCTTTTAAAGTAGTCATCAAAGCACTGGTCCCACTATTAACTAGGTTAAAACATATTTCTATTTTTATATTCAGATCTCTCGAGTGAGGCTTGGCTATTTTAAAATCGTTGTACTTATCAGCTAACTCCAATTAATAATTCTAATGTTGTTTAGTAAAACCAATAACCAAAGCCGTTTAGCCGTCTAGGCGTAAATATTTCTATGAAAGAATCTAAGAAACAGGTAAACTTGCTTAAAATTTTTTGCCTGAATGTACCCTCAATCGATGAGTTACATTCAAACACTATTTATTATTAACGATAGGTTAACTGCTAACTTATTAATTTACTGAGGTTTTATGTCTAAACACTTTTTTACTTCGGAATCAGTTTCTGAAGGCCATCCGGATAAAATTGCAGATCAAATTTCTGATGCTGTATTGGATGCAATCATCGCAAAAGATAAACATGCACGTGTTGCATGTGAAACTATGGTGAAAACAGGTGTTGCAATAATTTCTGGTGAAGTTTCAACAACTGCTTGGGTTGATTTAGAAAAGCTAACACGTGACGTTATTAGCAAGATTGGCTACACGTCTTCTGACGTAGGCTTTGACGGCGAAACCTGTGGCATCATGAATCTTATTGGTCAGCAGTCACCAGAAATAGCGCAAGGTGTAGACCGAGTAAAACCTGAAGACCAAGGTGCTGGTGACCAAGGTTTAATGTTTGGTTACGCAACCAATGAAACTGAAACATTAATGCCTGCGCCACTTTACTACTCGCACCGTTTAGTAGAGCGCCAAGCAGAAGCACGTAAATCAGGTGTATTACCGTGGTTACGTCCTGATGCAAAATCTCAAGTTACGTTTATCTACGAAGACAACAAGCCTGTTGCTATCGACACCGTCGTTTTATCAACTCAGCATAACCCTGAAATTAAACAGGAAGATCTTCACGATGCTGTAATGGAAAACATTATAAAGCACACATTACCTGCTGAGTTACTTACAGAAGACACTAAATATCACATTAACCCTACAGGGCGATTTGTTATTGGTGGGCCTGTTGGTGATTGTGGCCTTACTGGTCGTAAGATTATTGTTGATACATATGGCGGTATGGCGCGTCATGGTGGTGGTGCATTCTCTGGTAAAGATCCATCAAAAGTAGATAGAAGTGCAGCATACGCTGGTCGATATGTAGCTAAAAACATTGTAGCGGCTGGCTTAGCAGACCGTTGTGAAATTCAAGTGTCTTATGCGATTGGTGTTGCAGAGCCAACATCTATCTCAATAGATACCTTCGGCACAGGTAAAGTAACTGAAGAACGTTTAGTTGAATTAGTGCGTGAACACTTCGACTTACGCCCATACGGCATTACAAAAATGCTAGATTTACTTCACCCAATGTACGAACAAACAGCTGCTTATGGTCACTTCGGAAGAGAGCCGTTTGAAATGACAGTAGGTGATGATACCTTTACAGCATTTAGTTGGGAAAAAACGGATAAAGCTGACGCTTTACGTAAATCAGCGGGTATTTAACCGCGCGGTATTATCAAAACCTAAAGAGCTTTCAAAATGAAAGCTTTTTTTATACCTAATATTCAGTAAAACTTGTTGTCTTTCATTGAAAAAAGCACAGCGAACCCCTATCTTATTTTCATCATTAAAATTTTTTAAATCTCTTGAAGTGAAAGTTAATGCTAGCTTTTACTGTCATGTATTTTACGTCTAGAGCTATAAGCACCTATGAGAAACCCAAGAATTTATCAAAATACGCCCTTACCTATTGACGAAACAATAGACCTAAACGACGATGCGTTTGGTCATACGGTACGTGTATTGCGATTACAAGATGGTGCGAATATTACAGTATTTAACGGCCTTGAACATGATGGTAAATACGGCGAGTATCAAGCTGAATTAGTTAACGTTTCTAAAAAAAATGCGCAAATACACATTAAGCACTTTGAAGAAAAAGCCAACGAATCGCCGCTCAATATTCATTTAGGTCAAGGGGTTTCTCGTGGCGACAGAATGGATTTTACACTTCAAAAATCAGTAGAGCTTGGCGTTAACACCATTACCCCACTGTTTACAGAGCGATGCGGCGTAAAACTTTCAGGCGAAAGACTACAGAAAAAAATAGACCAATGGCAAAAAATAGTGATTAGCGCTTGCGAACAAAGTGGACGATGTATTGTCCCAAAAGTTAAGCCCGCCATTCAACTTTCGGAATGGTTGAATCAAAAAAGTTCAGCGTTAAAGCTAAATTTACACCCAAAAGCTGAACACTCAATCATGAGTTTGCCCATTACCAATGAACGCGTTCGTTTATTAATTGGCCCGGAAGGTGGACTTAATGATGAAGAAATCGCACTTGCAAACAGCACAAACTTTACTGATGTTTTATTAGGACCAAGAGTACTGCGCACAGAAACAGCAGCACTCACAGCAATAACCGCTCTACAGTGTAGATATGGCGATATTAAATAAGCAGTTTTCTGCTCCTAGTAAACCATTTAAAACACATACATATAATTAGGAACAAACATGACAATTAAACTTGGCGTAGTGATGGACCCAATTTCACAAGTTAACGTGAAAAAAGATTCATCAATGGCAATGATGTTTGAAGCACAAAAACGTGGTTACGAAATCTATTACATGGAAATGAAAGACTTGTATTTAGATCAAGGTCAATGTCGTGCATCTGCTAGCATTGTTCGTGTTTTTGATAATCCTGAACATTGGTATGAACTAGACGAACCGAAAGACATCGCAGTAAGTGAATTAGACGCGGTTTTAATGCGTAAAGATCCGCCATTTGATACAGAGTTTATTTACGCGACGTATATGCTCGAACGTGCAGAAGTTGAAGGTACTCTCATCGTTAATAAACCTCAAAGCTTGCGAGATTGTAACGAAAAATTATTTACTGCATGGTTTGCCGATTTAACACCTAAAACGCTTGTAACACGTAGCAGCGAACGTATTCGTAAGTTTCATGACGAAGAACAAGACATCATAATCAAGCCGCTTGATGGTATGGGTGGGTCATCTATTTTTAGAATTGGACCTAACGATCCAAATGTAGGTGTTATACTTGAAACATTAACTAACCATGGCAGCCAATACGCGATGGTACAAGAATACATGGCCGCGATTACCGAAGGCGATAAACGTATTCTTATTGTTAACGGTGAACCTATGCCATATTGTTTAGCACGTATTCCTGCACAAGGTGAAACTCGTGGTAACTTGGCTGCCGGTGGTCGTGGTGAAGCTCGCCCATTAAGCCCAACCGATAAACTTATCGCCGACACAATTGGACCCGAGTTGAAAAAACGAGGTCTATACTTTGTAGGGTTAGATGTTATTGGTGACAAAGTCACTGAAATAAATGTAACAAGCCCAACCTGTATCCGAGAAATTCAAGCTGCTTATCCAATTAACATCAGCGGAAAGCTCATGGATGCTATTGAAGAAAATATCAGCCGAAAATAAAAGCAACTTAAAATTTGAATAATAAAATAAGGCGAATTTATGATTAATTTAGAAAATCAATTACTTATTGCTATGCCGGCGTTAGACGATTCATATTTCAATAAAACCGTTACTTATATTTGTGAACATAACGAAGAAGGCGCGATGGGGTTAATTATCAACCTCCCTATCGATCTTACTTTAAACGAACTTTTAGCGCATATTGATGCTGATGTAGAGTCAAACCCCATTATGAGCCAAAAAGTGCTCACTGGCGGCCCTGTGTCTACACAACGAGGTTTTGTACTGCATAGCCCTCAATTCTGCTGGAAAAGCTCTTTACCCTTAAGCAGCGACGTAATGATCACAACATCTAAAGACATATTGATGGCTTTAGGGACTGATCAAGCACCTGAAAAATTTCTGGTTACGTTAGGCTATGCTGGTTGGGGACCCGGTCAGTTAGAAGAAGAAATTAAAGCGAACTCATGGTTAACTACCCACGCTGATGGCGATATATTGTTTAACACACCTATTGAGCAACGCTGGAAAAAAGCAACGGAAAGGTTAGGAATAGATATTGCTCACCTTTCAAGTGAAGTTGGTCACGCTTAGTTCACCTCATACTCCCCTATTAAGCTTTACATAAATTTTATGTAAAGCGTTGAATAACAAGCTATTAAAGAGCATTAAATGTCAAAGAATACACCTATAGGCCAACGTACCGTTATCGGGTTTGATTTTGGTAAGAAATATATTGGCGTTGCCGTAGGACAAGAAATTACAGGTAATGCGACTCCACTTGGGTCAGTAAAAGCCAATGATGGTGTTCCTCATTGGGATAACATTGCTAAGTATATAAACGAGTGGCAACCTGACTACATCGTAGTTGGTTTACCCTTAAATATGGACGGCTCAGAGCAACAACTCACGCTTGACGCTAAAAAGTTTGGTAAGCGTGTATTTGGCCGTTTTGGTATTCAAGTAGAATTACAAGATGAAAGACTAACCACCGCAGACGCAAAAGAACAGCTTTTTGCCCGTGGTGGTTATAAAAATCTTAAGAAAGATAATATCGATGCTGAATCAGCCAAGCTTATTATCGAAAGTTATTTTGAAGCACTGTATGGCTAGTTATTCAATTACGCCACGATTTACTCTCTAAAAAGGATTAAGCGTATAACCTTGGCTTTGCAGCATTGAATGAGCAGTCATTGCTGATAACGCCATTTTCACACCTTTTTTAAGCTGCTTGTTTTTAATTTTATAATAAGCCGCTGATTGGCCACACAGTAGTATTTGAACATTGTTTTCTAATAACTTAGATAGTAATTCCGCATTTGGATTACCCTGCGTAAATTGCTTTTTATATTCAGCGTTACTCAGTAAATCAAACCCCGCTTTACCATGTGCAACCAACGCGAGTTGAATATTTTTTAGCGGTACTCCATTTGCAACATGCATATTAATAAAACGAGCAAGTGAATTAATTTTACGATTTACTTTCATGCTGTCTCCTTGCTCAGCAATATCAAAAGCAACTTTGTACTGAGCGCTTTTGTCTAATGTATAACTTTGTTTTACTGCTGCATGTTTACCGTAGCCCATAATGGCAGGACCATCAACAAAGGTTGATTCTGCGTGTACCGCACCACTTACTATTGTAAGCATAATTATCAGTAGCTTTTTCATTAATTTTATCCAATATTTCTTTTAACAATAAAATTACAACACACAATTGCAACACGCGCATAGTTTACTCAAATTCGCCATATACCAACCATTCAGCAATATATGGGCTTTTACAAGGTAGTTTAAAGCCACACTGTTCAAAAGCTAGTGCAGCACCTGCACTGATGTGTATTGGCAGCCAACCTTGATATAACTGTTTTTTACGGTCTGTACTGGTGTAGTACTGGTAACTGCTTTCTAACGCCTTGGTTAAAGCATCATGATACTTAGCTTCGTCGTTCGCTAATATAGCCAATATAATATTTACAAACGGCATGAGTACCCAATAAATATAGGGTTGCCTATGCTCAGGCACAAACTCAGGGGATGATAATTTTACCACTTCATTTAATAATGATTGTAAGTCAGCTTTTGGGTTATATACCCCTTGTAAAAAGCCACAAAAAGCATGGCCAAAAGCTAAATTTTCACCACGCGGATCTTGATGCTCACCTGACTGATATTCACATAACAAATCTATGGTTGCTTTTTCACGTAGTATTAACGCTAACCAAAAAGCGTCTTTCCAAGCCGATATTTCAGCATACCCTAATCTTTTTTCACCCGTCATGGTTATATCAACGCCTTTAACACAATAGGTTACCGTGTTTCCGGGGTGAATATTGGCAGCAAAATTTATGTGCTGATATTGCTGTGCTTGCTTAACATACGCCAAGCATTCTGCTTTAGGTTGCTCAGCTATAAATCCTGCTATTGCAGCTTCTAAAAAACGATCTGCTTCGCCTGATTTGTTTTGTAGCTGATCCATATAATCTTGAGGAAAAATACGCTCATATCGGTTTTTTATTCTCTGATCACGGTCACTAAATATTTGTTTTTTATCTTTATATGGATAATGGTTTAACTTCACTGTTTTACCTCCATGGCAACCTTGGTTACTACTATACTTTTATACACTGGTTAATAAAAACGTTGAGGGTACTAAATACAAAAAAGGAGCACATTGTGCTCCTTTTAAACGCTTAACTTTTCATTAAAAGTCTTCGTCTTCTTTAGGTTCTAAGCCTGCCAACGTTACACCGGCAAGAGCACCAGAGCCACCTTGATCACCACTACGCAATTTAATCATTAAGCGTAAATCGTTCGGAGAATCTGCATGATGAAGTGCATCAGCATAGTTAATCTGCCCTGCTTGGTACAAATCAAACAGTGCTTGGTCAAAAGTCTGCATTCCCAGCTCTTTTGATTTTTGCATCACTTCTTTAATACCACCGATTTCACCTTTTTTAATTAACTCACCAATTAATGGCGAATTAAGTAAAATTTCAATCGCAGCTACTCGTCCGTCACCATCTACAGTAGGTATTAATTGCTGAGCGATAACACCACGTAAGTTTAAGGCTAAATCAAATAGTAACTTACCATGTTGGTCAGCTGGTACTAAGTGCATGATACGGTCAATTGCTTGGTTAGCATTGTTAGCATGCAGCGTAGCAATACATAAGTGACCTGTTTCAGCAAAACTTAACGCATGCTCCATTGTTTCTCTGTTACGTATCTCACCAATCAATATTACGTCAGGCGCTTGTCGTAACGAACTTTTAAGTGCAGCATCAAAGCTTTCAGTGTCTAACCCTACTTCACGTTGAGTTACCATACACTTTTCATGCTCATGAACAAATTCCACAGGATCTTCAATCGTAAGAATATGCCCGTGAGAGTTTTTATTTCGGTAACCAATTAACGCAGCCATTGACGTTGATTTACCAGTACCAGTACCACCAACGAACAACACTAAACCACGTTTAGACATTACCACATCTTTTAAAACAGACGGTAAGCCCAACGCGTCAGCATCTGGAATATCAGTTACAATTCGACGAATTACCATACCAGCCATGTCGCGCTGCCAAAATGCAGATACACGGAAACGGCCAATACCATCAATTGAAATGGCAAAGTTACATTCTTTTTCTTCGTCAAATAACGCTTTGTTTTTAGCGGTCATTGAATCGTGTACTAATCCTAATGATTCATCAGCCGTTAAAACGTGTTCGTCAATAGGTACAAGCTCACCATTAATTTTTGCACTTACAGGTAATTTAGCAGTAACAAACATATCAGATGCGTCTTTCTCAACCATCCTTGCTAATAATTGATTAAAATTCATTGTAATGCCTTTTATTTATTAAGAATTTAGCGTGAGTAAATAGCTAAACCTTAATAACCTGTAGAAAATTGGTTTTTATCTTGTGCTTTTTCCATTGCCGCTTGGCGAGTAATCAAGCCACGACTAACAAGGTTTTGTAAACACTGATCCATCGTTTGCATACCGTGCGACATACCTGTTTGAATGGCTGAATACATTTGCGCAATTTTATCTTCACGAATTAAGTTACGAATAGCTGGAACACCAATCATAATTTCGTGTGCTGCAACTCGACCACCCGATACTTTTTTGATTAACGTTTGTGAAATTACCGCACGTAACGACTCAGACAACATCGAACGAACCATTGATTTTTCTTCACCTGGGAATACATCAATAATACGGTCAATAGTTTTAGGTGCTGAGGTTGTATGTAGCGTACCAAATACCAAATGACCGGTTTCAGCAGCGGTCATTGCAAGTCGAATAGTTTCTAAGTCACGCATCTCACCAACAAGTATTACATCAGGATCTTCACGAAGTGCTGAGCGTAATGCCGCTTCAAAACTTAAAGTATCACGATGAACTTCACGTTGGTTGATCAAACACATTTTGTTGTCGTGCACGAATTCTATTGGATCTTCAATTGTAAGAATGTGATCGTTTTTGTTGCTATTAATGTAATCAATCATAGCAGCTAACGTTGTTGACTTACCCGAACCTGTAGGCCCTGTAACTAAAACTAAACCACGAGGAGTGTCAGCAATATCACGGAAAATATCAGGACAACCTAAGTCATCTAACGACAATATTTTACTTGGGATTGTACGAAATACGGCAGCTGGCCCACGGTTTTGATTGAACGCGTTAACCCTGAAACGAGCTAAATTAGGCACTTCAAAAGAAAAATCCACTTCTAGTTTTTCTTCGTAGTCTTTGCGTTGCTTATCATTCATAATATCATAAACCAACGCGTTAACGTCTGCGGCGTCAAAAGCTGGTATATTTAGTTTTCTAACATCGCCATCAACACGAATAGACGGTGGTGTACCCGTTGATAAATGTAAATCTGACGCATCATTTTCAACACTAAATGCAAGTAATTCGGTAATATCCATACAGACCTCTTAACAAAGAACAATTCGAACCCGTGCTCGAATCATTGATTTAAAAATTTGAAATAAATTATATGACACTCATTAAAGATAATATCGCTGCGATTGAAGCGCAAATTTCACAAGCATGTAATCAATGTAAACGTTCAGAGACAGACGTTACTTTACTTGCAGTGAGTAAAACTAAACCTTCATCGCTAATTGAACAAGCTTATGCAGCAGGCCAACGAGCATTTGGTGAAAGCTATGTGCAAGAATCCGTAGAAAAAATTACACAGCTTTCTCATTTATCTGATATTTGTTGGCACTTTATTGGGCCAATTCAATCAAACAAAACACGACAAATCGCAGAAAACTTCACATGGGTTCACGGCATAGACCGAATAAAAATAGCAACCCGATTAAATGAACATCGAAGTACTCAAGATACCCCACTAAACGTTTGTTTACAAATCAATATTAGTAATGAAATCAGTAAGTCTGGTGTTTTATTAAACGAACTACCTGAGTTAGCTCAATACGTTAACACATGCGATAATTTGGTATTGCGTGGCATCATGGCAATTCCCGAAAAAAATGCCTCTGCAGAAACCTTTGAAAAAATGCATGAAGTGTTTAACTCTCTGAAGAAAACATATCCATCAATAGATACATTATCTATGGGCATGTCGGGAGATATGGAACAAGCCATTATATCTGGCTCAACCATGGTTAGAGTAGGCACCGCTATTTTTGGTGCGCGTTCATAACCTAAAAAACAATAAATTCAAAATGACTCTAGGAAATAAAATGACAAAAATCGCATTTATTGGCGCTGGTAACATGAATGCCGCCATTATTGGTGGGCTAATTAAAAATGGCATACCGGCAACATCAGTAATAGTTACTAACCCTTCTCCTGAAAAACGCGAAGCGCTATCCGCTCAATACGGTATTTTAAATGCTGCCGACAATAATGAAGCCGCGGAATTTGCCGACATAATCATTCTTGGCGTAAAACCTCACCTAATCGTTGAAGTATGTAGTGCAATGAAACAAAACGTAAATATTGAGGGTAAATGCTTTGTGTCAGTTGCCGCTGGTTGCTTGCTTAAAGATATTCAATCTGCATTAAATACTGATACAGCGATTGTGAGAACGATGCCAAATACGCCTTCTCAACTCGGATTAGGTATGACAGGCATTTATGCCAATGAGTTTGTATCCGCTAGTCAAAAAGCAGAAGTTGAAAAAATCGTCGCTTGTACTGGCGAACTTTTGTGGTTACAAGACGAAAATGGAATTGACCGTATTACATGTGTTTCAGGTTCTGGTCCTGCATATTTCTTTTTATTTATGGAAGCGATGGAAAAACATGCAAGAGCAATAGGCTTTTCAGACTCTGAGAGTCGTTTACTGGTACAACAAACGGCATTGGGCGCTGCTAATATGGTTGTGCAAAATCCAGAGGTTGAAATAGCGCAGCTTCGCACCAATGTTACCTCTAAAGGTGGAACAACTCAGGCTGCTTTATTACAGTTAACTGACGGTAAGTTACCTGAACTCGTGGAAACTGCTATGAAAGCGGCTTTTGATCGAGCAAAAGAAATGGCTAATAATTCGTAACAGAATTTATCCCAAAATCTACGTTGTTTCAGCTACTATACGCATACTGAACGTTTAATATGTGCTGCGTTACACGTAAATACATTACATTTTCCGGAGAAAAACATGCAAGCCATTAACTATTTGCTCGACTTTGCGTTCGACGCATTATTCATGATTTTAGTAGTTCGAGTTTGGCTACAACTTGTAAGGGCTGACTTTTATAACCCACTTAGCCAATTTGTTGTAAAAGTAAGTAACCCTTTAGTAATTCCTTTGCGTAGAATTATTCCAGGCATTGGTGGTATAGATATGGCCACACTATTGCTTGCATTTACTGTAGCTACATTAAAGTTTGTAATAATCCCGGTAGTTAACGGTGGCGGTGTAGATATTATTTCAGCATTATTTTTAGGTGCGTTGTACTTTGTTAAACAAACCGGCTTTTTATTGTTTGTTTTCATGTTGCTAATGGCGCTAATGAGCTGGGTTGTGCAAGGGTATAATCCAACTCAGATGATATTCCAACAACTTACCGATCCGTTTTTACGCCCAATACGTAATATTATCCCGCCTATTGGTGGCTTAGATTTATCTATACTGGCAGCGTTTTTATTACTTAACGTAATCAATATGCTAATAGGCGACTTTATTCCGTATTGGAGAATGTTGTAAGCATTAATCACATTAACCAATACACTTAATGTTAAGTATGAAGGTTGTGTAACTAAATTTATCCGCTATATGGTTTAGCTACACAACAACTTTCCATTGTTTCTTAAGCGTTTTATTAAGGGCTTTTTATGAAAAATTTTTTCCTTTGTATTTCACTAGCAGTTATAACACTGAGTTACCTGTTGACCGCTCAGGCACACGCATCTGAAAAAAACATGCAAACTATCGACGGGTTAGACGTTCACTATATGGCGATTGGAGCAACATTCTTAACACCAGAAGTTGCCAAAACGTACAATATTATTCGCAGCCGTTACAACGGTTTGATTAACATTTCAGTACTAGACAACACAAAAGAAGGTTCGCCAGCCAAAAGCGTTTCTATAACAGGTAAGGCGCGTAACGACCTTGGACAAATTAAAAAGTTAGAGTTTGAAGAAGTAACCGAAGGCAGTGCGATTTATTACCTTGCTCAAGTAAAGTATACGCACGAAGAAACATACTATTTCGATATATACATTAACGACGGAACAGGTACTAAAACCTTAACTTTTAAACAAAAATTTTACGTAGACTAAACGCACTTGCTTACTAAACATAACTAAACCACCTGAATATAAACTACCTAAACACATAACGAGATAATATAAAAATGCGATTAAATCACCAAAAATCTAAAGGCTTTACCTTAATCGAATTAGTTGTAGTTATTGTAATTTTAGGTATTTTAGCAGCAACCGCAGCCCCAAAATTTATAGATATAACCTCAGATGCTAACAGCGCAGTTATCAAAGGTGTTAAAGCAGCGATAGACTCTATGGATAAACAGGTATACGCGAAATCTGTTATTTTAGGCATTCACAAAAATGACAGAAATAGCTCTTCGTCAAGTACCGATCCTCAAGGTGGTTTCGTTCTAGATGGTAACTTTATTCAAACAATACACGGTCACCCTTGGCTTTACGACAGTGCTTCAATTGAGCTTTTACTTGATGCTTCTGTATCAAATCAAGGCAGCAACAATATAAATACAGAGTGCCCAAACACCTCTGATTTTTGTGTAATGATGTTTAATGGCAGCGGAGCACCTGCTGCGGTAGGCGTACCGTTTCAACCCGGAAATGCCATCGCCGTTTACCTACCATCATACACAGTGGCAGATAACTGCTTTGCCTATTATATTTTTGACCGTACTGATAACGGTGTAATTATTGGCGACGTTACAACGGGGTGTTAACCCTAACGCTTTTAATAATAGTAATAGCGTATGTGTTTACTTCTTGTAAGCTAATTGTAATCTGAGTTTAGTTGTAACCTTCTCACCAAACGCGTTAATCATTAACCCTAACAAAACACACAGCCCCCCAACAAACTGAATGAAAGAAATTGATTCACCAAGAAAAAGTACGGATGCTGAAATACCTACAATAGGCACACCTAAAGTAAGAGGTGCTACTTGCCCTGCTGGATAATGGTCAAGTAAGTAACTCCATAAACTATACCCTACAATAGATGCCGCGACTGACAAGTAACATAAGGCGATAAACGACGTCCAACTAAATGCTTGCATGCTTTCTACAATCAATGCAGGTCCTTCAAATAGATAACTCGACACCATAAATGGAATAACAGGAATCCACGCCGACCAAACAACAAGACCAAGACCAGCTTTGTAACCTTGTTGATTAATCATTCGATTAATAATGTTACCCAACGCCCACATTACTGCGGCAATAATACTTAACCCAAAACCAATCGCTGTCATTTCCGTGTTTTCGTTACTCATGGCAATAAGATATAAACCGACGCCAGCAACAGCCATCGCTAATACCTGAGCGGTTTTGATATGTTCTTTTAATAACAACGCGGCAAGAATCAGCGTAAATAAAGCTTGTGACTGTAATACGAGCGACGCCAAGCCCGCAGGCATTCCAAGCGCCATTGAACAAAATAAAAATGAAAATTGCCCAAAACTCAATATCAACGCGTACGCAGCCATCCATTTAAGGGGAATATTCGGCCTTTTAACAAACCATATACCGAATAAAAACACCAAAACAAACCGTAAAGCTCCCATAAGCAATGGTGGTAAGCCTTCAAGCCCCCATACTATCACTACAAAGTTTACTCCCCAAATAACAATGATAAGTAAACCTAACAAGGTATCTTTTAACGACATAATATTCCTTAGATATCGGCAAAGTGAATTTATTTTACATAGAAAAGATAACGCAATTTCAATACATAATTCGCTTTATATTGTATGATCCCTGCCAATAGAAAACACTCTACAGTTTAAAGGTAAATCCATGTATACAGTTGTGTTAGCAACCGGTAATAAAGGCAAAGTAAAAGAGCTATCAAGCTTGTTGGCTGAACATGAAATTAATGTTGTTCCACAAAGTGACTTTAATGTGCCCGATGTGCCTGAAACAGGTACAACGTTTGTTGAAAATGCCATTATTAAAGCACGCCACGCAGCTAAAATTACAGGTTTACCTGCAATTGCTGACGATTCAGGGCTAGAGGTTGACGCACTAAATGGCGCACCGGGCGTTTACTCGGCCCGATACGCAGGTGAAGGCGCAACTGATAACGACAATACTGAGAAATTGCTACACGCACTCGCCGACATGCCAGACCTAGAACGTACCGCTCGATTTCATTGTGTATTGGTGTATATGAAACACGAATCAGATCCTACCCCTATTATTTGTCATGGCGTTTGGGAAGGTAGCATTACTCGTGAAAAACACGGAGAACAAGGCTTCGGCTATGATCCTGTTTTTTGGCAAGCTGATAAAAAAATGACATCAGCAGAATTGCCACGCGACATTAAAAATGCATTGAGCCACCGTGGTAAGGCACTTCAATTGCTCGTTGAAAAACTTGCTAATTCACCTCTTACAACAAAAGAGCAAGGTTAATTTACGTGTTACAACCTCCACCACTGTCGTTATACATACATATTCCATGGTGTGTTCAAAAGTGTCCGTATTGCGACTTTAATTCGCATGCTTTAAAACATGACATTCCAGAGCAAGATTATGTAGAACAGCTCATTATCGATTTAGACGCCGATATTGAAAGGTTTGCATTACAAAACCGCCCTTTACACAGCATTTTTATTGGCGGTGGCACACCGAGCTTGTTTTCAGCCGATGCAATTAAGTCAATTTTAGACCAAGTTTTACAAAGATTTGAACACGACGAAAAGATTGAAATAACCCTTGAAGCTAACCCTGGAACTGTAGAGTCAGACAAATTTGTTGGATTTTTTAATGCCGGCGTTTCAAGGCTTTCAATTGGTGTGCAGAGTTTTGAATCAGAAAAGCTAATAAAGCTTGGTAGAATACACGACAGCCAACAAGCTAAAAACGCAGCCGAATTAGCCACTACGTGTGGCGTTACAAGCTTCAACTTAGACTTAATGCATGGCTTACCCCATCAAACACTAGATAATGCGCTAGATGACCTAAAAACAGCAATATCGCTCAACCCTACACACTTATCTTGGTATCAACTTACCATAGAGCCCAACACTCCATTTCATTCCAAACCTCCAAAGTTGCCTGCCGATGAAACGTTATGGGACATTCAGGATAAAGGCGTTAAATTGCTAGAAGCGGCGGGCTATAAACAATACGAAATTTCTGCGTACAGCAAAGAAAACTACCAATGTAAGCACAACCTTAACTATTGGCGATTTGGTGACTATTTAGGTATTGGCTGTGGATCTCATGGCAAAATAACCGATGTTAAAAACAACACTATTTATCGTACAATCAAAGTTAAACACCCTAAAGGGTACTTAGATAAAGAACGCGAACATTTAGATCACTTAAATACCGTAACGAAAGAAGAGTTACCTTTTGAGTACATGATGAATGTATTGCGTTTACGCGAACCTTTTTCACTCGATCACTTTGAACATTCTACCGGACTAAATAGAGCGCTAATTACTGATACATTGCAATTAGCGTCAACTAAAGGGTTGTTAGAGAGTAAAAATACTAAAAGAGACCTTTGGGAGGTAACTTTACTAGGGCACAGATACCTAAATGACTTACTAGAAATGTTTTTATGAAATCAACAAAAGTAATTGAATCAACAGCAATAAAAACTCGTGAAGAAAAAGCGTTAGACGAAGCATTTATGCTACGAGCTTATGAACTTGCGCAACAAGCTGAAAAAATTAATGAGATACCTGTAGGCGCGGTTGTGGTAGCAAATGGCAAAATTATTGGTGAAGGATTTAATCAATCAATAACCCTTAACGATCCATCAGCACATGCTGAAATGCTTGCAATAAAACAAGCCGGACAAGCATTGCAAAATTACAGAATGTTAGATTGCACGCTCTATGTAACGTTAGAACCTTGCCCTATGTGTGCTGGTTTGTTGATTCACAGCAGAATTAAACGCTTAGTATTTGGCGCCAGCGATTTAAAAACCGGGGCGGCAGGTAGTGCTTTTGACTTAGTTGAACATGAAAAACATAACCATAAAATAGAGGTTGAACAAGGCGTTCTAGCAGAACAATGTAGCAGCTTATTATCCGCTTTTTTTAAAAGACGACGTCTTGAAATTAAAGAAAAAAAGAAAGCACTAAAAGCACAACAAAACACTAACACTCGTTAAGTTTACTAGCTCTAACTTCAGGGCGAGTCTACTCACGCTCGGCCTGTAACAACTCACTAACACTCTCGCGCATATCATCAAGATGCAATTCATCTATTTCTAAGTATTCCAACACCTGCTCTCTTACTAATAACCACTCGGGAGTATCTGGATTATTTTTGAGAACTCCTTCCACCGACGACCGAGCAAGTTTTAAAACACATAATAAAAACAATCCAAGATTACTTAACTCTCCAGATTCAAATATGCCATCAACTTCATGAAAATAATAAATAACGTCGACCATTGGCGTCGACAATTTCCATTGTTTAGCCAACACAGCGCCTAGCAATGCATGGCTGGTATTAAACTGTTTTTGCTCCATTTCACAAATGTCTTCCCAGCCTTCATTAATACCTTTGTGTAAAATAAGGTCGTACCCGTCAAACGCTTGCAGCATTACAGGCACGCCAGCGTTATGAAACAACCCCATCATATAAGCGTTATCTACAAGCTCAGGGCGCTCTAACAATCTAACATACATGCTACACGCTGAAGCTACTAACGATGCAGTATCCCAAAACGTAGTAAGTAAATGGTTTTCGGGTAAAGAATTTTTAAGTGCTACTGCTTTTACTAGCGGAAAAACTCGTTTAATGCCTAAGGTCATAACTGCTTGATGAATTGACGTTATAACGTTTTGTCTACGATAGGCAGCAGAATTCACAATAAATAGCACTGATGCAGAAATTGAAGGATCTTCAGATATTGTATCGGCAATCACCTGAATACTCGGTTCAGGCTTTTTCATCTCTTCATTGATGGTAACCAATGCTTTAGGGCGAGGCGGTATTTTTACGTTTGCGAGTATTTTCTTTTCTTGTTCAGTTATCACTATTGCCATCAGTGTCACCAAGGTAAATATTATTACAATTGTTTATTGTTTCAGTATAGACAATATTTTCCCTTTGGCTGGCTCGCATACGAGTAAAAGCAGCGATAACCCTACTTAAATTTGAAGAACTTGTTTTCAATCAAGAAAATTTAACGAACAAATTCAGTAAGCAATAACAATCACTTAAGAGTTTAACGTTTTCGTCCCGAACGTTTAAAGTATGGATAAAAGAACAGAATCAATCCCGTTATAGAAATAAGTAGTAGCGCAATAGCAACGGGCAGTGTAAACCATAAATTGGCATTTTTTTGCCAATAAGTTCCGTCATGTATCTGCTCTATAACATCTGAACGCCTGTATGCTACATGCAGTATTTCGGCCGTTGAAGAGTCAAGCTGAACCTCCCATTGAGAGATAGTTCGTATTTTCACAATTCCTTTAGCAGGCCTAACATCTAGTCTATCAATGTCTGCCCATGAGTTTACTTGCGCTTCTTCAACCGTTTTTGTTTGTCGTAGTATTTGATCGAACGAAATAGACGGCACTTGCTGAATTCCCTTTGCACTTGGAGGCTGCAAGTAACTGAATTCCTTTTTAACTAAGAGTAAAATCCCTGTTACCAAAATAATCAACAACGGAATAGCTACAACTACGCTAACCCACTTATGCGTACTTCGATTAATTTTTCTAAAAGACATTTTTGTAAACTCAGTTAATAAAACCACTTCAGCTGAATATTGGTTGTGCGCTCGGGTTGATAAGGCGCATCTTCGTCAGCTGATGCTTTATAGTGTTCATTTAAAACATTAATCACAGACAAACTCAGTTCGTAACGCTGTGATAATTGATACTTAGCAGCAATATTCCATAAAAGCGCTTTTGATAAAGGTATTTCAGATGAACCAAAACGCTTACGCGAAAATCGATAACTCGCTGAGCTATCTATACTAAAACCTGTTTTACCTAAAGAATTTAGTGCGTCAGGAGTCCATGAAAACGCCCACTTTAATGCCATAGGCAAACCATCATCTACCGTTTGGTTTAAAGCGTTTGTGCCACGTTGCCATTGTACCCCAAATGATGTGTTAAATTGATTACTTGGCTGCCAGTTCGTCGTGATTTCAATGCCTTTTATCGTTACCTTGTCCGTATTTCGATAACTTCTCGTTGTGCTATTCAACGCATATCGCTCAATATAATGGTCAATATCGTACCAATAGGCGTTAAAACGCGTTTGAAAGGTTGACGACAACCGATGAGAAACCGATAACTGATATCCTAAACTATCTTCAGCTTTCAACTGATCGTTACCGATTGTTGTTCCTCTTGGCGTTTCTCCAGCAAACAATAATTCACTCACCGTTGGAAACCTATATGACGAGGCAACTTCCGCGCTAATTTTTGTATGTTCGTTAACATTATAATGCCCATTCACCGACGCTGAAATAGCACTTTTATCAATAGTGTTTGAACGTAAAGCACTAGAGGCTTGGTGCTTGTCTGCCGACAATGAAACATAGTCAAAGCGTGCGCCAGCTTGCAAGATTAATTTGGAAAAATGCCACGTATGATTTGCGTAAAACCCAACATTTTTTTCCGATGCTGCAACTAATGCTTCATTCCAAATTTCTCTATTGCTAGCGTCAAACTCCTGCTCTGAAATACGAATATTTTGACGTGTATTCCAATCTAGTCCGACTTTTGTGTTTAACAAAACATAGTTAGCATGCAGCCCATAAGTATCAGACGCATAATGAGTAACATTTCGACGTTGTACAATTTGATCAGCTAACCGTGATACGTCGGTTTGCCACGCTTGATTGTGATGAAAAAACTGCAATCGCCACGTTGAATCATCAGAAAACTGCACTTGGCTTAACCAGTGTTTATCTTCGGGATAAAAACTTGCGCGTAAATCAGGGTAAGTAAATGAGCTTTTGCCAATATCGCTTCCGTCACTAAAGAGTGTTGAAGCATTTACCTTAATAGCATTCCACCAAAACTCTGTATGAGCAGCTATAGCCACTTGTTGATATTTACTATTAAGTTTATCTCCGTTAGGAGCATTGTTGTTACTTGCTTTACGGTAAACCGCGCCTAAGTTGAAAAGATCATTCGCAAAATGCGACTCAATTTCATAACCATTCTCCCCTGTTTTACCTGCTATAACGTTTTGCTCAGACAAGGTAGACAAGCTTACAATGCCGCCCATTGCTCCAGAACCATACAATGAAGAGCTAGGACCTTTTTGAATATAAACACTGTCGATAAGTGCAGTCGGTAAAAACGAGGCTGAATTGCCTGCTCTTCTATCTGTTAAAACAGGAATGCCGTTGATTTCTGTTTTAATTCTATCTCGACTAAAACCTCTTATATTGTAACTTTGAAACAACCCACCTTGACCATTCAACTCAACGCCTGCTGTTTGCGTAATTACATCACCAACGGTTCTATTTAAACTAATAGTTTGCTCTGGAAAAATGAGCGTATTATCTACCGTAAGTACATCTTCTAAAGAGGCAATTCGAGACGTGTTGAATACCGATATGGTTTCAATTGGTCGTGTTGCAGGAGCCTCAGCAAAAGTGAATGTAGACAACATAAGGCTAATTATCCACAGAGATTTTACATGTAAACTCATCACAAATGCACAATCACATATTCAGAATTACTAGACACCTGAAATTGTTGAAGGTTTTCTTTTGCAGGACCTTTTAATACTTTACCATTTGGCGAAAACTTAGCACCATGGCACGGACACACAAAGCCATTCTCACTATTATTAATGTCTACTGCACATCCCATATGAGTGCAGTTAAGTAACACGGCTTGATAGTTGTCGTTGTCTATTTTTGTTACACCTACAGCCGCTTTTTCATGGGCTACTTGGATCATGTTGACTAACGAAAACTCTGACTTATAAATAAATAAGCTGTTATTTTTTCGCCGGGCTTGAACCATTTTAGGCGTTGAGTTACACCCCACCATAAGACCAGCACTTGCAACACATAATGTTTGAATAAACCTACGTCGTTGCATGGCTCACCTGCTCTTCTTGGCGTTGTTTGTTTCTATCGGGCTTTGCTTGACGCTTGTGCTTTTGTTTTTTCGTACGCCTTGTTGCTCGTGCCATTTTAATATGTACAAGCAAAATAATAGGTAATAACAATCCTATAATCGCATGACTATTACCTAACCACTCATGCCAGTCTTCACCCACTAAATAATACAAGCTATATGCGCTAACAACAGAAAACACAACCGAAGATGTAATAGAAATACCTGAAATACGAGAACGTTTCGACGACCACGTTTTAGGGATATGAGACGCAAAAATAGCACCTAATACCATCATCATTAAAAATGCTGAAAAGCCATGCGCTTGCAATAAAGGATATTGTAAAAAGTGGGATTCTGGGCCGAAATCTCCCTCTACAAAACCAAAGCGCCTGATTAACCAAAAGCCACTACCAGTAACGAGACTTACACCTAGTACCACATAAAAAAAGTAGCGATAGCTTTTACTGATAGTGAGAGAAATTTTCGACATGTACGATTAATTACCAACAACCTAGGAAGTTCAATAAAACTAATAAAACAATTTAACAAACCCAAGCCGATTTAATTTAATCGCTTGAGCATTATAATACTTTGCCAGCATCATGCGTTGTGACTTAGACGACAAAATCATCGCTTTGGTTAACGCGTCTGACACCATAACCTTTGAAGAAAATACAGACATACTGCCTGAAAACTTAACCTGTCTTTTTGTAGAAGGCTTTATAATTGCAGACTGATTTCCTCTGTAATAATTACCTGATGTAGCAAGCGCTCTATTTTGCATTTTTACTGTTTTTAATGCATTAGCGCGCTTAGCATATCTCAGGGTCATTTTTTGATTCTTCCATTGGTTCATGGCTAAATCACCACCAGCATTAATACAGCAATATATATCTGCTGGTACTTTATCCATTGCACAGTCCACAGCGTATCCCTTAGCGATACCACCTAAATCTATGCACAAACGTTTATCGGTACTAAACGTACCATTTTCACACGTAAAATCAGCGCCTGAACCTAATTTATGTATATCATCGATACTATCTACATCAACAGATAAATGATTCGGTAACTGGTTACTGCGGATTAAACTCGGTGCAATAGTTATGTCGTATAAACCTTGTGTAAGGCGATTTAACTCACTTGCGAACTGCAATACGTATTCAAGATCTTTTGAAAGTACTACCTGCTTTGCATTACCATTTAACGCTAAACGATTTAATGCTGAAAGCTCACTGTCTTCATCATGAAAACTCATTAACTGATGTATACGTTCAATTTCATCAAACAACTGCTCTGACAACGTAATTAAATCGCCCTCAGAAACATCACCAGATAACTCTATTTCTACAAAAGTGCCTAATAAGGTTTTACATCTATGTAAATTATTCTTGTCCAAAACTTATTTCTATTAAGAAGCCTTAGAGTAATCTTAACACTTGTTGCCATGTTTCGTTTAATCTATTAATTCCATCGGTTACGTGGCGGCAAGATAACGTTGCACCCGATATGTTTTTAATTTGCTTATCTAGCTTCAAAAACTCGCTACTATTTTTACCATGGAACTGTGCTCGCCACTTAGGGTGCATTATTTCATCGCCATAACTTTCGCGATATGTAAGCACCTCAATACCTTTAACATTACCGTTTTTACTCATTGAAACGGCAAGCTCAATGTTTTCATGCTTACCAATAACTTGGTCAACAAAAAACCAATCTCCACTCTCAGTGCGCCAAGTATTCATTTTTAAATGGCGTACGCGAATATCTATCGCGTCTTCAATACTGTCAGCCTGCTCTTCAGTTAACGTTACAGGGAATGGCGTTAATTTTTCATTTTTAAATAGTATTTTCTGCGCTTGTGCAATCGTTAAATACGTTTTAGAAAAAGCAACTTTGGGCAATACTGCCAACCCAACCAAGCCTAATAACGTATTTTTAATAAAGTTTCTGCGTTCCATTTCTTAAACCTTTAAAGCAACAAAGGCTTGTGCATATACACAAGCCTTAAATCTTTGTTTTATAAATTTAAAGCTTATTAAAATTCATAACCGTATGTTAATCCAATGTGCATTTTTTCATGCTCATCCCAGTTACGACCATTTCTTACGTCTGCATGCTCAGAGCCACCGCCACTGATCTGCCACAATACGCCAGCAGTTAACCACCATCGTTGTTCTGCATAGTGAGCCGTTGGTCCAAAGTAATTACCATTTTGGTGTTGGCTACCAATTCTAAAGTCACTTAAATCGAAGTTACTTTTCTTTAAACCAATCGTATAACCTTCAGCGTCAAAGCCATCGTCAAAGTTACCTGCTTCTGCTTTGTCTTGAGGGTTTAAGTAATCTGATTGATGTCTAAACTCTAATCCCACAAACCATTTAGGCGCTACGCGGTATGAAACAGCTGCTGAAACATCAATTGCGAATTCATCTTCTACAACAGTTCCTGCTTTTCTGCGTTCGAATTCAGCTTTTACATTTAACACGGTTACAACCGTGTCATCTAAAAAGTCTTTTTGTAACAACATTAAACCAACAAAAGAATCTTGATCGATATCACCACCGTCTAAACGGTATTTATCACGACGCTCATAACTTAAACCAAACGATAAACCCACGTAATCTTTATATGGGCTTAAAACGTTGTATTTCATTGATAACTCATAGCCTGCAAGTTGAGTTTTTTTGAATTTACCCGTGTTATCGCCAGCTTCACACATTGGGCATGGTCCACCCTCTTCTTCAGAACCTACATCGTAATCATGGCTAAAGATAATAGCTTCCGCAGCAACCGTTAGCTTGTCTGAAATACCATACTCAACTTCTGGGCGAATATCGTGAAAGGTGTAATGGTCACCCGCATTTTTATCTAATCGAATAGTGTCATGAAGCTTAAATTCGTAACTTCCTTCAGGACGTGTATCCGTACCTTTTGCGTAAACCCATAAGTTTTCGCCTGCTACAGCTGATGTTGCTGCTAAACCTAACATAGCTGTTGTAGCTAGTTTACCTACCTTAATAATCATGTTTTTGAACCTTAAAAGACTGAGCTTTACTAAAACTTTATTAGAAATTTAACTAATAAAAACGAGCATTAATTATTATGGGCAGGATTCTAACAACATGAAAAACAAAACACAACTGAGAATTATTATTATTTAGATTTGCATGGGTATTTATATCATATCAGCGTGACCCATAACGTAAAAATGCCAGCAACATGCTGGCATTTTACTTTTACTGAATAACCGAGCCCTATTTCTACCCCTAAAAATAAAGCTCAGTCACTCATGTAAACTTTTACACTAACGCTTTCTTCTTAACTGCGACATAGCTCCTATTAGGATAATTAATCCCATTGCGATTAAGGCTTTTATTAAAAAGTAATCTGATTCAGCTTCTTTCGATTTCTGCTGCTTTTCAAGCTTTTGCCCTTCTACCTGCTCTAACGCTTGTTCAGACTGATTAGATTTTTGTTGTTGAAGCGTTTGTTTCGACTTTTTTGCCATATCTTGCATCGTAACCGCATTCGTTAATGGTGATAAGCCAAACCCTTGCGCCAGCTCATTAACATTTTCCCGTAAAGAATCATTCAACATAATCAAATCATATTTATTAACTAGTTCGATATAACGTTCTACGAGTTGTTTCAATCGTTGCGGATCGGCTTCCCAATAGTCTTTGCGTTCAGCCTCAAGCATACGTTCAATCATTTGCGCTAACGCACCAGGGTTAACTTTTTCAAACCACTCGTTTAATCCAAGTTCAAGTTCGTCATTTACATAAATATCAACAAACTCGTCCCATTGGTCGTTACGAACAACATCGGGTGCTACAACTTGCCATCCCCAAAAGTTAGCTAAGTTTCCAGACATAGTGACGGCTCCGCTGTAACCTTCTTTTTGCATTTCAGTGATCCAACGTTTATGGAAATTACGTGTTCGCAATTCTTTAGCTAACATAGCATCTGCCATTTCCATTTTTGCTTTCTTAACATTTCGTAAATTACTGATCATCATTTCAGGGCTTTTACCGTCGATGTTACGAACCGCTAATGCTAAGGAACCAAAGTATTCAAACGGATCATCAGAAGTAATCATGCCGTAAAGGTTTGACGAGCGAGCGAACACTGCTACATCGGTACCTGATAATTGCTTCGCATATAAATTATCAACTTTTTGTCCCCAGCGAGACTTATCAGCTCCAAAATAATGGCCCATATTCGCTAAGTAGTTATCAGAAATTTTCTTATCTGATTCCCATGTATCACTGTTCATAATCGGTTCATCGACTCCTGAGCCATAATCACCAAAAGTATTAGAAAAAATACGCACACTTGATAAGTACTCTGCTTCGGCCTCTTCCACACCTTCGGCTTGTAATTGCTGTTTTACACGCTCACTGTTTTTCCAAATAGAATTACTTTCTTCTTTTAGTGATGACAGTTCTTGAATCGCTTTTGCTAATAATTCCATGACGTTTGGAAAAGCATCTCGATACAACCCTGTTGCCGATAAAACAACATCGACACGCGGACGTTTAAGCTCGCTATAAGGAATTATCTCAGTTCCAACAACACGACCATCAGGGCTCCATTTTGGACGTAATCCCATTGCATAAAGGGCTTGGCTTTCTAACACACCGTAATGACGCATTGCTTCCACAGACCATAATGAAAACGCTAATTTATCTGGATACTGGCCATGCTTTTTACGGTAGTTAGTAATAATTTCTTCAACTAGTTCAGAACCTTGTTCATACGCGGCTTTCGTCGGTAAACGAGAAGGATCAAACCCTATTAAGTTAAACCCACTAGGTAAAGAGCTAGGGTTACGAACAGGGTCACCACCATTCTTAGGTGCAATAAATTGACCATTCAATCCAGCCACTAAGTTATCTAACTCTTTAATACCCAACATGTCTTTATAATATGTTTTTGCGAGCTCAACATAGGGTTTAACTTCATCATTTAGTTCACTTAAATCACCTGCATTTACAACAAAGTCGTGTAACGTTTTAAAACCTGCTGTAGTGGATAAATCTTCATTAATAAAATGCATTAATCCATCAGATATTTCTGCATGTTTACTTTCGTTATCTTTGTCGTGGCTGCTTTTGTCATGATCCTTTTTGTGCTTACTTTCATGGTGATGATGGTGATCATCTTCTTGCTCGTAGTACGACTTTTCAAACTCTGAGGCAACTGATAGAAATTCATTTCCAAGCATTTGTCCTAACGTTGAAATAATTAATAGCTGTTCGGCAAGTTCACCAAAACTATGTAAGCCTAACGGTTGGTTTGCAGAAGCAAGCTCTTCTAAGTAGGTATGAAGCTCCTGTAAAAACAGATCGAAATCTTTGTTAATTTTTTCCATATCGTAATGTAAGTCTTTACATAGGTTTTCTTTGATACAAAAATCAATAATCTGTTTTTTGGTTTTTTCTTTTACTCCACCTGTATCAATATGGCGATATTGATCAACGAGCATATGCATGTCTGCGGTAACACCTTGTAATCCGGCTGCCGCAAATGGTGGTGTCATATGGCCAATTGTAATAGCATTACCACGACGTTTAGCTTGCATCGCTTCACCAACATCATCAACGATATATGGATATAAAACAGGGATTGTGCCAGTAGATAAATTTGCACCATCGTAGCGAGACAAACCACGATCTTTACCCGGTAGATATTCATGAGTGCCGTGCGTACCTAAATGAATAAATGCATCACTATTCCAATACTCTCGAGCATAAAAATACGCCGCTAAGTAATAGTGATTCATCGGAACTTTGGTGTCGTGATATAAGGCTTGTTCTTTATCTTTACTGTCGCCACGAGGAGGTTGGCGCAGTATCAGCATGTTTCCATTACGAATTCTCGGAATTACAAAGTACTTCTTCCCTTCTCGCTCCGTTATCATAAAGTTGTCTGCTGGTTGCCCCCATTTTTTATTGATGCTGCTCACCGTTTCTTGAGGAACGGTTGCTAACCACGCCTCATATTCAGACAATGGCAGTAACTCTGCTAAATCGTCTTTAAGCAACGCGTCTAACTCAAAGTCTCGATAAAACGGGTTAAGAATACGATCTACTCTATCTATAAAATACTGAGCATCGACTTTTTCAATATTGTAACCTTCGTGATGTAAACGATGACTAATCGCCTTCAAACTTTCTGGCACGTTAAGAAAAGATGCGCCCATATCGCGATCCCCCCAAAACATGGTGGTGAGTTTTTTATTAGCGTTTTTATTAATCGCTAACTTGGCGTAATTTACCGAACGTTCAATTAAAAAATCTAATTGGTAGTCAATAATCTCAACGGTGTTATCTCGGCGGTTCATTGCTGAAACAACAATGGGGTCGATAATGCCCGCAGACTCCGGCAATACAAGCGTAAACGACATCATGCCTGACGAAATGCCGTCTTTACTGTCTTCCCACGATTTCTTCCCACCGCTATAATGCGTTAACGCTTGCACAACTGGAACGCCGAACTTTTCAAACTCTACCTTACGCTTGTTTGCCCAGTGAATATTTCTAAAATTAATGATTACGTCAACTTCAGTTTTTTTAGCAACCACTTTGCCGTTTTCAACAACATCAGACTGCAATAAGTGGCTATAGTCTCCGCTTACTGGGCTTAATTTAAAGAAGAATGGCACAACGTAGGCACCTTTTGCTTCAAGCTTTTTAATAGTTTCATCAATTAATTGCGTTTGTTCAGTTTCAATCAGTGCGCGCTGCATCAATATACCAATACGCGGCTGATTGTTTTTTGGTGCCGACCAATGATGGTAAACCTTTAAGCTTTTGGTCATCAAATCAGGGTTTTTAGGGTGATAAATTCCTTGATGGGGAAAAATAATAGGATCTCTTACAACGGTTAAATCATCATGCTTCTTTTGAAAAATATCAGAAGCAATGTAGTTCAACATATTATCAAGATTGACTCGTCCCGCATTTTCCCAATAAGCGGCAAGTGTTAGGTGTTGTTGTTTAGAAACTCCTTTTTGCGCATTAGCATTTTCAAGCCATTTAAAGCTGACAACTTTTTTATTACTTTGAGTAATTAAAGGTAAATACGCCTCAAATGTTTTGCTTGCTTCTCTTATAGAAACGGCGTCTAAAAAAATAAGGTCGTGCGTATTGAATAGCGCTTCAATATCGGCTGGATTTTTTAAACTTCTCGCCGTTTTATGCGTAATGTTCCAATGAGAAGCTTTGTTACTTTTTGCTACGTCAATAAGTAAGTTAGCTTTGGTTTTATTTGAATGAGCAGCACCAATAAACAATACGTTTGTTGATGCGTTATTTTTACTCGTGTTTGTCGTATTTGTTTGTTCTGCATGCGCTGAAACACTTGCACAACTTAATATAAATAACATCAAATATGCGCGAGTTGATTGAACCATCGCATAGAGGTATTTTGCGTGACTTTTCATGTAATTTTCTTTTAGCCTTAATGTAAAACACTCTTTAAACGGTGTAACAAAGAGGTTTACTTTCGTTAATGTTTTTAATTTTTATAAAGCGTATTTCTATTCTGCTACGTAAATAATTGATCCGTCTTTCATCTCGTATGCAGTACCCGCTTTTTTACCGCTACCACTTCCTGTTTCACCTTGGCTTTTAAAGCTTTCTATTTTGGCTCCTTTTTTAACAA
This sequence comes from Colwellia sp., assembly GCA_020630795.1. Lineage (GTDB taxonomy): Bacteria > Pseudomonadota > Gammaproteobacteria > Enterobacterales > Alteromonadaceae > Pseudocolwellia. Next base: position 117,515 of record JAHDIK010000004.1, read on the forward strand.
TAATTTCCATATTGTCTTTACCTTCATTTTTAATCACGGTGACATCTTCAGCTAAAAATGGATTTAACGGGTTTTGCGCAATAGCAATAAGCAATGCCGCAACAAGTACCAAAAATACGTCAACTAAGTTAACAACAGACAATGCTGGATTGATGCCTTCATCTTCATCAAGCAGCCTCATTTTTTTGCTCCGTTGTATTCGTTACTTTATTAACAGCATGAACTTGGTTAGCTAGTTTCTGGGTTTGTTTATCGACTAAAGGCATTAACGCAACTAACTCTTCTGCTAACCAACGTTTTTGAACAGACGCGATCCAGAATGTGATAGACGCAATCACCAAACCAAAAATTACCGCTGAAAACGCTACAATCAAATTTTCGCTAATACCTTGAATGTTTCCGTCGGCCAAACTTTTAAGTGCTGGCCCCATTGGTACCATAGTGGCTATTAACCCTAACATTGGTGCTAAACGACTTACGTTACGTACACCTTCTAGTGTTTTTAATGCCTCTACGTCTAATTGTTCTTTAGTTGTATCTGGCTTGTGGTTAGCAAAATCAGCTAATGCGTAACCTTGAAGGTTTAATGACTTGTTTTGACCAAACTCTGTAGAAAGAAAGTGCGTATAGGTACTGTAATTCTTCTTCCGCTGAGCTGTTTGCATCATAAAACGCCCCGTTGCGTAGAGCGCATATATAAACAAAATTGCAATGAGTATAAGTACCGGCGCCATAAAAAAGTCTGACAGCTGATACATCAAGTGTTCTAGTTGAATAATCATAAAATTTTCCGAAAAAGAAAGGGGGTAGACGCTCACCTTGGGGAAGTGAACGCCTACAAGTTGAAGCGTTACAATTTATTTGCTGTTATTCAGCTACACCTGCAAGTTCAGTGAGTTCGTCCGCTCTAAAGCTGATGTGACCTGACGTACCTTCTTCATTGTAATAACTTGTCATTTGGAACTTATAAGTAGCCGTTGACGTTTTAATTAAATAAATATCGAACTGTGACCACAATAAATGACCGCCGTTTAAGCCATATTGGTACCATGGAGTAGCGTCAAATGCTTTTACCGAATATTCGTCTTGCTGAAATCCGTAGTAGGCGACAGCAGTTGGTGAAATTTCAGTGTAGTTATTATCGAAATCTTGGAATGCTTGAGCATCTTCTGCAATATGAATAGCGAATTCTGCCGCTTTTTCTGTAGTGTTACATGGCAACATAATGTCCCACTCATCTGCAGCTGTCACTTCTTGATTCGTGTCAAAATCAACATAAACCGCTGTAACATCTGCGGTACACGCTAGCGCCGTATCTACCGTTAGCGTTTGTTCTGAACCAAAAGCACTATCAGATGCGCCTTGGTAGCCTGTAGCAAAAGTAATCGAACCGATATAACGCCCCTGAGTGGTTATGTCGGTAACTCTAAACTTAGAAAACGCATCATCTGAATTTACAATAAAGTAATGTTCGTCAGCTGGTGAAATAACATGAGTGGTAGAATTATAATTGTAAAAGCCTTCAATAATATTTGAGGTTACGTCTGCAACATACATTGCCTCATCACTTGGTGCGTCAGCAGTAGTAACAGCCAAGTATGCAGGTAACTCTAATTCGGCACTGGTGTTAATAAAACTGTCGTTAATTGCAGTACCTTCTGAGTCAAAAAAGTCGCTGTTATGCCCTGTTGAATATGACTTTACTGTATTTTCTGCATGCTGATTTAAATAAACACCTGAGCGTTTGAACGCAATATCCCAAACATTGTTGTCTGCGGCGTCGCCAGTTATCTCAACAACACTTTGCGTTTCTAAATCAAAATAAACAAATTCTGGCGCACTTACACTACCAGTAGAATGAGGCCCAAATATCTGTCCTTGAACGGGGTTTGTGTCTTTTTCCTCAATGACTTCCTCTATTTTTTCGATAACATCTTCACTACTGCTACCGCCACAAGCTGCTAAAGTGAAACACAATGCAACACTTGATGATTTAAGGAATGTATTGGAATACATGAATTTTCTCCGTTGTATAAAACTAATTAAAATGTGTATGTAACACCCGCACTAATCGTGCGTGTAGAGGTTGGACGAGGATCGAATAAACGGGCTGCATCAGCGTGTTCACTCTCATGTTCGTCAAATAAATTATTCAGGTTGAGTCGCCAAGTAAGCCCGTCAAAAATTTCTTGGTTGAAGACAAAGTTCACCGTAGTGTATTCGTTGTTTTCAACCCCTAGATAGTCGTTTGGTACAGCTTCATCAGCTTGATACACCAAGTATGTAAGCAGCTCGATATCGTAAGCATTTATGTCGTATGAAAAGTTAACTTTAACTTGGTGGCGCGGGCGAGATGCCAGCCGTTCACCGTTTTCATCTTGACTTGTTAAGTAACTGTAGTTGAACTGAATTTTGCTCTGTTCAAAGGTAAGACCCGACGTAACATTAAAACCATGAATTAACGCAGACCGTCTGTTTTTATATTCAAAAATAGATAAATTCGCTTCTTCTGATTTATCAACATTTTGTACTGATTCTATAAAATCTTCGGTGTCCGAATAATGCGCATTAAATTCGAAGTGCATGTCGGCATCGATTGCTGATACGCTTTTATTAATACGTAAACTCGAGTTAATGGAGTTTGCGGTTTCCGGCGTTAACTGTTCATTACCCAAGACCATGTAACCAAGGTTACTATGGTCAAATACATAAAAGCGCTCTTTTAAGTTAGGTACGCGGTAACTTTGCCCTGCCCCAAGTCGCCACTGTAAATTTGTATTGTTTACGTCGAAATTAAGCATTCCACTTAATCTAAACGCATGGTGCCAGCCAAAATCTGAGTCATGCTGCACCCGAACACCCGACAACACTTGATAACTTGGCTTTATCCAGTTTGCTTGAACAAAGCCTTCTGCGCTTTCTCTTGATTGATCATCAATCTCAACTGATTGGCTACCCGGTTTAATTTGGTTTAGTTCATCAGCATGTAGTACACCGCCAGCAACAACTTCAATATCTGAAACCTGCCAAACATTTTGCCCTGTTAATTCAGCCAACTTAATATCAATATCGCGTAAGCTGTTTGACTGTCCGCTTGTTTCTTCGTGAGTGATATACCGAGCATTTATTTGCCACGGTTCTTTACTTTGTTTTTGAGCTAAACCTAAATCGAGTTGATGTTTGTTAACGCTGGTTTGATAAAAAATTACACTCGTTTGCCCTGGCACACTGCTGGTATCACGCAGTTTAACTTCATCTAACAATTGATAAGAAATACTCGGCGTAAGCTCTGAATTGTCATTTTGAGAAGATACATTAAAAAATGTTTTTTCAACAACAGGTGAATCTTGACTAACAGAGTCCGAATTATAATCAAACCCTTCATCTTTAATGTGAACAACGTTTAAAGACGTATTCCAGCCAAACAATTCTTTAGCGGCGGCAATTTTTAGCGTTTGGTTAATGTCGCTACTGTTTATTCTATTCTCTTTCGCGTATTGACTAATATCGTACGATAACTTTAGACGTTCATCGTTTGAACTATTCGTAATAATGTTAATAACACCGCCCATTGCGGAGCTACCATACATTACTGACGCAGCACCTCGAATAACTTCTATTTGCTGAATATCTACTGCCGCTATTTGATCTAAATCGGTTGATGACCCCGTTGGAGACACAACGGGCTGCCCATTGATTAATACAAGTACATGATCACCATCAAATCCCTGCATTTGAATGTTATAGCCATCTTTCACACTTCGGGTAACAACTACACCCGGTATAAAGTTTAAAGCCTGAGCTAACGTACCTTGGCTCACTTTAGTTAGTGCATCACCGCTAATTACCGTAACGGCAACCGGAGAGTCATTCAAAAACTTGGCTGTACGCGTACCTGTTACAACAATGGTTTCAGTTTGAGACATATCAGCAGATGCATTCAAACGCTGGTGAGCATCATCTTTTTTATCTTCTACGATATTGGCAAAAGCACTACAACTGAGTAACGACATTGCGCTGATAAAAGCGACTTTATTATTCATGGAAAAACTCTACAAAACTAATCAAATAAAAATACAAACAATAGTTATTTCTATTTAATTAAAAAATAAAAAACGACAATTGAAATTAAAAGATGGTTATTGCTTAATAACCATAAGCACCTTCCCTAGAATCTGGTTTTTATCAACAGGCCCAATTCTTTCTACCGAAAGACTCGAAGCATTCTCTCCTTTGCTCCAAATAAAGCCGTACCTGTCTATCAGGGCAACAGTTTTAATAATAAGCCCTAACTTTTCATGGTTAATCAACACCGTTTCATCTGGCTTTACACGCCAAAAATTTAGCCATTGATTTATTAAAATATAACTATGCTGAGGAATTTTAGGGAACATACTATGCCCTTTTACCTTCAATATTTTAAAACCTAGAATAGTCATATACTTAGCACCTAATACAAAGGCTATGATTAATAGGTGATGAGCATTTCGCAAAATAGGTTTTAACGCCTTTTGACTGCCAATATATTTCCACTAATTTATTAACAACCGACAGTAGCTGACGAGACAACTTTCTGTCGATTAGATGGCTGTTTAGCTCAGCATCAATAAAGGTTTCGCTGAGTAGTTCGTCAACGCTCACGACTTGCTCCCTTGGAAGCGCACTATTAAGGTGCTTCCAAAGCAGTACAAATTCATGCTTTATTTTTTTACAGTTATCTAATTTTTCGTTTAACAACTGTATGTAATTCTTTTGTTCTTCTGCGGTTAAATACGCCTTATTTTGTAATTCTTTTATTGAGTCAGTACTGCGTATCATAGTTAATACCGCTAATTGCATCGATAATGGATCGTATGATTTGTAATTAGTTTTTGCTGAAACAGTGATAAAACTTATTTTTTTATCTAAAATATTCAATAATTTATAAAACATATCTTTCTCCTTTTATTCAATTAATGTAATCAACAGTGTATTCAAAACACAGTAAACTAATGCACAACCTCTTGGTTACTTTGTAAATTCATTTCAAACTCTTTAATGCTTTGCTGGCAATCTTCACAAATAGGGTGTCTTTTGGTGTACATCAAAATAGGCGGAAATGTTAACTTTAACGCATTAATAGCAATAGCTATTACACTTTCAGGGGCTTCGCTACTTTGACTTAAACTCAACATTCTATTGTGAGGAATAAGTAAATGTTGCAAACCTGCTTGACTATTACCCTGTTGTTCGTAAAGCGTAGCCAAATTATGTAACGAAGAAATCCACGCCATGAGTAAATTTACATTCGACGTATCTGACGACCATAAATAATCAAGCTGGTACTCAGCCTCTTTATAGTAATACTCTGCTTGCAACCAATTTTGCTGTTCATAACACTCATTGCCATGAGTTAATAATCTTTGCCATTTAAATGGCGTTGACTGCACAACACTCGTTGAAGACATATTCAGTTCCTTTTAAGTTTACTTACTTCGAAACAACAATCAAATGATAATCGTTATCATTTAGATTTACAATAGGAGTTTTAATTATTTCGCACAAAAGTTTATTTAACGCTTAAACAAACTTGATGTAAGCACTCAACAGATAAGATTACGTAAGGAAAAAATGAGAAAAGAAATATGTTGTTAATAAAAAATTAAGGCCTTAACCAAGGCCTTATTGTTTTATAAAGTTAATGTGTAGGTGTTAAACGTCAGGATTATTTATGATTGTTAGTATTTATTGCTATTTCAATGCGCTTTAATTCTCGCATCGTTGATTGACGGTTCATTTCCATAAAAGTCCACATTTTAAGTGAAACTTGGGCAACTAAGGCAATAATAAGCACCACAGCCCAATGTAATTTATGCGTTATAGTTGATTCAACAAAAAAGAACTCATACCCTGCCCATACAATAAAGCCAGTAACAACGAGTGCGATAATAGACACAAGAATAACCCAGCCACCTAATGCGCCTTTGTATGCATTGGCCAGCATGGTAAATATGCCGTCTTGTTGAACCAGTATTTGGTCTAATTGTTTTGCTTCAGATTCAAGTTCTTCTTTAATTTTTTTGTCTATGTCCATGATATTCACCTTTCTATGGTTAATTTTACTGTTTCGTGTCAAGCAACTTGCTTTTCAGTGTTTTTCTGGCCCGATTGAGTCTAGATTTTATGGTGCCTACAGGTACTGATAGCACGTTACTAATTTCTAAAATGCTCATTTTTTCTAAATAAAATAAGTGGATCGCTTGTTTATCAATATCTTCTAGCTGCTCAATAAAAGCACCTAATTCACTTTGTTTCTGCACGAAGGTATGTGATGTTGCAGGTTCATCAATATCCTCTAACGATACACTTTCTTTCAATTGCTTTTGTTTGCGCAACAAATCTAGAGATTGCCAACGTATAAGCTGAAACAACCAACTTTTAAATGCTCTTGGATCATTAAGTTTAGAGACATTTTTCGCCACTTTAATCCAGCTATTTTGCGCAGCTTCTTGAGCTAATTGAGCGTCGTTCAATATTTTAAAAGCGTAGCGAACTGCACTTTGTTGAAACAAACTAAATAACTGCTCAAAGGCTTTGTCTTCGCCCATTTTGGCATTAATAACAAGAAAATCTATTTGTGCTTGATTCATATCTTTAACGATTAATTAAGGTATTAACTAGACGTAGTGGATGAATGAAAGGTTCATAAGGAAATAAAAAAGCCTAACAAAATTTGTTAGGCTTTTTTATGAAAAGTGTAAAACATCACTATAAAGGTAGGTTAGAAATCCACAATACCCACGATGCCCAATCTTGATTATTGTATGCATATGGTTGATATAACACTGCAACATTGCCTGAACGAGCAATATTTAAATAACTATCAGGAATGCCTACTGTCCATCTTCTCTTTGCACTTGCGCTACCTGCGTCTTCATATACATTTGAAAATAACATTTTTCCATGAAACTTTTCGTTTCCTACAGTTACAGTTACTTCTTGAACGTAATCTGAATAACTTTTGTGGCTATAAAGTGAAATATGTTTTTGTACTGTTTTAACTTTAGGTAAAGGAGCATCTTCAATAGCTTCAGTAAATGGAGGTGTAAATGTTTGACCTGATTGAAGTTTCCATGAGCCATCTTCAGCCTCAATAGTTACATTACTATTTGTTAAGCTTGCATATTTAGGGGTCATCGTTGAGTGGCTAGAACAACCAGCCAGTGTTAATGCAATACATGCTATAAATAGTTTAAATTTCATAATTTCGCCTTAGTTTTAATATTTAATAAAAGTATAACCATCAAAAAATTTTATGTCAGATTTTCGTGGGTTAGTAATCTCAAACTCACCGTTATTGTTAACTTTACACGATAAAGCGTAACTATGCCCACCTAAACGCGTACCATCTCCTGCTCCACCTAGACGAGCATCATCGCCGGCACCACCTAAGCGAGTACCATCACCAGCGCCACCTAAACGAGCGTCATCGCCGGCACCACCCAAACGAGTACCATCACCAGCACCACCTAGGCGAGCATCATCGCCGGCACCACCTAGGCGAGTATCATCGCCGGCACCACCTAAACGAGCACCATCACCAGCACCACCTATACGAGTATCATCACCAGCGCCACCTAAACGAGTATCATCACCAGCGCCACCTAAACGAGCATCATCACCAGCACCACCTAAACGCGTACCATCACCAGCGCCACCTAAACGCGTACCATCACCAGCGCCACCCAAGCGGGCTACTTCTATGCACTCACCGCACTTATAAACACTTTGATTGTCGAGTAGAAATACATTATTAAATTTTTTATCTTTCAATACATCTAACAAAAAATTATCTGCATACGATTGAGGAAGCTTAGTTAACAGTTCACATTCTTGTGATGCACTGGCTACCGGAGTCATTAATACAATTAAATAACACAATACTCTGGTTTTTATACGTACCAACATGGTCGCTCCCTTTAGATGATATACAATAAAACTGTAAACTATCCATTTTGAGTAAACAAGTGGTAAATACGCAGTTATCACTAGAGAATGTTATAAAATCAAATGCAACCTTAATATTAACCACCCACTAGTATTAATCGTAATATCAACCTATTACATAGGGTTAACTTCAAACGTTGAAAACATTGAATAAGTATCTACATCAATATGCTTTTGTGTTGATTTAACGCTATATTCAGTTTCAATAAGGTACATACCTGATTGATTCCATTTAACATCAAACCAACCTTTTTTATTTGAAGTAACCTTTTCGATATTTCGATCATTTCTATGGCGAGTTCCTCCCTGTATAACGTCAATAGTTGATGATTCAGTAATAGCTTTACCATTTAAATACAATTGGAACTTTGTTACTTCACCTACAAAAAGATCATTAGGATGCCCTGCTGTTCTAATTTCTAGCCCTTTACCAAAGTATTGCTGTTTACTCATGCCGTTTCTACTAACAAAAGTATCTAAAGTTGGTAGATAGCGAACACGTTCTACATTACTAACACCTGCAGGCACTTTTGCGTCAGCGCTTGTTTTAAACACATTTTTACCAAATGCCTTTCCATGCGAGTTGTCTTTATTGTTGTATGTAGTAAAAAAAACAGGATCTTGTTTTAATCGAATATAGTGTGTACCCGATTGTTCTAAAGAGATTTTTCCCACAGCTTTTACGTTGAAATTGATAAAAGGTATATCACTTACCGTGGTTTTATCAGGAGTGATCATGGTGAGTTCTGCTGGAGTAATATAAGGATTTTTGCTGCCCTGCGATTTCATAATAAAACCATGAGTCGGTGCAAATAAATCGTTAGATATACTCATATCAACAGTAATAGTATGTGGTTTATTACCTGTTAAATTTGTATGACTTGGGAGTACCCATCTAGCGTGTGCTGACGCGGTATTTGATAAAGCTTGCATCGCAATTAGTGCGGCAATACTTGCTGTTTTGATCATTGAAATGCGTTTCATAGAATGTCCTTTACGTTAATTTTGTTTAAAAACATGAATGTTGATATCACCAAACTCTGTTTTTCCATCAATTGAATAAGTATTGTTTTGCCCAATGGTTATTTTCTTTCGCGTAAAGTCTCTACCACCCTCTTCACGAGAAGACTCTACATTTAAAAAGTACTCACCTTCAGGAACTTTTTGCTGTTTTTCATTGAGGCCATTCCAATGTAATGTAACTGTTCCTGGTCGTTTTGTAGCACCAGTAACGCCATCAACATTAATATTAGCTCTGCCTACTTTTCTCCACCATTGGCGCAAATCTTTGTACCATTCTTGATCATCAGCCATTAATTTAATGGTGGTAACATACTGCCTATCGAGCGTTTCTAACCACACCGCCACATAAGGTTTATGGTATGGGTTAACGTCTAGCGCAGGAATGTTAATTGTGATTTTAGCCGCTACGTTTTGTGCGCTTTCAAACGCTTTTACCGGCAATAAACACGGCACAACACACAAAAATGAGCACAGCGATTTACGTAAGACTGTTTTAAATTTTCTTGTCATAATGTTCTATATAACTCCTGTTAACCTAGGTACAAAAAACAAATAAATAACAATAGGCGTTAAGGTGCCAAATACCGTGCACCAAGCACCTAAATATCGTTTTTTCTTGTTTTGAAAAAGAATAACCAACCCTGTAAATGAAAATAGGCAAATTAATATGGCTGAAAGGTCTATGATGAAAGACCACGCTTTGCCTGAGTGTCGACCTTTATGCAAATCGTTTAAAATACTCAACAAATTGGCTTGTTGATATTCAACAACATATTGAAATGTTACGGTGTCAACTATAACCAAGGCGTAACCTGCCGGTACGGGATAATCTAAAATAAGTTCACCCGCATCTTTATCCCAATCAAATTTTGCTAAGTCGGTAAGTTGATACTGCTCTGTTATGTATGGTTGAATCGCAACAATTGCATTCACAACAGTAAGATCTCGGTGTAAAACTTGAGTGACCGTTGTTGGTAACTCCCCTTCTGACATACCGCTTTTTTTTTCGTCATCGGCTATCCACGACAAGTGATTCAGCAGTAACCCACTCACACAAAAGAAGATCAATAACGAAAATAAGGCCGTTGATATATAAATATGTAACAGCCGACAGAACGAATATAACTTCTTAATTTTCATCACAATTAATCTCAAAAAACACTGATATTACAAACGATATTTTTTGGGGTCGTAAAACGTAAAAAATAACCAAGGCTATTGATAGAGCGTCAATAGCCTTGGTTAAACTCCCAACCGTTTGCTTTAATAATTTACATAGTTAAATAAATTAAAAGCTGTATGAAACAGTCGCTTTAATGTTACGGCCTGGTTCATAATCTAGTAAGTACAAGTCACCAAAACGAGGGTGCGTAGATAAACCAGTACGTGACGACTGTGATGCATAAAACTCATCAAATAAATTGTCTACGCCAGCAATAACGGTTAAACCTTCAACAGCTTCTGGTTCCCATCGTGCTTGAATATTTTGAATTGAAAAGTCTTCTTTAGCGTTATTTTTGGTTGCGCCGTCTAAACTTAAACCGTCATCAACACCTGAAACATGCATTACTTCCCAATGTAAAGAAAGGTTGTAGTCTGGTAATTGGTAACCAATTTCAGCACTTAACGTATCACCTTGTTCTCTATCAAGTCGTGCACCATCAAGATCTTGGTAACTGCTGTTTGCTTCTAGCTCACTTTCAGCCGATGAATATGTGATTTGAGAAGAAAAGTTGTCGTGGTTATAACCTGCATAAACTTCAAAACCTTTGATTTCAACAGCGCCAACGTTATCTTTCCAGTAGCGACCTGTTGGGGAAGAAGCGTAATCGTAAATGTAATTGTCGATATTGGTAACAAAGTAAGTGCCACCTAATGCAATATTGTTATCGCTTTGATAAGTAAAAGATAACTCTGTATTTTCACCTGTTTCAGCTTTTATATCGTTATTTGCTGTGTCGTAAAGCCCTGCGCCTGTAAATACTTCACCCAGTTCTGGACCTTTAAATAACTCAGTGCTACTTAATTTAACAAGTAAATTTTGATTAAATTGATACGCTGCAGCAAGTGAGAACGACACTTCACTAAAGCTTTCATCAACAACCACTGAATCAATATCAAGGCTATCAATTCTTGCACCTGGCGTTACGGTAAAGCCGTTACCAAAATCGATAATGTCTTGAATAAATAAGCTCTTATTCGTTGATTCTTCGCTAGACACGTCGGTAGACGCACTATATTTTCCTTGATAATCAGTCTCGTACTTGATGACATCAATTCCGTACGTTAACTCGTGTGTAATATCACCTTCAACAGAGCTTGAACCAATAATATTAAAACCCGAGTTAGTGGCTTCACCTGTTACCAAACCTGCCCATGCGGCAAACGCAGGATTTTCTGCGTAACCACTTTCATCACGATAAAGTTCACTAACATTTGAAAAAGCAACTACGTCTAACGACGAGTCGTCTCCCCAAAGTAATTCATAATTTAATGTTAATGTGTCTCGTGTAAATTCAGTTGGCCATAATAACGGCACTTTCAATGAGTTAGTAATTGCTAAGTCGGTTGCTAATCCCATATCTGGACGGTAACTGTAATCACCTTCATCTTGATAACTCTCGTAGCTTAATTGAATACGTTGGTTTTCGTTAATATCCCATCCAAACTTAACAAGTGCGTCAGACACTTTACCTTCAAGGCCACGAACAGTACCGTCAGTTCCTTCAATTACATTACCTTCAAAATCTGTAATTTTACCGCCACCAACATCGTAGTTATCACTATTTACAGCATTGTAATAACCTAAAAAGTCAACACTGTCGTTAACCACACCGTATCCTGTTAACGAAAAATTAGAACCCGAGTTAGTACTTGTATTTACTTGAACTCGACCACCAAAATTTTGTTCTGGCTTTAAAAGCTCTCGAGCATTTTTTGTTTTAAAACGTACTGCTCCACCAAGGCCACCATTAATAATAGAATTGCTACCTACTTCAACATCTACCGACTTTAAAATATCAGCATGAATTTGTAGGTTCCCCATATGGTGATACATATATGAGTTTTGGCTTGCTCCATCAATTGTAATTTTAAGGTCTTTATCGTCCATTCCACGAATCGTAATACGCTGGTTCAAAGAATGAGCACCACCTACATCAACGCCGGGTAATGTACGTAACAAATCACTAATGTGATCGGCCTGTTTATCTGCTAGGTCTGATCCTTGAATGTAAAGTGACGACGATCGTACTTCTGTACCCCATACCGACAGTTTTTCAATTTCTTCATCTTTAACGTCGTCAGCCAACACAGCAGCTGAAGAACTTAATGACATAACAGCAAGAGCAACGACGCTTTTATTAAAACGCTTAAACAACATGAGCAGGTATTCCTTTAATTAAATACAAAAACGATAATGCGAACTATTATCATTATGATATAGTTTTACGTAAAGGAGTTCTGCGATAAGTATTATGACAAATCGTCAATTAGTTATGATTAATCGTCAAAGTACTATTTCGCTGTTTTAAACAGGTTAATGTAACAATTAGGTTTAGAATAGAATCATCATGAAACAAGACGTAAAATCACAAGATTTATCTTTAAAGCTTGATTTAGCTGGCTTTAAAAAACATTTAGCCACTACCACTACATTAAGTAGCCCAGCTATTGCTCAGGGGGCTTTGCAATTTTCGTCTACTCATTCAAGCATTGCTGTTCATACGTGCGACATTATTGAAAAGCGTCATTTCAGTAGTACAGCTGAACTCGATGCCTGTTTAAGTGTTAATGTTCTTTTTAAAGGCTGTGTACGATATAGGTTAGGCGAACATAACCATGAATATGCCGCTACAAACAACATACCCACCGTTATTGTTAATGCGATAAATCAATCAGAAATTTTTACGCGATTTATGACGCCAAACCAACGAGTAAAAAAGCTTAACCTGTCGTTTAATAAACAATGGCTTATTGATCATTGTGTCCTGCCGACCGATTTAAACTTATTTGAAGATCTATTTGCTCAATGCAACCAAGTAGCGGTATGGCAAGCAAACGAGCGTATTACTCACTTAGCGTCAACAATTATTGAAAACGTTGACGACAAATCGTTAAGTAATCAGTTATTAACAGACCGTATCGCGATAGAGATTTTACAGCTCATCTTGGTTGAACTTAAAAAAATAATGAAAGTTCAACGTACACCCACTAACACGATGAGAGAAACCCACAATTCCAATAACTTATTGGCTCGAGTAAATGAACTGCTCGACCAAAAACTAAGCTTAGAACAAATAGCGCAAGAACTTGCAATGAGCGTAAGTACCTTACAACGTAAATTTAAATCGCTATATCATATAACGGTCATTGAGCACCACCGGCGAAAAAAACTGAAGCAATCGAGAAAACATCTAGCGATTGATGGGCTTAGCATTGGCGAAACTGCTTATCTTGCAGGGTACAAACACCCATCAAACTTTAATCACGCGTTTAAACAACAATTCAACTTAACACCCACCGAGTTTTTAAAGCAACATCAGCACTGTGAGTAAAAGTACTACTTTTGTAGTCGAATAGTTTTGTTCTTGTTACGGCGTCTAAACCAATATAAATACCTAGCGAGCTTTTTTTATATCACGATTTGATTTACATTAAGCGCATATTTAAACATGTGAAAATTAAAACGAAGTAAGGATTTAGATTGGACTATTTTACTAGTGCATTAAAAAAGTTTGCTGACTTTAATGGTAGAGCTAGACGTAAAGAGTATTGGATGTTTATGCTCTATTATTTGATTTTTTTATTCGGGTTTGCAGTAATAGATGTTATTGCAGATACAAGCTTTTTTACCCAATTATTTTCCCTAGCTTTGTTGGTTCCTACGTTAAGCATTGGTGCCCGTAGGCTTCACGATACCTCACGTTCAGGCTGGTGGCAGTTAATTTGTATAATCCCTTTTATTGGTGTTCCTATTTTAGTCGTTTTATTTTTACTAGATAGCCACGACGCTAATGACTATGGCATGAACCCTAAAGCCATCGAAGATTAACTGTACATCTAATATCAAAGATTAAATCAAAGCAAAAACTAAATAAAAAGGTGAACTAGGCCTTCGCACATAGTTCACTTATTCTTTCAGGTTTACACCTTACCTAAAACCTAACCACCAGCGAGCTATTTTGCGGTATAGCGCTTTTGATAAAGTCCGTTATTCACTTCTTTAGCTGCTTTAACCAGTGGCTCGTATGGCACATCTGTCACGCTAACAAAGCCTACATTGTAGTTTTCACCATCATACGCTCGCCCAGTTAATGGACCATCGTTATATTGAAACCAATGAGCACCTACAAAATAAGGATTATTAACTACACCGTTCATATACTGTTTGTATCGTTTACCACGATCAGCTTGAGACGACGCATGAATTAAACCAGGGTTTAACATTCCAGAGTCTTGAGCACCGTTATGCCACTCTCCAATAATACTCGGCATATCTACACTTTTGAGAAAATGCCAAAAGTTATCACTAATGCCCTCTTTGTAATAATTATAACTAACAACATCCGCATATTTGGCGGCTGCTAGTCTGACTTCTTGTGTCATTCCCCAGTCAGCAAATCGTGCTCCCATATACATATGGTTAGGTAAATAATGTTTAACCGCATTACGTACAACTTTAAAATATTGCTCTGCGTATAACGACAACAAGGTCGATAAATCAGCTTGCAACGCGTCATTAAATTCAACAAGTTTAACGCCTGTAGCAAGACCTTCCCATGAGGTTATTTTTGTATTCCAACTCGCATTTAACGTATCAATACTTTGATATTTGTTGCGCAGTACTTTTACATACTCTGCTTTTGCGGGGCTTTTGGCTGCATCTAACGTTAATGTGTTAATTGGAATACCATACACCGCTGTTACATTCATCTCTTTCGAGGTTGGATTTTCCATTCCCCAACTTTTTTCGTTGTCGATGAATACACCAACACACCAAGGGTTATTTTGTACTTCTTTGCCTATTTGTTTTGCGGTAGCCATTGCTCGCTCTTTAAATACAGGATCAAACACATCAGGCAAAACGCTCCAAAGATCGTTTCCACTACTCAGCGTTTTAAAATCGCCAATAATCCAACCATTAGCAAAATATGGAAAACGATTTAATTGGTAGTATGACGGGTCAACCCAGTTTCCAAAAGACGTAAACCCCCACGTTAACATTCTGTCTACCGTTGTTGTGCGCCACTTTTCCATGAATACGTCAGGATTATTACTCTCATATTTGCGTGCTAAATTTGCTTGATAAAAGCTATATGTTTCACCTTTTTCAACCGCTCCCATAAACACTTCTCGTCTGTAACCAAAATGAGAACCTAATGCTTCATCATAACTTGGTAACCATTTAAACATATTGGCGCGCAGTTCAGATGATATATGGCGCGATGGTAATGCCGCTTCTGGGGCTTGATTTAAGCCAATAGAGTCTTCAGGCGTTTTATCGTTAGGGTCTCTTTGTTTAATATAATTGCTATCAAAATCGTACCCCGTAATGGTAGACGTATTCGCCATGCGGACATTAGCAATACCATTAGAAAAGAATAAGTAACCTTCTGGATCTACTAACCACCATTTGCCGTCTACTTTTTCAGTTCTAAAATATCCCGTTGCTTCTTGCTTTGGACCATTAGCCCAACCGTTAAACTTGGAACGTCCTGCAAGAGTTTTTTTGGCTAATTGACTTTGCTCTTTTGCAGATACCGCTTTAAGTTGTTCAACACTGTTTATTTTACCTACAAAGTCCATTTTTGCGTTTTGACCAAACTTATCAATCAAACCAACGAGATAACTCTCGTCAACCGCTTTTGGTTTAATAATACGAGCATTGTCAATAATCACCTGTTTGGTTTCAGGTACACCAAGTAGCTTAAACTCAATGCTTTCAATATTAGATAGGTCTATTTTTTTAACACCCCACCGCCAAATAATCGGTGTGTAATCTGTTACCCAACGCTTTGGATTAGAGCGAATACCCGTTTCAACGTTTAAGTCTTTACCTGCTAACTCTAAGTAATATGTACCCATACTCTTTTCAGCAATAGATAAACTACGGTTATGTGTTTTACCACTTGCGTCTTTAGCAGTTACATAAAAATGAATAGATTTATCGAGCGGATTTTCTATATCAAGGGCAAACGCAAACTCTCCTTCATTACTCCAGTCCCAATTTTTACTCGGTTTAAACCGTAACGCCGACTTATAATGATCAACGGTGTCAAAATTTATTGAATATTTTTGATTATTACCTTCTTTTATTAACGTACCTGTGGCGTTTTCTAATTGAATTGCGCTGTCTAAAGTCTCGCTTTCAAAGTCCCACAACATTCTTTCCGAATTTACGATAGAAATGTTTTCGCCCTTGCTTGGTCCAGCACTGCATCCTACTAAACCTGCAACACCTAGTCCGCTTAATAGAAACACTAAATTTTTCAATTTGTATTGCATCACCTTTGCCTTATTTTAAATTTTTATATGATTGATATTGCATAAACACCACGCTGTTAATCGCATTAATACATATTATCTACAACGTAATAGCACCAACATTTAGTTAACAATCTACAATAAACCGTAATTTAGCATAAATAACACATTATTTGATAGTACAAACAATGAATAAGCTGAAAAGTAAAAATTTGAAAGGTAAGTGCCATTAAACAGCATGCTTCTAACAACCTTCAACCTAAGTAATGTTGAATAGTAAAAGTATCGCAAACATTACCGATAACATTTAGGTAGTATGAACAAGCATGATAAAACCTGAATACACACCGAATAAAAAAGTCTTAAAAATTATTGGATGATAAAAATAGTTAACAGAATTAATTCGTTAAAAGCCAACCACACTCTAAACCAGGACACTCACCTCTAATTCCACCTTCTGCGGTTATTTTTTCAATAAGATTAATAGAATAAGCTTCACGGTAATGCGCCTTTATTTCTTCACGTGTAATAGAAAATGGAGGCCCATCAATCAAGCTTTGATCATATTCAAAAACGATAAGTAACTGCGGTGCAGCCTTGGTTACTTCCACTATTTTTTTTGTATACCTACGTCTCATTTCTATAGGTAAAGCAACTAACGCAGCCCTGTCGTAAACTCCGTTAACCTCCCCCAACAAGTCGTAAGACAACTCAAAAACATCTCCAACGAAAATGTCGATATTTTCCGCACTGTAGTGAATAAAATTATCAACTCGTGTAATACGGGGAATCGTACCAAGCTCAGAAAATAATTGATCAATAGCACTTTGATTTAACTCACAACCCACAACTGAATAACCGTTAGACAGCAACCAAGAAATATCTAGTGTTTTACCGCAAAGAGGAACGAAAATTCTACGGTTACTATTATTCACCAACCTATCTATATTTTTTTCCAAAAAGCTATTGGGTTTATTTTCATGAAAAGCTATCTCATTTTTTTGCCACTTGTCATGCCAAAACTCTTTTTCCATTACTTGCTCCTTAACGTTTACTTCAAATGATAAACTATACAAGTTAAAGTCCACTTTAAGTCAAGTGGTCATGTACTATAAATCAAAACTATTACTCACAAATATTAGTTACAACCAATAACCACAATTCAAAAGGAAACAAATGGATATTTCGAAAGTTGCTCGTATCAGTGGATTAACGGCTTCTACGTTAAGATATTATGAAGAAAAAGGGCTAATAACCTCTATTGGTCGTAAAGGTTTACGTAGAGTATTTGATCCTAAAGTTATCGAACGACTCGCGTTAATCTCTTTAGGAAGAAGTGCAGGATTGTCGTTAGATGAAATTGGCAAAATGTTTACGCAGCAAGGCATGGAAATAGACAGAAGTTTACTACTAACAAAAGCAGATGAACTCGATAAAAAAATTAAAGAACTTGCGTCGATGCGAGATGGTTTACGTCATGTTGCAGCATGTAATGCTCCTACCCATTTTGAATGCCCTAACTTTTTACGACTTGTTAATATTGCAGGTAAAAAACCAAACAGAGAACGCCACAAACTTAAAACTTCATAGCAACAAACAAAAGCTATTTAATTGAATGTATTCCATATCATACTAGCAACAGGGCCTAGTGTGTCTTCTTGGCGTTTTACAATACGAATTTCTCCGGTAATTGAAGACTCAATATCATTATTTTCTATTTTTACTAAACTCCCCTCAGCAATTTCATCTGCAACCATAAACTCAGGAATATGCCCCCAGCCTAACCCTGCAACCAACAAGCTTTTAAGCGTGTATGCATCTTTTGTTCTCCATTGTCGGCTGCCTTTAAGTAAAATCAATTCGTGGCTGTCTAAACTTAAATTACTTTCTTCTACGCTGAGGTGAACCTGCTCTTTAAGGTTTTGGATACTAATATTTTCAGGCGATTTGAACATACCAGAGGTTGCAACTAATACTATTTTAAAGTCGCTCACGGGTAGTGTTTCTAAATCTCCAAGTGCATATAACGTTGGCCACCAAGGGCTTATTGCTAAATCGATTTCTTTCTTCTTTAACAGCTCTAATGAACTGAACCTAGAGCCACCAATAAGCTCTATTTCAGTGTTTGGATATTCAACTTGGCAATGCTTAAGTAAGTCTAAAATGGTAGGCAATGGGCAAATCGAGTCATAACCTATACGAACAATCGCTTCGTTACCTTCACCCAAGTGTTGCCCTAAAGAGTTGAGCTGTGATGATGATTGCAGTAACTCTTGCGCTTTATGATAAAACGACCTTCCTGCTTCAGTTAACCCTAACCGATAGTTGTCGCGACTTAATATTTGAAAGCCAAACTCTTCTTCTAACTTTTTTAGCGACATAGACAAGGCTGGCTGTGTTTTATGTAAGCTTTCTGCCGCAAGTTTTAACGAACCATGCTCTACAACGCTGCATAATGCCTGAATTTGATCGAGTGTCATGCTCACCTCTATTTTTAATATCACCAAAACCATAAAACATATTAAATTTTATTTATCATGTAAATCAAATTATATAAATATTTTTATATAAACAGATCAAATATAATTCACGTTATGGTGCTACCGTGGTGGCGCTTTATACATTTTTCTCCTAAATTTATGTCAAAGGTTTTAATTAAAAATCAACGATTAATCATGGCTTACATAAAGAAGAGTCGTTGTATTCAACCATAGATGGTTATTTCCAAACACGAGGTTTACATGTTTTCATTCACACAAAGGTTTTTCAGTATTAGTGTTTTACTTTCTGCAATCGTTATTACGGGTTGTAACAACGCAGAAACGACTGAAGAAAAACCTGAATTAATTCGCCCTGCAAAACTGTTTACGGTTGAAGATCCAACTAAGCAATCTTTTAGAAACTTTCCAGCAGAAGTGGAAGCAAACGCTGAGTCTAAACTGGCGTTTAGAGTAAACGGACAAATAATCGACTTCCCTATAAAACCAGGCGGTATGGTGAAAAAAGGCGACATTGTTGCCAAGTTAGATCCCAACGATTTTAAACTGCAATTAGACGACCGAAAAGCACGATACGACCTTGCTAAATCTAAATATGACCAAGCTAAACTCTTGCTTGATCGTAAGCTAGGTTCAAAAACGAACTATGATGAAGCAAAAGCAAACCTTGGCGTTGCGTTATCGTCGTTAAACGTCGCAAAAAGCAATATTGAATACACTATTTTACACGCACCATTTTCTGGTAATGTATCTAAAACCTTTGTTGAAAAACACGACCATATTCTAGCTAAGCAACCTATTTTAAGTTTGCAAACACGTGATTTAATCGACATTTCAGTACAAATGCCTGAAAGCATCGTATCGCGCGCTCAAAAAGGTTCAACGCATCAACCTACCGTAATATTCGACTCGTACCCCGAAAAAGAATATTTGGCCACTATCAAAGAATTCGATACCGCAGCTAATCCAACTACGCTTACCTACAAAGTTGTTTTTTCGTTACCTAGTCCTAAAGAATTTAATGCGTTTCCGGGTATGTCAGCTAACATGCGAATCGACTTGTCTCAAATTACACAAATGGACAACACAAAATATTTACTCCCTATTGGCGCTGTTTTTTCTGCAGAAGATATACCACTAAGCGACAACAAAAAGCACGTATGGAAAGTAGATCCTGCCACAATGACCGTACACCGTGTAGAAGTAGAAATTGGCGAGTTAAAAAGTAACGGAATAGAAGTTCTGTCTGGCTTAACAACTGGCGATCAAGTAGTTGCCGCTGGTACTCACTTTTTAAGCGAAAATATGAAAATTCGTGCTTGGAATAGAGAAAAGGGATTATAAGCATGAGACTCGCAGAATACTCAATTAAAAACAGCGTAACCAGTTGGATGTTTGCGCTGATACTACTTATCGGTGGTGTTGTTTCCTATAACGATTTAGGTCGATTAGAAGATCCTGAATTTACGTTAAAAATGGCGATGATCACAACAACATACCCTGGCGCTTCACCAACACAAGTTGAAGAAGAGGTAAGCTACCAAATTGAAAACGCCTTACAACAACTGCCCTACGTTGATTTTGTTCGTTCAATATCGAGTGCGGGGTTTTCACAAATTATTGTTGAAATGAAGCCCATCTACCGTAAAGAAGACCTAAGACAAATATGGGATGAATTACGTAGAAAAGTTAATGACCTCTCAGGCATGTTACCACCAGGTGTTAACCCACCAAGCGTTATTGACGATTTTGGCGATGTGTACGGCGTATTGTTAGCAGTAAGCGGTGAAGGTTATTCATACGAAGAACTCAAAGATTACTCTGATTACCTAAGGCGTGAACTTGTACTAGTAGAAGGCGTTGGAAAAGTTAGCGTAACAGGCGAACAACAAGAACAAGTTGTTGTTGAAATTACACGCAACAAATTAGCTTCTTTAGGCATACCAACAAGCCGAATTTACCAACTATTACAAACTCAAAACCAAGTATCAAATTCAGGAAAAGTAAAAATAGGCAGCGAGTATATTCGCTTACACCCTACTGGCGAGTTCCATTCTGTTAAAGAGTTAGAAGGATTGATTATTTCTAACCCAGGCGCGTCAGAATTAATTTACCTTGGCGACGTAGCAACAATAAAACGAGCATACGCGGAAGTGCCAAATCACGTCACCACATACAACAACAAACAAGCGTTACTTATCGGTATTTCGTTTTCTTCAGGCGTAAACGTCGTTGAAATAGGCAAAACACTTGATAAACGCATGGCTGAACTTGAAAGCTTTCGCCCCATTGGTTTAGAAGTTGTGAACGTTTATAATCAGCCAGCAGAAGTAGACAAATCCATGAAAAGCTTCATGTTAAGTTTGGCTGAAGCTGTTGCTATTGTTATTGCTGTACTGCTCATTTTTATGGGGGTAAAAACCGGTGTACTTATTGGCGTTGTTTTACTGCTAACTGTACTTGGAACCTTCATTTTTATGAGTATGTTCAGTATTGACCTACAGCGTATATCACTCGGTGCCTTAATCATTGCGTTAGGAATGCTCGTCGACAATGCCATTGTGGTTACCGAAGGTATTTTGATCGGCATGAAAAAAGGTAAAACTAAACTACAAGCCGCGTTAAGTATTACGTCGCAAACCAACATGCCATTGTTAGGTGCTACAATTATAGCCATTGCCGCGTTTGCTCCTATCGGCCTATCGTCTCATGCGACGGGTGAATTTGCGGGCAGCTTATTTTGGGTATTACTCATATCATTATTGCTTAGCTGGGTAACCGCGATTACTTTAACGCCATTTTTCGCTCATGTAATGTTTAAAGAAACATCGCTAGAAGAACAAGCGAACCAATCAGAAAGTAACGACCCGTATCAAGGCGCTATTTTCACAGGCTATAAAGCTTTACTTAACGTTTGTATGAAACACCGTGCCATTACACTGTTTATGATGGTAGTTATGTTTGTAGCTGCAGTAATTGGGTTTGGGCAAGTTAAGCAATCTTTTTTCCCAAAATCGAATACCCCAATGTTTTATTTAGACTATTGGCGCTACCAAGGTTCTGATATTAGAGAAACACAAAAAGACCTTAAAGCGATTCAAGCTTATTTGTTAGAACAAAGCCAAGTAAAACAAATTACGTCAACCATCGGACGTGGTGCGCCTCGCTTTATGCTAACTTACGCGCCTGAAAAATCTTACCCTGCGTTTGGGCAATTAATTATTCGTGTGGAAGACAGAGACGCGTTAAACCCTGTAATGGAAAATATACGTGAATATGTAAGCACCCATTATCCAAATGCGCAATTTAAAATTAAAGCAATGGAAATTGGGCCGTCAACCGACGCTAAAATTGAAACACGTTTTTCTGGACCCGATCCTGATGTACTTCGCAATTTAGCGCAACAAGCAGCAGATGTTTTAAAGGCCGACGGAAAAGCGTTTAATATTAGACACGATTGGCGAGAGCGTACCAAAGTTATACGCCCACAGTATAACGAAGCCATGGGACGACGTGTTGGTGTGAGTAAACACGATATAGATTCTGTGTTGCTAACAAACTTTACAGGGCAACAAGTAGGGCTGTACCGAGAAGGGACTAAATTATTACCCATTATTGCGCGTGCTCCTAAAGAAGAACGTTTAAATATTGATACGTTACCTGAATTGCAAGTATACAGCGCAGCATCAAATAAACATGTACCGATCGACCAAGTTATCTATGGCTTTGAAACAGAGTGGGAAGACTCGCTTATAGTTAGACGCGACAGAAAACGTACGATAACCATAATGGCAGATCACGATGTACTGGGTGACGAAACAGCGGCAAGCTTGTTTAACCGTGTAAAAGCGCCAATTGAAGCGATTAAGTTACCACAAGGCTACTCAATGGAATGGGGCGGAGAATATGAATCATCATCTAAAGCGCAAGCTGCACTATTTGGTGGTCTACCGCTAGGTTACCTTGTTATGTTTGTTATCACGGTGTTGTTGTTCAACTCGGTAAAAGCGCCTTTAGTGATATGGGCAACGGTACCACTTGCCTTAATTGGCGTGTCATCAGGCATGTTAATCATGGGTGCACCGTTTAGTTTTATGGCATTACTTGGCTTACTTAGTCTTTCAGGAATGTTAATAAAAAATGGAATTGTACTCGTTGACCAAATTAATCTTGAATTAGCCGAAGGTAAAGAGCCCTATCATGCGGTTTTCCATTCTGCAGTCAGTCGTGTTCGACCTGTAGCTATGGCTGCAATTACAACAATTTTAGGCATGATCCCCTTACTGTTTGATGTGTTTTTTGAATCAATGGCGGTAACCATTATGTTTGGTTTAGGTTTTGCGACAGTATTAACACTAATTGTTGTACCGGTATTATTTACCGTTGTCTTTAAAATTGAATACCAAAAAATTAACTAATCTTTTGGGCTTTAGGCCTTTACTACTAAAACCTGCGCAACTGGTCTAACAGTTTCAGTTGCGCAAATAACACCCTCGCCTTATTGTTATTTTATTCTTTATAATCAATAAAATATAAAACATTAAATTTTAAACGCTTTAATTTTATTGCAATATTTCCATAACTAAACAGTCATATTAATTCATTTTTACTGTAATAAATCCTCTTCATAATCGCCGCCATTAAAACAATAAATAACAATTTATTAGAGATTATTAAGGGAAACCATGAACCTCAAACCTATAAAAAGTGCAATTGCGTTAGCTGTTTTGTCATCACTATCTATGAATGCGGTGGCGAATGAAGATCAAGCCATTGAAGAAGTTTCTGTTGTTGTAAAAAAACTTACCCGTGCTAACCACGTAATTGACAGCACAATGGTTAAACAAGTACCGAACATTTCTAGCGTATTTGCTGTTATGGACAAGCTACCGGGCATTAACATTAACGAAGGTGATGCATTTGGTGGCGACGATTGGTCAACATCAATCACAATGCGCGGCTTTAGTATCGACGGTAATTCACAACAGCTGGGCATGACAATCGACGGTATTCCAAACGGTGGCTCAAACTACGGCGGTGGTGCAAAAGCAAACCGTTATCTTGACGCCGAGAATATGTCGAACATTGAAGTATCTCAAGGTACGTCAGACATTTCTTCAGCTTCATTAGAAGCCCTAGGTGGTACGTTTAACTTTGTAAGTATGAACCCGCTTTTAAACAAAGAAACAAAAATTGCTTACACAACAGGCGATCACAATGCTTCACGTTACTTTGTAAAACACAACACAGGTGAGATATTTGACGGGACTACAACAGCTTATGCTAGTTACTCTCAAACATCTAACAGCCGCTGGGTGGGTGAAGGATCAAATGGTGGCATGAGCAGACAACATGCTGAAGTTAAGTTTATAACCGATTTAGGGCAACTAAGCATTACCGGCCGCTTATCGTATGACGACGCTGACGAAGATAATTACAACTCAGTAAGTAAAGAACAGTTCGACACAAATCCAAACTGGGATCAGCTAACGTGGAACTGGACAGGTATTCCTCATTTTGACCAAATGTTTGCAGAAGGTTGGTCTACCCTGCGCGAAAATACATTGGGTTACGTGAAGTTTGAATACGATATTGATTCTACGATGTCGTTCCACGTAACACCTTATTACCACAAGAATCAAGGTCGCGGCGACTGGATTCCACCATACTTAGCAAGCCCTGTAGACGCAAATGGAAACCCAACTAATCAAGGTGGTTCTAATGCGGGTTCTTATGGGTTTACTGACGGAAACGGCACTCCTTTAGCGCCAGCAGCAGATTGTACAGAAACTTATTCATGGCCTTGGAATTCTGGCTCAGGGTTGCATGCAGCGTGTTACGATAGTTCAGCAATTCCTGTTATGTCTTACCGCCATACGCATTATGAAAAAAACCGTACAGGCTTAACAGCTAACTTCGACATGACCATTGGCAATAACGATATTGCTATGGGGTTATGGACAGAAACCAACGACCGTAACGAGTCTCGCGATTGGCATAAAGTGATTGATGCTCGCATTTATCATCACTTCGACCGCTCTCCATACTGGGTTCAATACGATAACGAATTTACAACAGATACCCTAAAGCTATACATTGAAGACACAATTTCATTCGACGACGTAACACTTAACATTGGTGCACAAAAATACTTTGTTGAAATAGAAAAATTCGACAAGTTTGCAAACCAAGTTACAGGCAAAGTTGAGAGTGACTCTGACGTATTATTCAGCATTGGTGGTATTTACCAACTGAATGAAGAAATGGAGTTGTTTGCGGGATACAGCGAAAACTTTTCAGCAATTAAAGACGGTGTACTTGAAAGAGACGCATCTTCTTTAACGCAAATAGCGCCAGAAACCGCAGAAAACATGGAGATTGGCTTACGTTATAACTCGCAAGATCTTCAATTTTCAGCAACCTACTACCAAGTTGATTTTGAAAATAGAATCACCTTTATTGCACCAGGTAGCGACACTGACGGTATTGACTACGACATAGGTACAAACGGTTCATACATCAACGTAGGCGGCATTGAATCTGACGGGGTTGAATTGAGCTTGAGTTATCAGCTAAACGACCATGTTTCACTTTATTCATCTTACACCCATAACGATTCAACTTACGTTGGAGACGCCGAAGGGTTTAAGTCAGGCGATAAGGTAAACGATTCTATCGACAAAATGTTTGTGTTTTCAGCCGACTACACTGACGGAAACTTCAATGTGGGTAGCTCGGTTAAATATACTGGTGAACGTGGTATTGCAGACGCTTACACCATTTTAAATTTCAACGCGGGTTACAACGCGACGCTTGATAACAACGTATTTAAAACACTTGATATCAACTTTGTTGTAAATAACGTAACCGACGAAGATTTCCTTTCAACTGGAACAGGAAACGGATTAACGTATTTCATTGGTGCTCCTCGCACAGCAACAATCACGTTATCTACGAGCTTCTAGCAAAAAAAGTTTTAACCTCCCCCTGGTTTTAGGTTACTAAGTTAGACATGCTTAGTAACCTTTTTTAATTTAGGAACATGAATTAAATGCGCACGTTAGTTAAAGTTTCACTGCTTCTTTCATTATGTTTTACTACCTCGTTTATTAAAGCGTCAACTCAAAAAATTCTTTTTGGTTCATGTAGTCACCAAGATAAAACAATGCCTATTTTCAATGCGATCAATAACGAAAATGCCGATTTATTTATATTTTTAGGTGACAACGTTTACGGTGACACCGAGAATATGAGCCATCTCGAACACAAATATGAACTGTTAGGAAACAATCAAGGCTTCAAAAAATTACAGAAAAATACACCCACAATTGCGATATGGGACGATCACGACTACGGCGAGAATGACGCAGGTAAAGAGTTTCCTCAAAAAGAGGGATCACGAAAAATCATGTTAGATTTTTGGAACGAACCCAAGAACTCACCTCGCCGAACAAGGCCTGATGGAATATACACTGCTTACATGTACGGAAAAGATTCAGAGAAAGTACATGTAATTATGCCCGACCTTCGCTGGAACAGAGATAAGCTCAACTCTGTAGGTAAAGTAAAATACTTTACTCAGCGTCAGCCTAACAACATGGGACCATACTCACCTTCAGAAGATCCTACAGCGTCAATGTTAGGTGAAAAACAATGGCAATGGCTTGAACAAGAGCTACAAAAACCTTCAAAAATTAAAGTCATCGCGTCTAGCTTACAATTACTTGCCGACTTTACCGGTTGGGAATCGTGGGCGAACTATCCTTACGATAGAAACCGCTTATTCGAACTCATCAAAAAACATCAAGTAAACGGCGTGGTTATTATCAGTGGCGACACACATTGGGGTGAAGTGTCAAAAGTCACACAAAACCTCGATTATCCGTTATGGGAAGTTACTAGTTCTGGACTAACTGAAGAGTGGAAAAACGTTAGCCCGAACAAGCACCGTGTAAGCGGTTATACCAATAAAGTAAACTACGGCGAGCTTTTTATTGAGTGGGGGTTAGAAGATCCAATGCTGACATTGAGTTTAAAAAATATCACCGGTGATGTGTTTACCAAGCACCAAGTAAAGCTATCAACACTTTCACCATATAAATAAGTTAACTATCGTACTTATGCAATGTTTACACAACGTTAAGAGTACTTGGTGTTTGTCACTCCGAGTGCTCTTTGGTTTTTACAAAGTAAACGCACCGCTTACAATGGTTATGATACCGACAAAGCGTTAACAATTATCGCTAGCCCTTCGGCAAATTTGTTTTCACTCATTCCCGCATAACCTAATCGAATATATTGATCACTGCCGTTTGCTCCGTCTGTTAAAAAAGCAAGTTCGTGCTGTATATAAACTCCTTTCATCTTAACCGCTTCAGCTAACTCACTTGCAGTAATGTGAGTATTTTTAAGCTTTAACCATAACGCCATTCCACCATCAGGAGCAGTAAATTCAAAGCAGTCTAGCTTATTCAATAATTCAACAGCATGATCTCTACGGTGCAAATACTTTCGTGTTACACGTCGAAGGTTCCTTTCAAAATCACCACTTTTCATCCATTGCGCTAATCCCTCTTGCATCACCACGTTATTTTTATGACATATCAACATTTTGTGCGCCGCAACCACATCAGCAAATGCTTTATTTAAGGCCATAAAGCCCACCCTAGCGCCCGGAAACATTATTTTAGAAAACGTTGAAATATAAATAACTAATTGTCTGGGATCACTCGACGCCATTGGTGGTAAAGGTTGGCACCTAAAGTGGAATTCATGATCGTAATCGTCTTCAATAATGGGAATATTATGCTTAGACGCTAACTTATATATCGCCATACGTCGACTTACGGGCAAGGTTACGGTTGTTGGATATTGATGCAGTGGCGTTAAATAGATAAGCCGAATATTGCCCTGTATAATTTTTTGCTCTAAGTCGTAGGGCATCATTCCTTTGTTATCTTGTTTTATGGCAATAACTTGAGCGCCAGCATTTCGAAATGCGTCCATCGCAGGTGGATAGCCTAAGGCTTCTACGGCAACTTCATCCCCCGTTTGAAGCAACAACTGCGACACGATATAAATCGCTTCTTGTGAGCCATTAGTAATAACAATTTCACGGTCAATTACCCCACGAGTTTTACGTAGGTATTGCTTAACTTGTTCTCGTAATTCAGGCGTACCTGCATTATCACCATAACCCAATTCAGTTAATTTTGGTCTTGTAAGCGCATTAGACAAATAGCTCTTAAACTCGTTAAACGGAAACAACGCCATATCGGGTTGCCCACCTGCAAAGTTATAACGATAATTAGTCGCGTTTAACGTAGAACAATAACTCCCCTTTTTAACAATACGATAATTAAGGTGTTGGTTATTATTGAATTGCTCTACCTCACCCAAAGGCAAACTATGCTCAACAGGTAAATCAACAACTACTCGATAACCAATGCGCTCTTCAGACTCAATCCAACCTTCAGCAATTAACTCAGACAACCCCTTCATTACTGTATGACGGTTAATATGCAAATTTTTACTTAATAACTGAGCCGATGGTAATTGATCCCCTGCTAACAATTGTCCATTGCGTATGGCACTTCGTATTACTGAAGCTAATTGCAAATATTTAGGTTGGCTTTTATCTATATGCGATAAATTAAAAATCGACATTGGTCTACTTAAAACTTTAAAACTGGTTGTTTTAATTAGACCACAGTTAAAACACACTTAGCAACGTATCAACATTCCACACTAAACGGAGTTAACTATGCAATTATCACAATTTGCTTCAACCACACTTGAAGACGAATACGTAAAGCTTGAACCAATGACACTGCAACACGCAGCTGCACTTCATGAAGCAGGAAAGTTTAGCGCTATTTGGCGGTGGACTACACATCCATATTGTTTAACACAAGAAGCAACAAACGACTGGGTGGCAAGTTGTTTACGCAACGTACACGACGGAACGCAGATACCTTTTGTTATTGTTGATAAACAATCAAATACAATCGTTGGTTCTAGCAGCTACTTAAATATTTCGTTAGAACACAAAACGATTGAGATTGGCTACACATTTTTAACGCCAGCCTCTCAACGAAGTTATATTAATCGACGGAATAAGCTTTTATTACTGACCCACGCATTTGAAACACTCAAGGTAAACAGAGTTGCATTACAAACACATGAGAAGAATGACAAATCTAGAAATGCAATTTTAGGCTTAGGAGCCCAATTTGAAGGTATTCAACGCAATTGCCGCATTCAATACGACGGTAGCATTCGAAGCAGCGCATTCTATAGCATTATAAAGCCAGAATGGTCATCAACAAAAGCAGCTCTTCTTGCCAAAATTGAACGAGCTGAGTTATCGGCTCTAACGTCATCTGAGCCATCTGCGCCCTTTAGTACACAAACTTAAGGAGACTCGAATGTACATTCCTAATCACTTCAATATGTCTGATGCAGCTCAATGCCAAAACTTTATTAAGGAATTTGGATTTGGCGTTGTAGTGTCTAACGATTTAACAGGGTCTCACCTTCCGTTTATTCTAAAACAAAATGAAGGACAACTAGGTACACTTTATACCCATTGCGCACGTGCTAATCCGCACTGGAAAACACTTGAAAATGAAGAAGCATTGATTGTTTTTTCGGGCCCACATAGTTATATATCACCTAGGTGGTATTCAACATCCCCTGCTGTTCCAACGTGGAATTACGTTACAGTTCACGCCAAAGGAAAAGTAACGATGTTAAGCGATAGTGAAACGCTACGCGCAATGGGCGAACTCGTTATAAAATACGAGCCTGAATTAGCCATAACCAAAAATATTATTACTGACGAGTACAAACAAAAGTTACTCGCCGGGCTTGTTGCTTTTAGAATTGAAATTACGCAATTACAAGGTAAACAAAAACTAGGGCAACAAAAGCCCGCTAGTGATCAAAAAGGTGTGTACCAAGCGCTCGCTAACTCTCAAAATATTAATGACAACGCATTAGCAAACTATATGGAAAAGGTTAATTTAGGCATGGGTATATAACGTTAAAACAGGTACAACGTTAAAAACATCGAGTTACATAGATATATACGACACGCTCGCTGAAAGTATTAGTTAACAGCGAGCAACAACAAACCAAACAATGTGTACATATAAGTTACAATTATTAATTGGTAGCTTTAGCCTCTACGTTATTTTCTCGATTAACTGAAATATCTTTGCACATTAATAAATCGAGCGTTTTCTCAGATGAACCATCATAAAAACCTAGCTCGTACTCAAAATTTTTGGGATTTTTAAAAGTGCCAAAAATAATATCAAATATAGGAAGATCAGAATAGTTATACGCATGTACCCCTTTAGCATGATGCACAGAATGACTTTCAGGGCGCTGAATAATATAACCTAGCCACTGTGGGGTTTTAATATGTGTATGCTGAAACGCAGCCAAAAACATAGTGATGTATAAAAACCAAGATACAGCTTCAGGAGAAATACCTACAACAACAGTTAAACTTAAACTACCTAGTAACGTAAACCCAACCATATCTAACGGACTAAAATAAAACGCTCCGTAACTATCAAGGCGCTCCGCACTATGATGCATTTGATGAAACGAGCGCCAAAGCCAATTGGTACGGTGCAACGTAAAATGCCAAATATAAATAAACAATTCAAACACTATCACGGCAATAAATGTGCTTAAATAGGGGTTCATACTTTCTAAGTTAAACACTTGGTACTGAATTAAATATTTGTCCCAAATAAGAGGTAAGTATGTTGATAGAAAAAAATATAATACAAAAACACATAAGGCTTTGGGTATCCAGCCCTTTATATGTTTTTGCTTTTTAGGAGCGCCAATAGCTTCAATAACAATTAGCGAAAAGTAAATTACTAATAAGCCTAAAGAGATTGGATCCATTAAAATTTCAATTGGTGTTGGCATAATATTCTCAGTTAATTTGGTTTCCATTTCGATAGCCGAATTATCAAGCCAACTTAATTTACAAACATGAAGATTAGGTAATATTTTCCTAATTAAACAATAACATTTACGCTAAAATTAACATTCAGTAAAACAAGAACAACAATATAAATAAGGAAATCAATGATATACGAGTTTAACAATATTGCGCTCGATATTAACCAGTTCGAGATAAAAGTTAATGGTCGTGTAGAGCCTATTGAGCCAAAAGTGTTCGACCTTATTGTTTATCTACTAAAAAATCGCGAACGTTTAGTCTCTCGCGATGAAATCTTCACACACGTATGGAATGGTAGAGAAGTTTCAGATACCTCATTAAGTAACCACATTAAAACGGCAAGAAAGACATTAGGCGACAGCGCAGAAAAACAAAGTATTATTAAAACAGTTCGAGGAAGAGGCTATCAATTCATCGCTGTTGTTACCGAAATCAACACAACAACAAATATACAAAACACGCCTTTTAAAACCCATTCATTCAACATACCTACTCGAATTATTACGCTGTTATGTATTGTTATATTAGTAACTTTTTTACTCTTTAATTACACCCAAAATAATGAAAACAGCTCATTGAACGATCGATTAGCTGTACTACCGTTTAAAAATTTAAAAACAGATACTGAATCTGACTACCTTGGTTTTGCAATAGCAGATCAAGTTATTGGTAAACTTGTTTATATAAATAAACTCTCTGTTCGTCCTTCTGGTATGGTACAAAAATACCAACAAAAGCTTGTAGATATAAACGATATAGGCGAAAAACTAAATGTTGAATATGTATTAATGGGGACATATGCAATTGAAAATGGAAATATTCGATTAAACATAGAGTTAATTAACGTAACAAATAGCCAATTATTATGGAGAGAATCTATTGTAGAAAAATTTAGTGATATCTTTAACATTCAAGATATTGTTGCAAAACGCATTGCTGAATACTTTAAAATTCGATTCTATCAACAAGAAATGCTTAATGCTTCCTCAGAAAAGCCGGTAGATTCAATAGCCTATCGCCATTATTTACGTGCTATCGCTTCCCCTGAAACGCTAAAAGGAGCTCAATTAGCCATTGAGTCTCTCAGAAAGTCTATCGAAATAGCACCTAACTTCGCACCAAATTACGTGGAATTAGCGAAAAGAATTAATTTTAAAAACGTATTTGAATTAGGTACTCACGAACAAAAAGACGTTTCATTAGGCTATTTCAAAAAAGCCTTAACGTTAAATCCTAATTTACGAAGTGCTAAAAGCAGCCTAGCGCGATTTTACGCCGAAATAGGCGAAACACAAAAAAGTATAACGTTAAGTAAAGAGCTTATAGACCTTAACCCCAACGACGCAGAGGCACATTATTCACTAGGATATATCTACCGATATATTGGCATGTTACCAGAATCTATCAGAGCTATTAAAAAAGCAATAGCCTTAGATCCTCAAGATGAATGGTTTCATAATTTAGCAGTAAGTTATATTGCCAACAATCAATTTAACGAGGCTATACAATCATTATCTGTTGGTACCCCCACAGCATACTCACTTGCTTGGACAGCAACAATTAAACTACATACGAATAACTTTAAGGACGCACTTCCTATCCTCGATAAGGTTATCAGTATGAACAGTGGAAGCTTTTGGACATTAGATTCAACAGCAAGTAAAGCGATTATAACTAACGATTACACAACCGGATTACACGCATTAAAGCAACTAGAAGCCGTAAATATGAAAGACCCTGAGCCTTTATTTTACTGGGCTGGTTTGTACTCGAAGCTTGGTGATAAACAAGGCTCTATACGTCTACTTAACCAAGCCGTAGATAACGGCTATTTCAATTACCCTTATTTTATTAATAACAACTTTTTGGATAACGTTCGTAACACTGATGAATTTAAAATAATACTGAAAAAAGTTAAGCGACAGCATCAATTATTTAAGAGTAATGCCCTAAAGACTAATCACTAAAGAACAGCTATGCTGTTCTTCTTTAAATGCGTCAATATCTATTACAACATGCTTTGCGAGTCGAATACTTCTACCTTTTCCCATAAGTGTGAAGCGTTTTTAATAAATTCATGATGTACAGGTTCATCTTGATATTTAACTTGTTCAGCTTCGTTATGAAATGTGGCGATTAAACAGTAGTCATATGAACTGTCAACTACTTCTCGTTTAGAACCAACTTTAGATCCAATATGTTTGGTTTTTACAAATTCCGATGAACGAATAAAGTGCTGTAAGTAATGAATAAAATCTTCGTGATCTTTAGCACTCGCCCCTTTTTTTAACCAAAAAAATACAGTATGAACAAAACCACCTTGCTCAATAACTTGCTGTTCATTCGCGCTATTTTTCATTTTTATTATCTCCTTTTATCAGTTAAACAACCATCATAATGGCGGCTATTGCGGTCATCGCGATAACTAACCACCGATACTGTTTGTTGGGTATTTTTTTCACAATGAATACGCCTGCATATGCTCCCAACGCAATAAATGGCAGGCTAACAATGTTCAATTTGAATGAATCAAGAGTAATGGTTTGCCACGCAAATATATGAAACGGCACTTTAAAGAGGTTTAGCACTAAGAAAAACCACGCTGCGGTACCAATATATTCATCTTTTGGTAAACGCATACTCAGTAAATACAAAGCCATTACAACACCGGCTAAATTTCCCACCATTGATGTAACACCACCGAGTAAGCCCATAACAACGGCAAACCACAAATAATCAGGAACATTAAACTCAGTGTTTTTTTCTTGCCAAATCATTAACGCTAAACTCGCGAAGA
This sequence comes from Colwellia sp., assembly GCA_020630795.1. Taxonomy (GTDB): domain Bacteria; phylum Pseudomonadota; class Gammaproteobacteria; order Enterobacterales; family Alteromonadaceae; genus Pseudocolwellia. The sequence continues at coordinate 151,290 of JAHDIK010000004.1, forward strand.
TAATCAGCCCCATAATTTGTCGAAATACACTATCATCAACATACTGACCAATGACCGTTCCTAACACCACACCTATTGCTGTAGCTGGAAATAGTTTTTTTAAATAAGACCAATTAGCACTTCGGTGGTAGTAAAACACAGCAAAAGCATCAGCAATAATCAGCATTGGTAGCATTAACCCTGAAGAATCTTTACCGCCGAAAATAATCGCTAGTAACGGAATCGAAAACATAGATATGCCGTGAACACCCGTTTTTGCCATACCAATAAAGAACGCCACTACCGCGAGTAGAAAGAGCGTGCTATAAGATAATTCGTAAGAAAAGAGTGTTAGCATTTCAAATCTTTAAATTTAAATGTAAAAATAAGCATTAATAAGTAAAACATCATAAAGCATTGCTATTAAAAAAGGGATGAAAAATTCATCCCTTTAAAACTCATTCACACTAACTAATAACTACATGGTGCGATTACTGCGTAACTTCTTCACGCTTTTCAGCAAACCATAGATAGAAAATCGGCAATACTAACAATGTGAATATTGTACCAATAAGCATACCTGCTACTAAAATTATACCGATACTGTTACGTGCTTCGGCACCTGCTCCAGTTACAAAAACTAACGGTAAATGACCAAAAACTGTCGCAGCAGTGGTCATCATAATCGGTCGTAATCGTGTAGTTGCCGCTTCAGTAACTGCCTGTAGTTTTGTTTTCCCTTGTTCTTGAACATGGTTGGCAAACTCTACAATCAAAATACCATTTTTTGCAATTAAGCCTACTAACGTTATTAAGCCAATTTGCGAATAAATGTTAATGGTTGTTAACTCAATAAATGGCAAGAGCAAAGCACCTGACAACGCTAAAGGCACACAACCTAATAACACCACTAATGGATCTCTAAAACTATTAAATTGAATAGCTAAAATAAAGAAAACAATAATAGAAGACACACCTAATACGCCCATTAACGTACTACCTTCATTACGTATTTGACGCGACTCGCCAGCATAATCAAGCTTGTAAGATTTAGGTAACACCTCAGCCGCTTTCGCTTCAATCGTTGCTAGTGCTTCTTCTTTAGTAACTCCTGGCAATACACCACCAAATATTTTAATCGAGTTTTGTTGATTAAATGTTGTTAACTGACGAGGGCCTGTTATCCATTTTACTTCAGCAAAACTTGCTACCGTAACCAACTCATTATTTGGCGTTTTTACGGTTAAATTCAAAATGTCTTCTGGGTTTGCACGCACCTTGTTATTTACCATAGGAATAACTTGGTAAGCTTTACCATTTGAGTCAAACCTATTAACGTAGCCGCTTGATAAAAACACACTTAATTGTTGATTAATATCGGCAAAACTAAGACCTAAATCAGCAATTTTTTGGCGATCTATTTTCAACTCTATCTGCGGTAAATCAACTTTCAGATCCGTATCGGCAAATAAGAATTGTCCACTGCCCATTGCAGCGCCAACAAGTTGATCGGTATATCCTTTCATTACTTCATATGAATCTGGAGATTTAACCACTAACTCCACATCAAACTGCCCTGCTGTAGGAAGTGATGGCGGTAAAATAGGTAAAGAATCTAAGCCTGCGTTTTGTACTAAGTTCATATAAACCGGAGGCACGAGTTCGTGAATACTCTCATCGCGCTCGTTCGGCTTAACAAAATTTAAACCGCCAAATCCACCACTTTTAAACACAACCTGCCAAATATCAGTTGATTTAGGAATAGTTAATAAACCTTCAACCATATGCTGAGCTTGTTCAACGTTGTAAGTCATAGAAGACTGAGGAGGTGATTGCAGAATAACAATGACCATACTTTGATCTTCAATCGGCGCTAACTCTTTGGCCGAAAACATATAAAACGGTACAGCAAGCATCGCGACAATAACGGATATAAGTGCAATTTGCGCTTTTAATGTAAAAACTACACCTAGTAGTTTTTCATAAGCTTTTTGAATTCTAAAAAATACAGCATTAACGTACTTTGTCATACTGCCTTCTTTACCATCTGCTGGGGAAATGTGTGAACTCATAATGGGTGAAAGCGTTACCGCTACAACACCAGAAAACAACACAGCAATAGCTAAACTAAACGCAAACTCTTTGAAGAGCATACCCGTTAAGCCTGATAAAAAACCAATAGGAGCATAAACCGCAGCAAGCGTTAATGTCATCGACACAATAGGAACCAACAGCTGTCTTGAGCTTTGTAAAGCCGCTTCAAATCGAGTTTTACCTTCACGCATGTACCTCGACACATTTTCAACCACGACAATTGCGTCATCAACGACTAGGCCAACAGACAATACAATAGCTAAAACTGTTAACAAGTTCAGTGAAAACCCCATTAACGACATAGCCGAAATAGCACCTAATATTGAAATAGGAATCGTAATTAAGGGTACTAAAGCACTTCTAAAAGACCCCATCATTGCAAGAACAACAAGACCAACAATAGATACGGTTTCAAGCAAGGTAATGATGATTTCTTTTAAAGAATCGCGCATGTACAAAGTACCGTCGTACGCAAACTCTATTTCTAAGCCATCAGGTAACGACTTGTTAATTTCATCTACCGCTTGATATAGCTTATCGCCAATCGAAATTTCATTCGCGCCCGGTAATGGCCATACCGATACATATATAGTGTCAGTATTATTTATTCGAGCAGTAACGCTTGCTTCTTCAGAGCCTAATTCTATTTCAGCAATGTCTTTTAAATAAACGATATCGTCGCCAATCTTGGTAACTACTAATGCTTCAAATTCGCTAATGGTTGATAACTGCGAATTAGTGACAATGTCTATTTGTTGCCTATCATTTTGGCTATATCCCAAGGTTGCAATAGTATTGTTAGCGCGCAACGCGGTGTACACTTCTGCCGTGCTCAAGTTATACGATGCAATGCGTTCTGGATCTAAATTAACGCGCATTGCTGGATTTCGCCCACCTTCCAGCGCTACTTTTTGTACCCCTTCAATACTTGTTAACGTAGGCAATACCTCACGCGTTAAATAATCAGACAGCATTGATGGATTGTTTTTATTTGAGTTTACGTTCAAATAAAATGCAGCAAAGGCACGATCAGCTCGTACTACCGACACGACGGGGTCTTGTGCTCCTTCAGGCAGTTCGTAACTTATTTGACTCAACTTTGTGTTAATTTCGGCGAGTGCCGTTGTACTGTTTTCATTGAGTTTTAAATGAACTGTTACCGTACTACTCCCTGCCGTAGTCGCTGAATCAACGTAATCAACACCCGGTATAGTGGACGCAACCCGTTCTATGGGATCGGTAATAAACCCCTTAACAACCTTTGCAGAGGCACCTATATAATACGTATTAATAACCAAAGATGAGCTTTCCATCTGTGGAAACTGAATAACAGGAATATCGAAAACCGCCCAAATACCTGACAAACAGATAGAAAGCGATAGAACGATTGACAGAATAGGCTTACGAACAAATACGTCCATAAAGCTGGGTTTATTATATTCAAGTGTAGACATAATACTCCCTGCTACTCAGGCTTTGCTTGAGCAATAAAAACTTTCATACCTTCACGTAATTTAAAGGCGCCCGTTGTCGCAATCAGTTGGCCAGCATCTAACCCTTTATTAAGCACAGCTTGTTTAGCATTTTTTGTGGTTAGCCAAACTTGAGTGCGCTTTGCTCTGTAACTTCCTTGCCCATTATCTTCTGGTGTAAGCACAAACACGTAATCACCAAATTGATCATGTGTTAACGATAAGTCAGGCACCAATACACGCTGCTGTTCACTTCCAACAGGCGCAGTCACCGACACCAAAGCGTTAGGTTTTACAGGGTTATTATTTAAGGGGAATTCTGCTCGATATTTTAAATGTCGAGATTGTGCGCCTAATACTGGATTAGCAGCAATAATATTCGCTTCAACATTAAGGCCGTTTACAGTAGTAAGATTTACTTGCTCGCCAATACTTAGTTGAGGAATAGATTGAGGTAACGAAAACTCAACCCATAATGTAGAGGTAACACCCACTAATTCGGTAATATTACTATTACCATCTAGATATTGCCCAAGCGTTAAGTCATGCAATCCTACAACCGCATTAAACGGTGCAGTAATCGTTTTCTTATCAATTTGAGTTTGTAGTATTTGAATATCAGATTTAGCAATAGCAACATCTGATGATGCCTTATCAACTAAGTCAGCACTAATTTCATTTTTACTCACAAGCTTTTTATAACGTTTTAACGTTTGCTCAGATAGAGTTAAACGAGCTTTTGCAGCGCCTAATGCGGCTTGCTCATTACTTACGTCAATACGCAGTAATACTTGCCCTTTTTTAACCACATCACCAGACTTAAAATGTAGCTCGGTAATTTTACCTGCTAGTTCATTTTTAAGTGTAAGTTGTTGGGGAGCTTTAACAATACCACTTACACGTGTTGTTTGTTGAAAGGCTGATAAACGAGTTTCAACCGCTTCAACCGTCGCGGCAGGCTCAAACGCTGGAGACGATCCTTGAGCACCTGAAGATATTGCATTGCTTTTATAGGTATATAACCCAAACAACACAGATGAAATTACAACTAAAGTGATTAACCACGCTTTAATGTTCACTCGGCTTCCTATTTAAATGTATAAACGAATATGAAAATTCTATAATTAAGAATGCTATAACCTAAATTTGGTTATAGTGAAAATGCTTTAATGGATTTCAGATACGTGAGAGCTCACGCATACAACCTGAATGCTAATATTAGCATTTACTGTATAAACTTACACCGTTATTTTTAATAATAAATAGCTAAATATTGATTATTTCAGTTCAAATTTGAAACAAGATATTTCAAATGACTCGTTACCTTCCTTGTATAGTCTCATTAAATAAAACTCAACCATCTACTATTCAAAACAACTAACTAGATTTATGTAGCTTTAGCCAACGAACAAAACCTTGAAACACATCAAACAACCAGCTCTTTATACTTGCGAATAAAAAACAGTCAATTATGCTATAAAGAAGAGAATAAACAGGTAAATACGGACTGATTGTAATGAATGACAACGGCTTAATTAAACTATTAAAAATTTGTATTGTTATTGGTCTATGTTTAATTTTGCTCGGCATTTATTTTCATAACTTTAGTGAGTATATGGAGTCGTTGGGTGTTACAGGTATTGTCATCAGTGCCGCATGTATTGCATTAGGTATGGTATTGTCGTTGCCCACAAAAATGTACCTTACCTTTTTATTGGTAAAACGAGAGCAGGATCAAGATCAAAACCAAGAAAAATACACCGAGTAAGCTATATCCTATATAAAGCCTCAAAACGTTAATTAAATATAATGTCTATCCGCATGTTTTAATTCACTAATATGTATGAAAACACATTCAACCACCCTAGTTGAATACCGTAACTTACCCTTTGATGCATACCTAACTTCTTACGTTGCTTAAATGATTTTTTAAATAGATATAACGAATAAATCGAGCCAATAAAAACAATCCCTGAGAACACACGAAACCACTCAGAAATAATAAGTGTTGTAGGGTGAAAAACCACAAGTAAAGGAGCTATCAACAGCGCCATTAACATAAAAAATCCTGCCCACGAATGCACTATACATTCAAAACTTGGTGTTACGGTATAAGGGTCAGCATCCATAGGAAAATAACCAGCTACCCATGTACCAACGCCATGCACAACGATAAGCCCACCGACAAGCGATAATAAAAAAGTCCCATCTGCACTATCTACAACACCAGCTCCAAATAAAACAAATAACAGTCCTAGTGGATAATTATTGATTACAGGTGACAGTTTTTCTGTGGCAGCACCTCTTGCGCCTAGCTCACTACAAAACTGCTCACTATGGTTATAATTTGGGTAGAATTTTGCTGCGATATATACACCCAACGTAATCCAAATTGTTGCTACCATTCCCATATACAAAAAATATTCCTGCATTAATTACCTTCCACCGCATCTCGCTTTAACGTTATTAAATGTTATCATCCCATTTATTTTCAAAAAATATCGAAATCATCAATACAGCATCCCATTTTTGAATCACTGTAAAACGAAGGACATAAACCGATGTGGCGTTTTGACGACCTGTTAATTGTAAACGAAGTAATTAAACAAAAAAGCTTTAGTAAGGCTTCAAAAAGTTTAAACATTCCATCAAGCACGATTAGCCGTCGCGTAAGCGAGTTCGAAGCAGCTATTGGGGTGAGATTACTCGAACGAAACTCTAGAAAAATAGCGTTAACCGACAAAGGTGCGTTGCTTTTTAAACAATGTAATACGCAATTACAAACGATTAAAAACGACGTGAATGCGATAAGCGAATTAAACTCTCTGCCTGTTGGCCCACTAAAAATTACCGCGCCAATCACTTTAGGGGGTGAAATTTTAAGCCCGTTTTTTTGTAAATTTGCTCACAAATACCCTCAAATTAACCTTGAGCTACAACTAACAAACACGCTGGAAGATATATTAGATGACTCGTTTGACGTCGCTATTAGAGTTGGCCCATTAGCAGATTCAGGATTTATTGGGCAACGCTTGTTCTCGACAAAAAGCGTGCTTGTAGCAAGCCCTGAATACATCGCAAAACACAAACTAGACATATGTAATATAAACGTTTTACAAGAGTGCCACTTTCTTAGTTATAAAAAAGAGCCACACAAGCTCATGATAATAAATAACAATACAGCTGCTAAAACTAAGCTCGAAATTCCCGTAACGCCTACCTTTACATCCTCTAGCACAACAATGTTACGTAATGCCGCCAATAATCATTTAGGCGTTGCGTTATTGCCTCATATAAGCGTAATTGACGCAATAAAAAGCAAAACGCTCATCAATATTTTTAGCGAATACCACATTGGAAATTCAACACATATCTACGCTGTTTATCCAAGTAAGCAACATGTTTCTGAACGGTTAGATCTGTTTTTAACGGAATTAAAGCGTTTTACAGAACCACTTTAAATAATATTACTCGCCTTTACGATATTTACCTGGAGGAACCCCAACCGACTTTTTAAATCGTTTGGAAAAATTAAATACATCGGTATATCCAACCTGTTCAGCAATTTGCTCAATAGACCATGTAGTATTTCGTAGGAGATATTTAGCCCTTTCAACCCTCAAATAAATAAGATGCTGTATTGGGCTTCTTTCAAATCGTTTTTGAAATAAACGATGTAAGTGAGATGACGAGTAATGAATAAGACTAGCCATATCTTCAACCGTCCAATTGAAATGGAGCTTTTTTTCTATATCCCGAATTAACTGATCAATCCTTTTAGCGTCAGACGATTCTGACTCATCAGCTTGTAGGGTTTGCTCTAAATAAAATTCAAGTTGATTGATTGACTGGCTACGCAATATGCTTGAACGCTCGTAGTATATAAAGCCCAAAATATGAAAAAGTTGTCTTCCGCTATCACATACCGTTACTGAAGGCCGATTTTCACATAGCTTTCTCCAACGAGCATTGTCATTCAAATCAAACCAAACCATAGAGAAGTTAGGTGATGTAAGTTCAATTAAAAACGGTTTATGGGCAGGCAATGTTATTAAGTGGCCTTTCTCTATTACCTCGTGCCCCGCTTCTGTATGTAGGTCAATTGCCCCTTCTACAACATAAAAAATAGTATGACACATGGGCTCTACTCGCCCTACACGATAATGACCTGCCAAATGTGAAATACCGCAAAGCTTTATATCCAGATCTTTTAGCTCTGGTACTTTCGTACATTCAACAAAGCGCTCGTTACACTCTGGCCCTATTTCTAATACATCTAACCAATCCATTTAATATGCGCCTTTTCACCAATGATAGCTTTGGATAAAGATAAGAGAGAATCACCCATAAAACAAACGTTAAAACATCAATACAATAGCACCCATAAAATATTTAGCAAAAACCATGAACTATGGTTACACAATGACTTTAAGGAGTTTAAAATGACCAACATTGAAATACTAGGCTTTACCTCAGCATTTTTAACGACTTTCTCTTTTTTACCTCAAGCAATACAGGTAATTAAAACAAGAGATACTGCATCTTTGTCATTAGCAATGTACAGTATTTTTACTTTAGGTGTAGGCTTTTGGTTAATTTACGGATTAATTAAACAAGACAGCGCGATGATAGTTGCAAACATAATTACGTTTATTCTTTCGTCTGCTATTTTATCAATAAAAGTATATAACGACTTTTTTAAAAAAAGTAACAATACTCAAGATTTTTCAGACGCTTGCACTGAGTAACGACCTTCCCCCTTTCAAGGCTCTCGATTCTTAATGAACGAGAGTCTTGATTTTTACAACACCTCGATTAATCATGTACATCTCAGTAATTTAGAAATCCAGAACTAGACGATCTATACTTAGTGTTAATAATAAGCATATAAACAAAGTTTGGATTACGCTTGCTAAACATACGTGCCTTTATATTTTTAGTTTTTATATTTTCTTCCTTTCATGCAAATGCTTGCAAGCTTGTCGTGCACGTAATTAACTACCCCCCTCTTGCGATAAAAGACAAAAATGACAACTGGTCAGGGCTGAATTTTAAATATTTAGATCCGCTGTTTAAAGAAGCAAATTGTAAATATAAGTTATTTGAAACCCCTTTCGCTCGTGGAGTATCTCTCGCAAAAAATGGCACAATTGATTTACTGCTTAATATATCTAAAACCGATGAACGTGAAAAAAACCTACACTTTATTGGCCCTCAACGCATAGAAACAATAAGACTCGCAACTAAGAAAGGAACAATTCCCCTGCTGAGAAAGTGGAGTGATTTAGAAAAATTAAACAGCGTACTAATATGGCAAACAGGTGCGTTCTTTGGTGACCGAATTGTAGAAGTAATGGAGAAGAATAAATCTTTGTATAATAAGTTGCTGTATATCGCTGACAATACCGTCATGATAGATTTAATAAAACGAGGTAGAGCTGATGGATTTTTTGTAGAAGAAAACTTTTTTAACTACAAATCAAAAACATCAAACGACTATAAAAACCTTGAAGGACACCCTCTCATTATTCACTCTGAAAACGTGTATTTCGCGTTTAGTAAAAAGAGTGTATCGCCTGAAATCCTCGAAAGATTTCAACAAGCCTACAACAGGCTTGTTGAAAAAAATGTTCTGCAAAACATTTCTCTTTAACGCGTTACTCAATAGTTACTAAGTTGCACCTCAACTACTTAGTAATTTTAATGTTAGCTAGTCGGCTTCCCCATTGTATCGACACATTAAGCTGTTTCGTTTCAGCATTATAGCTATATGCTAACGGCTCAACGGTAACACCATCTAGCTCAATACGTTTAGGCGCTGCGGTAACATTATGGATAATTAAGCTCACATCACGTGTTTCGGGCATGTTCTTATACCCACTCCCTTCTCTGGAGAAGTTAACGCTTAAATAGCTCGCCACGTTAGTCGCTGAAAAGTTAAGTAAATCATAGGCTTTATTTTCTATAGCACCGTGTGTTGCGCCATCATCTTCATACATAGCTCCACTACTTGCAGGAACAGAATCGTCTGCATAATAGTGCAACGTTAATTGCTTACTTGAATAATCTAGAGTGTTGTTAATTTCATCCACCATTGGCACAAATGCGCCAGCTCTCACCAACACAGGAATAGTACTCAAATTTACTGGCACCTTAACTTGAGCTCCACCTTGGTAACGTTTGTTATTCCAGAAATCAAACCAAACACCTTTTGGTAATGTAACGCGCTGTTCAGTAACATTTGCCTGTGTAACAGGTGATACTAAAAATGAGTCTCCCCATAAGTACGTGTTCTTTTCATTGAATAACTCCGAGTTGCTTTCATCATCAAAAAACAACGGTCGCATTAGTGGTAATCCAGTCGTCGCATTCTGGTAAGCCATGGTGTAAACGTATGGCAGCATACGGTATCTAAGCTTTATAAACTCTCGGGTAATATCTTTCGTTTGAGTGTCGTGAAAGACAGGCTCTGGCGCTATATTATCTTGCGCATGAGGACGGTAAATAGGCTGAAATACCCCATACTGCAACCAGCGTATGTACATTTCTTTATCGAATGTTTCTCCACCTGCAAAACCGCCTAAATCAGAATGAGTGTAGCCCAACCCCATCATACCCATTTGTAAACTCAGTTCTACTTGAGGTTGTAAACCACCCCAAGAGCGAGACACATCTCCTGTCCACGGAAACATTCCATAACGCTGAGAACCAGCAAAACCTGAACGCATAAGTAAAAATGGACGACTGCTAGGTTGAAGCTCTCGCTGATTGTTATATACCAATTTTGCCCATTCATGCCCGTAAACGTTATGCAGCTCTGCACCGCTAGCAAACTGCTCTACGTCAGATACATAATGCACCATATCGTCTGGGTGTACTTCTGGCTCACCTAAATCACCCCAGGTTCCTGAAACGCCTTGATTGAAAAGATCCTTATAAATTCCCCACAACCAATCTTTAGATTTATCATTAAAAATATCAATTAAGCCAGTTGTACCAAAGTAGAAATCATATTGGTAAGGCTGACCTTCTGTATTTTTTGCAAGCACATCAGCTTGAATCGCTTCATTCCAACGTTTCGACGTGTTTAAAATAAAAGGTTCACTTATCAGCACTGTTTTCACATTTTTGGCATTTAAATCAGCCATCATATCTATAGGCGTTGGGAACGCTTTTTTGTCCCAATCTAACGTTCCCATATGACCTTTTATATCAGGACCAAACCAATACAAGTCGAGAATTAATGCGTCTAACGGCATATCTTCTTGCTCAAATTTAGCAACAGTATTTCGTACTTCTTGTTCAGACTTATAACCAAATCTTGATGCGAAATTACCTAAAGCCCAACGCGGTGGTAACGGCTGTTTCCCTGTTACATCAACATAATTATTGATAAGTTCCGGGTATGTATTACCTGAAAACACGATATAACTTGTTCGGCCACCCACAGCTTCAAAAGACAAAGTATTGCGTTCAGTTTTACCTATATCTAAAAAGCCACTTGCTGAATTATCAAACAACACCGCATATTTTTTATTAGACATAACCATAGGCAAACCAAAATTCATTTGGTTTGATTCCGTGGTGTAACCGTAATGTGCCTTGTTGTACAAAGGCATTCTATGACCTCGGCGATCCATGCCTAATATTCTTTCCCCACCCCCTAACAGTTTTTCTGAGTTATCTAACGCAAAACTAAAACCTTTCTTTTGAGGCAAGTCGTAAAACGATGTTTGAGTGGTAAGTAACGTGTTTTCGCGGAAATAACGAGCCGTAAGGTCATCCTTATTGATAACCACGCGTAAGCTTCCATTAATCAGCGTTAAAGCTGAAGCTGACTCGGTTATTGTTGCAGATATTGCTTGAACATTTTCACTTTTAGCAAACGACGGAAGTTGTTGCTTATCACTCTGATACAACACTTCAATTGCATCGCCTTTTAGCGCGGTATACGAAATTTGACCTAATTGGGTATCGATAATTAATGCATTTGACTCTACGTGATGCGAAACGTAATCACGTGGTAATATTGAACATGCTGAAAGCACACACAAACTGAAAATAAAAAGAAACTTGGTACGAGATAATAAAAAGGTTTTCAGCATTGAGTACGCCATAATGCTTTCCTGTATAGTCATTTTAAAAGCTCATAGTGTGCTTTTAAAATGTATATGAATAAGTATTAGGCTAATGTGTTACTCAACATGTTCCATATTGTGATGTAGATACATTAACCTGATGGTTACCCTAATTTAAACTCAATATGTATCGTTGCTACAAGTTATTACATACGTATTCACAAGGGTATTACAGCGCCCATTTTTTTAGTTTTTTCAATAATACATTGGGTTCGATAGGTTTTGTTAGGTAATAGCTCTGTCTGAATGTTAAAAACCGCCTAACTACAATTCGTTAACGATCTCTAGCAAGATGTTTATGTGCATGAGTAAAATCACCTGCAGCAATAGAGCCTGTAATTGAAATTTCACCCGCTAATGCGGCAGCAGCACATACCTCAGCAAATGCTCGCGCTTGGTTTTCATGTGGTAGTTTCATTAACGACAAACAAGCTTGTTGACTAGGAAGCTTAGTTCCGCCACCAACCGTGCCTACAATTAAGTTTGGTAACGTTACTGAGCAATACAATGCCCCATCGTCACACACTTCAAAACGTGTAACGCCTACCGCAGCTTCTGCCACACATGCTGCATCTTGCCCGCACGCAATAAACATAGCCGCCAAGCTATTCGCGTAATGCGCTTGCGTTCCCACGGCTCCGCTTGTTACACCACCTAATGCTGATATTCTCCAGCAATCAACCATATGTTGAGGCGTTGTATGTAAAAACCGTTTCACTAACTTTTCAGGAATTCGTACTTCAACGGAAACTTTTTTACCTCGTACACCCGAAAAAGATTGAGCTGTGGTTTTTTTATCGCCTGAACAGTTAGCTTCTACAAACCATTTTTCTGGTTGCACGGGCGCATTAGCAATAATGTATTCACAAACCGCCTGTGTAGCGATAGTTACCATATTTTGCCCTGCTGCATCTCCTGTTAAATAATCACATAATAGGTATAAATGATTACCCTCTGTGATCATTTTAAAGTCGATCAACTGACAATAATTACTGGTAGATTGGGCCACTTCATGAATTTTACTCTTATTCATTAACAACCAGTGAGAAAAGCCCGCCAAATCAGCAATGGTTTTAAAAATAAACCCTGGAGAACGAGAAACGCCTTCCGACAACAACACCGCAGAACAACCACCTGCTTTTGAAATAACAACAGCACCTCTATGGTAACTTGCTAACAGCGCGGCTTCAGTCGTTGCCATAGGTAACAAATAATCACCTTGTGCATTTGTTCCATTTACTCGAACTGGGCCAGCAATACCTACAGGCATTTTTATCGTGCCGATGCAGTTTTCAATATTCGCTTCATATGCACTTAAATCTTCGTTAGCGTATAAAGCCGTGTTTTGTTCTAACCCTTGCTCAATCAAAAATTCCCACCTTTGATCGATCGCTTCTTTGTTTATATGTCCGCCATTCGGAAACTTTTTATAAGGTGCTTTCTTATTTGGTGATAAATCATCGTATAACTCTTCGAGTTTTCGCCCTTGCGATAAAGGATCGAAAGTTCGTTGATTTTTTGTTACGTTTTCTGTCATTTCTCTACCAAATAATTTTTATGAAAATAAAGCTAATATTTTGTCATTACAGAACAAAATTTGCGGCAATTCTATCGTTACACTAGGTACGTAGCAAGGAATCGTTTATTTATTCGAAAGAGAAATTCGGCATAATTAACTTACACAACCACTAGATTGACGGAATAAAATGACGCTTATTTAAAAACTTATCGTTAAACTTTTAATAATTTGTTTATAATAAAAGTCTTCAAGCCATTTATTATTGAGATTCTACCCTTTACAAACATGAGTAAGCCTATTCTTTTTCATACCATTTACCCCAATAAAACCAGTAATAGCTGGGTTGTTTTTGTTCATGGTGCCGGAGGTAGCTCTACAATTTGGTTCCGCCAAATCAAAGCTTACCAAAAAGAACATAACGTTCTTTTACTAGACTTACGCGGCCACGGAAAATCAATTACTCAAGTAAAGAATTTTGTTAGTAATCGCTACTCTTTCAACGATGTATCGAAAGATATTATTGATGTGTTAGATCACAACAACATTGAAACCGCACATTTTGTAGGAATATCGTTAGGTACAATTATTATTCGTAATATTGCCGAACTCGCTCCCGAACGCGTTTCGACCATGGTTCTTGGTGGAGCTGTAACACGCTTTAATACAAGAAGTAATACATTGGTTTATATAGGAAACATGTGTAAACACATCATTCCTTTTATGTGGTTGTATCGTTTATTCGCCTTTATTATGATGCCAAAAAAACGACATGAAGAATCAAGACTCATGTTCGTTAGAGACGCAAGAAGACTTTGCCACAAAGAGTTTTTACGTTGGTTTAAGCTCGCAATGGACGTAAATCCATTGATGCAGTATTTCAAAGAAAAAGAAATCGACATTCCCATTTTATACATTATGGGGCAAGAAGATCACATGTTCTTGGGCCCAGTAAAAGAAATGGTTAAAGAGCACAAAAACAGCTTTTTAAGTACCATTCAGAAATGCGGACATGTATGTAATGTTGAACAACCAGATATTTTCAATAAAGCTTCATTAGCGTTTATTTCGCAGCAAAGTTAACTTAATACATTAACGTCCTTCTTAAAATTCACTCCCGTTCAATGTTGAATAAACACATTATTCAACATTTGATTTTTACTTAACCCTCCCCTTGTTACTACAAAAATGCCCACGTTAAAACCACAATACCAACAGTTTTATGTGTAATTTTTCTTGTTTGATTATCCACCGCCATAATATCGTTATCAGAATAATTATGTGTAATACAACAATGACAGAAGAGGTTAACGATGAAACTAAACAAATACACGCCAATTAAGAGAAGCTATAAGGCAATAAATACTGCTTGGAGTTGTTGGTTACTATCATTATTAGTTTTTCTGTGTAGTTCGTGTGGCTCCGTTGCTAAAGCAGATTTACAAGAAGCGGATAAAAATACTAAACCACAAGCAAAAGTAACGGGCTTAAGGTACAACAATGTGCATGTTCTCCAACTAGAAAAAACACTCACATTGTATCGTGAAATATTAGGTTTCGACTTAGTTGATGCTGAGGTGTTAAAAGGTAATTTAGCGGGAATGCTTGTACTTAAAATTAAAGCTAACGATTATATGATGACATTAACAATAACGCCTCCTCAACATAGAGATAGGCTAAAACCGGTAGGCAATACAAATCATAATCACCATATGTTAAAGGTGAACGATATTGCAACTATTGGTGATAAGTTGGTAGCAGCAGGTTACGAGCTAGAAAACATGAATTATGCTCGTGATTTATACACCTTCTTCGTTGGTCCGAATGGTGAAATTATCGGACTTTCCGCGTGGGAGGATTAACAACAATCCGCTTAAATCAAAAGCATATATATTAAATCACGACACCTTAGCTAATTACTTGAAATAGCAAATAAAACAATATAGGTTAGCGGTTTGTATAAGCTCATTCGTTAACCTATTAAAACCTAGCAGTATACCATGACAGAAAAACATAAACGCGCTCGAATTAAAGACGTAGCTGAACTTGCAGGCGTGTCTAACATGACCGTATCACGGGTATTAAATGGCGTGGTTAAGGTGAGTGAAGAAAAACGTATTGCGGTATTAGATGCTGTTGAGAAGCTCGAATACAAACCGGATTCATCTGCCCGTCGCCTAGGCGGACATAAGTCATACATGATTGGCTTATTATATCAAGATTTAGACGTGTCCTATGTAAGTCGGTTTCTATTAAACGCATTAAAAAGCTCACGAGATCACGGACACCACTTAATACCTGAAGAAATAAATAACGATATAGACAACTCTTTACAGTCAGTAATTAATTTAATTAACATTACAAAAATAGACGGTTTAATTCTTTTACCGCCTATTAGTGACAATGTTGAAATTCTAAATACACTGCAACAACATCAGTTACCTTTTGTTAGAATTACTCCTGATCGTTATTTAGATCTGTCTCCTTATATCTCTATAGATGATTACAAAGTAGGCTTCACTGTAACAGAACATTTAATTCAATTAGGTCACAAAAAAATAGCCCATATTATGGGCGATACAGAGCAAGGTACTAGCCATTTAAGACGTAAAGGTTATGAAGACGCTTTAAACCATTACCACGTGAAAGTACCAGCTAACTATGTTGCTCAAGGGAACTATACGTTTGACTCAGGGGTTAACGCGGCAAAAGCCATATTAACACGAGATGATAAACCTAGTGCTATTTTTGCGTCGAATGATGAAATGGCTGCTGCAGTCATCGTTGTTGCAAATAATCTAGGTATAGACATACCTAACCAGTTATCGGTTACAGGTGTTGACGATACTCAACTCGCAACAACGTTATCGCCCAACCTAACAACCATCAGGCAACCGATTGCTGAAATGGCTGAACTAGCAGTTAAAATTATCGCCTCAAACGACTTGAATAAAGATAGTGCGAAAGCTTTAGAATATCGAAATATTCTAGATTTTGAATTAATTAAGCGCCAATCAGCAATCTCTTACAAAATGAATGAGTAATAGATTGTTAAATTAGCGCTTACTGCGTTTAGATATTGCTATATACGCTATTCGTCAATGAGCTTCCATGTTCTAACCCAATCAACATACATGGTATTTAAGCTATTATTTAACAATGAATTTTTATCTGGCAAACCACCTACCCAAGCAGAGTCTTCCGTCCATAGATCGAAAAGAATTTTTTGCTCTAAAGTAAACGGCTGTGTGGTTTGAACACTACCAACAGCTTCACCGTTTAAGTAAAACTGAACAGTATTTTGATCTTTCCACCAAGCACCAAACACATGGTAATCATCATCCCATGCAACGCCTCTTAATAAATTATTGCTTGAAAGATCGCTACGGTTGTCTGAATCTCCAGAACGTCGCTCAGTTACACCATTTTTAACAATGAAATACTGTGATGCCATATGCCAAGGGTAATCATCGTAAACGAACTGACCATTACTACTTGTACCAGAAAATGAAGGATTGGCGTTATTTTCTATGATATCGATTTCGTCACGATTTTGAACATCACCATTGTTTAGCCAATACGTATTGTATGCTGAAATACTAGCGGCTCGAATTCGGCTTTCGGTGTACACAGGAAACTTCATTTTTGCTTTAGAGTCTACCCGTGCCGTTTGAAACCATCGCTCATTAGTTTCATGATCTGGTGCCAAAGTTGCTTTTATCCATAAATTGCCATTTTCTACGCCTGAATTTTCTGACCGATTAAAATTAGGTACACCATAGTTCCAGTATGACCTAGCCCATTTAGCCGTATCAAACTCACCATTAAACTCGTCAGATAAGCTTTCTACTTTTTGCCATTTTTTCCCTGCAGGCGTTGTGTTATCAAAAAGGAGGAAAGACGGCAGACTTGGGTTGATTTTGGTTACATCAATATTTTCACTCGTATAAATACACCCTGTAGAATCTGCAACAACAGTACTAGGAGTATTCAAGCATAAATCTACATTGTCGGTTATACCGTCGTTATCAGAATCGACCTGTTCTACAGCACAGCCTTCATTATTCACTTCACTTCCTACTAAAGTATCATTACAGTCATCATGTAAATCGATAACTCCATCACCATCGGTGTCCACGCTTGCATCAACGTCTCCAATACGTGCGAATTCGATGTAGTCAGTATTAAACTGAAAGTCAGAACTCCCGACACCTGTTATGCGAATAGTGTTGAGCCCCTCATGCCAAATATTAAAACTATCGTCCCCTTTTGCATCTTCAAATACACTCCAATCCCCAGTAGAAATGTTCGTTCGGCCAACAGCTACCAATCCACTATTTTGAGCATTAGTTACGGATAACTCAGCAATGGCATTTGTGCTAGGGCTAGCGGCACGGTAAGTTACTTCATAATGCCCTGCTTTATCGATATTGATTTCAAACTCAATATAATCTCCAGCATTAAACCAGTTAACGATATCGCCATTGCCTTTTTGAATATCGCCATCTCCGCCACTGCTTACGTAAGTTTCTGCTTGTAATGTAAAATTACCACTTACAGCAACCCCTTTTGGTGTCTCTTCTTTCGGAGGCTCTTCTTGTGGCGGGTCTTCTTTTGGTGGATCTTCAGGTGTAACCTCTGGTTTTGGTTCCGGAGTTTCTTCAATTGGAATAACTGGTTCAGGAGTCGAACTGCCTCCTCCGCACGCTGATATTAACGCAGCGGATAGTAGACTAATTAAAAATACATTACCTTTCGTGAGCATTATTTGTCCTCTTTTTATTATGTTAAATCATACCAATAGGGATTAAAGTTACTTAGCTGCTATAACTAACTGAATAGCGATTTGATTTGAGCCATTTGTTTCTGTAGTTTTAGGCTGGTGCTGTGCGGCATAATTGGTGATTCAATTGCACCTTTATTCACCCGTTTGATAACTTCTTTAGCTTCGTATAGGTATCCATATGCACTGCGGTCATCGCTAAACTTATCTATGCAATCATCTCCTTGGTATAGCTCACATGTTATAGCTCTAGAAGCGTTGGGAATTCGAATATAACCTTCATCTCCGATGATGTAAGCGGTATTAGGCAACCGACACTGAAAGGAACTCGCTATGCTTGCTTTAACGTCGCCACAGTCCGCAAGAATAATGACATCTTCATCAACACCATTAGGTGAATTTTGGTTAAAAACATGAAGATTTTCTAAATCATTTTCTAGAAAAAACCATACTAACGCTAAAGGATAAATCCCCATATCAAACAAACTACCGCCAGCTAACTCGACATTGTATTCACGACAATTAGGTGAATATGGCATAGCGTAACCGAAATCAATTTTTATATGCTTAACCGCGCCAATACGTCCGTCGTCCAACCACTGCTTTGCCGTTTGAATAGCCGGTAAAAAATACGTCCACATTGCTTCCATTAAAAAAACGTTTCGTTCTTTCGCTAATGAACACAATTCTTGGCATTGCTCTGGTGTAACCACAAGTGGTTTTTCGCATAAAACATGCTTACCTGCCAATATCGCATCGCGAGCATTTTGGTAATGACATGTATGAGGCGTACCTATATAAACAACATCTATTTCAGGGTCGTCAAACATTGATTGATAACCTTGATAAGTTTTTTCTATGTTGTATTTTTGGGCAAATTCCTTTGCTTTATCTATATCTCGTGCTGCAACACCATAAATTTGAGCTTCATCAAGCAGTATCAAATCATTACAAAATTTAGTCGAGATTCTTCCGGCACTTACTATGCCCCATTTCAATTTATTCATCGTTTGCCTTACATATATTTAGTAACGAAAAAAGTAACGTTTAGGAAAGCTGGAAATTAACAAGTCGCTCGTTAATTTCCAGTTACAGTTATGTTGTTATTGCGGTAAAGCTTCGGTAGTAGCCTGCTCACTCTTTTGCTTTACAGGAGTTGCTAGTGGGCGATTAAAGCGTTCTGGGTATAATGTTTTATTGAAGTCTCTCGCCATGTTGATCATTTCAGGATACGGAATATCAGCAACATTGACGAAGCCAACGTTATACGATTCTCCGTCAAAAGCACGACCAGTTACGGGTGAGTCTAGGTATTGAAACCAATGCGCACCAACAAAATTATCGTGCCCTGAAACGCTGTCCATATAAACTCGATACTTACGAGCACGATCTTTTTGATCTGATGCGTAGAGTAAACCAGGGTGCAATGCGCCAGAGTCACTTGTTGAACCAAAATGGTATTCACCAATAACCGCTGGTAAGTCTATTTCACGTAAAAACTCCCAACCAAATGGCTGCAAACCTTCGTCGTATACGTTAAAACTTAAAACATCGCTGTAAGTAGTTGCTGCTTTAACCGTTTCTTTAGGCATACCCCAAGTTGCCATTCGAACGCCCATATACAAATGATTTGGTAGAACACGTTCTATGGCATTATGAACAACACTAAAATAGCGATTTGAAAGCATTAACAACATTTCAGACAAATCACTTTCTAACACGTCGTTATAAGCAGTAAATTTAACGCCCTTCTTCATTGACATGAAGCTTTCAATATTTGTGTCCCATGCGCTATTTAATGCTTCAACTGTTTTATATTTCTCAATAAGGTATTTGCTAAATACAGCTTTGGCTGGGCTCTCTTTTGCATCCATTCCCATTGCAGCAACAGATAAGAAATAACGACGCTCTACTGGGCCTGTGCGATATCCCCATGTTTTTTCGTTATCAACAAAAATACCTACACACCACGGTGAACCTTTAATTTCACGCGCTATTTGCTCAATAGTTAAATTAGCTCTACGTTCAAATTCAGGGTCGAAAACATCAGGCATTGCATGCCAAATCTCGCTACCTGTTTTAATTTCTTTAAAGTCACCAATAATCCAACCATTCGCGAAATAAGGCACTTTTTCGTTAGAATAAAACGCTGGATCAACCCAGTTTCCCATTGAAGTCATTCCCCAATCAAGCATGCGGGTTAAGGTGTTTTCTTCCCATTTTTTCAGGAAGTTATCTGAACCATACTTACGTTCCAAATTTGCTCGGTAAAAGCTGAATGTTTCCCCGTGAGGCAATGGTCCTCCATGAAATGAACGACGGTAGCTATAATGTTTTCCTAAAGCTTCATCATGCGAAGGCAGCCACTCAAACAAATTACGACGAGTTTCATTGGCTAGATAGCGCGTACTTTGTACTGATTCTGGTATATCAATTTTTCCAATAGAATCTTCTGGTGTTAGCTCTTCTGGGTCACGATAACGAATGGCATCATCTTTAAAGTCCATGCCTGTTGTTGTAAACATATTTGCCATGCGCACGTTGGCAACACCATTAGAAAAGAACAAATACCCTTCGGGATCTACCATCCACCATTTACCGTCGACTTTAGCCGTGCGGAAAAAACCTGTCGCTTCTAGTTTAGGGCCATTTTTCCAACCACCAAAACGAGATCTATCGCTAAATGGTTTACTTTTGGCAAGCTCGGCAATCTCTTGATTTGATACCTTCGTAAACTCTTCCGCAGAATGAACCTTTATAGGAAAATCAACATTTGCATTTTGGCCGTATTCATCAACAACATTGTGTACAAAGCTTTCATCGTATTCGTGATTTTTTCGAAGGCGTATATTGTCAACACGTAAATGCTTGTTAACCATGTTAGTACGTGTATTTAACGAAATACGCGTAACGCTATCATTGGCCATAAAGTAATTACCGTAAATTAACACAAACATTAAATCGTCGGTCGTCCACGGTTTTGGATTTTCACGCATACCGGAATCTATATTCCAAAACATTCCATCTAACGGCGCAAACAAAGTGTGTTTTTCACCTTTTGGTACAACAATATGTCGGTGTAATTCTGAGCCTGCTGATTTAATTGATAAAAATAACTGAACACTTTCAGTGCCAGTGTTCTCAACATCTAACGCAACATGATATTCGTTATACTTTGTCCAATCTTGTGGCGTATCAAAGTCCATATGAACACCGCTGTATCGTGCAGTATTTAGGAACTCTATGTCGAGTGCGTTACCTTGATCACCTTCTACCACTTTATAATGTGCATTTTCTTCGGTTAAATTTAGATTTACGTCATCGAAATTAGCGAGTACGGCTAATGTTTCAAATTGTTTTCCATCAGCAGTAACTACTTCATCTCTGCTAGTGTTAGCTGATTGGTCAGGCGTACAGCCCACCATAAAAGCACTAATAGCTGAAAGTAAAGTTATACGCATAACCTGTGTAAATAAGGGTTTCAAAATATCGCTCCTATTTATTGTATTTTTAAAAATTACACTACACCTCGCCAAAACAAATTAAAACATTTAACTGTTAACAATTTAAATTAACGTAAAAAAACACCGTAAGCTACGGCATGTACAATTCATGATATCGATATCACGTTCACGATAGTAATTTCATTTATACATAATTTCAATCTTTTATCGTTAACTTATTTAACGTATTTAATATGAAATCACGCTACCTATATGTCTAAACAAAAGAACAAGGCGTTTAAAACGTATTCTCTGTTAATTAAAATACCCAACCAATTTAGACATCCATATGGCTATTTGCATTTAAAGTGCTATCATACAGCCATCACTTTGCGTGTATTCGTAAAGTATTTATCAACTAATAAATTGGCTTTACTCTGTAAAACCATAGAAGGTTTGAACATGATAGAAAGGCATCACCTTGCGATAGTAAGTGCTATTGTTGAAGAAGGATCGCTAACCAAAGCGGCAAATAGTCTTTGTTTAACACAGTCAGCATTAAGCCATTCTATAAAAAAGCTGGAACACATACTGGGTGATAAACTTTGGACAATTCAAGGACGGCGCATTGAACTCACCGAAAGCGGAAATAAAGTCCTAGCTTTAGCGAACCGAGTTATTCCACAGTTTGAACATACCGAACAAGAAATCAAAAACATTGCTAACGGTCTACAAGGCAAGTTACGCATTGGAATGGAATGTTACCCTTGTTTTCAATGGTTATTAAAAGTAATAGCGCCTTATTTAAAGCGATACCCTGATGTTGATGTAGACATTAACAAAGAATTTCAGTTCGGCGGTATAGGTGCGCTCTTGTCATTTGATATTGACGTATTAATCACACCAGATCCTATCTACATTAAAACGATTAACTACTTACCTATTTTCGAATATGAGCTCGCCCTTGTCGCATCTGAACAACACGAATTAACATCAAAAACCTTTGTTACCCCTCAAGACTTAGCTAATGAAACAGTTTTCACGCACCCTATTGAGTTGAGTCGACTTGATATCTTTAGTCAGTTTATAACGCCTGCGGGTATTTCACTTAAAAAACACAAAACAATTGAAGACATAGAAATGATGATGCAGCTTGTTAGTGCTAATAGAGGCGTAACTGCCATACCGCTGTGGCTAGCTCAAGAATACCAACAGCGCCTTCCGATAAAAACAATTAAACTAACGGAAGACGGCATTAAAAAATGTGTTTATATCGGCTTGCGCGCTACTGAAAAAACACCGCACTTTATTAATGAATTTATAACCTTGGCCAAAAACATTGCGAGTGAAAAGTATTAAGCTTCGAATATATACTTAGGCGATGCAAGCTCGTACTTCTCTAAATATTTAGCAATAGAACCGAATGAGGCAGTTTTAACTTTGCCTTTATGATCTTTCGTTGTAACTCCGTCTGCAAATACACTACCTAACGACAACTTGAATCGGCTCACGTGAACTCGTTGAGGGTTAAAATACGCCTGAGTGTTCGCTTTAATCTGTTTCATATCTGTTGTTTGATAAATTGCCGCGTTCACAATATTTAGCGTGTGTTCAGTACAGTTTTGAAACTTATTGTTAAACGGATTCGCAATTAATGAGTACTTGGGATTATGAAGCTCTTTATTTTGACCCGAAGCAACTACCTCAATAAGCTTTTGTTGAAGCTCTGGTGTAGGAATAATTATTCCTGCTTTTAGCGTATGTACTCCCCAAAAAAAATCGACAGGATAATCTGTTACCAATGCGCTTTTGTTACTATCTTTTGCGTCTTGATAAAGGTTATGAATTGCATAACCTTTTACTTTTTTACCGTCGTTTAATGTTATTTCAGAGTAAACCGCAATAGCTGTATGTGTAAAATCAATTCCTTTTGGTAGCTTTGATTTTGGTTGCCCTACCCTTGCAATAATAAATGCTCTCGCGCCTTGTTTAGCCGCATATTTTTCAACATTTTTAGCGAATGCTGATATTTCTTCCGGCTTAAATTTTGACTCTGTAGCTTGATTGCTCCCTGCATTTGCCAACATGGAGATTGCACTTAACAATACTATTGTTATTAATTTTTTCATGTTCACATTCCTCTACTTTTATTAAGTTATCTGTAATGGTTTACAAATTATTGCGTACAATTTATTACCTAAGGATTATTGATTAGACCTCATCGCTTCTGCTGGAGAGCGATCTACGGTAATTGTAATTTCCGTTACCTCTAACTCTACATGCTTCGTATGGGTAGAATGCCTTGCTGTACTTGATGCAACTTTTGAAATTCCCTCACCTAATTCAATACTTGCTGCGCCTGCGCTTAACGCAACACTACCAGCAACAACTAACGGAACAGCTACTGCAGCGCTAGCCACTTCAGCACTACCAGCTACCCCATGCGAAGCAGCTAAAACAGAGTGTTTACTTGCCTTACCTGAATGCGTTGATGCAGGCTCAGCAAATGAAGAAAAAGAAGTCAGTAAAACGCCTACACATGTAAAATAAGTTAATGTTTTCATAATATATTCTCTAAAGTTGATTCGTTATCTACATTAGTTAGCATACTAAAATATGTAAACCAAAGTGATTGATGTATTATAAAAAACAACTTAAAGTATTAATTATTGATACTTTAAGAGCATTTCAATGAGCCAAATTAAACAAATCGCCAATACACTCAAGCAATTATTAAAGCAGCATAAAGTTACCTATCGCATGATTGCTGAAGAACTCAACATGAGTGAAGCTAACATCAAACGAGTATTTGCAACCAACAACTTTTCACTAGAACGATTAGAGCAAATATGCAACGTTATACACATTTCTCTCTCAGACTTATTTTCATTGTCGGAAAAGCAACAACAGCAATTAACAGAACTGACTCTTGAGCAAGAACAAGAGCTGATAGAAAACCCCAAACTCCTGTTAGTAGCGGTATGCGTAAGAGATTATTGGAAGTTTGAAGAAATTATTAAACACTACAATATTGATATGCACGAGTGCATACAGTTAATGGCGAAACTCGACAAAATAAAGCTTATACAGTTGCTCCCCAATAACAATTACAAATTATTAATCGCGCAAGACTTTCGTTGGATTAAAAATGGTCCACTTGAACGGTTTATGGAAAAAGAAGTATTAAATAGGTTTATGGCGAGTAGTTTTGACGGAGAAGATTGCTTTCGTTTCTATTTAAGAGGAAGGTACTCGCAAGCTTCTATTAAAACGATTCAACGCAAGTTAAATCAAATAACGAAGGAAGCCGCCGAGCTTAATATTGAAGACAGCGATTTACCTTTAGAAAAAAGAATACATATCGGAATGCTATTCGCCATGAGGCCATGGGAACCGTCTCTTTTTGAACAATTTAGACGAAATAAACAACAAGGATTATAAATGCGACTTTTAACCTTTTATGTAGCCACCGTATTATCATTATCTACGCAAGCAGTATCGGCTACTTCACTAAACTGCATAAATATAAACTCCGATCTCAATCAAATAACAGCACTGGCTGAGTCTGGAAAGTACAGAAAAACTAATAAGCAAAACAAAACATTCACCTTTGACTACAACAGCAATAGTAGCTTTAGCGAATATTTAACGTTCGCACGCAATAAAATTAAAAACGACAGCCCAAAAGCTACTCTTAACTGTCCTATTGAAACAGCTGTAACCAAAACCTCAAACAAACCTAAAAGCCAATTAACCGTACTTGATCTTGTGTCTCCGTTCGAATTAAAAGCCACTAATAATAAAACGGCAATTCTGTTAATTCATGGCCTTACCGACTCACCCTATTTATTTCATGATTTAGCCGCTTTTTATCACGCACAAAACATAACGGTAAGAACACTGCTACTCCCCGGGCATGGCACCGCACCAGAAGCTTTGATAGATATAAAGTATCAGCAATGGCAACAAGCAACTAAATACGCAGTAACAAAAATGCTCGAAGATTTTGAACAAGTATACCTAGGTGGTTTCTCAACAGGAGGCGCGTTAATTTTAGATAACCTTCTTACTTCATCGCAAAATCAAGACAGTATTAAAGGTGTTATGCTGTGGGCGCCAGCAAGCGAAGCAAAGTCAAAATACGCTTGGGCTGCGGGTATTGCTGATTGGATCCCTTTCTTCGATTACGCGCATAAAGGTGCCGATATAGATTTTGCAAAGTATGAATCTTTTCCCTTAAATGCTGGTGCGCAAGTACATGCATTAATGAAACAACTCAACCGTACACTATCTAACACAAAAAACGTTCCCGACATTCCTCTTCTTACCATTACTTCTGAGATTGATAACACTATAAACACTCAAGCAACTCTTGACCTGTTAACTGTTTGGCACAACAACACAAACAGAAAAACAAGCACCAAAGACAAGTTAATGTATTTTGGAGACGTCAGCACGCTGGCTTCTTTACCTAAAACAATTAACACAATACTTCCTAGCTGCGATAACAATCTGTATTGCGAAAACATTATTAACGTAGCACATACTTCGGTTACCAATGCCCCCGAAAATAAACACTATGGATGGAACGGTAGCTATCGAAATTGTGAAACAGCCTTTGGGAGTAAGCCATACGATACCTGTAAAACAACTTCAAATACTACGTTAGGTGAAACTACCGCAACCAATATGGAAGCTTACCCAAGTTTACAACGACTAACCTTTAACCCTAACTTTACCCAAATGACCGAAGTGATAACTGAATTCTTGCACACAACACAATAAAGTTTATTATTTATATACTTTTAGTGTTAATAACATAAACCATGAACGCTTTAGTTTACTTAGGAAGTTCTAACCATAATACTTGTTTCCATCAACGCTACACGGTTGTAGCGAAAACAATAAGGAAAACAAAAATGAACACTAAACCAACTAAAGCTTTTACATTAACTTCAATCGCTATGTTAATCGCAGGAATTGCAGCATTTTGTGTAGGACTAATGAATGCTGAAATGGCATTGAATGAAAAAGGATACTACTTTGCTATTTTAATTTTTGGTTTGTTCTCATTTGTTTCGTTACAAAAAAATGTTCGCGACAAGTCTGAAGGCCAAAAAATTTCAAAGCCTTATAACATTATGTGTTGGGTAACATCTGCCGCTGCAATTGCTTTATTAACCGTGGGTTTAATCAATGCTGAATTACTGTTAAGTGAAAAAGGATTTTATGCGATGGCTTATTTATTAAGTGGTTTTGCAGCGATTACAGTTCAAAAAAATGTAAGAGACACACAAGCACTGAACGAACAATAATCGCTTTATTGTATAAATCAAAAAAAACATCAAAACAAAAATAATCATTAAAGGGTAACAACATACGTGTTGTTACCCTTTATTTTATACGCTCAATTATTGTGTTAAATATTCCTCAAAATATTCATTAATACACGATCCCAAGCTTGTTTTTGATGCTTTTTAAAAAAACTGAAGTGACCAATACGCTTTTGATTAAGCGCTTTGGGCTCCAGAATTTGAACGTTTTTTGTTGCCATTGGAAAACGGTTCATTAAATCGTAAATCGTTTTCTTAGGAGAAAAACCAACGTCGTCACTAAAACCAATTGAATGAATTTCACCGTGATAATTGTGATAGTACATATCTGTTAGCGTTTCATCCGAAAATAAGTAATTGTCGCGTATGCTCCAATTTCGCCAATCAGACGCAATACCATGCGTTAAATGATGACCAATACCAAATTGACGAGGTATATAACCAAATATTCGAATTAACACTGGAAAAAGTACATACCAACCAAAACAAAGTTTTGGCCACGCCCGAACAGGGTATAAACGCCAATTACAAGTGCCTGAACACACTAAAATAATATGCCTAACATTGTTAATGGACGGGCATAAACCAACGAGGTGCCCTCCTGCGCTATGCCCAACTAAAATAACGTCTTTCCAATTAACTGTTTTTTTATCTACCACGTAATTCAAAAGCGCATCTAAATCTAACGCTCCCCAATCTCTTAAACGCGCGGGATCAGCTTTAACATTCGCCATGCTTGAGTCGCCAATTCCCCTAGGATCCCAAGTAATAACTGTGTACCCCTTATCTGACAAATACAACGCTAAAGCTTTATAAAACGACTGCCTAACACCCAACGCAGAATTAATAACAATAACTTGATTATTTATCGGTTCTATCGCGCTGTACGTTGTTGCAGAAATCATTCTTCCGTCACTACACGTTACATAGAATTTTGTTGTCATAACACCTCCTTTGTTACTATCATAAACCGTGGAGTATACTCAACGGTCAAGAGGGAATTATGCAAATTGGAGAACTTTGCCGAGTAACCGGCATGACGAAAGATTCAATACGTTTTTATGAAAAAATAGGACTTTTAAATAACGTAGAACGAAAATTAAATGGTTATAAAAACTACTCTGATGAGCACGTAAAACAGTTAAAGTTGCTAAGGCATGCTAAAAAATTGGGTTTCACGCTAAATGAAATAAAAGACCTTGCTACTTTATTTTATTCCAATAACCTCAGCGCTAAAGAAATGGACCAATACTTAAAAACCAAAGAACAAGAGATCGATGAAAAAATATCGGCGCTTCAATTATTTAAGCAAGAAATAAAACGCAAAAGAGAGGATGAATGCCGCTACAAAGGAGAATTACGTTAGCAACAACATTGATAGCGTAGCTATCTTTAAATTATTCTTACAACAATCACACACTATTTAGCCGTGTACCTATTTAGCTGATTAGCTATCACCTTCTTCACTTTTATCGTTAAACACCTAGTAATAGGCAAATAATTCTTCACAACGCATTAAAGCCTATAGGAGCTTATGCTCTCTAGCCTTTTAGCCCTAAGATGTATGAAAATAAATCATATAAAAATGAATTAAAGTCAATTTTATTCATCAATTATTCAGCGTATAAATTACACCTAGTTAGCCACCCTAATCAAAAATAACTCAGTAAACGAGTCACAGATTAAAAATTTTTATACCTGAAATAAGGTTTGGAATATCATGACAACAAATTTTACATTCAACATTAAGAGCATAGCGCTCGATGAACATTATCAACCATCGAACAACACTCGTATCACAACAAACTTCGCAAATTTAGCGAGAGGCAGCCGCCGCCAAGAGAATTTGCGTAATGCTCTTACCATGATTAACAATAGTTTTAACTCATTGGCATATTGGGACAATGCTAAAGGCGATCGTTACTCTTTAGCACTTGAAATTATTTCTGTGGATGTAGACATTGAAGCGAGCGGCCAAGCGTTTCCGTCAATCGAGGTATTAAAAACAAATATCGTTGACCATAAAACAAACGAGCGTATTGAAGGGATTGTTGGAAATAACTTTTCATCATACGTTCGAGATTACGATTTTAGTGTATTGCTGCTCAACCACAACAAAAACCAACCAACGTTTAGTATTCCCGAAAACTTTGGTGAACTCCACGGAAAACTCTTTCAGCACTTTGTTCATTCAAATGTTTATAAAGCGCACTTTAGTAAACCACCTGTTATTTGTTTAAGCGTATCAGACAATAAAACTTATCACAGAATTGATAACCAACACCCTGTATTAGGTGTTGAATACCAAGCAAATGAATCGTCATTAACGGAGCAATATTTCAAAAAAATGGGCTTACAAGTACGCTACTTTATGCCTCCCAAAAGTGTCGCACCTCTTGCTTTTTATTTTTTTGGCGACTTATTTAATGATTACACTAATCTGGAGCTTATCAGCACCATTAGCACGATGGAAACCTTTCAGAAAATTTATCGACCTGAAATTTATAACGCGAATACCGTTGCAGGCAATTACTATCAACCAAACTTAAAGAATTTAGATCACTCATTAACACATATTGTTTATGACCGAGAAGAACGCAGCAGATTAGGTATAGAGCAAGGCAAACTGGCAGAAGAAAAATTTATTAAGCCCTATCAAACGGTGCTTGAACAATGGTCAGCTAACTTCGCTCTTTAAATCCCCAAAATAAGAAGCACTATTAACGATGAAAAAATTATTACCAACATCAACCGCCGGAAGCTTACCTAAACCTTCTTGGCTTGCACAACCTGAAACACTTTGGTCGCCTTGGAAACTAAAAGGACAAGCATTATCTGCCGGAAAGAAAGACGCATTATGCTTGTCGTTACAAGATCAACAACACGCAAGTATCGACATTGTGAGTGACGGAGAACAAACCCGTCAACATTTTGTTACCACCTTTATAGAGCACCTTAATGGCGTTGATTTTGAAAAGCGAAAAACTGTAAAAATTAGAGATAGATACGATGCTAGCGTACCTACCGTTGTTGGCCCTGTAAGCAGAACAAAACCTGTTTTTGTAGAAGACGCTAAGTTTCTGCGCCAGCAAACAAAACAACCGATAAAATGGGCTCTGCCCGGCCCTATGACAATGATAGATACGCTCTACGATGATCATTATAAAAGTCGAGAAAAGCTCGCGTGGGAATTTGCAAAAATCCTCAACCAAGAAGCCAAAGAGTTAGCAGCAATAGGGGTTGATATCATTCAATTTGATGAACCTGCATTTAACGTATTTTTTGATGATGTAAATGACTGGGGTATAGCTTGTTTAGAAAGAGCTATTGAGGGATTAACTTGCGAAACAGCAGTACATATTTGTTATGGCTATGGCATCAAAGCAAACACTGATTGGAAAAAAACATTAGGTACAGAATGGCGACAATATGAAGAAGTATTTCCCAAGCTGCAACAATCTTCTATCGATATTATTTCGCTAGAATGCCATAACTCTCATGTGCCAATTGAGCTGCTCGAACTTATTCGCGGAAAAAAAGTTATGGTTGGAGCGATAGACGTGGCAACCAATACCATAGAGTCACCAGAAGAAGTTGCAAATACACTAAGAGAGGCACTTAAATATGTGGATGCAGATAAGTTATACCCATGCACAAACTGTGGAATGGCTCCACTACCTCACCAAATAGCAACGGCAAAACTGAGCGCACTAAGTGCTGGAGCTGAAATTGTACGACAAGAGCTTGCGAATACTAATTCAGACGGTATTCACGACGATTAATTGGCAAAAAGGTAACTAAACAACGAACAAGATAGTAACACCAAGAGCCAGATCTAGGCTCTTGGTTTACATGAACAACAAGCTAAATAGAAATAACAACTTTACCCATTGCCTGACCGCTTGCTAAGCGATCGTGTGCCTTACCAGTATCTTCTAAAGCAAATTCTTGCTCATCTACAATTGGAGTTAAATGACCTTCATCTACAATGTTGGCGATATGCGCTAAAATTTTACCATGTTGCTCTCTTTGATGGTCATGCAACATTGGAATCAACATAAACACTACATGCAAAGATAACCCTTTAAAATGAGCAGTAGTTAAATCTACTTCCGCCATAGAAACTGTAGTAGCTATTTGACCGTTTAACGCTGCAGCATTAAATGAGTTAAGAAGATTAGCACCACCGATAGAATCGTAAACAAGATCAAACCCAGCACCTTGTGTGTGTAAATCCACATAATCAGATACTGTTTCAGTTCTATAATTAATACCTGTAGCCCCTAATTTTTCAATTAACGCTAATTGTGGCTCACCGCCGCCCGTCGCAAAAACTTTACTACCAAAATATTTAGCTAGCTGCAACGCGATATGTCCAACACCACCAGCACCAGCTTCTTTTGGTCGTATGCATATTATTCCGTTTTTAAAAGCCTTTACTGAAGAATACCCTCAATTAAAAATTGATTTACGCCAAAGCGACAGCATTGTTGATATGGTTGACGGTGGTTTTGATATAGCGATTAGAAATGCATCGTTAAATGATTCTACGTTAGTTGCCCGTAAGCTAGCACGCGACACACGAATCATTTGTGCATCACCAAAATACGTTAAAAAATATGGAGAGCCAAAAACACCACAAGAACTGCTAAGTCATCAGTGCATCAACCTAATAGGAATTGATAGCTGGGCTTTTAAAACACCAGACGGTATTCAAAAAATTAAAAGTAAAGGTGCGATTAGAATAGATAATGGTGAATCGATAAGAGATGTTTGTATTGAAGGCGCAGGTTTAACGCTGTGTTCCATTTGGTGCGCATATAAAGCGCTACAAAAAGGTGAGCTTGTTCAAGTTTTAAAAGATTACCCGTTAATATCCGATACCGCTATCTGGGCTGTATACCCAAGCTCAAGACTTTTAGCTCCAAAAGTAAGAGCATTTATCGATTACTTCATTGAGTGCTACGGAGAAACACCTTACTGGGAAAGCTAATTTCGTTACTATTTATAGCAAAAGATAAACAATAGGCAACTTGTTAAGTAAACTTCATTATTTTTCCGATGTTAATACTAAAGCTCGGGATGAATTACTATGCAATCGTAATCAAAGAAAGGTAAAAATTGATTTTATACACTAGTGATTTTACAAAAATTGTTTAAGCCCTATGACAGTTAATATATTTCAGCCTAAGTCAACTTAACGAAAAAAGGGTAATAACACCTCTGTTATTACCCTTTTCTAATCAATACTATTTGATATGTCAGTTAGTGGTTTTCAGACACCATATTCACGGTATATTTAGGAATTTCTACTACTAAGTCTTCATCGCCTACTATCGCTTGGCAACCTAAACGTGAGTCTGGCTCTAACCCCCATGCTTTATCTAACATGTCGTCTTCAAGCTCGTCGCTTTCTTCGATAGAGTCAAAACCTTCGCGAATAATCACATGGCACGTAGTACATGCACATACTTTTTCACATGCGTGCTCGATTCCAATGTCGTTCTTTAACGCTACATTTAATACGCTTTCGCCTTTATCAGCTTCTAATACTGCACCTTCTGGGCAAAGTTCTTCATTTGGTAAAAATATAATTTTTGGCATTTGGGGTTAAACCTCGTCTACTGAATGCCCTGCTAGTGCTGTTTTAATTGACGAATCCATACGTCGTTCAGCAAAAATAGCGGTGCTTTCGTTTAATTTTTCAATCGCTGCTTCAATATCATCCGCAACGTTTGTTTGCATTACTTCGGTAACTAAATTAATAGCTTCATTTATCGCGTGAGTTTCGTCAGCATTTAGTAGTTTTCCATCGGCTATCATTGCTGATTGCACAGACTCAATAACTCGAGCAGCTTCTACTTGTTGCTCTTTAACCATTCGCGCTTGCATGTCTTCTTTCGCATTCGTCATAGATGCTTTTAGCATTGATGCTATTTGATGCTCTTCAAGACCAAACGATGGTTTAACTTCAATACTAGACTCTACGCCTGTCGATTTTTCCATTGCAGACACTTCAAGTAGCCCGTCTGCATCAACTTTAAAAGTTACACGAATATGTGCGGCACCTGCAGTCATTGCTGGAATACCACGCAGTTCAAAACGCGCTAATGAACGACAATCTTCTACTAACTCTCGTTCGCCTTGTAAAACATGCACAGCCATTGCTGTTTGGCCGTCTTTAAAGGTTGTAAACTCTTGTGCTTTTGCAACAGGAATAGTGGTATTACGTGGAATAACTTTTTCTACTAACCCCCCCATTGTTTCTAAACCGAGTGATAATGGAATTACGTCAAGTAACAGCATATCGCTGTCAGGTTTGTTACCGGCAAGAATATCCGCTTGAATAGCAGCACCAATCGCAACAACTTTATCTGGGTCGATCGATGTTAATGGTGTTTTCTTAAAGTGTTTTTCAACTTCGCTTCTCACTAAAGGAACACGAGTTGAACCACCGACCATAACCACTTCAATGACTTCATCTACCGCTACATCTGCATCTTTTAAAGTGCGTTTACATGCGCGCAATGTTTTAGCGACAAGTGATGAGATAAGCCCGTTGAAAGTATCTTTAGTCAACGTTCCTGTCCATTGTGATCCATCATCATACTTGAGGTTTAATGTGGCTTCGTTTGTCTGGCTTAGTGTTTCTTTTGCATTACAGGCTTGAAGCAATAACTGGCGTTCTAATGATGTACTTAATGGCCTTGAAAGCTGTGCTTGTTCAATAATATGATCAACTAAAGCAACGTCAAAATCGTCGCCACCAAGTGCCGCGTCGCCACCTGTTGCTAATACTTCGAATACGCCTTTATTTAAACGTAATATTGAAATATCAAAAGTACCACCACCTAAGTCATATACTGCAATAACACCTTCTTGCCCAGTATCTAAACCATAAGCAACAGCTGCTGCTGTTGGCTCGTTCAGTAAACGCAGTACATTCACTCCGGCTAACTTTGCAGCATCTTTTGTACTTTGGCGTTGTGCATCGTCAAAGTGAGCAGGTACAGTAATAACAACTCCTGTAAGCTCGTCGCCTAATGAACGTTCTGCTCTCGATACTAAAGACTTTAAAATTTCAGCTGACACTTGAACAGGGTTAACCTGCCCTTGCCTTGTATTAATTTCAGGATGATTTTCATCACCACAAAAGTCGTACGGTAGTGATGGATACTTAGATTGAATGTCTTGTAACGAGCGACCAATCAAACGTTTAGCAGAAACAATTGTGTTTTCAGGATCGGTAACGGCATACGCTTTAGCGTCATGACCGACTAATGTAGCGTCAGGTTGATAACTTACAATAGATGGCAGAATGTCTTGACCGTTTTCATCGTTAAGCGTTTCAGCTAAGCCACTTTTAACACTGGCAACTAACGAGTTGGTTGTGCCTAAATCAATACCCGCAGCTAAACGATGATCATGAGGTACAGTACTTTGTCCGGGTTCAGCAATTTGTAATAAGGCCATAGGGGATCTTTTGTTTAATCGTCAAATAGAGTGTCTTCTAGTCGATCTAACTCTACATGAAGTTTTTGGTAAAATTTAAGTTTACGCAAGTTTTCACTAGCAAGTAAATTTGCTTCTTGGTTATCTTCTTTTAACTGAACTTGCATTTCTCGAAAAATCGCTTCAAATTCCGTTTCTAATATTTGAGTTAATTCAAATACCGCTGCTTCAATGTTGTCTGAATATTTCAACTCAGAAAGCATTTCACGCAGTTCCATTTGGCGCATTAAAAAGCTTGTGTCGCCAAAGCTTGCTTGTTCGTTTGGCATATTTGTTTCACGCAATGTAAGCATGTAATGTGCGCGTGTTAACGGATTTTTAAGCGTTTGATATGCGTCGTTAATCATAGACGACTTTTGAACAGCAACAAGCTGCTCTTGTGATGAAGCATGTGCAAAACGGTCCGGATGAACCGTTTTTTGTAAAGATTGATAAACGTCGGCAAGCTGTTTTGTGTTGATATTAAATTGGTTTTTTAAACCAAACAATTCGAAGTAATTCACGATATATCCAAAAACTAATACAACAAGTTAAACGTTGAAACTTTCGCCACAACCACACTCACCTTTCGCGTTAGGGTTGTTAAATTGGAAACCTTCGTTTAGGCCTTCTTTTGCGAAGTCTAATTCAATACCTGATAAATACACCAAGCTTTTTGCATCGATAATAATATTAACATCGTTAATGCTAAACATTTCATCATCGTCATTAAGTTCGTCAACAAACTCAAGAACATACGCTAAGCCAGAACAACCAGTCGTTTTAATACCTAAGCGTAAACCAAGGCCCTTGCCTCGGTTTTCCATGAAGGATTTCACACGCTCTGTGGCTGCAGGTGTCATTGTAACACTCATACAACTAACCTCTTAACTATTCGCTTTTGTTACGGTAATCTTCAATAGCAGCTTTGATTGCATCTTCAGCTAAAATTGAACAATGAATTTTAACTGGTGGTAAAGCTAGCTCTTCTGCAATTGCAGTGTTTTTAATTTCTGCTGCTTCGTCGATCGACTTACCTTTAACCCATTCTGTAACTAATGAGCTTGAAGCAATAGCTGAACCACAACCGTATGTTTTGAATTTAGCATCTTCAATAATGCCTTCATCAGTAATTTTAAGTTGTAACTTCATCACGTCACCACACGCTGGAGCACCTACCATGCCTGTTGCAACATTTGGATCGTTTTTATCCATCGAACCAACGTTACGTGGATTTTCATAATGATCGATTACTTTTTCGCTATAAGCCATAATTTTTCTCCTAAGTTGTTTGCATTACTTATTGTTTGTAGTGACTACTATCACAGAAAATTCAAACAATAAGTGTTCAACAATACTTTTATTGGGGCTACTAATGACCAGCCCATTCAATTGAATCTAGATCGATACCGTCTTTAAACATTTCCCAAAGTGGCGACATGTCACGTAAATGACCAATTGCCTTTTGAATAATATCAATCGCGTAATCTATTTCTTCTTCAGTTGTAAAACGACCAAAACTAAAACGAATAGAGCTGTGTGCCATTTCGTCGTTTAGGCCTAATGCACGTAAAACATATGAAGGTTCTAAACTTGCTGATGTACATGCTGAACCTGAAGATACCGCTAAGTCTTTAAGCGCCATAATCAACGATTCACCTTCAACAAAGTTAAAGCTAACGTTTAAGTTACCTGGGTAACGCTTGTCCGCATCACCATTAATGAAAACTTGTTCCATTGAGTTAAGGCCAGCCCATAAACGATCGCGCATTTTTGTTACATGAATGCGATCTTGCTCTAGCTCTTCTTTTGCAATTTTAAATGCTTCACCCATACCTACAATTTGGTGTGTAGGTAATGTACCAGAACGCATACCACGCTCATGTCCGCCACCGTGTGTTTGCGCTTCTAATCGAACACGAGGTTTACGACTTACATATAATGCGCCAATACCTTTAGGGCCGTAAATTTTATGTGCTGAAAACGACATAAGATCTACTTTTAAATTTGTCATATCAATCGGTAGCTTACCCGCACTTTGCGCAGCATCTACGTGGAAAATGATCTTTTTAGCTCGACATATCTCGCCAATTTCAGCAATGTCTTGAACAACACCAATTTCATTGTTCACGTGCATAATGCTCACAACAATGGTGTCTTCACGAATAGCGTCGTTTAATTTGTTTAAATCAATTAAACCGTTAGCTTCAGGGTCTAAGTAAGTCACTTCAAAACCTTGACGCTCTAATTCTCTACAAGTATCTAAAACAGCTTTGTGCTCTGTTTTGCTTGTTATAATGTGCTTACCTTTTTTAGAGTAGAAGTTTGCAGCACCTTTAATAGCAAGGTTATTTGATTCAGTTGCGCCAGAGGTAAAAACAATCTCTCTTGGGTCGGCATTAATCAAGTCTGCAATTTGATTACGCGCAATATCTACAGCTTCTTCAGCCTGCCAACCAAATTTGTGTGAACGAGACGCAGGGTTTCCGTAAAAACCATCAGTAGTCATATACTGCATCATTTTCTCTGCAACACGTTTATCTACTGGTGTTGTTGCTGAATAATCAAAATAAATAGGAAGCTTCATGAGCTAACACTCTCCAACTTTAAATAGATGAGCAATGGTTTATTGCAAATCAGGTAATATACTTTGGGTTGTAATTACAATGCGGTTCGAATTTTGGTTCTCTCGGTTTTTCTGATGAAAGTCGTCCTGACGTTGAGTAACCTCTTTTACATTGCGTTGTTCAACGAGCTCAGACAACGATATATTCTGTAAAAATTCTTCAATTCGAACACTTAAATCTTCCCAAAGCGAATGAGTTAAGCATTGGTGTCCACCTTGACAGTTTCCTTGTCCGGAACACTTAGTTGCGTTGATGCTTTCATCAACAGCACTGATAACGTCTGCAACAGCGATTTGAGCAGAACATTTTCCAAGGCGGTATCCACCACCCGGTCCACGTACACTATTTACTAGGCCGTGTTTGCGTAATCGCGAGAATAGTTGCTCTAAGTACGACAATGAAATGCCTTGTCGTTCTGAAATATCAGCCAACGATACAGGACCCGTGACTGCATGAATGGCAACGTCGAGCATTGCGGTAACCGCATAACGCCCTTTAGAAGTCAGTTTCATTATCTTCTCCTGTAAAATCGATGCGCATTTTACATAACCATGCAAAATAGTCAATTAAATAACCTAGTAAACTAGTCAGGTATTTTACGCGAGATTTTAAGAGAGTCAACATAAATACCTGACTAATATACTCAGGTATTTATGTTATGCAGAAAAACTAAATTTCAGGATCAAATGAAGCGACTACAGATTCTCTGCGTTTGGCGGCTTCTTTTTCGTCTTCAACAAATTCACCAACACGTAA
The DNA here is from genome assembly GCA_020630795.1 of Colwellia sp. Classification (GTDB taxonomy): domain Bacteria; phylum Pseudomonadota; class Gammaproteobacteria; order Enterobacterales; family Alteromonadaceae; genus Pseudocolwellia. The sequence continues at coordinate 188,922 of JAHDIK010000004.1, forward strand.
TTCAGGTAAAGCTTGTTGACATACATCGCCACCAAGCTGGTTTACTTCCTTACATAAGTCAGTCACTTTGTTATCCATTAGATGAATATGATCTAATAAACGACCAATTGCTTTAGCTACAGGATCAGGATTGTCGGCAGACACAGCATAGGCATCAAAACCATATTTCTTAGCGACTTTTTCACGCTCAGATTTTTCAGTTTCTGACTGTTTAACATTAACAACACGCGCAGGAATACCCACTGCGGTAGAGTTTACAGGTAAATCTTTAACTACCACTGAATTCGAGCCCACTTTGCTCCCGTCTCCTATATAGATAGGACCAAGAACCTGAGCACCTGCACCAATAACAACATTATTACCTAATGTTGGGTGGCGTTTGCCTGCATTCCAGCTAGTACCACCTAAGGTTACACCGTGATATAACGTACAATCGTCACCAATTTCAGCTGTTTCGCCAATAACAACGCCCATACCATGATCAATAAAGAACCTTCGCCCTAATGTTGCTCCCGGGTGAATTTCAACACCAGTAAGCCAACGAGAAAATGTAGACAAGCAGCGCGCTATAAACTTCCATTCAGCTTTCCAAAATTTATGGCTTAAACGATGAAACCAAATAGCATGCATGCCCGGATAATTGAGCAATACTTCTAATGTGTTTCTCGCTGCGGGATCTCTATCAAAGACACTTTTAATATCTTCTTTGATACGGCTGAACATAGTGTTTCCTTAAGGCTTAATATAATCTTATTTTTTAGCTGCGCGTTCTACAGACGCCAGCATTCCGCGAAGCATTTTAACTTCTTTAGTATCAGGTCTAGCACGATTCAATAATCGTCTTAATTTCGTCATGACTAAACCTGGGTGACTAGGCACGATAAATCCTGTCGCTTTTAACGCATTTTCAAAGTGTTCGTATAAACGTTCAGTTTCTTCAACAACAGGGTATTCATCATCATCGCTAGACGGCTTAACGTATTGTTCATTTTCTTGCGCTAAAAAGCTTGTTCTTACTTCGTAACTTAACGTTTGTACTGCCATTGCTAGATTAAGTGAGCTGTACTCAGGGTTAGCTGGTATTTGCACATGAAAATGACAAAGCTGTAATTCGTCGTTTGTTAAACCACTACTCTCGCGACCAAATACTAGAGCAACAGGGAAGTTATTCGCTTCTTCTACTAGTTTTTCGCCACATCCACGCGGCTCTAACATTGGCCAAGGCAAGGTTCTTGAACGTGCACTCGTACCTACAACTAAACCACAGTCAGAAATAGCTTCTTCTAGCGTTGATACAACTTTAGCATTTGCTAACACGTCGGTAGCACCTGCTGCTAATGCTTGTGCTTGCCCATTAGGCATTTCAATTGGGTCAACCAATATAAGTTGGCTAAGCCCCATTGTTTTCATTGCTCGTGCTGCAGACCCCATGTTGCGGCAATCTGATGTATTTACTAGTACAATACGTACGTTATCTAACAAAGACGGTAACATTATTTTTTACTCTTAATTTTAAGTAACTGAACTAAATATCTCGCAATAAATTTCAAATTTACTCACGTTTTGTATTTTTCAATTACCTATCTAGACGGCTAAAACTACAAAATAATATTATCACAGAACCATACGCTTGTACTGTGAAAAAATCATCTTGTTTCAATTACTCTTTTAGGTCTTATCAATCTGAATTAGCACGTTAATGCATATTATTGGTTATCTTCCACGCAACTGTACAATATTTATTCACATACAAACCATACGCTTAAAAAGAATTACACCAAGATAAATTATATTGTGTCGCGTTTGTAAAATTGGTTTGCTATAATATGCGCGCTTGATTTTCGCTTGGCGTTCAAGCGTTTCGTTCTTTTAAAATGCTGTTTATAAAATAAGGTAGTTGTTATGCATCCTATGCTTAATATTGCTATCCGCGCGTCTCGTGTGGCTGGTAAAGTAATTGTTCGTGCTTTTGAACAAGTAGATAAAGTAGAAATTGAATCAAAAGGTAAAAATGATTTTGTTACAAACGTTGATTTAGCCGCTGAAGAAGCGATTATTGAAACCATTCGTAAATCTTACCCTGATCATACAATTATCAGTGAAGAAAGCGGTATTCTTGAAGGTAAGGATAACGATTACCAGTGGATTATCGACCCGTTAGATGGCACAACAAATTTTGTAAAAGGCATTCCTCACTTTGCAGTTTCAATTGCATTAAAAGTAAAAGGTAAGTTAGACCAAGCCGTAATTTTTGATCCGATTCGTGGTGAGCTTTTCACTGCAAGTCGTGGTAAAGGCGCACAACTTAACAACTTCCGTATTCGTGTAAAACAGCGTAAAGAATTAGACGGTACTGTACTTGCTACTGGCTTCCCTTTTAAAGCTAAGCAGCACACAGATGCATACTTAAACATTTTCAAATCTTTATTTGGTAAAACAGCTGACATGCGTCGTGCAGGTTCTGCAGCGTTAGATTTAGCTTATGTTGCTTCTGGTCGTATTGACGGTTTCTTTGAGATTGGATTAAAACCTTGGGATACAGCAGCAGGTGAGCTATTAATTATTGAAGCCGGTGGACTTGTAACCGACTTTACAGGTGGTCATAACCACGCAGCATCAGGCAACACGGTTGCTGGTAGCCCTCGCTTATTGAAAGAAATTTTAAAAGACATTCGCCCTTACCTTGGCGATGCATTAAGTAAATAATTAATGTAGAAAATACCTATTAAAGCGCCTAATAGGCGCTTTTTTTATGCCTGTTTAAACGACAAAAAAGACCAAAGAAGTTTCCCTCTTTGGTCTTATAAAACAGTTACTGTAAACCTACTGTGATTTTAATTTAACATGGCTAAACGGTTGTGTGATTCCTGTTCTCGCTTAACATATCGATGCCACTGTTGTGCAGTTTTAGCTGTTTCTTTTAACGCTTCGGCTTTTTTGAACGCCGCTAGTGACTGATCAAATTTCTTTAAATTGAAGTTCGACATACCTACCACTAAGTGCATATTACCAATGCGCTCTACACCACCACGTTTTATTGCTTGTTTAGCTGACTTTATCGCTTTGTCCCACTTTTCTGTATTTAAGTAAGATTGTGCTAAAAACGCGTCAAACTTTCCGTTATCTGCTATTTCAGATGCTTTAACTAAAACAGGTATTGCTTTGTCGTCATTTTTAGCTGAGATATAAGACTGCGCTAACATGTCTAAGTATTTTTCTTCTGCGGCAACTGTACCGCTATCTATCGCTAATGAAAGTAACTTAGCTGCTTTGTATGGAACACCATGAAACCTATATAACTGTACTAGCGTTATAATGTCTTGTGCAGAAGTTAAGTACCCTGCTTGGTAAGCACTTTCCATTACAGCGAGTTGCTTTTCTTCCTCACCAACTTCGCCATACATTCCACCAAGCTGAATCCAGTATTTAGGCTTGTCATGATACTTAACAAGGTGTTCTATTACTTTAACAACTTGCTTCGGTTGCTTTAATTCATAGTAGTTAGCACGTTGAAGAATAAACCAGTTTTCTTTAGGTGTTTCATTGTTAGCAAACGCTAAATCAACCGCTTGGTTTACGTATCTCAAAGAGTTTTTGTAATCTTTATTTTGATAATAAATTTGAGCAAACAACATTTGCTGCGTGCTAGTCAGTGGCTTTTCGTTATGTTTTTTCCACATTGCTAAGTAATCTAACGATTTATTGTAGTCTTGCTGTTGCATAGATAATTGAGCAAGGGAATATAACGTTGAAGAACGAAGCGTTGCAGGTATCGCTTTTTCAGCAACCACCTTTTCAAAGCTTTTAACCGCTGATGGAATATCATCGTTACCGTAATGCATGAAGCCGTAAAAATTCCAAAGCATGGCCTTTTCGTAGCTATTCAAACTGCTAAGACGATCTTTTACAGCGTCAAGTACTTCAAAACCCTCTGTTTTATTACCTTCGTCTGCTATTTTTTGTGCTCTCGCTAATTGTGTATATACACGATTACGCATTGCAGGCACTTTAACTGACTCTGTAGCTTCTGCTGCGATTGCAGTATTTCCACCAAATTCAGATGAAAAAAAGCTGGGTGCGCTATATAACGTTGCTGCCGTTAAGAACGATAATGTTAAGTGTTTAATCATTTGTGTCTCCTAACCGTCAATTTGGAACGATATTTTGTTTTGAACACCACCCACTTCCATGGCAACGCCATCAACAACACGTGGTTTGTACTTAAATTTAAGCGCAGCATCCATTGCAGCTCTATCGAAAATGCTTTCTGGCTTAGCTTCAACTACGCGAGGATCTCTTACAGAACCATTTTTAGTTACTGTAAATTCAACAATTACGTAACCTTCAATACCTCGTGATTGCGCTCTACGCGGATAGATTGGCGCTACTTTTACAATAGGTAAATAATCACCGTCGCCAGTATCTAAACTTAAGCCACCTGCTAAAGAAGCATCTGCCTGTATGTCTGCCGCAAAGCTTGTACTTACCGCATCAGCGTTAGGATTAGCCTGTTGCATTTGAGGCTGAACCATTGGCGGTGGTGGTGTTTTTGGTTTAGCTGGCTTTTGAGGTTTACGCTCTTTCTTTGTTACGTCTTGCTCTTTCTTCAAACGAATAAAGTCGAGCACGTTACCTCTTGGCGCTTCGGTTAATACATTGTTTCCACCGGCAATAAGTGCCTGCATTCCCCATAGTAAACAAAAGGTTACAACAACAGCCAACGTTAGGCCTAACATATATCGGCCACTACTATTAACCATGATTAAGCCTCTTGTGCCGCGATTGAAACATCGTAAACACCAGCAGCGCGTGCCGAATCCATTACTTTAATTAACACGTCTGTCGTTGCTTTTTGATCTGCCTGAATAACCACGGTACCTTGCGGGTTTTCAGCTTTTAGTCGTTCGATGTTTGCTTGAACAGCACGTACATCTACACGACGTTTATTGATCCAAATTTCTCCCTTGTCACTAATCGCAACAAGAATATTTGCTCGCTCTTTTTTCACTGCAGTTGCAGCTTCAGGGCGGTTAACTTCAATTCCGGCTTCTTTTACGAATGAAGCGGTCACAATAAAGAAAATTAAAAGAATGAATACAACATCCAACATTGGTGTCATGTTAATTTCTTCAGCTTCTTCTTGCTCTTGTAATATTTGTGATAATTGAGAACGCATCTTTTTATCCTACTTTAATATTTTCTAAAAGCGCCCTGCCTATGTGTTTATCACAGCACGCTCTATTTATTACGTTTATTGAATCGTTAGTTAATTGATTTTGAGCAACCTTTAGTGGCTCATAATCAAACTATCGTCCATTTGTTGGGTTCTGCGCTTTACTTTACGTTGTAGCCAAGTCACTACAAATACGCCTGATAAAGACCCAACCATTCCAGCCATTGTTGGAATAGTTGCTTTAGAAACCCCAGAAGCCATTGACCTTGCATTACCACTACCTGAAATAGCCATAACATCAAACACTTCAATCATGCCGGTAACAGTTCCAAGTAAGCCTAGTAAAGGACATAAAATTACTAAGCTATGAATAAGTGCTACGTTATGATTTAGCATTTCAGTTACACGAGACACATTAGCTAGTTTTATTTGCTCAGCATTCCATGAGCTTTTGTCAGTTCTTTTGTTCCATGTTTCAATCATATTGGCTTTAACGCTGTTGTAGCTTTTAAGAAAGAAAAACAAGCGTTCAAATATTAATAACCACATCAAACATATAACAAAGGCGATAACGATGAGCACTTGCCCACCCGTATCAAGAAACTCACGAATGCTATTCATCATTTCGATGAATAAAACCATGACTTACGCTCCTTTTTCCAATTCAGCGCGCTCAGCTAAAATACCTGCGCTTTGCTGTTGTAGAATATTGATAATGCCGCGGCTACGTGTATTCAAAATGGTAGAAATAAATACCATTGGAATGGCAACTACTAAGCCTAATACAGTGGTTACAAGAGCTTGAGATATACCACCAGCCATCAATTTAGGGTCGCCAGTACCAAATAGTGTTATAGCTTGGAAGGTATTAATCATACCAACAACAGTACCTAGTAAACCGATAAGTGGCGCGACTACCGAGATAATTTTTATAAAGGTTAATCGAGACGTTAATACTGGCACTTCTTGTAAAATACGTTCTGATAATTTCAGCTCAAGCGTTTCAGTGTCAGCCGTTTTGTTTTCGTCTTGTACTAACATTACGCGTCCAAGAGGATTGTTTTTAGACGGTGTTGTGTTTTTAATTTGACGATTAACTTTACCGTCAATTAACGTTAGCGAGATAAAACGCTCGATACCGATAAGCAAGCCAATTAAACCAATACCTAAAATTACGTAACCTACTGGACCACCTTGGTCTACACGTTCTTGTGTATTAGGCGCTTGCACCAATAAACCTAGAATTGATCCACCTGTAGGGTCTAACGCGAATGGAACAACACCTGATGTGTTTGATGTTAATTCCGCAGCGCTTGATAAGTAGCGATCTGATGGTTGTCTAATTAATTCAGCAACTGAACCTGTTTCATCAACATATTCTAAGTACTTACCTCGAGATACAAGATTAAAGCCACCAACACGCACAAGTTCAGTTTGCGTTGATTCACCGTTAGCTAATACTACGTCACGTGTAAACTTGTGTACTTTGCCTGACTCAGTCATTTCGCGTTGAAGTTCAAACCATAAACGTTCAATTTCTTCAATTGATGCTAACTTTGAAGATGAGCCCATGCTTTGTGCAAATTCATCTAAGAAAACACCGCGGTCAGCAATTTGCGCAGATACTACTGATGTTTGAAATTTACTTTTTGTGTCGCCAGCAACCTGCTGAAGAACACCAAACAATTCTTTTAATTCACCCATGCGTTTATTTAACGCATCGGATTTATTCGCTAATTGAATTTCATTTTCTTGAAATTGAGCTTCTAGCTGCGTGCTTAACTTTACTTGTTCATCACGTGTGTTATTTGCTTGTGCTAATAAACGGTTTTGCTCAGATTTCTTTGCGTTAAATTCAGATTCACGTTCTGTATTTTGTTTGCTTTGAGCAATTTTACCTTGCTCTAGGCGTTTTAATAATTCATCTAACGATGTAGCTTCTTGTGCAGTAGCTGTTGCAGCTGAAGCCGCTAATACAACCATAGAAACAAATTGGGTTAACTTTTTCATTTTCACTATTCCTATGACTTATTCAGCTGAATTTTGCGCAACAGGCACAATAATTAAATCAGGGGCTAACTGCTTACGCGCAATACGTAAACCTTTGTTAATGTTTGAACGGTATTCTGCAGGAAGCTCGTCCCAAGATTTGGTTTCGTTATTCCACATACCTAATTTTTGACCGTCTCGTGTTTGATACACTAAGCTCACTCGACCAATGCGTAAAAAGTCGACATCGCGCTCGTTGCCATCAATGGTTAACAAACCGTTGTATGCTTCAATTGTACGACCGTATTCTACTTCTACTTGGTAAGCTTCTAATACACGGCGAAACTTCTCAGACACTGATACGTCTGCGCGTTCCATCATTGTTTTTAAACTAGCGATACGCTCGCTACGCTCTTTAGGTAAAAACTGTACGTCTAACCCAACAAACGCTTCTAATGTATCAATCATGCGAGACATTAATGGTGATACTTGTCGCTCAATAATGCTTACTTGCTCCATTGAAGACGCAAGCTGATTAAGTTCTTGTAACTGGTTTTCAATTTGAGTATTCATTTGCTGGTTATAAACATGTAAACCGTCAATTTCTTTGTTTACGGTTTTAAACTGCTGAAGTTTTGTTTGAATTTGCTCACTAATATTATCTACACGGCGTTGAGACTTATTAGCAGACTGGTTAATTTGTTTTCCAGCATCAACAACCTTTGATAAAGATTCGTCAGCAGGTGCAGCGTTTACTAGTGAGGTTAGACTTAGCGAGCTTGCACCAATGAGCAAGGTTGCTTTAGCCAAAGTAGACAATTTCATATTAAAACCTTTTGTTGAAATTCAATTTTTCAATCGTTTTAAACAAATGCTCACAACAAGCGTTTATTCATTACGCATTTATAATGGAGCGTATTTTAAGGATGTAATATGACAGCTAAGTTTCACAAATATTGCAGATTTATTAAATGACAATTAGGTGACATTTTCTTTACAAGAAACAAGCTATTAACATGTTATTGGCTATCATGCAGTGAGCGGTTTATTTGATGATGTGTGCGCTTGTACGAATGCGTAGGTATTTATCAATAGCGTTAGTTTTAACATTATCTTAATATAGCGTTAGTCGTTCAAATAAGCCTTTTTTACTACCACAAGCTACCCTACGTTATGTCAAAAATATTTATATTAGGTTTACCTAGAACAGGCACAACAAGTATATGTGCCACTATGTTAACGCTTGGTTTTTCAGTAGCGCATACTGCTTATACTCAAACGACCTTTGAAAACGCTGAAGTAATTGCCGATACACCTATATTTAACGATTATGAATTACTCAACCAATTCTACCCTAACAGCCAATTTATTTATTTAACTCGCCAGCCCGAAAAGTGGCTGCCCTCTATTAAACAGCTATTACAACGAATGTATAAAAACGTAATGCGTGAAGATGGCGGGTTTAATACCATTATAAAGCGATGCTACACCGAAACCTTCGCACCGTTCACTTGGGAAAACATTAACAACGATGCTTTTTTGTTAAGTTGTTACGAACAACATAAGGCAAAAGTAACCGCCTATTTTAAAACACAAAACAAGCCTGTGTTGTTTATAGATATTTCTCAAAGCACGAGTTATGAAGCACTCACAAACTTTATTCTCTCTTCAGACACCGAATTACAAAACAAGAACACTAAAAACACTCATCACAACGGTCATTTCCCATTACTTAATCAGGGCGGAAAAGTAACAGCATGGAAAGACATAAAACACGCGAATAAAATAGAATCGACAAAAAATGGAAGAATTTCTTCTCTTGATTACCTCGAGTAACATTCATCAATTTATATATTAGCTTGCTGACCTAGGAACAACATTTATGATCATCAACAACTACGTTCAAGATATTTCAACACCTACCGGCGATATGCGAACTTATGTATATCAACCATCTGAAGACGGTGTTTACCCATGTATTATTTTCTATTCTGAAATATTTCAACAAACTGCACCTATCGCTCGTAGTGCAGCAATTATGGCAAGCCATGGGTTTGTCGTGTTAGTGCCTGAAGTTTTTCATGAACTAAACCCTATTGGCACGGTATTAGGCTACGATGACGAAGGTAAAGATAAAGGTAATCAAGACAAATGGACAAAGCCTTTAGAACATCACGACTCAGACACTCAAGCATTGGTTAGTTTCGCTAAAAGCCTAAAAAACTGTAATGGGAATATAGGCAGTATGGGCGTTTGTATTGGTGGGCACCTAGCATATAGAGCTGCACTAAATCCAAATATTAAAGCTGCTGCTTGTTTATACGCTACAGATATTCATTCAAACACATTGCCTAGCGAGCAAGGTAACGACTCGTTTACTCGTACACCTGACATTCAGGCAGAGTTATTGATGGTATGGGGGAAACAAGATCCACACGTACCAGATGAAGGTAGAATGAAAATTCATCAACATTTACTTGATAGCAAAAACACATTTACATGGCATGAATTTAACGCACAACATGCTTTTATGCGTGACGAAGGCGATAGATACGACGCGGCATTAGCTATTCAGGTGTATTTAATGTCGGTAGAGCTTTTTAAACGAAAATTAACTTAATATCGCGGCGAAGGTAAATATAAAGTTAATAACAAAAAAGGTCACCGAGGTGACCTTTTTGATTGAGCTAAGCGAAATAACCGCTATTCAAAATCCCACTTAAACGACACATCAAATCCAATTCCTTTCGTTTCACTTCTAAATAAAGTGTCAGAAAATTCAATCGTTTTCTCCTCGTCCATTAAGTTTTTAACTTTAAACTTAACCGTTGATGAGTACGTTGGGTAATAAGTGTAAATAAGATCTAATGAATGAAATGGTTGTTCATATTTATCGTCTTGGCCTTCAATTCCAGGAATGATAATACGCTCACCAAATACGTTGTAGGCCATAGTTACTGAATGGTTACCATTTGGATGGTCGTAACCTAAATTCAAATTAACTACATACTCTGAGTGCCCTGTCATTCTTCTCACTGGGTTAGTAATAGCTGCAGAAACACCTGTTTGCTCAACTACTCGCTGAGTATTAATGTTAATTTCAGAATCACTTAATGTAACGTTACCTGATAAGAAGAAGTCTTGACCGTTCATTCCCCAGAAGTCGCCGATAAAATTAAAGTCTTTCATAAATTCAACTTCAACACCGTAAACTTCGCCATCGTCTGCATTAGCAATTACGATTAATGGTGGGCCATCTTGACCAGGTGATTGAACTGATTCAATCGGGTTAATCATATCTTTATAAAACAAACCAACCGATAAGTTTTCACCTGTTCCTAAATACCATTCCCAACGAGCATCGTAGTGTTTTACATCAGTTGTTTTAACTGACGCAGTACCACGAATTGGGTAGCCTGTAAGAGGATCTAAGAATGTACTTGGTGCAACTTCACGAATATCAGGGCGAATCGTTGTTTCACCGTAAGACAATCTATATTGCACTTCTTCACTTTGAATATACGTAAGTGCAAGTGATGAATACACGTCATCTTCCTGAAAGGCAAAGTTAGACAACTGCTCTTCAGTAGGGTTTGCTGGTAAATCAAATTCACCGGTAGACGGCTTTAATGGCGCTACAACTTGTCGGTAATCTTCCCATCTTAGGCCACCACTGATTCGCCACACATTATTTATAAACCAATCAGCTTCAATGTAATACGCATCAATTTTTTGCGCTGAGTAGTAATCATCGCCATCAATTGATGTATCACGAATAATCGCTTCATTACTTTTAAGCGGATGATTTAAAATAACATCATCAGTTAAAATGTCGTTCAAACGACTTCCTGACAAATCAATATCGTTAAACGCTAATGTATTAACATCAATTCTACGACCAAAAGAATCACGAGTTTTAGTAATAAAGTCAGCACCTGTTTTTAACTCTAATTCAGAGTTATCAAACATAAATGGTATAGATAAGTTATACCCATAATTTTCAACTTTATCGTTCAAGTCTTGAAATGAATAACGCGTTGACGTTGTTGCTTTACGCAAGCTACTTTCTGAAACATCAAATACATTGTCTTCGTTAGCGTCAGCTAAAATATAACGTGTTGAAACGCCACCAGGCGCGTAACGACTAGATCGAGCGTCTGAATATTTCCAATCTAAACCGATGTTCCAAAACTCAGGAAAATTATGAACACCTTTAAACTGATTAGCGATCATTTCACGCTCTTCATAACTCACTTCATTGTCTTGAATACGCAAACCATCACTAAGTAATACGTTATTGGTATTACCTAACTTATATTCATATTCGTCGGCCGTATCTCTCAGTACAATTAAGCTGTAGTCGATACGATGGTCTCGATCATACTCCAAACCGAAGTTAAACATACCTGACCAACGAACATTATGTTCATTTGTTTGTACTTGATCGAAACCGCGAACTAAACTCCATGTTCCGTCAGTATTTTGTCTGAAATCCTGTCCTTGATACTCTTCAGTAACTTGCCACTGGTTATCGTATGACACGGCGGCCAAATACCCCCAACGAAACTTGTCTTCGTCAAACCTATCACCGATGGTCATGTCTAAACCAAAATCAGGATTAACACTTTCCAAAATAGGGTCGTAATCACGATTAAGTTCGGAAGCTATTTGTCTATTTTGCTCTTGCGACACGCCAGACAACGGATTGTAGTTATCCCACAACGTCGTTAACGATTTAGGTGCTTCACGAGTGCCGTCGTCCATACCACGCCAGTCGTTATCTCCGCCGTTATATGTATACCCGTCATCAAAGTTGTTCGTGTTACCGCCAATATTACCACCAACATTAAAAACAAAGTCTGAAGGGATAGTTTTTAAGCGAATATCAACGTTACCACCACCAAAATGTCCAGGCATTGAAGGTGAGTAAGATTTTTGAACCGATAACGATTCAATAATAGATGATGGAAATAAATCTAATGGGATTACGCTTCGTGTAGGATCTGGACTAGGTACTGTTGCACCATTTAACAATGTACTTGAATAACGTTCACCTAAACCACGAATGTATATAAACTTTCCATCTACAAGTGTTAAGCCGGTTACCCTTCTTAACGCCGATGCAGCATCACTATCACCCGTGCGAGCAATTTGTTCAGCGCCTAGTATATCAGCAACAAACGCTTGGTTTTTACGCTCTTCAATTACAGCACTTGCAGTGCCTTTTAATCGACTTGCTTTAACAACAACTTCTTCGATTGCAGCACTGTCAGCTTCTTCTGCGAATGCGGTTACCGGAGATATGTTGGCTAATACCGCTAAAGCTAATGCACTTACGCCAAAACGGTTTGATGTATTTTTCATAATTAACCTCTATAGAATGGCTCATCAATGTAAGTTTTGTTTTACTTGATGAGTAACTAGGTCTTTAATAAATAAGTAATCTTTATAAAAAAGTGATGGTTACTTAACTCAGCTTACTAAGTGGTAACCATCACGGTATGTCTTAAAGAATTAATGCCTTATTATTCAAGACCTACTGTCCATCCCGCAGTCCAGTTGTTTGTAGAACTAACTGCACCAATATGGTCTGCGTTGTCGAAGAAGCTATGACCAGTGAAGTCTTTAGGTGTTGTTGTATCAATTGTGAATATACCGTCTAGTACATCAGCAGTTGATGCCGCAGTAGAGTTAGCATCTTGAGCAAGTACCCATGCACCTAAATCAAAACTAGCACTTGAAGAGTCTGTAGAATCTTTAAAGTTCTCAGTACACGCCACTACCGAGTTTGTGAATGTCGTATCGCCGTCAATTGCTTGGTCTACAGTTAAGCCTGATTCCAATTCAAAACACTCACCAACAGCACCAGTAATTACAAAGTTATGTAACTGTGCTTTTGTACCTTCACGTAAATAAACACCTTCTGAGTCTTTATCTGCAGTATCAAAACCGTTACCAATAATCGTCATGTTAGCGATTGTAACGTCTGATTGTGGTGTTTTATTCGGTGTAGAACCGTCGTTATCTGCTTCAATTGCACGGTTAGCTTCACCGTCGTTTTCATCGTGCTTAACAAGAACATATTGAAGGTTACCGCGGAAACCATTGTCCCAATCTACACTGTCATCTTTGTTTGACGTTAAAACAACGTACTTAGCGCTAACTGTACCACCGAAGAATTCGATACCGTCATCAGCGTTTTCATGTACTTGAATAAATTCAACCGTAGTACCTGAACCTACACCACCAAACGTAATACCGTTTAATTCATTGTCAGGTGCAATTTCGTAACCTGCGTGTTTAACAACAACATAACGTAATGTACCTGAGCTGTCTGTATCGTCAGTACCACCAAATACAGCACCGTCTTCAACACCTTCAACTTGTAAAGCACAAGCACTTCCGTCAGTAGGACATTTGTTTGATTGAGCATTACCTAATAAAACAATACCACCCCATTGACCTGAATCAGTTGTTCCACCTTCAATATCCTGACTTGAAGTAAACACGATTGGTGCTGACGATGTACCATTTGCTTGAATGTCTGAATCACGACTTACTACTAAGTAATCACTACCTGAGCGACCAAAAATAGTTGTACCAGCTTCAATAGTTAACGTTGCAGAGTCTGCTTTATCGTTACCTACAAAAACAGCACCGTCTAAAGCATAAATATTGTTAGACGTTAATGTTAAGTCGGCAGTAATCGTACCCGAAATTTGACAAGTAGTTGTTGAACCGTCAACCGAAGAAATAGCAGATGTACCTGTAGGACAACCTTGTGTTTCAACTTCAGCAGTTACTTCACCACCGCCGTATCCAAACGCCCAACCTTGACGCCAATCAGTTGTACCATCAAACGCACCAATGTAATCCGTTGTGTCGAAGAACGAATCTTGAGTGTTTGCAACGTCTTGACCAGCGTTAGCAGCAATTAGAGGAGAGTTAGTATCTGGCACACCATTTTCGTCAATCAAAATAGATGTACTAATGCTGTTAGATGACTCATCAGTGAACCACGTTTCTATATCAAGTAACGTGCTGCCATCAGCTGCCTTTGAGTTTTTGAAATTTTCACCATTTGAACAAGCCATTATTGAATTTTGAATAACAATTTTGCCGCTTGTTGCGTTATCAACAGTTACTGAAGAAGTATCACCACCTTCAAATTCAATACACTCACCCATTTCGCTTGGACCAGTTACAACAGTATTGAAAATTTTAGCTGCTGTACCTTCACGTAAGTAAATACCTTCTGAGTCTTTGTCAGCTGTGTCGAAGTTGTTACCTACGATAGTCATGTTAGCTAGTGTTGGGTTTGATTGAGGCTCTTTATCAGGCGTTGAACCGTCGTTATCAGCTTCAATTGCGCGGTTAGCTTCACCAGCATTTTTAGCATGTTCAATGTAAACGTGCTGAATCATACCTTTATAACCATTATCCCAGTCAATACTATCGTCTTGGTTTGATGTTAGTACTAAATGCTTAACGTTAACTGCACCACCAAAAAACTCTACACCGTCATCAGCGTTTGCGTGTACTTGCAAGTAATCAACAGTAGTACCCGAACCAACACCACCAAAAGTTACACCATTTAACTCGTTGTCTGGTGCAATTTCATAACCTGCATACTTAACAACTACATATTTTAATGAGCCTGAGTTATCTTCCCAGTCATCACCACCAAATACAGCACCTTCACCTACACCTTCAACTTGTAATGCACATGCACTGCCGTCTGATGGACATTTGTTTGATGGAGCATTACCTAGAATTACCACACCACCCCACTGACCAGCAGAAGTATCTTCGCCTTTAACATCTTGTAAAGACGTCATGATAATTGGCTTAGCTTTAGTACCTTCGGCCATAATCTTTGCATCACGGTGAACAACTAAATAATCGTTACCTGATTGACCAAATAAAACAGAACCTGGCTCAACTGTTAATGTAGCGCCAGCCATAACTTCTAAACCACCGCTAATAGCGTAGAACACAGGCTTATTGTTAGCAGAAGCTACTAACGTTGTATCTTCAGTTAGCTTGCCATCTAAAACTTGAACAGAAACGTCAAAACCAATTACTGCAGCTACTTGCTGAGCTAACTGCGAATTTGATTTACCCGGTAAAACTACGTCATCAACTGGCGTTGAAGTATCTGGGTTTGTAATATTAGTAACAGTATCACCAACCGAATTGTTAACGTCTGATGATAAGTTAATGTCTCCACCACAACCAGCTAAGATTAACGCGCCAGCAATTGTACTTACTTTGAACAATGATTTAATTTGCATGTGTTACAGCTCCGCAGAGTTTATTTGATTAATTTTTATTGGCTACAAATAATCAAGCGATTAAAAATAACCCTGAATTAAAAGTTGGCAGAATGGTACGGCTTGAAAATGACAGAAATGTTTTAGAAATATGTAGTTTTTATTTAAGAAAAGTGACATACAGATTACACACACCTACAAAAACAGATTTAACTTATTGAATTCAATAAGTTAAAAACAATCTGAAATTAAGGTACGTGTAATAAAAATGTTAACTAAAGGCAGTATTACAAATTGATAATATAGTTTTTACAATTTATTGGCATTTAACAAAATAGATTTAATAGAGCCTAGGTAGGCATCATATTTTTTCCAGTTATCAATAGATTTACTATGAATTGGTTTTCGAACCTGTACTGCACTGGCAGTAGCAACAGGAGAAGTGTTAGCGTTAGTTTCTAAACAGGAGTCTTCCCACTCTAACTCACAAAAATTAACTAATGTTTTCGCTTCTTTTTCAGAGTTCTTTACTAAGTTTTGATAGTTAACGACATAAAAATTTTTTGGAAATTTACTTTTCCATAACTCAACCAACTTACTAAACAATACATAATATTTTGTTGTTGTTTCGAGGTTGTACGAATAATTGTAGTTATACGCATTCGCTGAAAAAAGTTGTCTGTAATTACTTAGAATGGTGTCTAGTGGCTGCCTGTCTAAACAAATTATTTTTGCTTTTGGAAAAGCCATTAAAATAAAGCCGACATACAATACGTTTAACGGCATTTTATCAATGAATTTTTTTGTTTTACCTGTTAGCACACGGGTTCGGGCAATGTATCGTTCTCCTAATAATGAAAAATCGATATTCATGGCGTCATTAATAGTCGAGGGGTCTAAAACTCGAACGGTTGTACTTTTGCTCATTTCCTTTAATAACAAACCAAAGTGTTCTAACTCCCCTGCAGTACATACATCACTATGCTGCGACAGTATTCTTTCTACTAATGTTGTTCCGGTTCTCGGCATTCCTACAATAAAAATAGGTTCTTCGTTGTTACATCCTAGATTAACAGCATTAGATACGCTAAAACGAGTAAACGTATCAAGTAATGAGTGCATCATTTCTTCGTCATTAGCAAAATCATAATCTATAGACTCAAGCTTGGCTTTCTTCGCTAAAGATAAGTATTTATATGCTAAGTCATAATCCTCTGTTGCCTCATGTTCTCTAGCTAAAGCATGCCCTAGGTGTAACTTGTCGTCTGGATCAGCAGTTACATTAAAAAGCAATTTCATTGCTTCAATATTATAGATTGAAGACTTAACACCACCGTAAGAGCTCAAAGCAGTGTATGATTTACAAAACGCTGGGTTAATTTCTAATACGCGCTCATGCGACAATTGAGCATCATTAAAGTCACCATTGAATGTTTGTGATACACCTAAATTAAAAAAATAAGATGTATTATTATTATCCAATACCGTTGCTTTCTTAAAAAACTCTACCGCTTTTTTATGCAAACCAATTTTACTGTACGCTACTCCTATAGTATCAAAAACATAAGCTGACGTTCCGCGGTAGTCAGACGCTTTCTTCGCGTAAAGTTCAGCTTCAACATCATTGCTAAGCAGTGCGTGATGCTTAGCAAGTTGCGCTAAATATTCAAAATTATGTGTTGATAACTTTAATGATTGTTCAAACAACTGAATAGCTTTCGAATAGTTAAGGTGTTCACTCGCAATAACCCCTAATAAAAAATATGCATCAGCAAAATACTTATCGTTTTGCAAAATTGCAATTAACGCCTCATGAGCCTTTTGATATTGCTTGTCTGATATGTATTTCTGAGCTTGTTGATGCAACGTTTTAATAGTGCTATTCATGTCATGCTTAATCATTCTTAAAGTTATACATTTATAAAGTAAAAAAGCATTCTCCTCAATAAAGTAGAATGCTTTAACACGGTGTAATTAACTAATTCTACAAATCGAATAAGTAGTTAAATTTAACACCGATAGTACGAGGCGAAACAACATAGTGTGAGTAAGCTCGATACATATCAGTTGTTGCATCATTTATTATCTCATCAGGGAACTCAGCAAAGCCTGCTGCCTTTCCTGTACTTCTCGTTGCCGAATAGGCAAATTTATCAAACAAGTTATCTACGTATAAGGTAACTGACCATTCATCTTCCGATACAGTTGCCGATATATTGCTTAATGCATAACCTGGTAACGCTTCACCTTCCGCCTTTAAACCTGCCGAAGTGTAAATATCACTTTGTGCAGTAATGCCATACACAATATCTAGCATCTTATCGTCAAAAATCTCTTGCGAATAATTCAGCCCAAATGAAAATTGATGTTCCGGTGCTGCAGGTAATCTATCTCCATCGAGTGCAGAATATTCATTATATGCAGGATTTGTAGAAGGTAACTTTGTAAAAAAGCCTATTACATCTGATGTTAATTCAGCTTTCGCATAAGAATAACTTGCGAAAGCTGTCAAACTATCTGATAAAAGAGCTCTTGAAGAAACTTCTAATCCATGACTATTCGCAGACCCTGCATTAGCAGTATACGGAAGGTTACCATTCTCGGTAGTCGCTCCACTAACTTGTGCGTCTTCCCACTCAACGTTAAATATTGCGGCGTTGAAATGAAACTTGTTGTTGAACCATGTACTCTTAAACCCTAACTCATAGTTGGTTGTTGTATCTGGCTCGTACGAAAATTCTGATGGTAATGCACATAAACTTTGACCGGCTGGCAAAGGTTCTGGACAAGCTGCAATACCATTAGAGCCACCTAAACGAAAACCTTCACTTACAGTAACATAACCCATTACGTCGGGTGTAAATCTGTAATTTGCGTTGAACTTAAACAAATTACCGTCACCATCACTCGATGTTCTGGTAACCTTTTCTGGCCTAAATTCAGTCGTAGTACCTATAAGATCAGATTCCCAGTCCCATAGCGCTAAAGAAAATGCAGAACCTGAATCAATATCGTATTCGTAAAATCTAGCCCCTAAAGTTACTTCAAAGGCATCGGTAAACTGAAAGCTCACCTCACCAAACAATGCTTTTTCTACAAGTTCATTATCAGTAAACTGGAGATACTCAAGATCATCAGCACGATTAGAGCCTACAAAAGCCGCATAGTGTGGTGTATATTCTTCGCTCAATGCGTTTTCTTCAGTTTTGTTGTAGTAGCCACCAACAATCCATGAAAACATTGAATCAGACTGACTCACTAAACGAATTTCTTGTGTAAAACTATTGTAATCTTCCGTTTCACGCGTGAACGCAGAAAATGTAGGGAAAGTCTCATAACTCCAAGGATTAGCAATTAACAAATCTGTTTGATCTCGCTGACCATCGTTTTTATGATTAGTAACACCTGTTGCCGATACTAGCTCTGCAAAACCTAAATCCGCGGTAATATCTAAACTGATCAATGAATCTTTGTTTTCTTCAGGCTCAAGGTAACGTTGAGTCGCTTCATATTTTCCTACGTAGTCTCGCAATTGATTACCTAAACCTAATGATTGATAACCACTTACAGTACGACCTTCCACTTCGCTATTTTGATATAAATAAGTTAGTGTACCGTCTAACCATTCTGTTGGTGTCCAACGAATAGCAACCCTACTTGTAAAAACTTCTTCTCCGTTAGCGTCTGCTACTGATTTAATATTTTGCGCAACTTGTCCAGGATGAGACCAATCGGGATTAGGGTTTGAAACACCACCTTCACGAACTGTGTAAGCATAATCAATAAAGCCAGGATCGTTATACATATTAAATGACGCACGAACAGCTAGAACATCTTCAATAATAGGAGCATTAACAATTAAACTGGTTTCTCCACCCGCATTACTACTTTCTTCACCTTTGAATACATCACCATTAAACTCAATACTCGCCACATCAAGTTCTGCTTTTTTAGGCATATAACGAATTGCACCACCTAATGTACCAGCACCGTATAATGTCCCTTGTGGACCAATTAACACTTCTACACGTTCTACGTCTATTAATCTTAAATCTACATCTAATGGCATTTCACCAAAGTATGTAGCAACAGTACCGCCATCAGATGATGGGCCCGTAGAGTTAGTACTTAAACCACGTACAATAATATTGTTACCACCTCGACCACCTTGGTCAGGAATAGTTAGGCCTGGAACCCAACGCGCTACTTCAGATACTTTTGCGATATTTTGATCTTTCATTATATCGCCATCTAATGCTGTAATGTTAAGTGGAGCTTCTTGAACGGTAGATGCACGTCTAGATGCAGTCACTTGAATGCGCTCAATACCTTCAACAGCAACTTCGCCTGTTTCTTCAGCAGCGACATAAACAGGTGTCGCAAACGCAGTTCCTAATGCTAAACAAATAGCTGACTTTCTAAATAAATGGGCATTATTAGGCACAGTTTCTTCCTTTAAATTTCATGTTTTATTTATTCAAATTATTTATATCCAACTAATAGCTGCAAATAAATAACAATATGTTTTTTATAATTATATTTATAACGATAGTCTATACCATCTCAAAAGGATTGCGAAAATATAATGTGTCAAATTCTTTCAAAACATACACACATTGCATAAATATTCACCTAACAGTTGTACCAAAGTTAAAAATACGTAAAAATGCTGTAACAAAAATAATAATAATAAAACGAACTAATGTCGCAAGAATTGTCGAACACTGTCACTATTGACGAGCTAAAACTCGGCATGTACGTTTTAGACGTAAAGTCTAAAAACCGTTTTTTCAAAATCAAAACCCAAGGTCTGGTTAAATCTCAAAAGATTATTGACCAACTGAAAAAACAAGGCGTTGTGAGCTTAGTTGTAAAAGCACAAGAAGAAAGCGTTGAAGATACACAAAACTCACCTTCTCAAACACCTAATATTCCCCAAAAAAATAAACCTAAAGCAACAGTTAAAACCAAGTCATTAGAAGATGAGTTTCACTTATCTTGTAAAATATACGATAACGCAACCGACTGTATAAAAACGATATTTGATGACATTCAATCAGGTCAAAAAGTTAATTTTAATGCAGTAAATGAATTGGCTTCTGAAATTACTGAATCAGTCATTCGTAATGAATATGCAATGTCTATCTTAACTCGTATTCGTCATCAATCGACTTACCAATGGGAGCACGCAATTAACTCTGGTGTTTTGTTGTGCGGCTTTAGTTTATTTTTGGGTATTAAAAAAGAAACCGCGACAGAAATTACCATTGGCGCAATTCTTCACGACATTGGCGTTGCAAAAGTCCCTAAAGGTATTACGGATAAAAAAGGTAAGCTTACTGCGAATGAAAAAGATGTTGTTCAAAAACATGTTTCGTGGGGACATCAAATATGCAAAAACGATGGCGTATTAAATAAAATAACAACCGACATGCTAATAAACCATCACGAACGGTTAGATGGTTCGGGTTATCCACGTGGTATCGAAGCAGGAAAACTATCTAAACTCGCTCGTATTACTGCCATTGTTGATGTATACGATGCCATGACAGGTGACAAATACTACAAGCAAGGTGAGCAACCTATTAATGCTTTACGTTATCTGCTCGCTAAAAATGAAAAATTTGATCGTGTTCTGGTTCAACAATTCATTAAGTTTATTGGTGTTCATCCTGTTGGGTCGTTGGTTAAGCTATCGAACGACTTACTCGCAATTGTTACCCAAGGAAACCGACGAGATCCACTAAAACCTAAAGTAACAGCATTCTACAATACTAAGCATAGCCGTAATATTACATCAAAAGAGATTTGCTTAATCAAAGAGCCAATATCGATTATTGCGTCGGCGAGAGCTGAAGATTATAAGATTAATTTATCTAAAGTTATTAGAGAAATAATCGGTTAACCAAAGTGTGATAACAGTATATTGTAGAGATAAAAAAACCAGCGAAATGCTGGTTTTTTTTATCGGGTTGATATCTTATGAATTAAGGCATCATTTGTTCTTGGTCTTCACCTTCTTTCTCAATAACTTCAGGTATTAAGTCTTCTTTCGAAATACCTAAAGATAATGCGATAGAACTCGCTATATAAATTGAAGAATACGTGCCTACAAATACACCAAACAATAACGCTGTAGAGAAACCATGAATAAGTTCACCACCTTTAAAGAAGAGTGCGCCAAGTACAAGTAGCGTTGTTAATGAAGTGATAAACGTACGGCTTAACGTTTGTGTTAATGAAATATCAATAACTTCTGACGGCGAACCTTCACGAACTTTTCTGAAATTTTCACGAATACGATCCGATACAACAATAGTATCGTTTAGCGAGTAACCAATTACCGCTAAAATCGCCGCTAATACAGTTAAATCAAATTCCAATTTAAGGAACGAGAACAAACCTAACGTTAACAATACATCATGAAAAAGTGCAGCAACAGAACCTAAAGCAAAGCGCCATTCAAAACGAAAAGCAACATACACTAAGATACAAATTAACGCTGTAAGCATGGCTAAACCGCCCTGCTCGGCTAATTCATCACCTACACTACCACCAACAAATTCTATGCGTCGCATATCCATTTCTTGGCCTGTACCTTTTTTCAAAGTAGATAGTACTTCGTTACCTAATAGCTCAACCTTTTTACCTTGACGCTCAGCTAAACGAATAACAACATCACGACTTGATCCGTATAGTTGTACTACAGCATCATCATAACCGTTGTTGTCTAATACACTACGGATTTTAGTTAAATCAGCAGCTTCTTTAAAACCAACTTCGATTAACGTACCGCCTGTAAAGTCTAGGCCAAATTGAAGCTTATTCTCATACAAGGTATAAATCGATGCACACATCAACAATAAGCTGAAAAGCATGGCTGGCTTTCTATAACGCATAAAAGCGAGAGTATTTTTTAATTTTAAAAATTGCATATTAAATATTTCGCTCTAATTTAAATTGATATTTTGTCGAGGCGCTTACCACCCCAAACAGCGTTTACAACCGTACGAGTACCAATTACCGCAGTAAACATCGATGTGATAATACCGATTGATAATGTAATCGCGAACCCTTTAATTGGACCAGTACCCACAGCAAATAAAATAAGTGCTGCAATAAGGGTTGTAATGTTTGCATCAATAATGGTTGAGAATGCAGCATCGTATCCTTGATGTATAGATTGCTGTATTGATTTACCTGTTCTGATCTCTTCACGTATACGTTCAAATATCAGCACGTTTGCGTCAACCGCCATACCAACAGTAAGAACAATACCCGCCATACCAGGAAGTGTTAAGGTTGCTCCTGGTATCATTGACATAATACCAATGATCAATACTAAGTTTGCACCCAACGCAAGGTTAGCAACAATACCGAATGCACGGTAATAGATAAGCATGAATACAAAAACTAAACCAAAGCCCATAAGAATCGCTTGAAAACCTAATTGAACATTTTCAGCACCTAACGTAGGACCAACAGTACGCTCTTCAACAATTTGAATAGGCGCTATTAATGCACCAGCACGTAAAAGTAACGCTAAGCTATGTGCTTCTGCTTGGCTACCTGCACCAGTAATACGGAAACTATTACCTAAACGAGATTGGATTGTTGCAACACTGATAACTTCTTCAACTTTTTCAAAGATAGTATTACCTTCAGCATCTTTCTTTTTAGTTGGTTTATATTCAATAAACACGGTTGCCATTGGCTTACCAATGTTGTTTTTAGTGAAGTTTGATATTTTGCTACCACCAGCAGCGTCTAAATCAATGTTAACTTGAGGGCGGCTGTATTCGTCAAACCCTGATTTAGCATCAACAATATGACTACCTTCAAGCATTACACGCTTTTTCAGTAATACAGGCTTACCATCTTTTTCATATAAAACTTCAGAACTTGCAGGAACACGACCATTTAATGCCGATGCTAAATCACCTTCGGTATCAACCATTCTAAAATCGATTGTTGCTGTTGCACTTAATATCGCTTTTGCAACGGCTGTATCTTGTACACCCGGTAATTCAATCACGATGTGCTTTTTACCTTGGCGTTGTACCAAAGGTTCAGCAACACCTAATTCGTTAACACGGTTACGAATAATGGTAATATTTTGCTGTAGTGCATAGTCGCGAACTTCTTTAATTTTAGCTGCAGTCATTGTTGCAGTTAATGATAAAGCGTCGCTATCCGTTGAAAGTAATAAGCCACCAAATTTCTTTTTAATAAACTTTTCGGCTTTGTCTAAGTCTTCAACTTTACGAAAAATAACTTGAATACCTTTATCAGTATTTTTTACTGAACGGTAACGTATTTTTTCACCACGTAAGTCTGCTCTAAAACTGTCTACAACATTGGTTGTAGCCTTAGATAAAGCGACTTTCATGTTAACTTCCATCAAGAAGCTAACACCACCACTTAAATCTAAACCCAGTTTCATTGGCGTTCCACCTAACTTTGCTAACCACTCAGGAGTTGCAGGTGTAAGGTTTAACGCTACAGAGTAGTTGTCACCTAAATCTTCTATCAACAAATCACGAGCTTGTAGCTGGTCTTCTGTATTTAAGAAGCGAGCTAAAATTTGATCTTTATTTAGAACGATATTTAGAAATGAAATGTTTTCATTGTTGAGCTTGGTTTTTACGGTATCTAATGTCGAAGCATTAATTTCAACGCCACGTAATCCAGAAATTTGCACTGCTGGATCTTTACCGAAGTAATTCGGCGTTGCGTATAAAGCACCAAGGGCAACTATAATAAGCACCATTAGTGTTTTCCATAATGGATATTTGTTTAACACAATATCTTCCTATTTTTGTTGATAAATCATTAAGTCTGCGTCGCTAAAACGCGTGACGCAGAATTAAATATTACAAAGACTTCATAGTGCCTTTTGGAAGTACTGCACTTACTGCACCTTTTTGTACTGTAACTTCAGTGCCTTCAGCAATACTTACAACGATGAAGTCTTTTTCATCAGATACTTTAACGATTTTGCCAACAATACCACCTTGCGTTAACACTTCGTCACCCTTTGAAAGAGAAGACATTAAGCTTTTATGCTCTTTAACACGCTTAGCTTGTGGGCGGTAAATCATGAAATAAAATACTGCACCAAACACTGCCAACATAATAAGCATTTCCATACCGCCACCTGCTGGTGCTGGAGCCGCTGCTGCGTGTGCTTTACTAATAAATAAACTCATAAAATCCTCTTCTATTTCTTTTTGTAATGAATAATTAAAATTTAACTAAAACTAATAAGGTTTAATATACCGTTATTCGGTATCACTCGAAACCGTTTCTGAACCCGCTAATGGCGGAACAGGTAAGCCTCGTAGTGCATAAAATTCTTCTACGTATTCGTCTAATGTATTGTTTTCAATAGCGTTACGTAAACCTTTCATAATACGCTGATAAAAATGTAGGTTGTGCAAGGTGTTTAATTGCGATCCTAAAATCTCTCTACACTTATCTAAGTGATGTAAATATGCACGTGAATAATTTTTACACGTGTAACAATCACACTCAGCGTCTAACGGGCCTGTATCTGTTTTGTGACTAGCATTTCTTATTTTAAGAACGCCATTAGTTACAAACAAATGACCGTTTCTAGCATTACGCGTAGGCATAACACAATCGAACATATCAATACCGCGACGAACACCTTCAACTAGGTCTTCTGGTTTCCCTACTCCCATCAGATATCGGGGCTTATTATCAGGGATCAAGGGGGTAGTATGATCTAAAATTCGAATCATATCTTCTTTAGGTTCACCAACAGATAAACCACCAATAGCGTAACCGTCAAATTCAATAGCTTTTAAGCCTTTAATTGACACTTCTCTAAGGTCTTCATACATGCCACCTTGTACAATACCAAATAGTGCTGATGGGTTGTCGCCATGCGCATCTTTTGAACGTTGAGCCCAACGCAGAGATAGCTCCATTGATTCTTTAGATTCTTGGTGTGTTGCTGGGTATGGAGTACATTCATCAAAAATCATAACCACGTCTGAGCCTAAACTTCTCTGTACTTCCATAGAGCGCTCAGGCGTTAACATAATTTTGTCACCATTTACCGGCGAACTAAATTTTACACCCTCTTCGGTAATTTTACGCATTGCGCCTAGGCTAAATACTTGAAAACCGCCTGAATCAGTTAGTATTGGCTTTTGCCAATTAATAAAGTCGTGAAGGCCGCCATGCTGCTCCACTATTTCTGTACCAGGACGAAGCATTAGGTGAAAAGTATTACCTAAAATAATTTCAGCGCCTGTGTCGTCTACTTCTTCAGTTTTCATACCTTTTACGGTGCCGTATGTTCCAACAGGCATAAACGCTGGGGTTTCTACTGTACCGCGAGAAAAGGTTAAACGACCGCGACGTGCTTTGCCGTCGGTGTTTATTAAGTCATATTTCATTTTTGTTTGCATTGTATTCCTTAAGTCCACTAGCTAAACAGGCCAGCAACATATTGGTATTAATAAGCTAACGAGAACTTATTGGTCATTCTTTTTGGTGAGGAACATAGCATCACCATAACTAAAAAATCGATATTGATTATCAACAGCATGTTTATACGCCGACATAATATTTTCATAACCAGAAAACGCACTAACTAACATTAATAACGTTGACTCTGATAAATGGAAGTTTGTAATTAAAGCGTCAATCACTTTAAATTCATAACCTGGTGTAATGAAAATATCAGTGTCGCCGTAAAATTCTGTTAATGCTTCATTTTTATCTTGAGCTGCTTTGGCCGCACTTTCTAAAGAACGTACAGAAGTTGTACCTACACCTATAACGCGATGCCCGTTAGCTTTTGTTTGATTTATTTGCTCAACAACACTTTGCGGCACTTCAACATATTCAGCATGCATAATGTGATCAGCTATTTCATCCACTTTTACAGGCTGAAAAGTACCAGCTCCTACATGCAGTGTTACAAACGCGAAATTCACGCCTTTATTTTTTAGCGTTTCTAACAACGCATCATCAAAATGTAAGCCTGCAGTTGGCGCAGCTACTGCTCCAGGCTTTTCATTGTAAACGGTTTGGTAACGCTCGCGATCGCTGTCTTCATCAGGGCGGTCAATGTAAGGAGGAAGAGGCATATGTCCTATTTCATCTAACATTGCTAATACAGGCTGCTCGCCGTGTACTTCTAATTCAAATAAAGGGCCATGCCTAGCAACCATAGTCGCAGTTACTTTATCTTCAAGAATAACTTCTGTTCCGACTTTAGGAGACTTACTTGAACGGATATGTGCTAAAAAGCGTTTGTCGTCAATCAACCGCTCTACCAACACTTCAATTTGGCCGCCAGTAGATTTTTTCCCGAACATACGAGCAGGAATAACACGCGTATTGTTAAAAACGAGCAAGTCGCCAGCCTTAAGCTTATCAACAATATTTAAAAAATTTAGGTCTTCAATGTTTCCTGTATTCCCATCAAGCGACATAAGTCGACTTGCTGTTCTATCAGCTTTTGGGTAACGAGCAATAAGCTCTTCAGGTAAATCAAAGGAAAAATCGGCTACACGCATGTTAATTTCTAGTACTTTTCTTGATAAAAAAACGCGTAATTTTAGAGCTACAAGCCTTTAATAGCAAGAGAAATGTAGATTTAATCAGTTTTGCTAACGTACAGAATAACGCTCACTTAAATTTAGCGTATTTATACCCAGCATTCATCAAACCTTGCTCCATATTCATATGATTTATAATATGCTCATAGCATCTTGTTAACGAGGTTGAATTATGAAGAGTCTTGCCCAAGCAATTGCACAAAATATTTTATCAGGATTTGAACGCCATATTTTTCTTTATAGTGAAATTACCAAGTCGGCAAAGACACGTTTCGAACAATGCCAGTGGAACGAAGTTCAGAAAGCTGCAAGGCAACGAACTGACTTTTACGAACACCGTGTAACTGAAACGCTTCAACAACTTAATGATGATTTTGATATTAAGGAACTAAACGAATCGTTGTGGTTAGAAGTTAAAATGGCCTATATCGGATTGCTAGCAAAGCATAACCAACCTGATTTAGCAGAGTCTTTCTACAACTCCGTATTCTGTAATTTGTTTTCTCGACAATATTATCACAACGGATACATATTCGTAGAAAGTACCGCGTGTAGATTAGACTGCGAGCAACCACCCGCTATTTATACTCGTTATCAACCCGCTGAAAAAGGCGTGTTTAATACCATCAAAGACATGGTTACCTCTCCACAATTTGACGTGAACTTTCAAGATATAGACCGAGACGTAAACTGTTTAATTAATGTGTTTCGTCAGCGCGCTAAAAAAACAATGTTTCAAATTGAAACATTGCAGTTTGATCTACTCAATTTTGTATTTTACCGTAACAAAGGCGCATACTTAATTGGTAGAGTTATTTCGCCAGCGGGTATTACGCCATTTATTTTCTCTGTTTTAAATGATCCTGAAAAAGGATTGTATCTTGATGCTGTATTAACCGACGAAGAAAGTATGGCCGTAGTATTTGGTTTTGCACGTGCATACTTTTTTGTAGATTGCGAACATCCATATGCGTTAGTAAATTTTTTACAATCGCTTATACCGCACAAAACTCGTGCCGATTTATATTCAGCCATTGGCTATCACAAACAAGGTAAAACGCAGTTTTATCGCGATTTTTTAAATCATTTATCTACAAGCAACGACAAATTCGAACTTGCCGCTGGTATAAAAGGTATGGTGATGAGCGTATTTACTCTTCCCTCTTACCCCTATGTTTTTAAAATTATTAAAGACAAATTCGCGCCTAGTAAAAACATGACTAAACAAGATGTTAAAGATAAATATCGTTTAGTTAAACACCATGACCGTGTGGGAAGAATGGCAGACACCATGGAGTACTCGGAAGTTGCTTTCCCTAAAAGTCGGTTTTCAACAGAGCTACTCGAAGAACTGTATCAAGTTGCACCATCTATCATTCGTGAAGAAAACGAGCTTATTGTTATTCAGCACTTATACATTGAACGCCGCATGATTCCATTAAACATATATTTGTCTAATGCTAACGAAGAAGAAACCAAGGAAGCGCTTTACGGGTACGGCCAAGCAATAAAGCAGTTAATTGCTGCCGATATATTCCCAGGAGACATGTTACTCAAAAACTTTGGGGTTACGCGCCATGGCCGAGTGATCTTTTACGATTACGATGAAATAACTTACATGAATGAAGTTAACTTTAGAACAATACCAGAACCTAAAACTGAAGAACAAATATACGCGGCAGAACCATGGTATTCAGTTGCACCCGAAGATGTTTTTCCAGAAGAGTTAGCAACATTTGCATTGTCTAACAGAAAATACCGAGAAGCTTTTAAAGCGGTACATGAAGACTTATTGCACGCCGACTATTGGAAGAATGTGCAGGAAAACTTAAAAAATAAAGTATACGGCGACGTATATCCATACCCAGACGAGTTGCGCTTTTGTAATATGTTCCCTGCCGAACAGGTTAAATAGCAATCTATTACGATTGAAATATGATGATAATGTTGATTTATTGAGCGAACAGATAATATTTATAACATTATGCTTTACCTTTGATTTGGCTTGGGTATAATTCGTTTCCGTTGCAGGGGTGTAGTTCCAATTGGTAGAACAGCGGTCTCCAAAACCGACGGTTGGGAGTTCGAATCTCTCCACCCCTGCCAATTTCTCTTCTCGTATATCTCTTTTTTCATTACTTTCATTAATACGTATTCTACTATTTATCATCTAAACCTAAGTCAGTATTATTTAAGTTTTATCTGATATCTGTCATCATACGTTAAATTATTTTTCATCAATTAAAGTAACCGACTCTTCAAATGACCGTAACTCAAAAACAATATTCACAACTTGCCGAGATGGGCATAAATGTGTGGAAATCACGCGCTGAACCAAAGAATTCAGACGTGATTAATGAGTTATCAGAAAGTAGTCGTGTTATTGAAATTACTGCTGAAAGCGTAGTATCTCAGCGTGTATTTCTAGATGTGCTACGCAGTATCAATTGTGAAATTGGTGATATAAATGTTACCCACAATACTATCGATTTAGGTTTAATCAATTGGCAATTTAGCTCAGTTCAGTCAATCTCGTTTGAGCACAATGTTTTAACAACTCCTGAATTATCCCAAATAAGCGCCAGCCTCGAGTTAAAGCGCAGCTTATGGAATACATTAAACCAAAAAGTACTTTCTTAATGACCAACTTCTTTCCTATTACTATTAACGATGTAGATGCGTTAATGCCAATCGAAACAGCTTGCCACTCGCACCCTTGGAGCGAAAAAACATTTAAAAGTTGTATTGGTGGTAGATATTTTGGAAGTTTTATTAAAAACAATGATGACTTAGTAGGGTTTTATATTGGCGAGCACGTAGTTGGCGAAGTTACGCTAATGGATATTTGTGTATCACCAGACAAGCAAGGTAACGGATTTGGTAAAGTGATGTTAAATCACTTTATTGACGAAGCAAAACGTATTGAAGCAACAAAAATATGGCTAGAAGTTAGAGCCAAAAACATCAGCGCTCAGATGATGTATATTAATAGCGGCTTTGTAGAAACTGATCGACGAGTTGGATATTACCCTAGTGCCTCAGGCTTTGGGTATGAAGACGCTATAATCATGTGTTTAAGCTTGTAAAAGCTTATTCTTGAATAACCAAATTATATTAATTCTGTTTTTAATAACACAATAAAAAGCCCAGTATATATAAATACTGGGCTTCATTTTTACGTGAATCAAACCAATCTAACGAATATTAAGTATCAATGTTTGCTCTGGTAAGTCTTTCGCTCGCGCAATAATACTCACGGTATTGGCAGTAGTATTTGATTGTACAATAGCTAACGTACGACCTTTCGCTGTTACGATGCTCTTTGATTGAAAATCGTTAATATTCTCTGGAGCTCCTGTATCTACACCAAGCCATCTTGCATCACCTTTTAATTCAAAAGTAATCTCTGTGTTCTCAGTTTTTACCGGACGCCCTTTAGCATCGTGCAGTTGTACGACCAAATGCGCAACATCATAGCCATCGGCACTTAATACTGATTTATCAGCCGTTAATGTAAAACCAACCGGTTTATCTGCAGTTTCAAGTTCTGCTTCAATCTCTTGCCCTGTAAAGCCAGCTTTGGCCGTAATAACACCTGCTTTATAAGGCACAACCCATCTAAGAATACGGTCAGGAGCTTCCGACATACTTCTATAACCTAACGATTCACCATTCAAAAATAATTCTACAATTGAGTGGTTTGACGCAACTTCTACAAGAACAGGCTCGCCTTTCTCATAGTTCCAGTGCATGTTTGAATCTCGCCATGTATAACTCGCATTGCTTTTAGCTACCGCTAAACCAGACAGTTCATCTACATTAAAGCCAGAGTCTTTTAAAGGTAATGTGCCTAATGATAAATGTGGTTCGTTAACCCATACGCTTTTAAAGTAGTTCCAACCTTGACGTTTGAAACCAGCTAAGTCGAGCATATCGCCCCACCCACTTTTATGTGGCCACTTTTTATGCCTTTCTCCCATGTAGTCAATGCCTGTCCACATGAATTGACTGAACACCCCTGGAAATTGTAATACTTGCTTCCAATCGTCCCACGTTCCTGGATTTTCATTGATAGTGATTTGTTTTTCAGGGAAATGAGTTTGCCCCCAAGGAATTACACTATTTCGATAACTGTAACCTGCAATATCAACAGCATCAGCATAACCGCTTACATGGCTTACTTGAGGAATAATCAAATTAGCTGTAGTTGGACGAGTTGTATCTAACTCTTTAACCCAACCGTTTAGCTTTTTAGCCGTTTCAGCCAGTATGTACTTTCCTTTATTAGAAGCTTCATAACGCTTTTTCAGCTCTTCTGGGGAATACTTAGGCGCAGCTCCCCAAAAGCTACCATCCATCTTAGTTGCATCATTTGGATCATCCCAGAACCCTGTAACATAACGATAATGTACATATGTCCATTCAATTTCATTACCAATACTCCACTGAATAACACTCGGGTGATTTCTGTCTCGAAGCATAGTTCTGGTTAAATCGCTTTTACCCCACTTTTGAAAGTGCTCTACATAACCACGAGTAATGTAGTCGTCGTGGCGTTCATGCATATTCAATCGTTTATCTTTTGCGTAATCAAATTCGTCAAAAAATTCATTTTGAACTAATATCCCCATTTCATCACATAAATCTAAGAACTCTTGAGAAAACGGATTATGAGTTGTTCTAATTGCATTTAAGCCCGCATCTTTCAACGACTGAATTCTTCTTCGCCATACTTCTTTAGGTACAGCTGCACCAACAAGTCCGCCGTCATGATGTAAAGATACGCCTTTAATTAACGTTGATTTACCGTTTAAGAAAAAACCTTTTTTTGCAATAAATTCAATGGTACGAATTCCAAAAGGCGTATGATAAGTATCAAGCACTTTTCCATTTTGAATAACCGTTGTTACCGCCTTATACATATATGGATTATCAACATCCCACAATGTTGGTTTTTTCACGGTTAATGACTGCGTTAACACATTTTTGCTATTTGATTTGATACGTATTTTGTCTTGCTCAACAGCAACCACTTTCCCTTCGCTGTTAATCACTTGTGTTTTGACAACAACTCCTTCTTTGCGGCTAGTCGTATTTTTAACGTCAATTTGAATATTTACAGAAGCAGCATCTTTAGTCACCTTGGGCGTAGTAACAAATGTGCCCCATATAGGTACATGAAGTTTATCTACCGTAACTAACTTTACGTTGCGATAAATACCACTTCCGGTATACCAACGGGCATCGCCATATCGAGAATGATCCACGTGCACCGTAAGTACATTACTTTTCTCATTAGTGTGTAAGTGCTCGGTTAAATCAAAGTAGGTTGGAGAATATCCATTTGGATTTTCTCCTAATCGATGACCATTAATCCAAAATGTAGCGTTGTTATATACACCGTCAAATAAAACATAAGTAATGTTATTTTCGTCATTTTTGTCTATTTTAAAGTGCTTTTGATATATACCTACACCACCAGGTAAATACCCTGTAGCACCTTCTAAAGACTCATCAAATGACTGTTCGACACTCCAATCGTGAGGTAAGCGAATACTCCTCCATCGAGTATCGTCAATAGGAAACACTTCGGGTAAGTCAGTATTTTGAACTAAGGTAAATTTCCAATCAAAATTAAAATCTTCTTCTCTGTCATTGGCACTTGCTAAGGTGACCCCACAAAAAACACAGCACATACCAATAAATATTAATTTATTTATTCTATTTAACATTTAAGCATTAACTCCAAAAGCTATCGTATAAATATTTAAAAATTGTTAACAATTAAAAATAAAAACAATACTATAAAATAATAGCTATTGATAGTAATTCAAACGATTATATTTTAGAGAATAAAACTGCGGTTTATATTTTATGGTAAGTGTTTAAGTGTAGAGCTGCTCATGACATTCCGACAAAATAGATAACGCGATAGACTCTGGTAGCTGCCCACCAATATTTAAACCTATTGGACTAGAAAGCGGTGTAGATAGCGCTGAAAGTGACAAATTTTCCTGCTCTAAAATTCGCTCTCGCCTGTGAATTGGCCCCAACAAACCTACATATTTTGCACTTGAATGCTGTGCGACTTTTAGTGCTTCGCCATCCATTAATATGTTGTGAGTCATAATAACAATACCGTCAACACTGTTCATTAATGCGTTATCTTTTAGTAACTCGTTTGCAGGTAACTTGATGATATTATCAACAGTCGGAAAATGAGATGCTCTTGCGTACGCAGGCCTTTTATCTATTAAGGTAACTTGCCAGCCCAAGGTGCTCGCCATTTCAGTCAAAGGGAGTGCGTCTACTCCCCCACCAAATACCATAATATGCGGACTAGGTTTAACGGGCGTATATAACCACGATGTGCTGTTAATATCTTCTAATAAAACAGCTTTAGCGGAATAGTTTGATGAATGATGTTCAAATAGCGCGTCTAAATCATTAGCGATAGGATGCTCTAATATCAAATGTTTTGGATCAGAATAAATTGCATTATTAACTGCTTGTTCACTAATTTGTTGAACGTAACATACCTGATTTCGCTGTTTTAACGCAGTTAATAATTCAGGCAATGCTAAATAACTATTTTGTTGTGTAAGTGGCTGAAGTAATATTTTTACTAATCCTCCGCATCCTATGCCAAGTTGCCAACCTACATCATCTTCATCAGTCATGTCGTAAGTAACAATTTTTTGTTGCTCGGTGTCCATCACTTGACGGGCATGACGCATTAAATCTGACTCTAAACAACCACCACTTAACAAGCCATATTGCTCACCTAAATCGCCAAACAACATCATCGCACCCGGCTTACGATAAGAAGAACCTTTGATATCAAAAACAGTGCCAAGCACCCATTGTTGTGAATGTCGTTTAGGATACCAGTGGTTTAAAAGTGTCGTTAATTGGTTATTCATGTATTACACGTTGTAGGGTTTTAAACAGCAAAGGCCTAGAACATATCACATCAACTAAAATCTTCTATAGTTTTATATGTAATAAAATGGTTCAACAGATACAAAAAAGCACCGAAATATCGGTGCTTTTTAACAATATTGACTATTAATGTTACCAGTTATCTACGCCTTTCATGTCTGGTAGTTCATGTGCAATACCTTTGTGACAATCAATACATGTTTTTTCACCCGACGCTAAAGCATCTGAGTGCATTTTAACACTACGATTACCTTGTTCAGAAAAATCCATATACTCAAAGTTATGACAGTTACGACACTCTAAAGAGTCGTTGTCTTTCATACGTTTCCATTCTCGTTCAGCCATTGAACGACGATGATCAACAAACTTTTCGCGCGTATCAATTAACCCCGTTAACTTACCCCATACTTCCTTACTTGCCGCAATTTTACGAACAATTTTATGCGTCCACTTTTTAGGAACATGACAATCAGGACAAGTCGCTCTTACACCCGAACGGTTAGAGTAGTGAATAGTTTCTTTGTATTCTTCATACACATTAGCTTCCATTTCATGACAGCTAATACAAAACTCTTCTGTATTGGTTACTTCTAAAGCCGTGTTAAATCCACCCCAGAAAATAACACCACCAGCAAAGCCAAGTGCAAGAATTAACCACAAGCCTGCACTACTAGGTGATTTTAAATAGTGCCATATACGTTTCATTTTTGATTCTTGAGTCATAATACTTCCTTAGATGTTGTTATTCGTCATTCTTCAATGACTCAACAGGTTTAAAGGTATTCTCGACTAAAGGTCGTGCATCAGCTTGTGTTACATGACACTGAGAACAAAAATAACGACGTGGAGAAACATCACTTAACACTTTACCGTCTCGTGTTTCAAAGTGAGTTAAACTCACTTTAGTAGCGCCTGTTTCTGCTGCGTACTTCCATCCGTGACAAGTAAGGCACTTGTTACTGTTTTTATCTACTCGATAGCCACGTGTTTGATGAGGTACAACAGGTGGTTGATGCACATAATTACGTGCGACTGGATTTTTATCTTTGTGAACACGCTTCAACGCTTCAGCTTTGCGTGTTTCATCAATGGTTGCAGCGCCACGAATTGTCGCTAAACCACCTGAGTTAACTTCTTCTTGAGCAAGTGATGATCCTGAAACGGCCACGCCCAACACTATCATCATTAACGGTAATATTTTCATTGTTTTACCTCCGCCTTAATAGGCAACCTTGTCGTTATTTTAAAAACATCTTGTGAACACACGTCTATACAACGTGCACAATTTGTACAATCAGCTGATTCAATCATCGGGCTATACCCTTTGTTTTCACCAAACAAAGGCATTTTCAACACATGTGGTTCTGTACACACAGTAAAGCAGTCCATGCACTTATCACATTTTTCACGTTGATAAGCTGACACTTTAATAGGGCTATAGCGTCCCACTAGGTTGTAAAAAGCTCCGAGTGGACAAACATGACCACACCAGCCGTGCTCTACGAGCAATAAATCAAATAAAAAAATGCCTACAAGTACTATCCAACCTAACCCCATTCCAAAAATCACACCACGGTGAAATAGTGATACAGGGTTGATGAGTTCCCATGCCATAGTGCCTAATACAACAGGTAATACTAGTGACATAGCCAACACCCAAAAGCGTGTTTTTCTTGATAGCTTTGTTGACGCTCTAACTTTTAATTTTCTGCGTAACCAATGCGCTAAATCGGTAATCACGTTAACTGGACAAACCCAAGAGCAGAAGAACCTTCCACCAACCATAAAGTAAAAAACAGCAACAATGAGTGCACCAAGTACAGCAGTAATTTCTGGAATATGGCCTGCTGCGATTGATTGCATAAGCATAAAAGGATCTGTCATTGGCACTGTGTCTAAGAGCACACTTGAACTCAAGTTACCTTTTAGTACCCAAACACCAAACAAAGGGCCGATTAAAAATAGTGCTAATATGCCTAGTTGACTTACTCTTCTTAAAAGCAAGTATTTATGAGCACCTAGCCAGCCTTTTGTTGCTATTGCTTCTGCTCCCACCGAGGCTTTCATTACTTAGTTCCCGGTAGGCGATCAGGTAAATCGAGCACTTCATCAATAAGTGATCCGCCAGCTTTGTCTTTTTCAATCCAACCCCAACGGTAATGATGTCCTAATTCACCCTTTGCGATTTCTCTTGGTAAAACTTTTATTGCTGCTTCTTCTAGCGGGCACGCATGCTCGCATTTACCACAACCCGTGCACTTATCTGAATGCACGGTTGGAATAAACATCGCGTGATGCCCTGTACGACTGTTACGTTCTATTTCAAGTGTTATCGCTTCGTCTATTAACGGACAAACACGATGACAAATATCACAACGTAGCCCTTGCGTGTTTAAGCAAGTTTCTCGATCGATTAAAACTGCCAATCCCATTTTTGCATCGTTTATTGATTCTAATTCTGGTGAAATTGCGCCGGTAGGACACGCCGTTTGGCAAGGTATGTCTTCACACATTTCACAAGGAATCACATTAGCGTCAAAATAAGGAGTGCCTGTTGTAACAGGTTCGAAAATTTTGCCTAACTTCAAGGTGTCGTATGGGCATGCTTCTACACATAACCCACAACGAACACATGCAGCTAAAAAGTCTTCTTCGGTTAACGCTCCCGGAGGTCGTAAACATTGAGCAGCCAAGCTTTGCGATTGCTTAGAATAACCAGCTAAACCAAGCCCTAATAAACCTGTTCCACATACACCACGACTAGCTTCAGTAATAAACTGACGTCTAGTGGTTTTTCTCGGTGTATGTGTTTTATCTGCTGTCATGTTTACGCTCTACGGCCAATTAATTACGCTTTCATTATTTTCACTGCACACTTTTTGTAATCCGTTTCTTTTGAAAGCGGATCCGTTGCATCAAGTGTGAGCTTGTTAGTTAATTGCTTCGCATCAAACCAAGGCATAAATACCAAACCTTTTGGCGGTCTGTTACGGCCTCGAGTTTCTACACGTGTGCGCACTTCACCACGGCGAGATTGAATAATACATTCTTGTCCTCGACGTAAATCACGCTTTTTAGCGTCTTCAGGGTGCATAAAAATTACCGCATCAGGGAATGCTTTGTGTAATTCTGGAACACGTGCCGTCATTGAGCCTGAATGCCAATGCTCGAGTAC
Organism: Colwellia sp.; assembly: GCA_020630795.1. Lineage (GTDB taxonomy): Bacteria > Pseudomonadota > Gammaproteobacteria > Enterobacterales > Alteromonadaceae > Pseudocolwellia. Next base: position 226,071 of record JAHDIK010000004.1, read on the forward strand.
ACGGCCAGTACTTAACCATAGGTCATACTCTTCATCAGGCGCTTCAGCTGGTGGCTCGTACGGTAACGCAAAAATAACGGCTTTTTTGTCTGGCTTACCATAGAATTGAACACCGCTGCCTTTTTCAACATATGAATCGTAACCTTCACGGAAACGCCATAATGTTTCTTTACCATCAATAACTGGCCATCTAAGACCTCGAGCTTCATGGTAAACATCAAAGTCAGCTAAATCGTGACCATGCCCTCTACCAAATTGAGCATATTCTTCAAATAAACCTTTTTGAGCATAAAACCCAAAGTAATCAGCTTCTTGGTTAATATCACCTTTACATTCAGATGTAGGGAATTTATCAACCTGCCCATTTCGATAAAGTACGTCGTACATTGTTTTGCCGCGATATTCTGGCTTTTTAGCAAGGAGCTCTTCTGGCCATACTTCTTCAATATTAAAGCGTTTTGAAAACTCCATAAGTTGCCATAAATCTGAACGCGCTTCTCCTGGTGCTGACACTTGCTGATGCCAAAATTGAGTACGTCGTTCAGCATTTCCGTAAGCACCTTCTTTTTCTACCCACATTGCCGTTGGTAAAATCAGATCAGCCGCTTGTGCAGTAACCGTAGGATATGGGTCTGATACAACAATAAAGTTTTCAGGATTACGGTAACCCGGTAAAGTTTCTTCATTCATGTTAGCTGCTGCTTGTACGTTGTTAGTACATTGCACCCAATACGCGTTTAACTTACCGTCTTTAAGCATACGGTTTTGTAAAACAGCGTGATAACCAGGTTTTGGCGGGATTGTCCCTTCAGGTAGCTTCCAAATTTTTTCTGAAAACGCTCTGTGTTTAGGGTTTTTAACCACTAAATCAGCTGGTAATCGATGAGCAAACGTTCCTACTTCGCGCGCCGTACCACATGCTGACGGCTGACCCGTTAATGAAAACGGACTATTACCTGGTTCAGAAATTTTACCTGTTAGTAAATGTACGTTGTACATTAAGTTGTTTGCCCAAACACCACGTGTATGCTGATTGAAACCCATGGTCCAGAACGATGTAACTTTAACTTTAGGATCAGCGTATAGCTTAGCCATTTCAATCAAGTTAGCTACTGGCACACCAGAAAGCTCAGACGCATACTCAGCTGTGTATTTACTCACAAACTTTGCGTAAGCCTCGAAAGACATAGGTGACGAACCACCTTTACCTGGATTTTTAGCTGACTTTTCTAAAGGGTGTGTAGGACGCAGGCCATAACCAATATCAGTTACGCCTTCACGAATGTTTACATGATTCTTCAAAAAGTCTTCGTTAACCGCGTCATTTTGAATAATGTAGTTAGCAATAAAGTTTAATATTGCTAAGTCAGTTTGCGGCGTAAAAATCATGCCGTTATCAGCAAGCTCAAAACTACGGTGCTTATAAGTTGATAACACGTGAACTTTTACATGAGGAGCACTTAAACGGCGATCTGTTAAACGAGACCATAATATAGGGTGCATTTCCGCCATGTTCGATCCCCAAAGAACAAATGCGTCTGCATTTTCTAGATCGTCGTAACATCCCATTGGCTCGTCAATACCGAAGGTACGCATAAAGCCACCAACAGCAGAAGCCATACAGTGACGCGCGTTTGGATCAATGTTGTTTGAACGAAATCCAGCTTTCATTAGTTTAGATGCTGCGTAGCCTTCCCAAACTGTCCACTGGCCAGAACCAAACATACCTACTGATGTAGGACCTTTTTTCTTTAGCGCTGTTTTAAATTTGTCGGCCATTACATCGAAAGCTTTGTCCCAGCTTACTGGCGTAAATTCACCTTCTTTATCAAACTCACCGTCTGTCATCCTAAGTAACGGCTGAGTTAAGCGATCTTTACCGTACATTACCTTCGACAAAAAGTACCCTTTGATACAGTTTAACCCTTTGTTTACTGGTGCATCAGGGTCGCCTTGCGTTGCGACTACTTTACCTTTTTGCGTACCAACTAAAACACTACACCCCGTTCCACAAAAACGACATGGTGCTTTGTCCCATTTAATAGCTGAGTCTGACGACTTAGATATTAAATTAGCCGCTGATGCAGGAACAGCAACGCCAGCCGCTGCGGCTGTTGCTGCCACCGCATTTGCTTTAATAAAGTCTCTTCTTGTTAAACTCATATTTTTTCCCCTTGATGCTGGGGTAATCCAGCGTCATTGTGATGAAAAATTAATGATGATGAAATTACGCCGTTAACGTGACTCATATCAGTAATAGTATCGATTAACTTACTTTTTTTAGGGTTATCGATTACCTCTTCAATAGTAACCACCATATTTCCGGTATCACCGGTTACATGGACCTCTGCGCCCGGAAATTCACTAAGTTCTTTTGCTACGTCATCCACTTTGGTTGGATGGGCAACAAACATAACTCCAGCGATATTTATTGGGCTTTCTTCTAATAAATTGATCAATGTTTCGATCCTTATTTAGTGCGTTAAGTTGTTTTGTGAATACATTATTCTTATTCACTAATCGTTGTTCTTATTGTGGTTTTGCGCCCAACATTTTTAATACCATTGCTGCAACGGCTGCTGTTCCAATAAAGCCAACAAGAAAAATTACGGGCATTGAGGAATAACCCAAAATATTCCAAATTAGTTCTTCAAGAGCACTCATTAATCTCTCCTACTTTTGTTAATGTTGTATGCGGTGACAACTCAATAGATGCTTGTGGACACACGGAAACGCATGCTCCACAGCCATTGCAACTATCAAGTAAAATTTGGGGTTGAGGTATTGATGAATCTAAATACCGAAATGAAATCGCTTCCGTGTCGCAACTGTCTTGGCAACTTTGACAAAACACTTGATTAACCGCTAAGCAATTACCTTTGATTTGAATATGTAAATCGAAAGCAGGAGCTGAATCTACGTGATTAAATAAAGGCTCATCACATACGTCGATACATTTATTACAAAACGTACATTCACCGCGAGCAAAGTCGATTTCAGGAAATCCAGCATCACCTTTAATAATGATGTTTTCAGGGCAAGACGTAATACAACGCGCACATTGCGTACAGTTTTCAATAAAAGTATCTTCATTGGCAACATACGGTAACCGAATAGCCGGCTTTGTATGAATACTTTTTGCCTTAAAAAAATTTCGTCTTGCAAGATCAACCATTTGTATGTCCAGTTATCTACGTTTTGTTTTGCTAACCAATTAAATTAGCTAGCAAGCGTAAGATACAGCACTAGAAAAATGGGGTGTTGATCTAGGTCAACGATTAATCCGACTTAAGATAAGGCTTTGTTTAGCAAAACAAATATGAATTGATAACTTTTGTTAGATTTAAGTTTTGACAGAAAATTTTAAGTTTAATAACCCAAAAATTGTAACGGATAGGATGAAAATTTAATGGAATAACACTAGTAAACAGCGCTCGTAAATATATTGAAAAGCCAATCCTTAGCCTTTCAATATGTGATAGATAATTATTGAGAAACGTTTATACGCTCAACTAAATGAAAAGCTTTGTTACTACTCGTTTTATCCATTCTAAAGTCTAGTTGTACTAAATAATCTTTAGATGCTTTATTGTTACTAACGCTATACTTCCACTGGCTTAGCGCGTTTATTGCTGATTGGTCAAATACATCAGCAGGTTTGGCTGTTACTACTCTAATATTCTGAGTGTCGCCATTCGCACTTATATCAAATTTAAGTAAAACAGCGCCCTCAACGTTATTTTTTGCTGCCAGACTAGGGTATTTAGGCTCAATACGCATAATTGGCGATACTTTATTAACTGTTTTACCTGCTTCCATTTTTGAATCTATACTACCAACTCCACCAGCATAACTAATGCCTGATAACAAAAGCCCCCCAGCAATAATTACCCCAAACTTATGTGACTTCTTAACAGCATTTAGTGACTTTATTTGATTAATTCTTTCTAACATAATGTTTTTATCTCCGTATTCATTAAATGATATTCGAGCAACTAACAACGACGGTTTATATTGCGCAGTTATTAGCAATGCTCGACTGTAATTAATCCTGCTATTCAAATACTTGCGCGCCAGAACAGTTTGATCACAGGATAACTCTTGGTCTTGGCGAAAACGAAAATACGCAAGCCATACCAAAGGGTGAAACCAAAATAACGTTACAAGTCCATAGGCTATTAGGTTCCAATAAATGTCATTGCGACCAAAATGACAAATTTCGTGCTCTAAGATAAGCTTCTGCTGCTCGGCGTTGTACATATTAGAAAAGCTAGGAGGAAGAATTAACTGCGGCTTTACAAACCCAAAAATCATCGGCGTTTGTACATAACGGTTAGTCACTATCGTTAGGTTTTTAGGTAGTTGAATACCTAAAGCTTCGACGTCGATTTGGGTTTGAGGTTTTAATTTACCCGCTTGAAACCGGTACAATTTAAGTTTGTGCGACATATGATTTAACACACTAAACAAAATAAAAGCAGCAGAAACCAATGTATAAATTGCAACAACCCAATTAACGTCTGCAATAAAAGCCGTCGCTTGTCGCGAACTTATCACCATACCTTCTAATTGTGTTCCAACTAAACTATCAGAACTTGTCGCGATTAATTTCGGAACAAACACATAAAACACAAGACTTAGCGGCACAATACACCACATACGATAAATGGTGTTTGCCCCAAGCTTTGTTAGGAAAACCTTGTGACCCAATAAGAGAAAAACAAGTACGAAGGTAACGGGAAATATTCCATTAAAAACCATTTCAATCATGGTCTTTCTCCCAGTCGTTGATAATAGACTTGAGCATGTCTATATCTTCTTTATCTAAGTTCTTGTTCTTTGCGAACCCAGCAACCAAAGGTGATATTTTTCCGCTAAACAATCGCTCAACCAAACTTCTACTCTCTACTTCAGTGTATGTTTCTCGCTCTAATAACGGAAAGTACAAATAGCGGCGTTGCTGCTTTTCAAATCCAACAGCTTCTTTTTTCACTAACCTATTCAATAATGTTTTAACGGTTTTTTCATGCCATGGCTTTTTAATGTTAAGTTGCTCAATCACTTCACTGGCGCCCAATGGGTGCTTGTTCCACAAAACTTCAAGTACTTCAAATTCCGCTCTACTAATATCTGACATAACGCCCTCTTTTTAATTTTTTTATTAACAATGATTAATAACGTTCACCAAAAACAAATTTACAGTTTTCAAAACCTTCGTATGGCTCCAATGGTTGTAGAGTCACGGTATTTACCATACTCACTTTGTCTTGAATTGCTTCTTTCAACACTTCAAAATACAGCCATCTACCTTTATTTTCGGGCTGCATTTCAACATAGGGAAACGTGCGCATACGCCACTTACCCGATTGACCAAAATTGTAACTTTCATTTCCTATCTCTTCGCTAAAGCGATAAGTACCATCAAGGTTCAAGATTAAATCTATAGATTTTGAGCAGTGTTCAGATGTATAAGTGTTTGCTACGTCTACGTTAGATTTACCATCATGAGGAGTAACTCCCTCAGGTACGATAAACAACCCAATGGAATTCTTTTTAAACCAATGTTCACCTGCCACCAGCGCTTCAATTCGTGATATAGGCCATTCACTGTTATACATCAGCATCTCTATTTTAGGCACTGTGCTCCGCTGCAAAATAAAAGGGGAATAAACAAGGGAGGTTTCTGTTACCTTTTTTGGAAATTCGAGTTGGTTTACTGAAACATTCAATTGTTCTTTTTCGAGAATTTGAACTATTTCCTGTTTTTGAGCATCACTAAGATACCTTGCATAAAGGTGTACGTTTGTTGCGCTACAACCTGACAGAAATACGAACCACATTAAAAAAAGTATAAATTTCATAATATATTGTGATGTTCCAATAATTAAACCTAATGATTACAAATGTAATTAAACAAAAGAATTACATCTGTAATCATTTAAGTCAAGATGATTTTTGAAACATTTAATCCGTTATAATAAAAAATAAGCAATTCAAGCATATTGTTACTGCCCTCTGGCGTTCTTTTCGCTATAATATTGCGCTCTTAAATTTATCCATTTTCATTTAAATTAACTAACAGGTAATTTGCATGTCTGTACAACAGCAGGAAGTCGATTTACGTCGCACCTTCGCTATCATCTCTCACCCTGATGCGGGTAAAACAACGATTACTGAAAAAGTATTACTTTTCGGTCAAGCGTTACAAAAAGCTGGTACTGTTAAAGGTAAAAAATCAGGGCAACATGCGAAGTCAGACTGGATGGAAATGGAAAAAGATCGTGGTATATCAATCACTACATCTGTAATGCAATTTCCTTACAATGACTGCTTAGTTAACTTACTAGATACGCCGGGTCATGAAGATTTCTCTGAAGATACGTATCGCACATTAACAGCTGTAGACTCATGTTTAATGGTTATAGACGTTGCGAAAGGTGTAGAAGATCGAACCATTAAATTAATGGAAGTTACTCGCCTTCGAGACACGCCAATTATTACCTTCATGAACAAAATGGATCGTGACGTACGTGATCCAATGGAAGTAATGGACGAAGTTGAAGACGTACTTAAAATTAAATGTGCTCCTATTACTTGGCCAATTGGTATGGGTAAAGAATTTAAAGGGGTATACAACTTAGTTACTGATGAAACTATTCTGTATCAATCTGGCCAAGGTCATACTATTCAAGAAAAACGTGTGATTAAAGGTTTAGACAATCCAGAGCTTGAAGAAGTGTTAGGCAGCTACGCTGAAGACTTACGTGAAGAACTTGAACTTGTTCAAGGTGCTTCTCATGAATTTGATTTAGACGAATTCTTGAACGGTGACTTAACGCCCGTGTTCTTTGGTACGGCATTAGGTAACTTTGGTGTAGACCATATGTTAGACGGATTAACACAATGGGCACCAAAGCCTTTACCACGTCAAACATCTACACGTGAAGTAAGAGCCGAAGAAGAAAAGTTCTCAGGATTTGTATTTAAAATTCAAGCTAACATGGATCCAAAACATCGCGACCGTATTGCGTTTATGCGTATTTGTTCAGGTAAATACGAAAAAGGCATGAAAATGCGACAAGTCCGTATTGGTAAAGACGTAAAAATAGCCGACGCGGTAACCTTTATGGCGGGCGATCGTTCAAATGTAGAAGAAGCTTATGCAGGTGATATAATTGGCCTACATAACCACGGCAGCATTCAAATTGGTGACACTTTTACTGCTGGTGAAGACATGAAGTTCAGTGGTATTCCAAACTTTGCGCCAGAAATGTTCCGTCGTATTCGTTTACGTGATCCTTTAAAAATGAAACAGCTACAAAAAGGGTTAATACAACTGTCTGAAGAAGGCGCTGTACAAGTATTTAGACCACTAAGTTCTAACGACATGATTGTAGGTGCAGTTGGTGTGCTTCAATTTGAAGTGGTTGTTCAACGACTAAAAACTGAATACAACGTAGACGCTATTTACGAACCAATTAGCGTTGCAACTGCTCGCTGGTGTACTTGTGATGACGAACGTACACTAGAGCAATTTAAGAAGAAAGCATTCGATAACTTAGCATTAGATGGCGGCGATAACTTAACTTATATTGCGCCTACAATGGTTAATTTAAGTTTAGCGCAAGAGCGTGCGCCAGATATTGTGTTCCATAAGACACGTGAACACTAAATTTCTTCGTATATAATATTTTAGCCTTATTGCTGCCGTTGTTTTTGAGAGTCACAGAGTAAACTATACTCCTATCAAAAACGCTTCGGCAGCTTTGCTAATGAATTGAATAGATAAAACATTATTATTTAACTAACTGTGTATACTTTCACAGTTAGTGGGTTTTAAAAATTAAAACCAAACCACAATAACAGAGCTTATTAACATGAATATTAAGAACTTACTTGCTGCAATTGTATCGAAAGCCATGACTTCTGCTGGTTTACCAGAAGGTACAAACCCTGCCATTAGCCTTTCTACAAAACCACAGTTTGGTGACTATCAAGCTAACGGTGTTATGGGCGCAGCTAAAAAGCTTAAAACCAATCCACGAGAATTAGCGACAAAAGTTGTAGAACAATTAAACTCTGCACTAATTGAAAGCGGTATCGCTGAAAAAATTGAACTTGCTGGGCCTGGTTTTATCAATATTCATTTAAATAAAGCGTGGTTAAGTACAAACCTTTCGCAAACAGCAAGTGATGAAAAATTAGGTGTTACACAACGTGGAACATCACCAACAGATAAACAACAAACGGTTGTTGTTGATTATTCAGCGCCAAATTTAGCTAAAGAAATGCACGTTGGACACTTACGTTCAACCATTATTGGTGATGCAGTTGTTCGCGCACTTGAGTTTCGTGGCGATAAAGTTATTCGTCAAAATCACATGGGTGACTGGGGCACTCAATTCGGTATGTTGCTCGCGCACCTAAGTGACAAACTTGCGTCGAACGAAGTAGCAGAAACAGCGTTAGCCGATTTAGAAAATTTTTACCGAGAAGCAAAAGTTCGTTTTGATGATGAAGAAGGCTTTGCCGATAGAGCTCGTGAATACGTGGTTAAGCTTCAAGGCGGCGACGCTGAATGTGATGTTTTATGGCAACAATTTATCGATATTTCTATCGCACATAGTGAAGAAATTTACGAAAAGCTAAACGTTACGTTAGCCCGTAAAGACATCATGGGAGAAAGTGCATACAACCCTGACCTTCCAAAAGTCATTGACGAGCTTATGGCAAAAAATATTGCTGTAGAAGATCAAGGCGCTAAAGTTGTTTTTATCGACGAAATGGCTAACAAAGACGGTGAGCCTTCGGTATTTATTGTACAAAAATCAGGTGGCGGATATTTATATGCAACAACAGATTTATCTGCTTGTAGATATCGTAGCGGTGAACTAAACGCTGATCGCATTATTATATTTACTGATGCTCGCCAAGCACTTCATTTTAAACAAGTTGAAATAGTCGCTAGAAAAGCTGAGTTCTTACCTGACAATGTCGCTTACGATCACTGTCCGTTTGGTATGATGATGGGTGATGATGGAAAACCATTTAAAACACGTACTGGTGGCACCATCAAGCTTGCAGAACTTCTCGATGAAGCCGTTACTCGTGCCACCGCTCTTATCAAAGAAAAGAATCCTGATTTTTCAGATGAACAACTTGCAGACATCGCCAGCAAAGTTGGTATTGGCGCCGTTAAGTTTGCTGACCTATCAAAAAACAGAACCAGTGATTACATTTTTAACTGGAAAACAATGCTAAGCTTTGAAGGCGCAACAGCCCCTTACTTACAATATGCCTACTCTCGTATTCAAAGCATATTCACTAAAGCAAATATTTCTGAAGATCAGCTAGATTATTCACAGTTAAATATTGTAGAGTTACAAGAAAAGTCTTTAGCAATGAAATTGTTACAGCTTGAAGAAGTATTAGACTCTGTAATTTCAGAGTGTACACCTAACTTGTTGTGTAACTACTTATATGAGCTTGCGAGTTTATACATGACTTTTTATGAAGCTTGCCCAATATTAAAAGACGACGTGAGTGAAGAAGTAAAACAATCTCGCTTGGTATTATGTTCATTAGTATCAAAAACATTGAACAAAGGCTTAGATATCTTAGGTATCGAAGTTATGGAACGTATGTAGTTTAAACGATGTAAGGAAAGTGTAGTAAATGAATGTTTTATTGATTGATGGAAATGCTGGCTCATTAAACTCATTAAATGACCTTTTTACGCAACATCGATGTATTACAACCTATTTTACTGACCCCATCCTTGCCTTAAAGTCGTTTAGTAAGCACAAGTTTGACGTTGTTATATGCGCTGAAGATATTATCAAAACCAGCGCATTCAACTTCCTCAAAGCGGTTTCAATTAAATACCCTACAATTATCAGAACCGCTTTTACAGAACAACGAGAAGATCTAGATCTAGAGAAAATCTCTCACTATGTTTTTGAGTCTACACAAGATCAAAAAGACATTGTTAACACCATCAAAGCATTAGAAACCAGCAAAAAAGCCATCACCAAAAACGTGATAGTAAAAGCGGTTGCTAGCGTAAAAACGTTACCTAGTCCTCCGAAAGTATATATGCAGTTAAACGCTATTTTGAAAAACAATAACTCTGACTCTGAAAAAATAGCAGAAATCATCAGTCAAGATCCTGGGCTTGTCGCTAAAGTACTTCAATTTTCAAATACCGCCTTTTTACCTAACGGTAAAAAACTTACGAATATTACTGAAGCCATCACTAAAATGGGCGTTGAAACGTTAAGCTGTATAGTAATGACAGCGGAAATGTTTTCATATGAACCTGATATTCCACACTTTTCATTACAAGAAGAACAGCTACACAGTTTGGCAACTGCACGGTTTGCTGCCAGTATGGTAGATAAATCTCACAAACACGATGCGCTGCTAGCGGGTTTACTGCACGACATAGGTAAATTAGTATTATTTGAAATAGACAAAGCGCTAACCCTGAAGTACTTTGACAATAGCGCACGAACATCTAGCGACATACTGTTAGAGAAAAAAATATTTGCGACAGATCATTGCCAAGTTGGCGCCTATCTGCTCCATGTTTGGAGTTTTCCATACGAAACGATCGACTCTGTACTAAATCACCATTCGCCAGAAAAACTGCTAGACAAACCTTTTGGTGTAGCTCAAGCAGTTTACGTTGCTAACGCTATTCTCAAAGAACAAGAGTTAGATAAGGCGTTTGTAGAAAAATTCAAACTCAACAGCGCACTTGAGAAATTACAAAAAAGTGCGAATAATTTTCGATAAACAACTTTAGCTAATTATTCAGGAAAAATAATGTATAAGATTAACCCTGATGCCAAACACACATACGGCCTAGTAGGCGACGAAAAAACACCTTTATACGTTATTGACGATTTATTATTAAACCCTGAAGAAGTGGCTTTACAATCAGCAAGAGCGGCTAATTTTGAAGCCTTAGTAGAAAAAGGATTTCCTGGGCAGAGAACGTTAGTTGATGAAGAATATAAACAAACCATTCTAGATTATGTTATCCCTATTTTAGAACAGTTTTATCAGATCCCGCCGTATCAAACCATTGACTCTAATAACTGCTTTTATTCGCTCTTAGACAGACCTGAAAATGAACTTTCGCCCTTTCAATGCATCCCACATATAGATAGCCTTAACCGGTATTACTTTGCAATTACGCACTATATTAACCCAGGTAGCTTTGGTGGAACCGCTATGTATAAACACCTACCATCGGGGTTTGAAAACATCACACAGCAACGCGTAAAAGTTTACGAGCAATCGGTACAACATTTTCTTGATACACATGGATACCCTGAGCAACGTTACTTTAAAGACTCTACTGATCACTACCAGTTAACCGCAAAAGTTGACTATAAACCAAACAGGCTTGTTATATATCCAGGTTCATTATTACATTCTGCATACATTAACCCCGAAACAGATCTTATTAGTGACGTAAACAAAGGGCGCCTAACATCAAACATGTTTATTGAATTTTTCTAAAGCATGGTAAATATCTTCACTGATACGCATTGCCACCTAGACTTTGATGAATTTTCAGAGCATCTCCCTACGTTAATCGACACGTGTTCAGGTATGGGGATCAAAGGGGTTATTATTCCGTCAATTACTCCTCAAAACTGGGAAAGGGTTTTAAACATAGCCACAACGTTAACTAACGAAACATGTAAATTGTCAGCGTGTTTAGGAATACATCCATGGTTTCTAGATGGTTTAACAGAAGCAGACTTAGATACTTTAGCTCAAAAAGTGAATGAAAATAAACATTCAATAATTGCGATTGGCGAAACAGGAATTGATGGCACAATTGCACGAGATTCAAACAATTTATCAAAACAGATAGAGTTCTTCGAATACCAACTATTATTGGCGAACACAGAAAATCTTCCTGTAATTGTGCACCATAGGCGATCTCACGAGCATATAGTTCCCCTATTAAAGCGATATAAGCCTAAAAAAGGAGGTGTTATACATGCATTTTCCGGCAGTTATCAGCAAGCAAAAAACTATGTAGATATGGGTTTTAAGCTAGGCATTGGCGGTACCATTACTTACGAACGGGCAAAGAAAACGATTAACGCATTAAAACGCCTGCCACTTGAAGCGCTCGTATTAGAAACAGACGCTCCCAGCATGCCATTGAACGGCTTTCAAGGAGAGCCTAACTCTCCTACAAAGCTTATCAATGTTTTTGATTGTTTATGTGAAATACGAGAAGAAACACGAGACGTAGTAAGCGAAACAATTGAACAAAACGTTCAGCAACTATTTTTCAACCGGTAGCCTATAACCTTGGCGACTAAACCTATTTAACCCACGCGTTAACAAGAATCCAATAGCGATAGAAATCAACATCATAAGCCGTAAAAGACCATGGTTCTCATAGCTTGTTGTATCAAGCTTTTGTGTGAAAATTTCTTTTTTGATTGTAATACGAACGTAACCAATCAGTTTATCTGTTCTAATTTCTTTGATAAAAGGCACAAGCTTGTCAGACTTATTGGTTTTATTAAGTGTGATTCCATATAAGTCTTTCATTGAACGGCTTTTTTCAGAATCAGCAATTACTTGCCCTGTCGCATCATAAATGCGTATATCATGAACCCAATCAGCATCTGCTAAGCCTTGAGTAAACTTATTCAGATCTTCTTTATTTTCAATCAACTGTAAGTTTTTCACGCCCATAATAGCTTGTTCAATATGCTGGTCACCCAACACATAAAAATGCTCATCAATAGTCGCTTGTGATTGATTACTGCTTACTAACCATAAATTCAACAAAACAATAATCAATACAATGGCTATAGCTAATTGCATTATTTTATTATAAATCGAAGAATATTTAGGGTATAAAGGCAGATTAGTTGGTTCCATAATCCTCTAAAAATTTTTACGCTTCCATAGGTACACTATAAATTGTTCTATGGAACTTTTAAATAACTAGAGTAATTAATTTAATTTTAATCAAGTCAGTAGGTTTATTATCGTGTCCAATAATGTACAACAATGTTCGTTTAATAAGGTAAGTGCATTACCTTTGTCAGAAGTGATTTTACCTGAACAGTCATCAACGCTTTTCCCGCTAGATTTCTCCTTAACAACTAGCAATGTTACTGTACATGACGCCTGTAAATGCCATAGTGGATTTACATCGAGTGTTGACACATTGTCTACAGTACAAGCATCCGAACATACCGAACTTGTGGTTTTTAGTACACTGTCACTTAACTTGCTTCTGCAGCTCACGCAAGAGTGTCAAATTACCTTAACCGCCATTAACGCTATAAACACACGAAACAAGCAAACAAGCTACCGCTTTAACGTTGCCGTTGAATCAATAGATGTATCAAGACAGCAATTGATAGCATTTACGGAAGCGAAAAACATTGAAGCCGCATTAACGTATAAAGCCCCTCTTTTTGAACAACCAGGTTTACTCGTAATGGATATGGACTCCACCACTATCGAGATTGAATGTATTGACGAAATTGCTGCACTAGCAGGTGTGGGTGAAGAAGTTTCGGCGGTAACTGAGCTTGCAATGCAAGGTAAGTTAGACTTTTCACAAAGTCTATACCAACGTGTAGGCACACTAAAAGATGCTCCTGAATCAATTCTTGCTGACGTAGCGAAAAATATTCCTCTTATGTCGGGTTTAGAGTCGTTAATTCACGAATTAAAACAATACAATTGGCGCATCGCGATTGCTTCGGGTGGCTTTACTTATTTTGCTGATCATTTAAAAGATATGTTGTCATTAGATGCGGCACACGCCAATACGTTAGAAATTATTGACGGAAAGCTAACAGGTAAAGTTTTGGGGAGTGTCGTTGACGCGCAAACCAAAGCAGATACGTTACTCGCGTTAAGTAGCGAATATAATATTCCTCATAGTCAAACCGTAGCTATGGGTGACGGCGCCAACGATCTAGTAATGATGAAAGCAGCACATTTAGGCGTTGCTTTTCACGCAAAATCTATAGTGAAAGAAAAAGCCGATACGGCAATTAGCCATTCAGGATTAGATTGCATGGTGCATTGGCTAGCGTAATTACCAATCTATAAATTGTTTGTTGATACTAAAAAGGAACCTAAAGGTTCCTTTTTACATTAAGCGACACAATCTACGCCGGTATTTTATCGATTTCGGTTATTGTTATTTTTATTTTTATTTTTATTTTAAAGGTTATGAGACGGTGAGATCTTCCTTAATCTTATGAGATAAATTCGCTCTAATTAACGCCTCTTGTGTAATATCAACAACTTGTATTATGCCAGCAACATTCCATATATCTTGCTCTAATTGCTTACCTCTATGAATAGCGTATGAACTTATGTAGCTCAATTCAGGGTTTAGGTAATCCATATCGGGTGCAGAGGTACGGCATATTTTTACCTGAACACAAACAAACACACCTCGTCGTTGTGCGCTTTTGATAAACATTTGTTTGAGCTTTAACGAATCAAGTTCAGATTCCAATTTAGTTACAACCGCATTTTCAACCAGTTCAGCATCTGGGTTGATCGAAATATACAACATGTCTGTGAGGGCATTATCTGACGAGTTCATCTTTTTTAAATTACTTGCCAGTAAATTAGTCGCACCTATGTTGCTCAACAGCGGATACAAATTGTAATACCCAGGCCTATCACTTAATTGTTTAGCTAATGGCAGTAACTTTCCGCTTTCTTGCCCTAAAGCTATCGCTTCAATTTTATAACGGCTGCCGCTCGTTTGGATAATAAGAGAAGGTATACGAATACTACTACTGTATATATTACGCAATGGCTTAGCGATTCCCGGCACCATTAACGCGTATTCATCAGGGGTAAGTTTGTCTTTGTTTTTTTCAATAAGCGCTTTAAAAAACGCTCTACCAATATGCTTATGTCGTTCTACGTATACGCGTAAATTAACGGTAGTTTTCTTTTTATTTACACGAACAACTTCATACGGTAGCCCTTTAAGATCGAATGACGACGTAATTTTCTGTAATGCGGGAAAGGTAAGTTGAACAACGTCACCTTTATGAATAGGTACCTCATTTTCAAATTCAATTTTCAATCCAGACGTAGAAAAATCGTGAGATTGCGCATCCCAATTATTTTTTTTGCACGATACATTGACTGGCGTAACATACTTAAAACGAGCTTCTTGGCGATGATTTTTATAATTAATGCCAAGCTCTTCAATATGTAAAGGCTTGCTTAAGCGTTTATGACCAAATACTCGTAATTCCGCAGGATTAATATTGTCATATGGTAGCGCTTTATACACATCTGTTAATTTTGTACTGGTAATATCACTTGCTACAACAATATAGGCTAGTTCTTTAATGCTTTCCATTACATCATCTGCAACGGGCAAGTTCAGGTATTTATCTTTTGGCGTTATCGATTCAGAAAGAGTAAAAAACGAATTTGCCTTCGTAATATCTACATCACAAATAGATAAATTAGTTATGGCAAAATTCTCTTTATTGGCAGCAAAACCAAGAAATTCACTCATAAATTGTGGGTCTTCTTTTAGCTGGCTTTCGTCTGCGGTATAAAAAAAGCACTTACCTTGGCTTTTATGAATAAAGCTATATACCACGAGCGACTTACCTAACGCATACGCTCGCTTTAATCGTTTAACTCTTTCGGGCGTTATTAAACAATTCAATGTTGAGTGTGAACTTTCATCTTGCCAATATTGATATACATGCTGATTATTAGAACACGTAAGCGCAAACTTTGGAGTCAGCCCGTTACTTTCATTCGTAATAAAAACAGGAAGTTCGCTCGATTTTGGTAATACATATTGTTCAAAATTACGTGATTGAAATGCACTTATCGAGTTGTCTAAATTAATTTTATAGCGACGTTTATTTCCTTGGATGAAACCAGATAGAAATTGTCTAAACCCATCTCGTCGTTTTTCTTCTAATGTAATACGTTTAAACCCGACAAGCTGAACACCTTCAGATAACTGAATATTCATTACTTGATAATCGAACGTGTCTACTTCACCAAATTGAAACTCAGCTTCTAAACCTATAAATCTAATGGAAACTTCTTGTCCAATAACAAACTTATCGGTACTCGACGCGCGAATTTTACATCCGTGAACACTAATATCAGAGCTATTGCACTCAACTTTTTGTTCATCTGTGGTCACAATAACAGGTATAGAAAAATTCATACGCTCTTCGTCGCGATTAGCGTAACCACCAAACTTATATAAGGTTGCTGGGTATTGTGTTTTTTCCAGTACTTTTTGCGGTTGTTTTTCTTTGGTTTGTTGCTCTCTCAAGCCAGACTTTTCTTTTTGGTATATAACTCGAAAGTTGTTTTCTGTATTGGTTACAGCTTCATATACACCAAAAGTATATTGTCCGTATTTAGCTAAGTTTTCTTCAAAAACTTGAATAGCAAGGTCGTCTAAAAAGTGAGATCTATTCTCGTGTTGATATGCCCTACACTCACCGTCTACATGTCCACGTAAATCGACTAAACGAGTACAAGGACCAGCAAGACGTTTAAGCTCCATTTTAAGCAAAAAACGCTCTGTTTTAGGGATGTTGGCACATTTCGCGGCAAACTTAGTTTCAAAACTTTTATTTGAAACCTGACCACGAAAATCATCAATTATTTTTTGGTATTTCGAAAAATTTTTAGTCATTCACGTTTGTATATCAGTTAAAAAGCAGTAACAATTCGATATCGGTGATATATGTGTATGGTATATCACAAACTTATTATTAAAATACAGCAATTTTCATGCCCTTAGAGGAATAATAATGGCAAAAGTAAAATCAGCTTATGTGTGTACAGACTGTGGTTCTGAGTACGCACGCTGGCTAGGTCAATGTAACGACTGTAAAGCATGGAACACTATATCTGAATTTAGACAACCTAAAACACCAGCACGTGGTAGCACTTTTTCAGGTTTTGCAGGCGCTGCGGGTAGCAATGTTCAAACTCTTGACGCTATCGATTTAACAGACTTACCACGATTCTCATCTGGTTTTTCAGAATTTGACCGCGTTTTAGGTGGTGGCATAGTACCTGGTAGCGCCATTTTAATTGGTGGTGAGCCGGGCGCAGGCAAAAGTACGTTGTTATTGCAAACCATGTGTACACTTGCAGAGCAAATGGAAGCGCTTTATATAACCGGTGAAGAATCGCTACAGCAAGTTGCGATGCGAGCAAAACGCTTAGGTTTAGCAACCAATAAGCTCAAAATGTTATCCGAAACGAGTGTAGAGAATATTTGTTTAATTGCTGAAAAAGAAAAACCTAAAATTGTCGTTATCGATTCAATACAAGTAATGCACATGAGCGATATTCAGTCAGCGCCTGGCAGCGTATCTCAAGTACGCGAAACAGCCGCATATTTAACGCGATTTGCCAAACAGCACCATGTTGCAATGTTAATTGTTGGGCACGTGACTAAAGATGGTTCTTTGGCTGGACCAAAAGTGTTAGAACACTGTATTGATTGTTCGATAATGCTAGAAGGCAGTACTGATTCAAGATACAGAACATTAAGAGGCCATAAAAATCGATTTGGCGCTGTTAATGAGTTAGGTGTTTTTGCGATGACAGGAAGCGGATTAAAAGAAGTAAAAAACCCATCTGCTATTTTTCTCTCTCGAGGTGAAGAACAAACACCAGGAAGTGTTGTAATGGTATTATGGGAAGGTACGAGGCCTTTACTAGTAGAAATTCAAGCACTTGTTGATCACTCCGCTTTAGGCAACCCAAGGCGTGTTGCCGTTGGTGCTGAACAAAACCGTTTATCTATGTTACTTGCGATTCTTAACAGACACGGCGGCTTACAAATGAACGATCAAGATGTATTTGTAAACGTTGTAGGCGGCGTTAAAGTTACAGAAACCAGTATCGATTTAGCATTAATTTTAGCACTTGTTTCAAGCTTTAGAGACAATGCCCTACCTCAAGATTTAGTCGTATTTGGTGAAGTAGGCTTATCAGGTGAAATTCGCCCTGTTCCTAGCGGTCAAGAACGCATTAACGAAGCTGCAAAGCATGGTTTTACTCGTGCTATTGTTCCGTTTAACAATATGCCTAAAGATAAAATTGACGGTATGACTGTAATAGGTGTGAAGAAGCTAAGCGAGGCGCTAGAGGTGATCTAGCGCATAAATTAAGCTGTGTATTTGAGGACGAGGTTAATTAAGTCTTCTTTTTCAAAAGGCTTACCAATATGGTCTGTTACGCCAATAGCTTTATATTCTTGAACTTCATTCGGTAATATATTGGCAGTAAACGCGATAATTGGTAGGTCTTTTTTAAGTTCTGTTCGTATGATTCGTGTTGCTTCCATGCCATCCATAATAGGCATCTGTACATCCATCAATATAATATCAAATTGACTAGCTTCCATAGCCTCTAGCGCCAACAAACCGTTTTCTACATGCACAACATTGCTATTGATGTTTGACAATACATTTTGAACAATTGTCGCATTGATTCTATTATCTTCCGCAAACAAAATATTAATAACCTTGTTTTCGTCTCGCTCTTTATCAGCGTTAGCAGGCTGATGTTTTTCGCTATCATTTTCCAGTCGGTTAGTGGTTAGTTCAGCCGCTAAGTCAGACATAATTTCACTACTTGGCTGAGTAAAATGTGGCATAAATTCTTGATCAATACTCGCCACAGGAGATACAACTGGAATGTCTTTTAACGGCTCTTTATCCGTTTTACTGCCTCCAACAGCATGGTTCAATGCCTTAATTAAATCTTTAGTAATTAATGGCTTGTGTAGTATTGTATAATCTTTAGATATTTTTAAATGGTCCGCATTAAAAGCGGTGAAAATAATAATTTTATGTATTGGGTATTCTTGATTCAACAATGCTGCAATTAACATGTCGCCATTTAAGTCTGGTAAGCACCAGTCAGTTAATACCACATCATAACTATTTGACTTAATATTTGATAACGCAGACTGAATGTCAGATACGCAAGTCACATCCATGTTCAATTTTTTCAGCAATCTAGAAGTCACATCACTTGTATTTTGGTCGTCTTCAACAACAAGAATGCTTCGACCAACCAAACGTTCTACTTTCAATTCGGGTAGTATAATTTCTGTTGAAGGTTCAAGTGGCAAGAATAGTGAGAAGCATGACCCCTTGCCCTGCTCACTCGTTACAGTAATTTCCCCATCCATTAATTCACTTAAGAGTTTAGAAATAGCTAGGCCTAATCCTGTTCCACCGTATTTTCTTGTAGTTGATAATTCTGCTTGATTAAAACGCTTAAACAAACGCGATTGTTGCTCGTCACTTAACCCTATGCCTGTATCAGCTACACTAAAACTAACCCCCGCACACACCTTGCCGCTAAATACTTTACTTTCGGGCTTTACGGTAACAATTACTGAACCTTCTTCCGTAAATTTTATAGCATTTGAAATGAGATTAAGAATAATCTGGTTGATACGAATAGGGTCGCCTTTGTAGTAATCAGAAAGATCTTCTTCAAGCTTAAAAACCAATTCTAAGCCTTTATCTGACGCTTTATAACCAATCATGACTTTTAGGTGATCTAACAACTCATCTAAATTAAAATCGATTTTCTCAATCGTTAAACTTTTAGACTCTATTTTTGAAAAGTCTAAAATATCATTAATAATGGTCATTAATGAGCGAGCGGAAAACTTAAGCTTTTCCATGAAATCACGCTGAGTGGAAGAAAGCTCGGTGTCTAAAACAATGTCACTCAATCCAATAATGCCATTCATAGGTGTACGTATTTCATGCGACATATTGGCGAGAAACTGAGACTTAACCTCTGATGCTTTTTTTGCTTCTCGCGTACGTTTTTTTAGTACAACAGCTTGTCGAGTTAATGCTAAAATAAAGGTACTAAGCAAACAAATAATACCAATAGAAATACATATGAATAATTGTTTTCGAGAGGCTTGCATAAGCTGTTCTGACTCAATTTGAGATTGAGTAATATAGCCAACTAAACTCGACGACTTTTCTTTTTCAACACTAATATCAACCTTGTTACTGTTTTTCAAAATAAAGTCGATGTGAAGCTTAATCATGTTCCATTGAACATCAAAATCATTTAAAGCCTCAAAGTCAGTGTCATGCTTCGTAATAAACTCTGTAACCTTGCTTGCTTTGTTGTACGAGGGAAGAAAACTATAGTTATTAACAAGTACAATAAGCTCATTCGTAATATTCTGTATATTAAACGGCGCGTTAACTAATGTTTCAGACAACGACGTTACCAGTTTTTTTGACGTTTTTAACATCGTCGCGACTTGCAAATATTGAGTGGTTTCTTCCTCAAAAAGTCGAACTTTTTTAATCAACTCATAGTTTTCATTCGGTAGTTTTTTTAATAATTGATCTATTTTCAATCGGTACTGTGCATGCTGATCGTAATGGAAAATAGTTGGAGACACCATAGAAACTGACTCAAGCGAAAACTCTACAACCGATTTGTTAATCTCACCTTTTATTGTTTTGTGTTGCTCGAAGGTTTGTATATCACGATAAAAATCAACACCCAATATGCTTACTATTGCTAACAAACTTAACGCGATAAATTCAGGCCAATACTTCATTGTGATTCTCCTGACGTGCTTACTTTCCCTGTAAAGCTTTTTAATAGCGCGGTAATATCGTCAACATCATCATCAGCTAGCATAATCCCTAACTGCATTCGCCCCATTAAACGTACGGCGTCTTCCAATTTACCTACAGACCCATCGTGAAAATAAGGTGCTGTGAGCGCTACATTTCTCAATGAAGGAACTTTATAAACATGTAAATCTTTGTTTTCGTTAGTTACGTTAAATCGCCCTTTATCTTTTAGTAAAGACGGAGGCGCTTCATCTATACGGCCAATTTTTTGAAAAAGATTACCGCCTATATTTCGTCCTTGATGACAGGTTATACAACCAAATTGTTGGAATTTATCTAAACCACGTTTTTGCTGAATCGTTAACGCCGTTTCATCACCTAATAAATATTTATCAATGGGGGAATTGTGAGTAATTAACGATTCTTCATAGGTGGTAATCGCTTTAATAACATTTTTTTCGGTTACACCATTTGGATCTAAATCTTTAAAAGCTTTTGCAAACGTGGGAGTCGCTTTAAGTTTTGGAATAATTTGTTGAAAATTAGAGCCCATTTCAACCGGATTATGAATAGGACCAATTGCTTGATCGTTTAGGGTTAAACTACGGCCATCCCAAAACTGCCTAAAATTAAGTGATGAATTTAAAACAGTCGGTGAATTACGTGTACCTGTTTTACTTCCTACCCCTACAGAAACAGGAAATCCATCGTCTCCCCCACTATTAACTGCGTGGCAAGATGCACAAGAAATAGTATTGTCAGCTGAAAGCAACGTTGAATTAAACAGGGCTTCACCTAACATAACCCAATCTTTATTTATTGCAGTAATAATAGGTAAAGGTTGCAGTGCTCCTAATACAGGACGCTCTTGATAGGTTGTTTCATGAATAATGTTATCACGTAGAGCTTCAGGTTCTGTTGACTTAAAATAACCTACCGTGAACACAAATATAAACGCTATGATCAGAAAAATTATTCTACTGTAATGTTTTGGCATAAATAAATGCGGCTTTCCTTGCAATGTATTATTCAAATATAGCCTACAAATTGGCTTTTTAAAAAATAAAAAAATGGCCACTTTACAGTAGCCATTTTCAATATTGTTATTCTGGTTCGTAATCTAGATTAGCAGACAACCACCGCTCTGCTTGCGGCATGGTCATTTCCTTTCTAATCGCGTAATCTTCGACTTGATCTTTAGCTACTTTGGCAACCGCAAAATATTTTGATTCAGGGTGAGCAAAGTACCAACCACTTACAGCAGCTCCTGGCCACATTGCAAAGCTAGAGGTTAACTCCATACCAATATTCTTTTCTACGTCGAGCAAGTCCCACAATAAACCTTTTTCCGTATGTTCAGGACAAGCTGGATAACCAGGTGCTGGTCGAATACCTTGATATTTCTCTCTGATAAGGTCGTCGTTCTCTAGGTTTTCATCAGGAGCATATCCCCAGTATTCTTTACGTATTTTTTCATGTAAATATTCAGCAGTCGCTTCTGCTAAACGATCTGCCACCGCTTTCGCCATTATACTGTTGTAATCGTCGTGTTCAGCATCAAACGCTTTTACAATGTCGTCTACACCAAATCCTGCTGATACAGCAAACGCCCCTACATAATCGTCAATACCTGACGCTTTATCCGCCACATAATCAGATAAACAGCGATTATACTGACCCGCTGGCTTTTTACTTTGTTGGCGCAATTGGTGCAACTTAGTTAATGGGGTCGTTTTTTCTTCATCAGAAAACACGACTAAATCATCCTTTTCTTTGTAGGCTGGGAATAAGCCAAAAACAGCTTTAGCGCATAATTTTTTATTGTTAATCACATCATCTAGCATAGCATTAGCATCGTTAAACAATTTAGTTGCTTCTTGTCCCACGACTTCGTGTTTTAAGATGAGTGGGTATTTACCAGACAATTGCCATGTCATAAAAAACGGTGTCCAATCAATGTAATTTCTCACAATGTTTAGATCAATATCGTTTAACACGGTTACGCCAAGCTTATTTGGCTTTGTTGGAGTGTAATCGTCAAAACTTATAGGAACAGCATTCGCTCGCGCATCTTCAAGAGAAATAAGCGTTGAGCGAGGGCCTTTTTTATAATGACGTTCGCGTACGCGTTCATATTCGTCTTTTTGGCGCTCCATAAATGCAGGTCGAAGCTCTTCTGACAATAACGCGCTAACAACTGACACAGAACGCGATGCATTAGGAACATATACCACAGGGTGCTCATATTGAGGCTCTATTTTTACTGCCGTATGCGCCTTTGACGTTGTAGCACCACCGATTAATAGCGGAAGTTCGTAGTTTTGTCGCTTCATTTCTTTGGCAACATGCACCATTTCATCAAGCGATGGTGTAATTAAACCCGATAAGCCAATAATATCGCACTTTTCAGCCTTTGCTACACGCAAGATCTCTTCACACGAAACCATCACGCCCAAATCGATAATGTCATAGTTATTACATTGTAAAACGACCCCAACAATGTTTTTACCGATATCGTGAACATCACCTTTTACAGTGGCTAACAGTACTTTACCGTTTGATGATACTTCGGTTTTTTCAGCTTCAATAAAAGGGTTTAAATGCGCTACAGCTTGCTTCATTACACGAGCCGATTTTACCACTTGCGGTAAAAACATTTCACCAGCACCAAATAAATCGCCAACCACGTTCATTCCGTCCATCAACGGGCCTTCAATAACGTCTAACGGGCGAGCGGCTTCTAATCGAGCGGCTTCAGTATCTTCTACAATAAATTCGTTAATGCCCTTAACAAGCGAGTGCTCTAAACGTTTATTAATTGGTAATTCTCGCCACGATAGATCTGCTTTTGTATTTTGAGAGCCACTTTGACCGCGATACTGCTCAGCAATATCAAGTAAACGTTCGGTAGCATCTTCATCAGTATTTTGAATAACATCTTCTACCGCTTTAAGCAGGTCTTTAGGAATATCAGAATAAATAGCGAGTTGACCTGCATTTACAATGCCCATATCCATACCATTTTTTATCGCATGATATAGAAATACAGCATGAATGGCTTCACGAACTATGTTGTTACCACGAAATGAAAATGAAACGTTAGACACACCACCCGAGATCATGGCGTACGGTAGGTTGTCTTTAATATCTTTAACGGCTTCAATAAAATCTACGGCATAATTGTTATGTTCTTCAATTCCAGTCGCAACAGCGAAAATGTTTGGATCGAAAATAATGTCTTCTGCAGGAAACCCAATTTCATCAACCAATATATGATATGCACGATGACAAATTTCATATTTACGCTCACGCGTATCTGCTTGCCCTACTTCATCAAAAGCCATAACAATCACGGCAGCACCATAACGACGTAGTAACTCTGCTTGCTTACGGAAAACGTCTTCGCCTTCCTTCATACTAATTGAGTTAACAACACCTTTACCTTGTATGCACTTTAAGCCCTCTTCTAAAATATCCCATTTAGAAGAGTCAATCATTACAGGGACTTTCGCTATATCAGGCTCACCAGCGATTAAATTTAAGAAACGAATCATGGCTGCTTTTGAATCAAGCATGCCTTCATCCATATTTATATCGATGATCTGTGCGCCATTTTCTACTTGTTGCAGAGCAACTGCGATTGCTTCATCAAACTTTTCTTCAGTAATCAATCGTTTGAAAATAGCCGAGCCTGTTACGTTAGTTCGTTCACCAACGTTAACAAATAAAGTATCTTCCTTAATAGTTAGCGCTTCAAGGCCTGATAATCTACACGCAATTTCGCGCGTTTTTATTTCTCTAGGAGTAATACCTGCTACTGATTCAGCCATGCCTTTAATGTGAGCAGGTGTTGTACCACAACATCCACCGATGATATTCAAAAAGCCTGACGATGCCCATTCAGCAACGTGTTGATTCATATCTTCGACGGTAAAATCGTATTCTCCAAAAGCATTAGGTAAACCGGCATTTGGGTGAGCAGATACTGCAGTATCTGAAATTCGACTTAACTCTTGAACATATTCACGTAATTCAACGGGTCCAAGCGCACAATTCAAACCAAACGAAATAGGTTTAGCATGACGTAGTGAGTTATAAAAAGCTTCCGTAGTTTGCCCAGATAACGTTCGGCCTGAAGCATCGGTAATTGTGCCAGATATCATCACAGGATAACGCACACCTAGCTCATCAAATACGGTTTCTACAGCAAAAATAGCAGCTTTAGCATTTAACGTATCAAAAATAGTTTCAATCAGAATGATGTCTGAACCACCTTCAATTAACGCTTTGGTTGACTCAATATAAGCGTCTTTTAACTCGTCAAAGGTAACGTTTCGAAATGCAGGATCATTTACATCAGGTGATATAGAACATGTTCGGTTTGTTGGGCCTAAAACACCCGCAACAAAACGAGGTTTATCTGGATTTTTTTGTGTGTATTCATCCGCAGCCTTTCTCGCAATTTGTGCTGCAACGAGGTTAATTTCAGCACTGTAATCTTCCATGTCGTAATCAGCCATGGCGATTGTGGTTGCATTAAAGGTATTGGTTTCTAATATATCGGCACCAGCCTCTAGGTACTCACAATGAATAGCTTTAATAATATCTGGCTGTGTTAATACCAACATATCATTATTGCCTTTAACATCTAGATGCCAATCAGCAAAACGCTCACCACGATAATCTTGTTCTTCAAATTTATAAGCCTGAATCATGGTACCCATAGCACCATCAAGTATTAATATATTCTTGCTAATTTGTTGTTCTAAACTTATAAAACTCGCTGACTTTTGCATTTTTTTTCCGGAAAATATTTATAGTAAACAATAAAGAAACAAACTATTTATCGTTATGTGAACTAGGGTGAAGCGCTTTTATGTTATCAGCGTCTAACTTGTACGGTGTAATTTGATACACATAATAGTTAAGCCAGTTAGTAAACAATAAACTGCCGTGACTTTTCCAAGTACTACTCACTTTGTTGTTAGCATTATTATCAGGATAGTAGTTCTCTGGAACTTCAGGATCCTTACCTGCATTTAAGTCACGTAAAAACTCTTCATGCAGTGTTTCAGCGTCATATTCGGGGTGCCCAGTTAAATATACTTGCTGCTTATTTTTACTGGCTGCAACGTAAACACCCGCTTGTTCAGACTCAGCAATAATTTGCAAATCAGGCACTGATAAATAATCAGATTTCTCGATATAGCCATAACGTGAGTGCGGAACATTAAAGCTCTCTTCAAACCCACGAGTAAGTGACTCGCAAATATCATTCGGTTTATGTTTGTAAACACCTGATAATTTTTGCTTACGTAATTTTCGCTGTAACCCATAATGATGAAACAACGCAGCATGAGCAGCCCAGCATGAAAACATTGTTGATGTTACGTTTTCTTCTGCCCAGTCAAATACTTCACATATTTTGTCCCAAAAGGTTACTTGGCTGTAATCCATAAGGGCTAGCGGAGCACCTGTAATAATTAAACCGTCATATTGTTTGTGCTTAATATCGTCGAATAGGCAATAGAAGTTTTCTAAATGTTCTTTAGGTGTATTTTTTGATTCGTTGGCATGAATACGAACAAACTCAATATTTATTTGAAGCGGCGTGTTAGACAGCATTCTTAAAATTTGAACTTCCGTCTCAATTTTATTTGGCATTAGGTTGAGAATAGCCACTTGCATTGGACGAATTTCTTGATTAGCAGCGCGATGCTCAGACATAACGAAGATATTTTCGTTACTTAATACAGACAAAGCGGGTAATTGATCAGGAATTTTTATGGGCATAACACTCAACCTACAGCAAAATGAATCAAATAATTCACAAATATAGTGAATTATCATATTACTGGTATTTATAGCTATGTCAACATCTAAACGTATAGACGTCTAAACGTTTTTATACACTCCATATCAATTTAGAATAAGAGTCTTTAAACGTAAATCTTTACGCACTTTCTCCATGTGTTATTTAGCACCAACATGATCTTCTTCACTAAATTAAAGACAAAAAAAATCTCGGCAAAGCCGAGATTTTAATATACAAAAACAATACTATTCTGCTGTTTCTTCCGCTGGAGCAACTTCAGGCTGGCCTTTTACAAGTAGCTCGGCACGTAAGCGCTGATCTAATTCTTTCGCTATTTCTGGGTGCTCTTCTAAATATTTAGTTGAGTTAGCTTTACCTTGACCAATCTTGTCACCGTTATAACTATACCAAGCACCTGCTTTCTCAACCATTTTATGCTTAACACCTAGGTCAATTAGTTCACCAAGACTGTTAATACCTTCACCGTACAAAATTTGAAATTCAACTTGCTTAAATGGAGGAGCAATTTTGTTCTTCACAACTTTAACGCGAGTTTCGTTACCGACAATTTCATCGCCATTTTTAACTGCACCAATACGACGTATATCTAAACGTACCGAAGCATAAAACTTAAGTGCATTACCACCCGTTGTTGTTTCTGGGCTACCAAACATAACACCAATTTTCATACGAATTTGGTTGATGAAAATCATCATGGTGTTAGATTGTTTTAAGTTACCAGTAAGTTTACGCATAGCTTGAGACAGCATTCTTGCTTGAAGACCCATGTGTGAGTCGCCCATATCACCTTCAATTTCAGCTTTAGGTGTTAGTGCAGCTACTGAATCGACTACGATTACATCAATTGCACCAGAGCGCGTTAACATGTCACAAATTTCTAAAGCTTGCTCACCTGTATCAGGCTGAGAAACAAGTAGTTCATCAATATTTACACCTAATTTTTCAGCATAAATGGGGTCAAGAGCATGCTCAGCATCTACGAATGCACACACTTTACCATTACGTTGCGCTTCTGCGATAACTTCTAACGTTAAAGTAGTTTTACCACTTGATTCTGGACCATAAATTTCAACAACACGTCCTAATGGCAAACCACCAGCACCAAGAGCAATATCTAATCCTAAAGAACCAGTAGAGATAGTTTCAACATCCATACTACGGTTATCGCCCAATTTCATAATTGAACCTTTACCAAATTGACGCTCTATTTGGCTTAACGCAGCGGATAGTGCTTTTTCTTTATTATCGTTCATGTATTGCTCCAGAAATTGAATGCTTTTTCGTTTTGATGCGAGAAGTATACTGTATGACCGTACAGTATCAAGTTTTTTATTAACTTTTTTAAATTTAATTGTTATTTTAAAAATCCGATACTTTTAAGGTGTTGATATTATTAAGTTTAAATACAAATAGTAACTTTTTTATTTTTTCAGACAAAAAGTTACTACCAACAAAAAAGCTATAACTAGGATTTTTAATCAGTACTCATATTTATCACAAGGTACATATGTCGTCACGGCCTCCATTCACAAACAATTAATATAAATTACTACGCTAAATTAACTCACCGTTGCTTAAATAAATACGATCAAACTTAACTCCTTATGGCATAATTACGCCTCTAGATTTGTTATTAAACTTAAAATTACACTAATTACATGACAACAATGACACAAGACCTTTCTTCTCACACACCTATGATGCGTCAGTACCTTACTATTAAGGCTGAATTTCCAAATATTTTGATCTTCTATCGCATGGGCGATTTCTACGAGTTGTTCTTTGACGATGCTAAAAAAGCTGCGGATTTATTAGATATATCGTTAACTGCACGTGGGAAAACAGGCGGTAACGCAATTCCAATGGCGGGTGTTCCTTATCATGCAGTCGAAAATTACCTAGCTAAGTTAGTACAGCTTGGCGAATCTGTCGCTATTTGTGAGCAAATTGGCGACCCTGCAACAAGTAAAGGACCAGTAGAAAGGAAAGTTGTTCGAGTTGTGACGCCTGGTACAGTAAGCGATGAGGCATTGCTTACTGACAAGCAAGACAACCTCATTGTGTGTGTTTCTGAAATCATAAAAAAGCAACGAACTCATTATGGGCTTGCATACTTAGATATAACAAGTGGTCGATTCGTTATTACTGAACCAAGTTCTCAAGAGCAACTACAAGCAGAACTTCAACGATTAAACCCAGCGGAACTCCTATACCCAGAAAGCTTTTCAAACATTGCGTTAATTGAAAACATTAAAGGGCTTCGGAGAAGAGCTGAATGGGAATTTGATATAGACACTGCTAAATCGTTACTTAACAAGCAATTTAACACCAAAGAGCTTACGGGTTTTGGCGTTGAAGATAAGGTATTTGGATTAAGTGCTGCAGGTTGTTTATTTCAATACGTTAAAGAATGCCAACGCTCTGAGCTACCACATATTCGATCTATCGTTTTTGAATCAGCCGCGACAGGCGTAATTTTAGACGCCGCTACACGTAGAAACTTAGAATTAACTCAGAACCTAAAGGGTGGAACTGATAGCACATTAGCTGACGTGCTAGATAATACTGCAACACCTATGGGATCAAGGTTACTTAAACGTTGGATACATTTTCCACTAAGAGATTTATCTGTTTTAAATAATCGTCATAGTGTTATTGATGATGTGTTATCTCATGATCTGTATTTCGACCTATTAAATACATTGAAGTCGTTTGGAGATGTTGAGCGTATTGTTTCACGTATAGCTCTTCGCTCTGCTCGACCAAGAGATTTTGCTCGCTTAAGAGACTCACTTAACCGCTTACCCGATTTACAAGATACTTTATCGATCAAACAATCAGGCCATATAAATACACTTGCCAATAAAACAAAGCCTTTACCTAATATTCAGAACTTATTAGAACACGCTATTGTTGAGAATCCACCAGTACTTATCAGAGACGGCGGCGTAATTGCACAAGGATATAACGAAGAGTTAGATACACTTCGTGATTTAAGTGATGGCGCTACTGAGTTCTTGGCACAACTAGAGCTGCGAGAAAAAGAACGAACAGGCATTCAATCATTAAAAGTTGGCTATAACAAAGTACACGGTTTTTACATTGAGATAAGTAGAAGTTCTTCCAATGATGTACCTGATGATTACATACGCCGTCAAACATTAAAAAACAACGAACGCTTTATTACAAATGAATTAAAGCAGCATGAAGAAAAGGTACTTGGCGCTCAAAGTAAGTTTTTAGCATTAGAGAAAAGGTTATACGAAGAGTTATTTGACTTAGTTTTACCTGAATTAATCCCACTGCAAGAATTAGCCGAAGCAATTTCAGAGCTTGACGTACTCAATAACTTTGCAGAACGCGCGCAAACGCTAAATTATGTAAAACCACTTCTTACAGAAGAGTCTGGCATTAACATTAATGATGGTCGTCACCCTGTTGTAGAAACAATGACTTCAGACGCATTTATAGCAAACCCTGTCCATTTGTCTCAACAACATAAAATGTTAATAATTACGGGACCAAACATGGGCGGTAAATCTACATACATGAGGCAAACAGCACTTATTGTGCTCCTTGCTCATATAGGTTGTTATGTACCCGCTGTATCAGCAGAAATAGGCATGGTAGATAGAATATTTACGCGTATTGGCGCATCTGATGACCTAGCAAGTGGCCGCTCAACCTTCATGGTAGAAATGACAGAAACTGCGAACATTTTACATAATGCTACAGAAAAAAGTTTAGTATTACTTGATGAGATAGGCCGTGGTACAAGCACATATGATGGATTATCTTTAGCGTGGGCATGTGTTGAAATGTTAATAACAAACATTAATGCATATACATTGTTTGCAACGCATTACTTTGAACTTACGTTATTAGCTGAGCAATACGATAACCTAAATAACGTGCACTTAGACGCAATTGAACATGATGACAACATCGCATTTATGCATAAAGTACAACAAGGCGCAGCAAGTAAGAGTTTTGGTATTCAAGTAGCGCAGTTAGCTGGCGTACCTAAACCAGTAATAGAACGCGCGAAACAAAAACTTATGGAATTAGAAACACAACAAAACACTAAACCATTAAATATGCCCGCAGTTGAATACAATAACTTTGAGCAACTTTCTTTAATTGATGAAGAGCATCCTATATTAACGTCAATCAAACAAACAGATTTGGATGACTTAACACCAAGACAAGCGTTAGATTTGTTATTTACATTAAAAGCAAAAATATAGCATTACAATGCAATAAATTAGACGTTAGCTTACAAACAAAAAAAACCAGCAATAGCTGGTTTTTTTTATACTAAACATAAGCGTTTATCAATATTATGCTTGGAAAATAGCTTCTATAGATAAATTCTGCTGGCTTAAAATATCACGTAAACGTTTAAGTGCCTCAACTTGTATTTGACGAACACGTTCACGAGTCAATCCTATTTCAACACCTACATCTTCTAATGTTGCCGCTTCATAACCTAGCAAACCAAAACGTCTTGCTAATACTTCGCGCTGTTTAGAATTTAACTCATTCAACCATGTAACAATATTATTTTTAATATCGTCTGATTGTAATGATGTTTCAGGCGTTCCACCCTTTTCATCTGGAATAACGTCTAATAACGCTTTTTCACTATCACCTGTAAAAGGTGTATCAACTGATGTAATACGCTCATTTAAACGTAGCATTTTGCTTACGTCTTCAACAGGTTTATCAAGAGCAAACGCGATATCTTCCGCTGTTGGTTCATGATCCAGTTTTTGTACTAGCTCACGAGCAGCACGAAGATAAATGTTTAATTCTTTAACTACATGAATAGGCAGTCTAATTGTACGAGTTTGATTCATAATCGCTCGTTCAATTGTCTGGCGGATCCACCAAGTTGCATAGGTAGAAAATCTAAAACCTCTTTCCGGATCAAATTTTTCTACGGCTCGAATTAAGCCAAGGTTGCCTTCTTCAATAAGGTCTAATAGAGGTAAACCGCGATTATTATAGCGACGTGCTATTTTTACAACTAAACGAAGATTGCTTTCAATCATTCGTTTGCGCGAAGGTTCATCGCCTTTAAGAGAAAGACGAGAGAAATAAACTTCTTCTTCTGCGGTTAAAAGAGGAGAAAAACCAATTTCACTTAAATACAGTTGTGTTGCGTCTAAGTTAGAAGGTGCTTCATCTAAGGTTTTCGTACTATCATCAGATACAATTTTTTCTTTTTGTTTTTCAATGCCCATGCTATATCTCCCGTATTTAGCAAAGCTAAAACTAATTGACTAATTGTTCACAGTAACTCCATAGTATTCTTCTTATTATAATTATTATTTTTTCGCTAAGTACTTCATTGGGTTAACAGATTTACCCCGAAAGCGAACTTCAAAGTGAAGCATAACTCTCTCAGCGTCTGTACTTCCCATCTTCGCGATAACATCTCCAGCTTTTACGGTTTGCTGTTCTTTGACCAAGATACGATCATTATGAGCATATGCGCTAAGATAATCTTCGTTATGTTTAACAATAATTAACTTGCCATACCCTGATAATGCATCGCCAGCGTATACCACTTTACCGTCAGCTGCTGATATAACGGGTTGCCCACGTTTACCTGCGATGTTTATGCCTTTACGAGCTGGTTGACCTGAAGAAAAATTCGATATTACCTTGCCTTTTGTAGGCCATAACCAACGTCGAACCTTTTGACCAACTTCAGATTTTTTCTCAACTACATTAACACCATACGCCTGCTTTTTATTGTGTGCAACAGGTTTTTTTACTACTTTTTGATCTCTATTTTGAATGTTTTCACTGCGGGTCTTATTTTTACTAGGCTCCACCACTTTTTTGACTAAAATAAGTTTTTGACCTGGAAAAATTTTATAAGGCGATTTTATACGATTTAGCTTAGCTATCGACCTTACATCGATTCCTGAACGCCAACCTATCGAGTATAAAGTTTCACCTTTTCCGACTATATATTCAGTTGCTTTAATACTATTTTTGATTCGTTTACTTAGTGGAATGCTTCCTTTTACTTCTACCACGGGTGCAGGAGCATGCCTAGACGAACAACTAGCAAGTACAAACATTAAAACAATATTGCATATTAAAAATACGTATCTATTTGAAGTATGTAATGTATTTTTCATCAAAAAATTTTATATAAAGCTCAATTAACGAATAAAAAAGTAAACAATTGCAATTAACGCGACCAACGCCCAACCAAGTTTATCAACCCATAGTCTTAGCTTCTCTTCCATAGCTGCTCCACCCCACTGAATAAGCCCAGCAACAAGAAAGAATCGCATACCTCGCCCAATTGCTGACGCGAGTAAAAACGGTATAAATGCCATGTGCAATAAGCCAGCACTAACTGTAAACAACTTGTACGGAACTGGCGAAAATCCGGCAATAAATACAACCCAAATTCCCCACTCTTTAAACCAGTCCATCACACGGTCAAAACGATGTTGATAACCTAATTCTGTAATAATAGGCTGAATCCATGGTTCAAACATTAAATAACCTAAAACATAGCCAAGTATTCCTCCAAGAACCGAAGCGACAGTCGTTATCGTTGCGAGTTTCCATGCTTTTTCTGGTTTAGCTAACACCATAGGCGCCAGCATAACGTCTGGCGGAATAGGGAAAATAACAGATTCAGTAAAAGACAATAACGCTAAAATACGTGGTGCAAACTTATGCTTAGCCCAACGTAACGTCCATTCATATAAGGCAGAAAAAATCTTTATTTTCACGTAACAGCTCCCGGTACTAAAGGCACAAACCTAACGGCTTCTATTTGCTGTTCGTTGAAGTTGTCGCCGTCTCTGGTAATAATTTTAAGAATTTGCGTTTGTTCGCCAACAGGTATTATCAACCGGCCGCCATCTTCTAACTGATCAAGTAACGCTTGAGGAACCATATTGGGTGCAGCGGTTACAATAATAGCTTTAAACGGGGCCTTACTATTCCAACCTTTCCAACCATCACCGTGTTTCATTGACACATTATGAAGATCCATCGCTTGCAAGCGTCGTTTAGCTTGCCACTGAAGCGCTTTTATACGTTCAACCGAATACACTTGGTTTGTCAATTGCGCCAATATCGATGTTTGGTAGCCAGACCCTGTACCAATCTCTAATATGCTGTCAGGAACACCGTTCGCTAATAACAGCTCCGACATTTTCGCAACGATATAAGGCTGTGAAATGGTTTGCCCTTGCCCAATAGGCAAGGCCGTATTGTCGTATGCTTTATGGGCAAGTATTTCAGGTACAAAGATATGTCGAGGTGTTCTCGCAATAGCTTGTAATACGTCCTGATTAACAATGCCTTCGGCATGTAGTTTTTGTGCCAGTATTTCTCCACTTCGGCTAGATTTACCGCCGATACGACTTCCTACTCTGACATTCATAATTAACTCGTTTTTATATTTTTATTTACTTAATGAATTAGAACGACAGTTCGTTCATCCATTCTGTCATTTTTTCTATACTTTTATATGCGGTCATATCGACTGTTAATGGAGTAATCGAGGCATAACCGTTTGCGATTGCATGAAAATCTGTGCCCTCACCCGCGTCTTGCTCTGGTCCCAACAAACCATACCAATAAATGTCTCGTCCCCACGGATCTTGCTGCTTTTTCATCGCTTCAGCTTGATGACGACTCCCCAAACGCGTAGCTTTAATACCTTTCAGTTCAGCAATAGGTATATCAGGTACATTTACATTCAGTATTTGATCGTGTGGTAGCGGGTGGTCAGATAGTCGTTGAATCAATTTTACAACAACCATAGCTGCTGTTTCAAAATACTTATTCCCTGCTAATGAAACAGCAATAGCGGGTAACCCCATATGTCGACCTTCTGCAGCTGCAGCGACAGTACCTGAATATAACGTATCGTCACCTAAATTAGGTCCATGGTTAATGCCTGCAACAACTAAATCAGGTTGTTCATCCATTAATTGACTAATCCCAACATGCACCGAGTCAGTTGGTGTACCATTTACAGCAATAAAACCATTATCGAGTTTTTCAGCTCTAAGGGGATTCATTAACGTTAACGAGTTACTCGCGCCACTACAGTTTCTGTCGGGTGCAACAAGAGTTACATCATATGCTTTAGCTAAATGCTCATGTAAAACTTTAATTCCTTGAGCATGCACACCATCATCATTACTTACTAAAATTTTCATGGATTACTTCCGTTCTGAGGCAGGTTGATTGCCTTTTCGTTCAGTTAGATCAGTATATGATAGTAGCTCTCGCATTACTGTAGTTGCATAAGAACCTGCAGGTAATGAAAACGTAACCGTTACTGTGTCAGTATTAACAATTAAATGCGGGTCAGCTACACATAAACGTATACGTCGACGCTCTTGCTTTAGGCCAAATTTTGATAATCCTTTGCAAAATTCCGAATACCCTTGCCCTACATTTGACTCTAATTGATTAACGTCTTCTTTTGACATTAAATCACCAGCTCCCCACATAGGTGCGGTAATATCGATATCTTTTTCTTGTAATCGCTGCTCTATAGTTTCATCAAGTTGATCAACAACAAAAACAGATTGCGTGCCAGATAACATCATTACATCGCCACTGTGCGCTTTATCAAAACAATTTTTAGCAATACGCTCATTAATTATTTGATTAAAAATAAGTGAGCGAGCGGCTGATAAATAAATACCACGCTTTTTCTTGTCTTTAACTTTTGTTCCATTAAACAGCTCAAGCGCTTTAGCAATATTTCCACCGTCAATACCAAAGCGTTGCTCTCCAAAATAATTAGGCACACCATGCGATGTTATTGCATGCCAACGACGAGCTAACTCATCTATATTTTTAACATTTCGTAAAGTTAGCTCGAAAGTATTACCCGTTAATGCGCCTATTTTTAGTTTTTTGTTATGGCGTTTACTTGAGAGTATTTCAACACCTTCAATATTTAGATCACTCAAGTCGTATACTTTTTTACCTGGCAGGTGTACACCAAACCATTGTTCTGTTACTGCAAACCTATCTTTGAGTCCAGCATATGAAACAAGATTTTCTTTAACACCAAAATATTTAGCTAACTGCCTAGCGACAAATGCAGTATTTTCACCTGTTTTTCTCACATGAATAAGCAAATGTTCACCTTCGCCACAGGGTGAAAAAGGTAAATTTTCGAACACTTTAAAATCAGACATTTGACTGCGTAAGTCGCCTGTTGACGTTGGTTTACCATATAAATATGAAAACTCAGGTAATGTTATATCCACACTATGCGCCTACGTCTTTTAACGATTTATTATTGCCAGCATCAACCGTTTTAGGAGTAAGTAGAACAACGGCATGTACCGCCACACCTTCTTTGCGTCCGGCATAACCTAATTTTTCTGTTGTTGTTGCTTTAACGTTAACTTGGTCAATATCTGACTGAAGATCTTCTGCTAAACATTTTCTCATATCTAGCAAATGAGGCGCTATTTTAGGTGCTTGTGCAACAATAGTAATATCGGCATTACCTAATTGATAACCACGTTCCAACATGAGCCCTACCACATGGCGTAAAAGAATGCGGCTCGAAATATTTTCATACTGGCCATCAGTATCAGGAAAGTGATTACCAATATCAGCTAAACATAAAGCACCTAAAATCGCATCGCATAATGCATGAATAGCAACATCGCCATCTGAGTGAGCAAGAAAGCCTTTTTCATAAGGAATATCTACACCAGCTAAAACTATTGGCCCTTCACCGCCAAACTTATGTACATCAAAACCATGCCCTATTCGCATACTGTTCCTTTACTATTTTCTGGAAGTTGTAATTGTTGAGATAAAATAAAATTAGCCAAAGCTAAATCGTCAGGTCGTGTAATTTTTATATTGTCACCACGCCCTTCTACCAACAAGCTCTTGTACCCTGCATACTCTATCGCCGAAGACTCATCCGTAATCACAACATTATTTTGTTGTGCCTGCGTAATCGCTACGATTAACTCAGATGTTCGATACAATTGCGGAGTTAACGCATGCCACAACTGTTCTCGGTTAATAGTTTCTTTCACGCAAGCAGGTGATGAGTTATCGATAGACTTTTTCATCGTGTCTCGAACTGGAGTAGCTAATAAACCGCCACATTGGTGGTGTTGTGTTTGATCAATGAGTTTAGAAAGGTCGGCAAGATCAACACACGGCCGCGCAGCATCGTGCACTAGAACCCAAGGATAAGCGCTACTATCAATTGACAATAAGCCAGAAAGCACCGAATCAACACGTTCTTTACCGCCATAAACAATTGAAACATTACTATTGTGGACTAAAGATGTGTCGTTAAAGTATTCATCTTCTTCACTAATAGAAACAATAACTTGAGAAATTAGTGGGTGAGACAACAATTTACAAACCGTATGTTCTAAAATTGTTTTACCTTGAATAGATAGGTATTGTTTGGGGCATTGGGCTTTCATTCGCTTACCAACACCTGCTGCTGGTACAACAACAACAAATTGACTGCAATGACTCATTGTTGTTGAGCACTCTCAGATATTGAACTAATAGGTGCTTGAGATTGAGTATTACTTTTAGAAACAATTCGAAAAAATGTTTCGTTTTCTTTTATCATACCTAACTCATTTCTCGCTCGTTCTTCAATGCCATCAACTCCTGACTTTAAATCGTCGGTATCAGCATAAAGTACTTTATTTCGTTGAATAAGCTTGTCGTTTGCTATTCGTTGCATTTCTACGTTATTTTCTAATGCGATATAGTCAGGCACACTATTTTTTCCGAACCAAAGTCGGTGCTGAAGTAAGCATAAAAATATAATCAAAATTAACGTAATAACTCTCATACAAAAAGCTACAACACCTTAAAATTTTTCACTACGCCTATTATAGGTTTAGCAAGGCAGGTGTAAACATTAATCACTAGAATAGTTGAAGATAATAAGAGACGTTTAAACGCCAAGTGCAAAAAACAATCAACTTCGCACTCAAACGGTATAAAGATAAGTTTTCAACCAATACGTTTATTACATTGGCTTTTTAAAGTTACTCCAATTAATGGTACACGATAATAACAACTCTCGTAACGTTGGCATAACGGGAATGGATTTATGATCGTTTACCCAACTATGGCCTGCACAAGCAGCTGTCATCACTCTTTTAGTTGGCTTGAGTAAGGTGAATTGGTTTTCGTTAAAATGCGTTAGTTCACCGTAACTAAACCAACCATGGGCATTCGTTCTGAATCGACTATCCTCTACGTCAACCCTGTCAATACAATCTAAAGCAATATGATTATCTAACAAAATAGGAATAACTAACCCATGTTGAAGTTCTGTTTTGACATACCATTGATTTACAATGTCATCATTTTGGTCTGAAAGTGGCATATGGGCATTTTGTTTTGCCGACCAACTCGCATTTTGAATATCTAAATCAAGCGGAGTTTCCGCTTTCATCATTGAACCTGCTGTACGCTTAATATAGTAAGGTAAACTTTTTAGTCGGCCCTGAATAAAACCGATAGATACATCTTCGAGGTTTGATAAAAGCTGAAGTTCTCGTTCATACAACGCATTCGAAAGCTCAGCAAAATCAGACGATTGCTGTTCACTTTTCCAAAGAGACGTTTGTTCAGTCATGAAATGTTTAAATACTATTAATTTTACGCATAATATTTAAGCATACTGCATTGATAGCAAAAGATAAATCGACTTATAATGAAATACATAACTGATTCACCAGTACACCTTACAATAACCACGCTGAAATTCGCATATATTTGAAACAACACTAGGCTTAAACTTAACAACTAAGGTTTGAAATAATCCGTATTTATGAAAAAACGTCATATCGCTTGCCATGATTGTGATTTACTCATGCAAATTCCATCACTTAAGCACCGACAACAGGCTATTTGCCCTCGTTGCGGGTATGTACTTACGCGTTTTTATCAACATGCTCAGCCAAAGCTTTTTGTTAGTGCATTAACTGCCCTTGTTTTTCTTAGCTTTTCCCTAAAATTTCCATTTATATTATTTAATTTGAACGGTAGTGAAAATACGCTAACTTTACTGGATTCGATTCAGTCTTACGAAAACCTTAAGTATTTTTTTATATCAGCATTATTAATTTTTACAGCGATTATTATTCCCGTTTGCTTTCTGCTTGCTGTTATTTACATCACGTGGTCTTTTGATTCAAAAACACTTCGGCCTCTCACTAACCAAGTGTTGAAACTTACATTATTACTAAAACCATGGAACATGGCCGAGATATTTTTATTAGGTATTATTATTAGCTTTATTAAAGTACAAACGATGGCACACATTGAATTTGGCGCATCGTTTGCTTTTTATCTCTTATTTATCGCAAGCTTATCTAGCACATTTTTTTATTTTGATCGTTATCAACTTTGGTCTTTATATCAGCTAAAAGCTAAAAAAATAAATACGCAGGACCATTATGCAAACAGCTAAAAAACAACAGCTATGCCAATGCCCTGTTTGCTTAACGTTAAACGCTATACCTGAAGAATATTGCGAACAATGTCATGCCCATTTGGTAGATATTTCTCCTCTTGCTATACAAAAAACCATGGCGTTACTATTAACCTCATATCTATTGTTTATACCGGCAAATTTTTTACCCATGATGACAACCACCCTACTCGGCGTAAAAACCAGCAGTACCATTTTAGGTGGAGTATTTTTATTATGGCAACATGGTTCGTACCTTGTGGCTGGTATTGTTTTTTTAGCCAGTATTGTTATTCCTATAGGCAAATTATTAACGTTAACTTGGCTTTGTTATGAAGTACGTTATCGAGGCTTTACATCAAAAAAGGTAGCGCAACGTTCGTATCAAATAGTTGAACTTATTGGTAAATGGTCGATGATCGATGTTTACGTTGTATTAATTCTTGTTGCATTAGTGAGTATGGGTGCAATTATTAATATTGAAGCCGGAATAGCCACCCTCGCCTTTTCCGGCTTTGTTGTAACCAGTATGTTAGCCGCGAGTACATTTGATTCCCGCCTTATTTGGCAATCTGAACTTTGAGAAACTAAATGGATCCACAAAATACCGATCTTCCAAAAGCAGTTATAAAACCAGTAAATAAAATTTCTAGTATATGGTTTATTCCTCTTGTAGCACTTGCTATAGGCGCATGGATGATGATCGACACATGGAGCAAGCAAGGCTCACTTATCACCATTGAATTCGCCACAGCACAAGGCATCGTAAAAAACGAAAGTCTTATTAAATTAAGAAACGTAACGGTTGGTAAAGTTGAAAATATTAAATTAAACGACACGCTTGATGGCGTAATAATCGAAGCTCGTCTAAATAAAAAAGCCAGTGGTTTATTAACGCAAGGCAGTAATTTTTGGGTAGTAAAGCCAAGAATTAGTTTGGGAAGCGTATCTGGCCTATCTACTATTTTATCGGGTTCATATATCGAGTTTTCCCCCGGTAACAACGAGCTTCCTCAATACCACTTCAAAGGTTTAGAAAATCCTCCATCTACCCCTATTGGTACCCCAGGGTTACATATAACCCTTGATAGTAATAGCGACTATGCTTTTGATATTGGTGATCCTGTATTATTTAGAGGCAGCCAAGCAGGTAGAATTGAATATGTTCACTTAAATACAGATGAAGGGAAAATGTATTACAACGTGTTTATCGATGCGCCTTACGATAAATTAATCACCACAAACACCCGTTTTTGGGAAGTGAAAGGTGTAGAAGTTGACTTGTCTTCACAAGGTGTAAAATTCAACACTGGTACCATAGAAACCTTGCTTGGAGGTGGTGTAGCGTTTGATGTACCTACATATCTTACAAAAGGTGAACCCATCACCGAAAGGGCTTATTTCTCTATATACCCTAACAAGCAAAAAGTGAATGAACGACTCTTCAACAGCGCTCAAAACTATATGCTTATGTTTAACCAATCTATACGAGGGTTAAAGCCCGGTGCTCCGGTTGAATATAAAGGCTTACAAATAGGTGAAGTTGTACGTACAGATATAAACTACCCCGAAGTACAAGACGTGTTAAACAAAGACACATTACTGCCTGTTATGATAAAAATTTATCCAGGAAGGTTAGGATTAAAAGATAACGATATAGGCTTACACAAATTACAACGCGATATGGACACGTGGATCCAATCCGGTTTACACGGAACCATTAGTAACCACAGTTTAATTACTGGTAGTAAGTTTATTGAATTAAACTATATCGATAATGTTCTAAGCGACCTCTCAACCTTTGGTGACTTGGTACTAATACCAACGGCTGATGGTGAGTTAGATCAATTACTAACGAGAATAAATACTATTAGTGAGAGTATTGCTGAAATACCGTTTGGCAAAGTTATGGGTGATGCCACTGTTGCACTTTCCAGTATTACTTCAGCTATGGATCAATTTAACTCTACCGCCAGTAAAGTTGAAAACTTGTTAAACGATCCTCGTGGTCAAACACTTATCGCACAAATAAACCAAACACTTAAAAGTATCGAGCACCTAACAACAAGCTACGCCGAAGGCTCTGCGACAAATGAGAACATGAATGACTTATTGCAAACCTTAGATAAAACAATTGCAGATCTATCACCATTAATTTTGAAGCTAAAAATGCAACCTAATAGTTTGTTATTCAACAAAACCAAAGCGCAAGAACGTCAACCTCAAGCACACCTAAACAACCAATCTAAGAGCCAATAATATGCCCATCAATCAAACTTACAAGAATACAAAAAATCGCTGTATGCTATTGGCAGGTGTAATGATTAGTGCGTTAGCTGTACAAAGTTGTTCGTCACCAGAAGTACCTGTTCATTATTACTCCCTCAATACTATTCAACAAACAGAAGGTATGATGAGCGAAAACCAGCAAAATACCTCCGTAGAGTCGAACACAACGCTATCAATACAAAATATTGATATGGCAGACTTTCTAAAAACAGGTAGTTTGGTTATGCAAGTTGATTCGCATCAAATTCAACTGTCGGATCAACATCGTTGGGCTGACAAACTACCAAGAGCAATTAAAGTTAATTTAACTAAAAACCTATCGAAAAATAAAAAAAATATTCAAGTCGTTAATAAAGCGCAACGAACTAACAAAGGTTTACACTACTCGGTAACTGTATTTTTTGAACAATTTACTATATCTGAACAGCAAGAAACCGTTGTGTCAGGGTCATATAGTATCCACTCAATAAATAATGAAAACACCATTTTTTTTGATATTCGCCAACCCCTAAAAAATGATGGATACAACAGTGCAATTCAGCAATATCAGCAGTCATTAAACGAATTATCAAGCAAAATAATCAACGATATAGCGCTATAGTTACAAAAAACCGCATAAAAAAAGCCACTTTTCAGTGGCTTTTTCATCTGAATTTTTCAAGTGAAAAATTACTGACCTTTAACTTCTTTTAATCCGTTAAATACAGCTTTATCACCTAATGCTTCTTCAATACGTAATAACTGGTTGTATTTAGAAACACGGTCTGAACGACATAAAGAACCTGTTTTAATTTGTCCTGCTGCTGTACCTACTGCTAAGTCAGCAATAGTTGCATCTTCAGTTTCACCGCTGCGGTGAGAAATTACTGCTGTAAAGCCAGCTTCTTTCGCCATACGGATAGCAGATAACGTTTCAGTTAAAGAACCAATTTGGTTGAACTTGATAAGAATTGAGTTACCAATACCTTGCTCAATACCACGAGCTAAAATTTTAGTGTTTGTAACAAATAAATCATCACCAACAATTTGAACTTTATCGCCAATTAAATCAGTTTGGTACTTAAAGCCATCCCAGTCTGACTCGTCTAAGCCATCTTCAATTGAAACAATTGGGTATTCTTCACATAGGCTAGCTAAGAAGTCTGAAAATTCATTCGCTGTAAATTGCTTACCTTCACCTTTAAGGTCGTAAATACCTTTGTCTGCATCGTAAAATTCTGAAGCAGCACAATCCATTGCTAAAGTAACGTCTTTACCAAGCTCGTAACCAGCGGCAGCAGTTGCTTCTTTAATAACAGCTAATGCATCAGCGTTTGATTCTAAGTTAGGAGCAAAACCACCTTCATCACCTACAGCAGTATTCATGCCTTTCGCAGATAATACTTTTTTAAGTGCGTGGAATATTTCAGCACCCATACGTAACGCTTCGCGGAAGCTGTTAGCGCCAACAGGCTGAACCATAAATTCTTGAATATCAACGTTGTTGTCTGCGTGCTCACCACCGTTAATAATGTTCATCATTGGTAATGGTAACGAGTACTGGCCAGGAGTACCGTTTAAGTCAGCAATATGTTCAAAAAGCTCAACTTTTTTATCGTTAGCTGCAGCTTTAGCTGTAGCAAGTGAAACAGCAAGAATAGCGTTTGCACCAAATTTTTCTTTATTTTCTGTGCCATCTAAATCAATCATGATTTGATCAATTTTAGCTTGTTCTAAAGCATTTTGACCTACTAATGCAGGAGCGATACTGTCATTTACTGCAGCAACTGCTTTTAAAACACCTTTACCTAAGTAACGTGACTTATCGCCGTCACGTAATTCTAAAGCTTCACGTGAACCAGTAGATGCGCCTGATGGTGCAGCTGCACGGCCCCATACGCCAGACTCTAAATATACATCAGCTTCAACAGTTGGGTTACCACGAGAATCCATTATTTCACGAGCAATAATCTTGCTAATATTTGACATTTTTTATCCTATTTCATTAAAGGTTGTTCTGTATTTACTTCACCAATAACATAAATACAACTGAACGATGACATTCGTATTATTATATCTAACTAAATATTATTTTTTAGAACATTCAAGCATTTCAAATATCCTAAACCATACCAGTTGAAGTAAGTGTTGTACTATTTCAACTGGTATAAAAAACCGCAGCACTAGGCTACGGTTTTTATTTTATGCTTGAATGTTTTTTTGGCGCTCAAACGAGGCAGCAATAAAACCTTCAAACAATGGG
This sequence comes from Colwellia sp., assembly GCA_020630795.1. Classification (GTDB taxonomy): domain Bacteria; phylum Pseudomonadota; class Gammaproteobacteria; order Enterobacterales; family Alteromonadaceae; genus Pseudocolwellia. Next base: position 269,585 of record JAHDIK010000004.1, read on the forward strand.
TGACCATCACGTGGAGTCGAATTAAACTCAGGATGGAACTGCCCAGCAATAAACCATGGGTGGTCTGGAATTTCTATCACTTCAACTAACGATTTATCAGTTGAAAGGCCAGAAAATACTAAGCCAGCTTCACTCAATTTATCTCTAAAGTTGTTATTAACTTCATAACGATGACGATGTCTTTCATAAATAGTGGTGCTACCGTATACATCGTGTGTTTTCGTATCAGGCATAATATGACAAAGCTGAGAACCTAAACGCATTGTACCGCCTAAGTCTGAGTTTTCATGACGGTATTCAACTTGCCCTTCTTCGTCTAACCATTCGTTAATTAAACCAACAACCGGAGATGATGTTTCAGGTTCAAACTCTGTACTGTGTGCGTCTGCTAAACCTGCAACGTTACGAGCAAATTCAATTAACGCCACTTGCATACCTAAACAAATACCTAAATATGGTACTTTGTTTTCACGTGCGTATTGTGCAGCTAATATTTTCCCTTCTACGCCACGTTCACCAAAACCACCAGGCACAAGAATCGCGTCTAAGTCTTCCAGAATAGACGTGCCTTTGCTTTCTACGTTTTGAGAGTCAACGTATTGAATTTTAATTTTTACTTGGTTTTTCAAACCAGCATGCTTCAATGCTTCGTTTACTGATTTATATGCGTCTGGTAACTCAATGTACTTACCAACCATACCAATTGTAACTTCACCAACTGGGTTAGCTTCTTGATAAAGTACTTGTTCCCATTCACTTAAATCAGCTTCAGGAACGTCAAGACCAAAACGCTTAACCACTAATTCATCTGTGCCTTGCGATTTTAATAGCGCAGGAACCTTGTAAATACTGTCTACGTCACGCATTGATACAACTGCTTTTTCTTCAACGTTAGTAAACAATGAAATTTTTGCACGCTCATTAGCTGGAATAGTTTGTTCACTACGACAAACTAAAATATCAGGGAAAATACCAATTGAACGTAATTCTTTAACTGAATGCTGTGTTGGTTTTGTTTTAATTTCACCAGCAGCAGCGATATAAGGTACTAAGGTTAAGTGCATAAACATTGCGCGTTCGCGTCCTAACTCTACCGCAAGCTGACGAATAGCCTCTAAAAACGGTTGTGACTCAATATCACCAACGGTTCCACCAATTTCTACCATAGCGATATCGTAGCCTTCAGCTCCTTCAATAACTCTACGTTTAATATCGTTAGTAATATGAGGAATAACCTGAATAGTAGCACCTAAAAACTCTCCTTTACGCTCTCGCGCAAGAATGTCTTGGTATATACGACCTGTAGTAAAGTTGTTGCGTTTATTCATTTTGGTACGAATAAATCGCTCATAGTGACCTAAATCTAAATCTGTTTCTGCACCGTCTTCAGTAACAAATACTTCACCATGTTGAATTGGACTCATAGTACCCGGATCAACGTTTATATACGGATCAAGTTTAAGCATAGTAACCTTAAGGCCACGGGCTTCAAGAATTGCGGCAAGTGATGCTGCAGCAATACCTTTTCCAAGAGACGATACAACGCCGCCTGTTACAAAAATATATCTAGTTGTCATGTGATACCAAAGTCAGGAATAAGCAGAATTTTGCGTTAAATTGTAGATGTTGCTTCGAACATTTCAACCTAACAGGACGGGAAAGCATTATACTTAATTTAGCGGTAAACGACAATATATTCAGTAGCAGTATATTTAGTTTTTTATCAATTGGCATGATTCATAACGTTATAAATCCTTTACTGGAAAATAAACAGTAAAACGTTAGAATAAAGTACGATTTCATTTCAAGTAAACCTTATGAATAACGCAAGATTAACGAATACGTTTTCAGCCATTGACGAGATTAATGCTCAAGATCCAAATACCACAAATGTTGACGGCAAAGAGCAACCAAAAGAACTTCTTTATGGGTTGTATATGACGCAATGCATAGAACAATATTGGCCCGACGCTAACGAGTTGTTGCAAATTGCAGTCCGTGCGCAGCATATAAAACGTTGGCACCTTAAACGTACTGAATTTCCACAAGGTAAAGCTGGCTATTTAAAATGGCGTGTTGAACAAGGGAAATTTCATGCGCAGTTAACAAAATCAATCATGTTAGAGCAAGGTTACTCTGAAGATGAAGCCGAAACTACCGCTAAGATTCTCAGGAAGGAAAAGCTGAAAAGTAATGCTGACACCCAAACGCTTGAAGACGTAGCTTGTTTGGTATTTCTTCAATATTACTTTGATGACTTTGCAGCTAAACACACTGAAGAAAAGATCATTAGAATTTTGCAATTAACGTGGCGAAAAATGTCAGACAAGGCTCACGACATTGCACTAAGTTTAACGTTACCCGATCATTTAGCCGTGTTAGTTGGAAAAGCGCTCGCTTAACAACGCCCTTCTTTATAGGTTACTTTTCAACAGAGTTAGGTAACCTATAAACAAATATTGCAGGCCCCAACATGAGTAATATCACAATAATTTTCAACACCATGCTATTAAGTATATAGCATGACCAAGCAGCAGCTAACACCATAGATAGCAGCGCAATACGCTTAGATTTTTTAGGGATAGTACGATGTTCTTGCCAGTCACGAATCAGTGGGCCAAACAATTTACTGTTGAGTAATTTGTTGTGCAAATATGGTGAAGATTTCGCAAAACATCCCGCAGCCACAAGTAAAAAAGGCGTAGTAGGCAGTACAGGTAAAGCAACGCCAAGCGCTGCTAAACCGACAAAAATAATCCCAACGACTTTGAGAATAAAATTATTCACACCAACGCCTTAATATTCAAAACTAACGTTCAGTATTCCAACTAAAAAAGTAAGAGCCTAAACAAAGAAATATCGAACACATAATAACTAACGTCCATACATGGAAACTGATATCAGCCAGACTAGCCCCTTCTGTTATAATTTTACGCGCACCTGATACAACGTGAGTTAATGGTAAAAAGTTTGCGAAAGTTTTAATTGCCTGTGGCGCACCTTCTAAACTAAACCAAACTCCCGATAACAGCATCATAGGCCAAGATGTGAAGTTAAGTAATCCACCAATTAGCTCTTCACTTTTGCTTCTACTTGCAACCAAAAGTCCTAGTGTTATTAAACTAAATGCACCTAATACACCTATAATGAATAAATCAAAATAGCTACCCAACATATAAAAATCGAAAAATACATTACACCCTATATAGATAGCGCTCGACATAAACATCACAATAAATAAACGTGACACCAGCTGCGCTGAAACAAATTCGAATGCTGACAAAGGCGTAGCTTTTAAACGTTTTAGCACCGCATTTTTTCTATAGCGCACAATGACATAGCCAACACCAAACAAACAGCTGAACATCATGTTCATTCCCAATATTCCGGGTAACACCCAGTCAACATAGCGAATGGCTTTTCCATGAGTTGTTAATCGAGTAAAGGTTGAATGCTCGCTTTTAAATATTTTCTCAACTAAATAGCTATTTGGCGCGCCATCGTTCACCCAATATTCTTGCTGATTAAAATCAACAATCAGATCAATAGCGTGTTGTTCTAATTTGGTCTTGGCTAGATCAATATCTTCATAATCAACAAAGTCGATATATTTAGTTGTTAAAAACGAAGACTCGCTTGTTTCTAGGTTCAACACCCCTATTTTATATGACGCTCTGCCATCTCCTGAAAACACAAAAGATAAACCTACTAACATCAATACAGGAAATAAAATATTCCATCCAAGAGATGCTCTATCTCTAAAAAACTCTAAATTACGAGCTTTAACCACTGCTAAAAAACGTTTTACATTCATGATTATTCCCGTAACGAGTGCCCTGTTAATTTTAAAAACAAATCATCTAAATTTGCAGACTTAACATGTAAACCCTGCAACGAAACATTCTGTTCAATGAGGTATGCCAGTGTTTTTTCAACGTTATCGCTAATAATTTCGATTTTTTCTTCCTGTATCGCCCAATTATTTTTTGCTACGAGACTACTATCGACTTGTGAAGTAGGTAGATAAATAAAAATATTCTCAAAATGTTTATTTAACAGAGCTTGCGGAGCACCAGATTCAATAATTTTACCGTGATCCATAATGACTACATCGTCACAAAGTTGCTCTGCTTCGTCCATATAATGTGTAGTTAGAATGATGGTTTTATTCTGCGCTTTAATGTTTTTAATTAACTGCCAGAAATTCCTTCTAGCTTGAGGGTCTAAGCCTGTAGTCGGCTCATCAAGAAAAACAATCTCAGGATCATTTATAAGTGCTAGCGCCAGCAATAATCGTTGCCGCTGCCCTCCTGACAACAGTCGATTATCTCGATCTAAAAACTCTCCTAAATCACATAACTCGATGAGCTGTTCATGAGGTAAGGTTTTATCGTAAAACGACGTAAATAAATTGAGGGTTTCTTTTACGGTTAAAAAGTCTTGTAACGCTGTGTGTTGAAATTGAATACCAATTTGCTGAGAAATAGAGTCGTCTACTTCCTGCCCGTGATATAACACCTTACCTTCACTTGCGGGAATAATACCTTCCATTATTTCAATCGTGGTTGTTTTTCCCGCACCATTAGGTCCCAATAAGCCAAAACAGTGCCCCTTTGATATTGAAAAACTCACATCATTTACAGCAAACAAATCACCATATACTTTTTTCAAGCCTTCAACTTGAATAACTTTTTCCATGTTTGAACACCTTCATTATACCGAACTATATTCTAGCGAGTTTTCTTCAACGATACCAAAGTAAATGAGTATGCATTACCTAAACCTGACTTAAAAAATTCAGCATCCCGACAAGTAAAAACCAACCAAAAAAATATACATTTTTAATACAAATACCTTACAATATTAACAACTTGTTAATAATTCAAAGCAACCTTCCGTATAAAATATACAAAGATTTTTTAATGTTGTTGATGGAGTTATCAATAACTAAATTAAACAACAAGTTTTCACTTCCTCGTTCTGAGGGAAAATTTATTTACTAGGAGTAAAGGAATATGGAGTTAAACAAATACACGGGTTGGTTCTCTTCCCTAACAAACATATTAAAATCAATACAAAAAGTGACAATTGTATTTATCGCTTTGATCAGTGTTATGTTGCCACCAAGCGCTTCGGCTTTTGACGAGCAACGCCCTTTTATTACCACTTGGAAAGTTGACCCGTCAAACGGGAACATTCTTGCGATACCTACCACAGGTTCAGGGTATGATTTTGACGTAGACTGGGGTGACGGAAACATAGACTATCACCTATCAGGAGATGCTTGGCACATATATTCTGCGCCAGGTGAGTATACTGTAAAAATAACAGGTGACTTTCCTCGCATAACTGTAGGTAAAAACGCTGTTAGCGTAACTCAACTTATTGAAGTTTCTCAATGGGGTGATATGACATGGACATCAATGGAAAATGCATTTAAAGGTGCTAGTAACCTTAATATCACAGCGACTGATGTGCCAGATTTAACCAACCTTACCAATATGAGCTACATGTTAAGTGGAATAGCATCAGTAGACAGCTCAATTAACGAGTGGGATACCGGTACTGTAACTAACATGACTGGTTTGTTTAAAGATTTTACTACATTCAACCACAATATTAATAAGTGGGACGTATCAAGCGTTGAAACAATGCATGAGATTTTTTCAAACGCATCAAGCTTTAATAAACCCTTGAGTAAGTGGAACACGGGTAACGTTAAAGATCTATCTGGAGCATTTAACTCAGCAACATCATTTAACAAGAGCATTAACAACTGGGATGTTTCTAGTGTTGAATCGATGCGCGAAACATTTGCAAATGCGACAGCGTTTAACAAACCTTTAAACAATTGGGACACAGGTAACGTTATTGATTTAACCGGTACTTTTTATGCGGCAACAGCATTTAACAAAAGTATTAACAACTGGGACATTACAAGTGTTACGTCATTACGTGAAACGTTTGCTAATGCCGAAAGGTTTAACAAACCACTTAACAATTGGGAAACAACCAACGTTACCGATTTAACAGGAACATTTCATTCAGCTACTTCATTTAACAAAGGCTTGAACCGCTGGGACGTGTCGAATGTTGAATCACTAGAGGGAACATTCAGCTTCGCAAAAAGTTTCAATAAACCGTTAAGCGGCTGGGATACATATAACGTAACAACGTTGGAAGGTACGTTCTGTTTCACTGATAATTTCAATCGTTCTCTTCACACTTGGGACACAGCAAATGTAACGACGATGGATAATGTGTTTAAAGAAAACAAACACTTTGCTGGCCCTCTAGATAGTTGGGACACTTCATCGCTGACTTCTGCCACAACTCACTATGCTTCTCCCTACTGTGGCTCCGAAGAAAGTCCAGAGCTTACGTATGTACCTGACGACGCTTTTGAACAACACCTTATTGATCTAGGTTATGATGATATTATTGATGACTATGTTGCGACTGCCAACATAGAAAATGTTGAATTCTTATCGATAACTAACAATCAAATTTTAAGCTTCGAAGGTATTCAAGCTTTTAAAGCGCTTACCTATTTAGGGTTTGGCTCTCAATCGCCTGGTTTAGGGAGCAACATCAGCTCAATTGATTTAAGCCAAAACACTAAACTTGAATCACTATATTTATTAAATACAAAATTAACTGAACTTGATATTTCTAATAACAGCCAATTGAAAACACTAGGATTAGACCGCAACGTTTTGTCTTCAATAGATGTATCTAAAAATCTAAATCTAGAATATTTGAGCCTTTCATACGGGCAGTTAACGGATATAAACGTAAGCACCAACACAAAGCTTACTTTTGTAAATGTATCAAATAACCAGCTTGATAATATCGACGTATCAACGCTAAGCGTATTAGATGGTTTATACATTAACGATAATAACGTTGTCTCACTTGATGTTAGTCAAAACCCGTTACTAGACTATGTTAAAGCACATAACAATAACTTGGTATACCTAGACCTTTCTAACAATCCAAAAGTTGAGTTTCTATCTATATACAACAACAACTTAACAGGGCTGAATATAAAAGGATTAATACCTGTACAAGGTGTTAGAGGACGTAAAACATTAAATGCAAAAACGAACCCTAACTTAACGTGTATTGACGTAAGCGCAGAGCACTTATCAACTATTCAAAACACAACCTATTGGGTTAAAGATGACACGGCTACATATAGCGACAACTGCGCGGTTCCTCAGTAGCAATATTGAGTAACCTTTAAGCTAAACAGCCATAACGATTAAAAGCGTTATGGCTGTTTATATTTTTCTCTTTCATAAAGTCCGCCAATCTATGTGTATTCAATCATTCTTCCAGCCGTTTTACATAAGTAATTAAAAATTGGTTAAACGCTTTTTTCCCTGAAAATTTATACTGGCTACATATTTCTTCTACAGATTTCCTTTGCAATACTTTAGCAATAACAGGTTCTATTTCAGATTGAAAGTCTAGTTTCATTTGATGATGTAACCACTTAAATAGACTTAACGCGCAATGATTATATTGACGTTTTTCAGAATAAAAGTCCGTTAAAGCAACACTGTCGTAATCGTTTAATAATGAAATTGAATGCTGTGGACGATAATGTAATATTAACCACACTAACGCAGGTGACAATTGGCTAAATTGCTCGGCGAGCAAAAACTCAAAATTAACGTAAAAGTTCGTTTCAAGATGAGATAATGTTTCACCTCCCTTCTGATTCATAGCTTTTAACAATAAGGCTGAATGCTCTCCGCTGGCTTTGTCTTTAGTAAAACCTAATCTAGCCAGTTTATAATCATTCTGTAACCAAAAGTTTAGTAGCTGGTTATTCGCGCCAAAGCTTGTACCTACAAAATCAATCTGGTTTTGCTTTGCAAGGATTTCAATATAGTTTAAAAATTGTTTACCTAATCCTTTGTTTTGTAGTTCAGGTAAAACAGCAATACGCATTATTCGATAATAACTGTAATTGAAACTTTGTTGTTCTCCGCAATGTGCCAACAAAGATTGAGGAATAAACTGATTTTTTAATCGACGTTCGTTGTTTTTAATCTGCTCTACGTCGCCAATATTTACTTGCCCTTCTCTAACTAACAAAGCGACACCAACCAGGTGTTCAAACTTCTTCATAACCACAATAGTTAAATGTTCATTATCAAGTAATAATCTAAGGTCACTCGGAGAAGTTTGATAATGTGCTGTTACTAACACAGCAAATATTTGCGATAACAACGCTTCATTTTTTAGTAACTGTTGTGCAGTAACACACTCATACTCCAATTCGTTTGAATTGTCTTCGGTTACGTTCAATGATAATGACGGTAATTCAGCATTCAATAAACATAAATCAAAAATGAAGTGTTCTAAAGGATCGTTTTTGGCCCAACGTATAGGCTCTTGTATATGTAGGATTTTCGTTGATGGGTAGATATTTTTAAGGCTTTTTAAAAACTTAATTGAAAAACTACGCCCTGCTCCTTCATAACCGTGAACAGTGCTAGAAAAAACGATACGATGATAACGATGAATTAACGTATTTAGTTGATACAAAGGGACGGAAGCCGCCTCGTCTACTAACAATAATCCCGCCTCAGGCTTATTAATCAATAAATCATCCATTGCAACAAACTTCACCAAACCATTTTTATGATTTACAGCATTGCGCGTAACTTCAACGAGAGAGTCACCACCAAAACTGATGACTAATTGATCAAAAAATATATCTAAAGATTTACGGTGGGCTGACGTAATAACAATCGTTAAAAATGAAGTTGTTGTTTTAATTAACTGAGCACAAGCAATAGCTAACGCTGAAGACTTCCCTCTTCCGCGATCTGCCGTTAACACGAGTGGACGATTTCTATGCCCTTTAACAACTTGGATAACATGTTCAACAGCATTAACCTGTTCTTGAGTTCCACACTGAAATGGTAAAGAGCCAGACAATTGACGGACTACTGCGTCATCAACAGGGTCGTGGTTTAACATTTGTAGAGAGTCTTCAGATAAATAGTGTAAGTGGTTGTTAGTTTTTATTTTTTCAAAAAAACGCTGATTGAATGCACTTGACTCTAGAAACTCTTGTTGGTTGGCTATATGAATAAACAAAACACCGCCTGGCACAAGCGTACCTGATAAAGCTGCCAATGCATCAATATTTAATGAACAACTATTAAATAGTACGTATTGATATTCTCGCCCAAGCTTATTTTTAAAAGTATGCTTATTTACATTACTGAAACCATTTGATTGATCGTTATAAACCAACCACTCTTCACTAAGTGTGTTACTCGGTTTTGACTCGTAAGATGAAATTGTGTTGAGTAAATTGTCTGCCCATGAAAAGCTCCCATTCAAAACAACCGTGAGGCGATGAGCAGCGCACTTAGCAGTGTTTGAGGTATTTATTAGCCATACCGAAAAATTTTCATGAGTCATTCATTTATCGCCCTATATAAAATCACATTAAAGTTTATCAAGCTCAAAAAATTATCGATACAATGTTCTAATAAATTATTGAAAATCTAATTTGAAAAGTTATAATTTTTTGCCTATGTTCAATTAATAGATTAAAGAAAAATTGTGGGTATTCTATGAGCGATAATGTAGAAAACATTGACGATAGTAATTATGACAATGACCTTGCAACCGGCGAAAAAGCTGAAAAGAATAGCAAAGTACGTAAACGAATTGATGACCTTATGGAAAAAAAGCGCCTAAAAGAATTACTTGATGATTCGGACGATTGGGATCTATAAAACCATACGGTAAACCATCAACTTTGAATATGACTAAAAAGAGGATTAACAAAAAGTCCTCTTTTTAATTTGTCGACTCTTTACCATTAAAACTGATAAAATCTTTCCAAAGTCTTTTCAAACAACACAATAAATGAACGTAATTGAAAAACTCAGGTGTTTACTCACCTTTGGTCAAGGCGTTGCCCTTCCACTTCCTAATATTTCTTCCGAAACTGACCCTTTTACATTGTTCGAGCAATGGTTTGATGATGCAAAAAAATCAGGCATCCTCCTACCTGAATCCATGTCAATCAGTACTTGTAACGACAAAGGTCAACCGAGCTCACGTATGGTATTACTGAAAGAATTCAACCAAGAAGGATTTGTTTTTTATACCAATTACGGAAGCAGAAAAAGCCAAGAGTTAGAAAATAACAATAAAATATCATTATTGTTTCATTGGAATGTATTACAACGCCAAGTGCGCATTGAAGGTGAAGTTTGCAAAACACCTGTTGAACAATCAAAAAAATATTTTCACAGTAGAGACCAAGGCAGCCAAATTGGTGCTTGGGCATCTAAACAAAGTAGTCAGTTAACTACCGAAAAAGAATTACAACAACGTGAGCAATATTACAAAGATAAGTTTGCTACCTTAGAGCAAATTCCTTACCCTGAATTTTGGGGTGGGTGGCAAGTAAAACCAAACTATATTGAATTCTGGCAAGGCAGAGCGAGCCGTTTACACGATAGAATATGTTTCAAAAAACAAGATGGCTCGTGGGAAAACTTTAAACTGCACCCATAGAATTGCCACACGAGTTTTTACGTTATTTGTAACTTTGTGCCTTTCAACTCTATTTAGGATGGAACAACTCATTCAAATAAAAAAGGTTAGACTGAACGTCTAACCTTTTTCAATACTAACTCGCACTTTCGATAAGAATGCGAGTAAATTTACTGCTAGTTCTTATCTAAATGTTCAAAATCAATGTTCTCAATATTTTGAGCAGCATTTAAATCATTAAACACAGTTTCATCAAACTGCTTTTCAGATTTACCTACAATTAATGTAACCATACTATCACCCGTAACATTCACTGCAGTTCGAGTCATATCAAGTAATCTATCTACACCAATAATTAACGCTATACCTTCTACAGGAAGGCCTACTTGTTCTAATACCATTGCTAGCATTATCAAACCAACGCCTGGCACACCTGCGGTACCAATAGAAGCGAGTGTTGCGGTAAGAATTACCATTAAGAAGTCGGTTATTGATAAATCAACGTTAAACACTTGTGCAATAAATACTGTCGCAACACCTTGCATTATAGCGGTACCATCCATATTAATGGTTGCTCCTAATGGAACCGTAAACGACGCGATAGAGTTTTTAACTCCCATTTTTTTCGTCACAGTTTCCATAGTAATTGGTAGCGTAGCGTTACTACTTGAGGTAGAAAAAGCAAAAATAGCTGCGTTTCTCATTTTACGTAAAAAGATTAACGGATTAAGCCCTGTAATCACTTTAAGTAATACAGGGTACGTAATCGTTGCATGTACAACTAACGCAACAAAAACAACTAAGAAGTACTTGATCAAATTACCAAATGTTTCTAGAGATACTTCGCTGAATAGTGACGCCAACAAACAAAAAACACCGTACGGCGCAATGTTCATTAAAATAGTAACCAATCGCATCACTACAACACTCATGTCTTCAAACAAGCTTGCAATACGCTCACCTTGCTTACCTGACAATGAGATAGCAATACCAAACAATAATGCAAATACAATCACTTGTAACATATTACCTTGAGCAAAGGCTGCGAATGGATTACTAGGGAACATTTGTATCAATACTTGTGCTAACGAAGGTGCTTCTCTACTTTCAAAACTAGTGTCCGCAACCATGTTAACGCCATCACCAGGACTAATAAGCAAAGCTAACGTCATTGCAAAACTAATCGCAATGGCGGTTGTTATCAAATAAAGAAAGATAGCTTTACCGCCTATTCGTCCAAGTTTTGAAGTATCTTTTAAAGAACAAGTACCACAAATTAAAGACACGAATACCAGAGGAACAACCAACATTTGCAAACTCGCTACAAATATTTTACCTATTACTTCGAAAACACCATCAACCAATAGGGTTTTCAATGAAATATCAAATAAATAAAGCGGAATAATAAAGTCGCCACTACCCGACATTAGCATTTGTAAAAGTGCGCCGGTAATTATACCGGCTGCCATACCAATAACGATACGGGTGGTTAAGTTTGAGTGCTTATTTTCTGTCATATTTTTATACTAAAGCGTTATTTGTCATATATTTTGATTAGATTAACAGTAAAGGCTTAGATTAAAAACCTAACACGCATCAATTTTTTTCATAAGGTAGTGACGTTTTTGTACTTTTTCGGTTACTATGGCGAAGTTGATAATAAAAATTTACCAGGGAGATGCTTTTTATGGCGCTACTTCAACGCTTTAGTCTTATCATTCTACTTATGTCACTAGTAGCATGTGGAGGTGGTGATGGCGGTTTTGGAACACCAGATACAAATACTGATACAGGTGGAACAGACCCGGATACGACTGCAGATACAGTAACCATGTCGTTAGCTATATCAAACGCAAATATTTCAGCAGAATCTCCTGCAACAGTTAGTGCGACGGTACTGAAAGGCACAACAGCGCAAGCAGGTGTTTTAGTTACTTTTGCACTTAATAATGAAGAATTAGGTATTTTTGATCCTCGTTTAGGTACCAGCATGACGGGTGATGACGGTATTGCAACAATCACATTAAACGCTGGTGGAACAAGCGGTGCAGGTACAATTAGTGCAACGATAGGCACTGGTGATGATGAAATCATTAGCACTACTACGTTTAGTAGCGCTGGCGATGCAAATACAGGCTCAACTCCAAACGTTACCGATATTTCCTTATTTGCTAGTACACAACAAATAGCTTCTAGTGGTGCCCAAGAAGTAACATTAACCGCTATAGCTAAAGACCCTAATAACAACTTATTAGAAAATGTGGCTGTAACTTTTACTGCTTCGACAGGACAAATCGAAGTAATAAATGCACTAACAGGACCAGATGGTAAAGCCTCAGCAACACTAACAACCAGTAATGAACCTACTAACCGTATAATTACTACAACAGCGACAACCGCTAACATAACAGATACTGTAGATATTCAAGTAGTTGGTACGACAATTCAACTTACAGGCTCTAGCTCATTAGCAATCAACGATTCGAATAACTTTATCATCAATGTACTTGATTCAGACGGTAATGGTATTGGTCAAACAGAAGTCACTTTATCTTCAAGCGCACCTTCATCTGGCAGTGCAGCAACAATAACATTACCTGAATCAGTTACAACAGATTTTACCGGGCAAGCAACCATAACTGTTGTAGGCACATCTGGTGGTGGCAGCGTTATTAATGCAGAAGCATTAGGTGCATCAGCTTCACAAAGTGTATCGGTTCAAGCAGACTCATTTCTATTTACGTCTTTTAACAATGAAGCGACAACCGTTGACTTAACATCTCAGTCGTTAGAGGCTGTTCCAGATGTATTGCTATCACAAACGGCTACAGCAACCCTAACTTGGTTACGTAGCGGGATTGCGGTACCAGATGGAACCGTTGTAAATTTTAGTGCAACTAGAGGGGATTTATCGACCACTTCAGCTACTACAGTAGACGGCAAAGTGTCTGTATCTTTGACAGCAACAAACGCAGGTAAGTCTTTAATTACTTTTAGTGGTATTGATGGAAGTATAGCCTTAAATAATCAACTTGAATTTGAATTTATTGCTGAATCAGCTGATAGTATTATAGCCCAAGCTTCGCCTCATTCAATCAGTCCTAACGGACAACAGTCAACGGTTTCAGTTGTAGTAACGGATCCAAATGGTAACTTGGTTAAAAATAAACAAATAGACTTTAAGCTCACCGATGTTAGCGGCGGCTCAATTTTCCCTGCTAGCGCAGTAACTGATAGCAACGGCTCCGCATCAACGGTATACACTTCAAATACTGTATCCGCTCAAGATGCGGTCTCAATTCAAGCAACGGTTACAGATACTCCTACTGTAACCGATACCGTAACACTAACAGTAGCAGACAGAGAATTATTTATTTCGCTTGGTACAGGTAACCAAATGGAAGAACCTGACATAACTACCTATAACAAGCAATTTAGCGTTTTCGTAACTGACGTAGACTCGACGCCAGTAGAAAATGTAGAGCTGACTGTTTCTGCCGTTCCAAAAACATACTACAAAGGTATTTGGATACAATATTACGACTCTACAGGCACTTTTGTTCGTTGGCTGGCTGCGGGAGAGTACCAAGCAGATAATTCGGACTCACCAACTCTATACAACCGCAAATTAGCTTGTAATAACGAAGACAAAAATCTAGATGGTATATTAGATGCCGGCGAAGATGATACCGCTGACGGAAATGGAAACGGTGACGGAATGTTAACTCCTGGAAATGTAGTAGGCGCTTTAGGCAACATCGTTACAGATTCAAATGGTTTAGCAATAATTGATATTCGTTACCCTCAAAGTTACGGAAGTTGGGTTGACATTGACTTGATAGTTTCAGCAAAAGTAAAAGGAACTGAAAGTATAGCCCGTACTATATTTACTTTACCAACGTTATCAGATGATGTGTTGGATGAAGATGTTGATCCCCCAACGTCAAGTATAGGTAAATCGAGCCCATTTGGTAGTACGCTATCTTGTACCTCAGCAGATTAAAAAATAAAAAAGCTCCCTAGGGAGCTTTTTTATTGCCAAGCGTTAGACTCGTAAAACTACTTAGCTATTTCCTTAATCAAAAACGCTGAAATCTCTCCACAAGCTTTTAGTGTTTTATTTCTACTTTCTTCCCCTAAACCAGAACTATCGGTAAAAGGCGCGATTTCCATCATATCTGCCCCTGTGATTGGGTATTGTTCTGCTAATGCTTTTAGGATATCCATCGTTTCTTGCATATTTAATCCATCAGGTTCCGGAGTCCCTGTTGCTGAAGCTATAGAATCGTCTAACGCATCAATATCAAAGCTTACATAAAGTTCATCAATATTTTCCGTTTTTAACTGTAATAAAACGTCTTTAATAATCTGCTCTACGCCCTTCTCTTTAATTTCTTTTGCCCAATGTTGTTTGACACCAAATGTACTCTCCCAATGCGATTTAGGCTTTCCGCTCGAGCGAATTCCTAATTGAATTAAATGATTGTGTTCATGTAAATCATCTAATATATGCGTACACCATGACCCAAAACACAAATCAATACCTAAACGCTCAACTAATAAGTCTGTATGTGCGTCAAAGTGGATAATTGCTGCCCGCTTTCCTTGCTTTTTCTTTGCTTGTAAGTAGGCCTTAGTGAGCGGGTAACTAACAGAATGATCTCCACCAATACCGAATATACCTTTTTCAGGAAACTCTTCGTAAAAACCGTGTAATACGTCTTCGGTTATTGACAAAGGACTCACACAGAAATCACTTTCGGGATCTTGATACAATGCTTTACGACAGTTTGATAATGTTGCATCGTTCAAATATTTATCATGCAACAAATGTGGAATAACACGTACATCACCTAAATCAAAAACATTTAACCCTGAATGCTGTTCAAGCAGCGTAGACCTTACAAATAAAGGCCCCCAGTTTGCTCCTCTAAGAATCCCACCACCGCAGTCTGAAGCTATCCCAAGCATTACAGCCTTTGAAGATCGTGATAAATCATCAAGTGAGTTTTGCCACAACTGTTCAATGTTGTTTGTTTGCCCGAACAATGATTGATGTAACTGTTCTTTTCGTTCTTTGGCTGTATTTACTGTAAACACACCGTTCCCAGGCGGGCATAAGCACTGAGAAAATTTGTTCTTTAAATTAGACCATGAAGTTGTCATATTGATCTCGTCTTGTTGTACAAGCAATCAAAGTTACTTGCAAAATAATTGAAGGAAAATGGCTAGTCTTTATTCTATAAGGGCTGCAAATGAAATTATTTTAAGTATTATTTCTAAGTGCCCTCTTATTTTTTTAACTAAAGTCGACTATGATTACGCCAAAAATAACGGCAACATTATAGCTCAAAGCAAACATTAGGCGAAATTTTTCAAAATAATTGCTTGTTACTTTGAATAATTACAGATATATCTAATAGTAATTAACGCATTAATCATTTTATACGAAGAGTAATATAAGTATAGGTAGCTCGTCCTACACTTAACCCAAATAAACTCAAACTATAAATTTCTAACCGGTAACACACCCGTTAGCTACTTAGGAAAGTAAAATCATATGGCAAAATCTCTGGTAATTGTCGAATCGCCAGCCAAAGCGAAGACAATTAACAAGTATCTTGGTAAAGATTTCGTAGTGAAATCTAGTGTTGGTCATGTACGTGACCTTCCTCATGGAAGTACAGGCAAAAAAGTTGCAGCCAAATCGCCAGCTGAAGTGCGTAAAATGACGCCAGCAGCCAAAGCTAAATATAAGGCAAAAAGAGATAAACAAGCCCTTATCAATAGAATGGGCATCAACCCAGATAAAGACTGGGAAGCTAACTATCAAATATTACCCGGCAAAGAAAAAGTTGTTAACGAATTAACCAAATTAGCAAATAATGCCGATACTATCTATCTCGCAACCGATTTGGATCGCGAGGGAGAAGCAATTGCATGGCATTTAAAAGAGATTATTGGCGGCAACGACGATAAGTTTAAACGTGTCGTTTTTAACGAAATAACAGAGAATGCTATTCAACAAGCATTTTCAACACCTGGTGAGCTCAGCATGCCAGGTGTAAATGCGCAACAGGCACGACGATTTTTAGATCGTGTTGTTGGCTTTATGGTTAGCCCACTCCTATGGAAAAAAGTAGCACGCGGACTATCTGCGGGCCGAGTTCAATCAGTAGCAGTTAAGTTAGTGGTCGAAAAAGAAAGAGAAATTAAAGCATTTGACCCTAAAGAGTTCTGGGAAGTTTCTGCTGATACAAAAACATCTTCGGGTGCTGACTTTGCGTTAGATGTAACGCATGAAAATGGAAAAACATTTAAACCGACAAACGAGTCAGATACCAAAAAAGCGCTATCACTACTTGATGCTGCTACTTACACCGTTGAAAAGCGCGAAGACAAGCCATCAAAAAGTTCTCCATCTGCCCCTTTCATTACATCTACGCTTCAGCAAGCAGCGAGTACAAAGTTAGGGTTTGGTGTTAAACGTACTATGGGATTAGCTCAACGCTTATATGAAGCTGGTCATATAACTTATATGCGTACCGACTCAACCAACTTAAGTAAAGATGCTGTAGATATGTGTCGCTCATATATTGCAGATAGCTTTGGCGAAAATTACCTTCCTGAAAAAGCAAAGCTTTATAGCAGCAAAGGTAATGCTCAAGAGGCGCATGAAGCTATTCGCCCTTCTAACGTAAAGTTAGAATCAGCATTTATGGAAGGCATTGAAGCAGACGCGAAAAAACTTTATGACCTTATTTGGCGTCAATTTGTAGCTTGTCAAATGACGGCAGCAAGATATACGGTAAGTACAATTACCGTTGGCGCTTCTGGTTTTGCCTTAAAAGCCAAAGGTAGAGTAATGCAATTTGACGGTTGGACACGCGTACACCCTCAATTATCAAAAGGTGATGACAAGCACTTGCCTGACTTAGCTGTTGGCGAAGTATTAACTCTTGAACAACTTAATCCTTCTCAGCACTTTACTAAGCCACCTGCGCGTTTTGGTGAAGCATCGTTAGTTAAAGAGTTAGAAAAACGTTCAATAGGCAGACCGTCAACCTACGCTTCAATTATTTCTACCATTCAAGATCGCGGTTATGTGCGACTTGAAAAGAAACGATTCTATGCAGAAAAAATGGGCGAAATAGTTACTGACAGTCTTTCTGAAAGCTTTACCAACTTAATGAATTACGACTTCACCGCCAATATGGAACAAGAGCTTGATGAAGTTGCAGACGGTAAAACAAATTGGAAAGATGTACTCGATGAATTCTACAAAAACTTCACCGGGCAATTAGCGACTGCTGATTTACCAACAGAAGAAGGTGGAATGAGAAATAACGAACCTGTATTAACCGATATAGATTGCCCGACTTGTAATAGAAAAATGGGAATTCGTACGGCTTCTACCGGTGTATTTCTAGGTTGTTCTGGTTATGCTTTACCTCCTAAAGAGCGTTGTACCAAAACAATGAACCTCACACCTGGCGAAGAAGCGGTTAGTGTTCTTGCAGAAGACCAAGAAACTGAAGCCTTACGTGCCATGCACCGTTGTAGCAAATGTAATACTGCAATGGACAGTTATCTGATTGATGAAACACGTAAACTACATGTTTGTGGTAACAATCCTGTCTGTGATGGAATTGAAATAGAAAAAGGTGAGTTTAAAATTAAAGGTTACGACGGGCCTATTTTAGAATGTGACCGTTGTGAATCTGAAATGGAGCTTAAATCAGGTCGTTTTGGAAAATACTTTGATTGCACTAACGAAGAATGTAAAAACACACGCAAACTTTTAGCAAATGGTGAAGCTGCTCCTCCAAAGGAAGATCCAGTTCAATTACCTGAATTACCTTGCGAAAAGTCTGATGCTCACTTTGTATTGCGTGATGGTGCAGCAGGTATTTTCTTAGCTGCAAATACTTTCCCTCGCTCAAGAGAAACAAGAGCACCTAAAGTAGCTGAATTACAACAATTTAGAGATCGAATATCATCTAAGTTTTATTATTTGGCCGATGCTCCAGCAAAAGATCCAGACGGCAATTTGTCAATTGTGCGTTTTAGTCGAAAAACTAAAGAGCAATACGTTATGACAGAAGTTGAAGGAAAAGCTACTGGCTGGACAGCTAAGTACATAGATGGTAAATGGGTTGAAGAAGCAAAGAAAAAAGCAACAAAAGCAAAACCCAAAGCTAAGTCTAAAGCTAAAAAAACAACTAAAGCGTAAACTCAGCTTTAACAAACAAAAAAAGCGCCTATATGGCGCTTTTTTTATTTAAGAATTACTTACCCATAAAGTAAATGTTAATAGGTTGTTAACCTAACAAAATTTAAACCTAAATTGTTTAAAATAATATACAAAATATAAAAAAATGGTGTTTATTGCATCTATAAGCTTGCTAAAATACCAATCAATTACGATAAACAATATAAATAGCGTAAAAATACAAATTATCTATTTCTCAACATGTAGTGGTGTTCAGATTTAGACTCGAGTTTTCATTAAACTTAATTTTATTTTCGTATTTAGTGCTTTATTTTAATTTTTAGACTAAATTTAAATTTATTACTAGCTTATAAATATTTAGTGGATCCCGATACAATAAAAGGAAATAAGAATGTTGATATTAACGCGCCGTGTTGGCGAAACCTTAATGATTGGTGACGAAGTAACAGTAACGGTACTAGGTGTAAAAGGTAATCAAGTTCGAATAGGTGTTAATGCGCCTAAAGAGATCTCTGTTCACCGTGAAGAAATTTACATGAGAATACAATCAGAAAAAGGCGAAGCAGAACCGTCAGGTAACAAGTTTTAGCTTCATTTGAAAAGTCGGCATTAGCCGACTTTTTGCACTATAGCGTGTGAAAAACATACGTCTTGCACGAAATCTCATCAAACAGTAATAAATCTATAAAAATCGTTTGACTTATTTTTTATATCCATTAATATTCGCACCCATTGGAGAGGTGGCCGAGTGGCCGAAGGCGCTCCCCTGCTAAGGGAGTATCTGGTTTATCCCGGATCGAGGGTTCGAATCCCTCCCTCTCCGCCATTATTCTTAATGGTTGCGAATAAAACTCGCTATCTTTGAAATTAGATATAAAATAAGTTTATTGCGGACGCGTAGCTCAGCTGGATAGAGTACCTGGCTACGAACCAGGCGGTCGCAGGTTCGACTCCTGCCGCGTCCGCCACTTTTCTTAGAGTGGTTAAACACTAAGATCGCGAATACGATTATCATTTATCTTTAAACATAGATACTAAATAAGTTTATTGCGGACGCGTAGCTCAGCTGGATAGAGTACCTGGCTACGAAC
>JAHDIK010000004.1:289544-329035 GCA_020630795.1 Colwellia sp.
CAGGCGGTCGCAGGTTCGACTCCTGCCGCGTCCGCCACATATAAAAACCAGTCTTTTGACTGGTTTTTTTTCGTCTAAAATTTGTCAAAAGTCCGCAATAGTATAAAAAGCAAACGCATTTTACACCGCGTGAAAATAGTTATTTATTCATTTCACTTAAATTCTATGAAGCTTTTCGTACAGCTAAAATTGTATACAATCCTTTATTATTATTAGCCCTCCCTTTAAAATTGCGAACCAAAATTGTATACAATAAATCTTTAAGACGTAATTAAGCATGAATAATTATCAAAAATCATGAATAAAACCCATTTTCACTATTGACTAAATACTATTTTTCTGAAAATCACAAATATTGTTTGTTTTTCATTATTGGAGTGATTATTCTAATTCCAAATTTTGTACGAATAGAGATCATGAAATGGAACCTCTAAATGAATTATTTATAGAGGCAGGCACTTTAATGCTTGCTGGAATGGTTTTTGTGTTTGCGTTTCTAGGCTTATTAGTAGTTTTTATAAATGCCGTATTAGCCAAACTAGCAATTAAGTACCCTGATGCTGTTGCACAAGCAAAGCCAACACGCGCTGTAAAAGCTAATAAGTCCTCTAACGATGGTTTATCAGCAAACGTTGTAGCTGCAATATCATCTGCTGTTCATCAGTACCGTACCCAACAAAATAAAAAATAGGAGCATATAAAATGTCTAAGCCTCTAGGTATTACCGAAGTCGTTTTACGAGACGGTCACCAATCACTATTAGCAACAAGGTTACGCCTTGAAGATATGCTACCTATAGCATCAAAACTTGATGATATTGGCTATTGGTCTATTGAATCATGGGGTGGCGCTACGTTTGATTCATGTATCCGTTACTTAGGAGAAGATCCTTGGGAACGTATTCGCGCATTAAAAAAAGCAATGCCAAAAACGAAACAGCAAATGCTATTTCGTGGTCAAAACATTTTAGGCTACCGTCATTACGCAGATGACGTAGTAGAAAAATTTGTTGAACGTGCGCATCATAATGGCGTTGACGTATTCCGTATATTTGACGCAATGAATGACGTTCGTAATTTAGAAACATCTATCAAAGCTGCTGTAAAAGTTGGCGCTCATGCTCAAGGCACATTGAGTTACACAGAAAGCCCTGTTCATACGCTTGATGGCTGGTTAACAATGGCTAAAAAGCTAGAAGACATGGGCGCACACTCTTTATGTATTAAAGATATGTCTGGCCTATTAAAGCCATACGATGCTGCTGAACTTATCGGCAAGCTAAAAGAAACAGTTGCATTACCAATTGCTCTTCACAGTCATGCAACTACAGGGTTAAGTGTAGCAACACATATGAAAGCTATTGATGCAGACATTGATGTGATTGACACTTCAATCTCATCAATGAGTCAAACTTACGGACATTCTCCAACAGAAACAATTGTGTCTATTGTGGAAGGCACTCAGCGCGATACAGGCTTAGATATGGAGAAGCTAGCAGAAGTTGCTGCATATTTCCGTGATGTACGTGAAAAGTATGCAAAATTTGAAGGAAGCTTAAAAGGTGTTGACGCGCGTATTTTATTAGCACAAGTTCCTGGTGGCATGTTAACGAACATGGAGAACCAATTAAAAGAGCAAGGTGCATCAGATAAATTTGATGATGTTCTACAAGAGATCCCTCGTGTTCGTAAAGACTTAGGTAATATTCCATTAGTTACACCTACTTCTCAAATTGTTGGTACTCAAGCAGTGCTTAATGTACTTACAGGTGAGCGTTATAAGTCAATCACAAAAGAAACCGCAGGTGTTTTAAAAGGTGAATACGGTGCGACAGCCTCTGAAGTAGATGCAAATTTACAAGCGAAAGTATTAGACGGCGCAGAAGCAATCACTTGTCGCCCTGCCGACTTATTAGATCCAGAGCTTGATAACCTATCTGTTGAGCTTGAAGGGCTAGCTAAAGAGAAAAACATCACGCTTGCTGAAGATGCAATCGACGATGTTTTAACTTATGCTCTATTCCCTCAAATCGGATTAAAGTTTTTAGAAAATCGAAATAATCCATCAGCGTTTGAACCAGTACCAACTAAAGAATCGAATACCGCCCCTGCAGCGGCGCAACCTAGTGCAAATAATGGTTCTACTGAAAACTATGCGGTAAGTGTTGACGGTAAAGTATATGACGTTGTTGTTGCTCCTGGCGGTTCTATTAAAAATATTTCTCCTGCTCCGGGTGGAGAAGTATTAAAACAATCAACATCAGTAACTGCAGAAGAAACATTAAACGCTCCGTTAGCTGGAAACATCTTTAAAGTGTTAGTAAATGAAGGTGACACTGTAGAAGCTGGCGAAGTAGTCATTGTTATGGAAGCAATGAAGATGGAAACAGAAGTTCGTGCTGTAAGCGCTGGTGAAATTGTAGCGATTAATGTAAGAGAGGGCGACTCGGTAGCAGTTGGCGACGCCTTACTCAGCTTAGCATAGGTGAAATAATGGAAGCATTACATACATTATGGTTATCGACAGGCCTAGCTAACTTTGAGCTCGGCCAAGTCGTTATGATGCTAGTAGGTTGTGGATTACTTTTTTTAGCGATTGCGAAAAAATTTGAACCACTTCTCTTACTTCCTATGGGTTTTGGCGCAATATTAACCAACATTCCTGTTGCGGGCTTATCTGAAGTTGGTGGTTTACTGCATTATATATATTACGCAGGTATTGATACGGGCATTTTCCCGTTGCTCATTTTTATGGGCGTAGGAGCAATGACAGACTTTGGTGCCTTAATTGCTAACCCTAAAATGTTATTTTTAGGCGCTGCCGCTCAATTTGGTATTTTTGCAACACTATTTGGTGCCATCGCGTTAAATGCTATTCCAGGGTTTGAGTTTAGTATGCAAGACGCCTCTGCTATTGCAATTATTGGTGGTGCTGATGGTCCTACAGCAATATTTTTAGCGTCTAAATTAGCGCCTGAGCTATTAGGTGCTATCGCCGTTGCCGCATACTCATATATGGCGTTAGTTCCTATTATTCAGCCGCCAATTATGCGCGCTTTAACGAGCGAAGATGAACGTAAAGTTGAAATGGCTCAATTACGTCATGTAACCAGAGTTGAGAAAATAATTTTCCCGCTAGCGGTAGTAATGATGGCGATTTTCTTCTTACCTTCTGCAGCTCCATTAGTAGGTATGTTCTGTTTAGGTAACTTAATGCGTGAGTCTGGTGTTGTTGATCGTTTAAGCTCTACAGCACAAAATGAGTTAATCAACATAGTTACTATTTTCTTAGGTTTAGGTGTTGGTTCTAAGTTAAGTGCAGAAGCATTCTTAAATGTAGAAACACTTGGAATTTTAGCACTAGGCGCTGTTGCATTCTCAATTGGTACTGCGTCAGGCGTTCTTATGGCTAAAGTTATGAACAAATACAGTAAAGAACCTATTAACCCGCTAATCGGTGCTGCTGGGGTTTCTGCTGTACCTATGGCTGCTCGTGTAGCAAATAAGGTTGGACTAGAGTCTAATCCACACAACTTCCTATTAATGCATGCTATGGGACCAAACGTAGCTGGAGTGTTAGGTTCTGCGGTTGCGGCAGGTATTTTACTTGCTTTAGTAGGATAACGATTAACTCACCTTTTAGTTAAGTTAAATTCGTTAACACATATTAAAAAGCCAAACATATGCATGTTTGGCTTTTTTGTATCAACTAACTCAGTAATTGTTCTGCTAGTTAAGCATCTTTTTTAGAACTTTCTGCTTCGGTAGAATCTTTAAAGTCAGCGTCTTTATCATCACCTACGACATGTTCTAGTTTAAGTTTTTTAACCGAACGTATGGTAATAATTGGTCCTGAAAAAGCGTAACCAACAAAAATAACTAACAATACATTCTCTGGGCTGGATGCCACAATGATAAACGCTAAAACTATAAGCAGTACTACAATAAAGTTAACCTTTCCCTTCCAATCAACGTCTTTAAAGCTGCTATATCTAAAATTACTCACCATCAGTAAACCGACAATAATAGTGATTACACCTACTACATAACCGTAATCCATGCCCGAAATTTCATAAGAAGAACCAACCCACACCAAACTCGCAATAACACCTGCTGCTGCTGGGCTTGCTAATCCTTGAAAGTAACGTTTATCGGCGACACCAACCTGCGTGTTAAACCGTGCTAGCCTTAATGCAGCACTCGCTACAAAAACAAATGCAGCTAACCATCCAAATTTACCAAAATCAGCCAGCGCCCAATTATATGCTACAAGCCCCGGTGCAATACCAAACGACACCATATCAGCCATACTATCGTACTCAGCTCCAAATTCACTTTGAGTATTAGTCATACGCGCGACACGCCCGTCTAGTCCATCAAAAACCATTGCAACAAAAATAGCGATAGCTGCATGTTCAAAATGCCCATTCATTGAAGAAACAACAGCAAAAAAGCCAAAAAACAATCCAGCAGTCGTTAATAAATTGGGGAGGAGGTATATACCTTTTTTAGGCGCTTTGTCTTGTGATTTATCTGTCATTGATTAAACCGTCGTTAGATTTACTAAATTTTTAAGTAATTTACCATAACAACAATTATCAATAACAGAAAAACTCTTATTATCTGCGTAAAACACACAAAAAATTTGAATAGTGCTAACCGTATTGATATAAGATGTTATAGAACTATGAATATAGTGAAATATCATAGTTTTCCTTAACTAAACAATATAATAAGAGTATTAAGATGAAATATTGGTTTGCGGGACTCTTCATTGCAGCAAGTGCTAACGTATTTGCAGAAGATGTCATTATTTATAGATGGGTTGACGACAAAAATGTTGTACATTTTAGTCAAAACCAACCGGCATCAGGGAATTATACAGAAATAGTGATGGCTAGTTCTGGCCAACCTAAACAGCCAACAGGTAACTTACCGAGTACAGTTGTACCCGAAGAAAATGCAGCACTAGCAAAAGAAGATGCTAACACTGTTGACGTAGAGCTTGATACAACAGATCAATGTAAAGACGCTAAAACAAACTTAGCAACACTGACGACTTTTGAACGTATTAGGTTTACAGATAAAAACGGCGATACTCAAATTCTTAATAAAGAACAGCAAGAAGAGCAAATTGCCATCAATAAAAAGCTGATTGAACAATTTTGTAAATAACTCTTCTTGTAACGTTCTCAATATTCATAAGAGCTTAGTTTAACGTAAAACTAAGCTCTCCACCTTCTATTCCAATATCTACCGACGTGCCAGGTTTTACCTCTCCTGATAGCAATGCTTGTGCTAACAGATTTTCTATACTTTGTTGTATTACACGTTTTAACGGTCTAGCACCAAACAATGAATCAAAACCAATTCTTCCAATATATGCTAACGCTTCATCAGATATATTTAGAATAATTTCTCGATCTTTTAAGCGATTAGCAAGAGACTGAATTTGAATACCTGCAATTTTTTCAATTTGATTACTTTCCAAAGGATGAAAAACTACAGATTCATCAATTCGATTGATAAATTCAGGTTTAAAGTATTGGTGAACTTCTTCCAACACTTGACCTTTCATCTCATTATATTGTGATTCACCACTTAATTTTTGAATTAAGTCTGAACCAATATTTGACGTCATAATGATCACAGTGTTTTTAAAATCTACCGTACGACCTTGACCATCTGTTAAACGCCCTTCATCTAAAACTTGTAAGAGGATGTTAAATACATCGGAATGCGCTTTTTCAACTTCATCAAGCAAAATAACCGAGTATGGTTTACGTCGAACAGCTTCTGTTAAATATCCCCCCTCTTCGTAACCAACATAACCAGGAGGTGCACCGATGAGACGCGCAACAGAGTGTTTTTCCATAAATTCAGACATATCTACACGAATTAATGCATCTTCGCTATCAAATAAAAAGTGTGCAAGAGCTTTAGTTAGTTCTGTTTTACCCACACCTGTAGGACCTAAAAATAGAAAGGAACCGATAGGTTGATTAGGATCTGCTAGCCCAGCTCTAGAGCGTCGAATCGCGTTTGAAACTGACTTAACGGCTTCTGATTGACCAATAACACGCTGATGTAAGTTATCTTCCATACTCAATAACTTATCACGCTCTTCTTGCAACATTTTAGACACTGGAATACCGGTTGCTTTGCTTAACACATCAGCAATTTCCGCTTCTGTTACTTTGTTTTTCAACAAGCTCATTTCTTGCATTTCTGCCTGACTTGCTAAATCTAATTGTTTTTCTAACTCTGGAATTTTTCCATATTGCAGTTCAGACATTTGATTTAAATCGCCCGTTCTGCGCGCGGCTTCAAGCTCTAATCGAGCTTGTTCTAAATCAGCTTTAATCGTTTGTGTTCCATGTAAAGCCGCTTTTTCTGCCGTCCAAACTTCTTCTAGTTCATCATACTGACTTTGAAGTTCGTCTATCTCTTTAACAATGTTATCTAAACGCTTAACCGAAGCTGAGTCAGCCTCTTTACTTAATGCACGCTGTTCAAGCTTTAATTGAATAAGTCGACGCTCTAAACGATCTAAATCTTCAGGTTTAGAGTCCATTTGCAAACGAATGCTTGAAGCCGCTTCATCAATTAAATCAATAGCTTTATCAGGTAATTGCCTATCACTGATATAACGATAAGATAATGAGGAGGCTGCCACTATCGCGGGATCCGTTATTTCTACATTATGGTGTAGCTCGTAACGCTCTTTTAAACCTCGTAGAATTGCGATAGTGTCTTCAACACTTGGCTCTTCAATGAGAACTTTTTGGAAACGACGTTCTAACGCGGCATCTTTCTCAATGTATTGGCGATATTCATCTAATGTTGTAGCACCTACACAATGTAAATCGCCTCGAGCGAGCGCTGGTTTCAACATATTACCAGCATCCATCGCACCGTCAGTTTTTCCAGCGCCAATCATGGTATGCAATTCATCTATAAATAAGATAACCTGCCCTTCTTCTTTCGACAGCTCGTTTAACACAGCTTTCAAGCGTTCTTCAAATTCTCCTCGATATTTCGCGCCAGCAACTAGCGCGCCCATATCTAACGAAAGTACTCGCTTGTTTCTAATACCTTCAGGTACAGCATTATCAACAATACGTTGTGCAAGACCTTCCACAATAGCTGTTTTACCAACACCAGGCTCACCGATTAGTACGGGATTATTTTTTGTTCTACGCTGTAAAACTTGAATAGTACGTCTTATTTCATCGTCTCGACCGATAACAGGATCTAACTTACCCTGCTCTGCTCTTTCAGTTAAATCAACGGTATATTTGTTTAATGCTTGTCGTAGGTCTTCTGCATTTTGATCGTCCACCTTTTCACCTCCACGAATATGCTCAATTGCACTTTCAATACGTGACTTTGTTGCTCCCAAAGACTTTAATATATTGCCCAGCGTACCTTTATCTTCTATCGCTGCGAGAATAAATAACTCTGAGGAAATATAAGCATCACCCGACTTTTGCGAATACTTGTCGCATAAATTAAACAGGTTGCCCATTGATGAAGAAAGCTGAACATCGCCGCCTGTACCAGAAACTTGAGGTAACTTTGATAAGGCCACTTCTACTTGGCTTCGAAGTGTTTGAACATTGATACCTGCACTTTTTAATAAAGCGCTAACACTACTATTGTTTTGGTTTAGTAGCGCCAACATTAAATGCACAGGTTCAATAAACTGATGATCTTTACCAAGAGCCAAAGATTGTGAGTCAGCAATTGCTGCTTGAAATGTTTGAGTAAATCGATCTAAACGCATGTAACTATCCTCAAAAATAACAAAAGTAATTTTATAAACAACGATTTAATTACTTATTAACTTTTCTAATATTGTTATATGGGCAGTAAAGAATAAATCAATCAAAAAACTGGTAACTTTTTGATATAAAATAATAAAGTGCTAAATTCGACTAATTAACGTTGCCATTCTACCGGTAACGCCCTGACGACGATAAGAATAGTAAGTACTTGAGTTAATATATGTACAATCAGTTAAGCAATGTATGCGTGTAACACCTAATTGGTTTAGCTGCTGATTCGCTATAGTGTGTAGGCTCGCAAGGTACTTTCGATGACTGTGACTACTTTCACGATTTAACGAAATAAAAGCAGACGCATGTTCAGGGCTTAACCTGCAAAATGCTTCTTGAACCTCGGCACCAACTTCAAAAGACTCTTGACCAATACATGGCCCTAACCAAGCATATACTGATTCGGCTGCTACGTTCATTTTATTAAGAGTATTTTCAATAATCCCTTTAACTAACGGTTTCCAACCAACATGAATAGCCGCAACAACAGCGCCATCAAGCGTTGATAACAATATAGGTAAGCAGTCTGCTGTCATGATTGAAAGTGCAAGGTTGGGAGTGCGAGTAACTAGGGCGTCACCAATTAAATCATGTTTTGGTTCTTCCACTAAAAGAACATCATTACCATGTACTTGTTCAAGCCATTGAATGTTGGTGTTTTTAGGAAATAAGTTCAGTAAATCATTGCGATTAGCACTGACATTTTCATGATCATCACCAACATGGAAACCAAGGTTAAAATTACCATACGGCGAATTACTTAGCGGTAAACTTGGTAAGAATGGATGTTGAATGGTTGTAGTAAAGGCCCGAACGTTTTGTACAGGCCAATCTACGAGTTTTAGATGAGGGTTAATATTTTTCAACCGCATGCAACTTAGAGTCTTCACGCAATAAGTTGGTTAAATTAACCATGTCTTCAGGTATATCAGCGTGCCAAGTCATCTGTTCACCTGTAATTGGATGAAATAGCGATAACATTGCAGCATGTAGAGCTTGTCGATCAAAATCACGCAGTAAAGTACGTAGCTCGTCAGTAGCATTCTTTGGAGGACGAGGTCTACCGCCATATACTGGGTCACCAACAAGAGGATGTGTAATGTGAGCCATGTGAACACGAATTTGATGGGTTCGTCCCGTTTCAAGACGTAGTCTTAAACGTGTATGTAATCTAAACTTTTCCATAACTCTATAATGAGTTACAGACGGCCTTCCCGAAAAAGTAACGGCCATATGTGTACGCTTGGTAGCGTGACGTCCAATAGGTTCATCTACCACCCCTCCCGCAGTCATAATGCCAGTTGCTATAGCTTCATATTCACGCGTTATTTCTCTCGCTTGTAACGATTCAACAAGGTTAGTTTGAGCAGCTATCGTTTTAGCAACAACCATTAAACCTGTTGTATCTTTATCTAAACGGTGAACAATACCTGCACGAGGTACTATTTCAACTTGAGGACAGTAGTGGAGTAACGCATTAAGCACGGTTCCGTCAGGGTTACCTGCACCAGGGTGCACTACAAAACCAGCAGGTTTATTAATAACTAATATGTCGTCATCTTCATACACAATATTTAATGGTAAATCTTGTGGTAAAAACCTTACTTCTGGCTCTATTTCAGTATTAATTGAAATATCTTCACCGCCAAACACTTTCTCTCTAGCTACTTTCACTACGCTACCATTAACAGTAACATGGCCAGCTAAAATCCAATCTTTTAACCTTGTACGTGAATAGTCAGGAAACATTTCTGCAATTGTTTGGTCTAATCGTTTACCTAAACAAGATTCAGGGACTATACCGTTGTGTTGAATTTTTTCAGCCATTAAGTTCTCTTAAGTTATGCGCTGCAAACTAAATAAATTTTAGTGCTGTGCAAGGAAAGTTTGCTAGGTTAGAATGCTGAGAATATTTTACCTGTTTGTGAAGTTTGATGAAACTAACTTCACTAAATAAATACTAATACAATAACAATGTTCAAACGTCGATATTGTATGTATATGCATCTTAATGCATCCTTTTAAAAATTAATCTACAGTTGTGAAAGATAAATTTATGCAAAAAATTTCAGTAAAAGCGCTGTTTGTAGCAGTAAGTTTAAGTATTGTTGGTTGTTCATCATCTGACAATGCAAAAATAGAAGATGTACCAGATAAATCTGCAACAGCACTATTTGCTGACGCAAGACAAGCTTTAGATAACAGCCTATATCAAAAAGCTATACAATTGTTGTCTGCAATTGATTCACGCTTCCCATTTGGCCCAATCTCACACCAAGTGCAAATAGATTTGATATACGCATACTACAAAAGTGGAGATGCTGAACAAGGTATTGCATTAGCAGATAGATTTTTAAAGCTTAACCCTACGCATGCAAATGTAGATTATGTTTACTACATGCGAGCACTAATTAACCTGTCTACCGAAGAAAATATGTTTCAAGACTTAGCAGGTATTGATCGTTCAGACAGAGATCCTACAGCGTCAAGAGCGGCTTTTGATGATTTTAGAAAAATTGTCGTTGATTACCCAGAAAGTAAATACGCGTCAGATTCAAGACAGCGCATGATTAGCATAAAAACACGTTTAGCTAAATACGAGTTAGCAGTTGCTCGCTTTTATTTAAAACGAGATGCTTGGGCTTCTGCGGCGAATAGAGGTAGATACATTCTAGAATACTATTCTCCAAGCGAACAAATTGAAGAAGCTTTGGAAATAATGATCGAATGTTATGACAAGCTGAAATTAGATGATTTAAAGAATAACGCGAAGCAAGTACTTGCGGCTAATTATCCAAACAATCGACTTGTTAAATAAACTTATTTATTAATTCACATCCATAAACAAAAAGCACTAATTTAACTTAGTGCTTTTTTATTGAATAAACGCAATATTTAAATCGCTGATGCGTCTTCTTCACCTGTACGTATACGAATTACACGCTCTACTTCGGTAACAAATATTTTGCCGTCACCAATTTTACCTGTTTGAGCTGTAGCCATAATAGCTTCAATACAACGGTCAACATCTTCACTTGCAATAACAATTTCAAGCTTCACTTTAGGTAAAAAATCTACCATGTATTCAGCACCACGGTATAGCTCTGTATGCCCTTTTTGACGCCCGAAGCCTTTAACTTCAGATACTGTCATACCTGTTACACCAATTTCACCTAACGCTTCTCTTACATCATCTAACTTAAACGGCTTAATAATCGCTTCTATTTTTTTCATTTTAAGATCCATATTCTAAGGTTTAATTCATTTTACACATTTCATATCATCAATCAAAAGATTCAAATCAAAACCTCGCACCAAATTCACTTTATTTTTTGATACACTACAATAAATCGTAGCAAACAATACTCTACACATTAATTTTTATCTGTTTCTTAAGGAAAGTTCATGGATCCTCAATTCATTATTGAAGAAATGAAAGTACTACCCGTTATCGATGTTACATTTGAAATCAAACGAAGAATTGATTTTATAAAAAAGCAGCTCGTTGACTCTGGATTAAAAACATTAGTATTAGGTATTAGCGGCGGAGTTGATTCTTCAACTTGCGGTAAGTTAGCTCAACTTGCGATTAATGAACTAAATACTGAATCAAACAGCGACCATTATAAGTTTATTGCCGTGCGATTACCTTATGACGTTCAAGCAGATGAAAAAGATGCACAACTTGCTCTGACATTTATCCAACCAAGCCATAGTGTTTGCACCAACATAATGTCGGGAGCTGACGGCATTCATAACGAAACAATTAGAGCACTTGATGAGGGCAATTTGCTAGACGCATCAGAAAGCCAAATCGACTTTTCTAAAGGCAATGTAAAAGCAAGAGCAAGAATGGTGACCCAATATCATATTGCGGGTATTTTAGGCGGGTTAGTACTCGGCACAGACCACTCAGCTGAAAATATTACTGGGTTCTTCACTAAGTGGGGTGATGGCGCATGCGATTTAGCACCTTTATTTGGTTTATCGAAAAGACAAGTACGACAACTTGCCAAAGAACTTGGAGCTCCATCTTTGTTAATAGAGAAAGCTCCTACTGCCGACTTAGAAGAGCTGGCTCCAGGTAAAAAAGATGAAGATGCATTGGGATTATCGTATAACGACTTAGATGATTTCTTAGAAGGTAAAACAGTATCAGATGATATCCAACAAACCATTATTAATATCTATTTAAAAACAGAACATAAACGCCAACCAATACCAACAATTTACACCTAGTTTACATTCCTGTTCATTATATGTACTATTATTCAAAAGATAGTAGTACATAAACCAACTAAGGATAGTTGATATGAACAATAGTAAAGGATTTACTTTATTAGAATTAATGGTTTCCGTCAGTATATTGATGGTACTTTTCTTTATTGGCATTCCGTCAATGAAAAACTTTATAACAAGCATGAAAGTTGATAGAGAAATAACTACACTTCACCGAATGCTTTTACAAACTAAAAATGCCGCAATTAACTCAAACACCTACATTGCCATCTGCCCACTTAACCAATCAAATAAATGCACTACTGATTGGCATTTAACGATTACTATTTTCAGCGACCATAATAAAAACAAAAAGTATGAACCGCTGCTAGACGAAGTGATTCTTCAAGAAAAACCACCGATCGATCCAAACGATAAACTACAATACGGGAAAAACAGGACTGCGTTAATATATGGTCCTACAGGACACCTTGCAATATGGGGTGGTAATGCCACTTTTAAGTATTGCCCTAAAAATCAAAAAGAGAAAAACAGAGGTTTAGTTGTGTCGAGAGCTGGGCGCGTGTATCAAACATATCAAAACAAAAAAGACGGTTTAGACCGAAATCGAAGCAATAAGCTAGTAGAGTGTAAATAGTGACACCTAAGAAATTATGGCTAGAAAAACTGTAAAATGTTATAAATAAACCATTGTAGTTTATATAATGGATTTTTATGGTTATTCAACGTTTTTTTAGACATTCGTCGGGCTTTACTCTGGTTGAATTAATTGTTGGAATTGCTGTACTAGGGATTTTAACAATTGTTGCATTACCCAGTTTAAATACATTTGTCATTGGATTACGTGTTGATGAGGAAGTGTCTGAAATACACAGACTTGTTTTAAGCACACGTAATACTGCGATCAACTCGGGTAATGGTGCGATAATGTGTCCTATTGCGAGTGGTGAGTGTGGTAACGATTGGACACAAGATATTAGTATTTTTGAAGATGTTGATAGTAACGGTGACTTTAGTGTCGGTGATAACCTTATTAAAGTAAAATCTGCTATAAATTCAGCTGATACGTTAACATTTAGTGGAGGAAATTTACTACGCTTTTCTCCAAGGGGCACGTTAACAAATAACACAAACGATGCTACTTTTAGTTATTGCCCTGCGGGTTATTCAGACAAAAACAGGGGAGTTGTAATTTCACCGTTAGGTCGACCGTATATAACCACTGATTCAAATAGTGACGGTAAAGACGAAGACAGAAACGGCAGCAATATTACGTGTTAATAAAGTAAACGGCATTCTTCATAAAAACTAAAAAGGGCTAACAGTTGTTAGCCCTTTTCATTAATCTAACCATTATTAGTTGTGGAAATATCTAATTGCCGAGAAATAGCATCTTTAAAGTCTTTATTTAAGTTAATGCATTCTTTTACTTTATGAATAGCATAATGCTTATTACCAGCACTTACTCCTTTAGCTTTTACTTCACTTTCCAGCATATTTCTATCTCTAGTTGGTAAGTTGTAATACCTAAGAATAGTTGACTTTCCACCAACAAGTACAACACTACATTTCACAGACTGCTTTTCTAAATCCCTAAAGTGCTTATCTTCAGCTAACTTATTCGCAGATACAACACATGAAAAGGAAACTAAAGCACCTAAAACCAAATACAAATTCCTCATAATTACGTCCCCCAACAATTTGCACTTGTTGCTGTTTTTTGTCCAACATGATCAACTGACATAGTCGCACATTCCGAGTCACCCGACTGGCTAGAGCCTGATTTTACTGTCGCGGTCAAGGTAAACGTACTACCATTCGCGTTTGTAGTTGCTGAAATAGTATAATTGCCCGACTCAGTTAAATAACTATCACCACTCCCACCAAGCTCACTTAACTTATCGGTATACTCTCTGTGGTCAATAAAGTATTGCTCCATTAAGTTGGCCAGCTCAAGCAATTCTTTTTGAGGCTCTGCTCTTTTTGATTTAGTTACGTAACTACTATATGAAGGGTACGCTACAGCACCTAAAATACCAATAATAGCGACTGTAATTAAAACCTCTATAAGAGTAAAACCATACTTACGGGTACGATTAATCATTAGTTATTCTCCGTTACATATTGATATGTTCGCGCAGTTTTTGGGGCGTTAGTTAAAGGAGTAACTATGGGGCCAACAACAGCAGCGTCAACAGAAGGTGGCTTACCTGGAGGAGCATTTGGATCAGGATTTTGCGGTGGCGTAGAACCTATTGAGACAATTACTGGTGTATCAGGTAACCCTGCCATCACTATTTCTCCTTCTCTACTAATATTATTGTGTATATTAGTTCCTTTATACAAATCGATAGCATAAAGCTTTCCTGCTCCATCGACCAATTCACAAACATTACCAGTAGTGCCACCAGGCGTGAACGAGGTAAAGTAAGCAACCCCATCAACAGCGATTGCTTTAGCCGTACTTTTTTCACCTGTTCCTGCAAAGTTAAAACGCCAGCCAGATTTGCTACTAACCGCTTCATCTAGAGTTTGTTTGTCAGAAGCGCTCAAAACTGCCCCATATGGATTATTAGTAAAATCATACAAATCATCATATACAATAGGTGCAGGGATATCGTTTACGGAACCTGATCCGCCAGCGATAAAAGATCCTGTTATAACATGCTCATCTTGAATCAAAAAAAACTCATCATTGGTGTCTGTTGACGTAGGTGTTGTTCTATCTCCACTACCGATTAAAATAGCGTCATAAGGTGTTTGCTGCTTAACCACAGTTTCAACGCCATCAATGCTTGTTTTATAGGTATCTGTAAAATAGGTACGTACAATCGCAGGGGCACTGTAAAACCTTCGATCATTTAGGTTAGTTTTAGGACTTTCCAATGCCGCTCCCAACTCAGCTAACTTAAACGCAGTCCAAGGTGTAGATGAGTCAAAAGGGTCTGCCCCTGGCATATCAATCCTGAAAACATTTCCCCCTGTATCGCCAGCATATAAACGGTCTACAAGCCCATCACTATCACTATCTAATACACCAATTTTCGCTGGAATGCTGTCGTTAAATTTATCATAATGTGTATTTTTACCAGTTTGAGCACCAGGAGTAATACTCCATTTCAAATCTCCTGTTTCAGCATCTATCATATAAATACCGCGTCCTACGGAATCGTTACCACCTGGCCCGGCAGCATCTTTGGCTATGGAATATCCGGCACCGAAAATAAGAACTGGTTTAGCAGTTCCCCCTGCAATATTAATTTTTGAATAAGCTACCTGTGGCTGAGACCAAGTTTGCCCAAGCTCACCAAAATTAACCGTATTACCATCTATTTTCCATAATAATTTAGGTGAGTCCGGGCTTGTAATATCCATTCCATAATACGATGAGCCTCCACGCCTTAATCCAAAAAAGATCCAGACTTTATCGTCGCCATTAATAATACCGTCACTATTATTGTCAACAATATGCGGTGTGATTACACCGTCTATACCATAGAGCTTGGAAGATGAAGGTAAATTATCTCGTAATGTTTTCATACTAGAGAAAAACTCTTTAGGCATAAACGCCCAAGATTCGTCGACCGTGTCGCCTGAATCTTTAAACATATGTAGCACGCCCGCATTTGTACCAACCAGTATACGAATATCGGGATTAGATACACTGCCGCCAAAGTTAAGTGCTACGGGTTTTGAATGGAGTGGATCACCAAATACATCAGAACGATATGTGTAGCTAGGTGTTTCTCCACTTGTTTCATTTTCAATTCCCATTCCCCATTTTAAAAGCTCTTGGGCTTCATTTGAGTCGTCTACACCTAATTGACTATGAAGTACACTAGCATCTCCAAACGCGGCTACCATGTTCGAATACTTTAATTCACTTAAAGCGCCCGAACCATTCACATCAGTAAGTACTTTTCGAGCGTCTGTTTTACTGGAAAACATCCCTACAACGCCCCCTTCTGTAACTTCATTTCCATCAGGAACGTCAGAAGTTGACCAAAACGTTTTAGCGTTAGTATCAATATTACCAGACGAGTTAATCGCATCAGCGCCAGTTCGGTCAACTTGTTTACCGTTAGCAATTTTTAATTTTTTCAAATTCCCGCGCCAACGTGCTCTATCATTAGGAACAAACATGGCATAATAAGCTGAATCAAAGGTTTCTGTTCTGTCAAAACTATTGGTGGCTACTGAAGGCGCTGTAAACGAAGTGTTCACAGACAATATAGCGGTTAATGCTTCTTGAAGTTTAGAGCCAAGCTTTGTTGGGTCGGTTGCATCATAAAATTGTCCACCACCATTTTCTGCGGCAGCTTTCAATAGAGGTATAGCTCCAGATGAACCTCCACTAAAGCCTACTGTATACAATTGTGCAGTTTGAACTCCTGCAAAGTCAGCATTAATGTCATTAGTTGCCATATAAGCTGAAAGTACAGGTAGATAGTTTCCATCAACAGTTGTAACCGAAGCATCAAGAGCTGGATCTGCACTCGTTTTTAGCGCTTCAACTAAATCATCAGCTGCATGGTCATTCGTAGGCTGACCATCAGTAATCATAATAACAAATATTTTATTACTACAATTGTCATTAGAGAAAGGCGCTATATAATCACCGCTGGCATCAGTAATATTAGTCGCCATACCTGGTTGGTCTTTGTAATGGTACAACCCACCGTTGTAATCGTTATATCCATCAATATCATTATCACCGTACATTACTGATAAGCCGGCGAAATAACGATATGCTTCATAATACGACTCACATAGTGGAGTCCAGCCCGAAGCATGTAGATCGTCTTTAAAAATATCTAACAATTCTTGCTTAACGTCCGCATCCCCTTGAGGAATACCAACAGCAATGCGTCCACCGTGGGGGTTAGAATCAGTGTCATCAGAACCTTGATCGAAGTTATAAACCTCTAAACCGAAACGCACAGAAGGAGTTGAGTTGATCAAATTCTTTAAAGTACGTTTAGCAATCTCAAGTCGAGTTTGCCATACTTCACCAACAACACCGCTTGAACTTTTCTCCCATCGTAAATAGTTATCAGTATATAGAGTTACTGTTTGCCCTCCCCAATTAGGGTCTGCTTTAGTAACATCGCCATCATAATACACTGGGGTTGTTTTTGTGCCAGCACCATCAACTGGATAACCTGCAACAGATGCATAATTGCCAGAGTCAATTGCCCCTGCTGGAACATTCTCATTGGCACTTAACTCAAGGTTAATATCATCTTCACAATCTACAAGATGAAAACTAGATCCATCAGTACTGTTAAATTCCTGCCAACTTCCTGTATTGCCTTCAAATGCATATTGGCGTACTCGCCCAGTATAAAAGCCAACATCATCTAATTGAGTTTTTGCAGCGCTACAATTATTAATTATAGCCTTAAAGTGTCTAAGTTCTTCGGCATCATCTACAGCCGGAAACCCTGAAGATGAACCGACAACATAATAAATATCTTCGATCGCTCCACCATAATTCTTTGTTTTATCGTAAGGCGTTTTAATTTTTTCAAGGTCGCTCATACTACCTGACGTATCTACAATAAGTAATACCTGAGGTTTTGTTTGCTTTTTTAAATTATGATCGAGTAAATACAACTCAATATCTTCACTAAATACATGTAAAGAAGATGCCAGTAGCATAAAAAATAAGATAGTTTTTTTCATGTTAACTTCCTTTTTATAGTAACTTTTGAGCAATACCAGCATTAACTTGGATATTGCTATTGTTATTACGGCCATACTGGCGGTTAATTGTTACTCTCAAATAATTGCATTTTGCATCACTCGAAGCCCTTAATTGCCTTGGGCAACCAATATCTAAATTATGTACGTTATAATTACTTAACGCACCAACAGTAATACTTGGCTTAGTTACCGTTAAATTGATTGGATTACTATAGCTTTCAGCCGTTTGCGCAAAACGATTTATATTATTGCCCGCACCATTTGCATTTACTCGATTCACTTCATTGTAAATAACACGATCCATTTCACTGAGGGTTTCTTGAAGCGCAAGTGACTTTTCTTGGCTTGCCCCAGACATTTTCATGTCTGTTGTGGTGTTTTGCATAAGTGCAGCAGCAACAGCCGTTAGCGCAACAAGAAATACTAATGAGACGATAAGTACTACGCCAGATTGATATTTAGGTAGTTTTCTATAACTTCCAATCTTATACTTTTTTACCATAATCCAACCCTCGAATTATACAGCGACACTGTTGAACTAAATAATAAGCGTCGATAATTATCCCCGTTAGCATCAAACTCAAGATCTCCCATTTGATATACATTATTATTAGTATATTTAACATCTTGCCTTATTGAGCGCACTAACACATATAATTTAACCGATAAAATACTTAATTGATTACTCGTACCATCATCGATGTTATCCCAAGCATCTTCTGGTACATCATTTGATGACATATAAGCATTCACAACACCGTCATCGTCGGTATCCACACCAAACATATAATGAATTCGCTCTATGCCTTCAACCAACATATTAAATGAAATAGGGGTGGCTCCACTGTTTTGAAGCCGACCTTGAACCAAAACAGGAACAACCTCTCCTGTACTCCCTATCGAGTCATTACGTACATAATAAATATGGTGCTGATATTCCCAAATTCGAGAAACATCTAAAATTGGTGCAGCTACATTGCCAGCAAAGATATTCGCCGCATCTGTTCTCGATTGAATATAAAATCGATTATTATTTAACTCATTCGCAGCTACAGGATTCGCAATCGCCCTTTTTATTTGAAGAACATCAGAATTAGAAGCTGCATTAGTAATACAACCTCCAAGTATTGTAGGAGTTGTAACCGCTGTCGCCCATAATGTTCTGAAATTTCCTATACCACTATGAAAACTGCCATTATTAACTCCACCTCCTACACAATCATTTACAGGAGCTGCGGGATTAGTAATTAATGTATCGTTAGCTAAAGTACCAATATAATCACCCCAAAAGTTCTGCCTCAATAGATCGTCAGTTAATAAAGAAACTGCAAAGCGACCATTTTCTTGGAGCTCTCCCATGCTTGACGTTTCGGTTGTAGTAGACTTTATACCAACAAATACACTCAATACTCCGCCAATAATAACTAAACCAATTACTAAAGATATAAAGATTTCAAGTAACGTAAAGCCTTGTTGTTTATTATTCATACCCACTCCTAGTATATAAACCCGTTAACAACAATTTGCCGGCGTTTCTTACTTGCTGTACCACAATTTTGCCCAAAACTAATATCGGCCGTATTGTCATTAATAGCGCCGTCTGAAGTTTCTTCACGCCCCTCCCAACTAATAGCAACCAATACATTATTATTGTTATGTGATACACAACCCACTACTCCGACGAGGCCGCCTGTATTTGCAGTACCATTTTTTACATCTGCCCCCATTAAACCAAGTTCCCATTCATACACATCATTCGCTTGTAGTTGCTGAGGGGTACAAAGATTAGCTTGGTTATTACAACGAACAGCAGGAGCTGATAATGGAGAAACACCATAGGTACCGTTGTAACCATTTAACACCGCAAGGTTACTCTTATCATTACCGCGCATTCGTTCGATGATATCTTGTGCTAAAGACGAAGCCATTGAGCGTTGCATTGCATCAAAACTTCCCTTTTTAGCTGAAGCTTGCATCGCTACCGCCCCAAGAATACCTGTAGAAAGAATAAACAAAGCCACTAACACTTCAATAAGTGTCATACCAAGATTTTTTTTGAATTGTGTTACATTTTTTTTAGTTCGCAAATTTTTTCTCCGAACAAAGTGCACAAAAAAACAAAGAGAAGCAGTTATAGCGAATAATTAAAGAGAGAGTATTAATTGCAGGCAGCAACGTACCTAAGCTTTTAAACCCAGAATTTAAAAACTTATTTGTGAAATTATATGTGTTAAAAATCACTAACGTGAACCGCATTAACTCATACCTTAATATCCGTATTTTAAGTAGCATTCCATTATATGAGATATAATCGCTACTTACAATTTATGCGATATAGACATAATTTACGATGACGTAAACATATCTACACCACATATATGTTCAATTATTAAACAAACAATAGATTAACGTAATTCTAGTGGCACTGCAAATACCGTATTTTCTTCTCGCCCTGGGTATTCCACAACTTCAGTTCCACCATGATTTTTTAAGGCTTCAATCACTTGATTAACCAGAACTTCTGGTGCTGATGCACCTGCTGTTACACCGATACGTTCAATATTGTCTAACCACTCAGGCAAAATATCATCCGATGTATCAATTAAATAAGATGTTGTTCCAATTTTTTCAGATAATTCTCTTAATCTATTTGAGTTTGAGCTATTTTTAGCGCCAACAACAAGTAATAAATCAACTTGATTGGCAATAGACCTTACAGCATCTTGACGATTCTGAGTTGCGTAGCAAATATCATCTTTACGTGGACCTTCTATATGCTCAAACTTTTTTTGCAATGCATCGATAACGTCACTTGTGTCGTCTACCGATAGTGTTGTTTGACTACAAAAATAAAGTTGCTCTGGATTTTTAACAGACAATGACTCAACATCTTCTACAGATTCAACTAAATAGATCCCGCCGATCTCACTCTCATATTGCCCCATTGTACCCTCAACTTCAGGGTGCCCTGCGTGTCCGATAAGAATACATTCTATATTTTTTCTGCTGGCTCTAGAAACTTCCATGTGTACCTTGGTAACTAATGGGCATGTGGCATCAAATACTTTTAATCCACGTTCTTTAGCTTTGTTTCTAACCGCTTTAGAAACACCATGGGCACTGAAAATCACAGTACTGTCATCTGGAATTTCATCAAGTTCGTCAACAAAAACGGCGCCGCGATCTTTCAGACCATTCACAACAAACTTGTTATGCACAACTTCATGCCTTACATAAATTGGCGCATCAAATAGGTCAAGGGCACGATCTACAATACTAATCGCTCTATCAACACCCGCACAAAAGCCTCTAGGGTTTGCTAAAATAATTTCCATAATTAATCTCTATAATACTTCAACAACATCTATAACAAACGTAACGGATTGCCCTGCTAACGGGTGATTAAAATCTACTGTTACAGACGAACCAGATACATCGGTTATCATGCCAGGAATTTCTCCCCCTGGTTGCGTAAACGTTATAATACTTCCAACCTTTGCTGGTGTTTCACTGTCGAATTTACTGATATCTACATAGTGAATATTGTCGGGGTTAGACTCTCCAAACGCATCTTTTGATTCAAGTGTAAACTCTTTCGAATCTCCAGCTTGTAAACCCAATAAATTTTCTTCAAACGCAGGAGAAATACTTTGATCACCCATAATAATTTTAGCAGGCTTGTTATTAACCTTAGTACTATCAGCGGCAGAACCGTCTGACAGCTTCATTGTTATATGAACAATTATTTGAGATTTATCATTGATTATTTTCGACATAATTTAGTTACTTACCTTCTTTGAATCAGTTTCATCTTGGTTATCATTATTGATAAACGATTCCACGATCATGAGCGCTGCACCTATGAAAATAACGGCATCGGCTACGTTAAACGCAGGCCAGTGGCGAGTTGATAAAACATAGGTAAAAATATTGCTATGAAAATCTAAAAAATCGATAACATATCCAAATAACACTCTATCAATTAAGTTACCTAATGCTCCACTAAGCAATAAAGCAAACGCAATACTTAATAACTTATTTTCCTTTGGTGTTTTAGACAACCATACAATAAATACAATGCTAGCTATTGCTGCTATTGCAGTAAAAAACCACCGTTGCCATCCACCTTGATCCGCTAAAAAGCTAAATGCTGCGCCAAGATTATGTACATAGGTAATATTAAAAAATGATAAAACCTCAATCGATTGATATAACTCCATCGATGTTGCCACGGCTTGCTTTGTTACTTGATCAAGAATCAAGAAAATTACGGTTAACCACAACCAACCTAACCCTGAACTTTTAAACTTATCTAACATCTATCCTACAACCTTAATAAAGTTATGTATTCATAACAAAATAAGCGTATATCTCACAATATACGCTTATTACTTTCAATTTTATTCGAAACAGATAACAGTTATACGTTAAGCAAACTTACGCTGCTCGCCATCACCGTCAACGTTTGTAACACAGCGACCACACAAGCTAGGATGCGCTTCAACTTCACCCACATCGTCAGTAAAGTGCCAACAACGTTCACATTTGCTACCTGACGCTTGTGTTACTGATAACCATAAACCTTTCACTTCAGTCTCTATCGCATTGTCTGGAGCAGCATCTACAACTTCAACTTGAGCAGATGATGTAATCAGAACAAATCTCAATTCAGATTCTAATTGATTTAACTTGTCAGCAATATCTTGCGTCACATATAAAGTTACAGCAGCCTCTAACGCTTTACCGACCTTTTTGTCTTTACGAGCAGTTTCTAACGCTTTGTTAACTTCTGTTTTAACAGCCAAAATTTCTGACCAATATACATCATCAAATTCAGTATTTTCAGGCAGTTTAGCTAAACCGTCAAACCATACACCTGTGAATACAAATTCGTCACGCTCTTCACCCTCTGGTGCAGGCAATGCTTGCCAGATTTCTTGTGCAGTAAACGACAAAATAGGTGCCATCCAACGCGTTAATGCCTCAGCAATTAAATACATTGCTGTTTGACATGAACGACGAGCTGCACTGTCTTCTTTAGCTGTGTATTGTCTATCTTTAATAATATCGAGATAGAAGCCACCAAGTTCAGTTGTACAGAAGTTCATTAGTTTATGAACAACAACATGGAATTCGTAATCGTTGTACGCTTTCTCAATATCTTGTTGAAGCTGAGCAGCTTGACCTACAACCCAGCGATCTAGAGCAACCATATCATCAAGCGCTACTGAATTTGTTTTAGGATCAAATCCGTTTAAGTTGGCCAACAAAAAGCGAGATGTATTACGAATTCTGCGGTATGCGTCAGCTTGACGGTTAAAGATTTCATCCGAAACTGTAATTTCCTGAGTGTAGTTAACCGAAGCAACCCACAAACGTAAAATATCTGCACCTAATTTATTCGTAATTTGTGCAGGGGTAATCACATTGCCTAAAGATTTAGACATTTTGTGACCTTTCACATCAACAGTAAAACCGTGTGTTAATACTTCTTTGTAAGGCGCTTGACCTGTCATCGCTACAGACGACATCATTGAAGACATAAACCAGCCTCTATGCTGATCTGAACCTTCTAAATACAAGTCAGCAATACCATCAAATTCTTCACGCGCAGCAATAACTGAGGCATGTGTCGTTCCTGAATCGAACCAAACGTCTAAAGTATCAGGTACTTTCACGAAATCTTTTGCATCGTCGCCAATTAACTCTTTTGCGTCTAAATCAAACCACGCTTGAATACCAGACTTTTCAACACGTTGAGCAACATCTTCAATTAATTCGATACTGCGTGGATGAAGTGCTCCGGTGTCTTTATGTATAAACAGTGCAATTGGTACACCCCAAGTACGTTGACGTGAGATACACCAATCAGGTCTCCCTTCAACCATAGATTCAATTCGACTTTGCCCCCAATCAGGGATCCATTTAGTTTTTTCAATCTCACCCAATGAATCTTTACGTAAGTTCTTATTGTCCATGCTAATAAACCACTGAGGCGTCGCACGGAAAATAATAGGCGTTTTATGCCTCCAACAATGAGGGTAAGAATGCTCCATTGCATGGTGATGCAATAAAGCCCCTTTCTCAGTTAACAGGTCAACAATTGGTGTATTTGCTTTAAATACATGCTGACCTGCAAATAATGCTGTGTCTTCTAAGTAAACACCGTTTGCACCTACTGGGTTATATATTTCAAGGTCGTATTGCTTACTTACATTGAAATCGTCTACACCATGCCCACCTGCTGTGTGAACACAACCTGTACCAGAATCGGTTGTAACATGTTCACCGCATACAACTGGAACAACAAGATCATAAAATGGATGTTGTAAGCTTACTAAATCTAAATCACTACCTTTACAAAAACCTAAAGCGTGATACTTACTAATTCCAAAACGATCCATACACGACTGAACCAAATCCGTAGCTAATATTAAACGCTCTTTACCGTTTTCTGTTTCACACTGTACTAATGTGTATTCAACGTCTGGATGAACTGATACAGCGCGGTTAGCAGGTAATGTCCATGGAGTTGTTGTCCATATAGCAATGCTAATACCCCCTTCACCTTCGTGATTTTCGGGGTGCGAGAATTTGTTCGCAACTGAAGAGTCTTCCACACCAAACTTTACATCAATTGCCGGTGATTGTTTATCTTTGTACTCAACTTCAGCTTCAGCCAACGCAGAGCCACAATCTGTACACCAATGAACAGGTTTAAAGCCCTGTTGAAGATGACCATTTTCAGCAATTTTTCCTAATGAACGGATAATATTAGCTTCGGTGTCAAAATCCATTGT
This sequence comes from Colwellia sp., assembly GCA_020630795.1. GTDB lineage: Bacteria > Pseudomonadota > Gammaproteobacteria > Enterobacterales > Alteromonadaceae > Pseudocolwellia. Next base: position 314,127 of record JAHDIK010000004.1, read on the forward strand.
TAAATAAGGCTTTTCCCAGTCAGCAAAAACACCTAAACGCTTAAAGTCTTCACGCTGACCATTAACTTGTTTAATCGCATATTCACGACATTTTTCTCTAAACTGAGCAGCAGAAACTTTATGACCAGGCTTTCCAACTTTTTTCTCTACCATTAGTTCAATAGGTAAACCGTGGCAATCCCAGCCGGGTACATAAGGAGAATTATAGTCAGATAAAGTTTTAGACTTAACGATAATATCTTTTAGAATTTTATTTACTGAATGCCCTAAATGAATATCACCATTTGCATACGGAGGCCCATCATGCAGAATAAATGATTTTTTACCTTTTTTTGCCGCTCGAATTTTGCCGTATAAGTCTTTATTGGCCCAATCTTTTAGCATGTTAGGTTCACGGTTTGCCATATTCCCTTTCATAGGAAACGAAGTCGCTGGCAAATTCAGGGTATGCTTATAATCACTCATGTAAATTGTTATCCACTTTTATCGTTGCTAACCAATTTGGGTTAACGTCAAACGCTATTATTTTTTGCCTATCTATGCAGTTATCGAACTGATGTATGAACGAGCTTCATCACTATCAATTTTAATTTGTTCTGTCAGTGCATCAATAGAATCAAATTTCATTTCTTTTCTTAAATTTTTTAATAACACGACTTCGATAGTTTGACCATAAAGATCTGAATCGAAATCAAAAATATGTACTTCTAGCTGCTGCCTAATACCTGCAACTGTTGGTCTTGAACCAATATTAGCCACACCGTAATAACGGTTATTGCGTGTTTTAATTTGAACAACGTAAACACCGTTCACGGGCGAAACACGGCGCTTTAACTTAACATTAGCGGTAGGAAAACCAAGCTGCCTACCTCGCTTATCACCGTGAAATACACGCCCAATAATTGAATATGGTCGTCCGAGCATTTTCTCAGCGGTAACTAAATCATCAACTTCTAATGCTTGTCTAATTTCAGTACTGCTAATACGACAATTTTTTATCTTATAACTGGCGGTATCTGAAACGTGAAAGCCATGTTTCTGACCTGCCAATCGCAACATATCATAATCACCTTGACGACCTTTACCAAACCTAAAGTCATCACCAATAATTAATCCTTTAATACCAAGCTTACTCACTAACAGCTCATCAATAAAATGTTGAGCTGTTTGTTGGGCAAAGTTAGCGTTAAAATTAACACATATTAGCCTTTCAACACCAAGTTCTTCTAATAAAACATATTTATCACGTAAACGACATAACCTTGCAGGCGCAGTTTGAGGTGAAAACAACTCTTGAGGCTGAGGCTCAAATACCATTACTGCTGCAACACTATTTTGTGCTTTAGCTTGTTTAATCAGCGCTTTAATAACTTCTCGATGGCCTAAATGTACACCGTCAAAATTACCAATAGTTAACACGCAACCATGATGTTTTGGCTGAATATTATGTATTCCGCGTATTAACTGCATTTAATAAAAAAACCTTAATAACAAAACTACAAATCAAGCTATAGACATATATGTAATAAAAACCGCCAAATTATATATCACTCCACAATAAGAATCAGCACTTGAACGCAATTTCGTCAAAATTTATTTAGGTTTGCTTCGCTACTTTAAAATCTTTGATACGAATCCCCAATAAAGCTATCGATATAAAATAACTTATAATTCCAAACCCTATACACGTGATAAGTTTTAGTAACTGCTCTGAAAAGCTCATTGCCAACCACACAGGGAAGTCAGGCGACACAATATATACTACTGCGGCCATTACACCAGCGCCTATAACCACTCTAACCATAAACCACCAAGCTTGAGGAGTTAACGAAAAAACACCGTCTTTTTTAAGCCCATGGTACAACATAAATGCATTTAACGAAGCAGACATTGTGGTAGCAATTGCCAAGCCTACATACCCAAAAAATGGGGCTAACATCAAATTAAACGCCATATTAGCTACCATAGCCTTAATCCCTATTTTCACTGGTGTTTTGGTGTCTTGGCGAGAATAATAAGCTGGAGCAAGCACCTTAATGAACATAAAGCTCATTAAACCTGATAAATAGGCAAACAACGCATACGATACATTCAATACAGTATGCTCCGTAAACTCACCACGCATAAACAAAATCATAACAATTGGCTGTGCTAATACCATCAACCCTGCTAGTGCTGGCCATCCAAACAGAGAAACAATCTTTAATCCCCACGTAACGGTATCACTAAATTCTTTACCATTTTGTTTAGCGTGCAATTTAGACAAACTCGGTAGAATAACCGTTGCAATACCAATACCGAAAAGCCCCAACGGAAACTCAAGTAATCTATCAGCGTAATATAGCCAACTGATTGAACCAGTAATTAACACACTGGCAATTAAGGTATCGAGTAACAAATTAATTTGAGTAACAGATACACCAAATAACGCAGGAACAATGAGCTTTCTAATTTTAGTTACACCTTCGGCATGCCACGCCCATTTGGGTTTTACTAATGCCCCAGCTTGAATAAGAAAAGGTATTTGAAAAGCAAACTGAACAACACCACCAATAAATACGCCTAAAGCTAATGCATAGGCAGGGTTAGGCATATAAGGCGACAAGAATATAGCGCTTACAATAATACAAACATTTAATAAAACCGGTGTAAAAGACGACACCGCAAACTTACCTAACGTATTTAGTACCGCACCTGCCAACGCGGTGAAACTTACAAACCATAAATAGGGGAACGTTATTTTTAATAAAATAGCTGCCAATTCAAATTGCTCAGCTTTTGGCCCGTCATTTAACCAGTCTAAAAACCAACCAAAACCAAATAAAATAACGAAAATAGGAGATCCAATCACACCAATCAAAGTCACAATGGTGACTAATACGCCTAAAGTACCGGAAACTTGCGCAATTAACTTTCTAGTTTCTTCGCCAACTTTATCGTCGTCTTTAGCATGATACTCACTTAATACAGGTACAAATGCTTGTGCAAAAGCCCCTTCTGCAAATAGTCGCCTTAAAAAATTGGGAATTTTATTAGCAAAAAAGAATACATCAGCCGCTACGCCAGCTCCCATAACATTGGCAATAACAACATCTCTCACCAATCCTAGTACCCTTGAGATAAGTGTCATCACACTTACAATTAAACCTGATTTGATAAGTTTCTTACTCAAAGTTACAGCTCCACACTTCTATCACTTACTATTTGCCCAAAAAAATGAGATAATCGCGTATTATGCTAGCTTTTGATTAGCATAAACAAGTAATTAAATTTTTTTAGAAAAGTGTTTGATTAAACGTCAATAAAAAACAGCACAACATCTACTGTTAATGATTCAATTTTTTTGCTGCAAATATTAAATTTACAGCAAAAACGTTTGACAAATGACTTTAAAAAAGGCATATTTCGTCGCCTTAAATTTAGGCTATATTTATTCAATTTTAGGAGTTCACCTTGGCTAACTCAAAGTCTGCTAAGAAACGCGCGGTACAATCTGAAAAGCGCCGTCAACACAATGCAAGCCGTCGTTCAATGATGCGTACATTACTTAAGAAAGTAATTGGTGCTATCGAAGCCGGTGACAAAGAAACAGCAACTAAAGAATTTGCTGCTGCAACACCGATCTTAGATCGTTACGCAAGCAAAGGTCTTATTCACAAAAACAAAGCTGCACGTAGCAAGAGCCGTTTAAACGCTGCTATCAAAGCACTTTAATTTTTGTTCAGAGATTGAAAAACCGGCTTATGCCGGTTTTTTTTTGCCTATTTTTACCTGATACCTTGCGCTTACCGGTTTAATTTTTTAGTCTTTTAACGTTGTAATAACTGGACTATAAAAATGATAAAACTAAATAAAGTCGTATTAGGTGTAATAACAGCTATTTTCATTCAAGGCTGTAGTGATACAGATAACACCCAAGCTTCCCCTTCTCCCACTCTTATTCCTGATTATGAAAAACGTCTAGATATATACAAACAAGTAAAACTTACAGCAGATTTAAGCCATTTAAGTAATAACCAAAAAGAGATGTTACGACTGCTTATTGAAGCCTCAGCGATTGTTGACGATATATTTTGGTTACAAGCCTTCAATAAAGATAAAGAAACCTTTCTTTCATCAATCGAAGATGAAAAAGTCAAAAAGTTTGCTGATATCAATTACGGCCCATGGGACAGGTTAGAAGGTGACAAAGCATTCTTAACGGGTTTTCCAGAGAAAACGCCAGGCGCAGAATTTTACCCACACGATATGACAAAAGAAGAGTTCGACAATGCCGATTTGCATGATAAAAAAGGACTCTACTCTCTTGTACAACGCAACACTAAAGGCCAACTAGAAAACATAGCTTATTCAGAGGTGTACGCAGATCATATTAACCGTGTGGCGGTTATTTTAGAAAAAGCAGCAACACTTGCAGATAATAAAAACTTCGCCAATTATTTAAATATGAGAGCACAAGCAATAAGAACAGATGAATTTCAACCATCAGACTTTGCTTGGATGGACATGAAAGATAACCCAATCGATGTGGTTATTGGGCCAATTGAAACTTACGAAGATCAGCTTTTTGGATATCGTTCAGCATTTGAATCTTACGTACTCATCAAAGACCTTACGTGGAGTAAAAAACTTGCTAAATATGCCAAGTACCTCCCTCAATTGCAAAAAGAGTTACCCGTTGCAAGAAAATACAAAAAAGAAATGCCGGGTTCCGATGCTGATATAAATGCATATGACGTTATCTATTATGCTGGCCACGCAAACGCGGGAAGTAAAACAATCGCGATAAACTTACCGAATGATGAAGAAGTTCAACTTAAAAAAGGTACACGTCGTTTACAGTTAAAAAACGCGATGAGAGCAAAATTTGACACCATCATGCGCCCTATTGCTGATACGCTAATTGTTCCCGAACAGCGTAAGTACGTTACCTTTAACGCGTTTTTTGGCAATACCATGTTTCACGAAGTTGCTCATGGACTAGGTATTAAAAATACAATCAATAATAAAGGAACGGTAAGACAAGCACTTAAAGAGCACGCCTCAGCATTAGAAGAAGGTAAAGCAGATGTGCTTGGATTATATATGATCAAACAACTGATTAAAAAAGGTGTGATAACAGAGGGTAAACTACAAGAGTATTACACAACATTTTTAGCTGGTATTTTCCGTTCAGTAAGGTTTGGTGCAAGTTCTGCACATGGCAAGGCCAATATGGTTCGTTTTAATTACTTCGAGAAACAAGGCGCGTTTTCAAAAAGCGAAGAGGGTTTATATCAAATAAATACCGAAAAAATGACCAAGTCGATTAACTCCCTGTCAGAACTTATCTTAACACTTCAAGGAAATGGCGATTACGAGGGAGTTGATAAACTCGTAAAAGAAAGTGGAATGATTAGTGAGTCGTTAGCGGCAAGCCTAAATTCACTAAAAGATGCAAACATTCCTGTTGATATTACCTTTGAACAAGGTAAAAAAGTGCTTGGATTATAATGATTAATACGTAATAAAACATTTAGCTAATTTCGGCAGCCTATGGAAACTTTTGACTTTATTATTATTGGCGGTGGTTCATCAGGCTGTGTATTAGCTAATCGCTTATCAGAAAGCGGAAAACATTCAGTTTGCTTGTTAGAAGCGGGCCCAAAAGACAAGCACTGGGCAATACATCTTCCACTTGGTGTAGTGCAATTAATGAGTAATAAGACATTAAATTGGCTCTATTATTCAAATCAAGAACCCACCCTGAACAATCGATATGTATTGAACCCAAGAGGAAAAACTTTAGGTGGTAGTAGCTCTATAAATGCCATGCTTTACGTTAGAGGACAAAAACAAGATTACGACCACTGGGAAGAATTAGGAAATAAAGGTTGGAGCTACAACGATGTTCTTCCGTACTTTAAGAGTACACAACATCAAGAACGTGGAAGTAGCCATTTTCACGGTGTAAATGGCGAGCTCAATGTTGCAGACTCAAGAGCAAAACCTAAAGTTCATCATTTGTTTTTAGAATCACTCCAAAACATGGGCTACAAAAGCAATCATGACTTTAATGGAGAAACTCAAGAAGGTGTCGGGTTTTATCAGTTAACACAAAAAAATGGGCTTAGATGCAGCGCGGCAAAAGCATTTATATCACCAATCACACCTAGAAAAAACTTAACTATTCTTACTAACGTGAGCGTATCAAAAATCATCATTGAAAATGATACAGCCATGGGTGTTGAATATGTCTATAAAGGGAAAAAATCAACACTAACAGCCAATAAAGAAGTTATATTGAGTGCTGGAGCGTTTAACTCCCCTCAAATCTTAATGTTATCTGGCGTCGGCCCTAGTTCGGAATTAAGTAAACATAATATAAAAATAAAGAAGGATCTTCCGGGTGTAGGTCGAAACCTTCAAGATCATATAGACATTTTAACTGTTGTACGTCATCAAGCAGACGAATTGATCGCGTATAGACCCAAAGCCCTTTGGTGGATGTTTAAAGATAGTTTTAAATTCATCGCTCGCAGAGCCGGTATTTTAACCTCTGCGGTTGCTGAATCAGGCGGTTTTATTAAATCATCGCCCGAGCAAAATACGCCCGATATTCAATTTCACTTTATTCCGGCTGCGATGGATAAGCATGGTAGAAATTGGAAAATGCTATGTAATTACGGTATTTCGCTTCACGCCTGTTTATTACGACCAAAAAGTCGAGGTAGTGTCACTCTACAAAGTACTGATGTAACCCAGCCCCCAAATATCCATTTAAATATGCTTTCTCACCCCGACGACGAAGCAACTATGCTCAAAGCAGTAAAGATTTCTAGACAAGTTCTTTACAATTACCCACTTAATACCTCCCCTACCAATGAAATATTTCCCGGTATTAATGCCCAAACAGATGAACAACTATTGGAGTTTATTAAAAATAAAGCCAACACAATCTATCACCCTGTTGGTACATGCAAAATGGGGAATGATGATATGGCAGTAGTTGATAACGAACTAAACGTTCACGGTATTAATAATTTACGCGTAGTGGATTGTTCAATAATGCCAACGATTATTAGTGGTAACACTAATGCACCAGCAATTATGATCGCAGCAAAAATTAGCGATGTTATATTAAAAAAATACAACACGTAAATTATCACAAATTAATTGAAAGCATACGGTCACTATATAGGTCATATAAAGCAACTTACGCTAATAACACCATCGTTTTATGAAAAAACTAAACTTTCTAATACTTATATTTGTCACGCTATTTACTACGCAATCTTTCGCTAAACAGGCATTAGACTGGAGTCTAAAAACACAAGACGGCAACCCTATTGCCCTCGCCGATTACAAAAACAAACCAGTAATACTGCATTTTTGGGCAACTTGGTGTCCATACTGTAAAAAACTTCAACCCAAATTAGTAGAGCTTGAAGAAAAATATAAATCATCTGGCGTAACTCTTGTTGCTATAAGCTTTAATGAAGATGACGGTGCAATGCCACAAACAGCTATAGCAAACAGAGGTTATAGCTTTTTAACGGCCGTAGATGGACAAGAAGTAGCAAACCAATATGGAGTAAAAGGCACACCAACAACCTTCTTCATCAACAGACAGGGTAAGATCGTTTTTAAGTCGACAAGTTCAAACATTAACGACCCTAGGCTTGAGCTCGCGATGAAAGAGATTATTAAATAGAGTTACTGTCACCATATAGCTTGTATTTGATGGTTTTACGTTCTACTGGAAGGTATGTCCAGTCAAGCCCTTTCTTTAAAGACAACTTGGCTTTTTTGACATTATTTAAACCTAGGTAAGCTTGGTACAGACTTAAGTAGGTATTACTTATATAAGGTGCTTTTTTAATAACTCGTTCATAAAGTTTAACTGCTTTATCATATTCTCCACTATATTTAAAAGCATCGGCTTGTTCTAATACTTTGTATGGATTGGGATCATCAATTTGATGGAGCTTTTGTTTAATCTCATTAGCTTCATCAAATCGTTTATCAGCATTTAGTAATAAAATATAATTATTAAGTAGCATTAAGTTTTGCTGCTCAAGGTTTAAAGCCGCCGTATAAATTTTTTCAGCGGTGGCCAAATCACCTTTACGTCGATGAATTACTGCTAACAAATTTAATACTTGTGGGCTATTTGAGTCATATCGATAAGCCTGTACTGCGTTCGCAAAAGACTTATCAATATCCCCCTCGACTAAAGCATCAGCAGCAATATTACGGAAAAACATTGAAAGAAACTGGGCATATGAAACATGTTTACCCCGAACACTCCTCATTGTAGGAAAGTAATCTATAACTATAGCTGGACGAGTAATCGTAAAAAAAGATTTATCACTTGTATAAGTAGGATCAAACAACCTTGTTTTAACATGAGTTGACGAAAGCATTAAGTCATCTTGTTTATCATAAATAGGCGCATCAATAACTTCCCTAAAATCAAATTCTACCCCTACAACTTTAGCGAATGCTACTGATAATACGGCCAAACTCATACAATTTCCTTTTCGTGAAGCTAAGGCATCAGATGCAATATATGTATCCCCATAATATGTAAAATTGCTCATATAATTAGTTAAATATTCACTAAGAATGATGTGCCCTTTAATTCCTTCGCTTAATTTTTTATTGTAAAAATCTAAAAAGTGGCCTTGTTGTGGATCTGTTAATGAAAATATTTGCTCTTCATTCACAGTCTTATTTCCTCTAAATAGGGTATAATTTAGAGGGATCTCTTCCATTTGATTTACCTGAGAATTATTAGAAAAATCATCTTTCGACGAACCAATTGTCGAGCACCCTGATAAAACAACCATGCAAATAGCTAAGCACTTTTTAATCATCCCTAATCCTTATAGTTGATCCCAAAACAATAATAGTTAAAACTACTAATCACCTCGTAGTTAACAATATAAAGTTAAACTACTTTGAAGTCTATTTAGTACTCAACAAAAAAGGAAGCCGAGGCTTCCTTTTTAATTATATAAGTGGTCTAACTCTGTTTAACTGCACTTCTAGAATGAAAAATGTTCTTCGTCTAATTCCATCATGCTTTTAGCGCCCTGTTCAATACATGCTGCATGACCATTAGCTCTAGGCAATATACGCTGAATATAAAAACGGGCTGTTTTAATTTTAGCTTCATAAAAGTCTTTATCTTCTGCACCGTTATTTAATGCATCAATTGATACTTTGGCCATTTTCGCCCAAAAGTATGCGAGAGTTATGTAGCCTGCATACATTAAGTAATCTACAGATGCGGCACCAACCTCATCTGGGTCTTGCATTGCTTTAGCACCTATTGATTGGGTGATATCTTGCCATTGACCTGCATAGCCCATTATAGGTTTAATAAATTCTTCCATTCCTTCAGTTGCTAATGCTGTTTGACAAAACTCAGCAACCTCACCGGCAAATGGTTTGAGTATTTCACCTTTTGAACCTAAGATTTTTCTGGCTAATAAATCAAGTGCCTGAATACCTGTGGTACCTTCATATAAACAACTTATTTTAGTGTCTCGCATAAGTTGTTCCATGCCCCATTCTTTAATGAAGCCGTGTCCGCCAAGTACTTGTATGCCATGGCTTGTACACTCTAAACCTGTTTCAGTTAAAAAAGCTTTAGCAATAGGCGTTAACAACGCTAGTTTAGCATTCGAAATTGCTTTTTCTTCTGGATTTTGTGACGCATGATCAATATCGACAAGTTGAGCCAAATAGCCGATTAACGCTCTACCGCCCTCTGCAATTGATTTTTGTGTAAGTAGCATACGACGAACGTCAGGGTGCACAATAATTGGATCTGCAGGGCCATCAGGATTTTTAACGCCACTAATTGAACGCATTTGTAATCTGTCTTTTGCATAAGCTAATGCTCCTTGAAATGAAGCCTCAGCGGCAGCAGCACCTTCGTTAGCAACGCCTAAACGAGCAGCATTCATAAAGGTAAACATGCAGTTTAAACCTTTATTAATAGAACCAATTAAATAGCCTTTAGCGCCATCAAAGTTAATAACACAAGTCGCATTCGCATTAATTCCCATTTTGTGTTCAATAGAGCCACAAGTAACCGCATTTTTGTCTGTAACAGAACCATCACTATTAACATTGAATTTAGGCACAATAAATAATGAAATACCCTTACTACCTTCAGGAGAACCAGGGATTCTAGCGATAACAATATGTACAATATTGTCAGATAAATCATGCTCACCTGCTGAGATAAAGATTTTAGTACCCGTTAATGAGTAACTTCCATCGTCATTCAGTTCAGCTTTTGTGCGTAACATACCTAAATCTGTACCACAGTGAGGCTCTGTTAAACACATAGTACCTGTCCATGTACCTTCAACAAGTTTTGGCATAAACATCGTTTTTTGTTCATCAGTTCCGTGAGCTTCAATAGTTGCTAAAGCACCATGACTTAACCCCGGATACATAGCAAAACTATGGTTAGCCGCTGACATCATTTCGCCAATCGTAGTATTTAACGAATGAGGTAACCCTTGACCACCAAATTCTACACCTTGAGACAATGTCGGCCAGCCACCTTCAACATATTGTTGGTAAGCATCTTTAAATCCGTCGGGAGTCGTTACATTACCATCAGTCCAAGTACAGCCTTGTTCGTCACCAATTTGGTTAATAGGAGCAATAACTTGCTCAGTAAACTTTGCCGCTTCACCTAAAATAGCATCAACCATATCTGGTGTTGCATCTTCGTAACCAAGTTTTTGATAGTGAGTTTCGCTATCAAGTAACTCTTGCATAACAAACTTCATGTCACGTAACGGCGCTTTATATTCAGGCATTATTATCTCTCCAAAACGTAGAATTGATGTGGCTCAACAAGTGGTCAGACCTCTTACTACCTATTATTTAATCACGTTATGAAGATGAATGAAAGCATAAAAACATGCTTTATACGTGCTAAACAGGTTTTCAATATTCGATAGTTTGACGCATTTAGACGGTATTTCATCGATAAAACAGCGACTTTCCTTGAAGTTACTTTCACCGGAAATTATGATGCTAAAGTCATTAAAATTGAATTTACTCCACCAATAAGGAAAATGATGAAATATAATATTATTACTCCAATCATTTTGTCCGCTTGTATTACACTAACCGGTTGTCAATCAACGGAAGAAAACGTTAATAATGCGGTAGCCGAACAAAGCATTAACAAAAACAATCCATTTTTCTCAAGTTTCGATACGCCATACGGAATTCCACCATTTGAAAAAATTAAGCAAAGTGATTACTTACCTGCTTTTTATTATGGTATTGAAAAAAACAAGAAAGAAATTCTCGTTATTGCCAATAATCCAGCTACTCCAACATTTGAAAACACAATAGTTGCGATGGAAAAATCAGGCGACTTTCTCAATAATGTTGCAAATGTGTTTTATGGTTTAACTGGCTCAATGTCTGATGAGAAAATGCGTGCAATTGCAAAAGAAATTTCACCGAAACTTTCCGCATTAAGTGATGACATTTCATTAAATGAAAATTTATTCCTACGCATAAAGTCTATTTACAAACAGAAAGACACGCTGAATTTACGCGCTGATCAATTAACGTTATTAGAAAAAACATATAAAGGTTTTGTTCGAGGTGGTGCTAACTTATCTGAAGAAGATAAAAATAGCTTACGCTCACTCAATAAAAAACTAAGCACACTTAGCTTAAAGTTTGGTGAGAATTTACTTGCTGAAACGAACAGCTTTGAAATGGTTATCGACAAAAAGTCTGATTTAGCAGGTTTACCAAACGACATTATCGCCGCAGCGGCTGCTTCAGCAAAAGCTAAAGGCTACGAAGGAAAGTGGCTATTTACAACGCATAGACCAAGTAAAAACCCATTCTTAACGTATGCTGAGAATCGTGAGTTAAGAGAAAAAATTTATAAAGGTTATACAATGCGTGGTCATAACGACAACGATAATAATAACCTAAACATTGCTTCTGAAATGGCAAGTTTACGCTTTCAAAAAGCTCAGCTTTTAGGGTACGAAACACACGCACATTTCGTGTTAGAAAACGCTACAGCTAAAACACCTGACAATGTATTTAAACTACTAAATAAAATTTGGCCTCCTGCACTACAACGTGCAAAAGAAGAAGCTGCTGATATGCAAAAAATGATTGATGCAGAAGGTGGAAACTTTAAGGTTGCCGCTTGGGATTGGTGGTATTACGCAGAAAAAATTAGAAAACAACGTTATGACATAGACTCGGCAGAAATCAAACCTTACTTTTCATTAGAAGCAACTCAAAAAGGTGTGTTTTATGCGGCAAATAGGCTTTGGGGCGTAACTTTCAAAGAACGTTTCGACCTACCTAAATATCATGAAGAAGTCCGCACTTATGAAGTAAACGATAAAGACGGAAGCTTCATTGGTATTTTCATGACAGACCACTACGTAAGAGAAAGTAAACGTGGCGGAGCATGGATGAGTAGCTTTAGAAAACAACATAAAATGACAGGTGAAAATGTAACACCTATTATTTACAACGTTTTAAACTACCCTCGCCCAGTGGGTGATCAACCTACATTACTAACGTTCGATCAAGCCTCTACGTTATTCCATGAATTTGGACATGCAATTCAAGGGTTGTTGTCTGACGGCTACTATCGTTCGCAAACAGGCACAGCGTTACCAAGAGACTATGTAGAGTATCCATCACAAGTGATGGAAAACTGGATGACTGAACCAGAAGTATTAGCAAACTTTGCTAAACACTATAAAACAGGCGAAGTGATTCCAAAAAGCTTAGTTGATAAAATTCAAGCTTCTGGAAAGTTCAATCAAGGATTTGGTACTACAGAATACCTTGCTGCTGCTCTGTTAGATATGAGTTGGCACTCTCTTAAAACATCAGAAAAACAAGATGCTAAAGCATTTGAAGCTAACGTAGTAAAAGAAATTGGCTTAATTGAACAAATTTCTCCTCGTTACAGAACAGGATATTACTCTCACATATTCGCGGGTGGGTATTCTGCAGGTTACTATGGCTACATTTGGTCAAACATTTATGATGCTGACACATGGTTAGCCTTTAAAGAAAACGGCATATTCGATCAGAAAACCGCTGAGCTATACAGAAAACACGTATTAGAACCAGGTGGAACTGAAGATCCTACGTTGATGTACCGCAGATTTAGAGGCCAAGATCCTAAAGTAGAACCGCTACTAGAAAGACGTGGTTTACTAAAAAAATAACCATTAATTAACGCATGTAAAAAGGGGCTATTAGTAAAACTAATAGCCCCTTTTTTATACTCACGACAGCACTTAGAGTTTGTTATTCAGCGCTGTTTGGATTGAATGCTGTTTGCTCAAAATATGAAAACACAGTTTCAAAAGCACTTTCTTGATATTGTTTCAGTCCAGTATCTCTAAAATCAATATCAACTTGGCTTTTCGCTAAAGACTTCTTAATTGTACTGCCCGATATAATTTCAACAGGCAAGTCTTTAATTAATTGAATTGCAGCCTCAAGTTTAAACCCTACAGGCCCTCCTGAGAATTTCCCTTTTAAGGCTCTTCCTCGAATAACCACTTTATCGACTTTGTAGTCTTCCATCAATTTCGCAAACGTGAATTGAAAACGTTGCACTTGTTCAGCGTCTGCCGCATCCGACAATGATATTTTTTGTACACGTAAGTGAGGAATGTCGTACAAACCATTCTCTCTCGACATGATACATACAATAGCATCGTTACCTTTTAACTCTACACCACATATTTTCATGTAAAAACCTCTTTAAACTAATGCACACATTATAAAGCACTTTTGCAGTAAAGGTTGTTTTAAACATAAAAAAAGAGCACATCATTACAATATGCTCTTTTATATCGATGGGAATTACGCTTTGTCGTTATTACTAAATGAAGTTGTTAACACATTAAATTCTGAAATTTCGTCTATTTGTTGTTTTATTTTTTCTTCTAGGTCATCAATTTTACTTAATGATTCACACAAACCGTTTGCTCTTTTTTCAATTTCAGCCCCTCTCATTTCCATTTCATGTCCAACTCGTTCACCAAAGTTTTCCATGCGCGTTTCAAAAGCACTCATATCTCCACCCGAAAATAATAGCTCTTGGCCTACAGCTATCATTAAACTACCAATAGAGTTTTGAACCGTTTCTTCAACAGCAGCTTCTATGCGTTGTTCAAATTCTTCACCAAAAAACTCATCTCCTGAAAAACCATTTTCATCAAAGTGGATAGTTTTGTTAGCTGCAAAGCTTGCTTCTATTTCGTTACTGATTTCATTAAAGTGAGTGGTTAAATCTCGAGCTAACGCATTGCCTTCACCTAATAACTCGTTAAATGCTAAATTAACGCCATCTGACGCTAATGCTAAAGCATCTGCGGCAATTTCTTTAGACTGAGGAATAAGTGCTCGAATATCTGTTGAGTATTGATTGATTAATGATTGCTGACTAGCTGACAGTGCTACCTCATCTCCATCAATAATTAACGTACTGTTATCCACTATTTTATACAAGTGGTTATCATTTTTTAAAAATTCGATTTCAGATTGTGAAATACGCACACCACCATTTATGTCTACGTTACACGAATCACTTGAAAAAGAAGCATCATGTGCAAAAGAACTTGTACTTACTAATACTAATGTTGCGAATAATGTTTTCATGTTCAACCTCAATAATTATATAAAATGTTGTATATGCCAATTACATTACAAGACCAATGCCAAAATTTTAAACATTAAAAATCAGACACTTAAAAACATGCAAAATTAACGTGTGATAAACAAAAACTATAATTTAGTTAATTTAACCAAAAAAAAGCGTATTTATAACAGTAGAAGTAGAAGTAGAAGTAGAAGTAGAAGTAGAAGTAGAAGTAGAAGTAGAA
>JAHDIK010000040.1 GCA_020630795.1 Colwellia sp.
CTTGCGACCCCTTGGACCCAAACCAAGTGCGCTACCAAGCTGCGCTAATCACCGACATTGTTAAAAACAAGTCTTGCTTTCAACGGGGGCGGATATTACCGAGTTGCCTTGAGCGCGTCAAACCTTTTTTATAAAAAAAAACGCGTTCGGTTACTTTTACGCCATGTTGTTTAATTATCATCTAGATCAAGCCAAATTATTCATAGTTTTCTATCCATAATTGTAAACACCTCCCCTACAAACATTAAATTGAGATAATTATCTTATTTTTGTGAATATAACGTCATTTAATCAAAATCCTTGTACAAAAAAACGTAAAACTATGAGAAAATGTTGTCGTTTTTCAACATACATAATGTAGTACAAATGACAGCATCACTAATTAATGGCAAAGAAATTGCCCAGCAAGTTAGAACATCAGTAAAAGACAAAGTAACACAACGCGTGAATAACTCTTTACGTGCACCGGGACTTGCCGTAATTTTGGTTGGTTCTGATCCTGCTTCAGAGGTTTACGTTGGTAGTAAACGTAAAGCGTGTGAAGAAGTAGGTTTTGTATCTAGATCATATGACCTTGACGCTTCAACATCGGAAAGCGAGTTACTTGCTTTAATCGACGAGCTGAACTGCGATGATTCTATTGATGGTATTCTTGTTCAACTTCCTTTGCCTGATCATCTCGACTCTAACCTAGTTATAGAACATATTAACCCGAATAAAGATGTTGATGGTTTTCATCCATCAAATGTGGGTAAATTAGTTCTACGCCAGCCTGGTTTAAGGCCATGTACACCAAAAGGTATTATGGAGCTTATTCAAACCACTAACGTTAAAACTCACGGATTAGATGCTGTGGTCGTTGGTGCGTCGAACATTGTAGGTCGCCCAATGAGCCTTGAGCTATTATTAGCAGGATGCACTGTAACCACTACACATAGATTCACTAAAGATTTAGAGTCTAAGGTGCGAGCAGCCGACTTACTTGTAGTTGCAGTGGGTAAACCTGAATTTATTCCTGGTGAATGGATAAAAGAAGGCGCGATAGTAATTGATGTAGGTATTAATCGCTTAGAAAATGGCAAACTTGTTGGCGATGTTGGATTTGATGTTGCGAAAAACAAAGCAAGCTTTATAACGCCAGTACCAGGTGGCGTAGGACCAATGACAGTTGCAAGCTTGATTGAAAATACGTTAATCGCATGTGAAGCTAACAGCTAAAAAACTAGCTTATTACGATACTACTAATAAAAAAGTCAGCTTATATGCTGACTTTTTTGTATATAACGACTAACACTTAGCCTTTTCGCCAAGTAGTTTTACCCGCGGAATCTTCTAATATTACGTTCATTGCTTTTAGCTTATCTCGAGCATCATCTGCTAATGCCCAGTTTTTACTCGCTCTAGCTTCATTTCGTTGTTTGATAAGCGCTTCTATTTCTTCTGCTTCACTATCATCACTCGCACTACCTTTAAAAAAGTCTTCCGGCGAATTTTGAGCAATACCTAGCACTTTACCAAGTTCGATTAACACATAAGCTAACTCACCAGCTTTTGTAGAATATTCAGCTTTGATGCGATTAATTTCTTTTGATAATTCAAACAGCACAGGCATAGCTTCTGGGCAATTAAAATCATCATTCATTGCTTTTTCAAAACGTAACACATACTCGTTACCTTGCAACTCCACAGGAACAGGCGTTACGTCTCTCAGCGACGTATAAATTCTTTCTAAGCTTGCTCTCGCTTGTGTCAGGTTGTCTTGAGAGTAGTTTAATTGACTACGGTAGTGGCTCGACGTTAAAAAGAATCTTACCGTTTCGGCGTCATATTCATCTAAAACACTTCTTAATGTAAAAAAGTTATTTAAAGATTTAGACATTTTCTCTTTATTAATTTGCACCATACCGCCGTGCATCCAATAATTTACGTATGGCGTATCATGCGCACAACAAGACTGAGCAATTTCATTTTCATGATGGGGAAATTGCAAGTCTGAACCACCGCCATGAATATCGAAGTGTTCACCTAAATGTTTTTGATTCATGGCTGAACATTCAATATGCCAACCAGGGCGGCCATTGCCCCATGGCGACTCCCAACTTGGTTCATTGGGCTTAGCCATTTTCCATAACACAAAGTCTAGCGGACTACGTTTTGCGTCATCAACATCGACACGCGAACCAGCTTGAAGCATATCTAAGTTTTGTAAACTCAACTTACCGTAATCTTTGTAAGAGCTAACGTCGAACATTACATCGCCATTAGTCGCTACATATGCGTGTTCTTTATCAATTAAGGTAGTAACTAGTTCAATAATTTCAGGCATGTGACCAGTCACTGTTGGAGCAATATCTGGCCTCATAATATTAAGGTCATCAAAATCTTGATACATTTGCTCAGTCATACGTAATGTTAATGACTCACATGTTTCATTGTTTTCAATCGCTCTGTTAATAATCTTATCGTCTACATCAGTAATGTTGCGAACATGTGTTAAATCGTAACCAAGGTACTTTAGGTAACGCGCAATAATATCAAATGCTACATAGGTTCTCGCATGACCAATATGGCAACGGTCATAAATTGTAATACCACAAACATATAAGCCAACCTTCCCTTCTGTTATAGGTTTGAAGATTTCTTTTTTCCGGCTAAGGGTATTAAAAATTTGTAGCATGACGTTTATTTATTCCTCTTATTTAACTGATCAGTCTTATAAATTGTTTTAGTATCACTAATTCGCCAATTGTACCTCAACATTCTGCATGAATCATTAATAGTAAAGATTTTACGAGAGAAATGTTTGAAATGATGCGGTACAATCTCCACATATTTAATTATGTAAAAATAGAGAGATTTATTGTGATTACTTTTAAAACAACATTAGGCGACGTAAAAATCAAATTAAACTTTGACTCAGCACCTGTTACGGCGAAAAATTTCCAACAATACGCTGAAGATGGTTTTTACAACGGCACTATATTCCACCGAGTAATTAAAGGCTTCATGGCTCAAGGTGGTGGTTTTTCTTCTGGTTTAGAAGAAAAAGATACAAAAGAAACAATTGAAAACGAAGCGAATAATGGCGTTAGCAACACACGTGGTACGTTAGCAATGGCACGTACACAAGATCCTCATTCAGCGTCAGCTCAATTTTTTATTAACCTAGTAGACAATACCTTTTTAGATTTCAAAAATGAATCTGTTCAAGGTTGGGGTTACTGTGTGTTTGGCGAAGTTGTTGAAGGCATGGACATTGTAGACAAAATGACGCTTGTTGATACGGGTCGTATGGGCTTCCACGACGACGTACCGAAAGAAGAAATTATTATCAACGAAACGATTGTTGAATAATCGGTTGTTAATAAAATTTTGAAACATTCTAAAGAAGAAGTCAGCTATTTTATCGCTGACTTACATTTAGCTGAAAACAGGCCAGATATCACGGCCTGTTTTTTATCTTTCCTAGAAAAAGAAGCTCCTTTATCTGAATCTTTATATATATTAGGAGATTTATTTGAGTATTGGATTGGAGATGACGATACCTCCCCTTTTCTTGAGCAAGTTAGCAACGCATTACTTAAGCTAAGTAATACAGGTACAAAAATATTTTACATTCACGGTAATAGAGATTTTTTAATAGGAAAAAAATTTGCTAGACAATCTGGAATGATACTGTTACCTGAAGTAGAACTAATAGACTTATACGGAAACCCGGTTGTTGTAATGCACGGTGATACGTTATGCACTAAAGACATTGGTTATCAAAAATTCCGAAAAAAATCTCGTTCTTGGTGGTGGCAAGCTCTAGTAAAAAGCCTACCGTTATTTTTAAGACGTAAAAAGGCTGAAGATTACCGAAAGCAAAGTGCTGCAGCAACAGCCGTAAAGTCGCAAGATATAATGGATGTTACCGAATCTGAAGTAGTGAAATGCTTAGAACACTACAATAGCCAATTACTTATTCATGGCCATACCCATCGTCCTAAAATTCACGATTTAATTGCGAATCAACAACCTGCACAACGTGTTGTATTAGGCGACTGGTATGAACAAGGTGCATGGCTAAAGTTTGATAGAAACGGTTTTGAACTCCTGAATATGCCCTTTACTTCATAATTAAACGGGCATTCCGCTGTGAAACTTAAAGTCGTTATCCTCACTTAAAATCAATTCAGCTTCTACTTCTCCGAATAATCGAACACGGTCAGATATATCGCCACCTGCTATTTTTTCTGCCAAAACTAAATAGTCTTCAAAGTGTCTCGCTTCAGACCGTAATAACGACACATAGAATTTATTAAGTTCGTCATCTAAAAACGGAGCCAACTTAGCAAAACGTTCACACGATCTAGCTTCAATATAAGCGCCACAAATTAACTTATCAATAAGTGTTGCTGGCTCATGCGTTCTTACATGGGTCATCATGCCTTTTGCATATCGACCTGCTGTAATATTTTGATATGGAATATTGCGCGCTTCCATAATCTCTAACACCTGGTAGAAGTGATGCAATTCTTCTTTTATCAACAAAACCATTTTATCAATCAAGTCTTGTCCAATAAGTGACTCGCTTTTAGGTACAAGCGCTTTTGAAAACTTTAATTGCTGAGCTAACGACGCTAAACTGCCTTCTTTTTTATAAATAAATTGTTCATAAGGTTGAAGCCAATTTAACAGGTCTTCTCCACTTTTTTTATCAACCGCATATTTACGAATCAACCACATCGCTGTTTGAGCCGCTTTTAATTCA
>JAHDIK010000030.1:0-14191 GCA_020630795.1 Colwellia sp.
AAACGTAAAAATATCAAACAACCAAACAACTTAAAATAACAAACCTCTAAACTACCTGTGTGCAGTGAACTACACAACCTCTACTTTATCGCTGACGAAAAATTTCTAAGCTGCCTGTGTGGCAGTGAACGAATTCAGCACGTGTTGTGCGTGTTGACGCTGTTTCTAAGCTGCCTGTGTGGCAGTGAACGCGCTCACATCTGATAAAAAGTTAATTCCTCATTTCTAAGCTGCCTGTGTGGCAGTGAACAAGATGATAGATATATTTTAAAAGTTCACGATTTTCTAAGCTGCCTGTGTGGCAGTGAACTCAATTAATACACGCGCTTCTAACATGCCTTTTTTCTAAGCTGCCTGTGTGGCAGTGAACACAACTCCAATAGTCATAAGCATGTCACTAGATTTCTAAGCTGCCTGTGTGGCAGTGAACAATAGGCGAGTCAACCGAGCTTTTATACAAGTTTTCTAAGCTGCCTGTGTGGCAGTGAACACCAAACAGCGCTAGAAGATTTAAAAGAACCATTTCTAAGCTGCCTGTGTGGCAGTGAACTATTTAAATAAAGCCCAGTCGAACGATCTATGTTTCTAAGCTGCCTGTGTGGCAGTGAACAGAAGAACAAGGCTTTGAAAATAATATTGGTTTTTCTAAGCTGCCTGTGTGGCAGTGAACAGGTGCAAACGCAATGGAACTTTACCATGTCTTTTCTAAGCTGCCTGTGTGGCAGTGAACTAAAACTATTTCCGCTTACTGATAAATCGACATTTCTAAGCTGCCTGTGTGGCAGTGAACCTGTTATCACGGGCTGAACAATATCAGCAAGATTTCTAAGCTGCCTGTGTGGCAGTGAACCTACAGGAATTATTTTACGAGGTCTTTTAATATTTCTAAGCTGCCTGTGTGGCAGTGAACATCTATTAAATCATCATCATCAATCTCAGGACTTTCTAAGCTGCCTGTGTGGCAGTGAACTTGGGATTGATTTGGTTGATACCCTTTGTTGCTTTCTAAGCTGCCTGTGTGGCAGTGAACCAATAACGCGGTAATTATTCTGTCTGTTGAAATTTCTAAGCTGCCTGTGTGGCAGTGAACTGACACTGATTATTTGCTTTTTTTTGGGGTTATTTCTAAGCTGCCTGTGTGGCAGTGAACCATTAGCAAGTATTGTTTTATCCGCTTCGGCTTTTCTAAGCTGCCTGTGTGGCAGTGAACCACCATTAATTGACCACAAATCAGAAACGAGTTTTCTAAGCTGCCTGTGTGGCAGTGAACTATAACTCACCATATTAGCGGCAAGGTTTGCATTTCTAAGCTGCCTGTGTGGCAGTGAACATTTTAAACCTAACTCTTTAGCTTGTTTGCTTTTTCTAAGCTGCCTGTGTGGCAGTGAACTATTAATTGGCTTGCTGTTTCAGATTCAGTCATTTCTAAGCTGCCTGTGTGGCAGTGAACTTTCCCACATTTGCCAAGCTCGAACCGATAATTTTCTAAGCTGCCTGTGTGGCAGTGAACAATACAATCTAGAGATTGAGCAACAGGTTATATTTCTAAGCTGCCTGTGTGGCAGTGAACGAATTCGAGTGTATGTAGTTTTCGGACTATCATTTCTAAGCTGCCTGTGTGGCAGTGAACTTCTCCATTATTTCGCGGCTACGTTAGCCAAATTTCTAAGCTGCCTGTGTGGCAGTGAACAGAAGAACAAGGCTTTGAAAATAATATTGGTTTTTCTAAGCTGCCTGTGTGGCAGTGAACAGGTGCAAACGCAATGGAACTTTACCATGTCTTTTCTAAGCTGCCTGTGTGGCAGTGAACTAAAACTATTTCCGCTTACTGATAAATCGACATTTCTAAGCTGCCTGTGTGGCAGTGAACCTGTTATCACGGGCTGAACAATATCAGCAAGATTTCTAAGCTGCCTGTGTGGCAGTGAACCTACAGGAATTATTTTACGAGGTCTTTTAATATTTCTAAGCTGCCTGTGTGGCAGTGAACCTTAATCAACGTCGCTGTGGCGGTTGAATAATTTTCTAAGCTGCCTGTGTGGCAGTGAACCGCAATAGCTCGTCTAGCTTGGCTTTTATGTCTTTCTAAGCTGCCTGTGTGGCAGTGAACATAAACGCTTGGCAACACTGCGCTTTCACGTTTTTCTAAGCTGCCTGTGTGGCAGTGAACTATTAAAAAATGATACTGCGCTCGGTGGAAGTTTTCTAAGCTGCCTGTGTGGCAGTGAACAGGTTGGTGTTTCGGATATTCGTGATCAGTTTTTTCTAAGCTGCCTGTGTGGCAGTGAACTCCAACCTTTTATTCTCTTTAGTTTTTGGCTTTTTCTAAGCTGCCTGTGTGGCAGTGAACTATTATCGCTATCTGCCGATCCTGCAATGATATTTCTAAGCTGCCTGTGTGGCAGTGAACATAATACGAACTTTTGCGCCCCACATGGTTAATTTCTAAGCTGCCTGTGTGGCAGTGAACTAACACGAGAAAGTGTTGCGTGCTCACCAGCATTTCTAAGCTGCCTGTGTGGCAGTGAACACTGTAAACGTTAACAACATGGCTAGCGGCGTTTTCTAAGCTGCCTGTGTGGCAGTGAACCGCTATCAACACTTAATTGAGATTCAGGTAAATTTCTAAGCTGCCTGTGTGGCAGTGAACTATTATCGCTATCTGCCGATCCTGCAATGATATTTCTAAGCTGCCTGTGTGGCAGTGAACACGAAACTAGTGCGGAGTTTATTGTCGTTAACTTTCTAAGCTGCCTGTGTGGCAGTGAACAATGTCCTGTGTATTGCATGTTGTGGAAAAATTTTCTAAGCTGCCTGTGTGGCAGTGAACTAGCAAGCTGCTTTATATGCAAAACACTTTCGTTTCTAAGCTGCCTGTGTGGCAGTGAACGCGCAGGATATGAACCAGCGAGATAATTCTCATTTCTAAGCTGCCTGTGTGGCAGTGAACGACCCGATGAAGCCAGAAGATGCCTTCTCCATTTTCTAAGCTGCCTGTGTGGCAGTGAACAGACATAGTAATAAATGTTGCGGGGTCATTAGTTTCTAAGCTGCCTGTGTGGCAGTGAACAATGAAACTTTAACAAAAAAACAAGTTACAACAAATACCTAAAGAAAAATAAAGTATTTACCCTTTATTTTCTAGGTTACTATAACCCATTAATTTAATTACTATTTTTTAAAGAACAAATATTTAGGGTATTTAAAAGGTTAAATACCCTAAATGTAGGCAGCATTCTGTCTTTTTGTTAAACAAGCCTTTAAGCGAAAAGCTAGAACCAAGGTACTGTGGCTTCTTTTCCTTCTTCTTTTAAGCTTAATCCATAACAGTTAAAGTGGTTTACTTGTTTAGTATCAACCAATTCCATTTTGATAAACATAGGGAATAATCGCCCTCCCTGCGTTTCATTTGACGATAAACTGCGTACTTGAATAAATGGCAATGATTCACGTTTATTAAGTGATACATTGTCTTTTATTTTTTTTAAACATTCTTCATAAGATACATTAAACTTTTCAGCTTGATGCTTGGCTTTACTTTCAATGCTTTTAGCTGTTCTTGCTTCACCTTTTACATGCTTACGTGTAAAACAGGCATATTTTGTTATACCTGTTGGCACTGATTGAATAGATTTAATATGCACATAATCTTGAAAACGTTTAAGCCAATGGGCAATATCTATTTTCTCTAATTGGCTTTGCTCTTCTGCCATTAAGCGTATCTTTTTGCCTAGTGGAAAAGCACTCACCTTAGATTTTGTATTACAATATTCTGGTATTGATAAGCCAATAGCAGAGCAATTTTCAGCTATTTTATTATCAGCTAATGCGATATGAATTTGCTGATAAACCTTGTGCCAAAGAAAGCCTAAATTAGCTTCTGCGTCGGGCAATAGTGTTATGTCTTGATAGTATTTCATTGTTATTCCTATTCGCCGAATACGCCACCACGAATTAACATCGCCATAATATAGTGTTGTTGTTCAACCGCTGGCTCTTTACCTTTGATCATCCAAGCATCGAGCAAATTATAGAAGTCTGTTTTTTCTTTTGGTTGACGGTAAGCTGCACCACGGTTTGTTACTGAACCATATGGTTCAACAGCAATAGGCCCTACTTCGTCAACCGCTGGATGCCAAGTATCTATTGTGCGTAATGCATTACCGACTTTTTGAGAGTGCATTGCAGCTTGCCCTTCAAGTTGATATAAAAATTTACTTTTATCGCCTTTACCACCACCCATTACTAATTCTTGTGATGGATACACTGCTTGCCCTTCGCCTAGTTGGCTATAAGCTTCTACTTTTATAAGAACATGATTATCGGTTAAGCCCTGTTGAATAAATTGTGCAAATTGTGTGATTTTTTCGTCAATTGAAAATTCACGTAATGAATAGTCTTGGCTATTAAATTCAAAGGTTTGATTTGCCACGGTAACAACAACTTTTACGTTTTCGGCACCTACTCGGTTGCGCCATAAAAAACGAGCGCTCGCAATATTAAAAGCGTAACGTTTTGACAACTCCTCAAAACTTACATCTGCTTGGTATTGTTTTATTTTATTAGCTAGTTCAGCTTGATAATCAGGATTATTACAGGTTGATGGAGTCGCCAAATCACTTAATATTCGTAAGGTAAAAACAACTTTTAGAGTATCTGTATTATGCGCTAATGCGGCAATATCAACTGTTTGTAAATTGGCTTTAGATACTTCTGCATCTAATTTAGTTGGATCATTTGCTGTTGCCGCTTTTAAGCGGTTTGAAATTGTGCCACGTACTGCTTTTTCACCAACTTGTATAGGTTGCCATGCTTGCTGCTCCCAGTTACCTGCAAACATGAGTGCGTCTGATGGGACTAACTTAGCTTCAAATGCTAATACTGATGGTGTTTTTAATTTAACTTCGGCCATTTTTATTACTCCATTGATAAAATATTTAGGTTATTTTTTTATTACACATTAATTAATAAGGCATTGCTTCATTTAATTCAGAACTGAAATCAGAATCATCTGGTTCAATAATTTCCTCTTCGAAAGGGGTTGTTTTAGCGACATACCAAGGGTATTGATGTTCATAACGCCAAAGGGCTATTTCAATATTTTGTATGTTATGTATGCTTTTCCATTCACCTACGCTATAAGCACTTTCTGCAAAAACGGTGGGAACTGTTGAATCCCTTACATTACTCACTTCGCCAGCTTCATAAATTGAAGAGATTGCGCAATACCCCGTATTAATCGGCACTAAATAGCCACTTTTGGGGTTAACTAAATTAGGTTTTGCTACGTAATGCCAATTGGCTTTTTGCTTTACGCTTTCAAGATCTTCAGTTTCTTGCTCATCTTCACTTTTTATTTTTTCAGCTTTAAATTTAAGTTGAGCAAAATCACACCATGCATCAAATAAACAAGCATTATCATTTATCGCTTTTTGCTGTTGAAAATGCTCAGCTAAATAATCACTGCGATCAATTAAGGCAAAACCGGGCATTAATTTTCGTAATGTTTTTTGTTCTTCATTTAACGGGGTTAACTCAATACTTTCTATATGCGTAATTTGACCTCCTGCTAAACGTAGCGCTGGCACGTTTTGTTCTACCTGTGCAATTAGTTGTTCTGTCGTTTCTGTATCGCCCGCAATCAAACCATTTAATTCAATCAACAAGGATACTTGCATATGCATGCGCCCTTCTTCATTAATGGGTGCCGTCTTGCCTTGATGAGTTAACGGGTTGCGCGATAATGCAAAAACATAGTCGCCCCACCCTTTAGGTTGCCTTGCGTGTACCGTATTTTTATGATTAATTACGGCGACACCGCCTAAATTAACGGCTAACGTTTCATGTAATCTACGTGATAATGCATGGGTAAACCCCAAGAAATTAGTTACAGCAGGAAAACCATAAGTTAAACCCGCAATGGCATTCGCATTTTGTACCGATACTTTTTTTAGTAATAAATATTGGCTCATGATTACGCCTCCGCTAATTTTGGTGTGTTGTGTTCAAAACGTTTTAACTGATGCAAACAAACTTTAGAAAAATAAGCATGCTCGATATCACCCAAGCGATATTTTTCATCATTTTTTAATTGTTTAATTAACCAACTGGCAAAATCAGCCGCTATCACAACTTGCCAGTCAAGCTTTTCACGCTCACGCTGAAAGCTTTCATTGGGGTTATAAACGTCAAGCCATAAAGCATGAGCGTGTTTTAGATTGCAATTTGATTCACTTGCCCAGCCTGCTGGTAATGTTTGAATATTGGCCGCATGTGTGAGTAGTTGATCGAGTATGGGTAAAACAAAGTGATAATCACGCTTGTAACGCACTTTAAAGTTATTTTCTTCAGGTTTTAATTGGCTTAAAAAGGCTTTAAAGTCTCGTAAATACCCTGATACTTTGTAAGTCAGTTGTCGATTAAATAAACTGGTATTATTTAGTGGCGGCTTAACTTGTGCTTGAAAATTAGGAGGCGCTGTATTTAATAAAAAATTCTGGCCATAACGTTCACTATTTAATTGTGAAATATTTTGTGGCTTTGAACCGCCAAAGGCTTGTACGGCAGTATTAGGGAAGCTTATATCCATGCGTTCATCGTACTTATTGGCTCTGCGAGCATCACGAATGTCTTTGGAATCACCAAAACGCGTTTCTGTGACTTTTTTATGTAAATTATGCGCCAATGCCGATGAAAATAGCGGACACAATAAATGATATTCAACGTCATTACTTTCTGACTTAATTGGAAAATAAATCTGCTTACTTAAATTATGTGAGCTTAACTTTTCATCGCCCAGCGCTAACTTAAAACCATCTACCCACGTTTGTAATAATTCGGCATTATCAGTAAAAGCACTTAACGCTTGTGCATGGTTTTGTTGCAATTGCGTGATCAGGCTTTCACCATTTACCTTTATATTTAGCAGCTTAGCTACATCTAATGCGGCTGCATTACCTACAGCATCAATTGCTTTATTTGATAAGCTTGCTGTAACAAGATATTGATTATTTACCGTTTGATTATCTGTACATGGCTGGCTTACTAATATACTGCTCGCTTTGGCATCACTATGAGTAAATTTTGCCGCATGAGTTGCTAAACTAATTTGTTTTGCTCGCCTTGCTGCATCAGTTAACCACAATACAGGTTTATAACTTTCTTCAATAGGTGCCGATTTTTCTGCGTATTCGGCTTTAGCTGACGCTATCTCTATTTCGTTTTCACTTTTTCTAACACCTTATTCAGTGCTTTTTGAAAAGGTTCCAACTTAGCTTGTTTGCGCTGCTCTATATAATCAGCTAGCGCTTGAGTTAATGTTGCTTCCATCGTTTTTCCTTTTACTTAATATCATAAACACCGAGCTGCTGGTGCCAGTGCCAATTTAATTCTTGATCTTGCTCTTTACTCGGCTCTCTTAAGCCAATTACACCAAAGGTTTCACTTACCTGCTGCAAATTTTCATCTAATTTATCTGCAAAAATTTGATACGTTTCCTCAACGCTTAAGTTAAACCACCAATGGTTACCTTGGGCTAATTCAATCGCTTGGTTTTCATCCATAAAGCGATTGTTTTGCTTTAAATACACAGGCGGATAACGGGTATCGTCAATTTGACTCCACGTTAATGTTTCATCTTCTTCTAACCGTAAAATAAATTCTTCTTGAGCTTGTGATTTTCTAAACTCTGTTTGACAAATAAATTCTGCACTCCAATCAATTGCAGGATTTTCATTCCACCAAAGAGATGCGGGATTGGCTGAGTTATAGAAAACCTTATGTTGTAAATCTCCCCCCATTACATCTAATGTTATCCGTAGAGATCTATGTTCTTGTATTGAAAACAAATTAGTAGTGTTAGCAATAGAGTTATCTTTTGGGGCTTTTTTAAAATCGTCGGCTTTTATTTCTTTCGGTTCAACAATCCTTGGTATTGCTGAAATATTGTCTAATTCTGTTGTTAATAATTCATTCAAGTCTTTACTGTTAAGTGGAAGGCCAGTGGTTTCAAAACCTGGCTTACAATAAGCGA
The DNA here is from genome assembly GCA_020630795.1 of Colwellia sp. GTDB lineage: Bacteria > Pseudomonadota > Gammaproteobacteria > Enterobacterales > Alteromonadaceae > Pseudocolwellia. Next base: position 8,033 of record JAHDIK010000030.1, read on the forward strand.
CTTGTTCACCTTTTAATGCGCGTATATTTTGATTAAACACTACCAAATTTGCGGTGGTAGGTGGAACTTGCCTATGCCTTTGTATTCGCCCAGCTAGCTGTATAATTGACCGTAGCGAGCTAGGCTCAGCAATTGCCCAGTCGTAATCATGGTCACGCCCTACTTCCACAACTGATGTGCCTAATACAATAAACACATGATTGTTTGCCGATACTTGATTTAGTTCGTCAGCTTTTAATGCGTTAGCAATTTCAGGTTGTTGCCAAAGCGTTCGTTCATCATACCGAGTTAAGGTTTTATCTAAGCGAAATTCTTTGTAAGAGCGCAGCGCTAACGGAAACTGCGAATGATAAATACAAAAATGAAATTGATAATTAGCCATTGGTGACTTAGCTAATAATATTTTTGCAACAGCAATCATTGGATTAATGTTAGCCATTCTAACCACACCAATAGATACTTTTTTACCACTACTATGTGTTACATGGTGTTGGTTGTGTAATTCATAAATTTGTTGGTAAATGGTGTCTGCCACACATTGATAAACCTGCTGATTTTTTTCAGCAATATTTTGACCTGTTAAATTTTGCCTCATTGAGTCACTATTGTTAGTGTCAGAAAACTCAACATTAACGATTTTGCCTTTACGTAATACTGTACTGTTAGCTGCTAATTTTTTTAAACGAGACTCGACAAATGTGTTGTTTTTTTGTTTGAAGCCCTCTTTATTTTTTATTAATTCAACGTCACTTTTGTTTTCGTCAAACCAAGCACAAACAACACCTTGATTGTTATTATGTGGGAAATTAGCTTGGTTGTAATGTTTACGACCAGCTACATAAGCATCGTATAAAGCACTAATAAGCGCAGGTGGTAACGTTGCAGACGATAATAAAACCCGAGAACCTAACATACCTGCCCAGTTAACTAATCGGCATAGTGCAGGTAGGTCTTCTAAACCAAAATCATCGGGTTCATCTAAAATTAAGTCTGATGTTAATAACCGCAACATGGGCGCAATTTGTTTACCGCCACGTTTACTTTCTGTGGCTGGCATTAAGTGGTCAATAGTACTAACCAAAATGGGCGCGCTGATTAGCTGCTCTAATTTGGGGTTACCTTTTAACCAATACTTTAAACGCCCGTCGTAAATTTGCCCTTCGTAACTGACATATAATTGCTCAAAAAAATCTTGTACAGATTCGCTACCATAATCAGGTTTTACGGATGTTTCGTCATCTTTATTTAATTGATGTAGTAATTTAACAGCATGAGAGCCAATTAAAACCGCGAGTTCATCATCACCTAATTTAAGTAAATCTCTATAGGCATCACCCGTTTGTAAAGTTAAAGTACGCAAACCTAAAGCAACCGAAAATCTACAGCCTTCACGTTCATCTGCTAGGGCATACATAATCCGTGCATTAGCCATGGTTTTACCACAGCCTGTTGATGCCATGTTAATGCCAAAAAAACCATGTTTCTCACTTGTTTTAGCGAAGGCTTTTGACGCTTTAAACGCTTTGTCTTGCCATTGGTATTTACGGTTTTTAGCACTTTGCGAAAAAAGTCTATGCTGTGCTACTGCTGGTAATGTGTATTTTAAAGCAGGTAAGTTTTTAGCAAATAGAAAAGCGTTATGAGCAACCCCAATATTGTGCTCATCTAATTTCTGTTTTAATTGATTCGTTTTTCTATCCGTATTGGCATTAGCTTGATAACTATCATCTCGCCATTTTATTTTTGAATCTTTAATCTCAAGAGATGAATAATAATGATCAGCCAACATAAGTGACAATCTTGATAAATGACTGACAAAACGCTGATTAAGCCAATCTGTTTTTTCAGATAGCTTATGATAGCTCAATGCTCGCTTGGCTATTTCACTCGCTTTGTTTTGCCATGTTTTACTCAGCAATGGTGTACCATGCATAAAGGTCCAATTGGCATTTATAACTGACTGTTCGATATCTGCTAAATTTTCTGCATTTTTAGAATTCCAATGACAATCAAAACATTTTGTTAACCAATGTTCTGCTTGATCTAACTTAACTGAGCTAACTTGCGGGTAAGGTAAACGATGATGCGAGACAATCAACCAAGCAACTAACTTTCCAAACTGCGTATTGTCACTAAATGTGTTAAACGGGTTTTGGTATTTTCCGTTATCTTTAAATAATATTTTGTGTATTTTATTTTCAGCCTGAGAAGCATTTGATTGTTGATTAATTTCTACTAGTTTTTTTAACCACTCTTTGTCGGTTAAATCTTTAACAAAGGCTTCAAACAACCTTAAAGATACCCACTCATGGCGATATGGTTCAGATTTTGATTGTGTTGTACCTGCTAACTTTTGTTGAAATAAATCATTCGCCTTACCAAAGTCATGAAATAGCCCTGCAATACTTGACGCCAACATTATTGCTTCGTTTAATTCCCAGCCGTTTTCCCATTCTTTATGCTCAAGATCTAACTTGGTATAATTAACAGCAACAACACCTTCACCATTAAACTTATTTCTATTCCCAACCACCCATAAAAACTGGCTACGACTGCGTGAACGAATCCAGTGACAACTTACCGCTGTACTTTTACTCGCTGTTTGGCGTAGCATTTTTTTAACGGTGCTTAAACCATCTTCAGTGATTAATGTTTGCCATGTGTTATCGCCAATACGGTTGGCAAAAGCATCTAGCACTCGCCTTGTTTTTTTAAGCGCGTTTTTTTCGCATTGACTAACAAAGGTAACCATCATAATGGTGTTTCCTCTCCCTTATTACCGTCGTTATCGTCATGCTTAGCTAATGCTATTTCCTTTACTGTATTAAACATATAATCGAGCGCTTTGTGATCGGTAAACGCTTGTAGTACTTGTTGTCTAAACTCTTGCTCTGTAGCGTTTTCTTTAGCGCATATAAATGCCCAAGGCAGTACAATGGCGTCTTTGATTAAGTCGGCAACGTCAAACACTAAAGCGCCTCTTCTGGTTTTTCCGTGCATTACAGCAAAACCGTGTGGTATGCCTAACACCCATAAAGTACAAGCAGATAAACCATAAGCTAAATAATTACCGTGGTTTAAAAAGTCGTTGGCTTTGTCGGTTGATTGATGCTCACGCTTAAAATTTGAGGTTTGTGTATTATTGGCGGCATACTTATAAAGTACTTTGGTTAATTGAGCTTCAGTAAGTAATAGCTCTGATTGCTTTATAGCGGCTTCGGTACGTGTTTGAAATGTTTGTAGTGAATTTTGAATAAGCTCATCTTTAAACACAAAACCTTCGTTTTTTAAGTCTCTGTCTTTTTGCCAAACTTTTTCAATGTATTGAATACGTTCACGCTGAAATACTTTAGCTGCCGTTAAGCGCTTTTCATCGTTAAACCAAAACTGCATCCAACCATGTAAGTACTCTGTTGGACGATACTCGCTTTGTGGTGTCATCCATTCTATGGCGTGCTCAACATTGTTGGCCATATAAAGCGGTGTACCACCGCCGCCACTAAAACCAACCAACACACCTGCTTGGCTTAACATACGCATAGCAGCTTGTGTAATAGATGTTCCGTTACCTAATAGTAATACGGTGGTGTTTGCGATTGGAATGTTGTAATACTGATTTTCTTTGTTGGTTTCGGTTAAGTATAAAACTCGACCGTCTTTTTGCATTACACGACAATATTCTAAGTAATAAATATTAGCGCGCTTTGAGTGTAGTATTGATTTTAGATCTGATGGTGATAGGTCATTCACGATATTTAAGCCATTCCTTGTGCTTTACTTAACATCGATAATAAACATTATTTCATTTTCAGCAATACTTAATTTTCAGTCACAAGCTAGTTATGTCAATCAAAAGAAGTTATATACCATTATCTTAGGAGCTGTTATAAAAAATTAATTGCCTCACCTTACTTACAAATATAAATGTTTTTACTTGAGTAATTCCTTAGCTTCAGAACGATCCTTTTGATCATTACGTTATCGGTTTCTATATTAATTACGGGTTAATTATTTTTACCACTTTGGCAACACAATTATTCGATGTGGCTCAAAGTTACTTCCAATGTTACTAAAGCTCTAAATCACTCTAGTTAACATCATAAAACGCAGACATAAAAAAACCGAAAGCCCTTTGTAATTAGGAACTTTCGGTTTTTATCGGCTCTTTTCGAACCTGTATTTGGTGCAGATGGAGAGACTCGAACTCTCACGCCCTAAGGCACCACCCCCTCAAGGTGGCGCGTCTACCAATTCCGCCACATCTGCAAATTTTGTTTACTGCTGAGGAACGTCACCGTTGTCAGTAGCTTCTTTTACATCGCTAACTGGTACGTCAGTATTTTCTACTGCTTTAGGTGTAATTGAATCAACAGGAATATCGCTTCCATTTTCAATAGCTTGCTCTACGGCTGCGCCACCTAGGTTGTCCCAGTCATCTGTAGATTTAATTCTGTTAGCCGTTAAGTTACCTAAAACTAAACTAATACCAAAAAATAATATAGCTAACCAAGTAGTTGCTTTAGTTAAGAAGTTACCTGAACCACTTGAACCAAATATAGTTGCTGAAGAACCTGCGCCGAATGAAGCGCCCATATCAGCACCTTTACCATGTTGAATAAGCACTAAGCCTATTAAACATAAGGCAACGATAAGATATACAATAATTAATACTTGATATAACATTTTATTATCCTTTGGATGTTGAACAAATTGTTTTAAATTCGTCAACTTTTAAACTAGCACCACCAATAAGACCACCGTCTATATCTGGTTGTGCAAATAATTCTTCACTAGTGGCTGCGTTAACACTACCACCATATAATAGTGAAACACCATCTGCTATTTCAGCGTTTTGCTCAGCTAAAAAGCGTCTAATAAATTTGTGTGTTTCTTGTGCCATTTCTGGCGATGCTGTTTTTCCTGTACCTATTGCCCATACTGGCTCATACGCAATAACAACATTTTTAAAACTTTCAATCCCGATTTCGTCTATTACTGGCTGTAATTGTGCCGATAATACAGTTTCGGTTTGTTCTGTCATTCTTTCAGCTTCTGATTCACCAATACATAAAATTGGCGTTATTCCGTTCGCTAAAGCAGCTTTTACTTTATGAGCAATTTGAGTACTTGTTTCTCTAAAAATAGAACGTCTTTCAGAGTGACCAACAATTGCATAACCTACCGACATTTCATTCAGCATATCAGCTGAAATTTCACCCGTGTATGCGCCTTTAGCGTATTCACTGATATTTTGAGCGCCCAAGTTAATCGAATCATTACTGATTTTTGACGCAAATGCCGCTAAATAAGGATAACTTGGACAAACAACTACTTTAACATTATCAGCAAATTCAATGCTGTTAATTGTACTTGTAATTGATTCTACAAGTGCTAAATTTCCGTTCATTTTCCAATTCGCGGCGATTATAGTTTGTCTAGACATAAGCTATTCCTATATTAAAGCGGCGAGATATTAACTAACTAAAGAATAAGATACAAGTATTATGCTTAATATCTTATTCAATTGGTTAATATTCATTCGAGTTAGATTAATTTATCGTTAACAAGCTTCTTTTACTGCGTCAGCAATAGAGTTAGCGAGTTGAGTTACCTCTTCTAACTCTGGTCCTTCTACCATAACACGAATCAATGGTTCTGTACCTGATTTACGCAGTAAAACACGTCCTCTACCGGTAAGTTTTTCATTAACTTCATGAACTGCGGAAGCAACATTATCAGCCTTCAATGGGTCATTATCACCTGAGAATCTCACGTTCACTAGTACTTGAGGTAACTTGGTCATACCTTGTCTTAGTTCAAACAAAGACTTTTCAGTTGAGCATATCGCCGTTAACACATTAAGTGCAGCAATAATTCCGTCACCAGTTGACGTGTGTTTTAGGTTTATAACATGGCCTGAATTTTCAGCACCTAATTGCCAACCATTTTGTACAAGCATTTCCATCACATAACGGTCGCCTACTTTACTACGCGCAAAAGGAACACCCATATCAGCTAAAGCGATTTCTAACCCCATATTGCTCATTAGTGTACCTACTACACCACCGCGAATATTACCGGTTTTTAAATCATGGCTTGCAATTACATATACACATTCATCGCCGTCTACAACATAACCAGTGTGGTCAACCATCATTA
>JAHDIK010000030.1:14291-22517 GCA_020630795.1 Colwellia sp.
ACATATACACATTCATCGCCGTCTACAACATAACCAGTGTGGTCAACCATCATTAATCGGTCGCCGTCGCCATCTAACGCTATACCTAGATCAGCTTTATGTTCAACTACAGCTTTGCTGATTGCGTCCATTGATGTAGCACCACAACCATCATTAATATTCGTTCCGTTAGGCTCTGCACCTATTTCGATAACGTTCGCACCTAACTCTCTGAATACATTTGGCGCTATGTGGTAAGTTGCACCATGCGCACAATCTACTACGATCGTTAAATGGCTTAGTGACAATGAGCTTGGGAAGTTACTTTTACAAAATTCGATATAACGACCTGCAGCATCTTCTATTCTTGTGGCTTTACCTAACTCAGCAGACTCTACACACCCCATCTCTTTGTCTAACTCAGCTTCAATTGCATGTTCTACATCATCAGGTAGTTTTTCACCGTTCTGTGAGAAGAATTTAATCCCGTTATCGTAGAATGGGTTGTGTGAAGCACTAATTACAATACCTGCTTCTGCACGAAATGTTTTAGTAAGATAAGCAATACCCGGTGTTGGCATTGGTCCAAGTAAGCCAATATCTACACCTGCTGCTGAAAAGCCTGCTTCTAATGCCGACTCAAGCATGTAACCTGAAATTCGTGTGTCTTTACCAATTAATACTTTCTTTGTTCCTTTAGCAGCAAGAACTTTACCCGCTGCGTAACCTAATTTCATGACGAATTTTGGTGTAATTGGGTATTGTCCCACTAGGCCTCTTACGCCATCTGTACCAAAATATTTTCTATCTGACATGTTCTAATCCTTTTCGTTATTACTGATATTTATTAACGGTTTCTAAAACTTTAAGTGCATCGACGGTTTCTTTTACGTCGTGTACTCGAATAATATTAGCGCCTTGTTGCGCTGCGATAATGGCTGAAGCTACGCTTGCTGAAACGCGCTGTTCAACTTCTCTATTTAATAATGCGCCAAACATTGATTTACGAGACAAACCAGCTAGTAACGGTAACTTAAAGTGCTTAAAAGCTGAAAACTTTGCAAGCAACTTAAAGTTTTGTTCCATGGTTTTACCAAAACCGAATCCTGGATCAAGTATCAACCTATTTGTATCTATTCCTGCCTTATTACACGCTTGAATACGCTGTTCAAAGAATGTTGTTATATCATCAATAAGGTTGTTATATTCTGGCGCTATTTGCATGGTTCTAGGTAAGCCTTGCATGTGCATTAAACATATAGGAAGTTCACACTGAGACATTACGTCGATACAACCTTCATTTTGCAATGCTCTAACATCATTAATAATATCTGCGCCATAGTCTACAGCATCGGCCATCACCTTTGCTTTACTTGTATCAATTGATACTTTTATGTCAAAGCGTTGCTTAATAGCTTTAAGAACAGGAATAACTCGTTCAATTTCGTCATGTTCCGAAACATCTTTGGCACCAGGGCGAGTTGACTCCCCACCAATATCAATAATTTGAGCGCCATTTTCAATCATGCTTTCTGTTTGTTTTAACGCGCTATTAATTTGCGTAAAATGCCCGCCATCAGAAAACGAATCTGGCGTTACATTTAATATTCCCATGACCTGTGGCGAGATAAAGCTGTTATGGTTTGCGTTATTCAATGCGTTCTACTTATTTTAATGCGTTAGATATAACAAAGCCCCGATATATAGAATGTACATTATGTATAAACTATATATTGAGGCTAGGAGTAAACGACTAACTAATACTATTTAGCTGGAGCATCCGTTGGGTTAGATAAATCTGGTTCAACTTTTGTAGATGAATCTGCTTTAGGTGGCTCATTATTTGAATCTGAACCAGACCCCGTAAATCCTGCAGGTTCACGTACCGGTACACGAGCCATTAAGTCGTCAATTTGTAATGCATCAATCGTTTCATATTGCATTAATGCATCTTTCATTGCTTCAAGAATATCTCTGTTTTCTTTTAAGATTTTCTCAGCACGATCGTAGTTACGAGTAACAAACTCTTTAATTTCTGCGTCAATAGCTTGTGCTGTTTCGTCTGACATATTTAAAGATTTTGAAGACGTTCTTCCTAAGAATACTTCACCTTCTTCTTCAGCGAATAGCATGGGACCCATTTTTTCAGATAGACCCCACTGCGTAACCATTTTACGTGCAAGTTGTGTTGCTCGCTCAATGTCGTTTGAAGCACCAGTAGATACTTTATCAAAACCGTAAATCATTTCTTCCGCAATACGGCCACCATACAATGATGAAATATTACTTTCTAAATGTTGTTTACTATGACTAAAACGATCTTGCTCAGGTAAGTACATTGTTACACCTAATGCACGACCACGAGGAATAATACTTACTTTATAAACAGGATCATGATCTGGCACTAAACGACCAACAATTGCATGACCAGCTTCATGGTACGCTGTCATTTCTTTCTCTTCATCGCCCATCACCATTGAACGACGTTCAGAACCCATTAATATCTTGTCTTTCGCTTTTTCAAACTCATTCATTGACACTAAACGAAGTGATGTACGTGCAGCGAATAAAGCAGCTTCGTTTACAAGGTTCGCTAAATCAGCACCTGAAAAGCCTGGTGTACCACGTGCGATTACTGATGCGTTTACATCATCACCTAAAGGTACTTTTCTCATATGAACTTTTAGAATTTGCTCACGACCGCGGATATCAGGAAGGCCAACAGTTACTTGACGGTCAAAACGACCGGGTCTTAACAATGCTGGGTCAAGTACATCTGGGCGGTTAGTCGCTGCAATAACAATTACACCTTCATTACCTTCAAAACCATCCATTTCAACTAGCATTTGGTTTAGTGTTTGTTCACGTTCGTCGTGTCCACCGCCCATACCAGCACCACGTTGGCGACCTACTGCATCAATCTCATCAATAAAGATAATACAAGGCGCTGATTTTTTAGCTTGTTCAAACATGTCGCGCACACGAGATGCACCAACACCCACAAACATTTCTACAAAGTCTGAACCCGAAATAGTAAAGAAAGGTACTTTTGCTTCACCAGCAATTGCTTTTGCTAATAATGTTTTACCTGTACCCGGCTGACCTACCATTAATACGCCAGAAGGAATACGACCGCCCAGTTTTTGGAATTTTGATGGGTCACGTAAGTAATCAACTAGCTCAGAAACTTCTTCTTTCGCTTCGTCACAACCAGCAACGTCTGCAAATGTAGTTTTGATTTGATCTTCACTTAACAGGCGAGCTTTACTTTTTCCGAAAGACATTGCGCCTTTACCGCCACCGCCTTGCATTTGACGCATGAAGAATATCCATACACCAATTAATAAAATCATTGGGAACCAAGAAACAAAGATAGTAGTTAAGAAACTTGTTTCTTCAGGCAATTGACCTGACGCTTTAACGCCCTGCTTTACCAGATCGTTAATTAAATCTCTGTCGTATCCACCTGGTACAACTGTTACGAATTCTTCACCAGATCTTCGTACACCTTTAATAACACCACTTCGGTCAACTGAAGCTTCTCTAATTTGTCCTTGGCGCACACTCTCTATAAAGCGTGTGTAATCAATTTGTTGTTCATTGCTGTTATCAGGTGTAAAACTTTGAAAAACTGACATCAAAACAACTGCAATAACTAACCATAAAATAAGATTTTTTGCCATATCGCTCAACTTAATGACCTCTTTGTAACTTGTACGTATGTTTAAAAATGCGCTTAATTCAAATAAAACTAAGCATTAACTACTAAATTTTCTCTAATTTACTATAAATTCAGGCTTGCCGCTATTTAAATCCTGTGGCGACAAGATAAACTTCACGTGAACGCGCTCTTGACGACTCAGGTTTACGAGTTTTTACCGTTTTAAACACTTTACGTGTTTCTTTAACAAATTGATCAAAACCATCTCCTTGGAAAACTTTAACAACAAACGCACCATTCTTTTTCAATACTTGGTGACACATGTCTAACGCAAGCTCAACTAAATACATGCTTCTTGCTGAGTCTGCGGTTTCGTTTCCTGTCATATTTGCGGCCATATCAGACATTACAACGTCGATATTTTGGCCACCAATACGTGTTAATAATGCATCTAGTACCGCTTCTTCTCTAAAATCTCCTTGAAGAAAATCTACGCCAACTATTGGATCCATCGATAAAATATCACAAGCGATCACCTGCCCTGACTCTCCTACCGCTTTTACCGCGTATTCTGACCAACCACCGGGAGCAGCGCCTAAATCAACCACCTTCATACCCGGCTTGATTAACTTGTCTTTATTATTTATTTCTTCAATTTTAAATACCGCACGAGAACGTAAACCTAGGCGTTGAGCCTTTTTTACGTATTCATCGTCAAAATGCTCTTGCATCCAACGCGCGCTACTTACCGTTAATTTTTTCTTACTCATGAACTCTGCTTAAATCTATTCATAAATACGCATTCTCGGCTTTTAAAGCACTATGGTATTAATGAATTATGTTATTCGTATTAAGGCCAGCGAAAAAGCCTTAATTAAAGGTAAAAATGGTAATATTGATTAATTTAAAAGCGATCAATACTCAAACATTATTAGTATTACAAACAAGATGGAGTTAAAATAGTGGTAATTCAAGCTAACTTGTAACGAAAATTGTTAATGAACTTAAATAAAAAACAAATCCAATATGTAAAAGGTTTAGCACATTCACTAAAACCTGTTGTTTTAATTGGAAATAATGGCTTAACGGAAGCCGTAGTAGCAGAAATTGATTTTGCATTAAATCATCACGAATTAATCAAAGTTAAAATTAATACTGAAGACCGTGACACTAAAGCACTTGTTGTTGAAGCAATTTGTAGAGAAACAAATGCTATAAAAATCCAAGTAATCGGAAAAACGTTAGTGATTTACCGTCAATCTGAAGAAAAGAAAATACGTATTCCTAAATTCTAATTAAAACGAATATTTGAATAGGTAAAAAGGCGATTATTAATAATCGCCTTTTTTTGTACTACTACTGGTATTTTTAACCTTTAGCCAGAATACCATCTAACCAACTTACCGGTAATACTCGCTTAAAAAATGCCATGATATAAGTTGGTTTAGTCACGTAATATCGCGCTTTTGCTTTTTTATTCGACAATGCGTGTATGACTTTTTCAGTAACTGCTGATGCTGGTAACGTAAACTTTCCGCTGGGTCCTTCAAGTGAAAGCCGCTCGATATGATCTTTATAATTATTTCGATGTAACGAGTTTTCAAGATCAATATGCTCATTTAATTTAATCAGCGCATTTGCCCTGAACTGAGTATCTATAGGACCAGGTTCAATTAAACTCACCTGTATACCGCTTCCCCTAAGTTCAAGCCGTAAAGTGTCAGTGTAACCCTCAATAGCAAATTTAGACGCGTTATATGCGCCTCTATAAGGCATAACAACAAGTCCTAACACCGAACTATTTTGAATTATACGGCCTTCGTTTTGCTCTCTCATTACAGGTAATACTAAACGCGTTAAGTAATGCCAACCAAATACATTAATATTGAACTGCTCTTTAAAAGCACTCGACGGCAAATCTTCAAGTGCTCCGGCTTGACCGTAAGCTCCGTTATTAAAAAGCGCATACAACTTGCCTTGAGTTTGCTCCATAACCCAATGAAATGCAGCAGTAATCGATGTTTCGTCGGCTAAATCAAGCACATGTGCTTTTAAACCAAGCGCTTTGAGTTTTTCAACATCAGTGGGGTTACGTGCAGTTGCATATACGTCGTAATTAAGTTTCGACAATGTGATTGCAGAGTCTAGCCCTATCCCCGTAGAACACCCTGTAATTAAAATACTTTTATTTTGCGACATAACGCTTTGTTAACCATTGATTAAACCAGTAAATATCGTGCTAGTATCCCACAGTTTAATCAATAGTATTAAGCTATTTGCATCAACTATTTATGATCAACCTTAAGTTAATCAGCTTTTTGCCACACGCGAACATACTCAATTTCAAAATCAACAATGCCGTCGTCTTTTTTTCCTTCAGGGCTATTTAACTCTAAATCTTCTTTACTGTCCGGTACTCCATGCCACGGAAATGTTTCTTGATCTAACCAAATATGAATAGGATGAGTTACAACATAGCCTTTATCCATCCCATTTTTTTTAGCATAAGCATCAACTTCTTCCATCGTAGCTGAGGTAAACAACTTGCCATCAATATAGTATTTAATACCTTCGGCACTCCAATCAAAACCATAAGTATGAAATGCATCAGCGACTCTAAAACCTAAATCTTTATGCTGGGTGTAAGTCGTTTTGCCTTTTAGTACTGGCCCCCAGTCATGAATAGACCACCATAACTCTCGGTCTTTATCTAACTTGTTTTTTTGACGATGATCACCAAAATGTTCAAACATATCTAATTCTGTTCTGTTACCTGTTGCCCAGAAAGAACTTGTTATTTCCGCATCTGCTGATTTACTACGTATTTCCATATAGCCATATTTGAATTCTTTTCTTCCTATAAAACAAGCAGTTGTAATATTTTCATATTTGCTGCGGGTATTGTTTTTTCCCCATGGTTTATCTAATTTATCACTAAAGGGAAAGTCAGGTTCCCAACGAGTTTCTAAAACGAGTTTTCCGTCTTCTAAACGGTAGTTTCTACCCGAGAACTGAGAAGGAGCTCTACCAATCCACACTTTACGATTTGGGTGATCAGGATCTTTGTAAACAGGCTTTCCGTTTTCAAATTTACCTACGATGTACCACTTTTCTTCATCTACAGTTTCTCCCTCAAATTCATCACTCACTTCAGTATTTAATACCCAATTACCTTTATTGAGTGGATCTGACAACGGATAAACATTATTTTTCGCTACTGTTGAAACATCTGACGTAGTGCAAGCTGACAAAACACCAACGGTTAATAAAACATAATGGATTTTCATAAATTTATTTGTAAATACTTTTGGAAGGTAACTCATGCTGCCACTTTCAATGTGTTTGTTAATGTATATAAACCATACCATCAAACATTAGATAAAACAAAACATCATATGTTTATGTGTTTTTTTTACGAAATGGAAATACCTCATCTAACCTTTTATTAATCTGAATCAATATAACTTTTTGAGCCGGCTCTATAATTCTTTCTAATTTGTTCAAACCAACCTAATTCATATTTAAGCCATGTGAATAATTTCGAGCGTTCAAAATAACCTAATCAATAAATTGATTGGCGTGAAACTATAGGTGAAGGGTTTGCGTTTATCTGTTCCAACACAACTAATGCATTCAATAATCACAATCCATAAAGTGCGCTTCTAACATAATCAACTTAATAGATACATTTAACAGTTATATAAAAACACAAGGTACACAATGTTCAAACCCGAATTACTTTCTCCTGCTGGTAGCCTAAAAAATATGCGTTACGCTTTTGCTTATGGTGCCGATGCTGTTTATGCGGGGCAGCCTCGTTATTCTCTTCGTGTTCGTAACAACGAATTTACGTTAGAAAACATAAACATTGGCATTAATGAAGCACATGCACTTGGGAAAAAGTTTTACCTTGTTAATAACATTGCTCCACACAACAGTAAGTTAAAAACATTTATTAAAGACATTGAACCTGTAATTAACATGAAGCCAGATGCGTTAATTATGTCTGACCCAGGTTTAATCATGATGGTGCGTGAAAAGTTTCCTGATATGCCAATTCATCTATCTGTTCAAGCCAACGCAGTTAATTGGTCTACGGTTAAGTTTTGGCATCAACAAGGCGTGGAGCGTGTTATTTTATCGCGTGAATTATCGTTAGATGAAATAGAAGAGATTCGCTTTCAATGCCCAGAAATGGAATTAGAAGTATTCGTGCACGGTGCATTATGCATGGCCTACTCAGGTAGATGTTTATTGTCTGGATATATTAATAAACGTGATCCAAACCAAGGAACTTGCACCAATGCATGCAGATGGAAATACGACTCACACGAAGCTAAAGAAACTGAAACAGGCGATGTTATTGCCGTTCAGCCTGAAATTTATATGCCAGACCAAAAGCCAGTTGACGATATAGTGCTACTTCAAGAACAAGGAAGACCCGGTGAATACATGCCAGCTTTTGAAGACGAGCATGGCACCTATATTATGAACTCTAAAGATTTACGCGCAGTTGAACACGTTGAACGTTTGGTAAAAATGGGGGTTCACTCCCTTAAAATTGAAGGACGAACAAAATCGTTTTA
>JAHDIK010000041.1 GCA_020630795.1 Colwellia sp.
AACCCTACATGGGTATTAATAATAGGCAGTTACACAGATTTAGTTACAGGGTCGCTTTGTGGAAGAGATATTGTAACGCCTAATATTTAGGGTGTTAAGTAGAAAAGAAAAAGGCTTAGATAATCTAAGCCTTTTTAAATGAAGTTGAGAAAGTTAGCTGTTATTTAAATAAAGACATTACGTCGTTTATTGGCATCATCGATTTCTCACCTGTAATCCTATTCTTTATTTCAATTTCTTGGTTATCTAAGTTTCTCTCACCAATAATTAATAGGATAGGTGTTCCAATTAATTCATGGTCGGCAAACATAACGCCAGGTCTTTCTTTTCTGTCATCAAATAAAACATCGATACCAGCTTCTTGCAATTGGTTATACATAGTCTCAGCTGTTTCTTTTACTCTTGCTGATTTCGCCATATTCATTGGAACAATCGCTGCTTGGAATGGAGCTATTGCTGAAGGCCATTTTATACCGTATTTATCGTGGTTTTGTTCAATTGCCGCGGCAACTATTCTTGAAACACCAATTCCGTAACAACCCATAGTAAGTATTTTGTTTTTACCTTGTTCGGTTAATACACCACAATTCATTGCTTGAGCATATTTTTCACCAAGTTGGAAAATATGACCAACTTCGATACCGCGCTTAATAACTATCTTACCTTTACCACATGGGCTCTGATCGCCTTCAACTACATTACGAATATCTTCAACTGTGTAGTCGGTACAGTCACGATCCCAGTTTGTACCAGAGAAGTGAAATCCGTCTTTATTTGCTCCAGATACGAAGTCAGCGAGATGAGCAGCGCTTCTATCCACAATTACTGGAATATTTAAACCAACAGGGCCGATAGAACCAATGTTACATCCAACTGCGTTAAGTACTTCTTCTTCTGACGCAAATGTTAGAGGAGATGCTACATTAGCTAGGTTTTCAGCTTTAATTTCGTTGAGTTGATGATCGCCTCTTAACACTAGCGCGATAACTGGAGTAGGTTGGTCTTCAATTTCGTTACCTAACACAATCAGCGTTTTAACTGTTTGTTTCGAATCTACGTTAAGTAATGTGGCTACATCATCTATTGTTTTTGCATTTGGCGTTGATACTTCAGTTAACGCTAACGACGGTGATGGTTTAGTTCCACTTGGAGCTAAAGCTTCTGCTTTTTCAACGTTAGCCGCAAAATCACTAGCATCGCTAAATGCGATATCGTCTTCACCAGATTCTGCAAGTACATGAAACTCATGAGAAGCTTCACCACCAATTGATCCTGTATCGGCAATAACTGGTCTGTAATCTAAACCTAAACGATCGAATATTCTGCAATATGCGTCAAACATAACATCGTATGTTTTTTGTAAGCATTCTGCTGATAGGTGGAAAGAATAGGCATCTTTCATTAAAAATTCTCTGCCACGCATCACGCCAAAACGCGGTCTAATTTCGTCACGGAATTTCGTTTGAATTTGAAACATGTTCAACGGAAGTTGTTTATAGCTGCTGATTTCGTTTGCAACTAGTTTAGTAATCACTTCTTCATGTGTTGGGCCTAATACAAATGGACGGTCGTGACGATCCTTTAAACGTAATAGTTCTGGTCCGTAATCTTCCCAGCGACCAGACTCTTCCCATAAATCGGCTGGTTGAACCATCGGCATTAAGGTTTCTAACGAACCGGCTTTTTCCATTTCTTCACGAACAATATTTTCTACTTTTCGTAGTACTTTTAAACCTGTAGGTAACCAGGTGTACATACCTGAAGCAACGTTTCTTACTAAACCGGCTCTCAACATAAGTTGATGGCTGATTACTTCAGCGTTTGCTGGTGTTTCTTTCAGTGTTGAAAGTAAATATTGGCTAGTGCGCATTGAGAAAAATTTCCGTCGTTAAGCTGTGTTTTAAATTGTGAGTATTCTATCAGGGCGTGATGGTTCGAAAAAGAACTAAATACCATTCTATTCAGCTTTTTATCTGGAATTGAGTATGTGCAAGAAGTTCGGTGTTTTAGTTATCTTGTCATTTTTTTCACAAAAACAACAACGAATAAGGCGAGAGTAAAGCTTCCAGTAAAAGCTTCTACAGCCGCTATTGCACGCGATATTCCGACAGGGGTGAAATCACCGTAACCTAAAGTTGTAAAGGTTACTATAGAATAATACAAACACGATAAAAACAACTTAAAGTTTTCATACATCGTAGCGTTGCTGTTGTAAGACACTATTTCATTTTGATAGTTAAGCCCTGTAAATGTGTATAAGGTCGCACATATAAGGATAATAATTATTGATATACCAATAATGCGAAGCGGGGCTTCTCCGTATCCGCAGAATAGATCGATACATTTTGATGTTAATCTCTTAATGCTATATTTGGGCGATTGTAACCTTCGCATGGTAAGTTCGCGTTGAATGAGGGTACCAGATAAACGAAACATTCCCGCTTGTTCTGAGTGCTTTCGTAAGTCTCGATAAACTTCTTCGGCTTGTTCATAGTAATCAATTGCTTGTTCAATATTTCGTGTTTTAAGCGCTTTTTTTGCAAGTATTTCTTGATGTAACTTTTTGCTCAATTCTATATTTTCAATCTTACTGTCTTTCCATCTAACGCCTAGAAGGTTAACGCCAGATAAATTCGCACAGTTTAATTTTGCGCTGGTTAGGTCTGCTTTCATTAAGCTTGCATTCGCTAAACATATATTAAACATATGCGCATTACGTAAGTTCGCTCGATATAAGTCAGCATACGACATATCAAAACCTGTTTTAGCATTATGGTTTACGAGGTCGATTCCAGATAAGTCAGCTCTTTCTAAAAAAATTCCTCGCAGAAAGCCACCAGCTCTCGCGTAGTTTTCTAGCTTTTCTTTTACGTCTGCCCCTGATTTATTGATCGATTCGTCATGCCAATAACATACGCCTTTATCGTTGGCTTTGTTAGGGCATTTATGACCATCAGGATCTTTGTAATTACATGATTTAATTTTTTTATTCATGATAAAAGTATAGTAATTGAAATTAAAAACCGCATAATTATTGAATGAAAAATATATGTATTAGTTAAGGGATATTAATGACAATAGAAATTATTAAAGCAGATTATAGCAATACTAAACATGCTAACGATTTAGTTATGCTGTTAAATGAATACGCCAAAGACCCTATGGGAGGCGGAGAAGAGTTGTCTGACTATACTAAGAAAAATTTAGTTGAAAATTTAAAGAAGCAAAACAATGTTTTTACTATATTGGCTTACGTAGATGGTAATCCAGCAGGAATATCAAATTGCGTTACAGGTTTTTCTACGTTCAACGCAAAACCTCTGATTAATTTTCATGATGTTGCGGTTATTAAAGAACACAGGGGAAAAGGTTTAACAGGGCGGATGTTTGAAAAAGTAGAAGAGATAGCGAAAGAGTTAGGTTGCTGCAAACTTACGCTTGAAGTATTAGAAGGTAATCGTATTGCTAAATCTGCTTATAACAAACATGGGTTTTCTGGTTATGAGTTAGATCCTGCGATGGGGCAAGCCGTTTTTTGGCAGAAGAAATTATAAGCGCCTATCTATAGCCTATATTACATAGGTTATAGATATTCATATAATCCCATAAGCGTAGACCACTAAATTTTCAGACCCTGTAACACATTTTGTGTAACTACCAAGTTTAAATAACATCTTTTAAA
>JAHDIK010000031.1 GCA_020630795.1 Colwellia sp.
TTTAATTACTGAGCCACTTGGTAAGTTTGCTTTGTATATTTGATAAGTTGCAATGCGTTTGATATTCCAAATCAAATATACTATTGAAATAATGGGAGGGTAAAACCAACTTCTATCAATTTCATGAACAATCGCATAAAGCAAATAATCCCCCATTCCTGTAACGATGACGAACAGTATCGCTAATACATATTTGGTAAAGCTGTCTAAGTACCAAGCTAATCGATTTTCACCGAGATAAACACTTTTTTTGGGCTGAGTCATAATCAATTCTATTTATTATTAAATTGAATAAAAAGCATTACCTTAATAATGCTTTTTTTTTGGAAAGGGCTTAGGTTTACTTGATGAATTTACGTGATACTAAACCAAGCATGCCTAATGCAAAGATTGCCAATGTTGATGGTTCGGGAACAGGCGCAGCATTAGCTCTAGTCGCACCTACTAAAGGATTTCCAAATGATAGCCATTCATTTGTTTGAAAATTATCAGACAAAATGAAAGCAAAATCTCCAACATTTGGATTTAAAATACCAACACCTAAAAAATCAAATGAACTATCAATTTCAAGTGCAAATTTAAATCCATCAGCTTTACCAAACTGAAATACAACCTCTAAAAGCTCCTCAGCAGGATTAAACATAGCATCAGTGTAACCACTTGGAAGATACAAGTTACTTAAAAACGTAGCATCTATACCATCTTCATGAGTCACAGAAAAATCATACACTAGATAGTTAATATTTGAGTAATTCACATCAACTAACATAAAATTATCTTTAAATGTGTAATCGATTGAATTTGAGTTACCTAATAACTGAGTTACTGTGCTACCACCAGTAACTAATGAATCTAAATAACTGTCATCAAAAGAGTTGATTAATCCAGCACTAGCATTAAAGCTAGAAAAAATAAAAGCTAATCCCCAAAATAAATTTTTCATATTAATACTTCCTTTGTAACTATAAATTTAAACCAGTAATTTTGAACTCACCGTCAACTTTTTCTACAACAATCGGCATGGACATATCTTCTTCACCAAGCATAAATAGAAACTTTTCTTCCGATATTTTTTTTATCTTTTCCCCACAACTAGCTTTTTTACGTGCTGATTCTGTCAAGTATGGAAAATTAACAAGTTTTGAATCAGTACTTAGTTCGCTAAGAGTTTCTGTATCAATCTTTTTAAATGCTTCACAATAATCAGCTATAACTGTTCGAGCATTATCTTCTGGTGTACTGCAAGCAGAAAGTAAAATAACTGTAAGCAGCGAAAACGATCTAAATTTCATTTGAATTTCCTTATTAATCAACATCAACTACAAAATATGAACCGTCAATTTTCTCTATATCCATATTGAAAACACCACGTTCAAAATAAAATTTAGTTCTTTCTTTTTTAGGAACTGATTTTTTTACTTCACACGACATGCGGTCCGATAGGGTTGCCCAAGAATCAGGGTTATCGCCAACTTCTTTTTTAAGCTTTTTCAAATCATTTTTGTTTAGCATCACTTCAAGCTGTTCAAAGTTTGCATCAAGCATCTCTTCACACGCTTTACTTGCAAAATCTTCGATAGTTAAAGTAGATAGCTGTTCTTTTGTTTGAAGGTCGCTACAGGCAGAGAGAGACAATGCCAATATTGGCAAAGTTAATAACAACTTGTTCATTTTAAAATCCATTCCACAATTCATAAATAAAGTGAAAGGTAAGGAAAAAACAGACGGGGTAAAAGGCACGTATTTCTAATCGAAAACACGTAAACCTTTTTTAATTTTTATTGGAAGGTATCAACGATATAATTTTATAAATGAGCTGATGTTCAATTTAAGCTGTTTGTAGGTTCATGATCCAGTTTTTTGAAAACTTTAAATCTTTATCGATTAAGCTTTCTGAAACACTATGTAAATTCGCAATTTCTTTGTTTTTGAATCCTAAAAAATAACGCATTTGAAATGTTTCGGCTTGCCTTGGGTAGTCTTTTGCTAATCTGCTCAAACCGTAATCGATAGAAATATAATCTAAGTATTCATCGGTATTTGAATCTTCTTGATTGCCAAGTTCAGGTATTTCTTTCTGTGTTCTTTTATCTGCCGTTAGTTTTCGGTAATGATCAACTAAAATGTGTCTCATAATTTTACTAACTAACAGAAAAAACTCTTTACTATTCTCAGCATCTATCTCATTTTTAGCTGTTAATTTCAAAAAAGCTTCATGTACTAAAGAGGTTGTTGAGTGAATAACATCGTCAACATGGTTAGTATCATCTTGATATTTTATTACTTTTTTTCTTGTTTGAGATGCAATATGCTTAAATCTATCGTAAGTAAAAGAGAATAGTTTGTCTTCTGAATGTTTATGGCCTTTAGACCAATCTAATATGATACTTGTTAGTGCTTCCAATGCTTACTCCTACTAGATGACAACCTATCTTTAGTATTACAATATGAAACAATAGCTTAAATTAATTTCACTAGGAAGCCAAAAATAAAATGTTCACGGAAGACTTATTTGAATTATTTAGTGAATACGAATCGCTTCCTGAGGCTCAAAAGCCAGCGTTTTTAGCTGAATTAAAAGCGCAATACCCTGACAAAGCAGAACAATTAAAACTGTTAACCCAAGATAACCATAATTTTACTGAGCATTTTTTAGAAAATATTTCTAGCTATAGTGAAAACATGGCTGTACCAAGTATCAATGAGGGTGATAGTTTTGGTGTTTATACCATTGTAAAACCAATAGGCTCAGGTGGTATGGGGCAAGTTTATTTAGCCAAGCGGAATGATGGGTTAATTGAACAACAAGTCGCTATTAAATTTCTTCACCCTGCGCTATATCAGTTAAGTTCAACGCAAACCTTACTCAACGAAGCACAAGCCTTAGCCTCATTAAATCACCCTAATATCGCCACTATTTTAGATGTGATAAAAATGCCTGATGGGTTAATTTACATGGTTATGGAATATATCGAAGGGTTTACGTTAACCGAATATTTAGCGAAAAATGATTTATCGATAAAAGATAAACTTACTCTATTTTTGACCATTGCTGATGCAGTACAAGAAGCACATTCACAGCGTATTATTCATGCAGATATTAAAGCCTCAAATATTCTGATAAACCATAAAAACCAGCCGCAATTAATTGACTTTGGCATTATGCAATTTGTTGGCAGTAAAGAAGAAAAAGCTAACACCTTTATTAACCAATATCTGTGTGCCATGACAGTGAATTACGCTGCACCAGAGCAATTACAAGGTCAACCAGCGTCTATTCAAAGTGATGTGTATGCCTTAGGTGGTTTGTTATATTTTATCTTGTCAGGTCAAACGCCTTTTGAAGAAATAGGCGGTACATTATCCGACAAAATAAAAGTCATTACCGAACAAGAAATTCCTGCATGCAAAATAAGTCAAAAACTTAAATTTAAACAAGATATTGATTGGATATTATCAACCTGTTTAGCAAAACAACCAGAGCAACGTTTTAGGTCTGTTGGGGCATTAATATCTGAGCTAAGTAACTACCTTAATAACCAACCTTTACAGCAACATTCAAACACCTTCTATCGCTTATCAAAATCATGGCAACGCCATAAAATCACTTATGCCTTATGCACAACTTTATTTCTAGTAGTTTGTATTTTTGCCAGTAAAATATGGTATGACAATATTCAAATACAACGCTCATACAATGAATTGTCAAACTCATACCTAAAGCAATATACCACCATGAAAGAAAGTCAGAATAAAAGGGATGAGGTAAAATTACCACCTGCGGAATCTTTACCTATATCACAATACATCAAGCTTGTTTTTCAAAAGCATGAGCAAGAAACCATTATTTATAGTGATAGCGCAATACCTCTAAAAACGATTTTGAGCTTAAAAGCGTATTTGAATCAAAAGCAATATTACGATGATAAGGTTATGGCTTTAGTAAATATACGAGAGCAAATATCTAAATTTATATTCAATGGGGCCGATACTGCTCAACTAGTTCGTGGTTTTGATTCTGTGATGGAAAGAGATGACTTAACGGCAGAAGAAATAATAAATTTACTTTTTATTAGTCATGGTGAAAGTGCATTGTATCTTGTAAAAAATAAGTACCATCAGGCAATGCAACGAGTAGATAACTTACTTAAAAACAATGAAGTACCTCTATTATCTCAAATTAAATTCAACGTGATAAAAGGACATTTTTATACATCGCACATTAGTGATAATCACAAAGATCCACTTGTGTTCTCTAAAGAAGCCTTGTTTTTTTGCGAGCAAAACCCCTCATTAATACCTTCATACATTTATTTATCTGTATTAGAGATATATGGGAGTTCTATAGAGGCTGCTGTGGGTTACACCCTAACAAATTTAAATTTTCTCAAAAAAGTAGAATCGTATATTTCTCAGCAACACTTGAATCCAAATGATAATTCAATACAAACATTATTAATGAAAATAGAAAAAGTAGAACAGTTTCATAACTTCAATCCTCCCACAGTTATAAATAAAGAAGGCTCTCTTTTCTTGGGGGTGTTGGACGGTATCATTATGGAATCAAGAGGGTATAGCATAGTTGGTGACTATGAAATGGGTAAATTGACTCTTCAAAAGCGTATAAGTCAATTAAGTGAAAAGTACAATCAATATATTGGTGAAATGAGGGTGAATGAGACATTTTTAATGGAATTATATTTAAAAAGTGGAGCGATAGATCCTGCTATTTCATTAATAAATCATAAATTGCTTCCTCATTATGAAAAAAACTATTCAGATGATTGGAAAGCATCCTATCTGTCAAAGTTTTGTATCCCCTTAAGTTATCACTCTAATGTTGAAGAGCTAGAGCCGTACTGTAAATCTCCTTACTTTTTAATTAAACCTATTCTTGGTGAAACAAATTTTTGGACTGACTATTCACTTAATCAACTGGTTTGGTGGTATGCCCTTCATCCATACAATGAAGAAGAAAATAAGTATGTTGAACGATTAGAAAGCTTGGTGCCAGAGAGTTTAAATTACTTTAAAATTCAACAACTAGAATCGTTGATTTTTTATTTTATTAACCGAAATAATACCGAAAAAGCATCTCACTACACTGAAATACTTGAACAAACAATTACAGATTATGCTGGTGATATATACGTTGTCCATCGTGACACCGCTACACTCTATAAAGCTGAAATTGCATTACTGAACCAAGATAATAAAAAAGCGGAAGAACTGCTCAGTTCAGCGGCAAATAAAGTATGTACCTATCAACCTAAAAACTACTTAAGAATGCATTTAAACCAAGTCAGTAATAAAGCTGGTTTAGGTGATATGTGTTTAAATTGAACTAATCCAATTAATATTTATTCATAATTATTAGGTTTAAAAAAGGAGTTAATTACTCCTATTTTTTTGTTTAATTTAAATGTCGGTGTTTAGCTTTACAAAGTAAACCATTTAGGCCCTCCACTAGCTCCAAGCATAGCGGTAAATAATTCTTGCTTAAAACCTTGTTCCTTAATTGTATTTAGCGCTGTTTTACCTGCGTATATGTTTAGCATTAATGTCTCTAGTTCTTATATTCTTTAATGTTGTGATGTGCCATTGGCATGAACAGCGTTTGGTAAAGTTTTGTTGCATAATCATCGGTCATTCCAGCTACATAGTCGGCGATAACTCTGTATTCATTTAAGTTGTTTTCTTTGGCGTTTATCCAGCGTTTAACGGTTGCTTTTGGTAATAGCCTTTCGGGATCGGAAGACAGTGCTTCGAAAAGCTGCATAACAATTTGTTGGCCTTTGTATTCTATACGTTGAATGCTGGTTTGTTTGATCACAAATTCAAAAACAAAGTCTTTAAAAATTTGTAGTACTTTTGCCGACGTTTCAGGTAACTGAGCATTGTACTGTAAAATAGGTTCCGCAAAACTGAGTTTTTCAATGTTGTTTAAGTCAATTAACTTTATTTCTGTAATTAAATAGTTTACTAAACCACCAATAGCTTCTTTTTGTAAATAATGCTGTTCGCCAAACAATTTATCTGCGAGGTTTTCGCAATACACAGGCAACCATTCGTCATCAAGTTTTGTTAGTTTATTGATGACATGTTCTTCAAAGTCAGCGCGATTAACCACGCCTGTTACAATGGCGTCTTCTAAATCATGAATACCGTAAGCAATGTCGTCTGCTAATTCCATTATTGAGCAATCTATAGACTTAAACTGTGTTTTATGATGTTTATTTGGTTGGCTAATAATTTGTTGGAAGTGTTGCCTGTCTAACTCTGATAAAGGCGCTAAAATCCATTTTAGAATATCAATGTCGTCAGAATATATCCCTTTAGGAGGGTGCCAATCGGCCGCCTTTAATTGTCTAAAAGAATCAGGAATCGTTGTGTTGTTTTGTGCATTTAAATTATCGATTGTTTGGGGATACTTTAATAACCCAAGTAATGATCTACGAGTTAAATTCATGCCGCAGTCTTTACTAAAAGGCTCTAGTCTTGCAACTATTCTCAGTGTTTGCCCGTTTCCTTCAAACCCTCCGTGGTTTCGCATCATATAGTGTAATGCTACCTCGCCGCCATGTCCGAAAGGAGGGTGCCCAATATCGTGCGCAAGGCAAATAGACTCGACTAATGTATCGTCGTCAGGAAGAACGTCTTTACTGACTTCTGGATATTTAGAACGAAGCTGAGCCGTAATTCCTGAACCAATTTGCGCTGCTTCTAATGAGTGTGTAAGTCTAGTTCGATAAAAATCACTTTGGCCACTGCCCATAACTTGTGTTTTTGATTGTAAACGTCGAAAGGCGGCTGAGTGCAATATACGCGCGCGATCTCGTTGGAAGGGAGTTCTATGATCGTATTGACGTTTTGTTACACTTGTTAATCGCCTTTCTAACCAAGCTATGTTCATAATTTTCCTTAATTTTTTGTAACTTTAAAAATATCGACTAAATTAATGTTAACGGATAAATTGATATATTAAAAACATGAACTAAACTGCATAATGTTATGTCTCATTATTCAAGTTTATCCCGTAATTGCAACAACTTAACGTATTTTTTAAAAGGAATTTTAGTATCAATTTTTTAACTTGTATCTTTTTAGTGCTTTTATTAAGTTTTAATTCGTTCAGTTTGCTGGCTAGTGGTATTAAAAACGAAACCGCTGAAAGCGTTACATTTTTAGCGGGGCTCCCAAAACCTCCTTTTATCGTGAATGAAAATGGAGCAGGTATTCAACTCGATATTATTCGAAAAGCACTAACAACACAGGGCGTAGAAACCGAGTTTGAGCATGTACCGTTATCTCGTAATATTCTTAATTTTCAGCGTATAGGTATTGATGCAGTTTCTATTTTACCATCTGACTTTCAGCGTACTAATATGTATGTTTCTAAGCCTTATATTACCTATCAAAATGTTGCTGTTTCACTTGCAAACCGTGAACTAGAGATTAATTCGATAGACGATTTAAGCGGAGTAAGCGTTGCTGCTTTTCAGAAAGCGCGCAAGTTTCTAGGAGATGACTTTCATTATAAAGTCGCTAAATCTTCAGGGTACAGGGAGGTAGCAGATCAAATAAAACAAATAGAGATGTTATTTTCTGGCGAAACTGAAGTTATTATTTTAGATATCAATATATTCATTCACTATTGTAAAACACATATGTCTTCTGTGGATGAAAACACGTTTAAAGTACATTATATTTTTGATGAAAAAAATTATTCCGCTGGCTTTAAATCTTTAGCACTAAAGACTAAGTTTGATAACGGCATTGAATATATAAAGGAAAGCGGCGATTACCAAAATATTCTTAATAAATATCGTTAGTTTTATATTGTTTACTACCTACGTTCATGAAATTTGTTGCGTGATATGATGTATAACTAAGTCAGACAATATCCCTAATTCATAATCCCTTTAGTTGTTCCTGATTATAATATCCTCAAGAAAATTCCTGAACTGTCGATATAGTCGATAAGCTCAATTGTTGAACTTGTAACCATAAGTTCAAATAATGACTAGGGAATTATGTTAACAGTAAATACTAATGTTAATAATTTGTTCCAACAGCGTCAGTTAAGAGAAACAAGTGACAAATTACAAACGTCGCTTAGTCGACTCTCGTCAGGTATGAGAATTAACTCAGCGAAAGATGATGCTGCAGGATTACAAATCTCCAATAGGTTAACTAACCAAGTTAACGGCCTTGCTGTTGCTGCTAGAAATGCTAATGACGGTATTTCTATGGCGCAAACAGCTGAAGGTGCCCTAGACGAAATTACTAATATATTGTTTAGAATTAGAGACCTTTCATTACAAGCCGCAAATGGTTCTTTATCTTCAGATGATAGAGGCGCTATCAATAAAGAAGTAGTTCAATTAAGTGCTGAAATTAACCGTATCAACGAAACTACATCATTCGGAGGCAAAAACTTATTCGATACCTCGGCAACTAATCCTATTGTAGATGTTAGTGAGCGTAATATTTTGCGTACCCTTCAAAGTGGCGTATTGTCGGAGTCTGAGAATATTATTAGTAGTCAGCTTGGGTTAGTGGGAGATGGCGCTAATTTTAAAATAAATTTAGAGCATATTGATGGATCTAGCGGTGTTTTAGCTTCTGTTGGCTACCTTAATCCATCGGGTGGTAATCTCGTTATGAATATTGATCTTGACGACTTTAATACCATTAGCGATGACAAAATCAAGCAGCTTAAAAGTACTGTGCTTCACGAAATGGTTCATGCGGTAATGGTGAACAATATGAACTTAAGCGCTACACCGACTTGGTTTGTAGAGGGGACTGCTGAGGCGATTCGTGGGGCTGACTCTCGTGTAGCGGCCGATATTAGTAATTATGGTGTTGCAGCGTTAAAGTCTGGGCTGAATGGTATTTTTGGAAATACTAGTGCTCCTACTGGAACAGGTATTCAAGTGGCTTCTGTGTATTCTGGTGGATACATTGCGATGCGTTATTTAGAAAACAATATTGGTATTGGTGGCGTACAGTCTCTTATGTCAGAGTTAAGTGGTGGTGCTAGTTTTGATGCTGCGTTAAATACCGCGTCTAACGGGGTATATGCAAATGAAACGGCATTTCAAACGGAGTTAATGGCGAGCACCACCTTTGAAGACTTTTTAACTAATAATATTGACACAACCAACGCTGACAATGGTGCATTTGGTGGTGCAGATGCCAGTGGAAACGCGAGTAGAGAAGAAACGATTGTTGGAGAGTCGTCATCCAAAACAACGAATCATTTTAATACCACGTTCGTTTCTGGTGACGATGACAATGTAGCTGACTTTGATCCCGCAACAAATTATGCAGCGACAGGTTTTACTGAGGTTAGTTTGTCATCATACGACCCTGATTTAAGTGAAAATTCGGGTAAAAAAACAACCTTCCAAGTGGGCGCTAATGCAAATGAAACAATTGATATGACGTTGGGTGGCTTTTCAACACAAGTATTGGCGCTTTCAGATTTAGATATGGTAGGAGATCCTCAAGGAGGCGTTCACGCAGTTGATGATGCGATTCGATACGTAGATTCTGAACGAGCCGGTTTAGGTGCTTTCTCCAATCGCCTTGAACATACAATATCAAACTTAAATAACATTCATGAAAATGTATCAGCAAGCCGTTCACGCATTCAAGATACTGACTTTGCGGTAGAAACTGCAGAGTTGACCAAACTGCAAATACAACAACAAGCTGTTGTTGCGATGATGGCTCATAGTGTCCAACAATCGCAACTTATTCTTCGTTTGATAGGTTAATGTTTAGCTTAGTTCGAGCTAAGAATAGTTAAAACGTGCTTTTAACATCATTATATTAAATATGAGCGATAAAAATTGCGCGCTTTGGAGCAGGGTAACCCTCAATAGTTTTAGTTGGATCGTTTGGATCTAAAAAATCTTCGAGTGATTCAGTATCAATCCATTCTGTTTTTCTTTGTTCGTCTAATGCAGTTACGTCAGTATTTACAACTTTTACATCTTTAAAGCCACAGCGCTCAAGCCATGCAACCATCGCGTCACAACTAGGTAAAAACCAAACATTCCTCATTTTTGCATAGCGCTCTCCAGGTACTAAAACCGTATTTACATCGCCGTCTACAACGAGTGTTTCAAGTACAAGTTCACCGCCTTTAGCTAATTGCGATTTTAGCTGATATAAAAAGTCTATTGGTGAGCGTCTATGATATAAAACCCCCATAGCAAATACTGTATCAAACGCTTTTAATTCAGGAAGGTCTTCTACGCCAAGCGGTAATAAGTTTACATTATCATCTTGCGCAAAATGTTTTACTGCGTTGAACTGCATTAGAAACAATTGAGTAGGGTCTACGCCCACTACAAACTTTGCACCAGCTCCACGCATTCTCCATAAATGGTAACCGCTTCCGCAGCCAATATCTAATACATACCTGTTGTTAAGGTCGCTAATATGAGGAGCCAAACGTTCCCACTTAAAGTCAGAACGCCACTCGGTATCTATATGTAAGCCGTGAATATGATATGGACCTTTTCGCCATGGCTTAAACTTTTTAAGTAAGTTTTCTAAGCGTTTAAATTCACCTTGGTTAATATCTGATTGAGAACCTATTGTTACACTATCAGTAAAACTTACTTCTGACGGCGTTGTATCTGGCAAGGCATCAAGCGTTTTCTGCCAATGAGAGAACTCACCGTGTAAATTGTTTTTTTGCCAATAACTGAGTTGAGCCGGTAATGTATTTAACCAATGACTCAATCTATTTTGTGCGATTGTTTGATAAAATTTGTTAAATGAGATCATTTGATAGCTACCAACGACATAAAGTTAAAGCACTGAAACCATTGTGTAACATGGTTAAACCCTGATTGATTTAAACGTTCTAGATGTGTTTCTAAACTGTCTGGTCGCATGACATTTTCGAGCGCTGTACGCTTTTGTGCTATTTCTAATTCGCTATAGCCATTTGCGCGTTTAAACCCGTGGTGTAAATCAATTAATAGTTCATTACATTTAGGATCTGTTGCAGCGAGTTTTTCAGAAAGAATTAAAATACCGCCTGTATTCATTCCGTTATAAATTTTTGTGATTAATGCCTGACGATGCTCTGGCTCAATAAACTGTAAGGTAAAATTTAATACCACAATTGACGCGTTTTCAATTTCAGTTTCAAGAATGTTGCCTTCCGTTATCTCAACATTAGACTCACCTTTAAATGCGCCAACGTGAATTTTACATCGCTCAACCATCGCCGGAGAGTTATCAATACCTAAAATAGAACAGTTTTTAGCTGAAATAGACCTTTTCATAGCAAGAGTTGCAGCACCTAATGAACAGCCCAAATCGTAAACATTTGTATTGTTTTGTGCATACTCATCACTAAGGTTACCGATAGTATTAATGATAGTGTTGTACCCTGGAACAGATCGAGAAATCATATCTGGGAATACTTCAACCACTTGTTCGTCAAAGGCAAAGTCTTTAATTTGAGATTGTTTATTTGAAAAGATGAGGTCTGTGTCAGTCATGCATTTTAAACGTTAAATAATATATTGCTTAATATTTTAACTGAATTCATATTCTCAAACCATCGAACCGCCTATAATTATTAATAATTTGTATTTCCTAATCGCATGTGTGAATCAATTGGATTTATCGTTACATCTGAGGTGACTTTAGTGACTATTGCTTTATAATATCGACAATTTTATTTTGTTAGACTTATTAAGCTTTAAGTCAAAGTATTTTCAGGAATTGCTAAATGCGTAGTATGTATTGTGGTGAGGTTAACGAATCTCATATTGGTCAAGAAGTTACTCTTTGTGGTTGGGTTAATCGTCGTCGTGATTTAGGTGCGGTTATTTTCTTAGATTTAAGAGATAGAGAAGGTCTTGTTCAAGTTGTTTACGATCCTGATTTACCAGAAGTGATTGCTGTAGCTAACACGCTTAGAAATGAATTTTGTGTTCAAATTAAAGGTAAGGTACGCGCACGCCCTGAAGGTCAAGTAAATAAAGACATGGCTACCGGTGCAATCGAGATACTCGGTCTAGAGCTTACAATCCTGAATAAAGCAGCTCCATTACCGTTAGATTCTAATCAAAATAACTCTGAAGAACAGCGTTTGAAATACCGCTACTTAGATTTACGTCGTCCTGAAATGACAGAGCGTTTACGCTTTAGAGCAAAAGTAACTGCTGCGGTTAGAGAGTCACTCGAAAATTTAGGCTTCTTAGATATTGAAACGCCAATTTTAACAGCGGCAACGCCAGAAGGAGCTCGTGACTACTTAGTACCGAGTCGTACGCATAAAGGGCAGTTTTTTGCTTTACCTCAATCACCACAATTGTTTAAGCAATTGCTGATGATGTCGGGAATGGAGCGTTATTATCAAATCGTAAAATGTTTCCGCGATGAAGATCTACGTGCCGACCGTCAACCTGAATTTACTCAAATAGATATTGAAACTTCGTTCATGACTTCTGATCAAGTGATGGAAGTTACAGAAACTATGATCCGTGAGCTTTTCTTAAAACTATTAAATGTAGATTTAGGTGAGTTTCCTCGTATGCCATATTCAGAGGCTATGGCGCGTTTTGGTTCAGACAAACCTGATTTACGTAACCCGTTAGAGATTGTTGATGTTGCTGATATTTTAAAAGATGTAGAGTTTAAAGTATTTTCAGGCCCTGCAAACGACCCTAAAGGTCGCGTGTCGGTTATTTGTGTGCCTGATGGCGCTGCTAAGTTCTCACGTAAAAAGATTGATGATTTAACTAAATTTGTTGGTATTTATGGCGCTAAAGGTATGCCATGGTTGAAAGTTAATGACCGTGAAGCTGGCCTTGAAGGGCTTCAATCACCTATCTTAAAGTTTTTAACTGAAGAGTCTGTAAATGCTTTACTTGATCGCGTAAATGCTAAAACAGGCGATATTATTTTCTTCGGGTCAGACACTTATAACGTTGTAACAGAGTCACTTGGTGCTTTACGCCTTAAATTAGGTGAAGATTTAGAATTGCTGCAAGGTGAATGGAAGCCTTTATGGGTTGTTGATTTCCCTATGTTTGAAGAAGTAGACGGACACATGCACGCTATTCATCACCCATTTACAGCTCCAACTAATTTAACTGCAGAACAACTTGAAGCAAACCCAGTTGGCGCGTTGTCAGATGCTTACGACATGGTATTAAACGGGTGTGAATTAGGTGGCGGTTCTGTTCGTATTCATAATCAAGACATGCAAGCAGCAGTATTTAGAATATTAGGTATTAGCGACGAAGAAGCCCAAGAAAAATTTGGCTTCTTATTAGAAGCATTACAATACGGTGCTCCACCACATGCAGGTTTAGCCTTCGGTTTAGACCGCTTGGTGATGTTAATGACAGGCGCTACGTCAATTAGAGATGTAATGGCCTTTCCTAAAACTACAACGGCTGCATGTCCGTTAACTAATGCTCCTGGGCAAGCAAATCCAGCTCAACTTGTAGAGCTAGGTATTACAGCATTACCTAAAGAAGATAAAGAGCAAGAAGAAAGCTAACCGCTTCCTATTCAATAAAGCGTTCATAAAAATGCAGTTAAGGTTTTTCTTAACTGCATTTTTTATAATGATTTATGAAAGATGTTTACTTCACGTTAAGGTGCTACATACATTGACAATTATATTAGGCATAGACCCTGGTTCTCGTATTACTGGTTACGGTGTCATTAAAAAAGATGGGCGAAATCTGTCATATTTAGGGAGCGGATGTATTAAAGCGTTTTCTTCAACCAAAGAAGACGGTGAAAACCTTTTCAGTGATCGTTTACAAACGATATTCGCGGGTGTGTCAGAGCTTATTATTCAATTCTCACCCGATCTTTTTGCGATTGAAGAAGTGTTTATGGGCGTAAACCCTGGTGGTGCGCTTAAGTTAGGGCAAGCTCGTGGCGCCGCAATTGTTGCAGCTACGAGTCAAAACTTGCCCGTAGCAGAATATTCAGCTCGTCAAATTAAGCAATCTGTTGTTGGCACAGGTGCTGCAGATAAATCTCAAGTTCAACATATGGTTAAGTCTATTTTAAAGTTGCCTGGCACTCCTCAAGCTGACGCAGCTGATGCTTTAGCTGTTGCACTTTGCCATGCACATAGTCACGACTCTTTAAGCAAAATGTCAGGTAAAGCAGTAAAAACCGTTCGCGGTCGCTTGCGTTAATTCATCATTCTTATAAATAATTACGTTTTAGGTACTAGTTATATATACAGTCAAAGTGTTTACTGTATATATAACTAGTGTTATCGTATACCAAAAATTTAACTGCGCGGAGAAAGTCTTGATAGGTCGATTAAGAGGGATACTTTTAGAGAAAGTAGCACCAGAAGTATTGATTGAATGTAATGGTGTAGGCTATGAAGTAACTATGCCAATGACAAGTATATACACTTTGCCAAATGAGAATGAAGAAGCTGTTGTATACACCCACTTTGTTGTGAGAGAAGATGCGCAATTATTATATGGCTTTTCAAATAAAGTTGAGCGTAAACTTTTTCGATTGCTCATTAGAGTAAATGGTGTTGGCCCTAAACTTGGTTTAGCCATTTTATCTAGTATGTCTGCTGATCAGTTTGTAAGTTGTGTAATGCATGACGACGTGAGTACAATTGTAAAAATACCAGGGGTTGGTAAAAAAACTGCAGAGCGTTTACTGATAGAAATGAGAGATAGACTTAAAGATTGGCAAATTGATGCACAATCAATCATTTCAGACAATTTGTTAGTACCTAATAAGGTTGAAAATACGTTTGTAAACGATGAAAAGGGCGATGCAATTAATGCGCTTATTTCTCTCGGGTATAATCAATCACAAGCAGATAAAGCGGTTAAAGCTATTTTTGAAAAAGGCATGAAGAGTGAGGATCTCATACGAGAAGCACTCAAAACAATGTTGTAACAATTTTCCCGTTATTAATAGCACAAACTAAAAGAGTTAATGGAACAAATAAAATGATTGAAGCAGATCGCTTAATAGAACCTCAAGTAATGCATGAAGAAGAAAGCATCGATCGTGCTATACGCCCTAAAATGTTGGCGGATTACACAGGTCAAGATCATGTTAAATTGCAGATGGAGATATTTATATCTGCTGCTAAAAAGCGAAATGAACCTTTAGATCATTTACTTATATTTGGACCTCCAGGATTAGGAAAAACGACACTTGCTAATATCGTAGCAAACGAGATGGGCGTGAATATTCGAACAACTTCTGGGCCAGTACTTGAAAAAGCAGGTGATCTAGCGGCTTTACTCACTAATTTAGAAGAAAATGATGTGTTGTTTATCGATGAAATACATCGATTAAGCCCTGTTGTTGAAGAAATACTGTATCCAGCAATGGAAGATTATCAGCTTGATATTATGATTGGGGAAGGGCCAGCTGCTCGTTCAATTAAATTAGACTTGCCAGCGTTTACGTTAATTGGCGCAACAACAAGAGCTGGTGCTTTAACTTCTCCATTGCGAGATCGGTTTGGTATTGTTCAGCGTTTAGAGTTTTATAAAACGAAAGACCTAACAGATATTGTGATGAGATCTGCACATTTTCTCAATTTAACAATTGATACTGATGGTGCATACGAAGTTGCAAGGCGTTCAAGAGGAACACCTCGTATTGCTAATCGCCTACTAAGACGTGTTAGAGATTATGCAGATGTAAAAACAAGTGGAGTCGTCAACCAAGAAACTGCTGCAGCTGCTTTAGACATGCTAGAAGTAGACCATCAAGGTTTTGATATAATGGATCGTAAGCTATTAGAAGCTATTATTTATAAGTTTATGGGAGGTCCTGTTGGTTTAGACAATGTTGCTGCTGCTATTGGTGAAGAAAGAGAAACCATTGAAGATGTATTAGAGCCATTTTTAATTCAGCAAGGCTTTTTGCAGCGAACACCACGAGGTCGTATCGCTACAGACTTAGCTTATCAGCATTTCGGTTTAGACAGGCCTGTTGATTAACTTCTGATATCTTTATGTTGTTCGCTAAATTTTAGGCAAAAAAAAGCCCACATTATTCATGTGGGCCAACTTAAATTAGTAAGTTGATAGAAGGAAATTAGTTTCCACAAAATGTCTAAGAGAATAGATAAAGTATCTGTTCATAAAGTTCTGGTATTCAATTTAATGACAGGAGGATTCAATAAATTGGGCTTCTAACCAGAAAGTGAGAGTATTCTAACCTCTTACGTAAACGTCAACAAACTAGAAAAATTCCCACTTTCGCATTAGAAAAACTAATGCGAAAATATATCAACAAACATTTCAATATTTTTTACATTTCATCCTTTTCGGCGAAAATTTGACACTTGATATAAAAAACATCAATTCAGCCTTGTTAAAAGCTTGTTGTTTTAAGGGGTTATCTATTAGTATAGCGGTGCAAAGATTTACCAGTGAGAATAACTTTTTAAAAAATGAATTTTTTGTATGTTAAGTAATCAAGATACATTCAATGTGCGCGTTTACTATGAAGATACCGATGCCGGTGGAATAGTATATTACGCGAACTATTTAAAGTTTTTTGAACGTGCTCGCACCGAGTGGTTAAGAAAATTAAATGTGTCTCAATCAACTTTTTTAGAACAAAACGTGGGTTTTGTAGTCAGAAAGGTTGAAATGGATAATCTAGCCTCTGCTAAGCTCGATGACGAGCTAGTTGTTAGCTCTAAAATTAGTCAAATTAAGCGAGCAAGTCTTATTTTTGAGCAAGAAATTACATGTCAGCAAAAGTTACTATGCCAAGTTACTGTACGCGTAGCGTGTGTTGATTTTAAATTATCTAAACCCTGTTCAATTCCCAAAAGCATATTAGGAGCATTACAAAGTGTCAGCTGAACTTTCGTTTTTTGATTTATTTTTACAAGCGAGCTTATTAGTTAAATCAGTCATGATTATATTATTAGGCTTTTCAGTTGTTTGTTGGGCAATGATTTTTCAGCGTAGTAGAGCACTTAAATCTGCTCAAATACAACTTACTGGATTTGAAGATAAATTTTGGAGTGGTGCTGATTTAAGTAAACTTTATAATGAAGTGTCTGCTCGTAGTCAAGTAACGGGTATTGAAAGTTTATTCGTTGCGGGTTTTAAAGAGTTTGCTCGTTTGAGAAAAAGCAATATCACTTCTTCAAATGCGGTTGTTGATGGTACGCATAGAGCGATGCGAGTTGCTCTTTCGAGAGAAGTAGATGAGCTAGAGTTACACCTTCCTTTTATGGCAACCGTTGGCTCTATTAGCCCGTATATTGGATTGTTTGGTACCGTTTGGGGGATCATGAATTCGTTTATAGCACTAGGTGCTGCTGAAAATGCAACATTAGCACAGGTTGCTCCTGGTATTGCTGAGGCTTTAGTTGCAACAGCAATGGGATTATTTGCAGCGATTCCTGCTGTTATGGCGTTTAACCGCTTTAGTCATAAAGTAGAGAAGCTTGAAAACAGTTACGGTAATTTTATGGACGAGTTTTCAAGTATTTTACAACGTCAATCTACGCCAGAATAATTTCTTTAAGGTTTCGTTATGTATAAAAGAGTAAGGCGTCGTAAGGTCGCAGACATTAACGTTGTGCCATATATAGATGTAATGTTGGTGTTGTTGATAATTTTTATGGTAACAGCACCATTAATTACACAAGGCGTAAAAGTTGACTTACCTCAGGCTGATTCAGAGCCGTTAGATAAAGACAGTAAAGTGCCTCTTGTTGCTTCTGTTGACGCAGAAGGGCAATACTATCTTGCCGTTGGTACAAGTAAAAACGAACCTATGTCAGCAGAGGAAGTTGCTGCATTAGTAAAAGAGCATTTAAAATCGGAACCTGAAACCCCGGTGGTAGTTAACGGAGACGGTACTGTTCCATATGACGCCGTAATTCAATTAATGGTGTTGTTACAAAAAGAAGCAGGCGTTCCTTCTGTTGGTTTAATGACTGAACCTACGGAGAAAGAATAAGTGAGTCAGAAGTTCGGTCTTGCATTATTGCTTAGCGTATTATTGCACGTAGCGTTAGTTGCCTTTTTGTTGTTAGGTGATTTTAATTCTCATCCAAATCCTAAGCCAACTCCTACTCAGATGGAGCCTATTCAAGCGGTAGTTGTAGAAAAAAGCGCAGTTGCAGAACAGGTTCAAAAAATTAAAGACAAAAAGGCTGCTGAAGCTCGTAAAATTCGAGAACTAGAACAACAAGCTGCAGCGGCAAAGAAGAAAAGAGCCAATGAAGAAAAGCGTATTCGAGATTTAGAAAAAAAGCGCAAACAAAAAGAATTAGAGAAAAAGAAAGCTGACGCTGCCGCGAAAAAAGCAAAAGCTAAGGCTGCAAAAGCAGAAAAAGAGCGAAAGAAAAAATTAGCTGAAAAGAAAAAGGCAGAAAAAGCGGCAGCGGAAGCAAAGGCTAAGCGACTTAAAGAAGAGCAAGCTGCAAAAAAAGCAGAGGCTTTACGTAAAAAACGCGCGGCAGAAAAGAAACGAAAAGAACAGTTAGCAAAAGAGCGAGCAATTCAAGAAAAAATGCTTGCTGAACAAATGGCGGCAGAAATGGCATCTCGTCAACAAGCTAGAAAGCAGCAGGTGATGACGGAAATTGGCAGGTATACTGCCTTAATAAAGCAAACAATCATGAGAAACTTCATTACTGATAGAAGTACGATGGAAGGAAAGTCTTGTAAATTAACAATAAGTCTTGCACCATCTGGTTTTGTTACAAATGTTGTTCCCGGTCAAGGAAATGCTACTGTTTGCGCAGCGGCAAAAAATGCTGTTTATAAAGCGGTTAATTTACCAGTTTCTAAAGACCCTGAAGTATTTAAAGAAATGAGAACCATCAGCTTAACGGTTGCTCCTGAATTTTAACCATAAATAGTACAAGAGCTAAAATTAATTTTATGAAAAAACTCAATTTACTTATCACATTATTTATTCTGTGTTTTTCCCAACGAGCTACCGCAGCGTTAGAGATTGTAATTACCGAAGGTGTAGATAGTGCTCGACCAATTGCTGTTGTTCCTTTCAAGTGGACTGGCGCTGGAACTATGCCGAGTAGTTTATCAAGAGTTATAGCGAACGACTTGCGACGTAGCGGTAAGTTTAATCCAATTCAAATGAGTTCATTTCCGCAACGCCCTACCAATGTCGCTCAAGTAGATTATGCCGCGTGGGCCAATAAAGGCGTTGAAGCGGTATTAGTAGGTGAAGTAAAAGAATTAGGTGTTGGTCGTTATCACGTTAAATACCAGTTAGTTGATGTAATTCGAGGTCAAGTTACTGGTGGTAAAACTAAAATGATGAGTAATGGTCAATTAGTGCGTGCGACAGATCATATTTTAGTTAATAAAAACGCAGAAATCACATCTACTCAATTTAGACGTTATTCACATCAAATTAGTAACGTGGTTTATGAGAAATTAACGGGAACACGCGGTGCTTTTTTAACTAAAATTGCCTACGTAATTGTAAGAGACAGCGGCAAGTACCCGTACCAGCTTGTTATATCTGACTATGATGGATTTAACGAACATGTATTGTTAAGTTCAAAAGAGCCGCTAATGTCGCCAAGTTGGCACCCAAACGGTAATACACTTGCGTATGTGACTTTCGAAAATCATCAAGCGCAAATTTATACAATTGATATATATACAGGAAAGCGTTCTGTTATTAGTTCATTTAAAGGTATTAACAGTGCTCCACGATGGTCTCCTGACGGTAAAAAGCTTGCGATGGTATTATCGAAAGATGGCAACCCAGAAGTATATGTAATGGAACTTGCCACTAAAAAATTACAAAGAATAACTCGTCATCGTTCAATTGATACCGAGCCTAGTTGGTCTCCTGATGGTAATTCTTTGATATTTAGTTCAGAACGGGGTGGAAAAGCTCAGCTTTATCGCGTAAATTTAGTCGATGGTAAAGTAAGGCGATTAACATTTGATGGCGAAATGAACCTAGGTGGCTCGTTAACACCTGACGGACGTCAGCTCGTTATGGTTAATCGAACGCGAGGTCAGTATCACTTGGCAAAGCAAGAGTTAGGCTCAGGCATTTTTCAAGTATTAACGAAAACTCGCTTAGATGAGTCGCCAAGTATTGCGCCAAATGGTGGAATGATCATCTATAGTACATTGCATAATAATCGACAGGTGTTAAGTTTAGTTTCTGTTGATGGGCGATTTAAAGCTAGGTTACCTGCAAAAAATGGAGAAGTTAAAGCTCCAGCATGGTCACCATTTTTATAATAATTATATTAATATTTATTGAAACATAAGGAATAATAAAATGCGCTTAAATAAAACGGTTAAAGCTCTTGCTGTTGCGTTACCAATCTTAGCATTGTCTGCATGTAGCTCGACTTCTGACGAGTCAGAAGCAGAAAATCAAGTAGACACGAATGCTCAAACTGCAGTTGAAGAAACAGTACAAGTTTCTGCAGCTGAAAAAGAAGCAATGATTGCAGAGCAAAAAAGACAAGAACTAGAAGAGCAACTTGCTGCGTTACGTTCACAGCACATTGTTTACTTCGATTTCGATATGTCTACAGTTAGTAGTCAATTTGCATCAGTATTAGATGCGCATGCTAAATTCTTATCTGAAAACTCAGGTGTTTCAGTATTGGTTGAAGGTCATGCTGATGAGCGTGGTACTCCAGAGTACAATATCGCACTAGGTGAGCGAAGAGCTAAAGCTGTTGCAACATACCTAGAAAACATGGGTGTTTCTTCTTCACAAATTAGCGTTGTAAGCTACGGTGAAGAAAAGCCTATGATTAAAGATCGCAGCGAAAATGCATTTGCACAAAATCGTCGTGCGGTATTAGTATACTAATCAGGAATTTCAATGAAACTGAATAAAGTTTTATTTGGAATGATTCTGTCAGCTAGTGCATTTAATGTACTAGCTGCAGAGCCAGCTCCAGTTATAGATATGAGTCAAAACTCAACAGGCACAAGTAGTAAAAGTGTTGTTGAACGACTAGAAAAATTAGAACGTCAGGTTGAAGCAAAAAACAAAGCTCAAGTTAAAGTACAAATGCAGCTTGATGAACTTCAACAAGAATTTAATGAATTGCGAGGAGTTACTGAACTTCACGCACATAAGCTTAATCAAGTACTTGAACGTCAAAGAGAACTGTATCAAGAACTAGATAGAAGAGTTGCTCAACAAGCCCCTGTTGCCGCACCTCAAACAACACCAACGCAACAACCAGCGGTTAGTCAGCCTACGACTACAGTTTATTCAAACGATATTTCAGAGAATGAAGCATACGATAAAGCCGTAAATTTGGTGTTAAAAGAAAAACGCTATGAAGAAGCGATTCCTGAATTTAGAGCGTTTAATTTAAAGTTTCCTAATTCGGCATATGCTGCTAATTCTCACTATTGGTTAGGTCAGTTGCTTTTTAGTAAAAACGATCTTAATTCGGCTAAAAGTGAATTTGAAATTGTTTATAGTCAGTTTGTTGATTCGCCAAAACGAAGCGATTCAATGTTAAAGTTAGCAATTGTTGAAGAAAAACTTAATAATTTAGCTCGTGCAAAAAGTTTACTTGAAGAGCTAGTGGCGAGGTATCCGTCGTCGAGTGCTGCTAAGCTGGCAAAACCTAAATTAGCAAAACTATAGTAAATTTGTAGGATAGTTGTTCTTTTCGCTGCCTTTTTATGCAAACAATCATTTTAGACAAAAAAAACTGAAATTTGTTGTTGCACTAAAAATTAATATGAGTATTATATGCGGCGCGTTGGACGAGCAGTGTAACGCAATACAAATGTCGGTCGTTAGCTCAGTTGGTAGAGCAGTTGGCTTTTAACCAATTTGTCGAAGGTTCAAATCCTTCACGACCGACCAC
>JAHDIK010000013.1 GCA_020630795.1 Colwellia sp.
ATATCATTTATTTTTATAATTCTTTATATGTTATTTATTTATTAACTTATAATTATTTCACCTATTAATGTAATAGTGGCATGAAAAATAACTAAAAAACTGAATTTTACTACCTTGTAATGAACAAATGGCTGTTCTATAAAGAAGTAAGCTTAAAAAATGTTAATAGCATTATAAAAAGCTTACATAATTAAAAAAACACATAAAAATTCAATAATAAGAATTTAGTTTTCAAAACTAGGAAGGGAAAAATATGTCTATTAAATTTAAAAGTGCTACCTTAGCCATTGCAGTTGGAATGGCACTAGGATCTGTGCCAGCGTTTGCTGCTGAAAGCGATGCTAACGCAACGGATCAAGAAGTTGAACGTATTGCTGTTGTTGGCTCTCGTGCGGCTCCTCGATCTGTAGCCGACTCACCAGTACCCGTTGATATTGTTGGAGGTGATGAGCTTGGGAAAAATGCCTCAAGTGATATGCTTGATCAGCTACAAGCATCAGTACCTTCTTTTAATGTTCGCCAACAACCTATTTCAGATGCGGCTTCATTTATACGACCTGTAAATTTACGTGGATTATCGTCAGACTCTACACTCATTTTATTAAATGGTAAGCGTCGTCATCGTGCTTCTGTAATTGCATTCCAAGGTGGGGGTGTTAATGATGGTGCTCAAGGGCCTGATATTTCAGTTATTCCTAGCGTAGCGTTGAAGCAAGTCGAAGTGCTACGTGACGGTGCTGCAGCACAGTACGGCTCAGATGCAATTGCGGGTGTAATGAACTTTGTATTAAAAGATGCATCAGATGGTGGTTCTGTATCTGTTCGCCGTGGTGAATACTACGAAGGTGATGGTGGTTCTACGGTTATCGATGGTAACGTGGGTATGCCGTTTACAAAAGATGGTTTTGCTAACCTAAGTTTTCAATATAAAAATGCAGATGCGACAAGTCGAAGTGTTCAACGCCCCGATGCTCAAGGGCTAATTGATGCTGGAAATAACCACGTAGCGAGCCCTGCAATGACTTGGGGTAACCCTGATATTGATGAAGACATCACATTGTTTGGTAATGTAGGTCTTGATTTAGGCGACGATAAAGAATTCTACATGTTTGGTAACTATTCTGATCGTACGGCTACAGGTGGTTATTATTATCGTAATCCTCAAAATCGTGGCGGCGTATTTACTGATGGTAACGGTGATTTATTAGTTGGTGCTATGGATGGAAATGCTGCTGATTGTCCTAATATTGCAATTACAGCCGCTGACGTTAGAAATCAGCAAAACTATATCGATGGTGTCGCTAATAACGATAATTGTTGGGCTTTCAATGAGTTGCTTCCTGGTGGTTATACACCGCAGTTTACAGGAGTTATTAATGATACGTCATTAACCATGGGAACGCGTGGAGAAATTAAAGGCGGCTTCTTAAAAGAGTTTTACTATGATATCAGTGGCTCGGTAGGGCGAAATAAATCGAGTTATACACTAGCAAATACCGTTAATCCGTCTTTAGGAGCATTGAATGCCAACCAACCTAATAACGCTTTTGATGTAGGGGCTTATACTCAATTAGAAAAATCATTGAATGTTGATTTGACTAAAGGTATTGATATGGGTTTAGAGGATCTAGTTAATTTTGCTACTGGTTTTGAGTGGCGTCAAGAAAGCTTTGAGATTACGGCCGGCGAACAAGCGTCTTGGGAAGCTGGTCCTCTATCTACTCAAGGTTTTAGTGTTGGATCTCATGGTTTTGCTGGCTTTTCACCCGAATCACAAGGTATAAATAAGCGTCAAAGTATCGCCGCTTACGTCGATGTAGAAGCATATCTAACAGAAGATTTCTTAGTTGGTGCAGCACTACGTTATGAAGATTTTTCTTCTTTTGGTAATTCGACCAATTATAAATTGACAGCGCAATACACACTCAATGACGAAATTTCATTTAGAGCGTCTCACAGTACTGGTTTCCGAGCTCCAACAGTTGGTCAGGCTAATGTTGTAAACACGCAAACATCATTAGTTAACGGTGAGCTTGTCCAATCAGCAACGTTCCCTCCAACACACCCTGTTTCAGTGCAAAAAGGTGGTTTAGAACTTCAGCCAGAAGAGTCAACAAGTTATGCGTTAGGAATGGTTTATCAGAGTGGAGATTTCTTCCTGACGATTGACGCATATAATATTGAAGTTACCGATCGCGTAGCACAAACAGATAAGCTGGATATTTTACAAAGCGACGTTGATGCTTTACAAGGTAAGTACCCTAGTCCTGAGTTATTATTGGGAGGTAAAGTTACTTTCTTCGCTAATGACTTTGATACTAAAACTCAAGGTGTGGATATAGTAGCCAATTACGGAATGGAATTAATGGGGGGTGATAGTAAGTTTAGTTTAGCTTACAATTACAACTCAACAGATGTTGAAGATGCTGGTGATTACACGTCTGGTTTTAAAGTTCGTCGTTTAGAAGAAGGTATCCCAGAGCATAGAGCTACATTAACGTTCGCCCAAAATTGGGAAAACGTGAGTATGTTTGTGCGCGGTAACTACTTTGGTGAATGGTTTGCAACACACGCAGATGAGCCTGATGAGTTTAGTTCGTATGGTTGGTCAGAAACTGCAGGATCATCTTATACCGTTGATGCTCAAGTGAGTTACTTTGTAAATGATAGTTGGACAGT
Organism: Colwellia sp.; assembly: GCA_020630795.1. GTDB lineage: Bacteria > Pseudomonadota > Gammaproteobacteria > Enterobacterales > Alteromonadaceae > Pseudocolwellia. The sequence goes on from JAHDIK010000013.1 coordinate 2,680, forward strand.
TTCTGCAGGTGCTAACAATATCTTTGATAACGAAGCTCAAGAACTTCAAAAGAATGGCGGTGCGTATGGCGTAGTGAGTGCGAAGTACTACGAAAGTGGGCCATTTGATTACAATGGCGGTTTCTACTACGTGAAAGCTACTTACAACTTTTAAGTTAGCTTATTAGTTGCCTTGAGAAATTAAGGCAACCTTAGTAAATAAAAGTCAGCTATTTCTTAGCTGACTTTTTTATTGTTTCAATAACTCTAATACGTTCTTTATCAATAGCGTTTTTAATATCTATGCCTTTTAAGCCTAATTCTACAAAGGGTTTCGCGTTTACTTCACGTGTTTTACTAGCGATGGTTCTAAGGTAGTCTGCTTGCGGATATTCATTATCTTCAAATCCAGTTCTGCCTCTCATGTCTGCAGTACACGCTAAAAGAAAGTTTTCGAATATTTCAGGCTTTCGCCACAAATCTAAAGCGTTTAATACTTTTAAAATGGTGCTAGGCTTTAATTCAAACGCGGTATGACAATGCAAATGAAACTCACATACTTTTAATGAAAGTTGCTCGTAGCTTGTCGGCACTTTTAAACGCTTACATACGTTTTTGACTAACGGTAGGCCTGACTTTTCATGCCCGTGATGTTTTGGCCATTTATCTTTAGGTGATAAAGCTTTGCCTAGATCGTGTAGCAGGGCTGCAAAACGAACTTCATTGTTTGTTGATAACTTAACGGCTTGTTGTAATACCAACATAGTATGAACACCAGAGCATATTTCTGGATGCCACTGTGCGGGATTAGGTATACCCCAAAGTGTATCTAATTCAGGCAATAAAACCTTTAGCGCACCACAACTGCGTAATGTTTCAAAAAAAACGTTGGGGTGTTCACATGCGAGGCTTTTATCTAATTCAATAAAAACGCGCTCAGCGCTTAACGCTTGTAGTTCTTGGTTACGAGTAATTTCAGCCATTAATTCTAGGGTTTCAGGCGCTACAGTAAAACCATAGGAGTGATAGCGTGCTGCGAAACGTGCCACTCTCAATACACGTAGCGGATCTTCTACAAATGCGTCAGAAACATGCCTGAGTACTTTATTTTTAATATCATCTTGACCATTGTATGGGTCGATAATCGTACCGTCAGGCTTTAATGCCATAGCATTTACTGTTAAATCTCTTCTTAGTAGATCCTCTTCAATAGTTACCGATTCTGACGCGTCGCATGTGAAGCCTGTATATCCGGAATCTATTTTCTTTTCTATTCTGGCGAGGGCGTATTCTTCTTTGGTATGAGGGTGGAGGAATACAGGGAAGTCTTTACCAACTTGTGTAAAACCTAGAGATAACATTTCGTCTACACTTGAGCCAACTACAACAAAATCACGATCTGTAATAGACCTTTGCAGTAATTTATCCCTTACGGCGCCACCAACTAAATAGCTGGTAATTTGGTCGGCAGGGTTTGGTGGTATAGATGTTGTAAAGTTAGGCATAAATCTAAGTATTCTTTGTTAAATTCGTATTTAGTTTACCATAAAATATGGCATGTTTTGACTTATGGCTAGCTTCGGGTTAATTTCAGAGCGTTGATTTATTTTGAAGTTTTAGTATGTATACAGCGTATTTCGGATTAAAAGAAAAACCCTTCTCTATAGCGCCCGACCCACAATACTTATTTATGAGTGATCGTCATCGAGAAGCTCTCGCTCATCTAACATATGGGCTGGGAGATGCGGGTGGTTTTGTTTTATTAACAGGAGAAGTTGGAACTGGAAAAACAACAGTAAGCCGTTGTTTAATGGAACGGTTACCCGAAAACACACAAGCGGCTTTTATTTTAAATCCCACGTTGTCTAGTCACGAACTATTAGCGACTATTTGCGATGAACTTAAAATAAGATATCGAAAAACAGGCGCAACGCTTAAAACCCTAACAGATAAGATTCAAGACAAGTTACTGAAAAATCATAAAGAAGGAGTTAATACCCTTTTAATTATTGATGAAGCTCAGCATTTACAGCCTGAAGTGCTTGAACAGTTAAGATTATTAACCAACTTAGAAACCAACACCAAAAAGTTGCTACAGGTTATTTTAATTGGGCAACCTGAGTTACAAACGTTGCTAAAACGAAGAGATTTACGACAGTTAGCTCAGCGTATTACGGCTCGTTACCATCTTATGCCTTTAAATCGCGAAGAGGTTGCACAGTACATAAAACACCGCTTGTCAATAGCAGAATGTATTAGAGCGGTTTTTTCTAAAAGTGCGATGAATACAATTCACGATATTTGTGGTGGTATTCCCCGATTAATCAATTTAGTTTGTGAGCGAGCGTTGTTAAACGCATACAGCAGTAATGTAGCGACTGTTGATAAAAAAATTGTATTGATTTCCGCTCGGGAAGCGCTTGGTGACGAATATCAAGTACATTACTGGTGGCAGCATCGGTCTATCAAATGGCTTTGTGGATTGTTATTGGTGAGTGCTGTCGCGGCTGGCGCATACTTTACCGGTAGTAATAAAGAGAATATTAGTTTTTTTGAAGAAAAGCCTAAAAATGAGACTTCGAAAGCTTCTGTAAAGCCTGTTACGAAAGTAGTGGTAGAAAAGACTAATAATAGTGAAACTCTTACCGAATATGAAGCAGCCGAACATGTAGCCGTCGAACAAGAAACAGCCGAACAAGAAACTGTAGAGCCTGCTCCGAAAGAAGAAACAATTGATGAAAATCCTACACCAAAAATAATTGAAGAAAAAACTCAAGAAGTTGTAAAAAACGAACCTGAAGCAGAAACAAAAAACGATGTTAGTGTTGCCAACGAAGAAGTAACAAACCAACAAGTTAACACTGTTGTTGCAGCTAAAAAGGTACAGCAACCTAAGAAATTAAGTGTTGAGAATGTTGAAGGCGTGTCTAGTGAGCTACTAGACAAGTTTAAAAAAGCACTAAATGAAGTGGATACTATGAGTGATACTGAAGAATTGAGTTCTTCTACATCTGAAGATATTTCTCCAATAGAAAAGATGCCTACATGGGTGCAAAACGGCGTACCAAAACTACAGTTTGAACAGCATATATATGCTAGTGATGGGCAAGGTTGGGTTAAGGTGAATGGAAGAGATCGATACGAAGGAGATAATATCGCTAGAGAGTTGATTCTTGTTCGAATTCTCCCTCAAAAAGTTGTATTAAACTTTCGAGGGGAGAAGTTTAGTATGCCCGCATTATCTTCTTGGTAGTGCTTAGCTAGTCAACAAAAGCACTTTTGAAAAACTTAAGTAAATCTAAATTAAATTCTTCCGGCTTAATACAGCTTTCAATTTGATCGTTGTATTTGGCTTTGCTTAGGTCAATTTCTTCCATTGCAATAACTTGGCTCAGCCTAGCGTTATAAAAAACACGAACAAAAGGCTTTAAGGGTTTGCTTTTGTTGAGTTGGCTAATTAACCCTATTTTCCCACTGGCTAGTTTTACTAAAGTTCCTACAGGGTAAATACCTAAGCATTGAATAAACTGTTCAACTAACTCAGCGTCATAACTTGTAGGTGACTCACTAATGAGTATTTTAAAGGCTTTTATAGGGTGCATACCTGCCTTGTAAACACGTTCAGCAGTCATAGCGTCGTAACTATCTACTATTGCTATCATTCGCCCATATTGTGATATTTTTTCGCTAGAAAGCTGATTAGGGTAGCCCTTACCATCAATACGTTCATGATGCTCGCTTACTACTTTCATCACAATATCAGGAATATTTGGTGTTTCTTTTAATGCTTCAACGCCAAAATTTACATGCATTTTCATCACTGTGTATTCTTCGTCAGTAAAGCGCCCAGGTTTATTGAGCACTTTATCTGGGATACGAACTTTACCAATGTCATGTAAAAAAGCGCCGAGCGCTAAGTCTTCCATAACGTTACGTTCAATACCCAAGTGTTTACAAAAAATCGTCATCAATATTGATACGTTAAGCGAGTGTTCGACAAGGTAGTCATCTTTTATACGTAAACGAGACATGCACGATAACGCGTCTTGATTTCTAAAAATAGAATCAACAATAGCGTTAGTGCTTTCTTGAACGGCCTCAGTATCAATAACTTTATTAGATGTTATATCGTGTAATATTTTTTTCTGGAGAACTTTGGCGTTGTTATATAACTTATTGGCCTTTTTCATTTCACTATCAAGTGAAACTTTTGGTTCTTTGTTATCCGGTATTTCTGGCTCTTCTACAGTAGGCGTAACGTCTGTTGGTTCATTGGATTTGGTGCGAGAAGGATCGATAATGACATGCGTAACATTAGATTTTCGTAATTGAGTTATATTCGCTTCCTTTAAAATATAACCTTCAGATTTGATGCCAACGCCTTTTTTTTTGGTAATAAGCGAAAGTACATACATACCAATTTTTAGTTCACTTAATGTGATTTTTTTCGAAGTTTCAGATTCTTTATTATTTGTTTTTGATACTGACATTTATAATTCACTATTGTTGTTACGCGAAACAAGTTTCCATGTTTATTTACCCTTACTCAAAGTAGGGTATTACTTTAAATTATAGACAGAATTTACGGTGTTGCCACGAGAATATTTCGTGTTTTTCCAGACTTTCTTAGTATAAGTATATGGTAAGTTATTCATGTATAGATATAAAAAAGGGTAACCTAAGTTACCCTTTGTGACTAAATTTATGTGTTACGCCCAACTAGGTCGTTTAGCCTCATAGGCTTCAATTAAATCAATTTTGTTTAATGTCCAGCCTACGCTATCTACCCCTTCTGCCAAGCAATATTTGTGAAAATCGTTAAGTGGAAAACTAAATGTTAAGTCACCACATGATACCGTTTGAGTAGGTAAATCAACTGTAATGCTAATGTCGCTCTTTGAAGACGCTTCAAATAGCTGCTGCACTTCATCATCTGTTAGTTTTACAGGAACAATACCTATGTTTATACAGTTACCGTAGAAAATATCAGCGAAGCTTGGCGCGATTATTACAGTAAAACCGAATTCTTGAAGTGCCCACGGAGCATGCTCTCGGCTTGAACCGCAGCCAAAGTTTTCGCGTGTTAGTAAAATCGTTGCGCCTTGGTATTGAGGGTAGTTTAATACAAACTCTGGGTTGTCTTGTGTACCTTCAAAGTCTAAGTAGCGCCAGTCATGAAACAAGTGTTGTCCAAAACCTACGCGTTCAGTTTTTTGTAAAAACTGCTTAGGAATAATTTGGTCAGTGTCAACGTTAGCAAAATCTAACGGAGCAACTAACCCTGTGTGAGTAGTAAATTTTTCCATGGTTACATCTCCTATGCGTTAGATTTAGCGTTTAAGTCAACAAAGCGTGCTTCAATTGCTGCCGCTGCAGCAACTTCAGGGCTTACTAAGTGTGTACGACTACCGCGACCTTGACGGCCTTCGAAGTTTCGGTTTGATGTAGAGGCACAACGGTCGCCTTCTTCTAAGCGGTCATCGTTCATGCCTAAACACATTGAACAACCCGGTAAACGCCATTCAAAGCCAGCGTCTATAAATATTTGTGATAAACCTTCTTCTTCCGCTTGTGTTTTTACACGGTAAGATCCCGGAACTACGATGGCGTCTACATCTTTTGAAACTGTTTTACCTTGTTTAGCATAGTCGCTAACAACGCTCGCCGCAGCACGTAAATCTTCAATTCTAGAGTTAGTACAAGAACCAATAAATACTTTATTAACCGGCACTTCAGTTAATTTAGTGCCTGCTGTTAGCCCCATGTACTCTAATGCTTTAACACAAGACTCTTTCTCAACAGGGTCTGAAAAATCGTCAGGAGAAGGTACAACAGAGTCTATCGAGGTTACTTGACCTGGTGTTGTTCCCCATGTCATTTGCGCTTTGATGTCTTCACCTTTAAGTGTTAACACTTCGTCAAACGTTGCGCCATCATCTGTTTTTAATGTTTTCCATTGTGCAACAGCTGCATCCCAGTCGTCTAATTTAGGCGCGTATTCTTTGTGTTGTAGGTAATCAAACGTTGTTTGGTCTGGTGCAACTAAACCAGCTTTAGCACCAAACTCTATACTCATGTTACAAATGGTCATGCGTTCTTCCATGGTTAACGCTTCAATAGCTTCACCACAATATTCAACAACAAAACCTGTTGCGCCAGCGCTACCTGTTTTACCGATAATCGCTAAAATAATATCTTTAGCGCTAATGCCTGTGCCAACTTTACCCGTAACTTCAATCTTCATGGTTTTAGCTTTGTTTTGGCGCAACGTTTGTGTTGCAAGTACATGCTCAACTTCGGATGTACCAATACCAAATGCTAATGCACCAAATGCACCATGTGTAGCTGTATGAGAGTCACCACATACGATAATTTGACCTGGTTGAGTAATACCTAATTCAGGTCCCATTACGTGAACAATACCTTGGTTTTTGTGGCCCATGCCAAACAATTTGATACCAAACTCTTCACAGTTCTTTTCTAGTGTACGAAGCTGATTTGCAGCGCCTTCACCAGCAGCATCTATTTCAACTGAACGTGTTGAAATATTATGATCCATTGTCGCAATAGTTTGCGCTGGTTTACGAACAGGGCGATTGTGAAACTTTAAGTTTGCAAATGCCTGTGGAGATGTCACTTCATGTATTAAGTGACGATCAACATACAATAAAGGTGTTTCACCTTCTTTTTCTTCAACTAAATGCTGTTGGTATAATTTTTCGTATAAGGTAGTAGCCATTATTTAATCCTTACTATCTAATCTCACCGTGGAGTCTTGCCACACGATGATTTTAATCTGTTGAGTATTATTGTGCGTTTATATTGGCACAAATAATATCGCCCATTGCTTTGGTGTTAATAGCGGTGATTGTGCTGCCCGGTGTTAACAAATCACCAGTTAAGTGACCATCATCAAGCGCTTTAGATACGGCTTTTTCAATTGCTGTAGCTGCGTCATCTTGGTTCAGGCTGTATCTGAGCATCAGTGCCGCTGACAAAATTTGAGCGATAGGGTTTGCGATGCCTTTACCCGCAATATCGGGAGCACTTCCACCTGCAGGTTCGTACATACCAAATCCACTTTCATTTAAGCTTGCAGAAGGTAATAACCCCATTGAGCCTGTAATCATGGCGCAAATGTCAGACAAAATATCACCAAACAAGTTTGAACACAGCATTACGTCAAATTGAGCTGGGTCTTTAACTAATTGCATTGCCGCGTTATCTACATACATGTGCGATAACTCTACAGATGGATACTCTTTTGCTACGTCGATAACCACTTCGCGCCACAATACTGAACTTTGTAGTACGTTAGCTTTATCGATAGATACAACTTTATTGTTACGCTTTTGCGCTGCCTGAAAAGCTAAGTGAGCGATTCGGCTTATTTCCTTACGTGAATAAACCATAGTATCGAAGCCATACTCTTCAGCACTGCCTGGCGTACCTTCGCGACCCTTTGGCTCACCAAAGTAGATACCACCCGTTAATTCACGCATTACTAAAATGTCAAAGCCAGTTTCTGAAATATCTGCACGTAGTGGAGATAAGTGAGACATAGCTGAAAGTAAGCTAGCAGGGCGCATGTTACAGAACAGTCCGAAATGGCCACGTAACCCTAATAATGACGCGCGCTCTGGTTGTTCAACTGGCGGTAAGTTTTCCCATTTAGGGCCACCTACTGAACCAAATAATATAGCGTCAGCTTCTTCACAACCTTTAATGGTGCTTTGAGGTAATGCTTCACCATGATTATCAATTGCGCAACCACCTACATCATGGTCGTTTAGCGTTAACGAAAAATTAAATTTGTCTGCTACTGTGTTTAGTACTTTTTTTGCTTCAGCCATTACTTCAGGGCCAATGCCGTCACCGGCTAATATTGCGATATTTGACATGTTCTTACTAACCTTCTATTCGTTCATTCGTATGGCGTTTCTACTTATTGGTGAAAAGCCAACGGTTGTTTTCGTTGTTATGGCTGAGTTGCCATCACTTCTTTTTTTAATTCGCTAATGGTGATAGCGCGGTGAATACTATTTAATGTGTGTATTAACGCTTGGCCTGAAGCTTCAATTACGTCTGTTGCTAAACCATACCCATGGAAATTTCTACCTTCCCACGTAACAACAATATCTGCTTTGCCTAGCCCATCTTCACCAGAGCCTTTATTTGAAATTTTGTAATCAGTTACTTCAAATTCAATATCAACCGCTTTTTTAATTGCGCGATATAAAGAATCAACAGGACCGTTACCTGTTTCTGATACAATTTTGCTTTCATCGCCTAGTACAAGTTTGATACTTGATGTTGCAAAGTCACCGCCACCACACTGAACATTCGATGTTTCTAATCGATAGTAGTCTTGTGTGTCTTGCTGTTGAATGTTGAACAACAAGGCTTCTAAATCATCATCAAATACTTGGCCTTTTTTATCTGCTAAGGCTAAGAAATCAGCATAAAGCGCTTCTAATTCATAATCACTGTCTTGGTAGCCTAAGCTTTCCATACGATGTTTGATAACGTGTCGACCACTGCGTGAGGTAAGGTTAAGTTTAGTTTTAGCAATACCGACACTTTCAGGAGTCATAATTTCGTATGTGTTGCTCGCTTTTAACATGCCGTCTTGGTGAATTCCTGAAGAATGACTAAACGCATTACCACCAACAATAGCTTTATTTAATTGCACAGGCATATTACAAAGTTGACTAACTAACTTTGAGGTACGGGCAATTTCTTGGTGATTAATGTTTGTATGAACACCTAGTAACTCTTGGCGCGTTTTCATAATCATCGCCACTTCTTCTAACGAACAATTACCCGCGCGTTCGCCTATACCATTGATGGTACACTCTATTTGTCGAACACCTGCTTGAACGGCTGAAATTGAATTCGCTACCGCTAACCCTAAGTCGTTGTGACAGTGAACAGAGATAACGGCTTTATCAATATTAGGTACTCTATTAAACAAGTTTGTAATTATACCGTTGAATTCATGTGGTAGCGTGTAGCCAACCGTGTCTGGAATATTCACCGTTGTGGCTCCAGCATTAATGGCGCTTTCAACCATTCGACATAAATTATCGATTGGTGTTCTACCTGCATCTTCACACGAAAACTCAACGTCATCAGTAAATTGCTTTGCGTATTTAACCGCTTTAACTGCCATTGCTTCTACGTCAGAAAACTCTTTACGTAACTTTTGTTGTACGTGTACATCTGACGTTGAAATGAAGGTGTGAATTCTAAAGTTTTCAGCAGGCTTTAACGCATCAGCACAGGCCTTAATATCAGCTTCTACTGCTCTGGCTAAAGCACAAACGGTAGAGTTTTTAACTGTTTTAGCTATTTGCTGAACCGACTCAAAATCACCAGGAGATGAAACAGGAAAACCAACTTCCATTACATCAACACCTAAGCGTTCAATGGCGAGTGCAATTTGTAATTTCTCATGTACTGACAGGCTGGCGTTCAATGCCTGTTCGCCGTCTCTTAATGTCGTATCAAAAATAATTACGTTGTTATCCATGATCTTTCCTTTGTTAAATTGAACCCTGATGACTAAAATACAGGCATAAAAAAACCCGCGATGAATCAGTGCGGGTTTTAAGTGATTTCTATTTAGTTTAAGTAATAAAAAGCTTATCCGCACACGTTAAGTGCGAGGAGGAGGTTAGTTGCTGTTTTATTCATTAAATTGGTCATAAATCTTAAAAATTCTGATTAACATTTCATCGTGAAATGCTTTAGTGATGTAAAAATAACGTATTTACTCGAATTAAGTCAAATAAAAATTCATTATATTTGAATATAAATTATATTCTATTTGTATTGTTAATTGGTTACGCAAACATCAATTGATTTTCATAAATTATCACGTAAGAAAGTTAGGTTTACTAGACGTTTTACGATAAAATGTATAAATCATTGAATAGTATGAGTAAAGTTGTGCTTCGTTATTTATTTTATATATCTCAAAACTATAGCTTTTCTATATTAAGGCCTCTTCAAGAAGCGATTTTACGGCGTGGCGGTGAGGTAGCATGGTTTGTTGAAGGTAGTGACATAAACCAGCTCTACTTTAAATCAAATGAAAAAGTACTTAAGTCGATAGATGCAGTAAAATTGTATGAACCTGTAGCAACTTTTGCTCCTGGAAATGTCATTCCTTCATTTATCCCTGGTATTAAAGTTGCCGTATTCCATGGTTTTAATGCAGGAAAAAGAAATAGAAAAGGAAAAGAAGATCATTTTACAATAAGAGGGTGTTTTGATTTATATTGTACTCAAGGGCCTAATACAACTGAACGTTTCCAGTTACTTGCAAACAAGCATTTATATTTTAAAGCTATAGAAACGGGCTGGCCTGCGATTGACCCCCTATACTTAAAAAGTGAAGTGAAAACAGAAAATTACAAGCCTACAATTTTGTATTGTTCAACGTTCTCTAGAAACCTAACTAGTGCACCGCACTTGTTTGATGAAATAAAAAGATTAAGTCAAATAAATAAATGGAATTGGATAATTCAGTTTCACCCCAAAATGCCTACAGAAGTAGTCGAACGTTATAAAGCATTGGAGAATGATAATTTAACATTTATTGAAACGGATAATGTTATTCCTTTATTGCAAGAAGCTGATTTGATGGTATGTGATACATCTTCAGTTCTTTTAATGTTCTTATTGTTAAATAAACCGGTAGTAACTTATAACAATATAACTCCATCAGATTATTTGATTAATATTTCCGAACCATCGCTGTTGGAAGAGTCAATTATGAAAGGTTTGTCAAGACCTCAGGAGTTAATGGAGTCTATAAAGCACTTTATTGAACAAACACATCCATATAATGACGGAAATTCATCTGAGAGAGTGTTAGACGCTGTTGATTATGTCCTACGTGAAGGTCATAAATTAAAACCAAAGCCATATAACATTATTAGACAGCTTAAAATGCGGAATAAACTTAAGTATTGGAAGTTTTCGTAGGCCTAATTTGTTATTGGCCGATAAGGCTTAGATCATATAATGTCGGTTTTTATAAATTGTATTCAATATTTAGATATGCATTAAAATCGCGTTTATCATGTTGAGACGTCTGAAATTGAGAATAACTGTATTCACTACCTAAAGTTAAGCGCCAGTTTTTATGACTATGTTGAACTTTAGCTGACACCATGAGTATATCTTCTTTTATTGCTGTCAAAGGATTACCTATTATGGGGTTGTTGGGAGCTTTGTCAGAATTATCGAAATTGAGTTTTAGTTTTCTCAATTTTATTTCTAAGTTTGTGTCTACTTGTAATTCAGACACCATTCCAAGAGTTATTGCTTTACTGTCATTATCATACAAATTTCCTATTGCTCTTCTGTTGTAACGCATACCAGAAGCATAAGTATGATGTTCGTTGAAACAATTACCTGTATCAATACCGTTTGTATCGCTGCAGTCAGCATAAGTATCGCTGTATTCTACATATAAAGTTGAGGCTTTGTTGAGTGGGAAAATATGCGTACTTACCCCTGCTAAGATTACAGGCTCTGTTAAGAAACTAAATGAAGAAGTATTATCCCCATCTTCAGCATAATATTGCCCATATAGTGAGAACATTACTTTATTCAAACTGAAAGTGTATTTTATATCATAGCCTGCTTGTTGATTCCCCGGTTCCAATTCTTTATTTGGCCCACAATCTATTCCTTTTAAGCCTGTTGGGTCACAGTTGTCTTTACCCAGCAGTACATTTTTAAATGTGCTGAAATCTTGTGGGCGTCCATCTCCTCCCCATTGGGCTAAACGTGTTATGCCTACCTCTAAGCTATCGAACGGCTTAAAGTTTAATCTAAAACCCCAAAGTAGTGTGTCGTTTACAATACGGTTATCGTTCATCTTTCCCATGAAAGACGTGACAGTCCATGGAATACCATATTCAGTAAAAGGTATAACAAAAGGTTCAGCAGAGCGTCTAGAAATCGATATAGCTGGCATTGGTCTTGCGTTATTTGATAGCGCTAAATTACTGTCCCAACCTGGGCCCCACCAACGGTCTTGCATGCCAATTGAAAGACTCCAGTTACCTAAATAACCCGCGATATAACTGCCATCGTATCTAACTTTTTCATCATCTATTGGTGAAGGGTTATAGCTAGTCGCAACTTTCATGGCAAATGAATTAGTCATCCACGTGGTTTTGATGCCTATATTGTTCTTATCTCTAAAATTATCACCAAAGCTAGTAAAGCGTTTATCTGTTATTGCGGCGTTTACCTCAATTGTTTTTTGGTTACGCTTGGCGAGCTTTAATTGGTGCATTACGTAAAAGTATGCACTTTGGCTATGAGAGTTTAGAGATTTAACAGAAACGTTTTTTAAGTCATTTGCGATATCGTGCCACATTAAAGGGTAGGTTGTTATCGGTGTTTTTATGTAACCTGTGGCTGATAAATATTGGATCTGAGATTTTAAGTATACGTTTGATGTATCAATCCATGGTTCAGCAAATGATAGTGAAGAACTTAGCATTAACGCTTTTACTAGCAGAGATTTTTTCAAAACTGAATTTATCATTGAGTTTGGTAAACCGTGTAAGTGGATAGTATTTATCTAACGTGTAAAAGAACGCATTAATTGTAATAGTGTTAATGCGTTCTTTGTTTAGCTTCTGTAGGTGAGAGTGATTATTAGTGAGGAATTTTACTTCCAGCTATTCATATTGCTTTTCTTGTTTGAAGAAAGGCGAGGAATAATTAAACCTAACAGTAAACCTAAACCAAGCACTATTGCTCCATTAAAAAACCATTCTTTTTTAATATTGGTATCTTGATCTTTAATCTTTAATTTTAATTCGCTTAATGTTTTATTAAGGGAAGATATTTCGTTGTTTAATTGAATTTTTTCGCTGCTTAATCTGTTTACATTTTTGTTAGCGCGCATTAAGCGTTCAGACACTTCACTTGAGTTACCTTCAAGGTCTGCTAATTTAGTATTTAGCTGTGCAATAACTACACGTAATCCAGGCTTTTTAGATACGTATTTGCTTTCTACCCAAACCGTACGGCCTTTAGTGTTAATTATTTCAGCGTAGTCGTTTTGTGTTTTACCTGTAATTTGAATCTCAGAGCCTGAGTTTACGGTTCCAACAATGCGGTAATTTTTACCCGGTCCAGAATGAACAAATGTAGGTAAAGTATCAGAAATATATCCTTGTGCATTCTGTGCAAAAGCACTTTTTTGTACCGTTAAAGTTAGCGTGATAAAGAGTACGAATAAGGAGAAAAGTAATTTTGAAAATTTCATGTGGTAACCAAAACGTTAATAATCTAAAAAGAAGCGAAAATATTAGGTCTTTAGCGTAATGATATCAAGGATAAAGGGAATTATTTTCATATATAAGGTCAAATTGAAATATATTGCCTATAAAGGCGAGCTTTTGTATTGTAGTTGTATAGAATACTCTTTTTAAAAATAAGCAGAGTAAGTTTATTAAACGAGTCGTTAAAATACGTCAACTTGGGACATCATGGCCACAGAGATAGAGCTTAAATATTTAGTTTTTAGTGAAAATACCGCTGAAAAAATCACATCAATTTTATCGAATGAAAAAATCGAGTTTTTAGAGTCTTGCCATCAATTAAGTAATTGTTATTTTGATACTCCTGATCTTAATTTACGCCAACACGATATGGGGTTGCGCATTCGTGAAAAAGATCAACGATTAGAGCAAACTATTAAAACGGCAGGGAAGATTGTAGGTGGTTTACATCAACGACCTGAATTTAATGTATCGATTGATTGTAAAAATCCTGATTTATCTCTTTTCCCAAGTGACATTTGGGAAAGCTCCCAAAATGTAAAAAATATTCAAGAACAATTAGTTTCGTTATTCTCTACCGATTTTCAAAGACATACATGGTTAATTAACACGCCAAAAGGTGGCGTGGTGGAAGTGGTTTTTGATCAAGGCAATGTTTCAAGTCAAGGTTTGCAAGATCCTATTTGTGAAATTGAGCTTGAGTTAGTTAGAGGGGAAGTGTCAGATCTTTTTTTCTTAGCGAAGCTCTTTTTTAGTTATTTAACGTTACGACCCGGATCAAAAAGTAAAGCTGCACGCGGATATGCCTTGTGGAACAACACAGAGAGCAAAAGTGCAAAGCTAGATTTAGGTTTAATACCTGTACAGGAGTCTGATTCTCTAAGTGGGTCGTTTACTCATGGAATTACCTGTTTATTGGATAGGTTACAAAAAGGAATTGATAGTTATATAGAAACCCCAAAACTATCAACATTAGCATTTATTAAAGAAGTACTAACTTTGATGGATCATGGATTTGCCATGTATGACTCATATTTGTCAGATGAGGTAAAGTCGATACGTAGTGAATTAGAGCATTATATCGACGCATTTGAATGGGTTGATAACGCTATTTATCTAAAAGAAACAACCAATAAAACGGGAAATTATCGACGTAAACTTGATTATTCTGAAGCACTTATTGAGCAGCTTAAACTCGAAAAAAGACGTTTTCCTGATGCCGAGAGTGTTATAAATATATTTAACACCGAACGTTTTAACTTGCTTCTATTATCGCTACTTGAAATCTTAATGCCCAATGGTGATAAATTTATTGAAAATGCCGATGACACTAACTTGCGTGCATTTGCAATTCACCGCTTAACCACAAGCCTTGATGAATTAACGACAGTTATGCCTGAAGCGCTGTCACTTACCAGCGAACAATATTTAGAGCAAAGCTCTTTGTTAAACGCGAGTTTACATACCGGCAAATGGTTAGGAAATTTATTTGATCGGGAAGAGCGTAACAAATACCGTGCGCCTTGGTTAGATATACGAGAAGGCATTTCAGAGTTACAAGTATTATGGATTATTCAGCAGCAACTTCAAATGCTGCCTGAGCAACCCAAAAAACTGGTTAATTGGCAAAATAGTAAGGTTGAAAACTTATTACTAGCACTTGACCATTCTCGTCAAAGTGCAATGTCGATTGTACCTTACTGGGTTTAATGTTATTCATTTTTTAGTTTGAGATAAATATGTCTACGATATTAATACGTGAAGCATCTGTCGCTGATAGTGCGCTTATTTTGGGTTTTATTACTGACCTTGCGATATATGAAAAAGCTGACCATGAAGTGCTTGCAACAGAAGAGGCTATCGCTCAATCAATTTTCGACAGTAATGGACGAGTGAACGCGTTGATTTGTGAGAGTGACGGTGAGCCTATTGGCATGGCTATTTATTTTTACAACTACTCTACATGGTTGGCCAAACCCGGACTCTATTTAGAAGACTTGTATGTATCTCAAAAACATCGCGGAAAAGGTGCGGGTAAGTTACTACTTAAAAAGCTTGCAAACATTGCTTTGAACAATGGCTGCGGTCGTTTTGAATGGAGTTGCCTTGATTGGAATAAACCTTCTCGTGATTTTTACGAATCAATTGGCGCAGAGTCACAAGATGAATGGGTAGGGTATCGTATGTCTGGTAATACCCTAATTCAATTCGCTCAAGAAGATTAATGTCCAATTTGAAAATGGGAATATTCAAGAGAGATATTTAGTGTGCATTATTTAGTGTGCACTAAGAATCTACAGGTAAAATCGACTGAATATGTTTAGTAAAGCTCTCAAAGTCAATATTCCCACCACTTAGAATAACGCTCACGTTTTTGTTTTTCATCAATTCCTTCTCCTTAACTAAACCTGCAAGTGGCACTGCACCAGCCCCTTCTGCTAAATTGTGCGTTGTTTGATAATACAAATACATGGCTTGTGCAATTTCCTTATCAGATACGGTTATTATGCGTTCGGCACCTTGTTTTATTATATCGAAAGCTTCTGGTAGTGGTGTGCTGGTAGCTACACCATCCGCGATTGTATTTGCGTAGTTTGTGGGAATTATTCGCCCTGCGGAAAAAGATTGATAGAAGGTAGGGGCACCTTCAGAAATCACACCCACTATTTTGGTTTTTAACTTTAATAAATCACGCGTTTTAATTAACCCGCAAATGCCCGAGCCCATTCCAATAGGAACGTAAACTGTATCTAATGATTTTAAGTGTGTAAAAAGCTCTAATGCATACGTAGCAACACCTTGAACTAGCAAAGGCTCGAATGGTGCAACAGCATAAAAATTTGATTGACTGGCAAGTGAAGTACTATGCTGTCTGGCTGCTTCAAAGTCTTCACCATGAACAACTAGGTTTGCCCCAAAGCTCTCTATGAGTTTATTTTGATCAGGGTTGTTACACGTAGGTACCACTATTGTTACTGGTAGTTGCGCTCGTTTACCTGAAAATGAAAGGCTTTGACCATGATTACCTCGCGTTGCGGATATGAGTCCTTCGGGTTTATTGGCGCTTTGCATCAGGTGGTCTACCAATACAATGCCACCTCTAACCTTAAATGCTGTTGTAGGAGTATGATTTTCGTGTTTTACCCACAGGTTACAACCTACTTTTTTTGACAATAAAGGCCAGTTATATTGAGGTGTTGGCGGCATCACTTGGTGAACCTTTTCTGCTGACTGGTGTAGTTCCTCTAGGGTAAACATAAGCTTTCCTTCTCGTTCACTTTTGTTGGTTGACAAATATCCTATCTTGCTAGATTGTATGGCTCAATAAATATATTGTATGGCGGATAATATAATGTGGACACCAAAGCTAACGGATAATGGCGAGCCACTTTATTTACAGATAGTTGAAGCAATGGTGAGGGATATTGCTAGCGGTACACTTGCCGTTGGGGAGAAACTACCACCTCAACGTCAACTCGCATGGCATTTAGACGTGAATTTAAGCACGGTAACCAAAGCTTTTACAGTTGCGACCAAGCGCCACCTTATTGCTGGTGAAGTTGGGCGAGGCACTTATATTTTGGGTCAAAGCAGCGAAGCCGAATTGTATAAGCTGAAACATAATCAAGCTTATGGATACAAAAATAGTTTCATCGATTTGAGTACACATATTCCTGCAACAAAGCCGAATGATAATGACTTAGACAACACGTTACAGGAGCTAATGAAACGACCAACAGGGTTGTCTTCATGCCTTGAGTATTTATCGCCTCTTTCATTAAAAACCACTCAAATATCAGCGGCTAAATGGCTTGGTGAATTTGGCTATTTTATTCCTAGTGAAAATTGTTTAGTGACATCTACGGCTCAAAATGCACTTTTAGTGACTTTGCTCGCTACATGTAATCAAGATGATGTGGTTTTAGTAAGCGAACTCACTTTTCCTGGCATAAAAACCGTCGCAAAACAGCTTCGTTTAAAGTTGTACGGCGTTAAGTGTGACGAACAGGGGATTTTACCTGATGCATTAGATTTAGCTATTCGCTCAACTGGAGCCACTGTATTAGTATTCGATCCATTACTACAAAACCCTACAGCGTCAATAATGGGAAAAGAGCGCGGCGCTAAAATTATAGAAGTAATACAAAAATATAAACTGTTGTTTATAGAAGAATATGTATTAGGGACTTTAACGAACTTTCCGCCTATCAGTACGAGTATTAAAGACCAGTCCATTTTAATTACGAGTTTTGCAAAAGCCGTAAGCCCTGGAATTAGGTTTGCAGTTATTGCGAGTGAACACCCTGTAATTAACATGATTGCAAAAGATACTCATGCAACTAGTTGGCAGCTCAGTCCGCTAATGGCTGGAGTTGCGACTCACTGGATTTGTGGTGGTACAACAACCGAGCGTACGCATTGGCAACGAGAGGAAATAAAAATAAGATTTGATTTGTTTGAACAAATATTTCCGGCGAGGCAATACCAACGAAATAAAGGGATTACACCGCATGTATGGTTGCCTGTAAATTGTGATGCTATGGAAGCTGCAGATACGTTAAGCGAGTTAGGCGTAGAAGTTGTGCCGTCGGCGTTCTTTGCGGTTAATCACCACTTCTCAGCTTTTATTCGTGTGAGTTTAACGGCAGCTGCTTCGAATAATCAGCTAAAAATTGCTTTGCAGATTATAAAAAATTCAGGGGTTGTGAGTAAAAAAGGTTAGTCTTTTTTTAACTCGTCAATTTTCTTTTCAAGCTCTAACAGTTTTGCGTAAATATTGGCATTTTGTTTACGCAATTCACGATTCTTAATATTTGTGTCTGCAAAACCGAAGAGTTTATTAGCAAATACTGCCCCTAATGTACCAAGTGTACCAACACCGAGAAGGAACATAGTATATACGGATATGCGACCCATTAAGGTTACTGGGTATACATCACCAAAGCCTATGGTTGAAGCCGACATGACCATTAGCCATACCGCATCGCTATAAGTTTTTACTGGCGAATTACTGTGCTCTATTTCGAATATGTAAGCTACATGGCCTAATGACATTGTTAGAAATGTCATAACGAGGAGGAGAAAGAAAGATAATACAAAAAAGTTGTAATTTTTCACGCCATATTGGTCAATCGTATATAGGCGTGTTTTTTCCATAACTGATTCGATAACTAACAAACTTTGTATCCTCTTAACTTATACTCTGGTATTGCTTTATTTAATCTTCTATATGCACGTGATTAATCAGCTCATCCATTAGTTTCTTTTTAATTTCTAACTGTTGATCTGGTTGTAAACTGTATTTTTTCGCAAGTACTTCATAATCTGCTGGCGCTAAGCTAACGGTTAAGCGAGGGCGCTTAGGACGTTTACTTGTGGGTAAACCCAGTATGTCTCGTATTTGATCAGATGGACTTAAACCTGCTTCAAGCGCTTGTTTGCGAATAGCTAACTGAACTTTTTCATCCATATCAAACGCAACTTGAACAGCTTTAACAGCTTTAACAGAGGATTCCCATTTTTCAGGTATTTTACGTGTCACGAGTTAGCTTCCTGGATACATGTCGATAATATCTGTGGTTGGTCTAAATAGCGTTAAAAACACATCAGTATCGCCGTCAGGCCATACTTCTATATCTATGCCTCTAGTATCGTCCTTATCAAATAACGCGTAAAGTTCGAACTGCTCGCCTGCGTCTGTTCCTTCATATGCTGATAGCGATTCTACGCGATTATCTTTTCGGTGAAAATAGCCAACCTGAGCAAATGTTTGTTGTTGATATTGGTCGCTACTCCAGCCAGAAGTGTTTTCAACTTCTGATACTTTTTCAATAAAAGCATTACCAGGTTCGTCAAATATCGTGGAGAAACTCTCTAAATCAAACAAGCTTTCTACTTGGTGCTGTTCAACTTTTAGTGAAAATTTGAGGTAGGTTTCATCGTCAATATCCAGTGTTAAATATATTTGAATATTATTTGTGCTTTGTAAAACCCATTCTGTTTCGGTTTTATTTTCGTATTCATAACAGTTAATTGCAGATACTTGAAATTCCTGTCCTCGCAATGTTTCGGGTAAACCAAAGCTGTCGCTAAGTACAATAATGTCATTCTTTTTAAGTTGATGAGCTTGCGTTAAAGAACGTTGCTTTTCTTCTTTTTTAAAAATGCTTTTCAAAAATCCCATTTTACCACCATGAAAATCGCTTGCTACAATAGGCAACAAGCGATTTATTCTTTAATTAATTAGTTATTATGTTTGAGCAAACGCTTATTTTTGTTTAGCTTTCAAACGGTCTAACACTGAACTTGCGCTTGCATCACTAGCACCGATACCAGCTTCTTTAAGCTTAGCTTCTAGTGAGTTATCAGAGTTTTCAGACTCTAAAACTTCAGCTGCTTTCATTTGATCATCAAACTTTTGTTGCTTAGCTTTAATACGCTCTAAAGAGTCTTTAGCGCTAAGTAGCTTAGAGTTACTTGATGAAAAGTTATCAGTAATAGCAGACGTTGCTTTTTGAACGCTGTCAGTCGTTTTAACCATTGATAACTGACGTTTGTATTCTGCAACTTGACGCTCACTCTTCTTAACAAGATCTTTTAAGCGGTTCGCGCTGCCTTCAAAGCTATCTAATGATTGCTGAGAAGTCGCTAATTCACTTTCAAGTGCTGCAATTTTTTCTGCTACAGCAAGTGCTAACGCTTCATCACCTTTTTCTAAGGCTTGAACGGCATACCCTTCATGTTCAGCGATTTCACGTTTAACGCGGTCTACTTCACGGCTTGAAGACATTTGTTGTGCCATTACGCCTGTAAGGTCACGTTTTGCTTTTGTTAGGTGGTTTTCTGCGTCTCGGATCTCTTGTTCAAAAATGCGTGTTGCATTTGAATCAACAATTGATTCGCCAACTTCAGATGCGCCACCACGAATAGCGGTCATTATCTTTTTGAAAATACTCATATTATTACTCCTAAGTAAGGTGGTCGCTTAAATTAAATAGTCACTCATGTCATCGATAATTTCGATGGCGTTATTACTAAGAACAGCAAGTTCATGTTCTATGTCGTCGTATGTTGAATTGATAGATAATGCGCCAAAAATAACGTATTTATCACCAATTTTTGAAAACGAAGATAGTGGCATTGGTATGTTCATTTCAAGCATGCTTTCATGCATGTCATGTACCTTGTCTGCTTTAACTTCTTCTGCACCCCATAAGTAGGTAATGCATAAAATTTGGTCATCAGTAACAGACACAAAAATAGGTAATTCTTCACGGTCTATTACAGAAATTTGTAACACGTCAACTTCACCTGAAATCGGTTGGCAATCAAAAACCATTCCCGTTTCTGAATTGTCTGCCATTGCATTCAAGTGGTTTGCTATCGTATGAATATTCATGTTGTTCCTCATTCATGTTAATTCTTAGTAATCAGGCTTTTGGCCTTTTTGCTAATCGACATATTATGTCACTGGGGTTAATTTAACATCTAGACATAATATGTCAAGTGCTGTTTTTGTTATTTTTTCATTAATATCGTTTTTAGTGTTTCAATATCCACTTAAAACTACTTACATCATTGTAGATGAGAATTGTTAAGCCCTTGTTGATCTCGCCACGCTTCTTGATGTAATTGATAAATGGCGTGACTGCCTAAGTAATTAACAGGGATATCTTCTTTGTCTTCATAAAAATTGTTTGGAAACTCAAAAGCATTTTTAATCATAGGTAGCGTTAACCAAAAATGCTCTACTGGTAAACGTTCTAATTTTTTGAGGCGATTAAGCGGGCTTGATCCCATTTTGCTGGCAATAGTCCAGCCCCATTCTCCGAAGCTCGGCACGTTATCGTGATATTGTTCAACAGAGGAAAATCCTGCCGCTTCCATGGTTTTTTGTACTGAAATAAACGAATCTTTCGCGTGGTAGGGGCTTGTCGATTGAATACCAATTAACCCGTCGCCTGCCAGAAGTTGTTTTAATCGTGCGTAAAAATTAACAGAATATAATTTGTTAAGATCAGGGTGGCTTGGGTCAGGTAAGTCGACAATAATAGCGTCGTAAACATCGCCTTTGGCTAGCAAGCTATCTATGGTTAGAAAGGCATCGCTTTTTAGTACGCTGACACTTTTGTGAGTTAAACTTTGTTGGTTTAATTGTGTTATTTGTTTTGCCAGTGCTGTGGGAAGTTTTTCGTGGGGCTGAGTAAATATTTCAATAAGCTCTGCGTCTAAATCTATCAGCGTGACTTGTTCAGGCGACCACTGCAATACGTCTCGTAACGCTAAGCCGTCACCACCACCGATAATTAACACATTTTCTTGTCGAGCTGAACCTGCTAAAACAGGTGTTACAAGATAACTGTGATAAATAAATTCGTCAGATGATGAAAACTGTAAACGGCCATTAAGGTAAAAACTAATAACGTTAGCTTGATCGATTCCCATATGGCGTTGCGTAAAAGTTAAGTGTTGATATTTGGTTTTATCGGTGTAAACCACTTTGTCTAGATACAACAAGTTATTCATGTTGTTTAGCCATGAATTACCTTGTTGGTAAATAACACTGATTAGTATAAAAAATCCTACGTGAATACCAACTAAGGTTTTTTTCCACGAGAGCCTGTCCCAGTAATAAGCAATAAAAATACTACCAACCACAAGGTTTAATGCTGCTGTTAACGCACTGGCTTTACTAATATCAATAGTTAATAGAAAGAGTACCCATATTGCTGCGCCACAACCGGCTCCTACATAGTCTGCACCGTAAATTGTGCCTAAGTTATTTTTGAGATGTTTTTGATGTATTTCTTCTCGAATACGAGCAATTAACGGAATTTCCATACCGATGAAAAAACCGAGTAATAAGCCAAAAAAGTAGGGGCTGTTAAACGCTAAAAAACTGAGTGTTTTAAAAATACCACCACGGGGAAGGGCATCTGGTGGTAATGAAAACATGTCAGAAAGTATATAAGGAAAGGTTTGAGTTAGCGCTATTAAGCCACCAATAATCAAAATTGACGTACTACCCAATAACGCAATAATGAGCTCTAGCCACACAAAACCATTAAACGCGCAGGTAATTTTACGCGCGGCAAAGGCACCTAGCCCCATGGCAACAATCATTAGGCCGATCATTGCATAAATGGTGCTTTCCATCACACCTAATACTCTGCCAGCGTAATGTGACAGTAAATATTCGTATACCAAGCCACAGCCAGCAAGTATTGCCATGGTGAGTATGAGCAATACGTCGTTTACGAACAAAGAGCGTTTGGTTGATGTCATTAGGTAAAGTAACTTAATTGAGGGTATTGTGAAAAAAGCTGCTAAACAAATGAATTGAAGTGTTCAGCAGCTTTGTCGATATGAAGTGTTAAGCCATTAAGCCCGTTAAAATTAATGCGATAGAAATACTGATAGCCATTTCTACACTTGCAACACCAATATTATGTTGCTGATCTACTTCTTCAACGAGGTTGATACCCATTAAAATAAGTTTCTTTGCGATCGTTGTTAGTAACCATACTAAAACCGTCATGATTACACTAAACACTAACCAGCCCACTAGGTTAACAACTAAAGTATCAGGGTTGTAGGTTAAAAAGTAACTTGCCGCTGTAACAGCTAGGGCAGTACTTATTGCTTGTCCTGCGTAGCGAATTGCCAAAGCAACTTGCCCATCGGCAAAGGCCTCTTGCATGCAGTCACCCTGATTATTTTTCGCATATTGTTTTTCTTTTAGGCGAGTAACAAGTACTAACATGGCTTGCGATACAATAAAGCCAGCAGCAATGGCAACGAATGTACTGATGCTTAACCCATTCACCCACAGTAAAACCGCACGAATAATTATTGCGGTAGCAATAGCTCCAGCCGCATCAACAATACCGACTGAAATATTATGTGCTTTAATTTGTTCTGTTTTGTTAATTTGGTTGAGTGCTATTCGGTCGTGAACCATACGACCAAT
Source organism: Colwellia sp. (assembly GCA_020630795.1). Classification (GTDB taxonomy): domain Bacteria; phylum Pseudomonadota; class Gammaproteobacteria; order Enterobacterales; family Alteromonadaceae; genus Pseudocolwellia. The sequence continues at coordinate 25,945 of JAHDIK010000013.1, forward strand.
TTTAATTAAAATTAAACCAAATAAACCGTAAGAAAGCATACCTATTGCTTCCATCACGTAACTGTCAGCGGCTTCACCCGTTATTGCCCCTGTAAGCACAATCCCCATAGCGGCAACACTACCCGCTACGCTTACACCAAACGCAAAGTTGTCTTCTTTAGACAGCTCCTCAGTCGAGTTAACTTGAGCGGTAAAGCCTGAAATAAAACGCATTGCTCCCAGTAACAAAATGGCAATGGTAATATCGATGGCCAAATAGATGAGTAAATCTTGGTTTAAGTGTGTTATGTCTATTATTGTATTCATTATTATTCCTATTCTGCTACTCGTTATTTGCCGCGTTTAAAGCCACGAGAAGTAGAGCTTGAGCTATTTCTGAAACTGGCGTTTTTTGATGAATTTTTTGCGTACGAACTTTTTGTGGGGCTAGTAGGTTTGAACTTACTGGCCTTAGTAAACTTATTAGCACTTGCTTGTGCAGTTCTACTTTGACTTGAAAGTGAAGAAGAACCTGTACGATTTTTACTGTAAGCGCTAGTAAATTTTTGCCCTCTGCTTTGAAACGACTTTCGTGTTCGATTTTCAAGCGTGGTTTGTTTTTTAAGCTGCGATGGCGAGCTGTAACGCTTTCGTCCGTAGTCGTTGTAATAACTATAATTTCGGTATCGTCCCCAGTCATTATAGTAAACTCTACGTGACCCAAATAAGTCACCCATTAGCGAATACATACCATACCAAGCCCAGAACGACATGCCATTGCTACCCGTAGACCATTGACCATAATTGGGGTTGCCGATAAGTTGTTCGCCTGTGCCAAAATCTTGAGCGTTATTTACTTGCGCACTTTGGCTTTTAGACATGGCATTGATACGAGGCAGCAGCCCGTCAGACATATCGGCGAGTACATTTAGCGGATCGCTTAATGCGTCTGAATACAATACAGGATCAGCAGCTTGGTAAATGTTAAGTAATTCGTCATATCGTGCCTGTGAATCAGCAAACATATTCGGCTGAGTTTTAACGGTATTAATTCGGTCTAGTAGCGCTAGGTACATAGGCCCACTAGTGGTTGCGTCTTTTTTAAACTCATTGACTAATGGCGCAAGATCAGGTTTTAAATCAATAACTTTTGTTGCGTATTGATTAATAAGTGTAGCGTTTCTTATTTGACCCGCGTTAAGTCCGTTACCGAGTTGTTCAACACGTTGTTCGGATATTTGAATTTGCTGTTCGATTTGATCTTGTAACGGATCGCCACAGCCGATCAAGATCAAACTTACGAGAATTAGTATTACTTTTAAGTGGTGCATTCCTGCCATAGTGTCCTCAAAAATGCTATGGTTATCATTTATTAATATCATTCTTGACATAATATGTCCAACGATTTAATAGCTAATTTTGTAAAAAGCACTCGTTTAAACATGCCATTTAATGATGGAGTATATGATGCATAGCCATGTAAAAGAAGTAACTTCTCCCTGTTTAATTGAACATCAAGAAAAAAGTTTGTTTCAATTCTTTTCACAATACCCAAATGCCGCTGAATCATTATCAGCTTCGCAGCTAGCTGACTTTAAACGAGCAGTTGCGTTAAGTGACTTTGTATTGACGAGCGCACTTCAAGCGCCAGATATTGTGATTGATGTTTTTGCGTCAGACTACGTCTATCAAGAACAAACGCCTGACTATGCTCAATTACTGCAAGATCGCCTTGATTCTTGTACTAGTGAAGATGAATTACATAAAACTCTACGCTTATTTCGCTTACGTGAAATGGTAAGTATTGCGGTTGCTGATTTAGTTCTGAATATTCCATTGAAAGAGTCGTTGAATCGGTTATCAACACTAGCCGACCAGCTCGTATTAGGGGCGTTAGCATGGTTAAGTCATTTTTGCTATACAAAATGGGGAGAGCCCAAGAATAGTGAAGGCGAAACAATTCCTCTGCTTGTTTATGGTATGGGAAAGTTAGGCGGTAAAGAGCTAAATTTTTCTTCCGATATCGATCTTATTTTTGTGTATCCCGAAGCTGGTGAAACTCAAGGGGTAAGGCGAACCGTTGATAATCAGCAGTTTTTTACGCGCTTAGGACAAAAGCTGATCACAGCGTTAAATCAAAAAACGGCGGATGGATTTGTTTATCGCGTTGATATGCGTTTACGTCCGTTTGGCGAAAGTGGTCCATTAGTTTTAACGTTTAACGCGATGGAAGATTATTACCAAGAACAGGGGAGAGACTGGGAACGTTACGCCATGCTTAAAGCAAGGTTAATTGGTGATGGAAAGTATCACGGACAGTTATCTCGTTTACTTAAACCCTTTGTTTATCGTAGATACATCGATTTTAGTGTTATCGAAAGTTTGCGCCGAATGAAAATGATGATTGCGCAAGAAGTTAGGCGCAAGCAGTTAACCAATAATATCAAGCTTGGCGCGGGCGGTATTCGAGAAGTAGAGTTTATTGTACAAGTTTTTCAATTAATTCGTGGTGGCAGAGTTAGTGTGCTGCAAGAACGAAATTTAATGACTGTATTGCCTATTTTGGTGAGCGAAGGTGAAATTTCTCAAGATAGTATGCAAGTTTTGCATGATGCCTATGTGTTTTTACGTCGAGTAGAAAACATTATCCAAGCACTTGGCGATCAACAAACGCAAACTCTGCCTGACACAGTGTTAGACCAAGAACGTATTCTTCACGCATTACATAGAGACGACTTAACGTCGTGGTCTGAGTTCTTAACGTGCTTAGCGAAACACATGGAAGGAGTGCATCAAGAATTTATAGCGCTGATTGGAGAAGAGAGCCCAAACCATACGGTGAAAGACTCTCATTGGGTTACCTTGTGGGATAGTGATTGGGGACATGAAGAAAGTTGTGAGTGGATCGCACAGGTAAACAAAGAATGGAAAGTAGAAAATATATGGAGCCAGTTGAGTGACTTTAGACAAGAGCTAACCAAAAAAAGTATTGGTACTCGAGGACGACAAACGCTAGACAAACTTATGCCATTATTGTTGTTTCATTTAAATGAACAAAATGTAGAAGAAACTACGCTTGAAAGAGTATTGTCGGTATTCAAAAAAATACACACCCGTACAGCATACTTAGAATTATTGTTTGAAAATGAGGGGGCGTTAAATCATCTCATTAAGCTGTGTCGCTCAAGTTTATGGGTTACTGAACATATTGCTAAATACCCTATATTGTTAGATGAACTGATTGATCCAAAGTTACTGCACAATCCACCGTCAGAAGAATCGTATGCGGCAGAATTAAGAGAAATTATGCTACGTATTCCAGAAGATGATTTAGAAGCCCAAATGAATACGTTACGTCAATTCAAGCAAGCTCAGCATTTAAGGTTAGCAGCAGCAGATATTTCAAATGTATTACCTATAACTAAAGTCAGTGATCACCTTACTGCTATTGCTGAAGCCATTGTTACTGAAGTTGTAAATTTAGCGTGGTTAAACGTGACTCAGCGTTTTGGACAACCCTTGTCAACGGTAGGGCGAGACCATAAAGGCTTTGCCGTTATCGGTTATGGAAAAGTAGGAGGAATAGAGCTTGGGTATGGCTCTGATCTTGATTTAGTTTTTCTGCATAAAAGTGCGGCAAACGATATGACTAATGGCCCGAAAGAAATTTCGGCAGGTCATTTTTATGTGAAGTTAGCTCAGCGAATTATGCATATTTTCAATACTAATATGTCGAGCGGAATGCTTTATGAGTTAGACATGCGTTTAAGGCCATCGGGTAATTCAGGATTACTGGTAGTGCACATTGACACGTTTGAAGATTATCAACACAAAGAAGCGTGGACGTGGGAACATCAAGCGCTAGTAAGAACACGTTGTATTTATGGTGACGAAGCATTTGTTGCGCGATTCAATGAGATAAAACTCAATATATTATCGACAAAACGTAACTGTACAGAGCTGCATGAAGAAATTGTAAAAATGCGGAATAAAATGCAGAACCATTTAGACAAGTCTACAACTGACGTTATTGATATTAAACAAGGAGATGGTGGTCTTGTTGATATTGAGTTTCTAGTACAGTTTTTAGTGTTATCTCACGCGAATACACACCCAAGCTTAGGTGAGTTTTCAGACAACATTAGAATATTGGGAGAGCTCTGTCGATTGGGTATTATCTCTAAGGACGATAGAAACATATTGGTAGAATGCTATTGTCAGCTTCGGGACTTTGGTCACAAAGCAACACTTCAAGGTAACAAAGCGCTAATTAATGTTACTGATTTTGAAAAAATGGCGAATGATGTGATTGAGATTAAAGATAGTCTATTGACGTGTTAATCAGAGCGTAACTGCTTAAGATGCCGTGCGAGTTTTATAGAGTATAAAAATGTGAAGTGAAGGCTGTTGAATGATGTAAAAACAACAGCCTTTATATATTTAGTAGTTACGTTTAGGTTGTATTAACGTACAACGCTCATCTAGATACGATTTAGTACCTTCAATGAAAACGATTGAACGAGATTTATAACAGAAGTATACCGAAACACCTTCTTGGAAATGTCCGTCAATGCCTTGACCCAGTTGAAGAGCGGTTTTTAGTATATTTTTATTTATGCGAAATGCGTCTTTAACAACAAAATCTTTGTTTAATCGCCAGAACACTTCAAGTTTGTCTTTTTTTGCAAATTCAGCCAGCTTTTGGAAAATGGTTTCATCTTTTCTAAAAGGGCGAGACTCTGTCGTGCCACTCCAGCGTTTTGGGTAGGCACGAACAGTTTGCATTCTATTGTTTAACAGCAGTTCTAAGTCGTTTGTTTGCTCAGGTAAGTAAACAATGTTGTTTCTTATTGTGGGTCCATTCTCTCCTAGTTCACCTAGGATATTCGCGTAAAAAGATGAAATGCCTTTTGCCGCTTTATTTTGTTTTTCTTCTTCTTTTTTAGGAGCTGGTTTTGGTGCCGCAACTGTGTCTATTTTTTCGGCTTGCTCTGTTGTTGGCGCCTCTTGCATAGCGTCTTGTTCTATAGAGTTCATTAGATCTTGACTTGTGAAAAAATAGGCCGCTAAGCCTATTAGAATACAACCAAAAATAATGTTTCGTACCCAAAATCCCATAATTTACCTGATCAAAATATTTAACTGAATGATATAACCATACTTAACAATAGCTACTTATACAAACTTGCATCCGTTTCGTTTGGTCTTGTTTTGAATCGTCTATGTAACCACATGTATTGCTCTGGTTTACGTAACACCGCTTTTTCAACTTCTTGGTTAATACGTGTTACATCGGTAACATCATCGTTAGTAGGGAAGTTGTCTAAGGGAGGCGTAATTTCAACGGTGTAACCACTACCATCATCGTTACGCTTCGGTATCATCATCATTGTTTTAGTATTGCTTTGGCGAGCGAATATTAACGTACCTGTAGTGCTTGCAGTTTCTTTTACGTCAAAAAATGGTACAAATATACTGCGGTTTCTTCCGTAGTCTTGGTCGGGTAAGTATAAACATGACTCACCAGTTCTTATTGCTTTAATTAATCCTTTTACGTCTTTTTTACCGAGCATGTATTCATTGGAGCGTCCACGGCCTCTAAATTGGAAAAATTCCATAAGTTGGTTGTTATGAGGTCTATAAAAAATAACAAGTGGGTGAGCATGACCAAAGCCACGACCAATAATTTCTGCACAAAGGTAATGCATAGCTAAAATAAGGACACCTTGCCCTTCAGCTTTTGCCTTTTCTATATGCTCAAGGCCCGTTACTGTAAATTTACGTTTTACTCGCCAGTCTGGCCACCACCAGCCCATGCCCGTTTCAAATAACGCGATGCCTGTGCTTTCAAAATTCTTCTTCAGAAGCTCAAGTCGTTCTTCTTCAGGCATATCAGGAAAACATAATTCTAGGTTACGCAGAGCTACTTTTTTTCTGCTGGACCCTATTTTCATTAATAGTCTGCCAATCATTCGACCAAGGAATAGCTGAAACTTGTATGGCAACCATGAAATTGAATACATGATAAATACGCCAACCCAAGTTAACCAATACTTAGGTAATAAAAAGGATAGTTTGAAATTAGGTTGTAAAACTTTATTTTTGCTCACGATAAGGGTCTTTAATTGTAAACGTTATAGGCGAAACAGATTATACCCAAGATACTTTGGAATAGGTAACCAATTGCAATATAAGTTATTTAATCAGCGTAGGCTTTAACGTAGAATACGTTCATATTTTAGTGAGTTGGTTTATACCGTTAATGAGTTCAAACGTAAAAATGCAAAGTAATAGCGATGAGGTAGAGTTAATTATTGGTAACTCAAATCCTAATTTTTCAGGTGTAACTTCAACCATGCTTCAAGTGCTTTCTGAACAAAAAAAATTGATTAATTTACGTGTGATGGGAAAGCATCACCTTGACGATGAATCGCTAAACATTAGTTTTTGGCAAGTTGTTAAAATGTGTAGAAAGCCATTGAGTGACGGGAGCTTTCGTATTTTTCACGCACGCCGTGTTGATGAAATGATTCAAGGATTGTTGCTCAAGCATGTATTTGGCGCAAAAATCAAACTGATTTTTAGTTCTGCAGCGCAAAGAAAACGTTCAGGTTCAACTAAATGGTTAACCGAAAAAATGGATGCGGTACTTGCAATGTGTAAAGCCTCGGCAAGTTATTTACATAAAGAGCCCGACGCAATTATTTATCATGGCGTGAAAACCGATGTGTATACGCCGCCAGAAAATAAACAAGAAGCCTGGAATAGTTTGAGCCTTTTGCCTGAGTCTGCAAAGAAAGGAAAATACGGCATCGCTATTTTAGGGCGCGTTAGAAAACAAAAAGGGGTACATTTGTTTGTTGAATCTTGCATTCAAGTGTTGAACAAACACCCTGAATATACGGCGGTTGTAGTTGGTGCTATTAGTAGTAGTAACGAAGCGCTTGTATCTTCTTTGAAAGAAAAAATAGCAGAAGCAGGGCTTAGTGATCGTATTGTTTTTGCTGGCGAACAAAACTTTGCTGATATTCCCAATATATTCCGTTCATTGTCCGTCGTTGTCGCTTTGAGTGACAATGAAGGTTTTGGTTTAACGGTGTTAGAAGCAATGAGTAGTGGTGCAGCAGTTCTTGCGAGTGAAGCTGGAGCTTGGCCTGAGGTTGTTGAACAAGGGCAGCAAGGATACGTAGTGCCTACAAATGATTTACCAGCAGTTGTAGAGAAGATGGACTTGTTACTCAGTGATCCTGAGAAATTGGCAGAGATGGGAGCCTCAGGTCGAGAACGTATTTTACAGCACTATTCAGTAGAGCGTGAAGCCAAAGAGTTGATTGCATTCTATCGAACGCTTATGTAAAAAAAGGGTAACTTAGCGAAAGTTACCCTTTGATTTTATTATGTAATATTGGTTTAAACTGACGGTAATAAACCTTTGTTAATATCAATAAGGTCTTTTTCGCTAATGGTTCCTGCAGAAAACTTAAGTAATAAAATCGCTTGAATGTAATCGTAACGAGTAGAGCTTAAGTTACGTTTTGCATTGTATAAGTTTCTGGTGCTTTCTAATACATCAACAATAGTTCTTATACCAACTTCCATACCTGCCTCTGTAGCACTTAATGCACTTTGTGCACTAACAACCGATTGTTCAAGTGATTTAATTGCCGATACCGCTGCAATAACTGTGTTGTAAGCATTTCGAGTACTACGAACAACATTACGATGCGTTTGCGCTAAATCTTGGCTACTCGCTACATAATTACTTTGTGCTTTACGTACAGAACTTGTAATAGCACCACCTGTGTATAATGGCACACTTACTTCAATACCAATTGATTGGCTGTCTATATCAACATTGTAAGGTGATATAAAAGGGTCGTCATTATCTGTTTTAGTGTAGCGACCAGTTAAATCAACTGTAGGGTAGTGGCCAGAGCGTGCAATGTTAATTTGCTCCTTTGCTATATCAACACTAATTTTTTGTGCGATTAAATTTAAATTTTTCGCTTCAGCGGTTTGTTGCCATTCATTAGCACTATCAGGAACTGGTCTTGAAGCACTAAATCTTTCAGTATTTAGCGTGTTTAAATTACGAGGGTAAACATTTGTTATTTCGCGAAGGGCTTCTTCCGCATTAAACACGTTGTTTTCTGCTCTAATTTCCGCAGTAACCGTATTATCGTATTGAGCTTGTGCTTCATGTACGTCGGTAATTGCTGTTAATCCTACTTTAAAACGTTGCTTAGTTTGATCAAGTTGACGAGTAATGGCTTTCTTTTCCGCTTTAGCGAATTCTAAATCGTCTTTAGCACTTAATACATTAAAGTAAGCTTCTGTAACACGTAAAATTAACTGCTGCTGAGCAACTTGAAAGGCGATATCGCGTTGATGAGCGCCTTTTTTAGCTGAGTTTAGGTTTAACCAAGAGCTGTGGTGATAAATTTCCATGCTCAAGTTTGCACCGAGTGACTTTGATTTTGAATCTTCAGTTTTGTTGCCGTCTACTTCGCGATCACTCAGTGTATAGCTACCGAATGCTGACAATTTTGGTAATAGTACAGACCTTGCTTGAACAATATCTTCTTTAGATGCCATATATTGAGCGTGAGCTTTCAATACCACAGGATCATTCGCTTGAGCTTGTTGGTATACGTCAAGAAGGTTTTCAGCATGAGACAAATGAGTTGTCGCCATTGCAGAAAGACCTATTAGGAGAGAAATAATTTTTATTTTCATGTGTAAGCAATCCCTGTGAGTGTTTTAATTGCTTGTGAATACTATGTTCACAAGCACACAATTCTATATCGAGTATACTACATAGCTTAAATTATTAGCTAAACATAATAAGTGTATAAGAATGTAGTCTAGTGTAACAAAATGTTTAGTTTATAGTTAGATACTTAACGTGTGTTACATTAATTTTGCACGAGATATTAATAATTGTATTTTGTATACCTCGTGTTAAAAAGCGTTTTATGGATATTAAATAATAAGGTTTATTGAAATGAATGATAAAAAAACTTCCCCACCAATTCTGCGCTTTAGCCATGCTGATACCGTTATTTCAGAGCCTAAACGCAAATTTAAAGGTTTTTTTACCATTAATGAATTTGAAGTAAAGCATCGATTATTCGAAGGTGGATACAGTAATACGTTAACACGTGAAATATTTGAACGTGGTGATGCTGTTGTTTTAATGCCCTATGACCCAATAAACGATACGGTAGTGCTCATCGAACAATTTAGATTAGGGGCTATTCGTTCCGAAACTCCGTGGCAATTGGAGTTTATTGCAGGAATGTTTGGTAAAAACGAACAACCGATTGATGTTGCGATTAGAGAAGCAAAAGAAGAAGCAAACTTGCATGTTGAAGAACGTAACATTATTGAAATAACTAAGTTTTTCCCTAGCCCTGGCGGAACAAGTGAATGCATTTATTTATATGCAGCGAAAGTAGACTCTACTCATGTTGGTGGGGTGTACGGGTTAGAAGAAGAGGGAGAAGATATTCTTGTGCATGTATTACCTCGAAATGATGCAATGGATTTAGTGAAACAAGGAAAAATTAGCAATGCGTCATCCATTATTGGGTTACAATGGCTAGAGTTGAACTACGTATCTTTACAGGAAAATTGGCAATAAAAATGAACTTAACTGCTCGCAAATATCAACCTAGGTTATCAACACTCATGAATTTATGTGATGTTAACTATATGTTGTTATTAAAGTTGCTAGGCGACAAAGAAGAGGTGGGCGAAATTCGTCAGTTTTTTATTTCTGATTTTTTATCGTATTCGGTTGCAGTGAACGAAGTTACTCGGTACACCACCTTAATTACCATGAGTCAAAATGCCGTTGTTATGGGCGAAAATTTGTCTCAGTTGTTTCGACCTAAAATGATTATTCGTTTATATCATGATGCGAGAATGGCAGAGGTTATTAGCTCTCAAGATATTCGTTATGTAAAACCTCGTTACGATTACCCTAATATCCATATGCATTTACCTGATGAAAAAGAGCAAATTAATATGTTTTTAAAAGAATGGTTACAGCTTTGTCATCAGCTTGGCCAAGTTAATGTTCCGCTTTTTGATAAAACCAAGTAATACTCACGTTTTAGTTAAAACTTATGAAAACTTCTTTTAAAATTGCACAGGTTTCTGACTCTCATTTGTTTGCTCAAAAGAACTCAGAGCATTGCGGTGCTAACGTTTATCTGCATTTGTATGATGTATTAGAACACATCAATAGCGTAACTAAACCAGATCTTATTGTTTTTACAGGTGACTTAACACAAGACCATACTGATGAATCATACATAAATTTTGCTCAACTTTTTGCTGAGAAAAAAATAGATATTCCTGTTTATTATCTCGCAGGTAATCACGATGAATTTCAGCATTTAGATCAGCATCTATCAGGTTTTCCCTTTTCTAGTGCTAAATCGATCGAATTGAACAATTGGCAAATTATCCTTGTGCAGAGTAAGAGTGAACGCCCCTCAGGTATTGTTAGCGAAAATGAACTCATAAAAATGGATGAGGCAATTAATCCAGCGCTTAATCAGTTGTTAATGATGCATCATCACCCAGTTGATGTGGGTTACTTTATTGATAAACATGGGTTAAAGAACAAAGATGAATTTTGGAGCTTAATCAATAAACATGCATCGATTAGTGCTATCGCATGTGGGCATATTCACCAAGCGCTTACATTAACACCAGAACAAACAGGTTATTCTAAGCCTGTTTATACTTGCCCTGCGACTTCAATTCAGTTTGATACACAATGCCAAACATCGGCATGTAATGGGCAAGGAGCCGGATACCGAATTTTCGAACTGTCTGATGATGGTCAGTTGAATACTCAACCAATATTTTTGTTAAACGAACCTCGGAATATATCTATTGATTAATGTACTTTATATACACGGTTTTAATTCTTCACCTCAATCTCATAAGGCTGTGATCACGCAAGAATATATAGCGTTGAACTTCCCACACGTTAAATTTCATTGTCCTCAAATAGCGTCTACACCTAAAAAAGCGATTAAGCAGTTAGAAAGCTTTTTTGAATCAGCGCCCACCGAACAATGGTGTTTAATCGGTTCTTCATTAGGTGGCTATTTCTCAACGTATTTGAGTGAAGCGTTTGGTATAAAGGCGGTGTTAGTTAACCCTGCGATTAAACCTTATGAACTACTTGAGGACTACGTTGGTGAACAAGTAAATCCGTATACAAATGAGTCATATATGGTTGAAAAATCATACCTCGAAGATTTAATCTCAATTGAGCAGCAAAAAATTCAAAAAAATAACTACTTGGTCATGGTACAAACAGGTGATGAAGTGTTAGATTACAAGCTGGCTGTTGAAAAATTTCAACAAAGCAGTTTAATTGTACAAGAGGGTGGAGATCATAGCTTCACTGACTTTGAAAACATGTTGCCAAAGATAGCAGAGTTTCTACAATTAGCTGAATAAGTGGCAAACAGCCTTTTTACCTATTTTCTAATAATAACAACGATCAGATTATTCAAATGAGCGAACAATATAATTCAGATTCCATCGAAGTTCTTAGTGGTTTAGATCCAGTAAGGCACCGTCCGGGTATGTATACCGATACCGCACGACCAAATCATTTAGGTCAAGAGGTTATTGATAACTCGGTTGACGAAGCGTTGGCTGGGTATGCACAGAATATTACGGTAATTCTAGATAAAGATCAGTCGCTTGAGGTGATTGACGATGGTCGTGGTATGCCAATAGACATTCACCCAGAAGAAGGTGTGTCAGGTGTAGAACTTATTTTTTGTAAACTACATGCCGGTGGTAAGTTTTCAAGTAAAAACTATCAATTTTCCGGTGGTTTGCACGGTGTAGGTATCTCTGTTGTAAATGCGCTTTCGACGCGTGTTGATGTTGCCGTTAGACGCGACAGCAAAGTTTATGAAATGGCATTTGAAAATGGTGAAAAGGTAGAAGAGCTGCGTGAAACAGGTACAGTTGGTCGACGTAATACAGGTAGCCGCGTAAAGTTTTGGCCAGATGCTAATTATTTTGACTCTCCAAAGTTTTCAGCTCGAAGACTTGCTCATAATTTAAAAGCTAAAGCAGTTCTATGCCCTGGATTAACAATAAAATTTCATGATAAAAATGAAGATAAAAAATACCAGTGGTGTTACGAAGACGGCTTAGTAGATTATTTACGAGATTCAGTTAAAGAATATGAGTCTTTACCTAAAGACCCGTTCGTAGGTACTTTTACTGCGCAAACTGAAGCTGCTGATTGGGCTGTAACATGGTTGCCCGAAGGTGGCGAAGGAATTGGCGAAAGTTATGTAAACCTTATTCCTACTATTCAAGGTGGAACCCACGTAAATGGTTTGCGACAAGGTTTACTTGAAGCAATGCGTGAATTCTGTGAGTTTAGAAATTTAATTCCACGTGGCGTTAAACTTACACCAGACGATGTGTGGGATAAATGTTCTTATGTGTTGTCGGTTAAAATGCAGGATCCTCAATTTGCCGGGCAAACTAAAGAACGCCTTTCATCTCGTCAGTGTGCAGCATTCGTAGCAGGTGTTGTTAAAGATGCGTTTAGTCTTTGGTTGAATGAACATACAGAAATTGCTGAATCGCTTGCAGAGTTTTGTATTTCTAATGCTCAACGTCGGTTACGTGCGAGTAAAAAAATCGTACGAAAAAAAGTTACGCAAGGGCCTGCTTTACCGGGCAAGCTAACAGATTGTGGTAGTCAAGACATAGAAAGAACCGAGCTGTTTTTGGTGGAGGGTGACTCTGCTGGTGGTAGCGCTAAACAAGCGAGAGATCGTGAGTTTCAAGCTATTATGCCTTTACGCGGAAAAATACTTAACACGTGGGAAGTAGAGTCAGGGCAAATTTTAGCGTCACAAGAAGTACATGACATTTCAGTAGCATTGGGGATTGATCCTGCTTCTGAAGACTTGTCTGAGTTACGTTACGGAAAAATATGTATATTGGCCGATGCTGACTCTGACGGACTTCACATTGCCACTTTACTTTGCGCTTTGTTTACCCAACACTTTTTACCCTTAGTTCAAGCTGGCCATGTATATGTTGCTATGCCACCTTTATATCGTGTTGATATTGGTAAAGAGGTTTACTATGCTTTAGACGAAGCTGAAAAAGACGGCATATTAGCGAGAATTGAAGCGGAGAAAAAGCGCGGTAAAGTAAATGTGCAACGCTTTAAAGGGTTAGGCGAAATGAACCCTTTACAACTTCGAGAAACAACAATGGATCCTAATACCCGAAGGCTTGTTCAGCTAACGGTAGATGAATTTGATACCACAATGGAATTGATGGATATGCTTCTTTCTAAAAAGCGCAGTGGCGATAGAAAGGAATGGCTGCAAGACAAAGGAAATATGGTTGAATTATAATGAGAAAAACATTGAATAAAGGTTTTACGCTTATAGAGCTCGTTGTCGTTATCGTGATTTTAGGTATTTTATCTGTTGTAGCTTTACCTAAATTTGTAAATTTAACTGACGATAGTCGTAAAGCCGTTATGGAAGGTTTGGCGGCAAGTATAAAAAGTGCTTCAACCATGGTGCACTCAAAAGCATTAATTCAAAACAAAGTTGAAGGTGCTGATGTTATTGAGGCGGATGGTTTGTTTTTCTCTATTGTGAATAGTTACCCTGATACTCACCAAATAGGTAATGGTAGTGGAGACTCAGCTGCAAATGCCGCTGGAATTATTGGTGCGATTGATAAAACCGTACCGTTAATTCAAGTTCAATTAACGGCAAATGGATTAAAAAGTACTACATTTTCTTATAGTGGTTTAGGCGCTACATGCCAGATTATTTATCGAGAAGCGCTTTCATCAACAGAGCCACCAGAAATTCTAACTGATTATTCTGGTTGTTAACGAGTTAACTAACGTGCACTAAGTAGTTAACTCTTGAATTGATATTGTTCAAAACGTTTTAAATAATTCTTGTTGATTGTTCACACGCTTCAATAACAACCGCAATAGATTTAGACGTGGGTGTACTGCTTAAATCCCCAATACTAGCAAGCGGTACTAAAGGGTTGGCTTCAGGAAAATAAGCGGCAACATTACCTTTGGGTATATCATATGAAACAAGTTTAAACCCTTCAATCTTCCGTTCAACGTTATCTGCCCATAAACTTGTTACATTAACTAAACTCTCATGTTTCAAGCCCAAGTCGTTCATATCTTCAGGGTTTATTAAAATAATATTTCGTTCACCACTAATGCCACGATACCTGTCTTCAAACCCGTAAACTGTCGTGTTGTACTGGTCATGCGAACGTAACGTTTGCATAACTAATATGCGATTATTAGTGAGGGCTCTAATCGATGCAGGAACAATACTTTCAGGTAATGAGTGTGTATAAAGGCACGCTTTTTTCGATGAAGTATTCCATTGATGTTGCGCAGCGCTGTTACCTAAGTAAAAGCCGCCCGCTTTTTCCAATCTTTCATTCATTTGATAAAAATCAGGTAGTGTTTGAGCAATTAGATCTCGAATTAAATCGTAATTTGAAACAAGTGCTAGCCAATCTACAGGTTCTTTATCCAATGTCGCGTTTGCTATGCCCGCGATAATTGCAGGTTCTGAGCGCATATCATGAGTACTTGACTGAACAACGCCTTTAGATTTATGTACCATAGAAAATGAGTCTTCAACGGTAACTGATTGTTCTCCTGACGCTTGTATATCAACATCAGTGCGACCCAAGCAAGGTAAGAGTATAGATATTTTTCCTGGGTATAAATGCGTTTTATTGAGTTTAGTGGCAATATTGACCGTTAAATCGCAGTTCGACAATGCTTGTTCTGTGAGTGGTGTGTCTGGAGTTGCAGAGATAAAATTTCCACCTAATGCGATAAATGCCTTACTTTTACCTGATAGCATTGCTTCTATCGCTTCGACGGTATTATGACCGTTGTTAGATGGTGGGGTAAAAGAAAATACACTTTCGAGTGATTTTAAAAATGTCGCGTCTGGCTTTTCGTTAATCCCCATGGTTCTGTCGCCTTGTACATTTGAATGTCCTCTAACGGGGCAAAGGCCAGAACCGGGTTTACCTATTTGACCAAACAATAGCTGTAAGTTGGTGATTTCTTGAATAGTAGCAACAGAGTGTTTGTGCTGTGTGATCCCCATCGCCCATGTAACAATAACGTTGTTAGCACTCTGATAAATCGTAGCTGCTTGAGATATCTCATTTTTAGATAATCCAGATTGCTCAATAATGTGTTCCCACGATGTGCTTTCAACAGCGTTTAAATATTGAGTTAAGCCCTCCGTATGCTTTTCGATAAAAGCTAAATTAAACACCGATTGATTAGTTTTTAATGCTTCTTTATGACGCTCAAGAAGTATTTTAACCATCCCTCTTACGCAGGCCATATCGCCACCTAAATTAGGTGTAAAGTATTGTTGAGTAATTTTTGTAGCAGTGCCTGTTAGCATTTCAACGGGTGATTGTGGATTAGCAAAGCGCTCTAAGCCACGTTCTTTTAACGTATTAAACGTAACAATATTAGCACCACGCCGTGCAGAATGGCTTAAAGAGTCAAGCATGCGAGGGTGGTTTGTTCCGGGATTTTGACCAAACACAAAAATAGCATCTGCTTTTTCGAAATCATCAATTTTTATTGTGCCTTTACCAATACCTATTGCCTGTTTTAATGCGACTCCACTCGCTTCATGGCACATATTGGAACAATCAGGGAAGTTATTGGTGCCATATTTTCTGACAAAAAGTTGATACAAAAATGCGGCTTCATTGCTTGCTCTACCTGATGTGTAAAATTCTGCTTGATTTGGATCCTCAAGCTGATTGAGTTGTGCAGCTATGGTTGAAAAGGCATCGTCCCATGAAATAGGCTCGTAATGATCAGTTTTAGCGTTGTAAATAACAGGTTCAGATAGTCGACCTTGGTATTCTAAAAAATAGCCACTTTGTTTTCTTAAAAAACTCACGCTATTTTCTTTAAAGAACGTTTCGCCAATACGTCGAGATGTCGCTTCCCAGTTAACAGCCTTAGCGCCATTTTCGCAAAACCGAAATCGACCCGGTTCATCTTTTTCTCCCCAAGCACACCCAGGGCAGTCAAAACCATGATCTTGGTTTGTTTTTAACAGTGTTTTAATATTTTTAGCGATGTTTTCACTTTTTATAAGGTGTGTCGCTGTGCTTTTTAATGCGCCCCAACCACCAGCATGACCACTATATTTTTTGACTGACATATTTGAAACCTTAGTTTTAGCTGATTCGGTGATTGCCACTGTAAACGTTAAATTGGCGTGCTTTTGTAAAGCCGATGAGCGTTATATTGAATTGTTGTGCTGCGGAAATGGCGAGACTCGACGGGGCACCAACAGCAATAACAATGGGAATACTTGCCATAATTGCTTTTTGCATGAGTTCAAAGCTAACACGTCCGCTTAATATTAAAACTGCTTTGTTATAAAACTTTTGTTGTGAAAGTAGCTCGCCAATAACTTTGTCGACTGCATTATGCCTTCCCACATCTTCATGTACGCTAAGCCATTTGTTATTAGCCCAATATCCTGCGCCGTGAACGGCACCTGTTGATTCAAACAAAGGCTGATGTAGCTTTAAATCGTCAATTAATGCAGAAACATGAGTTGATGTTAACCAGTTGGAGCTATTTTCAACGGGATGGTTAGATTTTAGTGAAAGTGCTTTTAATGAGTTTTTTCCGCAAATTCCGCAACTTGACTGGCTGGTAAAATGTCTAGATACACTGTCCCAAGGCACAGATACGTGTGGTTTTAGTGTTACCTCAATATGATTTTCTGAAGCATCGTCTTCTTGAATCGTTATGTCATCAACATCATCCGTTGTTTTTATAATGCCTTCGCTAAAAAGGAGTCCTAATACCAATATTTTGTCATTGCCAGGAGTTCTCATCACAAGTGTTAATTTACTACTTGTCATTAATTGCGTGCATTCATCGTAGTAAGTGAGTGAAATAAGCAACGGCTCTTCAGTGATTACCAAGTCATGCGCTGCCTTTGGTGATGGCAGTTCGGTAGCATACTGGAGCTGATTTATAGTTTTTATTGCTGTATTCATGAAAAACTTACTATGCGATAGCCGTAATAATTTAATCATTATACATAGAATTGAAACACTTGAATGGTAATACTGGCGCGTAAAATATCAAAATAATGTTTGTTTAATGTTGAGGTGTTTTATAATATATATGATATTTCATATGTGTTGAGTAAATAATGACGCCAGTTACCTTTTATAAAAACTTAGCCGAAGAAACGCGACTGAAAATATTAATGCTAACGATTGAAGAAGCTGAGTTATGTGTTTGTGAATACGTGAATGCATTAGGCTTGTCGCAACCTAAGATATCGAGGCATTTAGCACAGTTGCGAAGCTTTGGGCTATTAACTGATAGGAAAGAGGGGAAATGGGTCTTTTATTCGCTATCTAAAAGTTTATTGGCATGGGAGCGCGAATCTATACTTTCATGTGTTCATAACAATCAAGACTTTATTCAAACAGCTAAAGATAACTTGTCGGCATTTGGGGATAGACCCAAACGACAATCTCAATGTTGCTAGTTAACGTAATTTGCAATCAATGTAATCATAAATAAGGTGAAGCATGACTATTAAAGTAGGAATTAATGGGTTTGGCAGAATGGGCAGACTTGCTTTTAGAGCAGGATGGGATAACCCTGAAATTGAGTTTATTCAAATTAACGATCCGGCGGGCGACGCTGAGTGTTTAGCACATTTAATTAACTATGATTCTGTTCATGGTCGTTGGTCACACACTGCAACAGCTCGTGACGACAAAATGGTGGTTGATGGTGAATCTACTTTATTGATGACGCAAAACTACGAAATTTCTGCGACTGATTGGTCGGAATGTGACGTAGTTATAGATGCATCGGGCGTAATGAAATCAAAAGAAAAACTTCAAGCGTATATTGATCAAAACGTAAAACGTATTGTTGTAACTGCGCCCGTTAAAGAAGACGGTGTGTTAAATATTGTGATGGGAGTTAACCATCAACTTTACAATGCTGATGAACATCAAATTGTTACGGCTGCGTCTTGTACAACCAACTGCCTAGCGCCGGTTGTTAAAGTATTACAAGACCAAATAGGCATTAAGCATGGTAGTATGACAACGATTCATAATATTACGAATACACAAACTATTATTGACGCGCCGCATAAAGATTTAAGACGAGCACGTTCGTGTGGTCAAAGCTTAATTCCTACCACTACCGGTTCCGCTACGGCAATCACACACATATTTCCTGAATTAAAGGGCAAATTAAATGGTCATGCGGTTAGAGTGCCGTTAACTAACTCTTCAATCACCGACTGTGTTTTTGAGCTGAATAAACCAACAACCGAAGAAGAAATAAACCAGTGGATGAAAGAAGCATCTGAAACGTCTTTAAAGAATATTTTAGGGTACGAGGAAGCGCCATTAGTATCTATTGATTACAAAACGGATCCAAGATCTTCGATTGTAGACGCTCCATCAACTATGGTTGTTAATAATACTCAAGTGAAAATGTATTTATGGTACGACAATGAGTGGGGGTACGCTAATCGTGTTGCTGAGCTTGTTGAAATGGTTGGCTTAAGCGATCGCACGTAAGTTGGTTAATTGAGTAAAACACCATGAACTTAAATAGCATTAAGCAATTATCAACAGCAACTAAGCAATACTTACTGGTTACATTCAATTATTGGGCGTTTACATTAACTGATGGCGCTTTACGAATGTTGATAGTGTTGTATTTCTATCAGTTAGGGTACTCCCCAATAGAGTTAGCGTTGTTGTTTGTGTTTTATGAATTATTTGGTGTTGTTACCAATTTAGTTGGCGGCTGGTTAGGCGCTCGAATAGGGTTAAACCGAACGATGAATATTGGTTTAACCTTGCAAGTTGCAGCACTACTTATGCTAACGGTTCCTCAAGATTATCTCAGTGTAATTTGGGTTATGTTGGCCCAGGCTCTTTCCGGAATCGCGAAAGACCTTAATAAAATGTCTGCTAAAAGCAGTATAAAAACCTTAGTGCCAGCAGGCGAAAAGTCTGGGTTATTTAAGTGGGTAGCGTTATTAACAGGGTCTAAAAACGCATTAAAAGGCATTGGCTTTTTTATGGGAGCCTTATTGTTATCTACAGTAGGATTTTCAGGTGCTATGTTGTTGATGGCTGGCGTGCTTTGTATTGTGGTATTGTTAAGTGTCAACCTACTTCAAAGTGATATGGGTAAAGCGAGTTTTAAACCTAAATTTACGCACTTTTTCTCTAATTCATCTTCACTAAATAATCTTGCTATTTCTCGTTTGGCGTTATTTGCCGCTCGAGATGTGTGGTTTGTTGTTGCACTGCCTGTTTTTTTAGCTGAAACGCTGGCTTGGAAACATGAATTTATCGGCGTTTTTATGGCTTGCTGGATTGTGCTGTATGGAATTGTTCAAACACTAGCCCCTAAAATAACAGCTAACAAAGCCAAATCACTGCCAAGCGGTGACAGTTTGTCAAAGTGGGCATACGCATTAGTAACTGTAGTTGGTTTATTAGCAGGTTTTTTGTATGTACTAGGCGCATCGAGTATTACTATTGTTATAGGTTTATTGTGTTTTGGTGCCGTATTCGCTGTTAATTCCTCATTACATAGTTATGTGATTGTTGCGTTAGCAAAAAGTGACGGTGTTTCAATGGATGTAGGTTTTTATTACATGGCCAATGCATCAGGAAGATTACTAGGAACCGTGTTGTCAGGTGTGGTGTTTCAAATGATGGGGCTGAATGCTTGTTTACTTATTTCAGCGATACTGGCATTGATATCTGGCGTATTCATTAAAAAAGTTTACGTTTAGTTTGTTGGTTTACTCATCTATTTTAAAACAGTTATGTTTACTAACCTATATTGTGCTTTATACTATAAAGCCCGGGCGAAATTTTTGGTAGATTCTTGTTAATTCTTGATAATAAATGGAAAGAAACAGTATTTTCTTACATGCATATCATCGTGATGGTATTCATGTTGTTTCTATTGCCTATCAAAAGTTATGCAGTTGAAAACGCTCCACTTCAAATTTCAGACGTATTAAAACAAGCTGAAGCGCTTCAACGTGAAGATATCCTTTCAGCGATTAAGCTAATCCAGTCGCATGACAGAAAAATTCACCGCTATTCTATTGAAGATCAAATAAAGTTCAGAAAGCTCCAAGCTGAGCTTTTTAATAAGAAAACAGACTATTCTTTAGCTGAACAAGCCGCTAACACAGGGATTACTCTGACGAAGCAGTTAGCTAGACCAAGTATCATTATGGCAGAACTCTTCAACTTAAGAGGTTTTGCCGTAGAAAGTATGGGAAATTTTGATACGGCACTTGAAGACTACATGTCAGCTCTAGAGATTGCTGAGTCGTTAACCAATAATAAAACAGTTGTTTCAACCTTAGCGAATATTGGTGCAATTTATTACATAACCGAGCAGTTTAAGCGCTCACTCATTATTTTGAATGATG
This sequence comes from Colwellia sp., assembly GCA_020630795.1. GTDB lineage: Bacteria > Pseudomonadota > Gammaproteobacteria > Enterobacterales > Alteromonadaceae > Pseudocolwellia. The sequence continues at coordinate 46,503 of JAHDIK010000013.1, forward strand.
CATTGTCTCTCGCTCAAGATATTGGTGACGAAGAGCTGTTAGGTGTTGTTAAATCGGAATTAGGAATACTCTATACCTACTTAAAGCAAGAGGATAAAGCCAAAGAATTTCATGAAAGTGCTTACCAACACTTAACCAAAGCTAATAGACCCTACATGGCTTTTGTGAGTTTGCAAAATATTGCAATCAATCACGCGTCAAATAATCGTTATAACCAAGCCATTAACCTTTATAAACAGATTATTGTTAAAGCCAAAAAATTTGATAATTACACCGCTATTGCCAACACTTACACGGTGATGGCAGAAGCCTACATTAAAAAGAAATATAACGACCCCCATACCGCTTACCACTATATTTTAATTGCCGAGAAGTATTTAAAGTCAGTCGAAGGCGCTAATGTTGAAATGATATTTTTAGTCAATAAAGCTGACGTGTTAAGCCATTTAGAAAAGTATGATGAAGCGCTTGAAACTATTGCCTATGCTGAAAGCATTATGTCTCAGCAAGCAGATATTATTAGTACCTATTCTTTACCCGAAATACTGCGTATAAAATCAGAAGTTTATTTCTCTCGCGGTCAATACAAAGAAGCCTATAAAACGCAAAAGAGCTTTCACGACAATACGTTAAAAATTAATAAGCGTAATAACTTACAAGCAATAGAAGGCCTGCGTGTTGAATATGAAAGTGAACAACATGAAATTCAAGCTAATGTTTTAGAAAAAAAACAGTTGGTTCAAAACCTTGAATTACGTGAAGTAAGTAAACAGCATCAAAGCAGAAATTTTTATATTGTCATTGGTTTACTCACTGTTTTGGGGTTGGCTTGGTTTTATTTAGTTAACCTAAAACATCAGAAAAAACTTCTCAATAGCCGAGAAACTGATCATTTAACTGATTTACAAAATAGACAAACTATATTGCCTAAAGCGTCTTACGAATTTAATAAAGCTCAGAAATCTAAAAAGTATTACAGTGTTTTGCTAATTCAGGTAGACAACTTTAAAAATATTAACCAAGTAAGAGGGTATGAAACGGGTAATAACATATTAATTGAAATATCGCTTATTATTCAAAATGCTATCGGCAAAAATTTGGTGTGTGGGAAGTACTCAAGTAAAGAGTTTATCGTGTTGTTACCTGAGCACAATACTCAACAAACTGAAAAAATAGCAGAGCAAGTTCATAATGATATTTACAATAAGTCTTGGGAAAAATATGGCTTAAAAGTGGTTTCGGTAAGCATTGGGGCCGCGATTAATGATACACACGACGTAACTTCTTTTGACGAATTAATTCAAAAAGCAAGTCGCTTAAAAGATCAAGCGATTAAGGTTGGGGGGAATACAATATGCGTGTAGCTATATATATTCTTGTTTATCTATTGATATCACTCCCTTTGTTCAGTTTCGCTAACTTGCCTACTACAAATACGTATATTCCCTTCTTTTCGATAGATGAACGTATAACGGCGCTACTTGAAAAAAGTGAAGGCAAAACAGCAAACAAAGATTTAATTCTTGAAAATGTCGCGCTGCTGTTAAAAACGTCTAATCCTGCTGAACAATATGTGCTTTATATTATTCAGGCAAACTTATCTGCTGGGCTTAAAAAGCATCACAATATCATTAGTATTTTAGATAACGTTAATGCGCTAGAAAGCCAGATGAACCCAGAACAATTAGATACTTTACCGTTTATTGATGTGTATAAAAAACGTGCGGAAAGTTACGCCTCAATTGGCCAATTTAAACAGGCTTACGAAGCAAAGCAGCGCTTTATCGAAAAATACAATACGTTTCTATTGTATGAAAAAAATAAACATATATTTGAATTGGAAACGAAGTACGAAACCAAAAAAAAGCGAGATATTAATAAACTATTAAACAACCAAACCATTTTAAAAGAGATGGAAATCAATGAAACGTTAAGCGATGAAGTTACGCAAAAACGTAATTTGTATATTCTGAGTGCCGTTGGTGTGTTGTTCGTGTTTTTGTTGGTTCGCCTATCAGTAATTAATAGACGTACAAGAAACCTGTCAAAACAAGATATGTTAACGGGATTGTATAATCGTAAAACACTTTTTCGTGAGGGTGAACGTGTAATCCAGCGATGTGTTACCAACAAGGAAAACTTATGTTTGTTAGCTATTCATATAGACGATTTTAAATCGGTTAATCATCAATACGGTGATTACATTGGCGATGAAATATTGAAGAAGCTTGCAGCGATAGGTACAGAGTCGATGAGAACTCGAGATATTTTCGCACGTCTAGAAGATGCGACGTTCATTGCTGTATTGCCTCAATCAACAGTTGGTGAAGTTAAGGCAATAGCACAACATTTAAAAGAAAAATTTAATTCCACGAACTTTAGTTATGTCGGAATTGCTCAAGCTATACACCTAAGCTTGGGGATTGTTGAAATGAAGGAGTCGAGCCAATCTTTTGAAACATTGCTAAATGCTGGAATGGACACTCTATACGATTTGAAAGACGGTAAAGGTAATTCAATTAGTATTTATCAAGATCACTAATTATTTATTAGTTTTTTGGCAGTAAAACATACAATCAAATTCGAAATTTCTACTTTAATTCCTCTGAAGTATTTTCCCTATGCTCATAATCATATAAGCTATCGTGTAGCGATATATCTCGCTTGATCCATAGCTCAAATAATAACAAATAAAGTATGTTTATCGTTTACCTGATCAAATGTGCTGTTAGGAAAATTAATCCATGTCTGATGCGCTCGAATATAGCCTAGATGGTGTAGAACAAAAGCCACTTAGAGAATTTACTGAAGAAGCTTATTTAAATTATTCCATGTATGTAATCATGGATAGAGCACTTCCACATATAGGTGACGGTTTAAAGCCTGTTCAACGTAGAATCGTATATGCAATGTCTGAGCTAGGGCTTTCTGCGGTAGCTAAATATAAAAAATCAGCGCGTACCGTTGGTGATGTATTAGGTAAGTTTCATCCTCACGGTGATTCAGCGTGTTATGAAGCTATGGTGTTAATGGCACAGCCGTTTTCATACCGTTACCCGCTAGTTGACGGTCAAGGAAACTGGGGAGCACCAGATGATCCAAAATCATTTGCTGCAATGCGATATACCGAAGCACGTTTATCAAAGTTTAGTGAAGTATTATTAAGTGAGCTTGGGCAAGGAACGGTTGATTGGATCCCTAACTTTGACGGCACAATGCGCGAGCCGAAAACATTACCTGCTAGGTTACCGCATATTATGCTTAACGGTATTACAGGTATTGCTGTTGGTATGGCAACAGATATTCCTCCTCATAATGTGCGAGAAATCGCATCGGCATGTGTTCATTTAATTGATAAACCTAAAGCAGAAACGACAGATTTACTCGAATTTGTTCAAGGGCCTGATTACCCAACAGACGCTGAAATTATTACCCCGAAAAAAGAGATCGAAAAAATTTACCAAACAGGGCGCGGTAGTATCAAAATGCGTGCTGTTTATGAGATAGAACAGGGAGATATTGTTATATCTTCACTGCCACACCAAGCGTCAGGCGGCAAAATACTTGAGCAAATTGCGAGTCAAATGCAGGCTAAAAAGCTGCCAATGGTTGTTGATTTACGTGATGAGTCAGATCACGAAAACCCAACACGTTTAGTGGTAGTTCCGCGCTCAAATCGTGTTGATGTTGAGCAGTTAATGCAGCATTTATTTGCGACAACAGATTTAGAAAAGAATTACCGTGTTAATTTAAACATGATTGGTTTGGACAACAAACCTGCTGTTAAAGATTTAGGCTCAATTCTAAAAGAGTGGATTGAATACCGCCGCGAAACGATTAGACGCAAACTTCAGTTTAGATTAGATAAAGTTTTAGCGCGTCTACATATTTTAGACGGCTTATTAATCGCCTACTTAAATATTGATGAAGTTATAGAAATTATTAGAACGTACGACGATCCAAAAGCGGAACTAATGTCTCGCTTTGAGCTATCTGAACGTCAAGCGGAAGCTATTCTTGAAATTAAACTTCGTCAACTTGCAAAACTTGAAGAAATTAAAATCAGGGCAGAGCAAGACGAGCTGAATAAAGAAAGAGAATATTTAGAGAAAACCCTAAACTCTAAAGCGCGCATGAACACGCTAATGAAAAAAGAAATTTTGGAAGCGGCTGAAAAATATGGTGATGACAGACGTTCAATACTAGTTGAGCGAGAAGAGTCAAAAGCGTTATCAGAAAAAGATCTTGTACCAAGCGAGCCTGTTACCGTTATTGTATCGGAAAAAGGTTGGGCAAGATGTGGTAAAGGGCATGATATTGACCCGCTAACGCTTAACTATAAAGCGGGCGATGAATACTTATGTTCGGCAAAAGGGCGAAGTAATCGACCTGTTGTATTTATTGATTCTACCGGTAGGGCTTATTCTACAGAAGCTCATAGCTTGCCAACCGCTAGAAGCCAAGGAGAGCCGTTAACAGGGCGCTTTAATTTGTCAGCTGGCGATGTGTTTGAACATACAATAATGGCTGAGGACGAATGTAAGTACTTACTAAGTAGTGACGCAGGGTATGGTTTTGTGGGTAAATTTGACGATATGGTAAGTCGAAACAAAAACGGTAAGGCGTTATTAAATTTACCAAGTGCTGCTAAAGTGTTACCCCCTAAAGAAGTTAATAATATAGATACATCGTTGGTATTGGCCATTACAAGTGAAGGTCGAATGTTAATATTCCCAATCAAAGATTTACCGATATTAAGCAAAGGTAAAGGAAATAAAATTATCAATATACCGTCAGCGAGAGCTAAGGCTCGCGAAGAATTTGTGACTATTGCTGAAGTACTTGAGCCAACAAGTTCTGTTACGCTTCATGCCGGAAAACGAAAATTAACGCTTAAACCGAGCGATGTTGAACATTATCGAGGTGAAAGAGGCCGACGTGGAAGTAAGCTTCCTAGAGGTTTGCAGCGTGTAGATAGAGTGGAGATTGAAAAGGTTATTGTAGAGCCTGAAGTGGTTTCTGATACATCTTACACGCCAGAAGAAAATAGTTAATGTCGGTCAATTTTTAGTTTTTTAAATCATCTTTTTGGAGTTGCTTGATCAGTTGGACTAGTTGAGTGATTTTGATATTGGAGAGTTGCCGATAATCAAAATAAGGGCAAACGATTAGTTTCTTAGCTTCATTAATGGCAAAACTCTCAGATAACCAATAACAGGAAGTGTCTACACCTAGCTTTTTTGCGTAAGTTTTTCCCATCACTATATGAATGTTTTTAGATTGATATGTTGGGCTTGAAGGAGAGATTTCGTCTACCGTTAATTTTGAAAATATAAGACGCTGATCGCTGTTTTCTTGCAACAAGTAATCATCTCTTAAGGTTTGCCAAGTGTTATAGTTTTTTGAATGTAATTCGTGTACTAGCTTGGCATACACATTAAAAATTTTTCGCCAATGATTACCGGTTAGTGTTGCAATAGTTGATATGTCGTGTGGATTGAGAGGCTTAAATGAGTTTAACGATTCATATTCTGGTAGCGGCGGTCTATTTTCAATATAAACGTTTATAGAGGCATTTTGTGAGCCTAAGCCTATAAGAGTGTTTGTTGGTGTGGGCATATTTTGTCATTTATTTTAATGAATAAAAAACCCGGTAAACCGGGCTTTTTCTTTAGTGTTTATGTTTAGTAAATAGAATTAATAATCATCAAACATATATTCTAAAGAGTCGTCGAACGCTTTAAGTTCTTTTTCTAGTTGGTGTTGTTCTTTTAACTGTTCAATTTCACGCCATTTTCTTTTTTTATTGCTTTGACTCGATTTTGGTTGTGTTTCCAATGAGCCCAATTTTTTTTGAAATGTATCCATGGAATGCCCCTTTTTAGTTAAAACAGCAGTTATTAAATATCATATGTGTTTTTATATTTAAATACTTTTATCTAGCTTTATATTTAACCAATTGAAATATCGTTATATTTTTTATCGAATGTTTTTTCATTTTATTTGTTTAATTCGTCAATAATTATGGAGTAACTTTAATTGCCGTTAAGTTTTTAATTTTTGTAAAAAAGAGCAGAACCAAACAAAGTAGCCATGATATAGTTAGTACAAGTTAATTCTTTAAAACCATGGTGTTAGCATGTTAATTGTTGTTTCTCCTGCAAAAAAATTAGATTTTGAATCTCCCGTTGCCACAAATAAATTTACTCAACCTTTGTTACTTGAACATAGTCAAGAACTTATCGAGCGATGTGTAAAGCTTACTCCTGCAGACTTGTCTTCTTTAATGGGTATTAGTGATCAGCTTGCGGGTCTTAATGCCGCACGTTTTGGTGAGTGGTCGCTTCCTTTTACGCCAGAAAATGCGCGCCAAGCAGTTTTAGCATTCAGCGGTGACGTATATACAGGCCTTCAAGCATCGAGCTTCAATGAAGGTGCATTTGACTTTGCACAGCAGCATTTACGCATATTGTCTGGCCTGTATGGCTTATTAAAGCCTTTAGATCTTATCCAAGCCTATCGTTTAGAAATGGGAACCAAGTTAGATAACGAGCGTGGAAGTAATTTATATCAATTTTGGGGAGATATTATTACTGATCATTTAAATGAAGCGATTGCTGCCCAAGGCGATGATATTTTAATTAACTTAGCGTCAAACGAATATTTTAAATCGGTTAAGAAAAAGAACTTAAATGCTACAGTTATTACACCAGCGTTTAAAGATTGGAAAAATGGTCAATACAAAATGATTAGCTTTTTCGCCAAAAAGGCGAGGGGATTAATGGCTAATTACGTGATTGAGAACGGTATTACAGATTTAGAGCAGTTGAAACAGTTTAACGCTGCTGGCTATGAGTATAATAGTGAATTCTCTAAAGGAAATGATTGGGTATTCACTCGAAAAGAAGCATAGTCATTCGCTTCAGCGTTAGAATTGATAATCAATTCCTGCGTAATAATAGGCACCGTTATAACCAAATGGTGCCGATCTTCTTGAGTATTTAAAAACCCCTGCACTTTCTACAATTACGTTGCCATTATTATCAACAATAGTACCTGCTCGTGAATTGCCAATCGTATTTTTGTCGGGTGCTACATCGAAAAGGTTATTACTGCCAACGAAAATGTATGTTGCGTTAGTTAGCTTATAGCTGAGCTTGATGTCTGTCACTAGTTTTGGGCTATACGTTTGGCGCTCTCCATCGGTAATCGTGTATTTACCGTAGTGGTTAAAAGCTAGGTTCATTTCCCAGTCATTTTTTTGATACAAAGACGATAGGTGAAAGCGACTTTTGGGCTGCCATTCTTCAATAATGGCAATGTCTTCTGCAGAATACAGCTGGTTGATTGAAATATACCCTTGTTCATCACTATAAAGAGGGTAAAGGTGGTTAACGTTAGTTTTTGTAACGTTACCCGCCATTGTAATTGTTAAATTATCGGCCTGTAAGGCGGTAGATTTCCAAGTAGCGACTAAATCTATTCCTTCAGTTGTTGATTCAGCGCCATTTAAAAAGAATTGCCCTTTTGTGATTTGGTTGTTTGCTAAGGTTCTATGTTTACTTAAACGAGTATTACTTATTTTGGTCGACATAACTATGCGATTTTTAATATTTACATGATAGTAATCTAGAGCGACATTGAGAGAGTTATATGGTTGATAAATAACGCCAAGGCTGAAGTTTTTCGCGTCTTCAGGTGTTAACGTTTTAATCCCTAAAGATTGGGCAACTTCACTATCATTTCGGTATGTTTTAACAACTTCAGGTACTAAAACATTGTCATTATTTACGATAAATTGAGTGCTGTTATTATTAAAGTACAACTGCTGCATTGATGGAGCTCTGAAGCCTGTACTGATATTTCCTCGAAAGGTCAGCACTTCTGAACCTTCCCAGTTTGCTGCCAGCTTTACGTTATTGGCGTGCCCAAAAGATTGTGAGTTATCATACCTTAGCGCACCAATAATATTGATGTTGTCGGTAACATTAGCGTTTAATTCTGCGTAAAGTGATGTTGTGCGTCTGCGTTCATCTACAGAAAGCTCCGGAGGAATCCCAGGAAAACCTTGTATACCCCCGACAAAATCAGTATTGAAAAGATTGTTACCGGTGATCGTATCATAGTCAGCATAGGCATATTCGTCGCCAGGTATTACACAATAATGGTCAATTCTGTGCTCTAAACCTAATGATAATGAGGTATTTTGAAAGTGCTGAGTGTAATTTAAATTTAAGGTTTCTAAAGATAACTTTAATCCATAAGCATTTGCGTTTAACGGCAGGTCTTGTCTTATCGTTTCCGCTGTTTTATCGGTTTGATGCAACCAAGCATTGACATAAGATGAGTTAATTGAATCTTTAACGTGATAGTCAATATTGTTTTTTCCAAAGGTATAAGACAAATCAAGAAGAGCATCGTTTGGTAGCTTAATGTCGGTTCCTAAATTAAAGGAAATATCTGAAATTTTGGATTCTATTTTCGGGAGAAATCCTTGAGGAATAGTCGCATCACCGTCTTGAAGCATCACGTTAGCGTTAATGTCTGCGTTGTGTCTGAAAAATGCTGCTGACTCGTTTTCTCTGTTTGAATATGTAAAAAAGCTATATAGTTTTCCATAGCTCGTTTTATGTTCACCATTGGCTGTAAATGCTACTTGATTGTAAAAAGCATCCCCCACATTAAATGTGTTTCTCGACGCATTTATTTCTCTAGGATCTGTTGCTAAGAAATCGCCGTTAGGTAATTCAACACATCCCTGGTATTGACACGTTCCATGCCTACCCGATCGATTAGTGCCGTTGTGTTCTTTGATGCTCAACGTTGTATTAATAAAAGTGTCATCGCTAATGATTAACCCTTTTGATATACCAAGCTTAATTGTTTCTCCGTCCCCTCTAGAGTATGTGCCTGCTGAAAGCGATACTTTACCTGTATCATGCTTTCCTTTTAGAACAATATTGATTACACCGGCAATAGCATCTGAGCCATACTGTGCGGCTGCGCCATCTCTTAGTACTTCAATATAGGCGATAGACTCTAATGGAATCGCATTCATATCAACACCAGCAGTACCTCTGCCGACAGAATTATTAATATGTATTAAGCTTGCTTGATGTCTACGCTTTCCATTTACAAGAACAAGTGTTTGGTCTGGCCCTAAGCCTCTTAGTGTTGCAGGTTGAAGTACATCTGAGCCATCGCTGATTGCTGATGTTGAAATATTGAATGAGGGGGCGAGTGTTTGTAAAATTTTTCCAACTTCATAGTGTCCTGTAGAGTTTAACGCTTCATTTGAAAATACGTCTACGGGCACTGGGAGTGAATCTATAGTTCGTGTTACACCTCTGCTGCCGAGTACTGATATTTTTTCAATATTATTTTGGAGAACAGGCGGTTCTGTTTTTTGAGCTCGCTCGATGTATTGAGTCGTTGCATTAGCTTTAACTTTTTTGGAAGATATTTGTGCGCTTTTTTCAACTTTAATCTGTCCGTTTTTAGACACTGTAGCGACAAGCCCTGAGTTTCGTAAAAGCTTAGTTAACGCATAATCTTTAGGGTAAAAACCTACTAATTTATTCGCACTGTATTCTTTCGTTAAGTTAAATGAAAATATAATCGTAGTGTCGGCTTGCTCAGCGTAGCTAATCAGTGCTGTATTTGCGGCTTGTTTGGGAATGTTAAATGAAGTTAATTCTTCCGCAAAAGTCGTTGTACTTAATGCGCATATGAAGAAAGGAGTAAGTAAAAACACGATAATGTTTTTAATACTAAAAGTTGGTAAGGAGAGTAATATTTTTTGCGTAAACATAGTGGCTCTAAATACTTACTGAAAAATGATAGCGTGAATTGTTATTACTTAGGCTCTACCATGAGTTGTATATTTTGAGCGCTTGCTTGCTTATAGTGAATATCGAAGTTGTAATACAATGACTGCAGCAGCCCTTCAATATCATCAGTTTTAAAGTACCCTGATATTTTTAAATCACTAAGTTCATTATCCATGATGGTAAAATTCGCGTTAGTGTATCGACTTACTTCATCTAAAGCGCTGTTTAATGGTTCACCATCAAATATAAGAATGCCTTTTTGCCACGCTAAATCTTGCTTTAGTTGGGCTTCGGTTAGCTTTTGAATTGGGTAATGAATATTGTTTTCTATTTTAGTTTTTTCACCTTGATGCAAAATTACTTCATCTAAAACGTGATAACTTTCCGTCGAAATCTTATCAATAAGTTGATTAATTTCGGTTGTAGCGTCAGAAACTAATACACGACCTTCCGTTACTAACAATTCGATATTTTTGTCATTCGCTTTTTCAACATTAAAGATTGTACCTAATGCGGTAAATGAATTTTCGCCGGTTATTACAGTAAAAGGTCTAGTATGGTCTTTTGACACGTTAAATTTAGCTTCGCCTTTTACCAACGTTAACTTTCGATGAGTTTGGGTGTAGTTTATTTCTAAAACGGTATCTGTATTGAGCGTGGCAGTAGAACCGTCGGGCAGCTCAATATTATTTTTTTGGCCTATGCGTGTTTCAAATCTTTGATTAACTTCGTTGTTTGCATAAGCTTTAATATTGTTATAAATCCGTTTTGGATCAGCGTCGAATACATGGCTTGAAATAAGTAGGAAACAAATAAAAACAAAAAACAAAGATACATACAAAAAAAGCTTACTGGAGTGATGAGGGAGCTTTTTCTCTAGAGGAAATAATCCGTTTAAGTCATTAAGAATACTTAAGTCAGTCCATACATTGCCTAATTTTAATAACGCTTTGTGGTGATCTTCATTTTGGTTGCACCATGCAACTAATTCAGACTTTTCAGATGAAGACAAGCCTCTCTCGATCTTGGAATACCATCGATTAGCTTGTTCTTTTACTGTTAATGTTGAATGTTGTTGCGTCATTAAAAGTAACCTTTAGATTTACTTGTAAGAGTTTCGTTATTTTTTCTTGTTACGCTTAGCTACTTTTTTAGCTTTTGCTTTTTTCTGAGCCGTAGTCTTTTTAACTTTTGGCTTTTTAATTGATACACGCGCTTCTTTATGTTTTGGGCGAAGTTCGTCAATAACTCTTCGCTGTAATCTATCGCCCATATAGCGTTCAATTTTCCCTATAACTGGCATATCGTGCGCTTCAACTAGTGAGATCGCAGTGCCTTTATTTCCTGCTCTGCCTGTTCTGCCAATGCGATGAACATATATATCGGCTTTGCGCGGCATATCAAAATTAATAACATGCGTAATATCATCAATATCTAATCCACGCGCAGCAACATCAGTTGCTACTAATATATTGACCCTGCCATTTCGTAATCGTTCAACCGCAGTGTTTCTTTTATCTTGCGGCATTTTGCCTTCTAACCAAACACACGGTAACTCATCAGCATATAATTTTCCTGATAAGTACTGAACCGTTTCGCGCTTATTAGCAAAAACAACAACACGCTCTACGTCGTCTTGTTTTAAAATGTTTTCGAGTAATTTGTATTTGTGTTGAGCGTCGTCAGCAATATGAATCCACTGATGTATTTTGGCTTTTTCTTTACGAGATGGGTTTGATTCTAAATAAACGGGCTCAGTTAATACTTCTTTCGCGCAGCGTATTACTCCAGCACCTTCTAGGGTAGCTGAAAACAACATGGTTTGTTTTCGCCATCTTGCTTCGGCAATAATTCGGTTAATCACGTCAGAAAAGCCCATGTCGAGCATACGATCTGCTTCATCGAGAATTAAAATTTCAATTTCTCTCGCGTCAAATTGCTCACTTTCAATGTATTCCATTAAGCGACCAGGTGTCGCGATAAGCATATCCGTATTTGTAGTTAGCAGTTCTTTATGGCTGCCATAGTTAACACCGCCTGTGATTACACCTGTTTTAATATTGGTTATCGCAGTAAGTAATTCTGCTTGTTCGTTTATTTGTAGTGCTAGTTCACGTGTAGGCGATAAAACTAAAACTCTTGGAAATCCAGGTTTATTTCTAGGGTAATCAAGTAAGTGTTGAGCAGCAGGAAGTAAAAACGCAGCGGTTTTGCCTGTGCCAGTAGGAGCTGATGCTAAAACATCTTTGCCTTCCATTGCTACAGGTATAACAAGTTCTTGAATTGAAGTGGGTTTTTTAAACCCAGCGTTTTTAATACCACCTAGTAATTCTGAATCTAGGTCAAACTGCTCAAACATGCGTACTCTTTAATATTAATGAATATAGTGTGATTATAATCTTAAATGGCTTTAGATCCTAAAGATCTTGTTAATAAGTCTCTAATTTTTGTTTTTATTCTGAATCAAAAATCTCTTGTAGCTCTAAATCTATTTGAGAGCACCATGTTGTAATACGCTCATCTGATAAATCGTACTGGTTGTCTTCGTCTAATGAAAGCCCAACAAATTGGCTTTTATCTTCTGTTAGTCCTTTAGAGTGAGCAAATTCATATCCTTCATTTGGCCAGTACCCTATGGTGTGAGCCCCAACCGATGTTACTTGCTCATGTAACATGCCTAATGCATCTTGAAACCAGTCAGTGTAACCTATTTGGTCACCCATTCCGTACAAAGCAACGATGGTGCTATCTAACTGAAGTGTTGATATATCTTCCCATTTCGATTCCCAATCTTCCTGAAGCTCGCCGTAATCCCAGGTAGAAATACCAAGAATTACAATATCGAAATTATGAATGTCAGATAGTGGCGTATCTTTGATATTAAATAGTTCAACAGTATATTTGTGTTTTAAAGCTTCTTGAATTTTTTCAGCAGCAATCTCTGTGTAACACGTTGTTGAACCGTAAAATAAACCAATTTTCATAAACTCGCCTTTGCACTTGTGCATCTGGTAATGGTTGGTTATACATGTTTGGCCGCAGAGTCGATAACGTTCGAAACAACTGACTCGTTACGTGAAAGGCAAACAAATTAACCATCTAAAAAATTCCGCGTAGTTTACCAGAAAAGTCGATTTCTTCGACATTGGAATTTACTTTTATTCGCTTGAATAAAGCCTTTCATGCTTTTTTATGGAGTTTGCTACTTAACAAATTGCAAATTTTAGTGATTCCTAGTAAGTTTCATGTGCAATTTTAGGCGCTTTATCACGGTCTAATAGGTGAATTTTATTATTGGAAAACATAAATGAACATAATTAAACCCGCTTTAGTTTCCTTGCTTTTACTCTCGGTAGGCGGTTCAGCAATCGCTTTAGGTATTAATGATTCAAAGCCTGTAAAAAGTGCTACTTCAACAACTGCTTTTAACAAAACAGCAATTCAGAACAAATTATCACAAAACCTAGGGCTAACCGCTGAAAGTATTAAACCGTCGGAATTGGCGGGCTTAGCTGAAGTACTTACAGAGCAAGGTTTGTTTTATGTAAGTTTTGATGGAGACTATATCCTACAAGGTAAATTGTATGGCTTAGCAAATAATAATGTTGTTAATCATACTGAAGAAAGCTTGGCGAAAGTTAGAGTTGAGGGTATTAAGAAGTTTGAAAAAAATATGATTGTTTACCCTGCTAAAAATGAAAAACATGTTGTGACGGTATTTACTGACATTACGTGTGGTTATTGTCGTAAGCTTCATGAACAAATGGACGCTTACAATGAACTTGGAATAACCATTAAGTATTTAGCATACCCGCGTGAAGGTATTCGCAACAATAGAACAGGTGAATATACTCAAGGTTTTAAAGATTTACGTTCAGTTTGGTGTCATGAAAACCCAGAAGAAGCATTAACTAAAGCTAAAAGCGGCGGTAGTGTTGCCAATCGTATATGTGAATCCCCAATCGCTGAAGAGTTTACGTTTGGTCGTCAAATAGGGGTAAGTGGTACGCCAGCAATTATATTTGATAATGGCATGATGCTTCCAGGCTATAGACCTCCACATGATCTTGCGCAAATACTAAATAATATTTAATTTATCCCTTCATTTTTAATAAAAAGTAACAGTTGGGTAACAAGATGCTCAACTGTTATTCATCGCTCACTTTCCAATAAATAGGTTCCGTAATGCAAAAGAAAATCGTTCGTCGCCCAGTGGTTTCTGATGCAGGGTTACCTCAATCATTACACCCTATTATCAAACAAATATATGCTAGTCGAGGGATTGAGAATGATACTGAACTGTCGCTTACTGTTGGACAATTGGCACCTGTAGACTCATTAAAAGGTGTTACGCAAGCGGCTGAAATAATACATGACGCATTTGTGCAACAGCTTTGCATTTGTATTGTTGGTGATTTTGACGCAGATGGTGCTACAAGTACTGCATTAATGACCGAAGCGTTTAATTTAATGGGGTATCAAAATCACCAATTTATAGTACCTAACCGTTTTGAATTTGGTTACGGACTTACTCCTGAGATAGTTGATATTGCGGCTGAGCAAGGTGCTCAAGTACTGATTACTGTAGACAATGGAATTAGTTGTTTAGCTGGCGTAAAGCGAGCAAAACAACTTGGTATAAAAGTGATTGTTACAGACCATCATTTGCCCGGCAACACGTTGCCAGAGGCGGATGCAATTGTTAACCCTAATCAACCTGGTTGTACATTTGTTAGTAAATCAATCGCAGGTGTAGGTGTAGCTTTTTACGTGATGTTAGCCTTGCGTAAAGTGTTACGCGAAAAACAATGGTTTAGTCAATTAAATATCACAGAGCCGAATATTGCTCAGCTGTTAGATTTAGTCGCATTAGGGACTGTAGCCGACGTTGTTTCTTTGGATACAAATAATAGAATACTCGTTTCTCAAGGACTTAAACGTATTAGATCAGGGCAAACTCGACCGGGTATTCAAGCGTTGTTAGAAATTGCTGGGAAGAATCAACAACGAATCGTAGCAAGTGACTTTGGTTTTGCATTAGGTCCTAGAATTAATGCGGCAGGCCGTTTAGACGATATGTCGTTCGGTATTAACTGTTTGCTAGCTAAAGACATTATGACTGCTCGTAGCATGGCTTCAGAATTAGACGACCTTAATAAGTCGAGACGTTCTATTGAACAGGGAATGCAAATAGAAGCCGAAAAAATTATGGCGGCACTAAACTACCAAAGTGAGCAGTTGCCTAATGCCATATCCCTCTTTCAACAAGACTGGCATCAAGGCGTAATTGGCATAGTTGCAGGGCGTTTAAAAGAAAAATTTCATCGCCCGAGTATTGTATTTGCCGCGGTAGACATTGATCTGCCAAATGGTGAAATTAAAGGCTCTGCTCGTTCTATACCTGGGTTGCATATTCGAGATCTATTAGAGCATATTGATTCGCAGCACCCTGAGTTAATTATAAAATTTGGTGGGCATGCAATGGCAGCAGGTTTATCGATATATTTACAAAATTTTGAACAATTTCAAAACTTGTTTAATCAGTATGCAGGTGAATGGATCGCAAAAGAAGATTTGCAAGGTACATTATTATCTGACGGTGCATTAGAAGCAGAGCAGCTAACACTTGGTTTTGCTGAGTTACTCAGAGAATCTGGACCTTGGGGGCAAAATTTTCCTGAGCCTTTATTTGACGATACATTCGAGCTAATTCAACAGCGTATTGTTGGTGGAAAACACTTAAAAGTAGTACTGCAAAAAAACGGTAAAGCATTCGATGGTATCGCCTTTAATATTGATGTTAATGAATGGCCAAATAATAAAACTTCGCTTGTTCACGTTGCTTATAAGCTCGATGTAAATGAGTTTAGAGGCAAACAAACTGTTCAGCTTTTAATTGAAGACTTAAGCGCTGTATAACAATATTCCTTTATCGTATAAATTCTTCTCAACTAATCTCTAAAACCTAGGCCAAATGCCATAAAACTGGCGTTTATTTACCCTAGGTTTTACGTTACAATGCGCGACTATTTTTAAATTTTCAGTTCCACTAATTGTTAAGTGCACAAATACTCATGTTAGAAGTAAATCCCGTATTAAATAAGATAAAAGAAATTAGAGAACGTACCGCATTACTACGGGGGTATCTTTGACTACGATTTGAAGTCAGAAAGATTAGTTGAAGTTACGCGAGAATTAGAATTACCGGATGTTTGGAATGAAGCAGAACGGGCACAGGCTCTAGGTAAAGAGCGCTCATCTCTTGAAACAGTGGTAAACACTATAGATGATTTAGAAGCCGGCTGTGACGACATTGAGGGTTTAGTTGAGCTTGCCGTTGAAGAGTCAGACGAAGACACCTTCAACGACGCTGAAGCTGAGGCGAAGGAACTTGACGAAAAGTTAGAGAAACTCGAATTTCGTCGAATGTTTTCAGGTGCACAAGATGAAAACGACTGTTATTTAGATATTCAGTCAGGCTCTGGCGGTACTGAAGCGCAAGACTGGGCAGAAATGCTAATGCGTATGTACTTACGTTGGGGGGAAGCTCACGGCTTTAAAACTGAAGTTATTGAAGTTACCGATGGTGATGTAGCGGGTATTAAGGGCTGCACAATCAAGTACTCTGGCGAGTATGCGTTTGGTTGGTTGAGAACAGAAACAGGCGTACACCGTTTAGTTCGAAAGTCGCCTTTTGACTCTAGTGGTCGCCGTCATACGTCATTTGCTTCTGCGTTTATATATCCTGAAATTGATGACAATATAGAAATTGACATTAATCCGGCAGATTTACGTATCGACACGTTTAGGGCGTCAGGAGCTGGTGGGCAACACGTAAATAAAACAGACTCTGCAATTCGTATTACACATGAGCCTACAGGCGCGGTTGTTGCGTGTCAGGCAGATCGTTCTCAGCATAAAAACCGTGCAACAGCGATGAAACTGTTAAAAGCTAAGCTTTATGAAATGGAGATTCAAAAGCAGAATGAAGACAAGCAAGTATTAGAAGAAGGCAAGTCAGACATAGGATGGGGGAGTCAAATACGCTCTTACGTTTTAGATGACAGCCGCATTAAAGACTTAAGAACAGGTGTTGAAAACCGTAATACACAAGCTGTGTTAGACGGAGACCTAGATAAGTTTTTAGAAGCAAGTTTAAAGTCTGGTTTATAACCAGCGCAATCGTTAAGTAATTCATAATAATTTCCTTAACTCGGTAATTATTACGTTAATATTTTAAAGTTAATGAGACCATAAAATGACAAACCAAGTAAAACCAGCACAAGACGAAAACAAGCTGATTGCTGAAAGAAGAGGGAAGTTAGCCAATATTCGTGAAAACTGTCCTGCAAATGGACACCCGAACGATTTCGACCGTGATCATTATGCTGCAGATATTCAAGCAGAACATGGCGATAAAACTAAAGAAGAGCTAGAAGCACTTCAACTAACCTACTCAGTTGCTGGTCGTGTAATGGCTAAACGTGGGCCGTTTCTTGTTTTACAAGACATGTCTGGTCGTATTCAATCTTACGCAGAAAAAGCCGTTCAAAAAGATATTAAAGAACGTTGGGGCTTACTTGATATTGGTGACATTGTTGGCGTTAAAGGTATTCTACATAAATCAGGTAAGGGTGATCTTTACGTGAATATGGACGAGTACCAATTATTAACAAAGTCTTTACGTCCGTTGCCTGAAAAATTTCATGGTTTGTCAGATCAAGAAACAAAATATCGTCAACGTTACGTTGATTTAATGATCAACGAACAAACAAGAGATACATTCCAAATTCGTTCTAAAATTGTAAGTGGCATTCGCAACTTCTTAACTGAACGTAACTTTATGGAAGTTGAAACGCCAATGTTACAAGTTATTCCTGGCGGTGCTACAGCTAAACCATTTGAAACATTTCATAATGCGTTAGACATCAACATGTTTTTACGTATTGCGCCAGAGCTTTACCTTAAGCGTTTAGTGGTAGGTGGCTTTGAACGTGTGTTTGAAATTAACCGTAACTTCCGTAATGAAGGTTTATCAACACGTCATAATCCTGAATTTACCATGATTGAGTTCTATCAAGCATACGCTGATTACAATGATTTGATGAACTTAACTGAAGATATGCTACGTACGCTAGCGCAAGACGTATTAGGTACAACGGTTGTACGTAACACAGTACGTAATAGTGACGGCGAAGTTACTGAAGAGAAGTTTTACGACTTTGGTCAACCGTTCGAGCGTTTATCTATGGTTGATGCTATTTTGAAACATTCTGAAGGTATTGACGAGAATGTTTTACGTAACCCAGAAGAAAACTTAGATGCGTTAAAAGCAATTGCTAAACAAGTTGGCGTGAAAGAAACTGACGCGTCAAAAGTTTGGGGTGCAGGTAAGTACATCTGTGAAATTTTTGAAGAAGTTGCAGAGCATAAATTAGATCAACCAACATTTATTACTGAGTACCCGTGGGAAGTGTCTCCACTTGCTCGTAGAAATGACGAAAATCCGTTTATTACAGACCGATTTGAGTTTTTTGTTGGTGGTCGTGAATTAGCTAATGGTTTCTCAGAGTTAAATGACGCAGAAGATCAAGCTGCTCGCTTCCGTAAGCAAGTTGAAGAAAAAGATGCAGGTGATGATGAAGCTATGCACTTTGATGAAGACTACATTCGTGCACTAGAGTTTGGTATGCCACCAACAGCGGGTGAAGGAATTGGTATTGATAGACTCGTGATGTTGTTTACTGATTCGCCAACAATTAAAGACGTTATTTTATTCCCTCATATGCGCCCTGAAGCAGAGTAAAAACAATAACTTCTGTTTAAGTTAAATACTAAAAAAGCCGCTAAATAGCTAGGCGAGTATGAAATCAAGGGATGCTTTTGCATCCCTTTTTAATATTATGTTGTTGTTTTTATTAGGACAAAAATAGGCTTAAAACATAAGTTTGTGACAATTATTTCAATTAAAACAAAGGTTTATGTTGGATTTGACTATTTTGTGAAAAGCACCCCATATAAAACAATAACTTACAAAAAAAATAAAATACAAACATTCAAAATTAAACTCAAACAAAAACAGTTGGTTAATATTTTGAAATCATCAATAATAACGTAATTGTTTGATTTTAAATAAAAAAGCTCTACAAACTAATGTTTTACAGAGCCTTTAAAAACGATGTTTCAGGGGGTTCAAAGAGGATTTAAAGCATTATTATCCCTTAATAATCTACTCCCCTACTAAATAGCGGCTTTTATAGTTCTATGTCATTAGAATGTTTATCTTATTTGTAAGATGGTTTGGTTCAACTGGTTATCTACTTCGAGTGAACGTGAATTCGCTTGGAAGTTTCGTTGAGCTGAAATCAAATCAATTAGTTCGGTTGTTAAATTAACGTTCGATTGCTCAAGTGCTGACGAGTTAATGGTACCGTATGTACCTGAGCCAGCTTCACCGGCTAATGCTTCACCAGATAGAATACTTTCTTTCCAGTTAGTATTACCTTCTTGCGTTAATCCTTGGTTATTAGCAAATGCTACCAACGCTACTCGTGATAACGGTTGAGATGTACCGTTACTGTACGTAGCCATAACTAATCCGTCAGGGCCAATATCAACACCGGTTAAACGACCTACTGGTAAACCATTTTGCTCTAATGAAGTTACTTCAAAGCTTGACGCAAATTGAGTCGGTTCATTTGAGTTAGGCCCTGCAGTGTCTAAATTAAAGTCGATAACGATTGTTTGCGTATCATCAGACCCGTTTGTAAGTATTGCAGCACCTAATGGCGTAGTTTGAAAACCTGTAGCTGGTTCTTGAGCGAAAAAATCACCGCTAGGATTAAAGTGTAAACGAGCGCCGTCAAAGCCATTTATGCCAATACCTGTCGGCGTTCCTGTAGGGTCAGTAAGACCAACACGTTGGTTGTCTATTGCTGCCGTAACAATCCATGGGTTTGACGCCGGAGGACCAGCCACTGGCGGCTCTTTAATGAAATAATAGGTCATGATATGACTATCACCTAAAGAGTCAAACACGGTTACCGAAGTAGAATGGTTGTATGTTAACGGATCTGTTAAATCAAAATTACCAGGAGAACCTGTAATAATACTATCACCAGCAGGTAAGTTCATTCTTACGTCAACTTCAGAGGTTAACGCTGGTGCACCTGATGCTGTAGGTATACGAATTGGTTCAGACGTACTTAAACTTACTGAAGAAGAGCTACCATCGGAGTTTACTGGGAATCCAAGTAAGTGCTGGCCAGCTGAGTTTACGATGAAATTGTCAGAATTTAGCTTAAATTGACCTGCTCGAGTATATGAAAACTCTAAGCTATCTAGTTCAGGTACAACGGCGAAAAAACCATTACCTGTAATCGCTAAATCAAGAGAGTTTTGAGTAAATTGAATACTCCCTTGTTGAAATTGTTGTGCAACATCTGAGGTTAGTACACCATCACCTACTTTTGTGTTACCAGCTGCAAGTAGAGAAGCCGCGTAAACATCAACAAATTCGGCACGTGACTCTTTGAAACCAACAGTGCTTACGTTAGCAATGTTATTTGACGTAACGTCAAGATCTTTCTGAGCTGCGTTTAAACCGCTCAATGCTATATTAAATGACATAAATCCACCTTATATGAATAATTTGTTGGTTACCCTTCAGATACTTCTACAACGTCTTGCAACGCCATTGAACTACCGCCATTAAGATTTAATACGATGTTTCCACCAGCACCCGATAACGTTACGCTGTCTACCTTGCGGTACGTCATGGCGTGTAACTCACTTGCTTGACCTTCTACTAAACCTGCAACTCTAAAGCGATATGCACCTGTTGGAGCAGGGTCTCCATTACCGTCTAAGCCATTCCATGTAAAACTAGATTCACCTGCAGGCATATTACCTACGGCAACTGTTTGAATAATTTCACCAGCCGTATTTTCTACATAAATATTTACGTTACTTGCCGCTTTATCGCTTTCAATTTTACCGTTAACGTCATCGCCTTCCGTTAAGCCGAAAACATTCTCATCAACAAGTACGCTTCGTCCTACTAATGAAGAGGCTTGAAGTGCTTGGCTAGATGACATTGATGTAGCAAATTGAGTAAACTTGTCGTTTAACTCTTGTACGCCATCGGTTGTTGAAAACGCCGTCATTTGAGAAATCATCTCATTATTGTCGGTTGGCTTTGTAGGATCTTGATGTGCAAGCTCTGCAGTTAATAATGAAAAAAAGTCCTCTTGCGTTAGCATTGCGCTATTGTTGTCTTTAACAACTTTATAGCCTTCTTTTTCTATACGCTCAATATCAGCAGCTCTTAAATTACTTTGAGTACTTTCAATCATCTCAATATCCTTAACGTTGGCCTAGCATTAACGTTTTGTTCAACATATTTTTAGCCGACTCTGCTAGCTGTACGTTCGTTTGATATGAACGCGAAGCAGATATCATGTTTGTCATTTCTTCAATAACATTCACGTTTGGCTTGTAAATATAACCGTCTTTATCTGCCATAGGGTGTTCAGGAGAGTATTCAACATTTAGCGGCTTGTTACTTTCCACAACCCCTAATACTTGAACACCTACTGCATTTTCTTGACCCGCGGCAGCTTTTTGCATCTCGGCGGCAAAAACTGGATGTCTAGCACGATATGTTTCATCAATACTGCTACTTACGCTGTCTGCGTTAGCGATATTACTTGCGGTGGTATTCAAACGCGTTGATTGTGCGCTCATACCTGTTCCACTGATGTCAAATACGTTAAATAGGCTCATTTTTATTGCCCTCCAGTAATTGCTTTCTTCAAGCCTTTAATCTTTCCGTTTAAAAATTGAAGACTGGCTTGATAGTGCATTGAGTTATCTAGATACAAGTTTCGTTCCACTTGTACATCTACGGTGTTTCCATCGCCTGTATCTGGTTGATTTGGTATACGAAATTCAAGTCCGTTGTTAGTTTCTATGCGAACATCTAAATGTTTTTCGTGAGTGCGGCTCATGCCAGATTGTTGCTTTTTTGCCGCTTGAGATAGCATGCTATGAAAATCCATGCCTCTTGCTTTGTAACCAGGAGTGTCTGCGTTTGCAATATTGCCTGCGATCACCTCAGCCTGTTTAGAACGAAGCTCTAAACTTTCTGGATGGATCCCAAATGCTTTGTCAAAACTAATAGCCATAACATCACCTCTTTTGTAATTAAACTGACATATTCAAGTACTATGCCAAACAAAAGTGTCAAAATTATGGGGTTAGAGAAGAGGGTAAATATAGCTTTTATAACAATGAGTTATTTCTTTTGGTAAACAATTCCAGGGTTACACCTTATCATATTAAAGTCTTGATTAAGGCCTGATAACGATTCTGAAGCACCTAAAAATAAGTAGCAATTATTATTCAAAACGCCACTAATTTGCGACAGTATTTTGGTTTTAATTTCGGGGGAAAAGTAGATAAGTACATTACGGCAAAACACGAGGTCGAATCGTCCCATCAAACTATAACTATTCAGTAAGTTAAGTTGCCTAAAGCTAACCATTTTTTTAACGGAATCTTTTATTTTCCACATGCCGTTGTCGCTAGGTTCAAAGAACTTACGCTTACGCTCGTCTGATAACCCTCTAGACAGGGCTAAACTGTCGTAATGACCATATTTGCAGTGTTCTAGCATCGTTGTTGAAATATCAGTACCTACAATTTGTACGCCCATCGAAAATGCCCGTGGATTTGCTTGTTGGTATTCTTGAACGGCCATTGCTATAGAGTAGGGCTCTTGTCCGGAAGAGCTAGCTGCGGACCATATTTTTAGCGGAGTTTTGCGTTGTGCTAAATCAGGTAATATCTTATTTTTTAATAATTCAAAAGGGTAATCATCACGAAACCATAACGTTTCATTTGTTGTCATCGCGTCGATAACTGCAGCTCTAAGTTGACGTTCAGCAGGGCTTAGTGTTTTAGTCACTAAGCTTGCTAAAGAGTCAATTTTAAAGGTTGTCATCAAAGGAGCTAAACGACTTTTAACCAAGTACTGTTTGTTTTCACCCAACACAATACCGCATTGCTGCTCTAAAAACGTTCTAAAGTCGTTATAGCTTTTATCGTCAAGTTGTCTATCCGACACTAATAGAAGTCCTTATTATGAAATGAAGAATTATTCTTCAATTTTTAACCACTTTTTAACTGCGGTCGCTAATTCATCAGGGTGGAACTTAGGAATAAAGTCTTCAGCGCCTACTTTCTCAACCATAGCGTTGTTAAATACACCACTTAATGAGGTATGAAGAATAATTGGCATTGCTCTCATGCGTTCATTTGCTTTAACTTCAGCCGTTAAGGTGTAACCGTCCATTTCAGGCATTTCAATATCTGAAATCATTAAGGCTACCTTTTCGGTAATGCTGTTTTCACAGGTTTCTGTAATGGCTTTAAGTTGATCAAGCGCATCTTGACCGTTTTTAGCTAATACAACGTTTAACCCTAACGGTTCTAGTGCTCTTTTTACTTGATTACGAGCTACGGTAGAGTCATCGGCAATCATCACAAGTTTATCACCCACTTGTTCGCCTACCGTCGCGTCTACTACTTCTTCACTCAGGTCTGTTGATACAGGGCTGATTTCATTCAAAATTTTCTCAACATCTAAAATGGACACCATTTCATTGTCAATTTCCGTTACGGCTGTTAAGTAGCTAGACTTTCCTGCACCTTCTGGCGGCGGCATAATATCTGCCCAGCTCAGTGTTGTAATGCGTTCTACGCCTGCAACTAAAAAGCCCTGAACACTTCGGTTATATTCAGCGATAATGATAAAGCAGTCTTCTGTTTGAACAATTTCAGGACCACCTGTTGCTTTACTTAGGTCAATCACTGATATTGTTTGACCACGAATATGAGCAATACCTTTAATGAATTTGTCTTGTTTTGGCAACGGGGTTAAACGTGGGCATTGCAGTACTTCACGTACTTTAAATACGTTAATACCAAAACGCTGTCGGCCAACAAGTTTAAACAGTAATAATTCAAGCCTGTTTTGTCCTACCAACTGTGTCCGTTGGTTAACTGAATCTAAGATACCCGCCATAAAAACCTCATTTAAAATCATGCCCTTGTAAGTAGGCATAATTCTTGAAAGTGTAGATATTAAAACTTACTGACTTTTTTTTGACAATAAGTATAAATTTATTCGTCATATGATAAGCATAGACGACTATTTTCATTTACCAAAAAAGATAACAATATTTATGATTTACATAAAAATATTCATGTTTATTTTAGTTGTATCGCCAATAATTTCTTTCGAGAGTTATGGTAATACAATGAGTAAAGATGAATTGGTCGATTTTGTAAAATCCTTTGTTAAAAGCAATATTCCAGTGCCAGCTGAAGGCAGGCTCGATATTACTGTTCCTGCTATTGATCCACGTATTAACATAAAACCTTGTTTATCAAAGCTTAATGCGAATATACCTCAAAATCATAACGGTAGAAACGTAAATGTTAAAATAGTTTGTGACGACCCGTCGCCTTGGCAAATATTTGTTCCTGTAAAGGTAAATACCACGATTCCGGTTTTAGTTTCTAATAGAGTGCTTGCCAAAGGTAGTGTGCTAGATAAAACCAACACACAAATAGAATACCGACCTTTAAATAGTTTAAGAGGCGAGAATACTAATACTATTGATAGCCTTGAAGGCGCACGTTTAATGCGCAGACTATCAAAAGGCGCTGTTGTTTCACCTCGCAATGTTTGTTTAGTGTGTAAAGGAGAGGCTGTTACTATTGTGGCAACATCTAACGACTTTACGATTAAAACGGCTGGTACGGCTTTGTCCAATGGTAGTCATGGTGAGCAAGTTCGCGTAAAAAATAGTCGCTCAGGTCGTACAATTAATGCTAGGGTAGCGTCTATAAATAAAGTGGTAATTAATTTATAATTTAGGTTAAAGAATTAATGCACGTTGCCGATAAAGTGGTAGAGATTATAAAGCGTTGTTATTAGGATGTTACTATGGCCTTAAATATCAATAACTTGAATAACAATAATCAAGTTAAGCAAAATACTGAGCAGCAAAACCAAATTAAAAAGCAAGTTGCACAAAACTCCAATATGGAGCAGGTAAAAGCAGCTCGTCAAGACTCTGTGTCTTTAACGCCTCAAGCTAAGCAGTTAACTGAATTGCAAAAAAAGGCGGCAGATGCACCTATTTTAAATCAAAAGAAAATAGATGAACTGAAAAAAGCTATTTCTTCTGGTGAATATAAAGTAGATCCTGAAAAGTTAGCTAAAAATATTGCTAACTTTGAATTTAATATAGATTAACTTTAGGTAATAAGCAGTGTCTGACTCTATGAATATTGATGAAATACTAACACTTCAACTTAAACAGTTGGGTGAGTTAGAGGTTTTGTTAAATGATGAGCATCAGATATTGCAACATCACGATCCTGAAAAGTTAGTTGCTGTTAATCAAGCTAAAGCTGAAACACTGGGTAAAATTGAGTCAACAGACAAACTGCTATCAAACAACCAAGAATTTGTTGAAAGTAAAGCTAATGGCCAGTATGCAGAAGAGCTTGAGTTGATTGAGAATACGTTGAATGCCTGCAAAGATCTCAATCAAGTCAATGGCGACATTATTAGCAAGTCTCAAATTTCAATCGAACGTATGAAAACCGCTTTGCTAGAAAGCCGTACTAAATCAAATATGACGTACGATAGCAAAGGTAAAAAAAGTGGTGGTGTGAGTAGCATGGACATAAAAGCATAGCGTTTAGGCAATTTGATAAGAAAATAGTAGATGAATTAAATAATAAAAAACCTGTATATTGCAGGTTTTTTTGTTGTAAATCTTAATATTACTTATTAACAGAAGAATAATATTGAGGTAGCTTAATAGTATTGTGTATCTTTAATTCGTTTACTGCGTGTTGACGCCGCATAAATGTCGTATACATCTTTAAAATCTAAACTTAACTCTGTTGTATATGTATCGCCTACCGGGTAGCTTTTCACTACTTTTGCCCCGCGAATAATACCTTTGATAGAAGCGTCTAACTGTTGGTCATTCATTAATAAGTTAGACATACTTGTTTTGCCATCTATTTGTTGGCCGTATACTTGCTCTGCTAATTCTGCATAAGCGGCAAGTTTAGAGGCATTTATTGCCATTAACATACGTTGAGTTTTGTGTTTAGACTTTTGCAAACTAATAGGAGCTTGGCCGATGGCTTGTAGCACAGGAAAAGAGTCAGGTTTTGCCGCTTCCCATTGAACATGTTTGTCGTAAACCATAGAACAACTGCTAACAAAAAGTGTACAAGACAGTATAGATGTTTTTAACAAGTGCTTAATCATAGTGTTCACCATTACTTTTGTATTTCTACAGCTCTATCTTCATCTTTTAGCATTTCGCTATCGCGAATGATTAAACCGTCTTTTATTTTTACGTTTTGGCTGCGGCTTAATTCATCACCTATTACCCAAGAAGGGATAAACGACTGTGCTGAGGCAACTACAACTCTAGATTGCATACCTATCATTCTAGCGTTAACCATGATGCCGTCATCCTTTTCCATCATGGTGCCGGTTACTACGTAGTCAATAATCTGGCGTTTAGGGAGTTCTTTCCAATCTCTACTAAAAACATAATCGCCTTCTTTTGTTACGCGAATATGCCCTGTGGTTTTAAAGTCAATTACCACTAAACCATGTCGTTGAAACTCGTGAATAAAGTTCTCAGATAATTGATTTCCAAGCCAATTTGTAGATTCTAAATCTTTCAAATTAACAAATGAAGCAACCGCAACAGGGGTTTTAGGGTTCACGAAAGAGCTACTTTCAAGCATTTGAAAAGCTAAACCTTTAACCACGTCATTAATTGCGTGCTTAGGTAGGTCATAACTGTTTATTTCACTCTTATCTACATGAGTCGATTGGTAAAAATTGTCGTCAGTATTACTTGTACACGACAGTAATGTCGGTAATAGTACTGGAATGAGCCACTTTTTCATCGTGCTTCCCTCAGTTGTATCGTTACTTCTGTTGAATATTTCAAAGCATAATTCACGCCAATATCTAATTTCTCTTCGCTTTAAATGCAAAATATAGTGCGTGGGCATAAAACATGCATATACACTTTTCATAGCAATAGCGTACTTTTATTACAGGTAATCTTAGATTTACTTACCTAATGTAGTATGTGTAACGATTTTTTAAAATTAATAGTGGAATGCAGCATGCGATTATTATTAATAACGATAAGCTTTGTATTGGCCAGCTTTAGCGCATATAGCCAATGGTATGAAGCGCAAGGTAAAGCATACATTACAAATGGTGATAGCGAGGCAGCGCGAGTTACCGCGATGGAAAATGCGCTTAAACGAGCGCTATTAGTTGCTGGTGCCTCTGTGTCGAGTGTTCAGCAAGTTATTAATGGTGTATTAACGCAAGACCTAATTAGTATTAGAGCATCGGGTACGGTTAATTCTTTTGAGTTAATTGAAGAAACTCACATTGGTAATATGCTTAGCGTAAAAGTGCGTGCTGATATTTTTCCTCAAGAAAAGCAATGTTTTTCAGAAGATTATCGAAAATCAATACTGTTAACTCGCAGTAATATTCTATATAGAGAGCAAGCAAATATTGGAGGGATTTATAATTTAGATAGCGAAGTTATGCGTAAAATTGGTGCCAAAATTAATGATCAAGGTCATTACTTAGACGCTAAATTAACGATTAAAAATAAAAACAGTTTTACACGCTTAAATGAAAGCATGCAGCATGAAAAAATTAAAAGTTTAGTTATGTCGTTGTCTGATCATACAGACACGCAATTTGTGATGTTTTCAGAAATCCAAGATATTTCATTCACCGAGCGTACAAATAATCGAATGAAGTTTTGGCAGTCAGACACGTTTGACCGACATTTTAATTTCAACTTATATATTTACGATGGTGACAATGGTGAACTTGTTTTTGACAAACAATATCAACAAAGTGCGCCGTGGACCTTTAAAAAGCGAGAAACAGTTGATACTCGTAGTAACACCTTTTGGCAAAGTGAATACGGTAATGCCATCAATCATACATTAGACACTATGTTAACAGATATAGATGAGAACATGATGTGTCAGCCGACGCGCGGAAAAATAGTGCAGGTAAGTGGCGATACCGTTATGTTTAACTTAGGCAAAAAACATGGTGTGAAAGTTGGGGATGAGTTTTCGTTAATGCATATTCATAACTTCACTACAGATTCTGGTAAAACTTACGCTGGTTATAATGTGAGTGAATTTAAAGTAAAAGTAACCAGTACAACAAGAGAAAGTTCTACTGCTCAAACATCTAACAATGAGCTGTTAGGTAATATTCAAGTGAATGATATTGCCGTTAGATATTAAGGCTTTTATAGTTACGCAGTAAATAATCGTTAATTCTCATGTGTTAATTTTAGCGTGTTAGTTTTGATTTATCGTATTAACGATTATTTATGTAAAAATATATAAAATACTCCATTGTGAAAATGGTTGAAACATACAAAGACACCATGGCCCCATAGCTCAGCTGGATAGAGCAATCCCCTCCTAAGGGATAGGTCGCAGGTTCGACTCCTGCTGGGGTCGCCACACTATAATATTTCATTGACCATTCCGTCGCTCATTGTCAGTATAGAGCACAATATCGACAAAATTTTAATACCACTATTTATTTCATTTAGGTTAAAGGATAACTACATGAGACTTTTCCGTGCCATCGCTTTATCGTCAATCATTGCCACTTCATGTACTCAAGCATCAACTCTCGTAAGCACTGAAACTGCCAGCGAATTACTGATGAATCCAACGCGCAGCTCTCCAGCAGTCGTAATAAGCCTAAATAAAGGCAATATTCCAGCACAAACCTCAGGTGTTATTAGTAAGTTATTGGTGAATGTGGGAGATACCGTAAATAAAGGTGAAACTATTGCTGTTGTTGATTGTGTTAATAATATCTTTAAACAAAAAGCTGAAGCAGCTAAGTTTTCACGAGCTCAAACACAGTTACTGTTTAACAAACGTGAACTTAAACGTGGTAAAAAATTAGTTCAGCAGAAGAATATTGGAGAAGCTGAATTAGATCGTATATCAATTGCTGTTGATAACGCTCGTTCAGAGTATAACGCGCAACAAGCTGCTCTAGATATTGCAGTACTTAATGTAGAGCGTTGTAATGTTAAGTCTCCCTACCTTGGTGTAGTGACTAAACGTATCGCGAGTGTGGGAGCAATGATTGAATATGGAAAACCCGTTGTTGAAATGATCGAAACAACAGGATTAGAAGTATCGGCAAAAATTGCCAATAGCGACCAAGCCAGTTTTAACGCAGCTAAATCATATGTGATTGATACCGGAGGAAAACAGTATAACGTATCGCTACGAGCGTTATTACCGGTTATTGAAAATAACGCTAGAAGTCGTGAAGCACGCTTTATTTTTACTAACGAAACAGCGTTAGCCGGCAGTACGGGGAGATTACGCTGGCAAAGTCCGATTGCATACTTACCTGCGCATTTATTGCAAAAACGAAACGGTAAGCGCGGTTATTTTGTGGTAGAAAACCAAGGTGGAAAGAATATCGCTAAATTTATTGAAGTAACTTCGGCGGAAGAAGGGCGCCCATTATTGTTTAGTCAAGACCAAAATACAAATGTTGTGACAGATGGTCGACATAATTTAAACGATGGAGATGAAGTTAAATTAACGCAATCTACGTTGAAAAGTAACGGAGATAATTCGTAATGTGGTTACGTAATTTAATTAAAAACCATGTACTTACTAATCTTGTTTTCATTCTTATATTGTTTATGGGGGCGGTTATTTATCAGCAACTTCCTCGCGAGCAAGATCCATCGATTAACTTTAACTGGGTACAAATTACAACGTTTTTACCCGGTGCTTCCGCAAGAGATGTAGAACAGAAAATTACTGATGTTATTGAAGAATCGGTAGAAAAAATTCAAGACATTAAATTTGTGTCGAGTACCAGTCGTGAAGCGATATCCAGCATTTTAGTGCGATTTCATGACATGGATGAACGTCAATTTGATAAACGTGTTGCTGACTTAAGGCGAGAAATTAATAACGTTGAAGATCAAATGCCTGAAGAAGCACAACGCCCTACTATTTTTGAAGTAACATCGGCGAATGCTTTTCCAACAGCTACTGTTGTTGTATCGGGTGTGTCCGATGATGAAAATTTAAGACGACAAGCAAGGGCATTAGAAAAAGATTTAGCTCGTATTCCCGGGGTTGACCGCGTTCAAGACACAGGATTACGAGAGCCGGAAATACAAGTG
The DNA here is from genome assembly GCA_020630795.1 of Colwellia sp. Taxonomy (GTDB): domain Bacteria; phylum Pseudomonadota; class Gammaproteobacteria; order Enterobacterales; family Alteromonadaceae; genus Pseudocolwellia. The sequence continues at coordinate 76,672 of JAHDIK010000013.1, forward strand.
CGTTTTGATATCGATAAAATTCAGCAATTAGGAATTTCACCTGTAACAATCGCGAACTCTATTAAAGCGTTTTTTGCTGATGTATCTGCAGGCACCGCTCGAATTGCTAAAGATCAATGGCTTGTTCGTATACAGGGCACCACAACCGATCCCGAAGTTCTTGCACAATTACCTATTTTAACAACTAATGGTGCGTATTCAGAATTAAGACTTACCGATGTAGCACAAGTGGTTAGAGCACGGGCCAAAGCCGATCGTATTGTTAGCTTTCAAGGGCGTCCGGCTGTGTTATTTGCCGTAATGAAACAAGAAAGTGCCAACACGCTAGAGCTAGTTGAGCGAGTCGATACCTTTATTAACGACCGCAATAAAGTTGGTGGTGAATTGGGCGTAGACTTTACGTTAGTAGACGACCAAACGTTAATTACCAAAAATGCGCTTAATATTATGCAAACTAACGCGATATACGGTTTGTTGTTTGTATTGCTTGTAACGTGGTTTTTTCTTGGTGGTAGAGTCAGTATGCTGGTTACCATCGGTATTCCATTTACCTTGGCGGGAACTTTTATTGTTCTTCAGGCGCTTGGTCAAACATTAAATACGTCAGTATTATTAGCGATTGTTATCGCGTTGGGTATGTTGGTTGATGATGCTGTTGTTGTGGTTGAATCTATTTACTACAAATTGCGTCAAGGGTTACGAGGGATTGATGCCGCATGGAGTGGATTACAAGAGGTTATTAAGCCCGTTACGGCGTCAGTGCTTACAACAATGGCGGCTTTTTTACCGCTGATGTTATTACCGGGTATTCTTGGCAAGTTTATGATGGTAATACCGCTAGTAGTAACTGTAGCGCTAGCGTTTAGTCTGGTTGAAGCTTACTGGATGTTACCTGGGCACATTATGGCGGCAAAAGTTAATTTTGATAAACCAAGCCGTATGGACGATATTCGTCAGTCAGTTATTCATAAACTTAAAATAAAGTATGGTTTTGGTTTGTTGCGTGTCATGCGCCATCCGAAAAAAACACTCGCAGGTATGGTGCTTTTATTAGTGATGGCAATAGGTGCAATAGGCGCAGGTTTTGTAAGAACCGACTTTTTTGCTGCCGACACTATACGCTTATTTTACGTGAATGTAGAAATGCCTCCTACGAGCTCTTTGCAAGAAACTATGAAGAAAGTGCAACAAGTTGAACGCATTACGCTTGAAGGATTAAATGACGAAGAAACACGCTCAGTAGTCAGTTACGCTGGGCAAACTTTCACAGAAATGGCGCCATTATTTGGTGACCACTTAGGGCAGATATTAGTTTCTTTGAAGCCTAAACAAGAAGGCATGAGAACTGTTGAAGAATTGATTGAAGATACCAGAAAGGCACTTTCTGATGTTGTGGGGCCTACCAATATTTCGTTCTTAAAGTTAGCTGGCGGCCCTCCTACAAGTAAACCCGTTAGTGTAAAAGTTAGAGGTGATGACTATCAAGAACTGCGACAAGCGACTGATGCCTTAACTGCTTTTATTAACGATGATAATAGGTACAGAGATGTATCTGATGACGACTCGAAAGGTCGCTTTGGTTTACAACTGACATTGAATGCTGACGCGATCAATCGTTTTGGTGTGTCACCAAGCGATGTGCAGCGCTCTGTAAAAATGCTGATAGATGGTGAAATAGTGAGTTATGTTCAACAAGAAGGAGACAGAGTAGCGCTACGCGTTAAGTCTACCGCTTCGGAAATTAATCAATTTGAGAACATCGATACCTTATTGCAACTTACTGTACCAACGCCACAAGGCACGCATATTGAATTACGTGACTTGGTTGATGTTGAAACAGTTCAGGTAAAAGGCAACTTACGACACTATAACTTTAAGCGTGCAATTACATTAGAGTCTGATATCGATAAAACATTAATTGATACGGTAGAAGCTAACCGTTTAATTCAAGAACATTGGAGTGTTATTGCTGCTGAATTTCCTAATACTTCATTAGACTTTTCAGGTGAACTTGACGATATTCAAGAAAGTATTGACGCGATAGGCGTACTGTTTTTGTTTGGTATCGGGTTAATGTACCTCATTTTAAGTACTCAATTTCAAAGTTACTTTCAGCCACTGATGATTTTGTTAACGGTTCCGCTTGCTTTTGTAGGAGTTACATTAGGTTTGTTAGTATCAAGCCACCCATTAAGTTTGTTCACCATGTACGGAATTGTCGCGTTAGCAGGAATTGCGGTTAACTCTTCTATCGTTTTAATTTCTACTGCCAACAACAACCTTAAAAAAGGCATGAGCTTAACGCACGCAACTTTTTATGCAGCTCGCCGTAGAATGTTACCTATATTGATTACAACATTAACAACGGTCGCAGGATTATTTTCACTGGCATCGGGACTTGGTGGACATTCACTTATATGGTCACCTGTGGCGACATCAATTGTGTGGGGGCTGATTTTTTCTTCATTCCTTACCATGTTTGCTATTCCTGCTTTGTATCAATTAGTTATGCGTCGTTCGTATAATAAAATGGTAGAAGTCGATAGTAATGGGTAATTGAATATACTCATTACTATTGAGCGGTAAACACATGTTTGCAGTAGCGTTTACAACGTTACTGCAGGCTTATTTTTAATACGTTTTATCTAACCTATTTTTCATTCTTAGCTTAAGTGTTCTTCTGTTCTGCTTAAGCCGGTCAATTCCAGTCAACATTATAAAGCCAATTAGCTTATGGCACTTTACTTGCATTTCTATTTTTAGATTTTAATTGATAGAGATTCGTTATGGATAAAATGCTTTATATTGCGATGAGTGGGGCTAAGCAGAATATGCATGCCTTATCAGTAAACGCAAACAATCTAGCGAATGCAAAAACCACTGGTTTCAGGGCTGATCTAGCACAGGCTCGTGCTATGCAGGCTTTCGGTGAAGGACTACCAACGCGGGTATTTTCTATGACCGAAGTGGCCAGCCAAAACTTTGACAGTGGCTCTCTATCATCAACAGGTAGAAGTTTAGACATTGCAATAGAAGGCTCGGGTTGGATTGCTGTTCAGGCACAAGACGGCACTGAAGCTTATACGCGAGATGGGCATTTACGACTAACTGAAACAGGGGCGCTAGAAACATCAGACGGCGAGCTTGTTATTGGTGAATCGGGCCCTGTATTCGTACCACTACCTGTTAACAATATTCAAATAGGTCGTGATGGAACCATCATGATTCAGCCTGAAGGAGCGCCAAGTACTATTCAGGAAGAAGTTGGCCGTATTAAATTTGTTAATCCTAATGTTAGAACGCTCGAAAAAGGTAATGACGGATTGTTTCGTCGTAAAGATGGCAATGTAGAGCAAGCCGATATTAACGTGAAAGTATCAAGCGGTATGCTTGAGTCGAGTAATGTTAACCCTGTGAGCGAAATGACAGAAATGATTGCGTTACAAAGACAGTTTGAAATGCAGTTAAAACTAATGAAAACCGCCGAAGAAGTTGACTCAAGTGCATCTTCTTTATTAAGGGCTTTCTAAACGATTTTTGAGGTGATTTATGAACCCAGCATTATGGATCAGTAAAACAGGCTTAGACGCCCAAACAAAAGAAATATCAGTTATTTCAAATAATTTGGCGAACGCAAGTACTGTTGGATTTAAGAAAAGCCGCGCAGTTTTTGAAGATTTGCTTTATCAAACAATTAATCAACCGGGTGGACGCTCTGCTCAAGATACCGAAATGCCATCTGGTTTGATGTTAGGTGCGGGTACTAAAGTTGTTGCAACGCAAAAAATTCACACACAAGGTGACATGATCACTACCGACAACTCGTTGGATTTAATGATTCAAGGTGAAGGATTTTTTGAAATATTATTACCAGATGGTAGCTCTGCGTATTCTCGAAATGGTCAGTTCACGATGGACGATGAGGGTAACGTAGTTACACCGGGTGCTGGTTACCTTATGCAGCCACAAATTACTATTCCGCCAGATGCTTTAGCGATAACCGTTTCTCAAGATGGCGAAGTGTCAGTTAAGTTGCAAGGCCAAGCAGAGCCAGCGGTTATTGGGCAAATTAATACCGTGAACTTTATTAATCCAATGGGATTAGAGCCAGTAGGGCAAAATTTGTTTGTTGAAACGGCTGTTAGTGGTGCTCCTCAGCAGGGTGTTCCTGGGCTAGAAGGCTTTGGCATGATATTGCAAGGAGCATTAGAAACGTCAAACGTTAACACGACCGAAGAGCTCGTAAATTTAATTGAAAGTCAGCGTGTATACGAAATGAATTCAAAAGTTATTTCGGCCGTTGATGAAATGCTTAGTTACATCAATCAACAGTTATAAACGTGTATCGTTTTTGTTGTTAGGAGAAGTTATGAAATATTTAATAGTAGTGAGTATTGTACTTTTGCAACTTAGTGGTTGTGCGAGTATTGAGCAAGCGAAAATATTGCCTAACGACCCAGATTTTGCGCCCATTTTACCTGAAATGGAAGAAGAACCCGTTGTTCCTACGGGCTCATTATTTAAAGAAAATTACGTTAATAATATTTATTCAGATTCTAAAGCGCATCGAGTAGGCGACATTATTTCAGTGGTGTTAAGTGAAAATACTCAAGCTCAGAAGAAAGCAAAAACTGAATTGAAAAAAGACAATAGTTCGAATTTAGGCTCTGTTGTTGGTTTAGGTGGCGCTCCTATTACCTTTAAAGGCGATTCTTTAGAGTTAGGTTTTTCGCAAAATTCAGCGTTTAAAGGCGATTCAAAGTCAGACCAAAGTAACAGCTTATCGGGCAACATATCTGTACACGTATTACGCGTGTTACCAAACGGAAATTTAATGATTCGCGGTGAAAAATGGATGTCGTTAAATAACGGAGATGAGTATGTACGTTTAACGGGAGTTATTCGTTCAAAAGATATCAGCTCAAGTAACACCATTATGTCTAGCAAAGTGGCGAATGCTCGAATTCAATATGCGGGTACAGGAGCTTTTGCTGACGCTCAAGAGCAAGGTTGGTTGTCTAAATTTTTCGGGAGCTCATGGTGGCCATTATAAACACGCCGTTTAATGGTTACATGAAGAGGTGAAGTGATGAATATTTTACTCAAACTTAGTACAGTTTTACTTTGTTTTGGCTTGATGCAAACTGCCAACGCCCAACGTATAAAAGATTTAGCTGATGTAGCGGGTGTGCGTTCTAATCAAATTTTAGGATATGGTTTAGTTGTTGGTTTACCAGGTACAGGTGAACAAAGTCCGTTTACAGAGCAAAGTTTCAAAACAATGCTCAGTAATTTTGGCATTACAATGCCGGCAAACTTAAAACCTAAAATTAAGAATGTTGCCGCAGTTGCCGTTCATGCAGAGTTAGAAGCATTTGCAAAGCCCGGTCAAAAAATAGATGTAACCGTATCTTCTATGGGATCTGCTCAAAGTTTACGTGGTGGTACGTTATTACAAACCGTATTAATGGGAGTAGACGGTAACGCTTATGCTATTGCTCAAGGTAGTGTAGTGGTTAGTGGCTTAGGAGCTGAAGGACTTGATGGCTCTAAAATTGTAGTAAACACACCTACGGTTGGACGTATTGCAAATGGCGCAATGGTTGAGCGTGAAGTCGCTTCACCATTTGGTTCTGGCGATTATATTACGTTTAACTTACATCAGTCAGACTTTACAACGGCTAAACGTTTATCAGATACCATTAATGATTTAATTGCAGGTTCAGCTCGTGCTATCGATGCGACTTCGGTACGTGTAAATGCGCCACGTGATTTAGCCGACCGTGTAAGCTTTTTATCTACGTTAGAAAACTTGGAGTTTGAGCCAGATCGTTCATCTGCCAAAGTTATTGTTAACTCTCGTACAGGGACTATTGTTATTGGTTCTGACGTACGTTTGTTACCCGCAGCCATTACACATGGTGGAATTACCGTTACCATTAATGAAATACAAGACATTTCTCAACCTGACGCATTTGCAGAAGGCGACACGGCATTAACTAATCAATCGGTTGTTAATGTGAATAATAGTGATAACAGAATGTTTGTGTTTAATCCTGGCGTAACCTTAGACACGTTAGTTAGAGCAATTAATCAGGTGGGCGCTGGGCCGGGCGATGTTATGGCTATCCTTGAAGCGCTTGAACAAGCCGGAGCATTGCGTGGAGAGTTGGTTGTAATTTAAGGGAGTCCTTAATTACACCATTATTAATTATGGCAACTAGACTAACCAACGCTCAAAACTTTTTAGATGTAAATGGGTTAGATTCTGTCCGATTACAGGCCAAGTCTACCGATAAATCTGAGAAAGAAGCCGCGCTTCAAACAGCTGCTAAGCAATTTGAAGCGATATTCATGCAAATGCTGATGAAGAGCATGAGAAGCGCTCAAGAAGTGTTAGAGTCAGACAGTCCATTCAATTCTGAAAGTACAAAGTTTTATAGAGACATGCATGATCAGCAAATGTCTTTAGAGTTATCTAATAACGGTTCGTTAGGTTTATCTGACTTAATTGTTAGACAATTAGGTGGAGATGAAAACTACACTCCTCACACTATTTTACGTAACAATGGTAATTTAGATTCTCGTGGTAAAAACATCTTCGATCTACACAATACCAGAGAACCTTTACCTAAAACGATCCCTATGGATCGTCAAACAAATGACGAGAATATCCCTAAATACTTATCAAGAAATGTAGAAAAGTCTTCAGAAGTTTCACCGTCATTTAATTCACCTCAAGATTTTGTCACTGCATTGACTGAATCTGCTAAACAAGTACAAGCAAAGCTTAAAATTCCTTTTGAAGTTGTAATTGCCCAAGCCGCCTTAGAAACTGGCTGGGGAAAGAAAATTATTAAAACAAATCAAGGTGATAGTTCACACAACTTGTTTAACATTAAAGCAGACTCACGTTGGAGTGGCGATAAAACGTCTACCGAAACGTTAGAGTTTCAACAAGGCGCGATGGTTAAAAAACGAGAGCCATTTCGTGTGTATAACTCTATCGCCGAAAGCGTTAATGATTACGTTAACTTCTTGTCTTCTAACGAAAGATACAAACCTGCCCTTAATAATACCTCTAATGTGGAACAGTTCCTGCATAGTCTACAGAGTGCTGGTTATGCCACGGATCCTAATTACGCAAAAAAAATATTGGGTACATTAAAAACCGTAACTGGCCTGCTAAACAAGTAATTCTGTTAACGCAAATTACCTTTTTTATTTTTACTTACTAGTTGGAGGGCGATCATGTCTGTGAGTTTATACAATACAGGTGTAAGTGGTTTACTTGCTTCTCAACAGCAGCTTGCTACAACTGGTAATAACATCTCCAACGTTAATACTGAAGGCTACAATAGGCAGCGTGCGGAACAAAACGCATCTATTGGTTTGTTTACCGGTGGAAACTACATTGGTGGCGGTACGTACATTGAAGATGTACGACGCGTATATGATCAATTCTCTTATAAAGAACAGCTATTAAGTCAAACCAGCTTAAGTCATGCCGAGTCGTTGCATGTTGATTTAACACAGTTAAATGAAGTGATGACTTTTTCAGGCGGTTCAATTAATAGCTCGCTTGATGCCTTCTATAAATCAATCAACAGTATTACTGATAATCCAAGTGATCTTGGGTTAAGAAATATGGCCATTAATCAGGCCAAAATTCTAAGTGCCGATTTTAATTCTCTTAACCAAAGTCTTGATCAAATGGTTAAATCATCCAATGGCGAGATTGAGCAAATCGCCACGCACATTTCACAAATATCGTCTGAAATCGGCAGAATAAACGAACAAATTTTACATAGCCAAAATCCAGTGTCGGGTAGACCAAATGATTTACTTGATACAAGAGATCGTTTAGTTAATGATTTAAGTAAATACACCAGTGTACATACAGTGACAGACGATAATAATGTCATGAGTGTTATGATCGGTAACGGCGCTACGCTGGTTGCTGGTATTACGCCAATGTCAGTATCTGTAAGTGCAGGCGACCCAGATCCTAACAAAACAACTTTAAATATTGTTAGCCCCAACAGTGCGGTTCAACTAAATGGCAATGTAGTGGGCGGAGAGATTGCTGCTAAGTACGAATTTAGAGATCAACATATTGCACAAATTCGCAGTGAGATGAATCGTTTGGCAATGGCAATTTCTGAAACGGTTAACAGTGTTCAGCACACAGGTTTAGATTTAAATGAGCAAGAAGGTTTAGATTTTTTTACCGACATTAATACCTCGTTACTTCAGCAATCTAGAGTTTTAGCGTCGAACAAAAATACGGGCTCTTTAAATGCTATCGTAAATATTACCGATATCACCAAAATACCTGCTGACGAATTTATGGTTGAATATGATGGTACTAACTACATCATGACCAATCTTTCTGACAACTCAACGCTTAACTTAGGTGGTATTGGAACACTTAATAACGCGGCAGCCACAACTTACGGTTTCGAATTTATCGAAAATGCGGGCACACCAAACGCTGGTGACGTGTTCGTGATTAAACCTGCTGAAAATAGCGCAGCATTAATGAATGTTACGTTGAGTGATGGCGCAGGTATTGCAGCAAGCTCAGCAGTAGAAGTTACAGAGTCTGATAATAACGTGGGCGGCGGAGCGGTTTTAATTTCCGCAGTTAACGATCCTATTGCTGCACAAACATATGCTACTGCGAACAATATAACGGTAGATGTTTATGAAAGCTCAACGGGCGTGTTTGACTATAGAGTATACGATTCAACAATCTCGCCTATTTCTACAATAGCATCAGGGTCTTATTTGGCTGGTGGTAGCGCGACTGTGAATTTACCAACAGTTGGTACAGCAGCATTTCAAATTGAAATAAAAGGTAATCCCAGTGGAACAACAGCGCTAGCAAGAGATGTGTTTTCAATTGGAGACTCTTTTGGTGTAGGTAATAGTACAAACTCTCGCGCACTCGGTTTAACTCAAGAAAACGGCATCATTAACGGCGAGAAAGATACCTTTAGTCAAAGTTTAGGATCTTCAATTGCAGATGTTGGTTCAAACTCGAAAGCTGCAGAACTTACAGAGTCGACCGCTCAAGCACTTTATACAAAGGCTTTTAATCGTAATCAAGCTACATCAGGTGTAAACCTTGACGAAGAAGCCGCGAATTTATTGAAATTTCAGCAAGCTTATCAAGCGTCATCTCAAATCATATCTATCGCCAACACGATATTCGATACATTACTACAAGCAGTAAGATAGGAGCATTAGATGAGAGTATCTACAGCCCAGTTTTATTATCAAAATGGATTGCATATGTCTAACAAGCAATCTGTTGTTAACGAGCAATCAGCCTATATTTCAAGTGGAAAGCGCGTGCTTACTGCAAAAGACGACGCGGTATCGTTTGGTGCTTTAACTGGCTATAAAGAAGAGCTCGCATCAATTGAACGTTATAAACGTAATGTAACACAAGCTGAGAGCCGAAATGGTTTACAAGACACTTTACTGTCAAGCAGTACAGATGTTCTGAATCAATTACGTGACCTTATGTTGCAAGCAAATAACGGCGCCCGAAGTAATGAAGATTTAACATCTATATCTCAGCAGTTAAAGCATGGTCTAGAAGAAATGCTTGATATTGCTAATACGAAAGATGAAACAGGAACCTATATTTTTGCAGGTTACAACGTAGAAACTAAACCTTTTTCACTTCAACCAGACAACACAGTTATTTATAACGGCGATAGTGGCGTACGAGAGCTACAAATAGGGAAAAACATTACTGTTCCTATTAATCAAGCTGGTGATAAGGTGTTTGAGGCTGTTGACAACGCCATTGGTGATTTTTCTGCCATTTACAATGCGAGCCCAGCTAATACTTCAGGTGTGTCAGTTCAGTCGGCTCAAATAGTAGACCGTGGGTTATATAATAGCGCCACGAATACGCCTAATGATTATCACTTTTCGTTTACGGCACCAGACACTCTCACTGTGACTGACTCTGCTACACCTACGGCAAACGTAGTAACTACCGTAGCGCCATATGTTGCCGGGCAAACTATTGCCTTTGACGGTATTGAGGTTCAGTTAAACGGCAATCCGTTACCGGGTGAAAGTTTTAGTATTTCACCTGAACCTCAAATTAGCATTTTTGAGACGATTAAAAGTTCGATAGATTGGCTAGATGCCGGAAATACGACAATAGGTACGGAACAACGCCAAGTAGATTTTGACACTATTCTAGGTCAATTTAACAAAGTACTTGATCACATTACCTTTAAGCGAGCCGAGGCTGGTATTAACTTACAGCAAATTGAGCGTCAGAAAAATGTTCATTTAGACACTGAGCTTTATCTACATCAAGGCCGCGCACGTATTGAAGACTTAGACTTTGCCGAAGCAATCTCAGGATTCGAACAGTCAAAAATTGCGTTACAAGCGGCACAACAAACATTCTCACAAATTCAAGGACTTAATCTTTTTAATTATATTTAGTTGACCAGGTTAAGTAATTATTGGCAAGCATATTGCTTTTATATTAATCAGTTCTACTGAAACGTAGAAAGTAAGAGGCTTTATCTGTTTAGGCTTCTAATTACATAAAGGTTATTTAAGCAATTATTTAATACATTAGGAGTTTATTATGGCTTTATCTGTCGTAACGAATATATCATCATTGAATGCTCAACGAAATTTGACTAAATCAGGAAATGGTTTAGCTACATCAATGCAACGTTTGTCATCAGGTATGCGTATTAACAGCGCGAAAGATGATGCCGCAGGTCTTCAAATATCTAACCGTTTAACCTCTCAAATAAATGGTTTAGGTGTAGCGCAACGAAATGCTAACGACGGTATTTCAATGGCGCAAACCGCTGAAGGTGCAATGCAAGAATCAACCAGTATACTTCACAGAATACGTGATCTAGCACTTCAATCGGCAAACGGCTCTAACTCATCATCAGATCGTCAAGCGTTACAAAAAGAAGTATCGCAACTGCAAACAGAATTGACACGTATCGCAAATACTACTTCATTTGGTGACCAAAAATTATTAGATGGTAGTTTTGGTACTAAATCATTTCAAGTAGGCGCCAACGCCAATGAAACTATTGCATTAGGCTTAAATAGCATTAAAGCAGCTGACATTGGTACTAAACGTTTTGATTTAGGTGGTGCAACTGTTGGTTTAGGTGAGGCAACTGCTTTAGCTGCTGATACTAGTGGTGGTAACGGTATAACCAATGGTGGAGTGTCAATTACGGGCCGTGGGGGGGTGGCAGTTCCTATAGCTAACGCGGCAAATGCAACTGCAGCAACAATTGCTTCTTCAATAAATGCAGTATCGGCAACTACAGGTGTTTCTGCTGACGCTAAAAGTCAGGTACAACTGTCTAACTTAACAGCTGCGGGAGCCGTGTCATTTGAATTAAATGGTTCTGTTATATCGGCTAGCCCATCTTCAACTACTGATTTTGCTGCGATTGCTACGGCAGTTAATGAACGCTCAGGATCTACAGGTGTAAGTGCAACAATTAACGATGCCGGTAATATTATATTTACAGATGACACTGGTGCTGATATTGAAATAGGTAACTTTGTTTCAGCTGGTGATATTACGGCAACAGGTATGAATTATGATGGTACGTTAGGTAATTCCCCAAGAGTTTTAACTGGTGGTACTACAACTACAGATTCAGTCGTTGTAGCAGGAACAATTAGATTGAATTCTACTGAATCATTTTCAGTGACATCAGGCGACGCCACTTTGGGTGCAGATACAGCTGCGCATGTTTCAACAGCCGCAAACGTAAGTTTAATTGATGTAGCAACACAAAATGGGGCCCAAACAGCTTTAGATATTGTCGACGGCGCAATTTCACAAATTGATTCACAACGAGCGACGTTAGGTGCAATCCAAAACCGTTTTAATCACACGATTGCCAATTTAGCTAATATCCAAGAAAATGTTTCAGCGTCACGTAGTCGTATTCAAGATACTGATTTCGCTGTTGAAACAGCTACTATGACAAAGAATCAAATTCTGCAACAGGCTGGTACTTCAATTTTGGCGCAGGCAAACCAAATACCTCAAGCGGCAATTAGTCTTATAGGCGGTTAATTAGTTGTTTTTATATAGTTAAGGCTGATTCATTTCAGCCTTTTTTATTTCTGGAATATTTATTTAACGTGATGGTGATCTATGAGCGTTCAAACTAATCTAAATAAAGCTGAAGTACTGTTTCAGCAAGGTCGATATAATGATTCTTCCGCGATATGTAGAAAACTCCTAGATAAAAAGTCTAATTTATTTGGTGCATTGCAACTTGAAGGGTTAAATAAACAAGCACAAGGTGAACTAAAGGAGTCGATAGCTTTGTTTGAAAAAGCAATTGCAGTCAATCCTAAAAATCCTTCAACATACAATAATCTTGGTAATGTTTATTTAGCTTTATTTGAATTTAAAAAGGCTGAAAAGACTTATCAAAAAGCTTTAGCAATAGATCCGATGATGGCGGAGGCATTAAATAATCTAGCTAA
>JAHDIK010000005.1:0-7509 GCA_020630795.1 Colwellia sp.
CAGAGCCAGAGCCAGAGCCAGAGCCAGAGCCAGAGCCAGAGCCAGAGCCCAAAGCTGGATTTTTTGCGCGCTTAAAACAAGGGCTGAAGAAAACGAGTCAAAATCTAGGTGGCGGAATATTTAGCCTGTTTCGTGGCAAAAAGATTGACGATGATTTATTTGAAGAACTTGAAACTCATTTATTGTTGGCTGATGTTGGTGTTGATACCACAACAAAAATTATTGACTCATTAACTGAAACGGCTTCTCGCAAGCAGTTAAAAGATGCAGAAGTTTTATATGATTTACTTAAGGAAGAGCTTAAAAAAGTGATAGAGCCGGTAAGTAAGCCGCTCGAAATTCCAGAAGGTGAAGGGCCATACGTTATATTAATGGTAGGCGTTAATGGTGTAGGTAAAACCACAACTATTGGTAAGCTTGCTAAACAGTTTCAAGCACAAGGTAAATCAGTCATGCTTGCTGCGGGTGACACATTTAGGGCCGCTGCTGTAGAGCAATTACAAGTTTGGGGTGATAGAAACGATATTCCAGTTGTTGCACAACATACTGGCGCTGACAGTGCTTCTGTTATTTTTGACGCCATTAGTTCTGCTAAAACTAAGGGTGTAGATATTCTTATTGCTGATACTGCGGGTAGGCTGCAAAACAAAGATCACTTAATGGAAGAGCTTAAAAAAGTGGTTAGAGTGATGAAGAAGCTTGATGTTAATGCTCCACATGAGGTGATGTTAACAATAGACGCTGGTACTGGCCAAAATGCTATCAGCCAAACTAACTTGTTTGATCAAGCCGTTGGTTTAACGGGATTAACTTTAACAAAGCTAGACGGAACCGCTAAAGGTGGTGTAGTGTTTGCTGTAGCAGACAAACATCAAATTCCTATTAGGTATTTAGGTGTTGGTGAAGGCATTGATGATTTAAGACCATTTAATGGTGATGACTTTATTGATGCGTTATTCTCACATGATCAAAAATAATAATTAATGATTTTATGATTCGTTTCAATAATGTAGGCAAAACTTATCCTGGTGGCTTCATTGCGCTTAAAGATGTTAGCTTTGAACTTGCCACTGGCGAAATGGCCTTTTTAACGGGGCATTCTGGTGCGGGTAAAAGTACATTATTGAAACTCATGTGTTTAATGGAAAAGCCGACAAATGGCACTATCCAAATCAATAACACTGAACTATCAACTATTAAGTATAAAGATATTCCTTATGCTCGCCGAAATATAGGCATGATCTTTCAAAACCATAACCTGTTAATGGACAGAACGGTTTTTGACAATGTTGCTTTACCTCTAATTATTGAAGGTTACAGTTTAAAAGAAACGAAAAAGCGTGTTGAAGCCGCGTTAGACAAAGTACATTTGAGTAATAAGTTAAAATACTTTCCTAATATGTTATCTGGCGGTGAACAACAACGTGTTGGCATTGCGAGAGCTCTTGTAAATAAGCCGGCTATTTTACTTGCCGATGAACCCACGGGTAACTTAGACCCTAAGCTGTCGTTAGATATTATTAACTTATTTGAAGAATTTAATGACTTTGGTGTAACCGTTATTATCGCGACGCATGATCTCGGCTTAATCGCACGGATGAAGTATCGAACGTTAACCTTAAAACAAGGCACAATGATCACCGACGGTATTATCGAAGGTTTGCAAACACAAGGTTCTCGTTATGACCGATAGCCTTAGACCGCCAACGAGAAAACTTGGCTTTTCTGCACGATTTGCAGGTTGGGTTATTCGACATATTCAACAATGTATTGGCAGTTTGGGAGATTTGTGGAGAACGCCATTCACATCAATCATGACAATATTGGTTTTAGGTATTAGCTTAACGTTACCTGCGACACTTCATTTGTTTGTGAATAATGCTAAAGCGGTTACTGAGCAGTGGGAATCTGCTTCTGAGATAACGTTGTTTTTAAAGCTTTCGGTTAATGAAAAGTCTGCCAAACAAATGGTGCAACGTATTTCGTTATACCCTGAAATAGCTTCGGTAAAGTATGTGTCAGCTAGTGAAGCACTTGAAGAGTTTAAACTACTTTCTGGCTTGGGTGAGGCCATCGAATATTTAGATGATAATCCTTTGCCTGCAACGGTTATGGTTACCCCAACTAAACGTGCTAGTAGAGCAGAAGCTGCGAACGAGCTCTTGTTAAAGCTTGAAAAAGAACGTGAAGTTGATCAAGGAAAGCTAGATTTAGAATGGCTAACCCGCCTGCAAGCAATGGCGAAGCTTATTGAAGATGTTGTATTAGGCTTGGCATTTTTATTGTGTTTGTCTGTCGTTTTAATTATTGGTAACACTATTCGGTTAGCTATTTTAAACCAGCGTGACGCTATTGCTATTATGAAGTTGGTAGGAGCTACCGATAACTTTATACAACGACCATTTTTATATTCAGGTATATGGTACGGTATTTTAGGCGGCTTAGTGGCATGTTTATGTGTTTGGTTGCTCGCTCAGTACCTTTCAGGAGCATTACTTACGTTAACCGATTTGTACCATAGTAACTTTGTACTAAACGGGTTAACTCTGGTTGAATCTGCCATTTTGATTAGTATTGCGGTATTTTTAGGTTTTTTTGGGAGTTATATCTCGGTGCGTAAACATATTAAAGCTATTGAACCAACTGCGGACTAACGCTCAACTTTGGCTAATCTAAATACTTAAAATATCATCTGCCCAAGCAAGCGCTGTTTGATGTGCTTCGCTACACACATCAAAGTTTATTTTTAATTCTTTACAAACAATTGCACTTTGCGACCAATTTCCACGCTCAATATATTCAGAGAGCGCTAAGTAGGTTGATAAATAATTTCTACCCTCTACCAATGCTGATTTTATTTCGGAATGTATCGGTAGCATGTTCATTACAGTATGTAAGTCTTGATCTAAAATACCGTCTATTAGCGAAAGAATACCCGTTAAGAAAGCTTTTGGAGGGTTTTCGTTGTCAGTTCTATGGTTAGATATTTGTTCGCAAAATTTAGCTCTTGCGAGTGATAGCCTCATAACTTCGGTAGGTTTGTCTTGGCAAAGATCTGAAAGGGCGAGTAAGGCGATAAACTTTTTAAGCTCAATATCGCCAATGTATATTAAGGCATGTTTTAAAGATGTAATTTCTTGGCTTCGCCCATAAATAGGGCTATTGATGAATCTCAGTAGTTTATAGGTAAGGCCAGGATCTTGCTCAAAAATATTACTCATTTCATCAAAGTCAAACTGCTCTTTACTTGAATGACTTAACAGTTCTAAAACGCTTTGTTTTGAGGTTGATAAGCGTTTTTGCTTCATAATCTCAGGTTTGGCAAAAAAGTATCCTTGAAACAGCGTACACCCCATGCTTTTTAACGCTTCAAATTGCTCAATTGTTTCTACCTTTTCAGCTAAAAATACGATATGTGGTTGATTGATTTTTTTGATGAATAACGCAATGTCATCTAGCGGGGTTGCCAATATATCCATTTTAATAATATCAATGTATGGCAGAAATCGATTCCATTTAGAGTCTATTTCAAAATCATCCAACGCGAGCTTAAAACCTTTTTTCTTTAAAGCTCTACACGTATTAAGTAGTTCGCTGCTGGCAGGTACATCTTCTAATATCTCTATAACAACCGAATTAGGATCTAAAAAGCTAGGAAAGTGCTTCAGTAAAGCGTCTTCATGAAAATTAATAAAAGCGGGTAAATCTCCGGTAACTTTTTCAATGCCAAGCGTAAGGTGATTATTGGTTAAAATATTGGATGTAGCTTCATCGGGATCTATATCGGGAAACGCACTGCTTTTTCCGTCTCTAAACAGTAACTCGTATGCTTCAATTTGTTTATTTTCATTTAAAATGGGCTGTCTAGCCACATATGAATACATAATACGTTATCCCTGAAATTTTAAATGTAGCGAAAAGGTCTTCTCTATTACTAGTATTGATTAAAAATTCACAAATATACAGAAATTAGCGCCTAAAAAGTGAATTAGTCTGTTGTATCGCTAGATGAGTTACGTTAATGTGTAGTTAAATATTCGCGATTTTTTGATGGAAATGATATAATCGCGAGGAGTAAAAAGGTTCGATGGAGATTAATAAATGAGTAATCCTATGCAAAATACGATGTTAACCGTGCCACAAAGCGGTAGTATTGAATCGTACATGCAATCAGCGTATAGCATTCCTATGCTTACAGCTGAGCGTGAGCGTGAATTGGCAACTCGTTTATATACAGAAAACGATTTACAAGCCGCTCAAGAACTTATTATGTCGCATTTGCGCTTCGTAATACATGTTGCTAAAAGCTATTCTGGATACGGCCTTGCGCAAGCAGATCTTATTCAAGAAGGTAATGTAGGATTAATGAAAGCCGTTAAGCGCTTTAATCCTGAAGTGGGTGTTCGATTAGTATCTTTTGCAGTGCATTGGATCAAAGCGGAAATTCATGAGTTTGTATTACGTAATTGGCGTATTGTTAAAGTTGCGACAACAAAAGCGCAACGTAAGCTTTTCTTCAATTTAAGAAAAAATAAAAAACGTCTAGGCTGGTTCAGCAATGATGAAGTATCAAATGTAGCTGAAACTCTTGGTGTGTCTGAAAAAGATGTACTTGAGATGGAATCTCGTATGAGTAACCAAGACCAAGCATTTGAATTGTCTTCAGATGAAGATGACGGTGCAAGTACACCCGGTTTTTCACCAGCACAATATTTAGAAGATAAGTCTTCTGATTTAGCTGATTCAGTTGAATCTAGTGATTGGTCAAATCATGCTAATCAACGCCTAAGCAATGCATTGGTTACACTAGATGATAGAAGCCAACACATCATTCAGTCGCGTTGGTTGAATGAAGATAAAACGACCTTACAAGATTTAGCAGATAAATATCAAATATCAGCAGAGCGTGTACGTCAGTTAGAGAAAAACGCGTTAAATAAACTTAAAGCTTCAATGGCTTCATAGTTTTTAACGTGTTTAGAAGAAAGCCGACGACTGTCGGTTTTCTTGGTTATGAAATAGATAAAGTTAAAATATGTTTTAGCTAATGTATTTTTAAATAAGAGCCTACAATAATTCTAATAAATATGGGTAAATTTTGATGCAAGTCGGTATGAACGATAACGTACTAGCCGCACGTCAGATCCCTAAGCTAAAGTCTTTACTGAAAAAGTATCGTCAAGCTAGGTCTATACAGTCGAGCCTGTTACAACTTTCAGAGTTGGCAAGTTCGGTTACCTGTATGGACGACTTTTATTCAGCATTAGAATCAGTCATTAAAACCTTACTTGTTACTGACAACTTCCATATTACCTTACTTAACAGTGATAGTAAGTTAGCACTTGCTCACTGTCAGAATCCGATAGAAAAAAGCATTTTAGAAAAACATGATGTTAACCACTGGGAAAACAGCTTAACGGGCCTCGTTTTTTCTCAGCTTGCGCCAATTCTTTGTAATGAAAAAGAAAAGAACGCGCTTGTTAGCGAACACCAGTTAACAATGCATAGTTCTACATGCGTTGGTTGGTTGGGCGTTCCGCTAAAAAGAGGTACGCAAGTTATTGGTGTTATTGCACTTCAAAGCTACGATCATAAACTTGTGTTTGATGACCGGGATTCAAAACTTTTGGAGTTTATTGCTGAGCACTTAGTTACGGCTATTGATCGCGTTCAAAACAGAGAGCAGTTAGAAAAAAATATTGTTTTAAGAACGCAAAAGCTTACTGAAACCAATCAAAAACTAGAACAAGAAATCGCTGAACGAAAAAAAGCCGTTCAAATACATAAAGTGCTGCTCGCTATTTCTGAAATTACAGCGACTACTTCGAACTTAGATCAGTTTTATCAAGCGCTTCATAAAGAAATTAATAACCTTATTCCAGCCAATAACTTTTATATTGCGTTAACCTCGCAGAATAACCAGTGGATTGACTTTCCTTATTATCAAGATGATAAGCATGATATATCGGCTTCTCGTGTTTTTTCGAATGGTTTGACAGAATTAGCCATTAACAGTGGTGAGCCAATTCTTGTAAGAGGTAACGAGCTAATCACATTAAATGAAGATGGCCGTGCGAAATATGAAAGATGTACCGCTAAAACATTTAAGCGTGTTGCATCTAAGTCTTGGTTAGGTGCTCCGTTAATTGACCAAGGTCGAATTTTTGGGGTTTTTGCTGTTCATCATTATGATGACGAAAATGCATATCAAATCAGCGACCTAGAAATTATAAAGTTTGTAAGTCAGCACATTTCTACGGCGATTGTTCGTATGAAAACACAGTCTGATATTCAAAAAAGTAACGAAGCGCTTGAAAAAGCAATTAATGATAGAACGCAAGAATTACAAAGTACAAATTTAAACTTGCGTATGCAAATTGAAGAGCGTCGTAAAGCTGAAGCTCAGTTATATTATGAAGCCCATCACGATGCCCTGACAAAATTACCTAATCGTGCAATGTTTACCGATAGGCTTAATTATTCATTACGCCACCTTAAACGTCATCCGTCACATCAATTTGCGGTACTGTTTATCGATTTAGATCGCTTCAAAATGATCAACGATACGTTGGGACATCATGCGGGTGATCTCTTTCTTGTCGAGATTGCAGCAAGGCTACAAGAGTGTGTGCGAGACAATGATATTTTAGCGCGTTTAGGTGGCGATGAATTCGTTATTTTACTCGATTCTCTCCAGTCGGAAGAAGACGTAGAAGATGTTGCTGGCCGAATTATCAATAAAATTGAACAAGCTTTTGAATTAGATGGGCACACGCTATATTCGAATGCAAGTATTGGTATTTCTATGTGTGGAAACCAATACAAAAACTCAAATGAAATTTTAAGAGATGCTGATGCTGCCATGTATCAGGCTAAAAGTTTGGGCAGAGGTCGATACGTATTTTTTGATGAAAGTATGCGTGAGCAACTTATTGCGAGTATGACATTAGAGCAAGAGCTACGAGTAGCTATTAAAGAAAAGCAATTCGAGCTTCATTATCAAAAAATATCTGAATTAGAAAACACTAAAACTATCGGTTTTGAAGCACTTTTACGCTGGAATCACCCGACAAAGGGTTTATTAACACCAAGCGAATTTCTATTTATGGCTGAAGAAACAGGCATGATTTTAGACATTGAAAATTGGGTTATTAGAGATGTTTGTTCGCAATTAAAACGCTGGCAAGATTCACAAGATTATAAAAATGCGTTCATTGGCGTTAATTTATCAGGAAGACAATTAACGCAAGCAAATCAACTAACCAAGTTAATTGATTTAATTGAAGAAAACACAATAGAGCCTCAACGTTTAATTTTAGAGTTTAATGAATCTGCATTTTCTCAGCATACTGAGCTTGCCTTAAAAGGGTTAAGAAAACTTAAAGAGTTTGGTGTAAAGCTTGCTTTAGATGACTACGGAGCAGGGTTGTCATCTTTTAACTTTTTACACGGCTACCCGTTTGAATTTATCAAACTCGATAGAAGTTTTATAAAAACGCTAAACGGCGA
>JAHDIK010000005.1:7609-10245 GCA_020630795.1 Colwellia sp.
ACTTCAAAATACAGCCACTTTTTAAAGGCGTTAAACCGGTAACGGTAGCTCAACGTATAATTGTCTACTACAAAACCTCTCGCGCCATTTCTTTCTCCTTGAACCTGTAATGACGTGACTGTAGCGGTTGTATCATCTAGGTGTTTTAATCGATAAAATCCGTGCTTCCAGCGTATGCCGCTAAAAGATTCTGAGCCTCTAATACTGTAATTTATTCTAAATTGTGTCGTATCGTTGTATTGATGGTCGTATTCTAAGAGTAACTTGCTACCTATTCCGTCTTTAATAAAATAATAAATGGAGGGCTCAATTTTAAAGGCATGCATATCATCCCATTGAATATGTCTTCTATGGCGTGCCCTTACAAAAATATCACCTCCTGAAATGCCTAAACGAGCGTCAGTAAACTTATTTCTATCTACTTTGTATAAATAGCGCAATGCCGCTGAGAAATGTTCTTCTTCGTCATTGGGTCGGATATTAATAGATTCTAATGGTAAGTGGTTTTGTTCCGAATCATCGTCATCAGACAATATTAAATCAAGCTTGTTTTTGAAATGAGGAAGTTTTACTTTAACCTTAAATCGCGCCTTAATTTCGTCCCATTCACGACTTTTGGGGCGCCATTCGAGCCTAATTCTAGCGTTTACTTTTGGATTTTTTTGAATGCTTCCTTCGTCTGTAAAAAAGTCGTCAAACCACGCGGCTGATTGATATACCGAGTTCGAAATCGTTTCGTGAAAGTCGTTTATCCAATGGTCGTCGTTTGTAGGTGCCGCTACTTCTTTTTTCTCTTTCTTTAGTTTTTTATCTGTGGTGGTTTCTTGAGCACTTATGGAGCTGATGAATACGCATGAGGAACAGATCAGAGAAAAAGTAAGGAATTTAAAAATTTCTTTTAACAAACTTTGTTTTACCTCACAAATTTAGCAGGAGAAAAGGTGCTTTTTATCACCAAAACTTTATAATGACTTTAACTAATCATAGGAGATTTTTCATGGGTAATATAGGTATTTGGCAATTATTAATCATTGCCGTTATTGTAATTTTACTATTTGGTACAAAAAAATTACGTAATTTAGGTGGTGATTTAGGTTCTGCGGTAAAAGGGTTTAAAAAAGCGGTTACCGATGAAACAGCTAATGAAGAATCTAAACAATCTGAAACGATTGCTAATAAATCTTCAGAAAGCGAACCTGTAGAACAAAAAGAAAAAGACAAAGCTTAAATATGTTTGATATAGGCTTTTGGGAATTATTATTAATTGCGTTAATGGCGTTAGTTGTTTTAGGCCCTGAACGATTGCCTGTTGCTATTCGTACGGTTAGAAATTGGATTAAAAGTGCACGTCGATTCAGTGACAATGTTAAAAATGAATTGTCTGAAGAATTACGTATACAAGAATTGCACAGTAATTTGAAAAAAGCTGAAGAGTCTAATTTACAAAACTTAAGCCCTGAAGTTGCGGAGTCTTTAAAAACACTTCAAGAAGCTGCCGAAATGGTTAAAGAGCCTTATAAAAAAACATCATCGGAGTCTGTTGACTCAACGCCTAGCGAAAAAGAAAAATAATGAGTTCATCTCCTACCAATAATTATACGTTATTTGATCATTTACTAGAATTACGTACACGCTTACTTAGAGCCGTTGTGGGTGTTTTAGTTGTGTTGTGCTGTTTAATATACTTTGCTCAAGATATTTATCATTACGTTGCCGAGCCGCTTTTAGCGACTATGCCACAGGACACACAAATGATAGCGACTGATGTAGCGTCGCCACTTTTTGCACCGTTTAAACTAACTATAGTAATGTCAATTTTTATTGCAATGCCATACATCCTTTATCAGGTATGGTCATTTGTAGCGCCAGGACTATATAACAATGAGAAACGTTTAATAGCACCGCTTATGTTTGGTAGTACCTTACTTTTTTACAGCGGTATTGCATTCGCTTACTTTATTGTATTTCCGGTAATTTTTGCTTTTTTTAACTCAATAGCACCTGAAGGCGTTACCATTGCTACAGACATTAGTAGTTATTTAGACTTTGTTTTAAAACTATTTTTTGCTTTTGGAGCAGCATTTGAAATACCCATTGCCATTATATTGATGTGTTGGACTGGATTTACCTCACCAGCAAGTTTACGAACTAAACGTCCATATATTGTTGTAGGTGCGTTTGTTATTGGTATGTTACTCACACCGCCAGATATCATTTCTCAAACCATGTTAGCAATTCCAATGCTTTTGCTATTTGAACTGGGTATTATCATTGCCGCTTTTTATTACAAAGAGGATGAAAATGATGAGTTTGAGTCCGTGGAATAAAAAGGTAATATAATATTCACGATTGCTTACTTTATTCACTATAATGAACTGAGAAAGCAATAATTATTGCTTTAATACATGGATGTAGGAGAGTTTTCTCTACAAAGTAAATAATAACGAATAATAAACGATGATAATGGATATTACTTTTTGATTGATATTGGGGTTAATTTAACGAATTCACGTTTTGATAAAGACGTAGAAGACGTAATATCAAGGGCAAATAACGCAGGCGTTCAACATATGCTTGTAACAGGTACTAGTGTGCCTGAAAGTGAAAAAGCGCTAGCTTTATGTGAACGTTTACCT
>JAHDIK010000005.1:10345-254794 GCA_020630795.1 Colwellia sp.
GGTATTACGGGTTGGGTGTGTGATGAAAGACGAGGGCAGGAATTGAGAGATATTATCGATCTTATTCCGCTTGAACGATTGATGATTGAAACCGATGCACCATACCTTACTCCTCGAACAATAAGACCTAAGCCGAAAAGTAGTCGAAATGAACCGAGCTATTTGTCGTATATTGTGAGAGAAATTGCTTCAATTACAGGACACACTGAAGAGGCTTTAATTACCCATACCACGCGTAACGCTCAACGTGTTTTTAAATTGGAGCTAACAGAATGAATCAAAAGTTAGCAATAGTTTCAGCCATTTTTTGTGCGTTTGTTACCACCATTTTTTTTATTATGGTTACCGATGGTGTAGTTGGTATACGTTACGTTCAAATCGAAGAGCACCTTACAGGGTATTCATACCTTGTTGAACAAACTAAAAACTATACGGTAGTAAGCCAGCATAACGTATTTACCAATGGTTTAGCTATTGGTGGAGCCTTTGCGCTTGCTTTAACCTTGTTGTTTATCTATCTAGCGAATGGCCGTAAAACTATTTTGTTGTTATGTGGTTATTTTTTATTTAGAGCGCTTATTCTCACCGTTCTACTAGGTGTAAATATCACAGTATTTTTACCTAATTTTTATCAATTACAAAGTGTTGATATACCGTCATTAGTTCTGCTATCAGAGCTGTTTTTGTTATGGTTTATCACGTTACTATTTCGCCTTCGTAAAGACTATAAAAAGCTGTTTGTTATCACAAAGTCTATTTGTTGGGCTTTGTTACTGTATTTGCCTGTAAGTTTTATTTTATCAATTAAAGTAACTTTTCATATTAGCGTGATCATTGAGTTGATTTTGAACTTCGTACTGTTAGGTATTGGGGTTTATTTAATTAAAAAATCTCAACGTTTAGCGGTTTTGTATACGGTATTAATTGTTATTCAGTTGATCTTCTCGGCGTTAAATATTGTTTCTTTATTTTGGTACAACCTCGACATCTATTCAGACTCACCATATTTGTATAGTAGCTCATTTTGGTTAACGGGTTGTATTACCGTATTTACGTTGAGTAGAGGTTATTATTATCAAATTCAAGACAAACAAATTGCTGAATTAAAGGCGCTAGCAAGTCTAGAAAAGTCGAAAAAAGCACAAGCAGATTTACTTATCTTACAAGAAGAAAACCAAGAGCAATTAGAAAGTCGCGTACAAGAACGTACGTTAGAATTGAATATCGCTTTACAAGAACTTGAAGAAGCCAATAAAGAACTAGCTGAGAAAAACACACTTGATGAGTTAACAGGGCTTTACAACAGGCGTTATTATGATCAAAAAGTAGTGGCTGAACATCGCCGAAGTCGCCGAAATTTGACACCTCTGAGTTTGGTGGTAATAGATATTGATCACTTCAAAAATGTAAATGACACCTATGGTCATTTGGCAGGTGATGAATGTTTGGTTTGGGTGGCGAAAAAAATTAAAGCGTCTTTAGGTCGAGTTACTGATTTAGGTTGTAGATATGGTGGAGAAGAGTTTTGTTTGATTCTTCCTGAAACCGATACTAAAGGTGCTATTGCGTTAGCTGAGTCATTAAGGGCTTCAATAGCCGCACAACCCGTGCCTTTTCAAAGTATTGAAATACCGCTTACTATTAGTTGTGGTGTTAGTACATATTGGCAACAACCTGATGTTATGCCGGCTGATATTTTTGCTGCAGCCGATCAAGCTTTGTATTCAGCGAAGGAAAATGGTCGAAACCAAGTTCAGAAAAAATCGCTCGTAGACACATTAAAATCTTAAGTAAGGTTAAAACATGAATAACTCATTTGGACAATATCCAGCAAGACGTCTTCGTAGAATGCGTTCGGATGACTTTTCTCGACGCTTAATGTCTGAAAATCAGCTTACGGTAAATGACTTAATTTATCCGGTATTTTTGCTAGAAGGTACCAATCAACGTGAATCTGTTGCTTCTATGCCAGGAGTTGAACGTAAAAGCATTGACTTGTTACTTGAAGAAGCTCAAGAGTTGGTTGATTTAGGTATTCCTGCCGTTGCTATTTTTCCAGTAACTCCTGAAGAGTCTAAGTCATTAATGGCAGAAGAAGCTTATAACCCTAATGGATTAGCTCAACGAGCGGTAAAGGCACTGAAAGACAAGTTTCCAACGTTAGGTGTAATTACTGATGTTGCCCTTGACCCTTTTACCACCCATGGACAAGACGGTATTATTGACGACGGCGGTTATGTATTAAACGAAGTTACGAAAGATATACTCGTTAAGCAGGCATTATCACATGCACAAGCTGGTGCTGATATTGTTGCACCGTCTGACATGATGGATGGTCGTGTGGGGGCAATACGTGAAGAATTAGAGAAACATAACTTTGTTAATACAAAAATCTTAGCTTATTCGGCAAAGTATGCTTCAAATTATTATGGACCATTTCGCGATGCGGTGGGCTCTGCAGGTAATATTAAGGGTGGCAACAAGTATTC
The DNA here is from genome assembly GCA_020630795.1 of Colwellia sp. Taxonomy (GTDB): domain Bacteria; phylum Pseudomonadota; class Gammaproteobacteria; order Enterobacterales; family Alteromonadaceae; genus Pseudocolwellia. The sequence continues at coordinate 12,835 of JAHDIK010000005.1, forward strand.
ATATCAAATGGATCCTGCTAATAGCGACGAAGCGATGCACGAAATAGCGCAAGATATATACGAAGGTGCAGATATGGTCATGGTAAAGCCAGGTATGCCTTATTTAGATATTGTGCGTCGTGTAAAAGACAACTTTCACGTACCAACCTATGCCTATCAAGTGAGTGGTGAATACGCGATGCACGTAGCCGCTATTCAAAATGGTTGGTTAGCAGAAAAGCCTTGTGTAATGGAGGGTTTACTTGCTTTTAAGCGTGCTGGAGCCGACGGTATTTTAACGTATTTTGCGAAGAAGGTAGCATATTGGCTACAAGAGAAATAACCCGCTAATTAAGCTTTCTTAATTAGCTATGGTTTTAAGTGATAACGTTAAATCAATTACTGCTAAATACTCATTTTCTTGTGTTAATTCATCAATAATTAACGGATGAGTTTTAAGCCAAGATTCAGGTAAAAATATGGTAATGTTTTTACCTGATATTTCACTTATAAATTCTGGTAAAACGTCGTCAGTTCTTCGCTGGCACATAATTAACGCCAACCTAAATATAACCAATAGATAAACCGCGTAAGGCAAGTTAGTTACTGATTGAGATTTTAATACATCAATATCAATGTTTGATTTTTGTAACCTAATAAGTGCGGCAACTAATTGCTTGTCAACTTGGTCAAACCCCGGTAAATCAGCATTTTTAATGATGTAAGCACCGTGTTCTTGTTGATGCTTAAATTCTAGCAACAGTCCTACTTCGTGTAATGCACAGCTTGTAAGTAGTAACTTAAAGCTATTGTCTTTAACCAACGGCCAATGCTTAGCAAAATTATCAAAAATTACTTGAGCCTGATTTGATACTCTAGATGCGTGGCTTTTATCAACATGAAACCTTTCAGCTATTGAGTGAACCGTTCGTTGCCTTATCGTCATTTGACGCATATTTGGCAACATTTCATACAATAATCCTTCGCGTAGAGCTCCACTTGATAACTGAAGTTCATTTAATGCAAAGCTTTCAAAAATGGTAATTAGTATCGCTAAACCACTGGCAAAAACAGGCTGTCGTTCAAGCGATAAGCCTTTAATATCTATTTCTGAAATAGTTTTGCAATCGATGAGTTGTTTTTCTAATGAATAGAGAAACTCTAATGAAATAACAGCAGGTTGATTGTTTGCTCTTAACACTTCAGCGAGAGCTTGTATGGTTCCTGAGCCACTAAGAACGGACTGCCAACCTATCGAAGTATAGTCTGATACAAGTGGAGTAAGCAGTACTTTGGCTGCCTTTTTGGCTTTATTGAAATTAGCGTTTGAGAGTTTTTGGTCTTTAAAGTAGTGTTCGTTAAACGTAACACAACCCATATTAATACTGTTAACTTGCAACGCTTCAAACGCATTACCTGCGATAAGTTCAGTACTAGCGCCACCAATATCAATTACCAAACGTCTATCGTCACTAGAGCTTGTATGAGCAACACCTAAATAAATTGTTTCTGCTTCTTGCGTACCAGAAAGTAGAGCGACTTTGTGACCTAAAACTTGTTCAGCTTTAGAGAGAAAATCATCAGAGTTTTCAGCTAACCTCAAAGTAGCAGTAGCAACAACTCTGACATTTTCGGGAGGGATATCTTGAAGACGTTCAGCAAAAAAGTTTAAACATTCTAAACCACGTAACATAGCCTCGTTACTGAGTTCGTTTTGTTCGTTTAATCCTGATGCTAAACGTACTTTTCTTTTTATTTTATCAACCGTTTGTACACTATCGGCAACTAGGCGTGTAATTAACATATGGAAACTGTTAGAGCCTAAATCGATTACGGCATATAAAGGAGATATTGACATAAAAAGTTAGTTCCTGCGCCCTCGGTTATTTTGCTGCCTTCCTCTATTTTGTCCGCCATGGTTTGGCTTGTGTCTTCTCGGTCGAGGTTTAGGTTTAGGGAAGTCAGTAATTAATGCGTCTTGATCGTACTTACTTACCGGGAGAGCATGTTCTATATAGGTTTCTATTGCAGGTAAATTGAAAACATAGTCTTCACACGCAAAACTAATAGCATGACCGCTTGCTCCAGCTCTACCAGTTCTACCAATTCGATGAACGTAATCTTCACAATCATCAGGTAAATCGTAGTTAAATACATGCGTAACAGATGAAATATGTAAACCACGCGCGGCAACGTCGGTTGCTACTAATACGTCTAGCTCGCCTTTAGTAAACTTATCAAGAATTTTAAGTCGCTTATTTTGGGCTACATCACCTGTCAATAAACCAACACGTACTTTATCAGCGTCTAAATGCGCATGAATTTTTTCACATACATGTTTAGTGTTTGCGAAAATAATAGCTTTTTCTGGCCATTCTTCTTCAATTAATGTTTGTAATAAGAACATTTTGTCTTCGTTTGAAGGATAAAAAAGTTCTTCAGTAATACGTACATTTGTTTTTTGTTCTGGCTCTACTTCAACGCTTACCGGATCGTTCATATGCTCAAAGGCAAGTTCTTTAACTCTAAATGATAAAGTTGCAGAAAATAACATGCTTAAACGTTCTGTCGCTGGTGGCATTTTATTAAACATATAACGAATATCTTTAATAAAGCCTAAATCAAACATGCGATCTGCTTCGTCTAAAACAATTGCTTCTATATTATTTAGGTTGTAAATGCCTTGTTTTAAGTAATCAAGTAAACGACCACACGTACCAATAAGTATATCTACGCCTTGTTGAAGTTCTTCACGTTGAGAGTCGTAACCCTCACCGCCATATACAACAGCAACTTTTAAACCACTCGCTTTGGCCATTTCAATCGCGTCTTTATGAATTTGTATCGCAAGCTCACGAGTTGGCGCCATAATTAACGCACGTGGTTGTTTGTGTTCAGGTTTAGGGTTAGTTAACAGGGTATGAAACGTTGCGGCTAAAAACGCAATTGTTTTACCTTCACCTGTTTGGGCTTGACCAGCAATGTCAGTACCTTTTACAAGAACAGGTAGTGATTTTGCTTGGATTGAAGTACAGTACTCAAAGCCCATGTTATCTAGGCCTGATACTACTTGCGGAGCAAGATTAAGTTCTGAGAACTTTATTTCTGATAAGTGTGTTTTTTTCATGAGCGTAAGCTTAACAGGTTAGGTAGCTAATAAAAAATAAACTTTCTTTACCTATTTTGTTTTTGATGCTAAATTAAGTACTCAGTAATACCTAAACATATCAACTTCCAACTCTGGCGTTAGCGCGAAATTTCATTTTTGCACCGCAACCTAAATATAGTTTAAGAACTTCCAATATGAATCTTACCGAACTTAAAGAAAAATCAATCAGCGAATTGATGAAATTAGCTGAATCAATGAAGCTTGAGCATCTTGCTCGTACACGTAAACAAGACATTATTTTCGCAATTTTAAAAGCACACGCTAAAAGCGGTGAAGATATTTTTGGTGGCGGCGTACTAGAAATTTTACAAGATGGTTTTGGTTTCTTACGTTCTGCAGATTCGTCTTACTTGGCTGGTCCTGACGATATATATGTATCTCCTAGCCAGATCAGACGATTCAGTATGCGTACAGGTGATACTATTCACGGAAAGATTCGTCCACCTAAAGATGGCGAACGTTATTTTGCCTTATTGAAAGTTAATGAAGTTAACTTTGACCGCCCTGAAAACTCTCGCAATAAAATCCTTTTTGAAAACCTTACACCAATTCACCCAAATTCTCGTTTAACGATGGAACGTGGTAATGGTTCTACCGAAGATATTACAGCGCGTGTTTTAGATTTAGCGTCTCCAATTGGTAAAGGTCAGCGTGGTTTGATTGTAGCGCCGCCAAAAGCAGGTAAAACGTTACTATTACAAAATATTGCGCAAAGTATTTCACATAACAATCCAGAAGCTGAGTTGATGGTATTGTTGATCGACGAGCGTCCGGAAGAAGTAACAGAAATGCAACGCCTTGTTAAAGGTGAAGTAGTTGCCTCAACATTTGATGAGCCAGCTAGTCGTCACGTACAAGTGGCAGAAATGGTTATCGAAAAAGCTAAACGCTTAGTTGAACACAAGAAAGACGTTATTATCTTGTTAGACTCTATTACACGTTTAGCACGTGCTTATAACACGGTTATTCCATCGTCAGGTAAAATATTAACGGGTGGTGTAGATGCGAACGCACTTCATCGTCCAAAACGTTTCTTTGGTGCCGCACGTAAAATTGAAGAAGGCGGTAGCTTAACGATTATTGCTACTGCACTTGTAGATACAGGTTCAAAAATGGACGAAGTTATTTACGAAGAATTTAAAGGTACTGGTAACATGGAATTGCACTTGTCTCGTAAAGTGGCAGAAAAACGTGTATTCCCAGCTATTCATTTTAATCGCAGTGGTACACGTCGCGAAGAGTTACTCACTAAGCCTGATGAATTACAAAAAATGTGGATCTTACGTAAAATTGTTCACGAAATGGGCGAGATTGACGCCATGGAATTTATGATTGATAAATTAGCCATGACTAAAACAAATAATGAATTCTTTGATTCAATGAAAAGAAAATAAGTTCTCGTTATTTGTATGTACGCCAGCACTAGTTGCTGGCGTTTTCGTTTATAACTATCCAAATTCATGTGAATAAAAAATAAATTAATAATATGAAATACAGTGATTTACGAGATTTTATAGATCAGTTAGAAAAATTAGATCAGCTGAAACGTATATCTCAACCTATATCGACAAACCTTGCAATGACCGAAATAAGTGATCGTACATTGCGATTAGGTGGTCCTGCATTGTTGTTTGAAAACCCTGTAGGGCATTCAATACCCGTGCTAACTAACTTATTTGGTACACCAGAGCGTGTGGCACTTGCTATGGGGCAAAATGATGTTGAAGCACTGCGAGATGTAGGTAAATTGCTTGCTACCCTAAAAGAGCCTGAACCGCCTAAGGGCTTTCGAGATGCTTTAGACAAATTGCCTTTATATAAACAGGTACTAAATATGCCTGTTAAAGTGAAGAAAAAAGCGCTTTGTCAGCAAGTGGTTATAGAAGGTGATGATGTCGATTTATCTACGTTACCTATTCAAACCTGTTGGCCTGGCGATGTAGCGCCTTTAATTACTTGGGGACTTACTGTTACCAGAGGGCCGCATAAAGAGCGTCAAAACTTAGGTATATATCGCCAACAAGTATTATCAAAAAACAAAGTGATTATGCGATGGTTGTCTCATCGTGGTGGCGCAATTGATTTTCAAGAATGGAAAAAAGAACATCCGGGTGAAAATTTTCCAGTGTCAGTCGCGTTAGGCGCTGATCCTGCCACCATACTTGGCGCGGTAACTCCTGTTCCCGATACATTGTCAGAGTATGCTTTTGCCGGGCTTTTACGCGGTAGTAAAACAGAAGTTACTCAATGTATTAGTAATAACTTAGAAGTGCCTGCTACAGCAGAAATTATTTTAGAAGGGTATATTGATCCCGATGAAATGGCACCTGAAGGTCCATATGGAGATCACACAGGGTACTATAATGAAGTAGATGAGTTTCCTGTGTTTACGGTTACGCATATTACGCATCGTAAAGATCCTATTTATCACAGTACTTATACAGGTAGGCCGCCAGATGAACCTGCAATTTTAGGTGTGGCGCTTAATGAAGTATTTGTGCCTATTTTGCAAAAACAGTTTCCTGAAATTCAGGACTTTTATTTACCGCCAGAGGGCTGTTCGTATCGTTTGGCTGTGGTAACGATTAAAAAGCAATACGCAGGCCATGCAAAGCGCGTAATGATGGGGGTTTGGTCTTTCCTACGTCAGTTTATGTACACTAAGTTTGTTATTGTTTGTGATGACGATATTAACGCGCGCGATTGGAAAGATGTGATTTGGGCAATGACAACACGTATGGACCCGAGTAGAGATACGGTGATGATTGAAAATACACCTATCGACTATTTAGATTTTGCGTCACCTGTTTCTGGTCTCGGCTCTAAAATGGGGCTTGATGCTACAAACAAGTGGCCAGGTGAAACAAATCGCGAATGGGGTGAACCTATTGTGATGACCGAATCAATCAAAGAAGAAGTAGATAACTTGTGGGACGAACTCAATATATTTGAGGAATAACTTAACCACTAGTGCAGAAATTAGTAGCGATAACACATCGCTTGTTGAAATAGAAAGTAGTAAAGGTTTTAAAAATGAACGTATTTAATTGTCAGGTAATTTCGGTTGAGTCGCTAACTCCGTATGTATATAAGGTTTTGTTAAAGCCTGATCAACCTGTTGAATTTGTTGCAGGGCAATATTTAAACTTTGTGATGAGCGAAGACGATAAACGTCCTTTTTCAATTGCAAGTTCACCTAATAACGACTTAATAGAGTTACAAATAGGTGCCTTTGCTGCCGATAGCTACCCAATGCAAGTTATTGAACACATTAAACAGCACAGTGAAGTAACAGTAGAAATGCCACTTGGGAACGCTCAGTTAAGAACTGACAGCGATCGCCCGTTGTTATTAATTGCTGGCGGTACAGGTTTTTCTTACATTCGCTCTATGTTTGAATATTTGTCTCAACAAAACTCAGATCGAAAAGTGGTTGTATATTGGGGCTTGCGCGAACCAAGTGCGTGTTATGAATTAGAAGAGTCAGGAAAAATCGTAGAGCAATTACAAAACGGCGAGTTTAATGCCGTGGTTGAAACACCTCACGATAGCTGGAATGGCAAAGTAGGCATGGTTCACAAAGTTGTGATGAATGAAGTGAAAAACTTAACTGACTTTGATATATACATAGCTGGGCGCTTTGATATGGTTGGTATTGTAAGAGATGACTTTTTAAAAGCTGGCGTAAGTATGGATCACATGTTTGCTGATGCGTTCGCTTATATTTAACTGCTAAGGTTAGCTTGAATATTCGCTTTCTTTTATAGAAATGATTAAAATATACGCGTAACGATACACGTTATAATTAATTTAACATATAAAGGAAAGCTCATGGCAAAGCACAAGAAAAAATCTGCCTCTAAGGTTGATATAGGCCGCGGTGTTATAAAAGACAATTTTTTAGCTGCGGTAGTTACCTCTAATTTATACAAACAACAGGTTGTTCAACCTAAAAAAGGTAAAGGCGCTTACCAGCGTAAAAATAAGTTCTCTAAAAAGCATCAAGAGTCTTATTTAATAGCAGCATAGTAAATATTGTTGCTATTAAATAAGGCTTTTTTCATTTTTCTTCGTAATTCATCGTTTATATCCCCTTATTTTTATTTAATTCCTTTTAAAACTCGAGCAACTATTAATTAAATTCATAGTTAAAGATAACTAATCATCATTTTTATTTAACTTACCTAAGCTTCACCATAATTTTTGCTTCAAAAAACGTACAAAAACTAAAACAACACGTACGAGAAAAATTATAAGAGGAAAGTGAAATGTTTAAACGATCGAGAATTAGCATTGCAACTCATGCGGTTATTTATGCTTCATTAGCATCTGTACCTACGTTAGCAATTGCAGAAGAAGAAAGTAACGAAGCGGCATTAGAACGCATTACCGTAACATCTCAAAAACGACTTCAATCTATTCAAGAAATACCAACATCTATTCAGGCCTTTTCCGGTGAGCACTTAGAAAAAAACAATGTTGGAGATTTGTTAGATATGTCAGAAAGCTTACCTAATGTAACGATTTCTGAAACGTCGAGCAGTAAAAGAATATTCGTACGTGGTATTGGTTCTGGTACCAACTCTGGCTTCGAACAATCGGTTGCGATGTACAAAGACGGTATTTATTTAGGGCGAGGTCATCAAGCTAAATTTCCACTGTTAGACATGCAAAGGCTAGAGTTAGTTAAAGGCCCTCAAGCCTTGATGTTTGGTAAAAATGCGACAGCAGGTGCATTTAGTATGATTTCAAATTCACCGTCTGATGAAAACGAAGCGCAAGTGTCTTTTACATACGGCTCTCACAAAGAGCAGCGTTTAAACTTTATTGGTAACTTGGCGGTTAATGACGATTTAGCGGTTCGTTTAGCAGTGTTTGATGAGTCGATGGATGGGTTTATCCACAACACGGCAAGAAATGCTGATGAAGCTTCTTCTAAAGCTCGAGGGTTAAGATTTTCAGCTGATTGGCAATTAACTGACGATCTTAATGCTTTATTTAAGTGGGAACACGCTACCTTTGATACGAAAGGTTCACGTTATCAATACATAATTGATACGCCTAATAGAGACGCACAAATAGCTCTTGATCCAACCAATACGGCCAATGTGGGTTATCGGTCATATTTATTGTCTGACGATTCAGGGTTAGATTATAACAGCGCGGTTTCTGGTGATGATCACCCTCAAGGGCTTGAAGAAGGTAGCGATACAAGCTCTGATAATGCCGTTTTACAACTTACGTATAATATGGGATTGTCTGAATTAACATCAATTACAACATACAGTCAATACGACTGGACTGCGCTGTTTGACGCTGACTATTCAGAAGTATCGCTGATCAAGCAAGAGTACATTGAAAATTACGACCAGTTTACACAAGAATTTAGAATATCTTCTCCAACGGGAGAAACATTGGAATATGTAGCGGGTGTATTCTACATGAACAGTGATTTAGCGCACCCGAATGATGTATTGCTAGCGGCATCTACGCTTATACCTACTTTACCACCAGCAACTTCTATTGGAACAAAAGCTTTGTTCAAGCAAGAACAAGAAAGCTACTCAGCGTTTGCGGCACTAACATGGAATGTAAATCCTGACTGGAAAGCTAATTTAGGTGTTAGGTATCAAAAAGAAGAGAAAACGGTAACGAGCACTCAAGGGTCTTACGCGCTGTTTGATCCAACTGTTTCAGAACCTATTCAACAATTTGTAAATACACTTGTGCCGGGTATTGCCTTTGCTATGTCAGGTGCTGGTGAACATAGTCTTAATGAATCGAGAGAAGAGTCTCATTTATCACCAAGTTTGAGTATTCAATACTTAGGATTTGATAATACTATGCTATTTGCAAGCGCCGGCATTGGCTATAAGTCAGGGGGCTTTGACGGGTCAGGTTTGAATGGCTCTTTTGGAACCAGTCCTGGTGAAAATTCTGGCTTTGAGTTTGAAGATGAAAAAGCGACAAATATTGAATTTGGTATTAAATCAGAACCGATTAAAAATATTCTAGAAGTGAACGCGACATTATTTCATACCAATTATGATGATCTTCAGGTTTCAGAGTTCAATGGTAATGCTTTCGTCGTAAAAAATGCCGCTCAAACCAAAGTAAAAGGGCTTGAATTAGATACACGTTGGGCAATTTCAGAGGCATTCGATTTAACGGCAAATGTAGCGTTACTCGATTTTGAATACGATCAGTATACCGCAGCATCACCAACGGTTAGGCAGTCAGATATATTAGGTATGGCAAGCCAAGATCTTAGCGGAAAAACAGGTGCATTTGCGCCAAAATATTCTGGAAATATTGCGCTTAATCACCACACTGAGTTAGGGGAAGGCTATCAAGTTAATTCGACCTTGTCGGTTAACTTTACCGATGACTATTATTTAGAGCAAGACCTTGACCCAATTGCAATTCAAGAAGCTTATCAAAAAGTAAATTTCAGAATTGAGTTAACCGATAAATATGACGCGTGGAGTATCGCTTTACTCGGTAAAAACTTAACTGATGAATTAACTTTTGGTCAGGCAAACGACGTTCCTGTTATTACTCATGCACATCGATTTTTAGCCGAACGCCCAAGAAGCTTTCATATTCAGGGAAGCTATCACTTTTAACTAATATCACAGCATGAACGTGATAAGTTAATGAAGGCGATATTGATTTTAGTATCGCCTTTTTCTATTGCTATTTAGTAACTTACAATACTTTTTTGGCTATATTGAGCAGTTTGCTTCGCATCCATTCGTTTATAGGGTCATGTTCAGCTTGCTTATGCCAATACATGTGTACAGGTAATACAGGCACTTCGAAAGGTAACTTAGTAACGGTTACTGGCATATTGTCTTCTAATAAATTGGCGTATGCATTTGGCATGGTAAGTAACATATCGCAACGGCTAATAACTCGTGTAGCTGCATAATAATGCTCGCACTGTAAATCTATTTTTCGAGACACTCCGTGTTTCGCTAATGCCATATCTACAACGTCAACTTTAGAGTCTTTTAATGCCACAAGTGCATGAGAAGCTTTCGCATAGTTTTCTAGCGTTAAGTCATTCAATATAGGGTGATTTTTACGACAAATCAGCGAAAAGTGTTCATTACAAACCAATGTACTTTTAATGTTGTTACTTGTTGGGGTAAGAACGTCGATAACAATGTCTAGATCTTGCTGCTCGAGTGATTTTTCTATTTCTACCTTGGTCACTTGGCGGCTTTTAATTGTAATGTTTGGTGTGTTATCAATCAGATCTGTAACCAGCGTTGGGAAAAAAATAGACTCCAAAATATCCCTAAAGCCTAGCTTTATTTCTCTTTTGTGTTGCGTAATGTCGAATACTTTATCGTCAGACAAGGTTGCTTCTAAAACATTAACTGCTTCAATCACTTGCGGCATTATGTTTTGACAAAAAGCTGACGGAATCATTTTTCTGCCATGCCTAATAAATAACGGATCATCAAACTTTTCACGAAGACGCGACAAAGAGTGGCTTACTGCGGGTTGAGTCAGATGAAGTTTACCAGCCGCGGCGGTAATTGAACCTTCTTGATACACCGTTTTAAGTACTAAAAATAAATTTAAGTCAATTTTACCATGCAGCATATTTATATATCTCCATTAATTAACATCACTTTTATTTATTCTATGAAAAATTACACTGAATAGAAATAGACTACCGGAGCTTTCGATGAACAACAGTATAGAAGAACAAGCGAAACAAATGACGATAGGCAGTGATAAATTTAATGTACCTATGCCGCCAACATTTGATGACTCATTGCAACAGCGTGAATATGAAAAACAACGTTTAGCAGCGGGTTTTCGTGCGTTTGCTTTACATGGTTTTGATGAGGGCTTAGCAGGGCATATAACGCAACGAGACTGCATTGAACCAGAAACGTTTTGGGTTAATCCGTTGGGTGTTCATTTTAAACACATTAAAGCATCTGATCTTGTACGTGTTGATCATCAAGGAAATATTCTAGGAGGTAAATATCCGATTAATCTTGCAGCATTTGCTATTCATTCACGAATTCATCACGCAAGGCCAGACGTTAACGCTGTAGCGCATGCACATACAACTTACGGGCGTGCATTTTCTTCGTTAGGAGAAACGTTAGCGCCTATTTCACAAGACGCTTGTTTGTTTTACCAAAATCATAGTGTATTTGAAACGTTTACTGGAGTCGTTGCTGAGCTTGAAGAAGGAGATATGATTGCTGAATCGTTAGGTTCTGGTATTGCAACTATTTTGCAAAATCATGGTTTGCTTACCGTAGGCCAGTCTGTAGATGCTGCAGTGGCAAATTTTATAATGATGGACAGCTGTTGTCATAGTCAGTTACTGGCGCAAAGTGCTGGGGAATTAAAGCTTATTGATCACGAAACTGCGATAAAAACGCGCCAAGCTAATGGTCATAACTTGGTTGTGTGGGGTAATTTTCAACCGTTATACCAAGTACTGTTAACACAGGACGATAGCTTTTTGAGTTAAAGAAGAAAGCAGGTCAACAATTAAAGGCCCCATTAATATAACAACTAAAATAACGTCTGGCTGAGGTAAAAAATGAGTAATAATGTAGACATAACAACTGTTCAAACAAGTTTGGATATGGCAAAAGTGGATATAAGTAAACTCTCCCCAGAGCAACTACCACAGTCTATTTACGATTCAATTGTTACCTCGGCTCGGCGTTATTCCAATAAAGTTGCTATTAAATATATTTTAGATGGCGATTGTATTGGTCCAGAGCAAATTCCTTTTTCAAAAAAACTCGTTCATCAGCTTGTAAAGGTGACTAAAGGTAAAACCTTTGCGGCACCTTATCGAGAGATTACCTATAACGAGCTTTCACACTCAGTTACGCAGGTTGCTAATGCGTTAAAGCAGTTAGGTATTGAGCGAGGCGATGTCACGTCAATTATTCTTCCTAATTTTCCCGAAATGTACTCGTCGTTATGGGGAGCTGAAACCGCGGGAATTGCGAACCCAATCAACCCTTTGTTAGATGCTAAAATTATTAAAGAAATCGCTTCTACCGCACAAAGTAAAGTGCTTATTGCGTTAGGGCCAGTACCAGGAAGTGATATTTGGGAAAAAGTCTTAAAAATTAAAGACGAAATCCCTTCGCTACAAGCCGTAATTAGCTTATTTGGTGGAGATATTCCTAAATCAGATGCGAACAAAGTACCCGTATATGGGTTTGAAAAACTGATTCGGTCGCAAAATGGCAGCAAATTATTTACGGATACGCCAAATCAGCAAGATATTTGCTCGTATTTTCATACTGGCGGTACAACAGGTTTACCTAAGCTTGCCAAGCATTTGCACTTGAACGAGTTAACGAATGCAAGCCAGATGAATTTAATATCGCCGATCACTGAAAACGACACATCACTTATTGGTTTGCCTATATTTCATGTAAACGCGGCTATCACAGGGTTAGCATCGGTTATTAAAGGGTCTACTATTTTGCTCGCAGGACCGTCGGGCTTTCGTGGTAAAAATATTGTGAAAAACCTACTGACCATTTTAAACAATTTTGACGTGGCCTTTATGACTGCCGTACCAACGGTGTACGCGGGGTTACTTGATTTAATTGCAAAAGGAGAGGTACAAGCCGTTAAACCTCGAAGTATGAAGTTCGCATTATGTGGTGCCGCGCCACTGTCACCCGACTTACAGAAAAAATTTACGCAACAAACGTCTATTAGTTTAGTTGAGGGTTATGGTTCAACAGAGGGCACCGCGGTAAGTACGGTTATGCCTGTGCAATCAATCGCAACAGAGCCAGCTGTAGGAATAACGATACCCGGTATGAAAGTATGTATTGGTGATATTAATGCTGATGGTGAATTACTGCGTTTGTGTGATACCGATGAAGCAGGAGAAATACTGATTTCTGGTAACAATGTTTTTCCAGGGTATGTTGATGAAAGCCACAACAAAACCTTATGGGTAACGACAGAATTAGGTGAAAAATTCGTACGAACAGGAGATTTAGGTAAGCAAAATGAGCATGGCTATTTGTCGCTATGCGGTAGACAAAAAGAGCTTATTATTAGAGGCGGGCATAATATCGACCCTAAAATGATTGAAGATGTTGCTGCTGCTCATCCTGATGTATTCCTTGCAGCAGCAGTACCTCGACCTGATCGTTATGCAGGCGAAATTCCCGTTTTATATGTTACAGTGAATGTAAATAGTCAAACCAGTAAAGATAATTTAATGGCGTATATGCAAGAAAATGTACCTGAACGTGCAGCAATACCTAAAGTTATTCATGTTATTGATGAAATGCCATTAACGGCGGTAGGTAAGCTATTTAAACCTGAACTGGTATGTAGAGAAATTGATGACGTGATCACCTCGCTTCTTGTACCGCACTTTACAAATTACACTGTAATTACCAATGTTGTTCCCGATAAAAAGCTTGGTATTTTGGCAAACATCCATGTCGATATTGGTCGTGACAATAACGACGAAATAGCGAATGTACATAACGAGATTAAACAGTTACTTACTGAATATGCTTTTAACTACCAAGTGAATATTAACGACAATGTATTAAAGGCTTCGGCTTAGTATGAATCCATCTGTATTTACTGAAATATTATTGCCGCTGGCGCTTGCGCTTATTATGTTTGGTATGGGGCTAAGTCTTACACTACAAGACTTTACGCGCCTATGGAAAACGCCGCTTTCTATTGGTGTAGGTTTATTCGGGCAGATATTATTGATGCCACTCGTTGCGTTAGGTATATGTGTGTTGTTTGATCTTGATGCACCTTTAGCGGTAGGTTTAATGATTTTAGCTGCCTGCCCCGGTGGTACAACATCTAACGTATTTAGCCAAGTTGCCAGAGCTAATTTGGCGTTGTCGGTAAGTTTAACCGCTATTTCTACGTTTATATGTGTGTTTTCTACGCCCTTTCTTATTCAATTTGCGGTATCTAACTTTGCAGGCGAGCAAGTGGTTGAGTTTTCCATATTGAAAACCTCTATTGGCCTTTTTGTTATTACATTAGTGCCTGTCGCATTAGGGATTGCTTGTCGCCGATACTTTACTGATTGGGCTATGAGGACAGAAAGCTTTTTTAGGCGTTTTTCTCTATTGTTTTTAATTATCATGATTGTGGTTTTGGTTATTAAAGAAAGAGAGTTATTGCTAAGTTCTTTCGGGCAGGTATTTTGGGCGTGTATCGCGCTAAACGTTAGTTCGATAGTGATGGGGTTATTACTTGCCAAAACGTTTAGTTTATCGTTTATAGACGCGATAACGCTCGCGATAGAGGTTGGTATTCAAAACGCCACACTTGCTATTTTTATAGCTGTTAGCTTTTTAGATGCTCCAGAGTTTGCTGTTACCGGAGGAATGTACGGATTAGCAATGTATATTGGACCTGCGTTGTTAATTATGTGGGCTAAATCTAAGCGTAAGCACCATGACGATTTAAATGTATCTATTTAAAATTTTTTATGCACGTTTTATTGTTGTAACAGCGTGCAGGTTCTCCTTTATTTGGTGGCGAGGTCTATTCAGTTCAGGCAAATATTGCTTGAATTTGCTCTCTTAGCCAAATTAACGCGTCGTCATGTTCGGTATTTTTGTGCCAATATAAGTGTGTTTCTACCGACGGTAAGTTGGTTGGCATAGGCAATATGATAAGGCTGTTATCTACAAGCTCTTTTGCAATCAACGAGGGGAGAGTAAGAAGATAATGCGAAGTCTTAACAACCTCTTTTGCTGCATGATAACTTTGACATCTCATGTTTACTTCTCTGTTTATGCCTTGCTGTAATAGGGCGTAATCTTCAACTACTGAGCCACTTGAACGATTAGACACGGCAATGTGCTTTGCGTCGAGATAGGCTTGCAAAGTGCAGTTTTTCACTAAAGGCGAGCTTTTCTGAGCCAGTATACAAAAGTTGTCGCTCGATAAACTCAAATGATTAATAGGTGACTTTATCGGTAAGGCAACGTCAATCGCCAAATCAATTTGATTAGTCGTTAGCTGGCGCTGCATGTCTTCACGTACTAATTTGCTGCTCGTAAAGCTAGCTTGTGGTGTGTTTTCAGCTAAGCACGATTGTATTTTAGGTAAAATTAATGGCTCTAATGCGTCGTGTGTGGCTACTCTAAATGTTTGCGTTGTTTTACTTAAATCAAAGTCGCCACACGCTTGCAGTATTTGTTTCAGTTTTTCTAACGTATCAAGTAATTGGGGCGCCATGCGTTGGCACGCTGGCGTAGGTTGCATCAGCTGACCTTGCCGAATAAATAACTCATCATTTAACGCATGCCTTAGTCGCTTAATTGCATGACTTACCGCGGAAGGGCTTATAAATAAAAGCTTTGCGGCTACACTCATGTTTCGTTCTTGATACAAACACTCAAATACTTTAAGTAAATTAAAATCAAGTTGCTGAATGTTTTTTGCTTCAATCATAACTGTCTACCTATGAATAGTATTCATTATAGGTTAGCAATATATTTCACTTAATTCACTATGTGAAATGCCGTAAGCTGGGTTTATTAATATTTATCCCATATTGCTTTTGATAGGAAACATTATGAACTTCGAACCCAGTGCTAAAAGCCAAGATTACTTGCAACGTTTACAAAGCTTTATGAAAGAGCATGTTTATCCTGCTGAGAATGCCATTATTGAGGAAAACAAGCGATTAAATGAATCGCCTGATTGGCGCTCGTGGCAAGTCCCTTCAGCAATTGAGCCGTTAAAACAAAAAGCAAAGGCTGAAGGATTATGGAATTTGTTTTTACCAGACAGTGAGCTAGCACAGGGGTTAACGTGTTTGGAGTACGCGCCGCTAGCGGAAGAAACCGGTAAATGTTTGTTTGCTCCTGAAATATTTAATTGTAATGCGCCTGATACTGGCAACATGGAAGTGCTATATCATTTTGGTAATCAAGCACAGAAAGAACAATGGCTTACTCCACTGTTAGCAGGCGAAATTCGTTCTGTATTTGGTATGACAGAGCCTGCTGTAGCTTCGTCTGACGCGACGAATATGGAAGCTACAATTGAAGAAGATGGAGACGATTTAATCCTTAATGGGACTAAATGGTGGACAACAGGTTTAGGCCATCCCAATGTAAAAGTAGCTATTTTTATGGGGTTATCTAACCCTGAAAATGACAAACATAGTCAACATTCAATGGTGTTAGTGCCATTAGATACAGAAGGCGTAGAAGTTAATCGCATGCTTACAGCGTGTGGTGATTATGATGCACCATATGGTCACGGTGAAATGACATTCACTAATGTACGTGTACCTAAAAGCAATTTACTTGTGGGTTTAGGGCAAGGTTTTGCTATTGCACAAGGGCGATTAGGGCCGGGGAGAATACATCATTGTATGCGAGCCATTGGTGCTGCTGAACGTTGTTTAGAGCTTATGATTAAACGAGGTTTATCGCGCACAGCTTTTGGTAAACCTATTATTAAATTAGGTGGCAACTTGGAGCGTGTTGCTCAGGCAAGAATGGCGATTGATCAAGCGCGTTTACTCACATTACACGCCGCTTGGAAAATAGATACCGTAGGTGTTAAGCATGCAATGACTGAAATTTCGAGTATTAAAGTTGTGGTGCCAAATATGCTGCAGCAAGTTTCTGATATGGCGATTCAAATATTTGGTGGTGCTGGCGTATCGTCAGATTTCCCGGTTGCTGGCTTTAACGCGATGGGGCGAATTTTACGATTGGCAGATGGTCCAGACGAAGTACATATGGGCATGGTGTCGCGATTAGAGTTAAGAAAATATCGCTAAGTTACAGGAGTCAATACTATGAGTACGCGGCTATTAATTACAGGCGGAGCTACGGGGCTTGGTAAAGCAATCGCAGTTGCGTGGGCCAAACATTTAGGGACCCACGTTAAAATTTGTGTTGCAGATATTAACGAACAACGTGCAAACGAAACGGTAAAAGAATTAACCACGTTTGGAGCAGAAGCTTTTTTCTGTCACTGTGATATTACGCAACAAAGCGATATTGACCAATTAAAGCAATCAATTGTAGGTAAGTGGCAAGGTGTCGATATTGTTGTCAACAATGCGGGCGTTGCAACTGGTGGTTCGTTGCAAGGTGAATCAATAGAACAATGGCAATGGGTGTTAAATATTAACTTGATTGGCATGGTAAGAGTCAGCCAAGCATTTTTACCTGTTTTTAATAGCCAAGGTAATGGTTATTTTATCAATGTTGCATCGCAAGCAGGATTAACGCCTATTCCATTTATGAACAGCTATAACGCGGTAAAAGCTGCGGTCATTAGTTTGTCAGAAACAATGAAGTTAGAGCTTGCTCCTAACAATATTGATGTAAGTGTCGTGTGCCCTAGTTTTTTTAAAACCAATTTAGATGAATCTATGCGTTCGAGTGAACCCGCAATGGTTACCATGATGAACAGGGCTTTCGAAAAATCTGACATAACCGCAGAAGATGTGGCAGAAAAAATCTATCAACAGGCTCAATCGCGCGAATTTTTAATACTGACTCATAAGTTAGGTAAGCAAGCGTATTTAATGAAAAAACTTTTACCCAGTAAGTGGTATATCAAGAGCATGCTGAAAAAAACAAAGTCAATGCAACGCCTTGTTAACAAATAATTTTAGGTAAGTAAGTATGAGTAATTCTTTATTAGATCAGGCAAAAAAAGTACGTGAGGGCGAAGAGCTTAACGTAAAAAACGTTGATGATTGGTTGAAAGGTCAATTAGATGATTTGTCAGGTCAACCAACAGTCACTCAGTATTCTGGAGGAGCGTCTAATTGGACGTATTGTCTAGATTATCCTGAAAAATCTGTGATTTTACGTAGAGCCCCAAATGGTACAAAAGCTAAGGGCGCTCATGACATGGGGAGAGAGTTTCGCTTACAAAAAGCATTAAAACCTGTGTACGACTACGTTCCCAATATGTTGGCATTTTGTGAAGATAGTAACGTTCTTGGTACTGACTTTTATGTAATGCAAAAGTTTACGGGGATTATTCCTCGTAAAAATTTACCTCGGGACTTGTCGGTTAGTCAGCCGCAAACGCAAAAATTATGCGAAAACGTACTCGACTGTTTAGTTGATTTACATAAAGTCGATTATAAACAAGCGGGTTTAGATCACTTAGGTAAAGGCGCGGGTTATACCCAAAGACAAATTTCAGGTTGGAGTGAACGGTTCTCTAAAGCAAAAACGTGGAACGTGCTGTCAGGTAAGTTTGTTATGAAATGGCTAGAGGCAAACATGCCTTCAACAGAGCGTATTTGTATCACCCATAACGATTTTAGGTTTGATAATGTGGTACTAGATCCATCTGATTATACTCAGGTTATGGGTGTATTAGACTGGGAGTTGGCTACACTCGGCGACCCATTGATGGATTTAGGAAATACTCTGGCGTACTGGGTTGAGAAAGATGATGATTTTCTTGCTCAGTCTACACGCCGTCAACCAACGCATTTAGACGGTATGTTTACACGTAAAGAAGTGGTTGATTACTACTGTAAAAAAATGAACATAGAGGTTGATGACTTCACTTTTTATGAAGTGTATGGTTTGTTTCGTTTAGCGGGTATCGTTCAACAAATTTATTACCGCTATCATCATGGGCAAACCAAAAACCCAGCTTTTAAAAACTTTTGGATTTTTGTGCATTATTTAATGTGGCGATGTAAAAAAGCCATTAAAAATCAAGGCAAGTAACCATGGCGAAAATCTATTTAATTCGACATGGTCAAGCGAGCTTTTCGGCAGACGACTACGATCAGCTGTCAGATACTGGAATAGAACAAGCCAAGCTGTTGAATCAGGCGATAACTACTAAACAATTACAGCCAGACGTTATTGTGACCGGTTCAATGTTAAGACATAAGCAAACTGCACAATATAGCCTGCCTAACAGTAACTTAGCGCAACAAGATGATCGTTGGAACGAATACGACCATCAAAATATATTAGCGGTTTATAAAAAAGAATTTTCCACCCCTCAGTTAATGCGAGAATTTTTGCGCAAACAAGCTAATCCTACAGCGGCGTTTCAACAACATTTTATTGCTGCGATTGAGCAGTGGATATCAACTCCAGAATCAGAGTCTGACAGGTATACCGAGTCTTGGGATGCATTTAAAAATCGCGTGATATCAGCGTTGAAGCATTATGCAGAACAATACCAAGGGCAAACGATTTTAATTTATAGCTCTGGAGGCCCTATTAGCCTAGTCGCAAGCTATCTACAAGGACTGCCTTTAACACAGTTTATACGTGTTAACTGGACATTGGTAAACGGTGGAATAACCAAAGTAATTGCTCGTGGTGAAGCAAAAAAACTGATGCTTTCTACATTAAATGAACACAATATTTTTGAACAACATAATAAAAAATTGATTACATACACCTAAAAAAAACAACACGTTATACAACAGAGTGTGGCACACAATAATAATGGCGGAATAACAATGATCAGACAAAATATTTTAATTACCGGTGCAAGTTCAGGATTAGGTAAAGGTATGGCAAGAGAGTTTGCTAAACAAGGCCGCAATCTAGCGTTATGTGCACGTCGTATGGAAAACTTAGAAGAAATAAAGCAAGAATTAGAACAGCTTAACCCAAACATTACCGTGCTTATTAAGTCACTTGATGTGAATGATCATGACAGCGTATTCGAAGTGTTTAAGGCGTTTAAAAGTGAATTTGGCTCGCTTGACCGAATTATAATTAACGCTGGTATGGGTAAAGGAGCATCGATAGGTACTGGGTATTTTCACGCAAATAAGCAAACGGCTGAAACCAACTTTATTGCAGCCATCGCACAAGCTGAAGCCGCAATGGAAATTTTTAGAGACCAAAACGCAGGGCATTTAGTTACTATTTCATCTATTAGTGCGGTTCGTGGTTTTAGGCGAGCAATGACTGTTTATGCCGCGACTAAAGCAGCAATAACGTCACTGAGTGAAGGTATTAGGGTAGATGTTATGAACACGCCAATAAAAGTAACGTGTGTTCATCCTGGTTTTATACGGACCGAAATTAACGAAAAAGTGAAAACAGTCCCGTTTATAGTCGATTTAGAAACCGGTTGTAAAGCTATGGTATCGGCAATCAATAAGGAGAAAGCCCGAAGTTTTGTCCCTACATGGCCATGGGCATTTTTGCATTGGGTGTTAAGAATAATACCAAGCAGTATGCTACGCAAAATGAGCTAGATTTTTCAAACATATATAAATATTTGTATTGTGAGTTAACACCCGTGTTGAAAGTAAATGCATTGGTATCACACAATAAATTCCCCACAGGAAAATCGGAAGGATTTCGATTAGAGGCGATAAATTATTTTTTGAATACCTGACTTTATGTGGTCTTACTTGTAGATTTTGTCTTTATGAACCATACCTAAGAATATAGATTATTTTTTTAAGTTAACTGGGTTTGTATGTATTTTGAATACATATGTTACTTTTACTAATATTTTGAATGATTTATCAACATTTTATGATGACTAGTGTTGAGTAACCTCATAAAATGAGCGTAAATTGTTATACAAGAGTAATCATAATGAGAAATATAAAGTACGTTATTCAAACAGCATCTTTGATCATGATGTTGTTATTACCGTTTAGTAGTAATGCTGGGCTTATTTCAGGACATAAATGGGGCGACTCGACAATGGGGACTTCTGGTGGTGAAGTGACATGGAGCCTCATGCCTAGTGGTGTGTCGTGTGCTGGTACGTTCGAACCCTCGCCATGTACAGTTTCGTCTTTATCGAGTTTCATGCCGACAGGTTTTCTCACTGAAATTGAAAGCGCATTTAACCTGTGGTCATCTGTCGCTGATATAACGTTTAAAATGGAACTTGATGGTGGCCAAAATGCAGGTGCTCCGTCAAATACCGATATTCGTATTGGTGGTCATCTTTTTGATGGATTGTCTGGTGTTTTGGCGCATGCTTATTATCCTGATGGCAGTAATTTAGGTGGAGATATTCACTTTGACACCGAAGAAAATTGGAACATTAATGGAGCGTTTGTCGATATATTTTCTGTAGCGGTGCATGAAATTGGACATGCCATTGGTTTAGGTCACTCTGATAACGATGACGCTGTGATGCATGCACAGTATGACGGCGTAATTAATGGATTACACGCTGATGATATATTAACAGTGCAAAGCATCTACGGTGCAAGCGTTCAAGTAAATGTACCAGAACCTAGCTCAATGATGCTGTTTATGTCGGTTTTAGGTTTGATGTTCGTTAAACAACGTAAATCGCTTTAATATATTCCATAAAGCTTGTTCGGCGCATTTGTAACGTTTGTCAAATGCGCTTACCTTCTACATTTTCTTACAATTTTAATACACTTAAATTACCTCAACTCTGTATATACTGTTCATCTAAATAATTAGATAAACAGATTTTATGCATCCAAAATTCTTTATACTTTTTTATGTTGTTGTGGTTGTTTTTACTACCTTGGTAAGTCCGCAAGTGTTCGCTAAAAAGTCAACGGAACCACGATTCGATGAAATTGAATTTGAGGCGCCATTTGACTTAACCCACCCTTTAATGACAGTTGATTTATTAACGTTAAATGGAAAAGAAGTAGTTACGTTTTCAGAAGATAAAAAAGGTAATCGTTGGATTATTGTTTATTCTTTAAACGAACAAAGTGCGTTAGAAGAGAAAAGCAGAGTTGCGTTACCTAAGTCGTTTTATAGCTTCGATATTAGTGAATATGTAGAAGGTGAGCGACAAACAATCTATTTTTTAACCGATAAAAAACTGTATAAGTTTGGAGAGAAAGAAAGCGAAACTAAAACGCTCACCGAGGTGTTGCCGATATCATCGATAGCTGTAGGCGAGCAAACTCAATATTTATCAAAAGGTGATTTTTTAATAGATATAAATAGTGATGGCAAAGAAGATGTTTATTTAGCAGGCTTTAATGCTACGCATTTGTTTATTACTGAAGCAGGCAATTTTAAGCAAGTAAACTTGCCTATAACACCGCGTACAGAATTTAGCAGTCAATCGACTCAATACTTTAAAACGCAACTCTTTTTTACTGACGTAAACTTTGATAGCACTTTAGATATTGCCTATGTAGAAAAAGGCGTACTTATTTATTTTGTTCAAAGTGATAAAGGTACGTTTGACCTCGAACCTCGTCGACTTGCGATTAATGAAAAAATACATGGTATTGATTGGTGGGACCAACGAGGCTCAGATGGTGAGCAACTTGATCAAAGTCAGTTGTCATATAAGAGAATTGAGCAATTCAAAGACATTAATGCCGACAGTATTCCTGATATGGTGGTTCGCTTTACTCAGAGCGAAGGTGTGCTAGACAAAACTAATGACTATGAGGTGTATTTAGGTCAAAACCAAAATAACACATTACAGTTTACTCACGAACCTACAAGCATTATTCGGGGTGAAGGAACGTTAACCGGCATGCAATTTGTGGATGTTAATAACGATAAAAAATCTGAAATTTTAGTTTCGGGATTTAAACTGGGAGTTTCTCAAATTATAGGCGCGATTATCGCGGGAAGTATTGACCAAGACGTGCACCTTTTCTACATGGAAGATAATGACACTTTTAATAAATCTTCTAAAGTTTCAAAAGAAGTAGAACTGAAATTCAGCTTAAGCTCAGGTACGAGTGGAAGCCCAGTAGTAAAGCTTGCAGATATAGACGGTAATGGCGTTAAAGACCTCATCTTGTCGGACGATGACGATAGGTTATTACTGTATATGGGAGGCGATAATGCTTCAATTTTTGCTAAAAGATCAGAGAAATTTAAAACGCTACTGCCAGCACAAGGTGATATGTTGATACATGACGACGTGAATAACGACGGTAAAGACGACTTATTATTAAAGTATGGTAGAGAAGATAATGAAAACTTACGAAACGTATTTAAAATTTTATTATCTAAAACGCTTTAACGTTTATTTTTATCAGTAGTAATTGGGCTGAAGACCACGTTAACACTCAAATTTAAAGTGTTAATTTTTTGTTATTTATTTGGAAGACACTTTAAGATAGAATCATGTGAGTGTTTAATAAACATAACACGAATTTAGAAATGTAATATTTTGGTAATATACTGAATTTGATGCATTTTCACATAAAAATTAAAGGAGATTTTCATGGCAAAGTTAACAGACATTGAAGGCGTTGGTGAATCGTACGCAGATAAATTAAAAGAAGCAGGTGTTACTTCTTCAGACAACTTTTTGAAAACTTGTTGTGATAAAAAAGGTCGCAAAAAGGTTGCTGAAGCAACAGGTATCAGTGAAAAAGTTATCTTAACGTGGGTAAACCAAGTAGACCTTGCTCGTGTTAAAGGTATTAGCACACAGTACGCTGATTTATTACAAAAATCAGGTGTTGATTCTGTACCTGAATTGGCACAACGTAATGCTGAAAACCTAGCGGTTAAAATGACTGAAGTAAACGAAGAAAAGAACTTAGTTCGTAAGCTTCCTACTGCTGCTCAAGTAGAAGGTTGGGTTGGTCAAGCTAAAGAATTACCAAAAGTTGTTACTCACTAAGTAATTATTTTTGTATAAAAAAAGCTGGCATTAATTGCCAGCTTTTTTATTGCTTTTAATTGAGTAAAACTTTTAGAAAAAGCTTTTCGCTAATGATGCTAAACCGTCAACACCACCAACTGAATCTAATAAGTTGCCGCCACTGCTAGCTTTGTCAACTAATTGAGGTAAAACGTCTGATAAACCTTCAGCCGCATCCGACTCACCTAAACCTAGTGCAGAAGCAAAGCCTTGAACTTTATCTGAACCTAAAATGTCTACAACTTGTGAAGCCGAAATAGATTCGTTGCTACCGTCGCCTAACCATGAAGAAAGTTGAGATTGTAAGCCACCGTTAGACAAAAAGTTTTGTGCTAAACCTGCAATGTCGATGTTTCCATCAGCACCGCCAATTAAAGATGTTAATGCATTCTTAATAGTATCAACATCAAGGTTTTCACCTAATTTGCTTTGTACTAATTGAGCACCAATTTGTAATAAATCCATAAGTCACCTATGTTTCGTCTGTCGCAAACCATTTGCTCCATACCTAGCACACTTTATAACATAAAAATTACAATTTGTTTACTATTGCGGTTATTAAGTAAACTATGTTGTTCTTAAATATAAAGGTTTTTAGTAAACACAAAGCACGCGTAATGTTTCTTTAATAGTGATGGGTCATCTATTACAATATGAGAATAAAGGCGTATATAAACTTATTAAGGTAATGGACTTATTCATGAAAGCACTGTCATCGATTATTCGACCGATTTCTATGGTGCCTTTATCGTTATGTGCAGTGTTAACTTCAACATCAGCCTACGCCGATGATAATAAGCAATATGATGAATGTGTATTGCAAGCAATAAAATCGGCTAAAAGCTCTGTAACTGTTGGCGAAATAACAGAACGCTGTACCGAAAGTATAGAGCGTCCAACGATGAAGAAAGGTCGCATCGCTAATCGTATTGTGAGTGAAAAACGAACCGCATTTAATCCGTACGTTATAACACCCCACAAAATGAATTACATTTTACCGGTTAGCTATACCACTAACGTTAATCGAGAAGTTTATAATGCATTTAATATAAATACTTGGGCTGATCATTTAAGTGATATAGAAGCTAAATTTCAGCTTAGTATTAAAGTACCACTGAATACTAAAAAAATATTTACTCGTGATGACGCCATATTCTTTGGGTTTACGTTACAGTCTTGGTGGCAAGTATATTCCAGTAACATCTCAAAACCTTTCAGAGAAACCAATTACCAGCCAGAAATCTTTTATTTGAGTCCTTTGCGTTATCATCCATTTGATGGAAATACTGGCATTATAGTTGGATTTGAACATCAGTCGAATGGGCGAACTCAAGGGTTATCTCGTAGTTGGAATCGAGTATATTTAAATCTTCTTTTTGAAAAAGGTGATTTTGCTTTATCACTTCAACCGTGGTGGCGAATTCCTGAAAATGATAAAGAAAACCCTCTTGATGCCGAAGGGGATGACAATCCAGACATCAATGACTATATGGGATATTTTCAGTTAGCCAGTGTGTACAAATGGGATGATTATGAATTGTCGATCAGAGGGCGACAAAACTTTTCAACTCATCGTGGTGGCTTTGAATTTGGTCTTACTTTTCCATTATGGGGCAAGCTTAGAGGGTACTTGCAATACACTAATGGTTACGGAGAAAGCTTGATTGACTATAATCACGATCAGCAAACTATTGGGCTTGGAATCGCGCTAACTAATGTTATCTAGCGGCTTTATACCTTTCCATTTAACCTTCTTTCACTCATATCGAGAGTGTTTATTAATTAATCTACTCATTGTTAGTTCTTCAACCTTGATAATCAATAATCCTTTACTAAAATTTAAGTAGAGAGATTGCCAATTGATTGAGGTTTATGAAAAAACTTATTTTTGTTCTTTTCGGAGTAATTTCATTATTTGCACGGGCGAATGATGACATAACATTTAGTAGCTTTGGTGCGCTTGGAATGACTATGTCTGATTCTGAACGTTACGGTTACCGCCCTACAATTGGCTACGATAAAGGTGTTTTTGATGGAGATGTGGATTTTCTGTCACGCTCTTTAGTGGGAGGGCAGATAGATTGGAATTTTTCTCCTGATATAGACTTTGTTGGGCAATTTGTGATTCGGGATATGACCGAACCACGCCTAGAGGATTACGTTTCCTTAGCTTTCCTACGTTATACACCTTCTTCTAATTGGACTTTTAGAATTGGAAGAACAGTAGCCGATTTGTTTTTAATTACAGAATTTAGAAACATTAATTTTGCCTACAATTGGGCAACTGTTCCGCCAGAAGTGTATGGCATGATCCCTTATCAACATGTTGATGGCCTGGATGTTGAGTACACCACCCGTTTTTCCGGCGGAACCTTATCAACGAAGATTTTTACTGGTGTTAGTGCAGCAAATATACCCACAGCCTTAGGCGTTGAAGATTTAAAAATTGAAGATATTGTTGGTTTTTCAACGAAGTTTGAAAAAAATGATTGGGTTATTCATGCAAGGCACTCTCAAGTGCGGGCGTCTAATGAAGGTGTAGCTAATCAATTACTGATTCATTCGATTAATCAAATACCTTCAGTGCTTTGGCCGAATGCGCCTGCTTTTTCAGACATGTTACGCTTTAAAGGATCCAAGCTAAAATTTATGTCGGTAGGTTTTCAGTCGTATATTGATCAGTTTCTATTTTCAGCTGAGGTATCGCGAGTTAATTCTACTACACCCGTTATCCCTCAAATTACGAGCGGTTATGGCAGCTTATCGTACCAAGCTCAGCAACATAACTATTTTGCTTTAGCAGCGTTTGTTAACGCAGACAATTATGAATTTACAGACAGTGAAGTTGTTAAGAGTGTATTCCCTGAGTTAGTGAGTACCATTGAATTGTTAGGTAACTTCTACGCATTTAATCAAAAATCTCTGTCGTTAGGTTGGCGTTGGAATATTAACAATAATGTTGCTTCTACCGTACAAATATCACGCTCGTTTGTAGAAGGTAACGGCGGCACTCTGTGGATCAATAATTCATTAGAAACCCCTAAGGAAACCATAAATTCCTTATTTTTAAACGTAAGTTGGGCATTCTGATGATTAGATTATTACTTGCGTTGTTATTGCTGATGACTTCCCATGCTTTTGCGGCAGAAAAGCTGGTTGTGGTTGTGAATAAAAACAATCCTGTAGCCACCATGGAGCATTCGGAAGTAATCGATTTGTTTATGGGAAAATACGTTGCGTTTCCTAGTGGCACCAAAGCCATAGCGGTTGACCTAAATGACAAAAATATCAGTCGAGAAGCGTTTTATCGAAAGCTTGTAGGTCGTTCTTTAGCTAGTGTAAACGCGTATTGGTCGCGCATTCGATTTTCTGGAAAACGTAAACCTCCCATTCAAAAGCCTGATTATGCTCAAGTTGTGGCCTTTGTTGAAAGCACCGATACATCAATAGGTTATATTCCTAAGTCGATGGTAACCGACAAAATGAAAGTGGTTTTTGAATTTGATAAATAAACAGGGAGTAGTGTTCAGATTAGCGTTATATGTTGCCATTACGGCGATAGTCATTGGTGCGTTATCATCAAAGCTGTTTTACGAAAAAACCTATTCACACGAGTTAGAGCTTAGTAAAGCGAATATTGAGCAGTTGCACCTTACCGTGTCTTCTACAGCATCTATTGCTACTTACCTTGAGGATACTGAGTTAGCGCATGAAGTGATTAATGGATTAATGACGAACGAAATTATTCTGGGTGTATCCATTCATTCTGATGAATTTAAAGAAACCACTGCAAATTTTGTATTGAATGATAGTTCGAGTATTTTTGCGTTATTTTCACCGTTTGAAAAATATAAACAAGTTGGTGTACTGACGATTACACCAAATTTAGAAAAAATTAAAGAACGAGCTCAAAAAATTGGTTTAGATAATGCTGAAGCTTTGATGGTACAAGGTTCCATTGGTACGCTTATTATTATCATTATTGCTTACCGCGTAGTAACACAACCCATTTTGTACATAGCCAAGTCTTTACATACTATCAAACCGGGTACAGACAGCCGCGTTCCTACACCTAAACGACATAGTGAAAGTGAGTTAGGTAGGCTTGTGTTCGATATTAATCAATTATTGTGTAATGCCGAACGGCAAATTACAGAAGAGCGTTCTTTAAGGAGTGAGGTTGAGCGACTCAGTAAGAATTTTAGATTACTGTTTGAAAACTCTACCTCACCAACGATTTTGATTGATGCCGAAGGCCTTATTATTATGAATAATAAGGCGTTTATTGAGCTATTAGAAAGCGTAGATATTCCACTGAAAAAATCGTTTGGTCCTTTCATGAAAGAGCTATTTGAAGAAAAAGATATTGTACAGATGACAGCGCAATTTGCGTTTCAGCATAACGAAATAGCGTCAGGTGAATTTAAGCTAGATAATTTATCTTCAGATAAAAATATATGGATGCAAGTTGTTATCAACTCTACCGTTACAGATGATGACGAAGAGGTATATCAGGTTATTTTACATGACATTACCAAACGAAAAGCTCAGTTAGAGTCTTTAAATTTTACCGCCAATACGGATCAGTTAACCCAGTTGCATAATAGACGAGGAGGTGAGCGTGCTATGGGTAACTTACTCTCATCAAATATTCCTTTCGCTTTAATCCTGCTCGATTTAAATAAGTTCAAACCCATTAATGATATATACGGGCATGATGCTGGCGATAAGGTGCTTAAACACGTGGCGGAGCAATTAAAGTTAAGCGTTAGGGAATCAGATGTTTTATCACGTTGGGGGGGAGATGAATTTATCGTCGCGCTGCCAAGTACAAACAAAGAGCATGCATTAAAGGTAGCGCATAAAATTATTGATAATATTGAGTCTCCTTTATTTTTGACCGAAATAGATAAAAAACTCGGCAAAGAGCTGGCGGTGGGTGCTTCATTAGGTATTGCTTTCTTTCCTGATGATGATGTGTCGTTACGTTTATTGATAGAACATGCTGATAAGGCTATGTATGAAGCTAAGTTAGACAAGCATGAACCGAGAAGAATTAAATTTTTTCAAGATATAAATAATCCTCTAATATAGAACTGGTAAGTTATTCTATCATTATGATTATATTGTTATTAATTCGTTAAAATTGGAATAGTGTTAAAAGCACAGTAATAGGATATTATGCTACTTAATTGTAGCCTTTATAGAGTGCTCGTTCTTATATTGCATTTTATTATTGTTATTTTACAGTATGAGGTTCGGGTGAATTTTCAGGCGCATATTGTAAGGCTGTTAACCAATAAGAATGAGAACTTAGTTAAACCATGCTGAAATTTTGTTTAATATTCTTACTTTCCCTCTTTGCCTTTATAGGTAAGGCGAACGCTGCTGAGTGCTCGCCGTCAAACCCTACAAACTGTTATACGCTGCAATTACATTACACTTTTGAAGAAGGTAGTAATCAAACTACCGCTGATTTAAGTGGTAACAACCGCCACGGTACACTGGGCTCTTCGAGTGGTATTGATAGTAATGACCCTACTTGGGCATCTGATGGCGCAAATAGTTATCTAGATTTTAGTCGTGTTAATAGTACTCGTGTTTCTTCTCCTACTTTTACGCCGCCAGCCGATGGTGTGGTTGCTTTTTGGTATAAAACACCTCCAACATCGTCAGTGCGTAGACGAATTTTTGGCTTTGACGATGGCTGGGAAATACGTTGGGAATCAGACAACGTTATGTATCTCGACATTAATAAAACGGGTACCAACAGTTCAATTCGAACCAGCAGCCCGATGACAACAGTAGATACATGGATACATATTGCGGTTGTAACAAGTGCTACCGATAACACATGGTCTGTGTACATAAATGGAGTGCTTGATAATAGTGGCTCTGAATCATTAACTGCTCGACCAGATCGAGTATTAACCATTGGCAATAGAACTGGAAATAATAGTGACTTCTTTACTGGTTCAATAGACGATTTTCGTATTTATTCAGGTGTTTTAACGGCTGAAGAAATAGCTGAATTAGCTAATGTTTCACCCACGTGTTGTTTAGCTTACCCATACGAAACTGATTTTGAAGGTACAAATGTAGAGTGGAGTACGGATAACGATTGGGCGATTAATAATGTTGGCCACAGTGGGTGGCAAGCACGTTCAGGTACTAAGTTTTTAGATAATAACCCGAATGAAATAGATCAAGAATATCATCGTAATCATTATGCTACATTAACTAAATCCGTATTTATTCCGTTTGATGCGAATCAACCTACGTTATCTTATCACTATAAAGCGGCCATATTTTCTGGCCAAATTTACAGCATGATTTCTACCGACGGCGTGAATTGGGCAACGTTAGAAACCTACTTAGATCGAAATAATCATGGTGAATATACTAGGCGTGACGTCAGTTTAGAAAGTTATAAAGGGCAAAATGTTCAAATACGTTTTCGTCAATATCATAATTCAGGAGTAGGGCCGAGACTCTTTGTTATTGATGACTTCCGTATTGGAGATTTGCAAGCAGACGATTATGCATATCCTTATACAAATGGTTTTGAAACGCCTGAAAAACGAGAAGAATTTAATTATGAAGGTGACTGGAATAGCTCTACAGCACATGACACTCATTGGTTTCCAAGTGAAGGTAGTTACTTTCTAGATAATAATTATAACAACGAAGATCAGTATGCTCATTATAGTCATTACACGACTATGAATGGCTTTATCACGTTACCTGCAGCCCCTGAAAACCCCATGATTAGCTTTGATTATATGGCGGATATTTTTGATGGTTATGCGTATTTACAAATTCAAGAGTATGGTTCTAATACATGGACATATTTACGTACCTTTTCCGCTAGAGATAATCATAAACCGTACACTCGGTTTGAATATCATTTAGCGAATTATCGAGGTAAAAAAGTACGCTTTCGTTTTAGGCAATATTGGTATGCTCAGCATGGTGAACGTGTTTTTCCTATTGATAATATTTTTGTTGGTGAGTTAAAAGAAACATTACCATTTCCGTATGCTAATGACTTTGAGACTGCCGAAGAGCAGGCTGAATGGCATACCGAAGGTGATTGGAGCGTATCAACAGCGCATGATACTAAGTGGTTTCCAAGTACAGGCAATGGCTTTTTAGATAATAATGCAGACAACGAGAACCAAGCTAATAGCCGGAATCACTACGCGACTATGTCGGGTTACGTTCCTCTCCCTGCCGATAGTAGTAATGTCGTTGTTAAATTTGATTACATGCTGGATATGTTTGATGGACAATCATATTTGTATATTCAAAAACTTGGTCAAACTAATTGGACACACCTTAAAACTTATAATAGTCAGTTTAATCGAGATAAATATACGGAAGAAGAAATATCGCTAGCTGCCTATGCTGGAGAGCAGGTTCGGTTTAGGTTCAGACAATATTATTATGCAACGGAAGGCCCTCGAGTTTTCGCCATTGATAACTTTAAAATTGAAAACGTAACGATAGAGGATTACCCCTACCCGTACTTTAACGATTTTGAAACCGCGGTTTCTACACCTACAGTAAATGGGCAAGATCACTGGGCGAATATTGGTGATTGGGATATTTCACAAGCGCATGATGAATTGTACGTGCCAGCCAGTGGTTCATTTTTCCTTGATAATAACTATCAAAATAAAGAACAAGGTAATCAGTATTACCATTACGCAACCATGAAAGGTTATGTTCAATTGCCTGCGGCTCCTGCTAACCCCATGTTGAGCTTTGACTACAATTTGAAAGTATTTGATGGCTTTACTTATGTTCAAATTCAGCGAGAAGGCTCCAATACGTGGACTAACATTAGGTATTTTTCAGCATATGATGATCATTCGCCTTATACAAAATTTGAAGCATTTTTAAGTGCCTACGCAGGACAAAAAGTACGCTTTAGATTTAGACAATACTTTTATAATAATACACCTGGGAGGCGTGTATTCTCTATTGATAACTTCTTTGTAGGTGAGTTAACCAAAGAGCTTTCATATCCTTATACCAATACGTTTGAAACAACAGCTGAGCAAGAAGATTGGCAAAATGAAGGTGATTGGAATATTTCAACAGCCCATGACGAAAAGTGGTTTCCTAAATCGGGTAGCTATTTTTTAGACAATAATGCAGGTAATGAAAACCAAGCTCAACATAGGAATCACTATGCAACGTTGTCTGGTTATATCCAATTACCAGAAGACTCCAGTAATGTCGTATTAAGTTTCGACTATTTACTGAACACCTATAATGGCCAGTCATATATCTATATTCAACGTTTTGGTGACAGTACATGGACCAACTTAAAAACATTCACAGAATCATATAATCATAGTAGTTACGCCAAAGAAGAGATTTCTCTGGCGGCATATGCTGGTAAAAAAGTGCGTTTTAGGTTTCGACAGTACTATTATACCGAGGCAGGGCCTCGAGTTTTTGCTATTGATAATTTTCATGTTGGTGAGCCAACGGTACCCAATTTCGAATATCCGTACTTTAATGATTTTGAGACAGCTGTTTCAACACCAGAAGTTAATGGGCAAGACCACTGGAATCATCAAGGTGATTGGAATATATCTACTGCACATGACGACGTGTACTTCCCTAAAAATGGTTCATATTTCCTTGATAACAACGCTGACAATGAAGATCAAGGTGGCCACTACAATCATTACGTAGATCTTGCCGGATATGTACCTATTCCCGCAGATGCAAATAGCCCGCAGTTAAGCTTTTGGTACAGAGCGAATATTTTTAACGGCTGGAACTTTTTACAGATTCAAGAAAAGGGCTCTAACACGTGGGTTAACCGATATACTTTTTCGGATTCGTTTAATCATAATGACTATACGCGATTTTATTACGACTTAAGTGCCTATAAAGGAAAGTCGATTAGAGTGCGGTTCAGACAATATTGGTACACCAGCGCATCTGCAGGACGTATTTTTAGTGTTGATGATTTTAGAATTGGTGACGATGATCGCATAAATTTGGCATACCCTTACGTAAACACGTTTGAAACTGAAGAGGAACGAGAAGAGTTTAATACGCAAGGCGACTGGGGAATGTCGACAGCGCATGATGTTGATTATGTTCCTTTTGAAGGTAATTGGTTTATGGACAACAACATAAACTTTGAAGACCAAAGGCTTCATCTTCAGCATTATTCTACCTTGAATGGCTACATCGCCATACCAGCAAACGCAGAACTGCCTACCTTAACGTTTAAGTACAAAGCAAATAGTTTTGATGCAGGAACATATTTAGAAATAAAGCGTAAAGGTGAAAATTGGACCAATCTAAATTCGTTTACCGAGTCGTTGAATCATGATGAATACGTAACTTATGAACGAAGCTTGGAAGCATACAAAGGCGATGAAATTCTAATAAGGTTTAGACAGTATTGGCGTTACGAAAATGGACCACGTTTATTTGTAGTAGATAATTTCCGTGTTGGTGACTTTATACAAGAAGACTTTATTTTTCCGTATTACAACGATTTTGATACCGCTATTAGTACCGCTTCTAAAAATGGTCGAGACCATTGGAATACTGAGGGTGATTGGAAAATTGCCGATCAAAATAATGTATTAGGGTCTGCAAAAAGTGGAGATTGGTTCCTCGATAATAATCCAGATAATGAAAACCAAAGTAGTCATTACAATCATTATGCTGCAATGACTGGGTTTGTACGTATACCTGAAGCAGCCGTAAACCCCAAAGTGAGCTTTGATTATGTCGCCAACATATACAGCGGTTATATGTATTTGTATATGCAGCGTGAAAACAACCCTACGTGGTATTACTTACAAGCGTTTTCTGGCAATGACAATACGCCAACCTATAAAAATTATAGCCGGTCGTTAAATAGTTACAAAGGTGAAAGTGTTCGCTTTAGATTTAGGCAATATAACTATTCTCCGTCTGGGCCGAGACAGTTTGATATTGACAATTTTACTGTTGATCAAGAGCTGTTAGGAATTTGGTATTTTGAAGAAAACTGGGAAGATGCGACAGGCCATGGGTTTGACTTAACGCCTAAAAACACGCCAACGTTTTATGATGAAACACCAAGAGCAAAAGACGGCCCTATAGGTTCAGATACCAGTACGTGTTTTTACACGGGCTATACGGGTGGACAATATGCTGTTGCTGAAAATACAGTATCTCAAAATGTATTTAATCAACTAACTGCGTCGTTTTGGATTAAACCAGATTCACACGCCAACAATGTAAACAGTATTATTACTAAAGGTGATGACTTCTCAGTATTTTTAGATAGTGCTGGACGTGTTCAATGGCAGTATTTAAATACGCAGTTAGGTACGTCGGCTGCTGTACCTATTGATAAATGGACGCATGTTGCAGTTACGTTTAAAGACGGAGAACAGCATATATATATTGATGGCGTAAGCGCCGCATCAGCGTCTGTAACAGGTATATTAACCGATTTAGATGAAGACATTCATATTGCTGCAGACTTAAACAGTAGTACGAATACACCTTATGCTGATCGTTATTTTGAAGGTAGCATTGACGAATTAAGAGTGTATCGTATTGCGCAAACTGCTTCTGCAATAAGTAGTGATATGGATGTATTACATGAATGTGAAATCAGTGAAACACCAGACCATTATCGTATTCAGCATGATGGAGCAGGATTAACTTGTGAAGCGGAAACGGTAACGATTATTGCGTGTAACGACGCAGCTTGTACGGAGCAAAACGTTGAACCTAAAACTGTGGATTTTAATGTTGATGGTGTACTACAACAAACGCTAACATTTACAGGAAGTACAACTGTCGCATTTCAACAGTTAGTGCCTAAGTCTGTTGCTATGTCTATTACTAATCCTGTTGTGCCTGCTTTAAACGCATCACAGTGTCACACGGGATCAGTGAATACTTGTAATATGGTATTTGCAGATGCAGGGTTTAAGTTTACATATGGCAATGCAAACAGTGATGCTATTGCTATGCAAACTTCAGGTTCAGGGTTTACAGAACAGCTTAAAATCCAAGCAGTAAAAGACTCTGGTGGAGTATGTTCAGGGCTATTTAGTAATCAAACCGTAAGTGTTGCTTTGTCTCAAGAGAACATTCTTCCTACACTTAAAAATACCGGAAAAAGCTATAGCGCAAATGGCGTTACTTTACCCAAGTATGATTATGATTCGGCAGCCCCTGATTATGCTGGTGTTAACTTAGCATTTGATGCTAATGGTTATGCTGTTATTCCAAGCACTTATTATGATGCTGGCGAAATTAAACTGCATGCACTCCTAAATCAAGGCGGCATTAATATTAAAGGGGCTAGTAATAACTTTTGGGTAAAACCAGCTGTATTAAAACTATCATCTAATCACGCGAATCCTCATGTTGCAGGAGATACGTTTGACTTTGGAGTAACCGCTTTAGCTTCAAATAACGAAGTGACTGAAAACTATGCACCAAACGATATTCAGTTGGCTATTACTCGATTAGATCCTGTGCCGATTGTTCCAAGTGCACCAAATAATTATATTGGTGGCGTTGATGGCGTGTTTCAGTATTCCGATGTTGATGCCAAAGCGAGTCAAGCATTAAAAATATTTGAATCTGTAACACTCAACACATTTACTGCGGGTGTGTCTGCTTCTTCGAATGCCAGTTATTCCGAAGTAGGTTTGCTAAGTATTGATATACAAGATATTAACTATGGTGGCGTTGCTAACGAAACCGTAATATCTGATGGAGCGATAGAGGTTGGTAGGTTTAAGCCAGATCATTTTGATGTAGAAGTGGCCTCTTCAGGTGTGTATACCAATTCATGTAACGCTTTTACGTACACAGGGCAGCCTTTTGGTTACTCATTAGAGCCAGAATTAACAATTACAGCTAAAAATGCTGATGGCGCTACAACTAGAAATTATACCGAGTCTACTCGTTTAAGTAATACCGATATAAATATTGATTTTCCTACAACATTTACCGAAACATATGGAACAACCCCTGTTAACAGTGTTTTATACAATGTAGGTAGTACGCATAGTGCGGGAACACTGGTTTATCACAAAAGTGTATTGAGCGAGTCTAATAGCGGTGGCTCAATGACTTATACTTTTAATGCAGGTGATACAATAACCTATAACAAAGATGCTAATGCAAAGGTGCCTGAAATTACGTCAAGTTATACCATGACGGTTGAAGACTTTACTGATAGCGATAATGTTCCTTATCAAGCTAACGTAAACGCACTTGATACCATAGAGCCAGCAGGCGTTAGCTTACGTTACGGGCGACTTGCTATCGAAAATAATTTCGGACCTGAGACCGAAAGCTTACCTATTATCATGGCTGCACAATATTGGGATGGTGATAAATTTGTTTTTAACAATTCAGATAGTTGTACCTTAATTGATCAAGACAAGTTAACCATTTCACCTGCTAGTGTTCAGTTGAAAACCTTTGTTAACAAACCACTAGTTGATGGTGTGATGAATACATTAGTGTTAGAAGCACCGCAAACTGAAGTAACAGCAGAGATTGAATACGACCTATCAGATATAGCGCCATGGCTGCAGTATGATTGGGACATGAAAGTTCCGTTAACCGACGACAATCCTAAAGCGAGTATGTCATTCGGGCGATTTAGAGGGAATGATAGAGTTATTTATTGGCGAGAAGTCTTTGATAACCAATAATGTCATGGCTTGTTTTAGGTATTAATTAACGCTTTCAGTTCTTGCCAACTTAGCGGTTTAGACAGTAAATATCCTTGGTAATGAGAACAGCCTAACGCTTGTAAATACTCAAGCTGATGTTGTTCTTCAACACCTTCTGCGACAACACTTAACTTATAAAGTTTTGCTAAAGAGAGAATAACGTCAATCATAAAGCCTTTATTGTTATTGCTTTCTCCAATTGCCCATACAAAACTACGGTCTATTTTAAGTGTGTCTACGGGGTAGTGTTGCAATTGATTAAACGCAGTATAGCCAGTACCAAAATCATCCAACGATAAACTAAAACCAAGGCTTTTTAATTGATTTAACAACGCAATGCTGTCTTCATTGTAATCTACCAGACTGGTTTCTGTAATTTCTAGCTCAATTAACGATGTTGGTATGTTGTATTGTTTTACTAACTTTTCAACTTGTGCTGGGAATTGTTTATTTTTCAACTCAAGTGATGAGATATTAATAGCGAGGGTAAACTTTTGTTTAAGTAACGCTGGTTGAATATCTTGTAGGTGTGAAAAACATGCTTCAATTACGTACAAATCAATATCAATAATGAGTCCGTATTCTTCGGCAACCTGAATGTATTTATCTGGAGTAATACCGTTAAATGATTCGTGGTCGTTTCTAATCAGGGCTTCGGCGCCGATAATGCCTGAAGTTGCTTCTTCAAATATGGGCATAAAGGTGAGGTAAAAGTGTTTTTGTTCAAGAGAGTTTTTAACACGTTGAGCGATAGCATTCTTTTCTTGCAGCTTATCAGCTAAGTCTTTATTGAAGTAACCAATTCTATTTTTACCTTTTTTCTTGGCCTCAAACATTGCGACGTCAGCATGGTTGAGTAGGGCGGCAGGCTCTATATCCGAGTCTTGGGTTGCTGCTACACCAATACTGGTATGAACATCAATCGAAATACCATCGATGACTACGGGCTTGTTGATACTTTTTAGTAGTTTATCACCATAAATTTCAACATCGTTTTTTCTTTTAATATCAGCAATAGCTACAAGGAACTCATCTCCGGCAAGGCGAGCTACTTTGCAATCTATATTTAAAAAGCCAGGCACGGAATGGTGTACTGCATTTTGTAAACGTTGGCTAATCGTTGTGAGTAATTGGTCGCCAACCGCATGTCCGTAACTATCGTTAATGCGCTTAAAGTCGTCTACATCGATAAAGTATAAAGCCAATGTATTGTTTTGAATGTGGCTAACTTTAGTTTCTACCCACTTCGAAATACTTCTCCTGTTAAAAATTCCGGTGAGGTAATCTAACGCGGCTTCTTGCTTTAAAGCGTATTTATGCTGTTTGATGGTTTTAGCGTATAAAAAAGAAAAGGCTATTGTTAATGCAACTGGAATGGATATTCGAGCAACAATTAAGGGGTCAATAGAGTTGGTTGCAACGATTAAGCCTATTACCGAAAAAACAACGCTTGAAACCATTGCTCGTCTTAAAGAGTAGTTGAAAAACAAGGCTACAATTACCGGAAACATAAATGCAAGTCCGCGGATCCCTACATAGTTACACCCAATGATAACCATCATACTCATACTGAACACAAGTACATGGTTATGCCATCTTTTGCTCGGTTTAAAGCAATTGTGTAGCAAAACTAAACCAAAGAGTAGCGCATTAATAAGGGTTGCAATACCTAGCTGAAAAATACCTGCTGTTAGGTGATAAAAGGCATAGGCGGAAAAAGGTATCAAACCCGCTAACAAATATAATGTTATAGGAGGTTGTTTCGTTTTATTGTTTTGTATTGAATGCATTGTTAAGTAACTTTGTACAACTCAATAAATAGCTTAGTTCACTGTAACGCTTTTTTAGTAATAAATGTATAAAACACATGCAATTAATGTTGAAATGATAGCTTAATGGTAAGTTTTGTAACAACGGAGAGTTGAAAGTTTTATGAATAGCACAATAAAACTAAAAGTAACAATTTGTAGCTTGGCTATCATATGCCTAGCTAGTTGCTCTAATAACAGACAAAGTGAAAAAACATCTGAGTGGAAATCGCTGTTTAACGGTAAAGATTTAACTGATTGGGTGGTTAAAATTAATCATCATGATGTCGGTGAAAATTTTGGGGATACCTTTCGAGTTGAAGATGGAATCATTAAAGTTAGATACGACAAATATGATGATTTTAATCAGCAATTTGGTCATATTTACTACAAAACGCCAGTGTCTAACTTTCATTTAAAACTAGACTACAGGTTTAGCGGTGAATTTCACCCTAGTGCGCCTAAATACGCTATGTTAAATAGTGGTGTTATGTTTCACAGTCAAAGCCCATATACAATGAATAAAGACCAGAATTGGCCTATTTCAGTCGAAATGCAATTTTTAGCTGAGTTTGAAAAAGGACAACCTAGGCCTACAGGCAATATGTGTTCACCGGGTACAGAGATATATTTAAAAGGAGAAAAGTACGGTAGCCATTGTTTGTTGTCTTCGTCTGAAACGATACCTGTGGATGAATGGGTAACCGCTGAGTTAATTGTAAAAGCTAATCAAACTGTACAGCATATTATTAATGGTAAACTTGTATTGGAATATGAAAACCCAGAAATTGGTGGCGGTGTTATAAAAGGCTTTAAACCAGAAGAAAAAATTGATGGTAAAGCTTTAACCTCTGGCTTTATAGCGCTACAAAGTGAAGGGCAACCAGTAGAATTTAGAAATATAATGATTAAACAGTTATAAATTCAACGCGATATTAATAAAAAGCCAGCATTATTTGCTGGCTTTTTAAGAGAACCGATAAAGTACGAATCTAAACTATTCAGCAACCTTTAAATACGTTTTAATTATTTCAGCACCGCTGTCAGCTTGAATAGGTTTAAATACAAAGCCTGAAATACCGTAGCCTTCACATTCTTTAATTAACGCTTGGTCAGTTACTGACGAAAGCATTACAACAGGTACAGTTGCGCCTGATTCTCGAATGGCTTGTAGTGCATCATTCCCGTTCATTTCGTTCATTACAACATCCATAAACATAAAGTCGGGTTGTTGATCTCTAACGGCGTCAATCGCTCTTAAACCGTCATCTGCTTCAATAATATTGTCGTAGCCTAGTTTATTTAAAATACGTTTTAATGCCTTACGTATCATCGAACTGTCGTCTACTAATAATATTTTTGCGTTTTTATCTAAATCTTTAGTATGCGTATTTTCAATGCCCACACTTTCTTCGCGTTTAACACCTGCTGATTGGTAATTTACACTTCGTACAAGTAAATTAAAGTAATAACGACCAACGCCTTCAACAGTAATAGGCACGGTTACTACTTCTTTCACGCCTTTTAAATATTTATCCATGTCGCTAACGTCGTTAACAAAATAAGGGCTAGAGAAGTTATAATCTAAACTATAACGACCATGTAAATCGGTAGAACGACCTACAATTGTATTACCCCATTCAGCCAGCGCGTTACTTAATTCTTCATTAATTTCTTTACAATCGTATTTTTCGCCAAACATGTTTTCACAAACAGAATTACCTATTGCAATGGCTGTTTCAGGATAATGATGCATCATGATCACACCATCTAAATTACCTGTTACGTCTGAACAAACAGCATAGCCTTTAAATCTAAAGTCATCTACGTTGTCCATAAAAGTATCCCCAGCAGTGCCAGACAAATTTGTCATGGCTTTTAAGCTAGCAATTGATTCGGTAATGAAAGGGTAGAGGATAACTTTATAAATGGCGTCTATCGTAGACATGCGCAAACTCACTTTATTATTTTTTTAGTAGGAACTATAAATTACTAAACGAATTAAGGGTTTGCAACCTTAGTAAGTGTATAATGTATGAATATTACAAAATTTTATTACGTATTATTGTAACAAATTATCTTGAATGTCGTAGAAGCTTGTTGCGGCATTGATAAGTGAATTTGCGGTGAGTTTTTTAACGCCATATACATTCGTTTCTACGTTGAACATTGTTGAAACTTCGCGTAGTAAAAGATCGAAATCACCATCACCCGACAATAAAACAATCATGTCTACATCAGGGGCTGTTTTCATAACGTCAATTGTTATACCTACGTCCCAATCACCCTTCGCTGAACCATCGATTCGTTGGATAAAAGGTTTAAGTTTTACGTTAAAACCTATGTGTTTCAAGGCTTTTTGAAATTTATGTTGTTGATCGTCACTGCGTTGAATGGCGTATGCGTTTGCTACAACTATATCCCCTTGGTAACTAAGTTGTTCCCAAAATTTGCGGTAGTTAAATTGGCGACGATATGTATCTCTAGTGGTGTAATAAATATTTTGAACATCAACAAACACGGCTATTTTTTTCATATTGTCGTCACTTGGTAAGTAGAGCTTACATTTTGTGCGAAACACTAACAGACTTTGTTGAGACAAAGCTAGTATAGAGTGTTAAAATTGCGGCAAGAATAAGAAGAGAAAATTACATGTCTGCACTACGTTCATTATATTATTATATTTTAAAGTTCCCGATAAAATTACTCGTTCGTTGTAAAGTTATTCCTGAAAATTTAGAAGAGTCAGGTGCCATTAAGCATGAGCAACCAATTTTCTATGTGGTTAGGTATCAGTCAGGTAGCGACGTACTCGCATTACAAACGGCATGTAAAAAATTAAACTTACCTAATCCTCTCACCAAAGTACAAATTAACGGTAAGTCATTCCCTCGTATATTCTTTTTAGAAACAACCACGTCGATTTTCCCCTGGAAGAAAAAATCAAAAACTGACGCTATCGAGCAAGGTTTTAAAATTTTAACTGAGCATGAGTTAGATCCAGAAATAGACGCTCAGATGATCCCCGTAAATATTACGTGGGGTAGAACACCTACCAAAGAACGTAATACCGCTAACGTAGGCACTGTTATTGCTGATCAAGAATCACCTACGTGGTTCCGAAAACTGTTTATTGTGTTATTTGCAGGACGAAACACCTTAGCTCGTTTTAGCGACCCTTTGTCGTTTAGATATATGCGAGAAAAGCACGGCAGTGATGAAGCAACTGCCCATAAATTATTGCGTATAGCTCGATTTCATTTTTATCGTCAAACCATTTCATTGACGGGCCCTCGATTAATGCACCGCCAACAAATGTTTAACGCGATGTTTGCTAATCCGGCTGTGAAAAAAGTGATTGCTGACGAGGCTAAAAGTAAAGAATTACCTGAAGCTCAAGTAAAAAAGCAAGCACTAAAAATGATGGACGAAATTGCTGGCGATTATAGAGAATCGATGATCAGCTTAGGCGAGCGCATATTACGTTGGTTGTGGAAGCGATTATATAAAAGCATTGAAGTTAGTAACGCCAACTCTATTCGTAATTTAGCGCAAGAAGGGCATGAAATTATTTATGTGCCTTGTCACCGCAGTCATATGGATTACCTACTTTTAACGTATGTAATATTACAAGAAGGTCTTGTAACGCCAAGAATAGCGGCAGGTATAAATTTAAGTTTTTGGCCTGCGGGCCCTATTTTTAGAAAAGCAGGTGCCTTTTTTATACGCCGAAGTTTTAATGGCAACCGCTTGTACTCCACCATTTTTAGAGAATATTTAGGTTTGTTATTTGAACGTGGCTATTCAGTTAAATACTACACTGAAGGTGGTAGAAGCCGCACAGGGCGTTTGTTGCCGCCTAAAACAGGTATGCTAGCCATGACTATTCAAAGCTTACTGCGTGGTATAGACAGACCACTAACGCTAGTTCCTGTATACATTGGCTATGAGCATGTTATGGAAGTAGGCACGTATCATAAAGAACTCAGCGGCGGAGAAAAGAAAAAAGAGTCAATTTTAGGCGTTGTAAAAGCTATTAAGAATTTACGCAACTACGGTAAAGGTTACATAAACTTTGGCGAGCCTATTAACGTGAATAAGTTTTTATCGGCTGAAATACCTGAGTGGAAAGAATCGATTAATCCACTCGATCCTCAAAAACCTCGCTGGTTAACGCCTACCGTAAATACGCTAGCAGACAAAGTGATGACCAACATCAACCAATGTGCCGCTTTAAACGGTGTATCGTTAGTTGCGTTAATATTACATGCGAGTGAAAACAAAGCGTTGCCTAAAGCCGAATTAGAAGCGCAATTAGATTTCTTTTTAACATTGCAACGTAAAGCACCATACAGTCATCAATTAACGGTACCTGAAGATACAGGGGCAGAGCTATTAGCTGATGTAATGAGCTTAAACAAAGTCACGGTGAATGAAGACAGTTTTGGAACCATTATTTCATTAACCGAATCTGCAATTTTAGAGATGCGTTATTATCGAAATAATATACTGCATACGTATATGTTACATAGCTTGATTTCGCGTGTACTAGAATGCAATGCCAAACTAAATACTGATGAAGTGATTGCCGAAGTAAAACCTGTGATGGCATTAATTAAATCAGAACTGTTTTTGTGGGGCTCAGAAGAAGATTTAACTGAGAATATTCAAAAATCGCTTGATGCATTTTCAGAGATGAAAATGGTTACACAGAATGAAGACGGTTACTGGGTATTGTCGGAAGAAAGCAGCCATCGTTCGCAGTTACGTATGTTGGCAGAGTGTATTGATGAAACAATTCAGCGTTTCGCGATTATTACCTCATTAATCTATCGCTTATCGCCTATTAGTAAAGCGACATTCGAAGATAAAGTGGTTGCGATTGCTAAGCGACTATCTGTATTAAACAATATAAATGCACCCGAATTTATCGATAAAAAGGCACAGTCGATACTGATTCAAGCGATGCAAAAACAAGGTTATTTACGTGTTAATGACGAAGGTCAGCTGGTTCCTGAGACGAGTTTAACCTCGTTTAAAGACATTGTGGAAAGCCTAACCGATATAGAAGTGTTGCAAAGTATCGCTAAGTAACCGTATGTACGGTTCGTATGCGATAACATATTATCTGCGTTAATTGAGTGCCGATGTCTAATTTACGCAGATAAATGTTCTACAAATATCCCCGCGAATATTACTAAGCCAACAAAGTGGTTATGTAAAAACGCGTTAAAACACTTTTCTCGCTCTCTATTTGCTATCAACAATTGTTGGTAAGTAAACAGCCCTGCACATACCACTAAACTGAGCTGATACGGCCAACCAAACGCCAAGGTATCGCCTACTAAATGCAGTAACATTAGCGTGAGTAGTTGTAGTACTAAAATAATGCGTTTATCAAACACACCAAACAGAATTGCAGTAGATTTCACGCCTATCTTTAAGTCGTCATCTCTATCAACCATGGCATACATAGTGTCGTATGCAACGGTCCAACAAAGGTTAGCTGCGAATAACATCCATGCAACGTTAGGAATTTTTCCCATCGATTCAGCAAAAGCCATGATCATTCCCCAACTAAATGCAGCACCCAAAAATAGCTGAGGTAAATGTGTAAAACGCTTCATAAATGGGTAAATAGTAGCGAGAAACACTGCAACGGTAGACAGCATTATCGTATAGGTTTGCAACGTTAACACTAAAATAAGCGCATTTAAAATAAGAAAGAAAAACAGTGTTAGCGCTTCTGTTGTTGTAATTGCGCCTGTTACTAATGGTCTGTTTTGAGTGCGTTTTACCTTACCGTCAACTTTACGATCTGCAAAGTCATTAATTACACACCCAGCGCTACGCATAATAAAAACGCCTAACGTAAATACCACTAGTAAATGTAAACTCGGAATGCCGTCTTGCGCTATCCATAACGCCCAATAAGTCGGCCATAATAGCAAATAGGTACCAATGGGTTTGTCCATACGAGTAATGGCTTTAATTGCTTGCCATTTAGCTACAACTGCATTCATGAAATATTTGACTGTATTGAGTGAGTGTTAAGGGGGCAAGTATAAGCAACCGATTGAGGTAAAAACACTTCGGCTACCATAATCGGTTTG
The DNA here is from genome assembly GCA_020630795.1 of Colwellia sp. Classification (GTDB taxonomy): domain Bacteria; phylum Pseudomonadota; class Gammaproteobacteria; order Enterobacterales; family Alteromonadaceae; genus Pseudocolwellia. The sequence continues at coordinate 57,251 of JAHDIK010000005.1, forward strand.
TTTTGTAATACGAACACAGAACGACGACCCCATAAAGCATGAGTGCTTTTTAGATCAAGCGCGTTAATAAGCTTAGTCATTGAGCTTGAATGGGTAAATTCCGACACTTCTATGCGTTTTCTCACAAGGTTAGGATTATTAAACAAAACTTGCCCTAAAGATTGTTCGCCAAGCTCTGCTAACTGTTTTTCTTCCCCAGTTAAACTGCGTAAAGGTAACAAACTTCTCGCAAATACATGAGGCACACCGTCGCAATATAATAATACTTCGCGTACTAGAACATCTTCGCCGGCTATAATATCGTCGTTTGCTTCGGCAGCCGAACATTGGGTAATTTGTTGTCCTAATACTTCTACTCTAAACGTTTCGCAATGAGATTTTAATCGAGCGGTTAAAGAACTTGGATCGCATAACCAATCCAATAAATTCGGTTTTATTGAACACGTAGACGCGCTTTTCCACTGAGTTGAGAGTGAAACTGGAAATAGATGTGATTGAGAACTCATACAGTAAAACGTTTGGTTGAAAACCCTAATATCATATCAGTATTTAATATCTTGCGCCTCAACAGTGTGTTGTAATAATTTAAATATATGTAAATGTAGATATTTTTATTAAACAAATTAGGCAAAGCAGGTTAATATAATTATTCTATACTTTACTTAATTTATTTTTAATAAAGAGACTGAGTTCCGTGATCAAAACGCTTATTTTCGCTATTTGTATATTTATTACCTTCCCGTCAGCTAAAGCGGCAGACTATGCTTATTTTGGTTTTGAACCTGAAATAATTACTAATTACATCGCAGTAAAAAAGAAAATGGGTTATGTAAGGCTAACTGTTGAATTGATGATTGAAAACTCGTCGAACTTTGAAATTGTAGAGCATCATGCTCCGTTGTTACGCGACGCAATTATTACCATTATTGGTCAACAGCCCGAAGCTAAAGTTAAATCTATTAATGGTAGACATGAAATTCAGCGTTTATGTGAAGATAAAGTGAAAAGCTTGCTTAAGAAAGAAACTGGTGAAACGTTAATTAAAAAGTTACTTTTTACACAGTGGTTAGATAACTAGTACGTATCACGACATATTACATTCAAAAAAGGGATTCATTATAGAATCCCTTTTTTGTTGTTTTGTAATAAAAATAACCAGTTTTAATAATTAACTCGTTATTTTTTTGCTGGTTTGACTTTTAACCAAGCCAGAGCACAACCTGAAATTAAACCGAGTAAATGTGCTGTATTTGCCATGTTCATTGGTAATGCGTCTGCAAACCCTAACAACATAAAAAAGAGAAGAAAACCAACAATAGGTTTAGATAAAGACAACCCTTTTTCTGGTGCTAACCAGCCATACCACCACACGTAACCGAATAACGCATAAACCACACCCGACAATCCGCCGAAGCTAGGGCCTGACACCAAAAATTGCCCAAGATTTGAAACAATAGCTGAAACAAGCAGTAAATTAACAAGGGTTCCTTTCCCTAATAATCTTTCAATTGCTCCACCAAGTTGCCACCACCACATGGTATTAAACACAATGTGCAGCCATGTAAAATGAAAAAACGCAGGACCAATAAGTCGATAAGGTGCGTCAACAAAATTAGGTACGTTTAGGTGTACAAAAAAGCTAATGGCCGAAAAAATATCGCGTTGCCAGCCCATTTCACTCAATAAGAATACAATCCAACAAATAATGAAAACAGTTAGTGTAACGATACCTGCGTGTTGTAAAAACTGAGTTTTGAACTGCGACATGTATGAAGGGCCGTGTTCTTGTACGTTGGTAATTTCTCCGTTGTTCCACGCAGCTTGTTGATATTTTGGATGGTGAGGCTCTTGAATAAATTCGTCAAAAATTTCTTTTGATTTGTCTTGTTGATAGGTATCACAAAAAACAACAAACTCTGAGTCGCTTTGTTCCACTTTCGAAGCAATATTTTTGCTAATTAAATAGTTACTAAAAAGCAGCGCAATATTATGGTGCTTAATTTGTACGAGTGGACTTAAAGAGGTTGTATGCTCGTTATTCATTACTTCGATACATCACTCGGGTATTCTGCTTGCCATTGTGTAAAGCCGCCATCTAAAGAATACACATCAGTAAAGTCTTGGCTTATTAAAAATTGTGCGGCTTGTTGGCTAGAGTGTCCGTGATAACAACACACAACAACAGGTGCATCAAAATCTGCCTCGCGCAGAAAATCAGGTAATGATTCATTTGTTAAGTGGATTGAATTTGGAATATGACCACTTTGAAATGAAGCTGGATCACGTATATCTACTACCACGTAAGTGTTGTCTGAAAGTGACTCATGCAGTTGATTAATTTGCATGTGCTTAAAGCTCATTTCGTTGTTTGACACGTTTTTCACCTTTAGGGTTATGTGCGGAAATTAAGTTGGTTATTGAAAATAAAAAACCTTCAATAGTGAAGGTTTTGTTGATTCATGTAAGGCACATTGAAAGGGAAAACAGCGTAACGGCTATTTGTTCCAATCAAGTATAACTTTTCCAGACAAGCCAGAACGCATAACGTCAAAGCCTTGCTGAAAATCGTCAATAGCAAAATGATGTGTGATTATGGGCGAAAGGTCTAAGCCTGACTGAATCAAACTTGCCATTTTATACCATGTTTCAAACATTTCTCGGCCGTAAATACCTTTAATGGTTAAGCCTTTGAAAATCACTTTACTCCAGTCTATTGCCATATCGGCCCCTGGAATTCCTAACATGGCAATTTTGCCACCGTTGTTCATGTTATTCAACATATCGGTAAACGCCATAGGTACGCCAGACATTTCCATGCCTACGTCAAAACCTTCGGTCATACCTAATTCGTTCATCACATCGGTTAGGTTCTCTTTACTTACGTCAACCGCTCGAGTGGCTCCCATTTTTTTAGCGAGATCTAAACGATATTGGTTAACGTCTGTAATGACTACATGTCTTGCGCCCACATGTTTAGCAACGGCAGCAGCCATAATACCAATAGGGCCAGCGCCAGTAATCAATACGTCTTCACCCACTAAATCAAAAGACAGGGCGGTATGAACAGCATTGCCAAAAGGGTCAAATATTGCGGCTAAATCGTCTGAAATTTCGTCGGGTAATTTAAACGCATTATAGGCTGGAATAACTAAGTACTCTGCAAATGACCCTGTACGATCTACACCTACACCAACGGTGTTTCTGCATAAATGAGTTCGACCGCCACGACAGTTTCTACAGTGCCCACAGGTAATATGGCCTTCGCCAGACACTCGGTCACCAATAGTAAAGCCTTTAACTTCTTGCCCTATATCAACTACTTCACCCGCATATTCATGGCCAACAACCATAGGAACAGGAATCGTTTTTTGTGACCATTCGTCCCAGTTATAAATATGAATGTCGGTACCACAAATAGCCGTCTTGTTTATTTTGATCAGTAAGTCGTTATGACCCATTTCTGGCTTAGGGCTGTCACCCATCCAAATGCCAGGTTCTGGTTTGAGTTTAATTAATGATTTCATGACAAAACAACCTTAACTGATCACATTTAACGATTTTCCGATGCGAGTAAACGCTTCTATCGCTTTATCTAGTTGTTCTTTAGTGTGCGCCGCAGAAATTTGTGTGCGAATTCTCGCTTGCCCTTTAGGAACAACAGGGAATGAAAAACCAATCACATAAATACCTTCGTTAAGTAGTTGATTCGCCATTTCTGTAGCGAGTGCGGCATCTCCCAACATTACAGGAATAATTGCATGATCTGCACCAGCACATGTAAATCCAGCGGCTTCCATATTGCTTCTAAAATACTGTGCGTTATTTTTTAATTGTGTGCGTAAGTCATTACCATCTTTCAGTAAGTCGATAACTTTAATTGACGCGTTAACAATGGCTGGGGCTAATGAATTTGAGAATAAGTATGGACGAGAACGTTGGCGTAGCCACTCAATCACTTCTTTTTTACCTGAAGTATAGCCGCCAGATGCACCACCCATCGCTTTACCTAATGTTCCGGTAATAATATCAACACGTCCCATCACATCACAAAATTCGTGGCTACCTTTACCTTGGTCACCCACAAAACCAACAGCGTGTGAATCATCAACCATAACTAACGCGTTATATTTATCGGCTAAATCACAAACGGCTTTTAAGTTTGCAATAACGCCATCCATTGAGAATACGCCATCTGTTGCGATAAGTTTAAAGCGAGCGCCAGCTTCATCTGCTTCAATTAATCGTTGTTCAAGTTCTTCTGAGTTATTGTTTGCGTAGCGGAATCGTTTAGCTTTACATAAACGAACACCATCGATGATGGATGCGTGATTTAACGCATCGCTAATTATAGCGTCTTCAGGGCCTAATAACGTTTCAAATAACCCTGCATTGGCATCGAAACATGAAGAATACAAAATAGTATCTTCCATACCTAAAAATTCACTTAATTTTTGTTCTAGCGTCTTGTGAATGTCTTGAGTACCACAAATAAAACGTACCGATGCCATACCAAAACCGTGCTCGTCTAACCCTTCTTTAGCTGCTTCAATTAGCGTAGGGTGATTGGCTAAGCCTAGGTAGTTGTTTGCACAAAAGTTAATGACTTTTTCGCCACTAGTTACTTCAATTGACGGTTTTTGTGCCGTAGTGATTATTCGTTCAGCTTTGTACAAACCGTCTTTTTTAACTTGATCGATTTGTTCAGTTAAATGAGAAAAGAAACCTTTTTTAGATACAGAATCAGTCACGATAATTCCTTAAATGTTTATTGCAGTTCAATATAGCTATTATCAGTCTAGTCGTAGATGCAAAATAGTGACACTACGTTGTTGAAGTGTAGTTTTTTGTTGTTAAATTGACATATAGGTATGTTAAAATGAAACTTAAAGGCTGTCTTATGACTTATTACATAGCGGAGAAAGAAATTGCTAACTGAGAAAGACGAAGAGCTATTAGCTATTTTGCAAGTGAATGCTAGAGCAAGTGTGTCTGATATTGCGAGGGCAACAGGAGTTTCTCGTACGGCTATACAAAACAGGCTGAACAAGCTTGAGAATAATAATGTAATTAAAGCGTACAGCGTAGTATTAGGTAGTGAGTATACTAACGGACTTATTTCTGCGAATGTTTCGTTAAAAGTAAACCCAAACTTACGACACAATATTTGTGTTGTGTTACGAAAAGTACATCAAATTAGCCATATATACTCAATTAGCGGTGAGTATGATTTACTGGTAACAATACAAGCAAGTACGCTTGAAAAACTGAGCGAAGTGCTAAATATGGTATGCTCTACTGAAGGGGTTGAACGAACCAATTCATCCATTATTTTAGACACTATCTTTGAGCGATAACGCTTAAACGAGTGAGTTAACCTCATAAAAAATGAAGAGAAATTAGTGAAAGCCTTTATATCCTTATTGCTGTATCGAGTTGTATTCCTTTTATTATTGCCTGTATTGCTAGTGGCTTTATTGATTCGTTCTAAAAACCATCCCGAATATCGTCAGCGTTTGGGAGAACGCCTTGGGTTTATTGATAATAAATTTAACAAGAATGGCATTGTTTTACATGCCGCAAGTGTTGGCGAAGTACTCGCGCTTAAAGCATTTGTTGAAAAAGTATTAAAGCGTTTTCCAGAACTTCCACTCACCATTACAACCTTTACACCCACAGGCTCAGCTCAAGTGAAAAAGTTGTTTGGTGACCGAGTTCAACATTGTTATTTACCCATTGATTCTATTTTTTGTACGCATTTATTCTTGGCACGATTATCACCTAAGGTGATGGTGTTTATGGAAACGGAAATTTGGCCAAACCTCATTGCACAGAGTAAAAGCAGAGGGGCAAAGTTGCTATTAATCAATGGTCGTTTGTCGAATAAGTCAGTTAAAAGCTATGCAAAGTTAAGCGCTTTAATTACGCCTGCGCTAAATGCTTTCAATAAGGTACTTACGCAAAGTGAAGTGAATCATGACAACTTTTTATCATTAGGTTGTAACGAAGAACTATGTGAGTTGGTAGGAAATTTGAAGTTTGATATTGCAGTGAATAACGATGTGCTTGATAAGAAGAATGAGCTTTCACAATATGTTCCATCAGATCGAAAGTTGTGGGTTGTAGCGAGTACCCATCAAGGCGACGAATCCATTGCGTTAAATGCATTTAAGGCATTAAATAAAGAATATCCTGAATTGTTATTGGTTATTGTTCCAAGGCATCCTGAACGTTTTAATGATATTGCAGAGCTTAGCCAGTCGTTTGGTTATGCTACGCAAAAACGGAGTAGTAACACGCCAATTGATAACAATACCTCAGTATGGGTGCTTGATTCATTAGGCGAGCTTATGGCGATGTGTGCGCTGGCGCACATTGTGACTATGGGAGGAAGCTTCAGTAATATTGGTGGCCACAACCCGCTGGAACCTGCTTTGTTTAAAAAGCCCGTAATAGTCGGTAACGACATGAGTAATTTTACGGAGATTATGCAGCAATTATTGGCGAACAACGGTGTTATTCAAATTGCCGACGCGAATTTATTAAGTGAAACCGTAGCTAGTTTGTATAACAACACTCAACAGTTAAACAGCGTGGGCGAAAATGCTTATGCCGTTGTGTTACAAAATCAAGGGGCAAGCGATAAAACACTCGCTCATTTAGCAGCGTTGTTGTAATACACTAGGTTTTATTCGTTAGTATTTAAAGCCGTATTCGAAGCAACTAATTCAGGGTAGAAATCTTGAATAACAGAATCGATTTTCTCTTGTACTAAGGTAACACTGATCTCTTGCATAAGGTCTTTACCTTTTGCGGTAATTCCCCATGCTAAATCGGTGGATGCTTTACCATATTGCTGTTTAATAGCATCTTCATAGTAGCTAGCTGCATACTTTGAATATAGATATGGTCCGCTTCTCATAGGATTGTTATAGGCATATAAACCTACAACAGGAGTACCTACCGTAGCTGCCATGTGAGATATTTCACTCTCTTCTGCAATAACAATATGGGATATTTTTAACACACCTAAAAGCTGCTTCATTGAGAGTTTATTTGTTAGGTTGATGATATTCGCATGACTAGCATTACAAATATCTTCTGCAATTTTTTGATCTTTAATTGAAGAGCCACCGCATATAACCACAGTAAACCCGTTTTTTTCTAAGTAATTTGCCGTTTTAGCATAGTTTTCAATATGCCAATTGTTGATAGATTTATGGCTGATTGGGCTAATGGTGGCGAGTGGTATATGTTTAGCTAGTTGGTCTACCACCCATTGTTCATCGTCATCTGGAATTGGCATTTTCCAAGTAGGTTGTGCTTTCGGAACACCTAAGGCGTGGGTAAATTGCATAAATTCATCAAGAATATGCGGTTGTTGTAGAGGAGGTGTTTTGGTTTTCGTAAACGACCATTGGCCTTTAATAGCGTGCTTTTTATTGAATATTATTTTGGTTCTGGCAGGTATAAAGTAGCTTGCTAAGTTTTCAAAAAATCCTGTTTGCATGCGTAACAACACTTCAAATTTATGGCCTTTCATGTTGCTTTTTAAATGTTGAAACCCTTTCCAGCCTGCCGATTTATCGAAAACAACCAACTCAACTTTGTCTAAACCACGCAATAAGTCTGCTTCATCCTTCCCGCAAACCCACGTTATTTGAGTGTATGGCCATTGTTTTTGAATATTTTGAACAACTGCAATTGCATTACACGCATCGGTAATTGTTGATAAATGTAAAATACATAAGTTTTTTGGCGCAGCTGATTGACCAAACATAGAGGATTAACCACAATAGACAGATTGAAGAATGTATTGGCCTATTATCTTGAACCCGACCCCGAATGTAAAACCCTGTATTAAAAAAGTTTTTGAAAACAACAATGTATTCTGTATACATGATGAAAATGAAGTAGAAAACTTCACCCATGAATTCCTTGATGGGGAGTTTTGGCAGGCTCAAAATGCGGTAGTGGGTACTGCTCAAGGAAGAGGAACAACATGGTTTATTCGTTACCAAAATAAAGACTGGGTACTACGCCATTATTATCGCGGCGGTATGATAGGAAAATTTAATAAAGATTCCTATATTTACCAAGGCATTGATAAAACAAGGGCTGCGCAAGAATTTGAACTACTGAACCATATGCGCTCATTAATGCTTCCTGTACCCAAGCCAATTGCCTATCGTGTAATCAAAAACGGACTTTTTTACAAAGCTGATATTTTAACAGAGAGAATTTGTAACGCTCAGGATCTCGTTTCACTTCTCGCTAAACAAAGTGTTGATGAAGCGTTATGGCATAAAATAGGGCGCGTAATTAAGCAATTTCATCAACACAATATTTATCATCACGACTTAAATATTCATAATATTCTTATTGATGAAGAAAGCCGTGTATGGATTATTGATTTTGACAGAGGTGAAATACGCGCAGACTCAACCGATTGGAAAATGAATAACCTCTCACGACTACTTAGGTCGTTTAACAAAGAAAAAGCTAAACTCGAAAGCTTACATTGGGAAAATAGCTATTGGGAATTACTTATGAATGGGTATAAAAGTAATTGATCTTGTTGTTTAAGATGTTGTAAATGGAGAAATATTACAACATCTTAGGTAATTTAGATAAGAACTACACTTGTTCCATGCTTGCTTCTAAGCGCTTACGGTACATTGTACGCGCTGCAATAAATTCTTCTTTTGCTGAATCGCTAATATACGGTTGAATAATTACTAATATTTTCAAAACACCTTGATAAAACACTGAGTCGTTTATTTCAACATCGTTGTTTTGAGTTTGATAAAAGCTTAACCAGAATGTATTTACTAAACGCAAAATACTTACAATGTCAGGTAAGTCTTCATCGTCAAATTCCATCATATTCGCTTTTTTGAGCGAGAGTAATAGCTGGCTAACTCGATCGGCAATAAAGCTTTGTACTTCAACGTACTTATCATGAAGTAAAGGGTTTTTAGCTAGTAGCACAGGTAAGTTACTGTAGAAGAACCTAAATTTCATCATGGCTTGAAACACAACGTCCATATACAAAATAATCGCGTCTAACGGTTTTACGTCTGGCGTAACTTCTGGCATGGTTTCAATTAATAGGTTGCGTGCGTATTCTTCGTAAATAGAAAGAATAATGTCTTCTTTATTTCTGAAGTGGTAATACAAATTTCCAGGGCTTATGCCTAGGTCTGCCGCAATATGATTCGTGGTAACATTTCTTTCGCCTTGTTCATTGAATAAGGCGATGCTTGCCTGAATGATTTTATCACGGGTTTTCATTTATATAGACTTCTTGATTAACTAACGATCTGGTTATATTACTACCAATTTTACTGATACGGAAAGACTTTTCGAGTAAATACTTTAAGTAGAAGTATGTTGACATTGTCAAGATTAGCGTTCAAGGTAAGAAAACACTTATAAAAGGGGAAAGATAATGCTCGATAAATGGCATGAAATTGTGAAAAGTCGTAATCCAAATTTGTTAGACGATTTACTTGATCCAAGTGTGGTTTTGCATTCACCTGTAATCCATCGCGATATTGTAGGCGAAAAAATGGTGAAGTTTTACCTATCGGCAGCCTTACAAACATTCGTCAATGATACTTTTACGTATGTAAATGAATTTAAAAAAGAAAACGGTGTTGTTTTAGAGTTTACAACAGAGATAGAAGGCATTCATGTTAACGGTGTAGACATGATTACGTGGAATGAAAACGGGAAAATTGTAGATTTCAAAGTGATGGTTCGTCCAATCAAAGCATTGAATTTGATCAACGATAACATGACAGCGTTACTGGAATTAATGCAAGCCAAAGCTAAATCTTAATGAGATTTTGTGTTTGCTCTGGGAGCGGATTACAATAACTAAAATTATTTTTTATAGTGATGTAAACCATGCCAGTAAAAGCGATTTATCCGGGAACATTTGATCCGGTAACTAACGGCCATTCAGACTTAATTGAACGAGCAAGTAAGTTGTTCTCAGAAGTTGTTGTAGGTGTAGCGTCGAGTCCAAGTAAAAAACCATGCTTTGATTTAGACACGCGCGTAGATATGATTAAAAAAGTGACTCAACATTTACCAAACGTAACTGTTGTAGGCTTTACCGGCTTGTTAGTTGATTTTGCTAAGCAACATAATGCTTCTGTTTTAGTGAGAGGGTTGCGTGCTGTAAGTGACTTTGAGTACGAATTTCAGCTTGCCAATATGAATCGAAGATTGTCTCCAGATTTAGAGTCTGTTTTTCTTACGCCGTCTGAAGAAAATTCATTTATTTCATCAACATTGGTTAAAGAAGTTGCACTGCATAATGGTGATGTTACGCAATTTGTTGCCCCGATCATTAAAACGGCTTTAGATAAAGTGTTAAAGCCGTAATGAGTTAATAAAGGTTATTGTTGGCAGGTAGGGCAAAACACCGAACTTCTGTTTGATTGCCTTACTTCTTCTAATATCGATTTACAGTTAAAACACTCTTCTCCAGCTCTTCCATATACTAGTAATTGCTGTGCAAAATACCCAGGGCGTCCGTCTGCTTGGGTAAAATCTTTTAATGTTGTACCCCCTTGTTTAATAGCGGCGGCAAGTACCTCTTTGATGATATCGGTTAGTTGATCAAACTTCTTCTTAGAAATTTTTCCCGATAAGGTTGTAGGACGTACACCTGCCTTGAACAGTGCTTCATTTGCGTAGATATTACCTACACCAACAACAACATGGTTATTCATTAAAAAAGTTTTAATAGGTACTTTTCTGTTTTTTGCTTTTTCGTACAAATACCCATAACTAAAGTTTTCACTAAGTGGCTCAGGACCAAGTTTACTGAGTAACCCTTGTTCGTCTACATGATTAGCAAACCATAATACCGCTCCAAAGCGTCTAGGATCATTTAAGCGCAAAGCTTTGTTGTTACTTAGTACTAAATCAAAATGGTCGTGCTTAGCAACAGGCGTTTTAGCGTCGATTACTCGAATAGTACCTGACATACCTAAATGTAATAACAATGTACCATGGTCGAATTTAAGCATTAAATACTTGGAACGACGGTCAACCGATTCTACACGGTGATCGACCATGTGCTGAACCGTTTCAGGAATTGGCCAGCGTAACTTAGCGTTTCGCACTATAACTTTGCTGACAGTTTGATCCATTACATGAGGTTTAATGCCTTGTCGGCATACTTCTACTTCTGGTAATTCAGGCATAAGGCTCTTACTAGTATATTAATGTGTTATTTGCTTCATTCTGTCATCAAAAGCTTTAGCGAAGCGTGATGCAGATTTATCGTCCATATTAAAATAGAGTGACGGCTCAATAAGCTCTGCTTCCATTAAAGAGAAGCTATGATTATTTCTCACGAAATCTAACCGTGCATACAATGGCATATTGTGTAGAGTTTCAATGGCATGAAGAGCTTTTTCAGCCTGTTCTACAAGTTCAGGTTCGGGTGATACTGTTGTAAGTAACCCACCATGCTCTTCTTGCACTCTAAAATCGTTATTTTTCGGTGTTTTAAGAATTGTATGACTCAATGTACCATTAAAATAAAATAACGAAAATTCTCCCTCTTTAATCACGCTTTCCATAAAGGGCTGTACCATAAAGCTACTGTGGCTGAATATATTTATTAATTCAGGTAAATAATCGGTGTAGTTTTGTTGTGTAAGCCAAAACGTATTGTCAGCACCTGCTGAGATCCTCGGTTTAATAACGAACTGTTGAGTAGTAAGTTGGCCAAAAAAGTCAGCAACTTTCTGTTCTGTTAAGTCGCTTTCCCAGAGCGTATCGACGATGTTCACACCTTGAGACTCGAGAGATTTTAGATAAATTTTATCAATATTCCATTTCACAATATCAATGCTGTTTTCAAGATGCGCAGTTGAATTTTCAATTGCCTCAAGCGTGGATAAAAAGGCTTGAGGGTAATCTTGATAATTCCATGGGGAACGAATAATAACAGCATCGTAATCGTTCCAATCAACTTGTTTATCTTCCCAAGAAATTGTGTGTGTTTTCCAATTTAATGCCAATAGTGGTTCGTTGAGTAGCTCATCGTACACCTCGAAGCCACTAGCATTATCCATGGTTAAAATAACGCAATGTTTTAAATGTTGGGTCATGTAGAGCCTCTTTAAGAAGAAAATATTTCGTTAGGAATAAGCTGAGAAAATATGGCAAGCGGAAATGACAACCATTGTGAGGTTGTTTGGTTATGCACAAGTAACTCAGTATCGGTAGCGTACAAATTTAACAGTTGAGTGTGTTCATTACCTGCAAGATCAACCTTAACTACTAATGCCATTTGTTGATCTAGTTCGGGCGGAGCTTCAACAGTAACTCCGATACTGTTTTGCCACGAAAGCATCATTTGTTCGAGTGGTTGCGCTTGAAGAATAGCTGGCGTAGATCGCCATGTTTTGCCTATGCGCTCAATGAGTAGGTTTGGAGAAATAGATAACGTTAAAATGGTCGCGTGTTCACCAAGCAAGTAGGGTTGGGCTGATTGAGTAGTCTCTTCATTCTCTGAAAACAATTGATTGTTGGTCATATTAATGATCAGAATAAAAGCCATGACTGAGAAAATAATAACATTGTTCCAGCCAGCACGAGAGAGTTTCATAGTAAGTTGCGACGCTAAGTACGAGAATATATGAAGAGATAATACCGTAATTTAGGTAATAAAAAACCCAGCATAAGCTGGGTTTTTAAATAAGAAGTTATCAATTACTTGATTTTAGCTTCTTTATACATCACGTGTTTACGTGCTTTTGGATCAAATTTTTTGATTTCCATTTTTTCTGGCATAGTCTTTTTATTCTTATCAGTAGTATAAAAATGACCAGTTCCAGCGCTAGATACTAAACGAATTTTATCACGCATAACGGTTCCTTAAATTTTCTCGCCACGGGCACGGATATCAGTTAAAACTGCATCAATACCTTTTTTATCGATAATACGCATTCCTTTCGGAGTTAAACGTAATTTAACGAAACGGTTTTCACTCTCAACCCAAAAACGGTGAGATTGAAGGTTAGGTAAAAAACGACGACGAGTCGCGTTTCTTGCGTGAGAACGGTTGTTCCCTACGACTGGCTTTTTGCCTGTAACTTGGCAAACTTTAGACATGTGAGTCACTCCAAATATTAATTTCAGCTCGAGCTATATTTCCCCAAGACCGTCGCCTCGGGATCCTGAAAAAGGTGGCATATTATAGAGAAAGTGAAAAACTAATACCAGCTTTTATAGCAATACAATGCAAAAACAGTTCGATTATTAATTATTTCAATAGGTTAATAAGCAAAAAAGGCAAAATATGAATGATTTTATTCACATTTGTGCCTTATTAACGTGCTAAAAGTATAAATAAAGAACGAAATTAGTCGATTTTAGATCCTAATAACTTATGAATTTTTTCTTGCTGATCTTTATTACATAGTTCATCAATCAAAATGCGTAATATATGAGACTTGGCAAGTTTAGTATCTATCGACAGTTCTTGAAGTTGTTTAATAGCATCTTCGCTCAACGTGAAAGTAGCGTGACGAAAAGGCTTTGATGCTTTTTTTGCTTTCTCGGCCTTTTTTTTAGCTACATATTGTTGAGCAGCCACTACGGCTTCGGTTAGGTTAAGTTGATTATTAACCTCGCTACTTACAATTTCTGGCGCGCCTTTAGCGTAATTTTCAGCGTCGGAAATAAATTCGTCTACTGTAAATTTTCGTTTTCTATTGTTACCGTCCTTGGATTTTTTAAGATCACTTAAACTCATGGGAGTTGTCCGGTTTCATTGCGAGTAATTCTTCTGCTATTGAAATCATTTCTGCCGCCGCTTTTCCTTCTGGATCAATTTCTAACACAGATGAGCCTTTTTCTTCACTGTCATCATATACGTTGCGGCTAAACGTAACAGCGTTAAGTACGTTGATACCATATGAACTACATACTTCTTTAGCTTCAAGAATTCTACCAGCTTGGTTAGGTAATGAAGGGCATTGGGTAATAACAAACGACGCCAGCATTTTAGGGTTAACCATTTTACAGGTGCTAAGCATGTCTTCCATGTGTGGTACTGTTTTCAGGTCACGACGTTTTGGTCGTAGGGGAATAATAACATGGTCAGCTACAGACATTGCCGCTCTTAATGCGAGGTTGTCTTGTCCACCACAATCTACAATAACGTAGTCGTAATGTTGATTAAGGCTTAATAAGTCGTTTCTGATTTTACCGTAAAGTTGAATACAGTTTATTGCGGGAAGTGAAGGGTCGGTATTTCTAGCTTGTATCCAATCTGAAGTTGTACGTTGAGGGTCACAATCTACCATTAATACGATGGCGTCTTTATCTCTAGCAAAGTAAACCGCTAAATTTTGTGCAAGACAACTTTTACCACTGCCGCCTTTTTCTCCGCCTACTAATATCATCATTTTACCAATTCCTTCTACTACTGTTTAGTACAACAAGTCTAATTATAGTTCAAATTTTTGTTACGTATGTTTACACGTTAGTGAGCCTCATCGTCGAGACGCAGAGCTATTTCATACCAGCCATTGTCTTGCTTAATACAACGTATAACACGTCCATATAATTTTTGGCTATTTGGGTTTGCAGATTTAAAAATTACGGTTGCGGGCGCTTGTACATCAATAGCTTGGTCGCAATCTACTTTCAATCCACCACGTGAAAAATCTAAGCACGCGATCTTTTTTTTCTGTTCGTTACCGTTTGCATCTGTCCAAACAATGTCTACCAGTTCTTTTTCCATGTCTAACCGGAAGGATTGGCGACGTTCTTCTTCATTGGTTGTCTCGGTCATATAAACTTCCTTACTACTTATAATCGTTTAAAATTAGCTGGCATTTACGATAGATGCAACTTTTTTAATTCAGTAGCTCTCCTCTTTCGGCAAATGAATAACATTGATGTCCAGCTACAATAATGTGATCTAACACTCTAATGTCTATTAAGTTTAGTGCCTTTTCTAAGGTATGCGTAATTTCTCTATCTGCTGTGCTCGATTGCGCTATTCCTGATGGGTGGTTATGCGACAAAATGACGGCAGCAGCTTTATGTTTTAATGCCTGCTCAAGTACTACTCGAGGATATACTGCGGCGGCATTAATGGTTCCGTAAAACAAACGTTCAAAGGTGATAACCTCGTGTTGATTGTTGAGAAATAGAACAGCAAACACTTCTCTCACTTCGTTTCGTAGTTCACTAATTAGGTAGTTTTTTGTAGCTTGAGAGGATGTTAGGGCGTGCCCTGGTTTAAGTTGTTCAGATAAATGTCGTTTAGACATTTCTAAGCAAGCTTGCAGTTGAACGTATTTAGCGGTTCCCAGCCCTTTTTGTTCGCAAAAGTCGGTGAGTGACGCTTGGTAAATTCCCGAAATGCTACCAAAATTACTGATGAGTTGTCGCGAAAGCTCAACGACATTGCAACCTTTTACACCTGTACGCAAAAAAATAGCGAGAAGCTCTGCATCGCTTAAGCTTGCAGCGCCTTGGTTTAAAAGTTTTTCACGGGGTTTTTCGTTGTTTGGCCAATGTTTTAACATGAGTGCATCCTTGCATTTAACTTCGTCAGAGTTTTAACATATTAACGATTAATGGTATCTTAACAACCACTCAAATGTATTCAAGCGCATGTGTATCTATGGAAAATCTAGCAGGAAAAAATATTGTATTGGGCATCAGTGGCGGAATTGCTGCTTATAAAACCCCTGAGTTAGTGCGTCGTTTAAAAGAGCATGGCGCCAATATTCGTGTTGTGATGACCGAGGGCGCGAAAGCTTTTATAACACCGCTTTCATTGCAAGCCGTATCTGGTAATGCGGTTTCTGATAGTTTGTTAGATACGGAAGCTGAGTTGGCAATGGGGCATATAGAGCTTGCTAAATGGGCCGATATGATTTTAATAGCGCCTGCAACAGCAGACGTTATTGCGCGTATTGCCGCTGGAATGGCGAATGACTTACTTACAACTATTTGTTTGGCTACAGACTCTCCAATTGTAGTGGCGCCTGCAATGAATCAGCAAATGTGGCATAGCAAAGCGACACAACATAATATAGCTACCTTACAAGAACGCGATGTTACAATATGGGGGCCGGGAGCTGGCGAGCAAGCATGTGGCGACGTTGGGCTTGGCCGTATGTTAGATGTACCAGAGTTGGTTACGTTGGTTAAAGACTATTATGCTTCAGCCTCTAGTAAAGGAATACTAAAAGGGCAACATTGGGTAATTACTGCGGGCCCAACACGAGAAGCAATTGACCCTGTTAGATATATTTCTAATCATAGTTCAGGGAAAATGGGTTATGCGATTGCTGTCGCCGCAAAAAAAGCAGGTGCTAGCGTGACTATTATTTCAGGTCCTGTAAACCTTGATAAGCCTCAGGGTTGTGACTTGATTAGCGTAGACAGCGCGGTAGATATGCACGAGTCTTCAATTAATCTTGCACCTGCTGCAGATGTTTTTGTGGCCTGTGCGGCTGTAGCTGATTATCGAGTGGCAAACGTTGCAGAACATAAAATTAAGAAAACCTCATCAAACGATAATATGACGATAGAGTTAGTTAAAAACCCTGATATTGTCGCAAGTGTAGCTTCGTTACCAAACAAGCCATTTACTGTCGGGTTTGCGGCAGAAACACAAGATGTTGAACAATATGCGAAAGCTAAATTAGCACGTAAAAAATTAGATTTAATTTGTGCGAATAATGTTGCGATTGAGGGGCAAGGCTTTAACAGCGATAACAATGCTCTTACTTTGTTTACTGAAAACCTAGAAATCGCGCTACCGTTTGCCAGCAAATCTGAATTAGCACAGCGATTAGTAACGGAAATTAGTACGTTAATCGCACAATAAATATGCCTAATTTTATATAGGTTAGTTAGTAAACACATACTGTAAATATCAATATACAAACAATTCTCGATACAAAAATCTATTTAATACGTGTCGTGCAAAATGGTTGAAAGCGTAAAGATAAAACCGTTAGAATCGATATATTAAAAACTTTATCGAGAATGTTTGATGCCAACCGCACAAAAACCCAACCGTAAACAACAAATTTTAGAATGTTTAGCATTAATGCTAGAAAGCAGCCCCGGTCAACGTATTACAACGGCCAAACTAGCGGCTGAAGTTGGAGTTTCTGAGGCAGCGTTATATCGCCATTTCCCATCAAAAGCGAGAATGTTTGAGGGGCTTATCGATTTTATTGAAGAGTCTATATTTTCGCGTATCAATTTGATCTTAAGCGACCATAAAGAAACACTCGTTCGGTGTCATCATATTCTGCACGTGTTATTGATTTTTGCAGAGCGTAATCCAGGTATGTGTCGCATATTAAGTGGTGATGCGTTAATGGGTGAGAATGAGCGATTACGTGCACGCGTTAATCAGTTCTTTGAAAAGTTAGAGTCGCAATTTAAGCAAGTATTGCGAGAACGCAAATTGCGTGAAGGTAAGGGTTTTACAATTAATGAATTAGCTTTGGCTAACATTCTCGTATCTTATGCTGAAGGCAAGATCAGTCAGTACGTTCGTTCTGGTTTCAGTAAAAAACCAAGTGACGATTTTAATGAACAATGGCAGTTTTTAATGGCCAGCAAATAAATATATAAAAACTAAAAATACAATTATTACAACAGCAAGGCAGAACATATCATGGGTATATTAGGGCATTTACAGCCAACAACATTATGGACATTGTTTGAAAGCATTTGTGCAATTCCACGTCCATCGAAACATGAAGAAAAAATACGAGAGTGGATTAAAAATTGGGCAGAAGATTTAGGTTTAGCGGTAAAAGTAGATGCCGTAGGTAATCTTGCTATTTCTAAACCCGCCACGAAAGGCTATGAAAATAGAAAAGGTGTGGTTTTACAAGCACACATGGATATGGTTCCACAGAAAAATTCTGACAAAGAACATGATTTTGTGACTGATCCAATCGTTCCTTATATTGTAACAGAGGACGATGGTGACTGGGTTACTGCAACGGGTACCACATTAGGTGCAGATAACGGTATCGGTTTATGTTCAGCATTGGCAATACTAGCGCAAGATGATATCGCCCATGGTCCGTTAGAAGTACTAATTACCACTGACGAAGAAGCGGGAATGACAGGTGCTTTTGGTTTGCAACCCGGTTGGTTGGAAGGTGAAATACTGATCAATACTGATTCTGAGCAAGAAGGTGAAGTATACATGGGGTGTGCTGGCGGTATTGACGCAGAAGCCTCTTTTGATCTTGCTTTTGAATCTGTACCTGAAGGGTACAAATCGTTCAATTTATCAATATCGGGCTTAAAAGGCGGTCACTCTGGTGTAGATATTCATACAGGGCGAGCCAACGCAAACAAGCTTTTGGTTAGATTTTTACGCCAAGCAACAGACTTATTTGGTATCAAAATTACTGAATTAAACGGTGGAAGCTTACGTAATGCTATTCCACGTGAAGCTGATGCAAGCTTTGTAATACACGTAGATCAAGTGGATGCTTTTAAAGCAAGCATGAATGAGTATTTAGCTACACTTCGCAATACTTTAGGTACTGTCGAAACTGATATCGATATGCTGTTAATTTCACCTGAAACATTCACTGAATGTTGGGCGAGTGATACGCAAAATACTATTCTACGTGCGATTAACGCTTCACCAAATGGCGTACTGCGTATGAGTGACGACATTGAAGGTATTGTTGAAACGTCGTTAAACATTGGGGTTATTCGTTGTAAAGGTAACAAGTTTGTTGTGCTTTCACTTATTCGTAGCTTACATGATGACGGCCGAGCCGAAGCTCAATCTATGCTTGAGTCACTTTACTTGTTAGCTGGCGCAAGCATTAAGTTTTCAGGAGCTTACCCTGGTTGGAAGCCTGATACGCAATCAAATATCATGAAAGTTGTGCGTTCAACATACCAAGATTTATTTGATAAAACACCTGAGATTATGGTTATTCACGCAGGTCTAGAATGTGGGTTATTTAAAACGGCTTATCCTCATTGGGATATGGTGTCTTTTGGACCAACAATTAAGTTTCCTCATTCACCAGACGAAAAAGTACAAATTAGTACGGTAGATCAATATTGGAAACTATTAGTTGCTGTTTTAGAAAACACACCGGTTAAAACATAACTATTAGCAATTTTTTCTATGTAATTCATAAGTTTTTCTGATTTTCTGCTAGGCTAAAGTCTAATAAAACTTATGAAGTTACCTGTTATACTTTTTAGAGAGTACCTAAAGGAAATTGCAGCATTATGATTCAGCCGGAAAAAATTATAATTGCAGACGACCATCCGTTGTTTAGACAAGCTTTACTCGACACACTGAAGCTCAAATTAACGCAAACATGCTGGTTAGAAGCACAAACAATTGAAGAATTAGAAGCTCACCTTGCTAATCATGGCGACAGTGACCTTGTTTTACTTGATTTAAATATACCGGGTGCTCACGGGTTTAATACATTAATTCATGTAAGAACGCATTATCCTCAAATACCTGTTGTTATGGTTTCTGCACACGAAGACAAAGAAACCATTGGTAAAGCAATGGAGTATGGTGCTGCTGGATTTGTACCTAAGTCTACGCCTGTAGACAGTATATTTTCAGCGATTCAACAAGTGCTGGCTGGAAATGTTTGGGTGCCCGATGCTTATCAAGATTGCGGTACTAAAAATGAAGATTTAGATATTGCAGAACGCGTGGCAAGCTTAACGCAACAGCAATATAAAATTTTAATGATGTTTGCTCAAGGGATGTTGAATAAGCAAATTGCTTACGACTTAAATGTATCTGAAGCAACCATTAAGGCGCATGCTACGGCAATTTTTAGAAAGTTGAATGTTCGTAATCGCACGCAAGCGGTTATTGCTATCGCACCATTAGATATTGCGGAGCAAGACTACACCGAAAGCTAAGTGTTATAGCCATTGCACTTGGTTTCGCCCTAGCTCCTTGGCTTTATATAACGCGGCGTCACATTTTTTCAGTGCGGTTGCTAATGTGTCTTCTTGAGTAACCGAAGCAACCCCTAAACTAAGCGTTAATGTAAATTTGAGTTGTTGATAAACAAATACTTCGCTTTCTACTTCTTTTCTTAACCGTTCAGCTAAGTGAATAGCGTCTTTTTGATTTTTTTCTAAACAAATAATATTGAACTCTTCTCCACCAATTCTTGCAGGAGTGTCTGAAGAGCGAGCATTAGATTGCAAAATTTCCCCTAAGCGTTTTAACGCAGCATCTCCTGCTGGGTGTCCATGTGTATCATTTATGTCTTTAAACCAGTCAATGTCGATGTAGATAAGGGAAAGCGCGAGGTTATTCCTTCTCGATATGGCTAACACATGTTCAAATGTTTCCATAAAAGAACGACGATTGGCTATGCCCGTTAATAAGTCGGTTCGAGCATCTTTTTCTGCTTTCTCTCTTTCAATAGTGAGTTGTCTTGTACGTTCATTCACCATGCGTTTTAATCGATAATTGTAGAGCAATAACAACATGGCAATTGTGAGTATGGTTAAAATAACAATTGCCGTTAAATGTTTAGCAATAAAGTCGCTCCAATTATCGTTTGTATACTCTGAATAGAGAAAACCATCAATATCGATTGTTTTGTCTGTTAGATGCCCAGAGTTTT
Organism: Colwellia sp.; assembly: GCA_020630795.1. Lineage (GTDB taxonomy): Bacteria > Pseudomonadota > Gammaproteobacteria > Enterobacterales > Alteromonadaceae > Pseudocolwellia. Next base: position 77,914 of record JAHDIK010000005.1, read on the forward strand.
GTAATACTTTTGCAATGGCTAGCCAACGTTTTCGATGCATATAACCAATCGGGACAATGTCAGAATGAATTAACTTAATGAGCTCGTGTGCTTCAACGTCGAGTTGTTCGAATGATTTGTTTTGTGTGTTGTATTTAGCTTGAATAAGCTTAATCATTTCAGTGGGATGGCTGATTGCATATTCCCAGCCTTTGAGGGTAGCGTTTCTAAAAGCCTCTACTTGTTCAGAGTTTTGTTTTATGTGTTTTTCGGTGGTGAGCAATATGTCGCCATAAAATGTTGCGTTGTTATTACGAGGAGAGAAATGATAGTGAGGAACGTTACGTTGCTTAAGCTGGTAAATTTCGTTAGTTATATAACCATTGTATGCATCGATATCGCCGTTAATAAACCCCTCGATTGACTGACTACTTGGAACGACTTCGTAGTCATTTGACGCTAACCCGTGTTGTTGTAACAGCGTAATAATTTCAGCATTCATAATGCCTTTACTAAGCATTATTTTTTTGCCTTTAAGTTCGTTTATGTTGGCAAATCGACTAATTAATATCGAAGGTGTATGTTGATAAGTTGCCGCTAATGCAACGAGGGGGACGCCGTTAACTCTGTAGGCTAACGCACCTATTCCACCAATGGCATAATTTACCTGACCTGTTATAAGGTGGTCGATAGGAGTAGGGCCAGGGAGACGTTCAATTAAATTAACGTTTAATCCTATGTTTTCATAGTAACCTTGTTCAATGGCAGCGTAATAACCTGCAAACTGAAACTGATGCCGCCACTTCAATTGTACGTTTATGGTATCAAGTTTTCTTTCTGTGCCTTTAGCGGTCGCAAACGGATGCGTAAGTAGAGTAATGATTAAAAGCAATAACGTGCATTTCATGTGAACTACTTATTATCAGTATTATAAAAGCCGTTTATTGAGAAATATATTTATCACAAAAACGGCTAGGCAGTTTATTGAGTGGCACTTTTGAAGTGCCATATTGTTTTAATATGGCACTGTTGAATCATTCTAACAAGGCGAATGTCGTTTATTTTTTATTCGATGTTAATATGCTAGACGGGCTAGCTAAATAAATATGATAAGAGAGTGGCTCGGCTAGTAATTTTTCATCGATTTCTATTGGCATAAATCCTGATTTTTTCCAGAAAGAATCCAGCTCAGTATTTGCCATAGTTTCTTCCGGTAAATTTAAGCTCTCATAGTACTTAGTATTGTCAGGGCCATTACAGTACGCTAAATCTACAAACAAATTCATTGGCATACTCATTACATTGAGTGATTGTGCTTTAGGGTAGTGTTCAGCAATAGCGTGCAATAACTGTTTAGCAACACCTTGTTTTCTGTACGTTGGTTGCACGCTCAGTGCTTCAATCATGATATGCGTTTTAGCATTGGTGTCAGGCGTTACGTCTAATTTATCGCAATACTCTGGTATCAAATTTTGTTTTTTAAAATAAACACCAAATGGGATTTCCCAATCTGTAGCTTCTTGGTGATCAAGTAAGTCGTAGCTTTTGTTTGCGTCGCGGTGCTTGTTTAACGTAACTAATTCAATTTCAGCTTTAGCAATAACTTCGCCATCAGGTGTTGATACGTTAATTTCTTGGCTTAGTTGCCAGTCGTAAGAGCCTTTTATTTCTGGTTTTTGAAAGTCTATCGATAGTTCCATATTGCATTAATAAACACTGTACATATGTAAGTTGATATAGGTAAGCGTTTAAACCTTGTAGTTAACAAATGAGTATGGCGTTATTTTAAGGGCTTTTTGTGACAATTAATACATGAACAACGCTATTCTATTATTCAAGGTATTTAGACTGAAGCTTGTTGGCAAGCATTGCGCTCATCATCGCCCTTAGTGAAGCTGGTTTTACGAGTTTACGCATAAAACCAACGTCAGCCGCTTCGGTTTTTTCTTCTATATCGCTGTCTGACGTGGCAGTTATCAGTATAGCCGGCACATAGTGATTTCTAGAATCTCGCAATTTACCGATTAAATGAATGCCGTTGTGATCATTGTCTAGCTGATAGTCTACAAGCAGTATTTCAATCTCATTTTTATGTAATTCGAACATTTGAATGGCTTCATTAAATGAGGCTGCGGCTAATACATTACATTGCCATGCCGTTAACAGCTCAATCATGCCATTGAGTACTTGAGGGTCGTTATCAATACATAATACGGTAACGCCCGTTAATCCAACTTTAGACAGCGGTGCTTGATATTTTGGTTTGAAAATCGGTTCGGCTTTTTCTACCGAAACAGTAAAATTGCAGCCTTTACCAACCGCAGACTTTAACGAGAGTGAATGGTTAAGTAATTGAGATAAACTTTGCGTGATACTCAAACCTAATCCTAAACCTTTTTTGGTGCTTGATGGCTCAGACTGAAGCGGAGTATTTAACTGAGTAAACTGTTCAAATACTGCTTTTTGCTTATTTGGTGGAATACCCGGACCATTATCGAGTACTTGTATCTCGACATTGTTTCCTACAACTCTAGCACCCAATAACACTTTTCCGGGGCTAGCATACCTAAATGCATTACCAATAAGGTTTTGTATAATTCGATGCAGTAAGTGTTTGTCGGTTTTTACCCATTGTTTAGAGTGAACGACTCTAAAGTCAACAAGCAACTCTTCAGCAGAAGCTGAAAACTCTTGTTCTAAATTGCTAAACAGTTCACTTAACTCAATTGATTCTATTTGAGGTTTGATATTTCCACTTTCAATACGGGCTATTTCACCTAAGTCAGACAATAGGTCGTTGGCGACTTTTAATGACTGGTCGATGTTATTTACTTGCCGCTTTTGTACGGCATTTAAATTATTCTGATCGGCAAGTGCAGAGGTAAATAATCGAGCAGCTTCTAAAGGTTGCATTAAGTCGTGACTACAGGCCTTTAAATAAAGACTTTTTTTAACATGAGCTTGTTCGGCTTTCTCTCGTGCTTTTTCAAGCGCTTCATTCATTTGTATTAGTTTTTCGGTACGTTCTTCAACGCGAGTTTCTAGATCAAGATTAGCTTCTCTAAGGACTTTTTCGGCGTGGCGATACGCTGTAATGTCTGAAAACAGCATAACGAATCCACCACCAGGAAGTGGATTTCCTTCAATTCTGATCACCTGTCCGTCAGGTTGCTGACGTTCTGAGCTATGTGAGCTGCCTTGGCGTAAATATTCTAATCGTTTTGATACTTGTGCGGTTACTTCGCCTTCCCCGCATAGTCCTCGTTTAGCATTAAATGCAATAAGGTTTTCAATAGGGCAACCTCTATACACAAGACCTTCAGGGTAGTTAAACAAGTCTATATATTTTTTATTCCATGCGACGAGTTTAAGTTCGTTATCTACGATAGAAATACCTTCACTGGCGTTTTCGATAGCACTTTGTAGCAGATTTTCACTGTATTTTTGACGTTGTAGAGAAGCGTCTTCAACTAACACCGCTAACTCATCTAGCGCGATTTCTCTGCCTTCTAACGCTGATGAAAGTACTAATCTTGCAGATGACACACCCATAACACTAGCTAACGTATTTTCGGTGTGTTGTAGCAATAGTTGATTGTAAGTAACTGTGCCTAATTTAGGTTTGTTATTTGATGTTCTAAAGGCATTGAAACTGGCTTTTGCTTTATCTTCACCAACAAAACGAGACACTAACAACTCAAGCTCTTGTGTATTTACGTGTTTGCTTTTCTGTGTTGCAAGTAAATTGGGAGATTGCCACTCCATAAAAATAGAGGCTTGCATGCGCTCTCGAACACTTTGCCGGCTAATTTTCGACAGCGCCCACATGACAAAAATATTAGCCCCTAAACTTAATAAGCTAACAATACTGGTACCGGGTAATAAACCATCGTTAAATGGTTGTTCGTAAAACTCAAATTGCGGTAAAAAGTTTAAAATAAACCACAGCATAAACCCGACAATAATACCGCCGTAAACACCCGTTAAGCTTGCTCTACGCCAATAAAATGCTGCCACAAGTGCTGGGGTGAGTTGAGCGAAGGCTCCAAGAGCGATTTCACCGAGTGAAGATAAAGTATCTGGAGATGCTAAGAAAAAGGCGCTATATCCGAGCATGATAACGAAAAACACCAGAGCTTTTCGAATATTTAATAATCTAACCCTAAAGTTGTCGTAATCTGTTTCTTTGTGCTTGTCGGATTTAAAAAGAAGTGGGAATACAATTTCATTACTGAGCATTGTACTTAGCGCAATAGAGGAAATGATTACCATGGAACTGGCTGCTGATATTGCACCTAAAAACGAGAATAAGGTTAGCCAAACTTGTTCTTGGTGCCACGGTAAAAATAATACGTAAGCGTCAGAAGGCACCGAGTCGCCTAGCAATACATGACCAGCCAGCCCAAGTGGTGCAGCGAATAACGCAAAAACTAATAAATATAAAGGAAAAATTCGACGACCTAACCATGTGTCTTTCTCATTTTTTAATTCCACCACCATTACTTGGAATTGACGCGGTAACGATAAGAATGCAGCCATTACGATGATGAGCATGGCAAACATAGACATAATATTAGGCGCGTTGAGTTGTTTATCTAGTTGAAGGTTAGCACCTGATTGATGCCAAATATCCATAGGTGAATCGAAAAGGATATACGATACGAATAGTCCTACTGCGAGAAAGGCGAATAACTTAACGAGTGATTCAAATGCTATGGCAAGCATCACACCTGGGTGTCGTTCAGTTACGTCGATATTTCGAATACCGAAGACAATTGTAAAACTTGCTAAAAACAAGCTAACAACCAAGCCAAACCACCAAGTATTGAGCTCTTGGTCTGCTTGTAGTTGTTGAAAAGAATACACAATAGCTTTTAGCTGTAGCGCAATGTAAGGCATGGTGCCGACAAGAGCTACTAGGGTTACCACAATAGCGAGGTTATGAGATTTACCGTAGCGGGCGGCAAGTAAATCAGCCAAAGAGGTTAAATTAAGCTTTAAACTTACACGAATAATGCGTTGAATAAAGGGCCAAGCAAAGATGAATAGAAGAATTGGGCCTAAATAAATAGGAATATGTGACAGTATGTTTGTCGCTGCTTGCCCGGCCGTACCTAAAAAGCTCCAAGAGGTACAATAAACACCAAGCGTTAAGCCATAAATCAGTGGTTGGCTATTTTTAAAAAGGCGATGTTTGTACTTATCACCAATGTGAGCGATAAGAAACAATAAGCCAATGTAGGCTAAGCTTAATGTGGCTAATTGCCAAGTAGGAAACATTAATTCTCGCTATTTTAAACGCATGATTTTAATTATTTTAATGTTTGAGTATAAAACTCGGAGATGTATTGTCCACCTTTAATACTCGCGATTAATCGGAGTTTAGCTTTGTCTCCTTTATTACTAATTAGGCTACGAAGTTTAGTTTTGTTTTTCCAATAATAAGGGCTTTCTTTCATTCCAAGTGGATACGCTGTAGGTTCATCGTTTGAGTCGACGATAAAGAATGTAGCTTTGTCTAACGGAAAGGTAGAGTTAACCGTGGTTATTCCGTTTTCATCAAACACATTAACTTCAAATTCACCCGATTTAAGAATACATTTTTGATTCAATACGTCGCAATGCCCAAACGGAACCAAAGTAATTAACTTATTTTTCTTTGCTTGATGTTCAACGTAAAAGTCTGAAGCAATATACCCACCTAAAATAAGAAAAGGGGCTACCATTAATGCAAGTTTTGTATGACGATTCATAAAATATCCTGATAAAACAAATAGTAATCACTTATTAATAACGCGTGTAATGCTGAAAAACAATGATCAAATGTTATTAATTACGTTTATTTATATGTAAATAGAAAAAAGACTCCAAAGTGGAGTCTTTTTAAAAGGTTACTGCGACACGCTCTTAGTGATCGTGTGCTGCACCTGCCCCGTGAGGAATACGGAAATTATCTACCATTTCCTGAATATGTGCTGGCGCTGGACCTGTAACTTTTAATACAGCAAATGCTACACCGAAGTTAACTAATGCACCTACCGCACCAAATGCGTTTGGTGAAATACCTAGGAACCAGTTTGGACCCATGTCACCTAAGAACGATGTACCAGGGATAAACATAATGCCTTTGTGTTGGAATACGTAAAGCATTGTTACACCGATACCTGCACACATACCTGCAACAGCTGCTGTACCACTCATCTTCTTAGCGAAGATACCCATCATTAGTGCAGGGAAAATACTTGATGCTGCTAAACCAAATGCTAATGCTACGGTACCTGCGGCAAACCCTGGTGGATTGAGCCCGAGATAACCCGACACCAGTATTGCTAAGGTCATAACAATTCGACCAGCAAGTAACTCGTTTTTCTCTGACATGTCTGGTGTTAATACGCCTTTCATTAAGTCATGCGAAATGGATGACGATATCGCAAGTAATAGTCCGGCAGCGGTTGATAGCGCAGCGGCTAAACCACCAGCAGCTACAAGTGCGATAACCCAGTTAGGTAAATTCGCGATAGCAGGGTTTGCAAGAACCATAATGTCACGGTCAACTTTAACCATTTCATTCTTTTCTTTGTCTGCTACGTATTGAATTTTTCCATCTGCGTTTTTGTCTTCAAATTTAAGTAAGCCTGTTTTTTCCCAGTCTTTAAACCATTGTGGACGTTCTGCGTAATCCATATTTTGACCAGCAGCCGGTTCAATAGTGTTCATTAAGTTAAAGCGAGCCATTGCACCAACAGCAGGAGCAACAGTGTAAAGTAATGCGATAAATACTAATGCGTAACCCGCAGAAGAACGTGCAGCTTTAACACTAGGTACAGTAAAGAAGCGCATGATTACATGAGGTAAACCAGCAGTACCAATCATAAGAGACATAGTATAAGCGAACATGTTTAATGAACCGCCCATATTATTGGTTGTGTATTCTTTGAAACCAAGTTCAGTAACAACCATATCTAACTTATCAAGTAAGTAAACGCCACTACCGTCAGCTAATGTTGAACCTAAACCAAGTTGTGGGATTGGGTTACCTGTTAACTGTAATGAAATGAATATTGCAGGAATTGTGTATGCAAAAATAAGTACACAGTACTGAGCGATTTGCGTATATGTAATACCTTTCATACCACCTAATACAGCATATACCCAAACAACTGCCATACCAATGTATAAGCCATTGTCATACTCAACTTCTAAGAAGCGAGAGAATGCAACACCTACACCTTTCATTTGACCGATAATATAAGTTAATGAAGCAATAATTAAACAAACTACAGCAACAATACGCGCTGTTTTTGAGTAATAACGATCTGAAATAAATTCAGGTACTGTAAACTTACCGTGCTTACGCATGTATGGCGCAAGTAACATAGCAAGAAGTACGTAACCACCAGTCCAACCCATTAGGAATACAGAACCACCGTAACCTAAAAAGGCAATTAAACCAGCCATTGAAATGAATGACGCAGCACTCATCCAATCGGCACCAATTGCCATACCATTTTGCATTGGTGTAACACCGCCGCCAGCAACGTAAAAATCACTTGTTGAACCTGCGCGTGCCCACCATGCAATGGCGAAATACATCGCGAATGAGCCGAAAACGGCGATATAGGTATAAAGCTTTAACTCATCCATTATGACTCCTCCACATTATATTTTTTATCCAGCTTATTCATTTGAGCTGAATACCAAAAGATTAACCCTAAAAAGGTGTAAATAGACCCTTGTTGAGCGAACCAGAAACCTAGTTTATAACCGCCAAGTCTTATGGCATTTAGTGGTTCAACGAGCAAAATACCAAACCCGAATGACACTACAAACCAAATAACGAGACATATAAAGATTAACCGCAGATTTTCCTGCCAGTATGTTGTATTACCTTCCATCCTCTTCTCCTAGCAATTTGAGCGTTTTGTTATGCTACGCCTATTATTATTACCCTGTATGTATGAACGGCTGACTATGGCGTTATCATTGTTAAATTAACCAAACAGGAATACTCAAACCATTCTATTAAACACACTAGCAATCTTTTTCTAGCTATCCTATTCAACTTTAGTCTAGGGTTGTTCGGAAGAGGTTGACTTTAAATAGCTATATCAACTACAACTCATATAACGGCTTATTTTCATTACCAAGAGAGTGAAACATGGACACAGCACTATCTGAAATTTGCACCTTTGTTGCAGCAATTCCACCGTTTGACAAACTGCCAAATGAAACGCTAGAAACTGTCATAAAAGAGATGAGTATTTGCTATATGCGTGGAGGTGAGTCGTTACCACCAAAAGGGATAACCGATCAGCGTTTATATATTGTGAAAAAAGGTGCGTTAAGTTACTTTTCGAGTGATGATGAGCTATTAGGAAAATACGCAGAAAGAGATATATGCAGCCGTTTTTGTCGTAAAAATCAAGCCGAAGAAGTATACGTGGTTACTGACGAAGATACCTTGCTTTACAGTATTCCATACGACCATTTTACCGAAACGGTGAAAGACTTTCCTGACGTTTTATCGTTCCTTGCCGAAACTTATGAAGAACGTTTAAACAAAAAAGTTTCTACGCTTAATGAAGAAGCTATTATTAATTCGTCGTTAATGAACACCACCATTGAAGACTTTTATCATGCCCCAGCAGCTACCGTAGAAGCTAGCACAAGTATTCAAAATGCGGCGATTAAAATGTCTGATCTCGGCTTTTCGTGTTTGGTTGTGGTGTCAGATGATACAGACCCAGTTAAAAACAACCCTGTGGGTATTATTACAGATAAAGATATACGTAGGCGTTGTGTTGCCAAAGGGTTAGATATTAGTGTGCCAGTAACAGAAATTATGACCGCAGACATGGCAACCATTGATATAGGCAACAGTGCGTACGATGCATTGATGATGATGACACATAAGCATATTCATCATTTACCGGTGACTGATGATGGTGTGCTTGCAGGTATGGTGACCTCTACTGATCTCATGAATAATGAGGGTCACAACGCGGTAAATATTACGAGTATGGTTCACAAAGCGAAAAGTGTAGATGCTCTTGTTGAAATAAGTGAGTTATTGCCCAAGTTGCAAGTGAGAATGGCTAAACTAGGGACTACGGCTGATCATGTTGGTAAAAGCATTAGTGCAATTACCATGGCGTTTACCATTCGACTGATCAAAATGGCTGAAGAAGTTAATGGGCCAGCTCCTGTTCCTTACGCATGGTTAGCCGCAGGTTCGCAAGCTAGGCAAGAGCAATTTGCCCATTCAGATCAAGACAATGCATTGATTATATCGAACGAGATGAAACCGGAGCACGACGAATGGTTTTTACGGTTAGCTACATTTGTTAGTGATGGCTTAGACCGTTGCGGATTTATCTATTGTCCGGGCGATATCATGGCAACAAATAAACAGTGGCGACAAACACAAAAAATATGGGACACGTATTTCGAAACATGGGTAAGTAAACCTCACCCTAAAGCGTTGTTAAACAGTAGTGTGTTTTTTGATTTAACTACCGTTTATGGCGATACCTCGTTGCTCGAATCGGTGCGAGACAATATGTTAAAAGCAACGCAAAAGAATACATTATTTATCGCACATATGTCGAAGAATGCGCTTCAATTGCGTCCACCGTTAGGCTTTTTCAGAGATTTTGTTTTAGTACAAGATGGAGAAAATAAGAACGTACTTGATTTAAAGCATAATGGTATTGCTCCCATTGTCGATTTAGCGCGTATTTACGCGTTAGCGCAAGGTATTTCAGCCACTAATACTATTGAACGATTGCGAAAAGCAGCAGGTACATCTTCTGTAACTAAAGCTTCGGCGCTGAATCTGATCGATGCGTACGAATTTTTAGGTATGCTCAGAATGCAACATCAAGCGCAGCGATTAATGGCAGGTAAAAAGCCGAATAATTACTTATCGCCCAAAAAAATATCTAAGCTAGAGCGAGAGCATCTTAAAGATGCATTTAAAGTGATTAAAACCATGCAAGATGCAAGACAATCGGCGTATTAACAATGTGGCAAAATCATTCATTATTTAGTTGGTTATGTGGTTACGAAGCTCAACGAAAACAAATGTTAAAGCGAGCACCTGAAGGCGCTTTAAAAGAGTTTTTGTCGGTGCCTTTTCCTGCTGTAAACACACCATATTCATCGTTAGAAATTCTTGCCGTTGACTTTGAAACGACAGGCTTGCACGCGGTTAACGACAAATTACTCAGCGTAGGCTTTGTTACGTTAAAAAATAATCAAATAGCATTGGGCACAAGTTATCATCAGGTCATTAAAACCGTAGGAGACTTACAAGCCGACAATGTGCTTATTCATCAAATTACTGATGACATAAAAAATCGAGGGTTACAGCTAAGGTCAGTGGTAGAAAAGCTCCTCGAAGCACTTGCAGGTAAAGTGATGCTGGTGCATTTTGCTCGTATAGAAAAGCAATTTCTTACGCAAGCATGTATTGAACTATATGGAATGGCACCGGTTTGGCCAATAATCGATACGTTAATGGTTGCTAAAAGGCGTATGGATAATCGAGATGTATCGTATGACCCTTCGGAGCTCAGACTAACCCCTTTACGTGACAAATTCGGTTTGCCTGAGCATTACGGGCACAATGCCCTTAACGATGCAATTGCTACAGCAGAGTTATTAATGGTTCAGGTAAATAATATGCCAAAACCAAGCGAAGTAGAGTTAGGTGATTTGCTTTTATAGCTAATCAATGAAGGAGATTAAAGAAAAATTTAACCAATAAAAAGGCTAGTATTACTCAATTTAGGGATTAGCTTTTAGGGGAGTTCCCACTAGAAAGTGTGTTGAACAAATCGGTCGGTTCAAGTGTAAACCCATTTTCGTTTAGCCATGCTGCTGAAAGATTAAAATCATCGAAAACACGTCTTTCGTAATTACCTTCTTTATGAGGGATCATTTTATTTAACTGCATTCTTTTAGCGGCACTTCGCGAGTATACATGGCAATCGTGCGTACAGCCGTTATTAATAAACCAAGCAGCATGCTCGCCAATATGCTGTTCAATTTCAGGCGCTCCTAATTGCCAATCTTCAAGTACTGACAAAATTGCCCACGGGCTTCCAACAAGTTGAGATGCAGCTTCTCGAAATTCTTTTATGTATGTAATCGCAGCTTCTTCATTCCATGAGCCTTCAAACCATTGCAACATAACGTTGTTGTTTACTTCTATTTTCCAAGAACCATGAACGGTAAACATTTATCACCTCACTAGTTAATACCCAATATAAGTATATGCGCTGTTGTATAGTTTGCTATTTAATAGAGTGATAACGTTTATAATTACATCCACGAACGGGGCTTTTCTTCCACTTCACGTAGAGTTTGGTTAATTAAGGTATAACCCGCTATTTCTTTAATGTATGGAATATTGATAGCGCCTGATGCCAAAATAAATTTTATAGTGCACAGTTGTCGTTTTTTTAAAAACACACTTTGTTTAAATTGTGTTTGTTGTACTTTGTAAATTGGGAAACAAAAATAGTCGATACCGAAAATACCTTTACGTACATAAATATATGTATCGTCTGACGTATAGCCCCACCGATACCACCTAAAACACATTAGTACGCTTAAAAATATGAATATTGGCGTGATCCAACTTAACGCTGATGTTTTTTCGATATATAGCATAAAACCTAATATAACCAAGTATATCGGTAATAATATGTAGCCAATATTGCGTAATAAAAAACGTTTACTGATAGGTGTGTACTTTAATCCCTCCATCTTATTGGTTGGAAATACATCGTTAATTAATGATTGGCATTCGTCAGGAGAAATCGACGGCACAATTATTTTGTTATTATGTGCACCTGGTTGAGCTTGATGGCCAATAGTATTGTTTTGCTCAAAGGTTAAATTAATGCGTTTCAACAGCATATCTAACCAATCTTGCTGGCGTATTACCATTTGTAATCGAGGGAGCTTCATGGTGACTTCGTGCTTTGTCAGTAATCCACTTCGGCGTATATATCTGTCTTCTACTTTACTTAACGTGTAGTTGTAAAAACTAATGATGGAACCTGCTACTGAAAAAAGCGTAATAGGGAGTAAAATCATGAACGTAATGGTGATAGCCCATAAACTAATTTGCCACCAAGACTTATCAGCAATAGTAAGCAGTTGTTCTATGTCGATACCTATGTCATCAAAAAACTTTACAACAACTCTGCCAATATCATCAAAGAAAGGCGCCAAACCTCCTAAAAATATCCATACTCTGTTATTCGTTAATCCGTGTATTACTAAGTCTTTTACACTTCGAGTATTGAGAACAATTTCATTATTTAAAGATTGTGTTGGTAAGTCTGTATCTGCTGTTTTTTCTGGTGAATGTTGCGTGGCATGGCTGGCCAAAATTTCTTTCTTAAGTGCTTCGGCAAATTCAATATTAAGTGCGACGACTTTCGCTTCTTGTTTTGCTGAACCTGCGGTATCCAGTTGCAAACAGGTATAACCGAATGGGCGGTAATAAATTGGCTGTTCTAATTTAACGTTTTGAATGCGAGTAAATGGTAAATTGATATGCTTTTTAGAAAACACACCTGAACGAATTTCGATATGATCGTTAGCTAAACGGTATTTAAAAAAGTAAAAATTTAAAAACACAGACAGTAAAACCAGGGCGATAATTACAAGTAGTATTGGTGTCCAAAGCCAAGGGTTTTCAGTAATGTGTTTATGACCAAAAATAACAGCCGGAACAAAAACAAATACATTACTGGCTAACACGCCAAGAAAGCTAACAAAAAAATACAACATGGCAATGGGAGACAGTCGCTGCCATTGTTCTACAGAAATAGATTTAGGAGCGTTTACTTGCTCCAACTCAGCGTTCAGGTTATCCATGATCTTTAACGTCTTTATGCTCTAGAATAAATTGGCGTATAGCCTCAGCGTTTGAAAGCGTTAAGCCCGGTATTTCAAATGTATGCATTGCACCACCAGCGCTAAAAACTTGTATTTTTGCTAAGTTTACCTTTCTATCTATTGGACCTTGTTTAAGTTCTACATGTTGAATTCTAAGGATTGGTTGAGTAACGGTCTTTTTAAAAATTAAACCGGATGAAAAACTAATATCTTGTTCGCGTAATGAGTAACTTTTGCAAGCGTCTGCGAAAAATTGAAACACTAAACTAAAGAGTGTAAATACGGTTAGCATACTTAAAATAATGGTGATGACATTGTTTGGTTTGTCGGCAATATCAAAAAATGTTTGCACCTTAAAAAAGGCCAGTAAAGTGGCTAGCACGATAAAAATTACTGTGTTTAATATGGCATTAGTTTTTCTGTATTTTGGAGATAAAGGTTCAAACGTGAGTTCCTCTACTTGAGGCAATTCATTTGTTTGAATATAACTATTTGAGAACTCAGCATGACCGTCCATTTAACAATTCCTACCCTGTAATTTTGCTGTGACACACGGAAAAAGATAACGTAATTATTCACTATCATAAATAATATCTATGATTATGGAATCTTTTTACGAGAAAACACTGTTAGTAAACATGTCAAAAACGTATGACGGGCGAAAATGTTTATTTGAGATATTAAAAAAGGTAAATCAATTGTCATTGATTTACCTTTCAAAGAAGTTATTAAAGCTTATGAGCAGTACAAAGAATTAACTATGTAGTTTTCTGTATACTTGCGTTGCTTTTTCGTGCTGAGATAGTTGCTCTAGTGTTTTCGCAAATGCTACTAAATCAATATCATCATAGTGCTTTTCAGGTAGCTCAACTAAAGCATTAAACGATTTTTCAGCAACGTCCCATTGTTTATTGGCAACCGATAAGTGAGCCAAACAGCTTAACCACATTGGGTTCTCAGCGTTTTTGCTCACATGCTTCTCAGCAATAGCAATAAGCTCTTCAGGCGCTTCTAGCGGTAACGAACGAATTGCTTTCAAAAATTCAACGTTATTACCTTTTTTGATAGCAGGTAACAAAATTTTGTTTAATGGCTTAACAATATTTTGCTCTGCAAGAACTTTACAATATGCCATAACAACGGTTTCGCGTTGTTTAACTTTATTAGATAAGCTATTCCAGTAACGTGTTAAGTCTTCTTCATTTTGCTCGGTAATAAGTTGTTTAAATGCACCATAAAAGGCTACTTCTTCCCAAGCGATGATATCGTCATCAGAAATTGTTTTTTGTTTTCTCGCAATATCAATATTTTTAACCGCGGCTAAGTAACGCTTTTCAATAATGCATAAGTCAATTTCTAAACGAAGTAATCGAGCATCGTGGCCAACAAATTTATGGTGGTCGTCGATCATCAATCTCGCTTTATTGTACTCTTCATGAGTAATAAGTAGTTTAATGGTTACGATAACCGATTCTAAATTGCCGCTTTTTACCGTATTACCAATGCCATCTAATAAACCTAGATAATGTTTAGCATTTGAACGTAAATCTTGTTTAGAGGCAGCAGAAGATGCTAGTAAGTAACCAATGCGTTCTCTTTTTGAAGGTTCTGAGCTTTTAGCGAGTAAATGTTCTGCCTGAACATAGTCTTCTAAAATGTATGCAGCAACGCCTTTGTCGAAGTCTTTAATACCACGACGTTGGCCTGCAAAAGCAACTTTTTTCCACGTACCTAAACTGAAATTAAAGCTGTCTCGCAATACTACAAAAACGAGAACTGCCACTAAAAATGTGAAAAATATCCAGAATACAGCGGTATATACGGTTAGTTCGTATATCATTCCACCCATTGCTATTGAGATATAACCTGGTTCGTCAATCAGCATCGGGGTGACTGAAATAAAGGCAAAAAACAATAATAAAAGCAGGAGTAATTTTTTCATTACACGCCCTCTTTTATTTCATTTGTTTTGTCTTCAATCGCTTGTTCTGTATCATTTGTGACAGACTCAATTGTGTCTTTAATCTCGTCAGCAGCTGATTTTACTTTATCTTCAGCTTTTTCTAATACAGCTTCTGTTTTCTCTGTTACTGATGCCGGTACATCTGACTCTAACGCTTCTTCAACGGTATCTTCTGCTGTCTCAATAGTTTGAGCAGCCTCGTCAATAACATTATCAACTTCAGATGGTGTATCTGTTACGTTTTGAACGTCTTCTGTTATTTCTTCTACTACAGTATCTGTTAGTTCTGGTAGCTGTACAGGCACAGGTTCAATTTTTTCTCTGTCAGCTAAAATATCGCGAATAGCCTGTAATGACAGTAGCTTGTTTGATGTGTCAACAGTGATCGTTTTGTCTTTTAAACCATCAATGGTTTCGTTGAAAGACGTATTCTTTGTTTCTTCCATGTCGAAGTATTGTAGTAACCATGCTTGCACGTCGTTTAACGATTTTACAAACAATGCTTCTTTACCTTTGCTTGCAGCCCATTGAGCTATTTGCAGTTTAAGACTTAGGTTTTCTTTTAAGTTTTCGCGTTGGTCAGCAGGTAAAATAGGCTCTAAGTCACCCATTCTGCTGTGAACCACAACAAATGTGTCTAAGAATCTATTCCATGTTTTTTGGATATTTTCACGCCATTGAGATACATCTTCTGATAGCTCAAAGTTATTGTCGTTCGCTTTTTCTTGCGGAACACTTAATGTAAGCAATGGTAAATCTTGTACTTGTTCACCTAAAGCAATTAACGACATAATTACTTCTTCTGTTTCTAACGTAGGAAGTGCTTTGATAGTCGCTATGTCTTGGTGAATGAGTTGTCTAACCGGCAGTACTTCTGGGTTGTTTAATTCTGTAATGCGGTCGTTCGCGTCAAGTAGTAATCCTACTGCTGCAGTTGCATCTTTTTCTAACCATAATGTACGCGACGCAACTCTAACTAGATATTCTGCTTCGTGTACTAGCCAATCAGTTGGCTGATTTTGGCTGAACTTTTCAACCATTTGGTTGAGCTGCGCGATACGGTCAACAGTGTTGTTTTCCATATCTTTAACTGAGTCTTCAACTTGCATTGCTAGCGATTCTTGCTGCATTGTAAGTACTTTACTCATTTGTTCTTGAATTTCGATAGTGCTCTTATTTGTCGCTTCTTTTAAACGAGCTTCTAGTGCTTCTTGTTGTTGCATATGCCAGTAATACAATGCAACAACGCCACCTACAGCGATAAGTGCGATAAGTAGAGCAAAAATAGCGAGTTTAGATATTTTTGATGACGATTCTTGTTTTGCTGGTTTAGTCGTTTTAGCAGCAGATGATGTTTTGGTATTCACGCTATTTGTTTTGTCCGTAGTATTAGGCTTGCTTGGCGCAGGCTTAGTCGGTGTGCTTTTAACTTCTTTTTTCGGCTCTACATTTTTTGTATTTGTAGGCGCTGTCGCTGAGCTTGGTTTCTCAGAAGTGGATTGCGTTGAAGTTTTAGCTGATTTGTCAGTAGATTTAGTAATAGTATTCGCATTTTTATTTTGCTGCGACTTATTACTGTTTTTACCCGAGGCCGGTTTATCGGTCATAATCTTGTTCCATAATTGATTATTGCTTTGGTTATTGCATCATCGTTTGCTCCATTAGCATTGATAACGTTAGCTAAACCAAATTCTCTTGCTTGTTGGGCAATACGTTCACTCGCAACTACCCAAACACAGATGTTTTGCCAATACTCATCTGATGCAGTCACTAATTGTACTATGCTTTTCAATAAAGCGTTACTAGTTATCACTATACAATTGACATTATTTCGTCGCCAATGTTGTGCAATATTGGGGCTTAATTGTCGCCAAATGCGTTGATAAGCTTCAAAGTAGTGAGTTTTTGCACCTTTAGATTGTAACGCTTCTGCTAAAAATTCTCTACCTCCATCACCCCTAACAATAACAATATCTTTGTTATTTACGTGCTGTAATTCGGGTAAACTCAATAAACCTTCGCTGTTGTGTTGTTTAGGAGATTTGCATTCAATACCAATAGCATCAAGTGCTTTAGCGGTAGCAGCTCCAACAGCCAGTACGTTTTTGCATGGCCATTCGTTTATCGGGATTATATTGTTAGCAAATTTTACGGCGGCAACACTGATGAAGATAATACTTGGTTGATGGGTATTCTTGAGTATTTTTGATAGTTCTTTTTGACATTGATTAGAATGATAATCAAACAAAGGTTGGCAATAACTCTTAACACCGAGTTGAGTTAATTTATTTGCAAGTACTCGCCCTTCATTATCAGGGCGAGTAACCAATACGGTAGGTGGGTTATTGATCATAAACCTGTTTTAGAATTTTATCTGCGCCTTGAGACAGTAGAGTTTGGGCTAGCTGTTCTCCAAGCTCTTCCGCGTTTTCCACTGGGCCATTAACTTCGCTGTGTAAAATTTTGCTACCGTCTACTGCGCCAACTAAACCTCGTAGATGTACAGTGTGCTGATTGTTTGTCGTTTGCAGTTCTGCATAGCTTCCAATGGGTACTTGGCAGCCGCCTTCTAACGCTTTGTTCATTGCGCGCTCTGCAAGCACACGAATACGTGTTTCGTTACACTCAAGTGGTTTAAGTAATGCTTTGATGTTGGAATCGTCAGTTCTGCATTCAATACCCACGGCGCCTTGGCCGTTTGCTGGTAGCATAACTTCTGGTTCAATAAATTCTTTTATACGTTCTGGCATTTCTAAACGTATTAGGCCAGCTGCCGCTAGAATAATTGCATCGTATTCGCCGTTATCAAGCTTCTTTAAACGCGTATTAACATTACCGCGTAGATCTCGAATATCTAGATCTGGTCTTAGCGCTTTTATTTGGCACTGTCTGCGTAAGCTTGATGTTCCAACAATTGCACCTTGAGGAAGTGACTCAAAGTTGCTTATTGTATTTGATACAAAGGCATCACGAGGATCTTCACGCGGACAAATTACTTCAAGTCCTAATCCTTCTGGAAACTCAACCGGTACATCTTTCATCGAATGCACGGCAATATCGGCTCTATTTTCTAACATAGCAACTTCAAGTTCTTTAACAAAAAGCCCTTTACCACCTACTTTTGCAAGAGGGGTGTCGAGAATAATATCGCCTTTGGTCGTCATAGGAACTAGCTCAACGCTGATATTTTCATGAAATTTTTCAAGTTGAGCTTTTACATATTCTGCTTGCCATAAAGCTAAGGCACTTTTTCGTGTTGCTATGCGTACGACGTTTGTACTCATTGGAGTTTCCTTTAATACTAATTAAGTATTAGTTGTAATAATAATGTCTAAATTTATGGCTGAAGTGTTACGTCAGCTTCGGCTTGTTTGCTTACCGCTTGAGAGATAAATTGCCAAAACTCGTCACCAGCGCGCTTATCAATCCACTGGTTGTTTTCAAAATGAAAATGGTGGCCATTGTATTTAGTTGCTACCCAAACCTCATGTAATGGGGCTTGTTTGTTTAATATAATCTTGGTGCCATTCTTAAAGCTTAAGGTTAGCAGGCCGCCTACACCTTCATAATCGATATCAATACCACAGTCTTCTATGGCTTCTTCAACAGCCAGTAAAAGCTCGTCTGTCGCAATGTTATATTCACTATCGTTCATTTATTGTCCTTTAAGTGGAATTACCTAAATTTATTAGGATGGCTCTTATACCAATCTGATTATAAAACGTCTATCATGGGAAAAAAATCGAATAAATCAATATGTATAAACAAATTTCAATTATTTTCGTCTGTTTTGTAAGTTTGTTCGCATTTTCAGGGTGTGGAATTAAAGGTCCTTTGTATCAAACGCCCCCTGAACAAGTTGATCCGAATAACGTAAAAACAAAAGCTAACGTAAATAGCAGCACTAATAAAAGGCAGGATAATTAGCTGTGGACTTTTTTAATCGTAAGAATGCTTCATTATACGCAGAAAACACTCAAGTATCAGAAATTGCAAAGCAACATGGTACTCCGTTATTTATTTATTCAAGAGCTACCATAGAAAGACACTGGAATGCTTTTGATAAAGCTGCAGGTGATCGACCTCATATTGTTTGTTATGCCGTTAAAGCTAACAGTAACATTGCCGTACTTAACGTAATGGCAAGGTTAGGTTCTGGTTTTGATATTGTTTCAAAAGGTGAGTTGGCTCGTGTATTAAAAGCAGGAGGCGACCCTAAAAAGGTTGTATTTTCTGGTGTAGGAAAAACCTCAGACGAAATTGCTTATGCATTAGATAAAGGTATTTATTGTTTTAACGTTGAATCTGCAGCGGAGCTTGACCGTATTCAAGAAGTGGCAAAATCGGTAAACATGGTTGCACCGATTTCATTGCGTGTTAATCCTGATGTTGACGCAGGAACACACCCATATATTTCTACAGGTTTAAAAGATAATAAATTTGGTATCAACATTACCGATGCGGAAGCTCTATATGAGTACGCCGCTGGTTTATCTCATTTAGCAGTGAAAGGTGTTGATTCCCATATTGGTTCTCAACTTACTGAAATAACCCCATTTTTAGATGCTTTAGATCGTGTTTTATTACTAGTTGATAACCTTGCTGAAAAAGGCATTAAGTTGTCTCATATTGATGTAGGTGGTGGCTTAGGTGTTTGTTACGACAATGAAGAACCGCCTCACCCTGATGAGTATGCTAAAGCTATTGCTGACAAACTAACTGATAGAGATATCACGCTAATTTATGAGCCGGGTCGAGCGATTATGGCTAATGCAGGTATTTTAGTTACTGAAGTAGAGTTCTTAAAATCGAACGAAGATCTTAACTTTGCCATTGTTGATGCCGCTATGAATGATTTAATTCGACCAGCTTTGTATCAAGCTTGGCAAGCTATTATTCCGGTAGAACAGCGCGATGAGCCTACGAAATTATACGATGTTGTTGGCCCTGTTTGTGAAACGGGTGATTTTTTAGGAAAACAGCGTGAATTAGCGATTCAATCTGGCGATTTATTAGCGGTTCGTTCATCAGGTGCTTATGGTTTTACAATGAGCTCAAATTATAACAGTCGTCCAAGAGCGGCGGAAGTTATGGTTGATGGTGACGATGTTCATGTAATTCGACAAAGAGAAACATTAGAACAGCTATGGCAAGGCGAAACGCTTCTACCATAGCTTGTTAATAATTAGATAGCTTAATGGCAACGAGAAAATAGAATAAATGCTTGTAAACTTTTCAAAAATGCACGGTTTGGGTAACGATTTTCTAGTATTAGACAATGTTACTCAAAACGTTTATTTGTCGAACGACCAAATAAAACAACTTGCAGATCGCAATTTTGGTGTTGGTTTTGACCAATTGTTGGTTGTTGAACCACCTTATGATCCAGATTTAGATTTTCATTACCGAATTTTTAATGCTGACGGAAGTGAAGTGAGTCAGTGTGGTAATGGAGCGCGTTGTTTTGCGCGTTTTGTACGTTTAAAAAAGCTAACGAATAAAAATAAAATTAAAGTGTCAACGCAAACAGGGAAAATGACCTTGTTTGTAGAACGTGACGGAAACATTACAGTTACTATGCCTGTGCCACAATTTGAACCAGCAAAAATACCTTTTACCGCGCAGAAAACAGAAGGTACGTATATATTACGTAGCGATGAAGAAACGGTATTGTGTGGTGCCGTTTCCATGGGCAATCCTCACTGCGTGTTAACAGTAGATTCGGTAAAAGATGCGCCTGTAGAAAACCTTGGTAGTGCGCTTTCTGTGCATGAACGATTTCCTGAAGACGCAAACGTAGGGTTTATGGAAGTTGTGTCTCCTGAGTACGTTAAATTGCGCGTATATGAGCGAGGTGCAGCAGAAACATTGGCTTGTGGCAGTGGAGCTTGTGCTGCTGTGGTTATTGGACAAGTTCAAAAAAAGCTCGCTAAAGAAGTCACGGTTGAGCTTCCTGGTGGAAAATTAAAAATATTTTGGAAAGGACCTGGAAATCCCGTTAAGATGTCTGGCCCTGCAACACACGTATTTGATGGTCAGTTACATTTATGAGTTCAGACTTAAAAAACAATAATAATTTAACAGAGGCAGTTTGTATGCAATCTGATGAGCTGATGCTTTCCGACGAAATCGTGGTGAGTTATTTGGAAGACAATCCTGAGATTTTTTCTCGTCACCCAGAATTACTCACCAGTATTCGTATATCAGATAGGCAGCGTGGAACAGTATCTCTGGTTGAAAGACAGCAGCAACAGTTAAGACAAAAAGTGCAATCGCTTGAAGAAGAGATAACGCACTTGATGTCAATCGCTAACAACAATGAACACCTATTTTCGTTATACAGCGACTTATACTTACGTTTATTAGACTGTACTTCAGCAACTGAATTACTTGATTGCTTGTTTAAGGCAACTACAGAATTGCTATCGCTTTCAGACTTAAAGTTATGGTTATGTAACGACGTGACAATTGCCCACCACAGCATTGTAGGTAATGATTGTGGCGGAGTTATGCAAAATAGGCTGAGTAAAGACGACTACTATTTTGGTCGGCTACAACAAAGCGAACAAGAGCTCGTATTTTCTCAAGTAACAGCGGGATCTGTTGTACTTGTTAAACTGGCTCACAACTCAAAAACACTTGGCTTTATGGCGATAAGTAGTGAAGACGCTGAACATTTTGATCCGCGTATGGATACACTTTTATTGAGTCAATTTAGAAAGCTAATCGCTAAGCTGCTTGATCAACACCTAGAATTTACGCACGGATAATGAAGTTTTATCGTCGTTTAACGCCCTTTAAAGCAATTAGCTTTGATTTAGACGATACGCTATATAGTAACTTTCCTATTATGATGGCGACCGATGAAAAAATGGTCGCTTATTTTGCGTCTATACTGCCGAACTACCTTTCAAATTCAGATCATACCACTACTGTTTATGATGCCCGATTTTGGATGCCTTTTAAAAAACAGGCATTAAAAAATAATCCCGAGTTGATACACGATGTAGCTCAAATGCGCGTTGAGAGTTATCAACTTGGTATGACGTCGATGGGAATGTCTAACGCATTGGCGCGCGAAGTTGCTGTAAAAGCGTTAAAGCATTTTGAAATACACCGTAGTGACTTTGTTGTACCTGAGCATATTCATCGGTTATTAAGCCGGTTAGCTCAAAAATGGCCTTTAGTAGCCATTAGTAACGGTAATGTGAATACAAATACCATAGGTATTAATCAATATTTTACCTCGGTTTATCATGCTGATTCAGAGAATAAGCAAAAGCCATTTCCTGATATGTTTGAAAAAGCATGCAAAGCACTCAATATTTTACCCCACGAGCTATTACACGTAGGTGACTGTGGGCGTTCAGATATTCTGGGTGGAATTCTCGCGGGTTGCCAAACCGCTTGGGTGTCGAGTTACGACGTAGGTAAACCTTTGTCTATTTTGCCAAATATCGAATTATCTAATGTAGCTGACTTGCAACGCTTGCTATAATCTTACTTTTAATCTCCTCAACTGCTTGGCCTTTTTATGGATGTTTCTGAATTACTTGATTCGTTAAACGAAAAACAACGTGACGTTGTTGCTGCTCCCTTACAAAACATGTTGGTATTAGCTGGTGCAGGTAGCGGTAAAACACGTGTTCTTGTTCAGCGTATTGCATGGCTAATGCAGGTTGAAAATGCTTCTCCGCATAGTGTTTTGGCGGTTACCTTTACAAATAAAGCCGCAGCAGAAATGCGTGCTAGGGTTGAACAAACAGTTGGAGGCAATACGCATGGCATGTGGATAGGAACATTCCATGGTTTAGCGCATCGACTGTTAAGAATGCACTTTCAAGAAGCTAAGTTACCTCAAGCCTTTCAAGTACTCGATTCAGATGACCAACTCAGATTAGTTAAACGTATTATTCGGTCGTTGAATATTGATGAAAAGCGCTTTCCACCGAAGCAATTGCAATGGTATATCAACGGTAAAAAAGACGAGGGTATTCGTCCACAGCACATTGAAGTTTATGACGATCCAACAGAACACACCTTTGTTAAAGTTTACAAGGGCTATCAAGATGCGTGCGACCGTTCTGGTTTAGTTGATTTTGCTGAGCTTTTGTTACGTGCACATGAGCTTTGGTTAAATAACCCTGTGTTATTAGAGCATTATCAACAGCGTTTTAAACATATATTGGTAGACGAATTTCAAGATACTAACGCTATTCAATACGCGTGGTTAAATATTTTAGGCAAAGCGTCTAGTAAGGTCATGATTGTAGGTGATGACGATCAATCTATTTATGGTTGGCGTGGCGCTAAAATAGAGAATATTCAACGCTTTTTACAAGATTTTGATAATGCTGAAACTATACGACTAGAGCAAAATTACCGTTCGACAGCAAATATTTTGAATGCAGCAAACCAACTTATTTCAAACAACAACAATAGGTTAGGTAAAGAACTTTGGACAGAAGATAAGTCAGGCGAAAAAATATCTATCTATACAGCGTTTAATGAAATTGATGAAGCGCGATTTATTTCTGGGCGCATAACTGACTGGAAGAAAAACGACGGTTCGTTAGACGACGTTGCTATTTTGTATCGTAGCAATGCTCAGTCACGCTTATTAGAAGAAGCGTTACTGCAAAGCAATCTACCGTATCGCATCTACGGCGGTCAGCGTTTCTTCGAACGTCAGGAAATCAAAGATGCATTAGCTTATATGCGCATTATTAATAATCGAGATGACGACGCGGCGTTTGAGCGTATTATCAATACACCAACACGGGGAATTGGTAATCAAAGTATTTCAATTGTGAGAGACGCAGCACGCAGTTTAAATGTAACGTTATGGCAAGCATGTCAGCACATGTTAAACAACGAAGAGCTGAAAGGTCGTAGCGCTAAAGTAATTAAAAACTTTGTCGACTTAATTGATCAGCTCGAAGACGATTCGTGCAATCTTAACTTAGATCAGCAGGCAAATTATGTTATTCAACATAGCGGGCTAAAAGCTATGTATCAGGCCGAAAAGGGTGAGCGAGCAGAAGCTAGAATAGAAAACTTAAATGAGCTTGTTACCGCTTGTCAAACATATGAAATGGATCCCGAGCTAGAAGAAGAACAAACAAAACTCACCGCATTTTTAACGCATGCAGCATTAGAGTCAGGAGAGTCGCAAGCAGACGATTACGAACCTGCCGTTCAGCTAATGACGATGCACTCTGCTAAAGGATTAGAGTTTCCATTAGTGTTTATTGCAGGCTTAGAAGAAGGAATGTTTCCGTCTCAGCAGTCGGTAGAAGAAATAGGACGTTTAGAAGAAGAAAGACGATTGTGTTACGTAGGAATGACACGTGCTATGCATAAGCTATACTTATGTCATGCGGAAAGTAGACGTTTATACGGTCAGGAAAAATATCATAAACCGAGCCGCTTTTTAAGAGAGCTACCTAACGAGTGTACTGAAGAAATTCGGTTACAAAATCAGGTAAGTCGACCTTCAACAAGTGGAAGGTTTTCAAACACTTTCACTACAGAAACATTTGACAACACAGGGTTTTCTCTGGGACAGTCGGTTGTTCATGCTAAATTTGGCGAAGGCGTTGTTCTTAACTATGAGGGTTCAGGAGCGCAAAGTCGTATTCAAGTAAATTTTGCAGAAGTTGGTAGTAAGTGGCTTGTTGTTGCCTACGCTAATTTACAAGCACTTTAATGAAAAGGTCACCGTATTATGTCTAAAAAGTTACTCGTTGTAGAAGACAGTAAACCCATTGCTCGCGTTATTGAACAAATCGCTAGAGCATTAAATTATGAAGTTACCATCGCGACCAGCTTAAAAGAGGTCGAAACCATTCTTCAAGGTAATACCGAGTTTTTTGCCGCTACCATTGATTATGCGTTGCCTGATGCAATGGACGGTGAAGCGATCCCTTGTGTGTTATCACACAAAATACCGAGCGTTGTTTTAACCGGGAAAATGGACGAACAAACGCGTCAAAAAATTCTAGATCAGCCAGTAATTGATTATATTCCTAAGGAAAATAGCCAAGCGTTTTTGTATTTGAAGCGTATTTTACATTGGCAGCTAATTAATAGTTCAAATGGCGTTTTGGTTGTGGATGACTCGTTATCAGCACGAAACCATGTTGTAGAGTTATTAAAACGTAGAAATTTTAATGTTTATGTTGCTGAAAATGGGCAAGAGGCTCTAGATATTTTAGAAAAACAAAAAGACATTAAACTTGTGATCACTGACTTAGAAATGCCAGTGATGGACGGTATTACCTTAAGTAATGAGATAAGAAAGAAATATACACGAGACCAATTGTCTATTGTTGGTATTTCTGGTGCAAGTAATGGAATGCATTCTGCGCGATTTATTAAAAATGGTGCTGATGACTTCTTGCGCAAACCATTCTGTCCGGAAGAGTTTTATTGTCGTATTACCCAAAATATCGAAAACTTAAGTAATATTGAGCAAATACAAAAAGCAGCAAACACGGATTATTTAACTGAGTTACCAAATAGACGAGCGTTTTTTACTAACGCTGAGCAGCGTATACCTAAATATATTGAAAATAATGTGCCGTATTGTTTAGGCATGCTAGATATTGATTACTTTAAAAAGGTTAATGATACGTTTGGCCACGAAGTTGGTGATCATGTGTTAAAAGTACTCGCGTTGTATATGAGAAAGCATTTGGGATCTGGTTTGTTAGCGCGCATGGGTGGAGAAGAGTTCTGCGTACTTATGCCAGGTGTTGATGAAGATCAGTTATATAACAAATTAGATGACTTTAGACGCGATATATCAGTTTCGCAGGTCAATCACGACGGACAGCACATTACTTTTACTGTAAGTATTGGTGTGGTTTTCAACAGTAAAGAATCACTTGCTAAACAAATGGGTGAGGCTGATACCGCACTCTATGCTGCTAAAGAAAATGGACGAAATCAAATCAGCATTTCGGGTTCAGACGAATAGTATGAATAAAGCACTCGTAGTTTAATTCTGTTTGCGAGTGCTATATCAACCTACAATGTACGTACCTGTACCAAATGCAATATGTTCACCTTTTTCGTTGTGCATTTCCATACGAGCAACGGCAACACGTTTACCACTTCTAATAATTCTAGCCGTAACAATAAACTCTTCGCCTTTACCTGGTCTTAAGTAATCTGTTCTTAAATCGATTGTCCCTAGTTTACTCAAGCTTTTGTGCATTATATCAGGCGTGATTTCTTCTAAGCTTTCAATAACATTTGCAGCAGCTACCGCACCGCCAGCTAAATCTAAAGCTGCAGCTGTAACACCGCCATGTAGTATTTTGAGTATTGGATTACCAATTAGCTTGTCTTGCCACACAAAACGAACTTCAGAAACTTCTGCATTAAATTTTGTAATATTCAGCCCTAATAATGTATTAAAAGGCATTTTGTCATTCCAAAACTCAATTACTTGAGAAGAGACATCATTTTTATTCATTAACTCATCCGACCTTTAGGTTATTATGATTTAAGAGTAGCAATTAATTACCGTATTAACAAAATAATCCTCTACCCATTCTTATAGCTAGGTTAAAATAACTAGACTTAAATTATTGTGTGAAAGCTTTTGTTAAACGACATTCAATCAAACATATCAACTGATACTTTACTTGATACCCTCAAACACCATTTCGGCTATAGCTCATTTCGTACAGGGCAAGAAACGATTATTCAAAATTTATTGTCGGGTAAAGATAGTTTGGTGTTGATGCCTACAGGTGGCGGAAAGTCAATGTGCTATCAGTTGCCTGCAGTGTTACTACCGGGTGTTACAATTGTTGTATCACCGCTCATAGCGTTAATGAAAGATCAAGTTGACGGGCTACTACTGCAAGGCATCAATGCTGCTTACATTAATTCGAGCATTGATAATGCAAAAATTACTCAAATTATGCAGTCGGCCTATCAAGGTAATATTAAATTACTGTACATTGCTCCTGAAAGGCTAAGTAGTTATTACTTTGTGCAAGAGTTTATGCAGTTAAACATTAGTTTGTTTGCCATTGACGAAGCGCATTGTATCTCTCAATGGGGCCACGATTTTAGACCTGCGTATACAAAATTAAATACCATCAAACAGAACTTTCCGAGTGTACCTGTAATGGCGCTAACCGCTACTGCAGATGTAACTACACGCAAAGATATTCTTTCTCAGTTAAATCTTAATCAACCGTATATTCACTTAGATAGTTTTGACCGTCCAAATATTCGATTAACAATGGCGGAAAAATATAATGGCGAGCAACAACTGGTTGGTTATATTAAAAAACGCAAAGATGAAAACGGCATTATTTATTGTAATAGTCGTTGGCAGGTTGAAAAGTTAGCAAAATATTTAGCCGGCGCTGGAATTAACTGTGCTGCATACCATGCAGGTATGGAAGTTGATATTAGAAATACCATTCAAGATTCATTTGCCAAAGATAATATTCAAGTTGTTATTGCAACAATTGCTTTTGGGTTAGGAATTAATAAATCGAACATTAGGTATGTTATTCATTTTGAACCGCCTAAAACCTTAGAATCGTATTACCAAGAAATTGGTAGGGCTGGTAGAGATGGATTAGACGCTGAGGCATTGTTTTTATATGACAGCAAAGATGTTGACCGCATAAAAAAGCGAATTAGTGAAGGAGAGAATGAACAGCGCGTTAATGTGGAATTACAGCGTTTCCAAGCCATGGTTGGCTTTGTAGATGCGCAAACGTGTCGACGACAGGTTGTTCTTAACTATTTTGCTGAATACACAGAAACTCGATGCGGAAACTGTGATATTTGCCTTGATCCTCCTAGTCTATTTGACGGCTCTATTGCTGCTCAAAAGGTGTTGTCATGTGTTTACCGTATTCAACAGCAGGGCGATATTGAATATGTAATTGATGTTCTAAGAGGTGAGCATACAATCGCCATTAAACAGAAAAAGCATGATGATGTTTCAACGTTTGGTATTGGAAAAGATAAAACGCCAGGATATTGGTTTGCAATTATTAGACAGCTTATTCATTTGGGGTATCTTCAACAAGATATTTCTCAACAATCCAGCTTATGTTTAACGGAAGCGTCACGTTCTGTTTTAAAAGCAGAAGAAGCACTGATGTTAGCAACACCTCGACTACAAAATGCGAGCTACTGGAAACGTCAGAAAGTTACTCAAACCTACGATAGAGCGTTGTTTACTAAGCTGCGCACTTTACGCAAAGAAATAGCTGATGCGGAAGACATTCCGCCGTTTATCGTGTTTAGTGATGCAACCCTGTCTGAACTTGCGAAGGTTAAACCGCAAAATGATCATCAAATGCTTACAATTAGTGGTATTGGAGATACTAAGCTAGCGAGATATGGACATCCATTTTTAGAGCTGATTCAGCAGCATAGTGGCTAACTAATAGGTTTATAAATAGAAAAAGCGCCAAAAGGCGCTTTTTTAACGGCTAACGTAAACGTTACTTTAAGCTAGCGTAATACGCTGATATGTTAGCGATGTCTGCGTCAGATAAACCCATTGCCATTGGAGCCATTACAGGATCTTTACGAGCACCAGACTTAAAGTCTTTAAGCTGTTTAGCAAGGTAAGCTGCTTTTTGGCCTGCTAAGTTCGGGTACATTGGAACTGCCGAAACACCCATTGCACCATGACATGCAGCACACATAGCTGTTTTTGTTTTACCTGCGGCGATATCTCCGGCAAAAACTGGAGAAGCCATTAATGCTGTTAAAGCAACAGCCATAGTCATTCTTTTCATGGATTTATCTCTCTTAAATTATTAATACTGGTAACTAGACTACAACGATTATAGGGAAAAATACATCAATTGTCGTCGATTTTTTAATAACAACATTAAAAATATGGGTATATTTAACTGCTTGAGCCATATAAAATGATAATGCTTATTATTCAATTATATAAATGAAAAACCAATGCTAAATACGTGCGCTATAAAGACAGCAGAAATTGTTAGTTACAACAGCCTTCAAGTGATATTTGTCGCAGATTGGTATCAAGAAAACATCGTAAATTTAACTGAAAAGTTGTTTCAGAAACTTGATCACTGTCAAATAACTGAGAGAGTTTCTGGAGCAGATAAAGAATATGTTCGCTTTAACTGGAATAATGGCGCGTTTATTGTCAATTTTGAGTGTTATAGTCAGTCTTGCTGGATAGAAAATGAAGTAGAAACAGAGGATTGTGAAGCTCACTTAAAAAAAATACGGGATTATTTAGTAAATAATTAAAACTGTTTTTTCTTTATTACGAATAGTGTCTATACTTTTTGTTGTTTTATAAATTATGCAAAAGCATAACATTGATTAATATAACGGATAATTAAATCAGAATAATGAATAGTAGGAGCAGCTAGTAGTGAAGCTGCAACACAAGATTATATTGTTACCAATCAGCATTATCATGGTTATTTTCATGATTTGCATGGTAAGTATTGAATACCACTTAAAGAGATTGCTTCAAGAACGGTTTGAAAATGAACTGGGCACTATCGCGTCTTTTTCTTTGTCAGCCGTTGAGCTTGTTAGTTACGACTTCGATGTTAATTCTTTAGATTCCTCCTTTGATCTTTTAGCCGATCGCATTAGTAAAGCAAGTAATGCTCGAATTAGTTACTTAACTTATAAAGGTGTGTTGATAGGTGATTCAGAGTTAACATTTTCAGAGATTTTATCCTCACCGCCTCTTATTGAGCGTAAAGAAGTGATAGATGCCATCAATAACGGTAACGGAACCGTAAAACGATATAGCCACCTAAACCAAAAAGAAACGGTTTATTTTGCCGTGTACAATGAAAAATCAGGCTTTATCGCACGAGTTTCAATGCCTGAGCATTCATTTGATAGCACTATTGTGAACCTTAGATTAAATTTTATTTTCATTATTTTGGCAACTATTGCTTGTATTGCCTTGCTTGGGTGGTTCTCTATTAATCTAATTAAAAAGTCAGTTAAAAAAGAACGTGATAGGCAAGAAGTTCGAATCGTTAATCGCACGCGTGAAATTACGTATATGCAAACTATGACCACGTTATTAAACGGTGCTGAACATTTAGAAGAATCCGCCCATATTTTGACTAATATTATGCCTAAACTGCTACCCAACTGCAGCGGCGCTATTTCTTTATTAGAAAATAATGAAACGGCCTACGAGTTAACACATTGGGGAGACAATTGGCCAAAAGAAGTGTCTTTATTACCCACACAATGTTGGTTAAAGAGTACATCGAATCACGCTGATACAGAAACAGAATTTTGTACTAAAGAAGGTAATATTCTCTGCGTTAAACTTGTTAATAATAAAGAGTGTTTAGGGTCACTCCATTTAATCGCATCATCAGGAAATGTTGATGACAATTTCAAACATCATGTCGATGAAATTGCAAAACAAATCAGCAGCGCATTATCTAATCTCATTTTAAAAGAGCGCTTAAAAAACGAAGCGACTCGGGACCCTTTAACAAATTTATACAATCGACGTTTCATGCTTGAGACATTTAAACAATCACTCAATAGAACTGAGCGTCATAAAGGGCATTTAGCTGTTTTACTTATCGATCTTGATCACTTTAAGTCTTTCAATGATGAATTTGGGCATGATGCTGGAGATATGGTGTTGTCTGAAGTCGCTAAATTATTTCAAACCAATTTACGATTAGAAGATATTGCGTGTAGATACGGCGGCGAAGAGTTTTGTGTTATATGCCCTGATACAGGGTTGAAAGACGCGTTTTTACTGGCTGAAAAGCTTAGAGAGCGAATAAATAAAGCAGTACTTACTTATAAGAATAAAACTCTATCTGCTATTACGATGTCTATTGGTATTTCAGTATTTCCAAATCATGGTGCTACAACGTCAGAACTTATCGCAGAAGCTGATAAAGCATTATATAAAGCAAAAAGAAATGGTAGAAATTGTACCGTAGTTGCAAATTCAGGTTCTCAGTATCAGAAACAAAAATAGTCAAATGTTACTCGTCAGTTATATGTAGTTATGGATAAAATATTTATTAGTGCTTGTTTACTCGGCGAGAACGTTCGTTATGACGGTAAGCATCAGAAATTATCAGAAAAGATAGTACTTCAATGGCGAAAAGAAGGGAGGCTTGTTGGTGGTTGCCCTGAATGTTTAGGAGGTTTACCCGTTCCACGTGATCCCGCTGAAATTGATAGCAATTCAAAACAAGTTATCACGGTAAACGGAGAAAATGTAACGTTGCCATTTATGACAGGAGCTCAAAAGGCGTTAGATTTGTGTGAAAAAGAAAATATTAAATTTGCACTGTTAAAGGAATCTAGTCCGTCTTGTGGTAGTAATAATATTTATGATGGGTCGTTTTCAACACGCAAGATAACAGGCGAAGGAGTTACAGCTGCACTTTTGACCAGAAATGGAATACGTGTATTTTCAGAAAATACAATCAATGAATTAGCTCAACTTATTCGATAACGGTCGTTTAAATTAAAGCTCGACGCGTTTTATCTATGACCGTATTGACGTTTTGCGATACTTTAAATTGATTTACTCCTACTGCCACAGTCATTTGAGGTAATCGAACGCCAGACTTACTGCTAATAAACCTTAATTTACCAACACCCTGTCTAATCTTTTCACCAATTTCGCTTGCGATTTGAGTATTAATTTCAGGTAAAAGAATAAGAAACTCATCTCCTCCAGTTCTAACAGGTAAGCCACTATGGTCAACATAACTTTCAATTTTAGCGGCGATTTTGGTTAACAATACATCACCAATTAACGAACCGAAGCGCTGAGTTACTTGGCTATACTGCTCAATGTTGATTACAATTGCAGCGACATTCTTATTGGGGTCTTCTTTAAACCATGTTTCAATATGCTTAGACATAGCTTTTCGATTGTGTAATCCGGTTAATGGATCAAGATAAATCTCTTTTCGTACTTGCTCTAATTCATCTTGTAAGTTTTTACTTTGTTGTTGGCATTCATGCAATTGTTCGGTCAATTGTTGTTGTTGAGTTTTAAATTTAAGGGATGCTTTTGCTATGTTGCTGTAGGCGGTGGATACTTTTTCTTCGTCTTTAGATTTTAACTCATTAATGTTGATGTCTAGCGCTGAAATAAAACCATCAACCGATGATGTAGATTGTTGAGTATTTTGTTCAACTGAACTGATAAGTTCATCAAAGTCGGTCAACATATCATCTCTAAACTTGCTCTGACCGAGCACAAATTGCTGATAAACAGCTTCCATATAGAAGTTGTCTAACTTTTTACCTGTGGATAGTTGATATTTAATTGCAGTGATTAGTGCAGAGTTGTTTTCAGCAACAAACTCATAACCTACAGCATAGTTGATAGGTGTTGCGGCTAGGTGCCATAGTTCAAGTTGCTTTATTGTGAGCGCTAATAAATTATTGGCTTGTTTGATGGAATCTTGATATTTCATCTAACACCTTTTGTTATTATTAATTAACATCATTTAAGTGAATGAGTATTACTTGAATCTCATTGTACCTGATAAAATTATCATAATTATGTTAAAGAATTAAATTATTTTTGAAGAGATGAAATTTTAAAAGAAAATCAATTGAATTGAGGAAGGCCGCAAAGTTATCGGAGGTATTGAGATAGGTTTACTGAAAAATTAGACAAGCCCCCACATATCTAATTTTTGCAGTTCCGCTATCGTAGGTTGCCCTTTAGACCGGTAACTTTGCGTCTCTAGCTTTCGCTAGATTTGCCCTTAAAGAACGTAAGTTCCATGGTCATTATCTTTGATAGTCGTTTGTTTGTAAAGTTAAGCGTCACATTTCCTATATATCGTAAGGGTATTGGCAACGACCTTATTCTTGTATACTGTTTTTTGAACAGTTCCTGATAAAGTTTTCTATTGTGTATAAGTACATATTTTTAATATTGTTTTTTGTTACCTTGTCGAGTGTAGATGCATTGGAGGGCAGTGCTGACAAGACCTTTGAAAACAAAGCCAACGAGATTGAAAAATTATTTCTTCTTCATGAAAATATTGTCAGTAATGACAAAGCAATAATCACAGCCCAAGATGTAATTCAAAATAGAACGAAATACTCTAATAGTACAATTGCTAGGGCGTTTATAGTACTTGCCAACATTGCCTACAATAAAGGCGATAGCTCACAAGCATTTCAATTTGCGTTAGACGGACTGTCTTTATCTGGTTTAAGTGACGAATTAAAACTTAATTTGATACTTAAAATTACTAAAGGATACTACAAAGAATTACAGTTTGAAGAAGTACTGGAACACGCTGATTTAGCACTCAAACTCACTTACGGTATTGAGCAAGTTCCCACGAGAATAATCGCGTTGAGTTATAAAGCAATGGCATTATCAACGTTAGGTGAGCCTGAAAAAGCGAATACGATACTTAATAAAATAGAGTTATTGATTCAAAACAACCAATTCTTTGAGCACATTAGTGTTTTAGAAATTTTGGCGGATGCCTATTTGTTTCAGCGAGATTTTCAAACAGCAATATCACTCTATAACAAAGTGATTACATTGAAGTTTGACCGTGCTCAATTGATTAACCTAGGCCATACATTTCTTAGTCTTGCAAAAGCGTACCATTCAAATGTTAAGTTGGATGATGCCTACAACGCATACTGGGAAAGTAGAGTGCATGCGGGAGAATATAATTTGCCTATTCAAGCCGCTTTGGCTGATCTTGGTCTTGGGCAAGTTTTATATCAACAAGAAAAATTCACACAAGCTTACAAAGTATTGAAAGAAGCGTACAGCGCTTTGTCTAAGGAGGATCTTGTTTCTTCTTACCTCGATACCCTTATCGCTTTGGCGATGACGTCTGAGAAAGTTGACTCTCGAGAACAAGAGAATTGGCTTGCAAAAGCCCAAAAATTAGCACAAGGAAGAACATTAACGTCTGAGCAAATAGTTGTTTTTAAGCTGTTAGCGGAAATGTCTTTTAAGAATGAAAAGTTCAAAGAGGCTTATTTTTATCAGGCTCGCTACTTATCGCTGTTTCAGACCCATTTTCCTATTCTAAAGCGAACGTTAGCACCTAAACACACTCAAAAGTCGTCAGTGAGTAATAATCGACAATTAGTTATGAAGCTCTCGGATCACAGTGATTTAAGTGTTAACTACGAAACAAAATTTAAGAAACAAGAAATGCTTATTTTTTGGTTGTCGTTTGTACTTATTATTGTGTTAACTGTATTAATCATAATTTGGGTTAGGAGAAATAGGAAGACTCATGAGCATTATTCTGGCTCAACAGAGTTTAATGGAAATACCATTGCATCACCTAATCAAACAAAGCAGCTTTACCAGTTTATGTTTAAAATGGCGAGAAAGTATCAATACCCTTTAACTATTAGCTATATAGTGGTGGAAAATTGGAACGAATTGGCATTTCACTTTGATAAAAAAACGGTGAGAGAAGTTAATAACACTCTTTCTACACTTATCAGTGAATACATAAACGAATTCGATCGAGCTGGAAAGATTAACGATGGTGAATACATTTTAATGTGCCCGCATCAACATTCTAAAGTGATACAAAGCAATCTAGATAAACTAGCGGAAGCTTTAAAAGTACGTTTTTTCGCTAATATTGGTGATTTTTCTGTTAAGATAAAGTACAGCTGCGATATGCCAAGTGTTCAGGATATCGATCCATATTTATTTTTATCGCGATTAAGCGAAAGTCATTCGAAAACTAGTACAAAGAAGTAGGGATTAAATGATTGTTACAGGCGCAATTTTTACGTTTTTTTTAGGGATTTGTATTTTTTTGTTTTACCGAGCAGAAGGGCTGCAAAGTAAGTTAAACGCTGTTCAAAAAGAAGTGAAAACAACCAACAAAGCCAACCAAAATTTAATTGATATAATGGCAATAGTTGCGTTAAAAAATGAAGAATTTGCTGTTAAGAGACTGGTTGCTTTAAAAGATGAAGAGCCTGAAACAGCTCAAGATATAACAACAATAACGCCTTTTATTACGCATTACTCTATGATCATACGAGAAGTCATGAAAGGTAACGGTCAATTAAGTGTTGTCGTTAATAAGCTTTATGAGGGAGCTGAAAAAGGCTCCTTTAAGCGCTTTACAAATTATATTAGCCGTCAAGACGCGTCAATTAAACGCCTATGGTCTACCAATAACATCGCAAGTTATATTTCATTAGTTGAAGCCTTATTGATTCATCTTGAAGAACAATCAGAAACTAAAGAAATAGAAAACAAAAAAGCCAGTTAACTAGGTAGTATAGTTAACTGGCTTTCAGAAATTCGATTGTTATTTAACGAATATTAATCGCCGGTGCTGTATTAATTTCACCATCAGATGAAATAGTAGCGGCGTTGTTATCGCATAATAATATAGCCATGCTTCCGTCTTGTTGTTCTCTAACGTAAGCTAAGTCGTAACCAAATTGTGTTAAACTACTCGCAGCAAATTTTTGTGCGAGAGATAATTTATCCCACAATGTAGCTGGATCTGAAACACTTTGCCTCCTTTCCAATAACGCCTCCCTTTCTAAAATCGCTTGCATAAATATAACCCCTTTACGATCAAAACATAGAAAAGTATAGTCTATTGTTTTTCACATTACCGCACCCTGAATAATAATGCAACCATTGCGCGTTGAAATTCAAAGAGAATTTTATTTGGATAATTTACGCTTTTTTTAAGAGTTTTTGTACTTTTTTTTAAGGCTCTTTGTATAATTAGCGTAATTATTCTTGTTGAAAGTAGCAATATGAGCCAAGTATTAACGGATTTATTATCTCTTTTAGAGTTGGAAAAAATAGAGCACGGTATTTATAGAGGTCAATCACAGGACCTTGGTTTCAAAGCTTTGTTTGGTGGGCAGGTTATGGGGCAAGCGGTATCTGCAGCTTTAGAGACAGTAGATGAAGATCGTATCATACATTCGCTGCACTCTTATTTTTTAAGACCTGGAGATGCTGAGAAACCAGTTGTTTATGAAGTTGAAAATATTCGTGATGGTAAAAGTTTTAATACACGACGAGTTAAAGCCATACAGAATGGTAAACCTATTTATTATATGACAGCATCTTTTCAACTTGCTGAAGAAGGGTTTGAGCATCAAGATAAAATGCCGATCGTCCCTCATCCAGATGAAGTTAGTTCGTATAGTGACTTTATTTTTGATCACCAAGAATTTATTCCAGAAAATATTCGCGGTAAATTCTTGTCTGAAAAACCAATTGAAGTGCGACCAATTCAAAAGTACAACTGGGTACGCCCTGAAAAGTCAGAGCCGATTTGCCAAATGTGGATAAAAGCAAATGGCACTTTGTCTGATGCTCGTAAAGCTCACTTTTGCATGTTGTCGTATTGTTCAGATTTCCAGTTTTTGACTACGTCACTGATGCCTCATGGCGCTACTCATTGGGATCCAAACTTTCAAATTGCATCTGTAGACCATGCAATGTGGTTTCATCGTCCATTTAGAATTGATGAATGGTTATTATATTCAACAGAAAGCCCATCGGCATCAGGTGGTCGAGGATTAGTGAAAGGTCAAATATTTAACCAAAAAGGGGAATTGGTCGCCTCAACAATGCAAGAAGGTGTTATTAGGCAAAGATAATAAACAAGAGCTAATAGTGTTAACTATTAGCTCACACCAACAATTTGTTATTTTTTATTGCTGTGCCAATCATAACCTGTAGGGTGTTGAAAAATACGTAACCCAAATAATGGCGCCATAGCAAATATGTGATCAAAAATATCTGCTTGAATTGCTTCGTAGTTAACCCAGTTTTTGTCGTTACTAAAACAATATAGCTCTAGCGGTACGCCTGATTCAGATGATGCTAATTGTCTAACCATACAGGTCATTTTATCGTGAATTTTGGGATGTTGCTTAAGATAGGCTTCTAGATAAGCTCTAAAGGTTCCTATATTAGTTAGCTGTCTACTGTTAATAACGTCTGTGGGTTCTATGCCGGTGGCGATGCACGCATCACTTATCTCAATTTTTTTCTTATCTAAATAGGGGCGCAATAAGTTGATATGACTTAGCTTTGTTAGATCATCGTCGTTATAAAATTTAATGCTAGCGACATCGATGATTACGGAGCGTTTTATGCGGCGCCCTCCTGAATTCATCATACCGCGCCAGTTTCTAAATGAGCCGCTAATTAGTGCATATGTAGGTACTGTTGTAATTGTATTATCGAAATTTTTAACTTTTACAGTATTTAAACCTATCTCTAATACATCGCCATCGGCTCCATATTTTGGAAGTTCAATCCAGTCGCCAGGAGCCACCATTTTATTGGCCGAAATTTGAATACTGGCGACAAGCCCTTTAATTGTATCTTGGAACACTAATAACAATACGGCTGTTAATGCACCTAAACCACTTAATAAGTAGAGTGGTGATTTACCTAAGATATATGAAATGGCGAGAATACTGGCAACCAAATAAACAATTAACTTAATTACTTGAATTGTTGCATTAAGGGGTAGGTACCTTTCTCTTGCCGTTCTTTTATATAAGCTTTTAACAACGTTGAGTAATGCATCAATACAGCGAGCAACTTGGAAGCTAATAGCAATTTTTGCGAGAGTCAGTAAAAAGTGACCTAATAAGCTTTCTGCGTCGATAAAGTGGGGTGTTAAAAACCATAAAAATAAGAAGGGAGTTAATAAGGCAATTCTAGAAAACACATGATGCTCAAGTAATACATCGTCCCATGTGTTTTTTGAATGAGCCACAATCTTGTTGATCATTACTAACAATTGATGTTTTGTTATGTAATAGCTAATTCCGCACAAAAGTACAATAATGCTAGTACCCACTAAAGGTAGGTAGTCTAGACTAATATTTTGCTCTACTAACCAGCTACTGATTGTTTCTATCACGTATTATCCCTCATACTCTTTGCGTAATGATTCAAAGGTAGCATCTTTCTCTTCCCACATTTGGTTTACGTGTTTTTGAAAACTTATTTTAAATGCTCTGTCGTTAAAGTAATCGCCTTTTAATTCAGGATCTATATCCGTTGTTTCGATATGCACTCTTACATCTTGAACCTTTCCACATACAAAATCTGAAAAGCTTGGAATACCGTCAGGATAGTAAATAGTAATGTTAACGGCTTTGGTTAAATGTTCGCCCATTGCATCAAGCACAAAACCGATGCCACCTGCTTTGGGTTTTAGTAAATGCTGGTAAGGTGAATTCTGTTTTCTGTGTTTTTCAGGGGTAAAACGTGTTCCTTCGATAAAGCTCATTACGCTTACTGGTTTATATTTGAACTTTTCACACGATTTTTTGGTGGTTTTAATATCCTCGCCTTTTAAGTGAGGATTTTTCTTTAAAAATGCTTGGCTGTGACGTTTCATAAAAGGAAAGTCTAAAGCCCACCACGCAATACCTAAAAAAGGTACATAAATAAGTTCTTTTTTAAGAAAGAATTTGAGAAAGGGAATTTTTCCATGCAAAACACGCTGTAATACTAAAATGTCTACCCAACTTTGATGGTTACATAATACAAGGTACCACTCTTTCATGTTCAGCTTGCTTAAGCCGTTTACATTAATGTTTGTTTTACAAAATAATTTTTGATTAAACGTGTTTACCGCGACCCAATTGCTTGCCATTTGATCGAGTAAATAGCTAAATATTTTTCGAGAAAACGTGAGTGGAATTATCGCTTTCAAAAAAGAAAAAAGAATAATAGGTAACAACCAAAAAATGGTATTGAGAAAATAAAAAGAAAAGGAAATAAAACCTATAATCCAAGAAGGTAAAAAATTTAACATAATCGTACTCTATATCAATTCTCCCCACGACTAAACGAGCTAAAACGGTGTTGAGAAAAGTGTTTATTATTTTTTATAAAACTCCGCGTTTTGAAGGCTCAGCCTTAAAAGTGCTTTTAGCAATGTAAACACGTATACAATGTACGGTTAGTTTACATAAAATTGACTTTATTGACCAATACTAAAGGCTTGTAGCAATAATTTATATTGCGGTAAAAGCAACCAAAGCTAAATGTAAGCCCGAATTCCTTCGTTAAAACTTCCTATCGTCGTTATAAAATATCGTATGCATGCCTTATATGGACTAAACGTATTAAAAATAGCAATCTTGTCTAAAAACGAACAAAAAGTTCATTGCATATCTACTACCTTTTAGTCATTCTATCTGTGTGTACATTTAGGAGAACTGATGAAATTCAATCGTGCTGTAATTAAAGTTGGAAGTGCGCTTATTGCACCAGATAATAATGGCTGTAGTGGTAAGTATATACTTGCTATTGCTCGTTTTATTACCGAGTGTCAGAAAGCGGGAAAAGAAATTATTTTAGTATCATCTGGTAGCGTAGCTGCTGGGCGTCAACTTATTCAACACGGCTCTCCCAACCCCTCTATCCCCACAAAGCAAGCAATGGCTTCGGTCGGACAATTAAAAATGATGGCCAATTGGCAACGATTTTTTGATGTGCCATGCAGTCAATTGCTTATCACGCACGGTGATCTAAAAGATAGAGAACGTTACATCAATATTAAAAATACTTTACGTATTTTGCTTGAAAACAACGTAATACCTATCGTGAATGAAAACGATACGGTTGCAACCGACGAACTAAAAGTTGGTGATAATGATAATTTAGCCGCGCTGGTTGCATTAGTGAGCGAAGCTGACAGCCTGTTTATTTTTAGTGATATAAACGGGGTTTATGATGCTGACCCTCGAAGCAATCCAGATGCTAAATTGATACCGGAAATTCAATCAATTACGCCAGAAATATATGCCATGGCGGGTAGCACGAATAATCACATCGCTACAGGAGGCATGAAAACCAAAATTCAGGCAGCAGAAAAAGCGGTTGAGAATGGTATTAACACGTATATTTTGAATGGTAGTGATAGCCAAGTATTTGAAAAATTACTTAAAGGTGAAAACCCTGGTACGCACTTCTTTGCGAGCACAGAGTTTACGAAAGCTAAAAAGCATTGGCTAAAACATACGTTGAAAAGTAACGGCAAAGTATTTTTAGACAAAGGTGCTATAAACGCGGTTGTAAACAGTGGAGCGTCGTTGTTACCTTCAGGAATTAAAGCCTTATTAGGAGACTTTAATGCAGGCGATTCGGTCGAACTTATTGATCATGATTCAAAGCAAGTTATCGCTAAAGGCATATGTCAATACAGTTCTAATGATTTAACACGAATACAAGGTAAAAATAGCGACCAAATTCAACGTATATTAGGTTTCTGTCCAAGTAAAGTTATCATCCATCGAGACGACATGGTTGTTATAGCTACATAATTTCTAATTTTGAGTAAGTTTTATGAATTCATCAACATTTAATATGAACCAAATGGCAGCTAATGCAAAAGTTGCTAGTAGAGTTGTAGCGCAATTAACAACCACACAAAAAAATCAACTGCTCACCGCTATTGCCGCTGAAATTGAAAGTAACAGCGCAGTTATTATTGAAGAAAATAAGAAAGATATTGAAGCCGGTAGAAGTAAAGGCTTAAGTGAAGCCATGCTTGACCGCTTATTACTTACACCACAACGAATAATAGATATTGCTGACGCGATTAGAGAAATTGTCACCTTGCAAGATCCTGTAGGCGATATTAGTAATTTGTCACTTAGACCCAATGGAATGCAAGTAGGTAAAATGCGTATTCCTTTAGGTGTAATATCTATGATTTATGAAGCACGACCTAACGTCACTGCGGAGTCAGCAGCGTTATGCATTAAGTCAGGTAATGCAGTTATATTGCGTGGCGGCTCAGAGGCTATTCACAGTAACCTTGCATTAGCCAATTGCTTGCACAAAACCATAGAGAATAATGGGATCGATAAGAATATTGTGTCTGTCATTCCAGACACAAGCAGAGAAGTTATTGAGCAATTATTAAAGCAAAAAGATTCTATTGATTTGGTTATTCCACGTGGTGGCGAAGGTCTTATCCGGTATGTTACAGAGAATAGCCAAATACCAGTTATTCAACATTTTAAAGGTGTTTGTCATTTATTCATTGATAAACATGCCGATTACACTAAAGCGATCAACATTCTCGTAAATGGTAAAACACAACGCCCAAGTGCTTGTAACGCAATTGAAACTGTTTTAGTACACAAGGCAATTGCTGAAGAATTTTTACCTTTAGCTGCCGAGGCTTTAAAACCAGCAAGTGTGAAAATACACGCATGTGAAAATAGTCTTCCATTTTTTGAGCAAGCTGAATTAGCAACTACGGAAGATTTTCACGCTGAATATCTAGCTCAAGAAGTAGCAATAAAAATTGTTGAAGGCTTTGATTCT
This sequence comes from Colwellia sp., assembly GCA_020630795.1. Taxonomy (GTDB): domain Bacteria; phylum Pseudomonadota; class Gammaproteobacteria; order Enterobacterales; family Alteromonadaceae; genus Pseudocolwellia. Next base: position 119,124 of record JAHDIK010000005.1, read on the forward strand.
GCAATATCGCATATTAATGAATTTACGTCTGACCATACTGAAGTGATTGTTAGTCAAGATATTAGTCGTAGCCAGCAATTTATTAAGCAGATAAATTCGTCGGTTGTTATGGTAAATGCCTCTTCACGTTTTTCTGATGGTGGTCAGCTGGGGTTAGGTTCTGAAATTGGTATTTCAACCAGTAAATTACACGCCTATGGCCCAATGGGGCTTAGTTCACTAACCACTGAAAAGTTTGTTGTGTATGGTGATGGACAAGTAAGAGATTAGTTAAATTGCATTGAGGTTTTCAGATAAGTATGCGCTTAGTTACGTTACTATTTTTGTGTTGTAGCGTAACGATCTCTAGTCTGGATTTATTTTGACAATTTTAATTCGTCCAAACAAAGCATTTGCTTGTTTCTCTTCCAATTGTACGGATGAAATAGAGAGTACAACGCGTAATCCCTATTTTAATCCAGTATGATATATCTGTAGTTTTGTTATTCCGCTATATATGAACAACAATAATCAACCAAGGTTATTGCTTTAATCTCGAATGACGAGTTAGCCGGTACTTCGAAAGATTCTCCGCCTTTTATTGTTCGCCATTGCGTTTCACCTGGTAGTAATATTTCACAGTCACCCGCGATGATTTCCATTAACTCTTTTTCTTCCGTTCCGAATTTGTAATCTCCAGCGGCCATTATGCCTAATGTCTTAAAGCTACCATCGGCAAATGTAATTTTTCTACTGGTTACTTTACCGTCGAAATATACATTGGCTGCTTTAGTTACGGTTACGTTGTTAAATTCAGTCATAGTGTTCTCTTTTTCTATCTAAAGTTAATCATTGTTAAAATCTAGAGGTTATAAAAATAATGCGGCTAAACTGGCGACAATTGTCATTAAAAGCACCATTATTTTGAGTGTTTTTGGTTGAATGTTTACTGAAAAGCGCACTGAAATCATTGCGCCTAAAATGCTGCCTATTGCGAGGTATATTCCTGCCATCCATGCGATTTGGTCACGAAATATAAAAACAATTAATGCTATTGAAGTAAAAATGAGGGTTGCGACAATTTTTAGTACATTCGCTTTCAGAAGGTCATGGTTTAATACACCCACAAAAACAGCAATAAGTACAAACCCAACGCCTGCCTGAACAAATCCTCCATAAAAACCAGCCATGAAGGTTGCGAAAAAACCCCATTTATTACTAAAGCAGCTCAATGGCGTACTGTTTGAATCTGCTGAATCGTCGCTTTTAAGGACTACCCAAAAAGAAACGCAGATCATTGTTGCGAGTAATAGAGGTTTTAAAATATCTACTTGTAAGTACGATGCGATGAGTGCTCCAACAAGACCGCCTAACACCATAGGTAAAAACATATCCTTGGTAGCATGGCCATCAAGTTTTCCATGGGCATGGTAACCACGTGTTGCGGTAAGTGACTGCATAAATACAGCTACGCGATTCGTAGCATTAGCAACGTCTGCAGGCAATCCAACCATCATTAATGCAGGAAGTGATAAATTTGACCCACCACCAGCGAAGGTATTGATACCACCAGCGATAAAACCAATGAGTATGAGCATCGCAGCTTGAACAAAATCAACCGTATCTATCATGACGTTTTCTCAATTGTGATGTATTAAATAATGCTTATTCGACTTGAGATTTATTCGCCGAAACGCATGGTATTATCTATTAAAAAGCGGTGAATAAAAGATAAAAAAAACGGTATTGGCTCCAGAAACCAATACCGCTATTTTGCAATTAGCAAAAAACTCTTTTCAAATTATTGATTAGATTCAACGATTTGTTTCATATCAGTCATGTAACCACGTAATTCTTTACCAATTGACTCTACGCCATGGCTTCGAATTGCTTCGTTAACTTCGATTAAACGAGCGTTATCAACACCGTTAGATTTATCTTTAAGGCCTTCACCTAAGTCTTCTAATGTTAACTTGCTTGCGAAATCTTCTAATAATGGAACAGCTGCGTGAGCAAATAAGTAGTTACCGTACTCAGCTGTATCTGAAATTACTACGTTCATTTCATATAACATGTTACGTGCAATAGTATTTGCGATTAATGGTGTTTCATGAAGTGATTCGTAGTATGCAGAAGCATTGATAATGCCTGAATCAACCATCGCATCAAATGCTAATTCAACACCAGCTTTAACCATTGCTACAACGAATATACCTTTGTCGTAGTATTCTTGTTCAGAAATTTCAGTGTCACACTCAGGAGCTTGCTCAAATGAAGTTTCAGCTGTTTCTTCACGCCATTTTAATAAGTTAGCGTCGCCATTTGCCCAATCTTCCATCATGCCAGAAGAGAAACGACCTTCAATAATGTCGTCCATGTGCTTTTGGAATAATGGACGTAAAATTTCTTTTAACTCTAAAGACATATCAAACGCTTTGATTTTAGCTGGGTTTGATAAACGGTCCATCATGTTAGTGATACCGCCGTATTTTAAGCCTTCAGTTACACCTTCAATGCCGTACTGTAGTAATTTACGTGCGTAACCAGAATCAACACCATTCGCCACTAATTGTTTGTGGCCTAAAATTGCAGCTGTTTGCAACATACCACAAAGAATTGTTTGCTCGCCCATTAAGTCAGACTTAACTTCTGCGATGAATGACGATTGTAAAACACCCGCTCTATCGCCACCAGTAGCTGAAGCGTATGCTTTAGCGATAGCCCAACCGTTACCTTGCGGATCATTTTCTGGGTGAACAGCAATAAGTGTTGGAACACCAAAACCACGCTTGTATTCTTCACGTACTTCAGTACCTGGACACTTAGGAGCAACCATTACAACAGTAATGTCTTTACGAATTTGCATACCTTCTTCAACAATGTTGAAGCCATGAGAATATGCTAATGAAGAACCTTCTTTCATAAGCGGCATTACAGCTGACACTGCTGAAGTATGCTGCTTGTCAGGAGTAAGGTTTAATACTAAGTCAGCTGTTGGAATTAATTCGTCGTATGTACCAACAGTAAAACCGTTTTCTGTAGCCCATTCCCATGATTGACGTTTCTCAGCGATAGCTGCTTCACGTAATGCATAAGAAATATTAAGGCCTGAATCGCGCATGTTTAAACCTTGGTTTAAACCTTGAGCACCACAACCAACAATAACAATGTTCCAACCTTTTAAAAAGTTACAACCGTCAGCGAATTCTTCACGCTTCATGAAACGACATTGGCCCAGTTGTTCCAATTTTTCACGTAAGCTTAAAGTATTAAAGTAGTTAGCCATTTTTGCTCTCCTAATCGAAAAACATTGAGTATTTCCGATTAATTTATCAATTAATTTCAGGGTAAATTGTCAGAAATATCTGACGATGACTTGATATTAATTCATGACGAGTATTGCTTAAAGTGATATATTTACATCGCTACGTTGCGTTTTATGCAATATTCTTGGCGATGAATCACGTGGAGATAAAATGATGGACATAAAATCACTAAAAATGTTTAGCCATCTTGCTAAGGGGCTACATTTTGGTAAAACGGCAGAAGCTTTTCACGTGAGCCCTTCTACGTTAAGTCGATCTATTCAGCGTATCGAGACTGAGGTTGGTTGCCCTGTGCTTCATAGAGACAATCGTACCGTTGTGCTTACCGATGCTGGAAAGCAATTACAGCAATATGCTGAGCAGCAAATAGAGCAGTGGCAGTTACTCACCTTGTCGTTAGAAAAAAAACAAGCTGTGCTCAAAGGTAAGCTTCATATTTATTGCTCGGTAACTGCGGCATATAGCCACTTACCGGCTTTGTTAGATCGGTTTAGGCAACAAAATCCATTGGTTGAAATTATGCTGACCACTGGTGACGCGGCCGATGCATTTGAGCAAGTTGAACATCAATCGGTTGATTTAGCGATTGCGGCAAAACCTGAACATGTAGCGAGAACGTTTCATTTTCATGAGTTGGCGCAAATTCCATTAGCCGTGATTGCACCCACAATGGTGTGTGGAGTTCAGCAACTACTTCAAGAAAAAGTACTGTCTTGGTCAAAAATTCCTATTATTTTGCCAGAGCATGGGCCCGCAAGAAAAAGATTTGAATATTGGTATCGCAAAAAGCAACAAGGTAAGCCGAATATATACGCGACAGTTTCTGGACACGAAGCCTTGGTGAGTATGGTTGCGCTTGGATGTGGTGTGGGTATTGTGCCACAAGTTGTTGTGGAAAATAGTCCCGTGAAAGATAGGGTTCAATACCTGCCGAATGTTGGAGATATTGAACCTTTTGAACTAGGGGTTTGTTGTTTAAATCAAAACAAAGAACAACCGCTGGTTAAAGCGTTTTTTGATTCGATAGAAGCAAAACGTTAAACCGCTACGGCACGAGTTAAGTGCCGTAGAATCCTATCCATCGCACGGTATGAAAGCGCTTCTGTAAGATGAGAATGGTTAATATTATCTTTGTTGTCCATATCTGCAAGGGTACGAGAAATTTTCAAAATTTTGTGGTGAACACGGGTAGACAATCCCAGTTTTTCAACCGCGTTTTCTAGAAAATCATTGTCTTTTAAACTTAATCTACAGTGTTTTCTTAAGTCAGCACTTGTTAAATGCGCGTTGGCTGTACCTTGCCTTTTGAGTTGGCGATCTCTGCATGCTTCCACACGAGCTCTTACCATTTCGCTGCTTTCAGCTTTTTGTTGTTCTTGTGCCCATAAACCTTTTGGTAAGCGAGTGACTTCAATTTGAATGTCAATGCGGTCTAAAAACGGCCCAGATAATCTATTCAAATACCGCAAAACTTGTTCAGGTGTACTACGATTGTCGTTGTAAAAACCTGTTGGGCTTGGGTTCATCGCCGCAATCAATTGAAAGTTTGCTGGAAAGGTTTGCTTGGTCATGGCTCTGGAAATGGTAACCTCTCCTGACTCCATGGGCTCGCGCAGTACGTCGAGTACCTTTCTTTCAAATTCTGGAAGTTCATCCAAGAACAATACACCGTTATGCGCTAACGATATTTCACCTGGCTTTGGTTGACTGCCTCCACCAACAAGTGCTGGCGCAGAAGCGGTATGGTGAGGCGCTCGAAAAGGTCTTGTTAACCATGACGAGGCATCTATAGCTTGGTGGCAAATAGACTGTATTGACGCCGATTCCAATGCTTCTTGCTCGGTCATGGCGGGTAAAATACCGGGAAGTCGGCTCGCTAGCATTGTTTTTCCCGTACCAGGTGGACCAACAAATAAGAGATTATGGGCACCGCTTGCCGATATTTCTAATGCTCTTTTTGCCATGGGTTGTCCAACAACATCTGCCATGTCGAGTGCAGGTAACAGATGTTGATGCTCCATTATTTTCTCTTCAACGAATGGTAATGGTTGTTGGCGAGCAAAATGGGCGAATAATTGAGATAGGTGATCTACCGCGTGAATTTTAGCTTGTTTGACCCAGCTAGCCTGCTCGGCGTTACGAGATGGAATGATTAACGTTCGATTACTTTTTGTGCTTGCAATTGCCATAGGGATTTCACCCACGATGGCGCGTAGCTCACCTGACAAAGATAACTCACCAGCAAATTCATATTCAGAGAGATTAATCGACGGTAATTGTTCAGAAGCTGCGAGTATGCCCACAGCAATGGGTAAATCAAACCTACCGCCTTCTTTAGGTAAATCGGCTGGAGCTAAATTGATCGTGATGCGTTTTGCAGGAAATTCATAGCCGCAGTTGATAATAGCGCTTCTAACACGGTCTTTTGATTCTCGAACAGTGGTTTCTGGTAAACCGACGATGTTGAAGGCAGGTAACCCGTTGGCTAAGTGAACTTCAACGGAAACAAGGGGAGACTCAAGTCCTACACGAGCGCGACTGTAGATACAGGCAAGCGACATAATAAAATTCCTTTTTATTTCTATTCCTAATCATTAGTTTAGCTTGTTCTAAAAAGAACTACCAATAACAGTTTAATAATTAAGCATATTTATACCTTTTAGTGATAATACTAAAGGCTAATATAACGAATAGCTGTGTGAGTAGACTAAAAAACTCTAATAAAAAAGCTTGCTCAAACTATTAGAGCTATGGTACTAATTTAAATAGGCTGCTTTACCGCTATAATTTTTCAGAAATATTAAATAAATATGCAAACATTAAACTCAGTGATTATTAACCTTCTCGTCGTGGTGATTATTAAATCATCGCAAGGGTTTTCGTTGAGCTAAAGTAAAGCAACATACAGATACGCAGACCCTCGCTTCGAAAGAACCGGGGGTCTTATCGTTTAAAGGGTATTCAAAATGTGAATATAGATTCAAACGGTATCAAAACGTAATTATTACCTAAAACTGACAATGGAGAATACTGTTCTAATTTTTCAATAATGAATAAATTTTGAATAGTTTTAAAAAACATGGCTAGCGAACAAAAGCACACTGGTGGTTCATTATTATTTTCTGTTTTACAAGAACACGGCGTAAAACATGTATTTGGTTACCCTGGCGGGGCGATCATGCCGATTTACGATGCTTTGTACGATAGCGAAGTCGAACATTTTCTGTGTAGACACGAACAAGGCGCAGCATTCTCTGCGGTAGGTTATGCGCGAGCATCAGGCAAAGTGGGTGTGTGTTTGGCTACTTCAGGCCCAGGTGCGACTAACTTAATTACTGGTTTGGCAGATGCTTTGGCTGATTCGATTCCTGTTGTGGCAATTACTGGCCAAGTACCAACAGGTGCTATGGGATCAGACGCTTTCCAAGAAATCGACGTTTTTGGTTTGTCTCTAGCTTGTACTAAACATTCATTTCAAGTAACTGATATTAATGATTTAGCTCGCGTTTTACACAAAGCTTTTGCAATTGCGCTTGAAGGAAGACAAGGGCCTGTACTTGTTGATATTCCAAAAGATATTCAATTGGCAGAAATTACCACTACGTTAGAAGACGTGTCTAAGCTTCGTAACAAAGTTAAGTTGCCACCAGTAGATGTTGGCCATGCCATTTCATTATTAAGTCACGCTAAAAAGCCTGTTTTATACGTTGGCGGTGGTGTTGGTATGGCAAATGCCGTAGATGAATTACGCACATTTGCTAAAACAACAAACTTACCAAGTGTTTCAACGCTGAAAGGTTTAGGTGCTATTGACCCTGAAGATGAAAACTATTTAGGCATGCTGGGTATGCACGGCACAAAAGCTGCCAATTTAGCCGTTCAAGAATGTGATTTATTGATTGCGGTTGGCGCACGTTTTGATGACCGTGTAACGGGTAAATTAGACGAATTTGCACCTAACGCTAAAATTATTCATTTCGATATTGATACCGCTGAAATTAACAAGCGTCGTTTTGCTGATGCAGCAATTTTAGGTGACTTAAAAGTTAATTTACCAGCACTTGCTATACCGTTAGCCATTGATGATTGGTTAGCAAGTTGTCAAGACAGCAAAATTACTAATGCATGGCGATATGATCACCCAGGTGAAAACATATATGCACCTGCCGTGTTAAACGAAATTAGCCAGAAAATGCCTAAAAATACGTGTGTAACAACAGACGTTGGCCAACACCAAATGTGGGCAGCTCAACACATGTTATTTAATGACCCAACTAACTTCTTATCAAGTGGTGGAATGGGAACGATGGGCTTTGGTTTACCTGCAGCTATTGGTGCTCAAGTAAGTCGTCCAACAGATTGTGTTATTGCAGTAACAGGTGATGGTTCATTTATGATGAACGTGCAAGAACTGTCTACTATCAAGCGTTTTCAATTACCTGTAAAAATATTACTTATTGATAACGCAAAGTTAGGCATGGTACGCCAATGGCAAGACTTATTCTTTAATGGTCGCTTGAGTGAAACTGATTTATCAGACAATCCTGATTTTATTATGTTAGCAACGGCTTTTGATATTAAAGCGAAAGAAATTACTAAGAAAAGTGAAGTGAGTGAAGCGGTTGCTGAAATGCTTGATCATAACGGCCCGTACTTACTTAAAATTAAAATTGATGCGCAAGACAACGTATGGCCATTAGTTCCACCAAATACGGCTAATGATAAAATGATGGAGAGTATTTAACATGAATCAATATCAATTAAATATCAAAGCTGACGACAAACAAGTTGTGCTTGAACGAATTTTACAAGTTGCACGCTACCGTGGCTTTTTGATCAGTGGAATTACCGCTAGCGTAAACACAGGTACCAATATTGGTGTGATTGAATTAATGGTGAGAAGTGAACGTTCAATCGATCTTTTGGTTGACCAGATCAATAAACTAATCGACATCAAAGAAGTCACAGTAGACAATAGTGCGTCGCAAGAATGCAGCGCATAAAAAATAGTTGTAGCTATATACTGCGTTTTTGAAAAAACTTTCGTGTTAGATGACTTGTTGATTTTATCTAACACAATGAAAAATATGAGGATTAGGAAAAATAATGGCTAAAGTAAATGCAGAACTCATTTGGTTTAATGGTGAACTCATGCCGTGGAAAAACGCCACGGTACATGTAATGAGTCACGCATTGCATTACGGCTCTTCAGTTTTTGAAGGGATTAGAGCATACGAAACGCACAAAGGTACGTGTATTTTTCGTTTAGAGGAACACATTAAGCGCTTATTCGATTCAGCAAAAATTTATCGAATGGATATTCCTTACACGCAAGAAGAAGTGGTTCAAGCGTGTAAAGATGCTGTCGTTAAAAACAACTTAAAGTCTGCTTATCTTCGTCCGTTAGCATTTTTAGGCGATATTGGTATGGGTCTTCGTCCACCAATTGACGCACAGGCTGATTTGATGATTGCCGCGTTTAGTTGGGAAGCTTACCTAGGTGCAGACGCAGTAGAAAATGGTGTTGAAGTGGGTGTTTCAAGCTGGAATCGTTTAGCGCCAAATACTATGCCTACTGCAGCAAAAGCAGGTGGTAACTACTTGTCTTCTCAGCTTATTTCTACAGAAGCTGCGCGTCATGGTTACTCAGAAGGTGTAGCGCTTGATGTAAATAACATGGTGAGTGAAGGGGCAGGACAAAACTTGTTCTTAATTCGTAACAATATTATTTATACGCCACCAAGCACAGCGTCAATCTTACAAGGTTTAACGCGCGACGCAGTATTCTTCTTGGCAGATAAATTAGGTTATGAAGTACGTGAAGAACCGATTTCACGTGAGTCTTTATACCTTGCTGATGAATTTTTCATGTGTGGTACTGCGACTGAAGTTGTTCCTGTTAAATCAGTTGACGGTTTACCAGTAGGTGCGGGTACACGAGGCCCTATCACTAAAGCAATTCAAGAAGCGTTTTTTGGTATTTTTAACGGCACAACTGAAGTACCAGATAACTGGTTAGATCCAGTAGAGTAGCTTAACAGAGTTATTCTAAAGTAACCGTTTATAGAAGCTTACAGCACGATAATGTGAGCTTCTATTTTATTAATCCACAACCAATTTTTAGCCCATAAATTATTATTTTCAAAGTTCATTTATGTTTATCCGCCAGTGAATTTTTAAAATAATACTTTTTCACACTCATAACCCGGAATGTAAAATCATGCCTAAATTAAGATCTGCAACTTCTACTCAAGGCCGTAATATGGCTGGCGCTCGTGCACTTTGGCGTGCAACAGGAATGACAGATGGCGATTTTGGAAAACCAATTATTGCTGTTGTTAACTCGTTTACTCAATTTGTACCGGGCCATGTTCATTTAAAAGACATGGGACAATTAGTTGCAGGGGCAATTGAAGAAGCTGGCGGTGTTGCAAAAGAATTTAATACTATCGCCGTTGATGACGGTATCGCGATGGGACACAGCGGTATGCTTTACAGCTTGCCATCACGTGATTTAATTGCTGATTCCGTTGAATACATGGTAAATGCACATTGTGCCGATGCAATGGTGTGTATTTCGAACTGTGACAAAATTACTCCGGGTATGTTAATGGCGGCAATGCGCCTAAACATTCCCGTTATTTTTGTATCAGGTGGCCCTATGGAAGCTGGTAAAACTAAGCTTTCAGATCAAATTATCAAACTCGACTTAGTTGATGCGATGATTAAGGGTGCTGATCCAACAGTATCTGATGAAGATTCTGACAAAGTTGAACGTTCGGCATGTCCTACATGTGGATCTTGTTCTGGTATGTTTACCGCAAACTCTATGAACTGCTTAGCTGAAGCATTAGGTTTAGCACTTCCAGGTAACGGTTCAATGTTAGCAACTCACGCTGATCGTGAGCAACTATTCTTAAAAGCAGGTAAGCAAATTGTTGAGCTAACTAAACGTTACTATCAAGACAATGACGAGTCTGCTTTACCACGTAACATTGCAAGCAAAGAAGCCTTACACAATGCTATGTGTTTAGACATTGCGATGGGTGGTTCAACTAATACGATTTTACATTTACTCGCAACGGCGCAAGAAGCAGAAGTAGATTACACGATGGAAGACATGGATAAATTGTCTCGCATTGTTCCACAGCTATGTAAAGTAGCGCCATCAACGCCTGATTATCATATGGAAGATGTGCATCGCGCTGGTGGTGTTATCGGTATTTTAGGTGAGTTATCACGTGCTGGTTTATTAAATACCGATGTACCAAATGTACTAGGTACAACGTTAGCCGACGTTATTGCTAAATACGACATCAAAGTTACTGACGATGAAGACGTTAAGAAATTTTACCGTGCGGGCCCTGCAGGTATTCGCACAACTAAAGCATTTAGCCAAGATTGCCGTTGGGATACATTAGATGATGACCGCGCCAATGGTTGTATTCGTAGCCTTGAAAATGCCTTTTCAACTGAAGGTGGATTAGCGGTGCTTTCAGGCAACATTGCTATTGATGGTTGTGTTGTTAAAACGGCAGGTGTAAGTGACGATAACCTAACATTTACAGGTCCAGCTCATGTTTTTGAAAGTCAGGACAGTGCTGTAGCTGGAATACTAGACGGAAAAGTTGTTGCTGGCGAAGTTGTTGTTATTCGTTATGAAGGTCCTAAAGGTGGTCCAGGTATGCAAGAAATGCTTTACCCAACCACGTACTTAAAGTCTATGGGCTTAGGTAAAGCGTGTGCGTTATTAACCGACGGTCGTTTTTCGGGTGGTACGTCTGGTTTATCTATTGGTCATGTTTCTCCAGAAGCAGCTAGTGGTGGCGTAATCGCACTTGTAGAGCAAGGCGATATTATTGAAATTGATATACCAAATCGATCGATTCAGTTAAAAGTGTCAGATGATGAATTAGCTACACGTAAGGCAGCGATGGATGCAAAAGGTAAAGCGTCATGGCAGCCAAAAGATCGCGTTCGTCCAATCAGTTACGCACTTAAAAATTATGCAATGTTAGCAACGAGTGCAGACAAGGGTGCCGTAAGAAATCGCGCGCTTCTTGACGGGGAGGAGTAATGACAGAAGCTGAAACTCAGCTATTGCATCAAGGCGAAGCACTTGACTACCTTCGCCGTATTTTACTCGCACCTGTTTATGATGTTGCTGTTGAAAGTGAGTTAACACCGCTAACCAAGCTTTCTTCTCGTTTAAATAATACGCTTTATTTAAAGCGTGAAGATCAGCAACCCGTGCACTCGTTTAAATTGCGAGGTGCATACAATAAGCTTTCTAATTTGACTGAAGAGCAAAGTATTCACGGTGTTGTGGCTGCTTCGGCTGGTAACCACGCACAGGGTTTAGCATTAGCTGCTCAAAAGCTAGGTATAAAAGCGACGATAGTTATGCCGATTACTACACCCGATATTAAAGTCGATAATGTACGTAGATTTGGTGCCGAAGTTAGGCTAGTGGGTAAAAGCTTTAATGAAGCTCAAACTGCCTCGGTACAATATGCTCAAGACGAACAAAAAACACTGATTCATCCGTTTGATGACGTAGATGTTATAGCAGGTCAAGGTACGGTCGCTAAAGAGATATTGCAGCAATTATCGAAAATTGACGTGATATTTATTCCTGTTGGTGGCGGAGGCTTATTGGCGGGTATGGCTGTTTACTTGAAACAGCTTAAACCAAGTATAAAAGTAATTGGTGTAGAAGCTGACGACTCAGCTTGTTTAAAAGCGGCTCTTGAAGCAGGTCATCCTACCGATTTAGAACAAGTAGGTTTGTTTGCAGATGGTGTTGCCGTAAAACGTATAGGTGAAAATACCTTCAAGCTTATTCAACAGTACTGTGATGACGTAATTACCGTATCAACGGATGAAATTTGCGCATCTATTAAAGACATTTTTGAGCAAACACGTGTTATTGCCGAGCCCGCTGGCGCATTGTCGCTTGCTGGTGTTACTAAGTATTGTAAAACAAGCCAAGGTAACGAGAGTATTGTCGCTATTCTTTCAGGCGCAAATATGAATTTTCATAGCTTGCGTTATGTGTCGGAACGTTGTGAGCTAGGTGAACAAAAAGAAGCGGTTTTTGCCGTATCGATCCCTGAGAAAAAAGGGAGCTTTAAACGCTTTTGCCACACCATTGGCGGAAAGGTTATCACCGAATTTAATTATCGTTATGTGAATACAACAGGTGCTCAAGAGCAAGCGAACGTTTTTGTAGGTGTTCGTTTAAATGGTGAAGAAGGCGAGCGCGAAAGTCTTACTGACCAATTAGAGTCTGAGCAATACAAAGTTGTAGACCTGACAGAGAATGAGCTGGCTAAACTGCATGTGAGATACATGATAGGCGGACAATCAGCACCTGCTATTCAAGAACGAATATTTAGATTTCAATTCCCTGAATATCCCGGCGCTTTAGATAAGTTTCTTGAAACATTAGGCGAGCATTGGAATATAACGTTGTTTCATTACCGTAATCACGGTGCTGCTTTTGGTCAGGTTTTAGCGGGTTTCTCCGTTGAAAATGATGACCAATTAGCCTTTTTTGAGCATGTAACTGCACTTGGTTACGAATGGAAAGAAGAAACAAATAACGAGGCGTATAAAGCCTTTTTGAACTAGCTCGTATATTTTGAACGCAAGCCGAATAAACAAAACCACTTAAATGTAAGTGGTTTTTTACATTTATTCTTTATGATTATTTTCTGTTCTAGTTTATTGTATAAACATGTTATGAACGGAATCTCATAGAATGTTAAATACTCCAGAAAATCAACAACCAAACCTCCCCACACCCTCGTTAAGCCCAATAGACAAACAAAACCGTATACATTCATTAGATATATTACGTGGTGTTTGTTTAGTGGGCATTTTGCTGATGAACATAGAGTGGTTTACTCGGGCAATGATATCTCTTGAATTCCAAGACAAAAGCTTAACTGGTTTAGATCACGCCGTTGGCTGGTTGGTTCGATGCTTTGTTGAAGGAAAATTTTATAAATTATTTGCGCTTCTTTTCGGGATGGGTTTCGCCGTTATGTTACTCAAAGCAAAAGAGGCGGGTAGGCCATTTACCGCATGGTTTTCTCGAAGAATGATTGTTTTATGGCTATTTGGTATGGCTCATATGATTTTTCTTTGGGGAGGAGATATTTTGCATAGCTACGCACTTGCGGGCTTTATTCTATTGTTTATTGTACTGAAGAAAACAAACCATAACCCTTCATCGTATCTAAAGTTAGCTATTGCTTGGCTATTTATCCCTATTTTTATCGTGAGCTTAATTGGCGTTATATGGGGGAGCGTATTAGACCATAATCAAGCACAAACGATGTGGGCTGATGATTTAGATCTACACACAGCAGTAATCGAAGGAATGTCAGAACAAGGTGATGTTTATTTAGATGAGAATAAAGCGAGTAACATACAAACACCTGCTTCAGACGAAAGTAGAGATATTGAAGAGTTGTCGGAAAGTGATTTTCGAGCACTGAGCATTGAAGACAATATACGAGAACGCAATGAACAAAGCGCAGATATAAGCGAAGAAGAAAATGCTTTTACTCATGGCAGCTATTGGGAAGCAACGCTATACCGAATTAATTTTGCGGGTTTCATGATGATGATAACGCCATTTTTGGCGTTGTTTGAACTCATTCCTGTTTTTTTGGTGGGATATTGGTTGGTTACTAGTGAAAAAATTATTCGTTCAGAACAGCACCATAGCTTTTTTAAAACACTAGCCTATGTAGGCTTGTTGTTAGGTATTCCACTCAACATAATAAGTGTTTTACTTGTTCAACATCCTGCTTACGAAGTATCTTTGGACCTAGTAGTTATTGGAGATATGGTGTTTTATTTAGCCCAATTTGTTTTATCAGCAGGTTATTTTGGGCTTGTTGTTTGCGCTATTCATCATCGTAAGTGGAGTAAAGTGTTGTCGAAATTTTCTCCCATGGGACAAATGGCTCTCACCAATTACTTGATGCATTCGGTTATTTTAACTTCCATTTTTTACGGTTACGCAGGTGGTCAATACGGAGAAATTTCTCGTGCACCACAAATGTTGATTGTGTTGGGAATTATAGCGTTTCAACTCGTTGCTTCATCATGGTGGCTTTCTCGTTTTCGCTTCGGTCCAGCTGAATGGTTATGGCGTAGCTTAACGTATAAAAAAATGCAGTCGATGAAGCTATAAATATATGTGTTAAGTGAGCTTGATAGTCAGCAATAATTTGTAAGTCATCTATACTTACTGGGTTAACGAGCTTGAATTGATAGATTTAAGTTACTGTTTAATACATGATTAAAAGTGACTTAACTCGGCATACTAAGGCGTTGAAGGATACCAGCAGTTTATGAGTAGATGGCCCATAATTTTTTCGATGGTAATGATTATCTTTATAGATATTCGGGGCCTGAATGCGCAAGAAATAACGTATATGGGCTTAGGAGAAAAAAGAGACTTTTATCATACAGAGTTGCTTAATGAAGTGGTTAAACAATTCCCTGATAAATCTTACGTTGTAAAGCGATACACTGACGATCTACCTCATCATAGGTCTTTTTCCTATCTTGAAGCCAACAAAGACATTGATATTGTTATTGCTTACGCCACACAAGATCGCGATGAAAAATATAGAGGAATACGCATTCCTATCCTTAAAGGGTTAAATGGTTGGCGAACGTCGGTTGTACATAGCGATAATATCGACATGTTTAAAAACGTAACGACCCTAGAGCAGTTTAAAGCCTTTGTTCCGGGTCAGTTTCATACATGGACAGATTATAAAATACTCTTAAAAAATGGCATAACATCAGCTAGAGGCGCTAATTTTGACGGCTTATATTTTATGTTGCACAAAAAACGTTTTGATTACTTCCCTCGCTCTATTTTAACCATTGATCAAGAATTAGCAGTATTTCAAACAACCAAAAAATTAAATGTGGCTTTAGAGCCTTATATATTGATTAAATACCCCACTGCGCTATATTTTTATGTAAATAAAGCGAATGTTGAACTCGCTCAAGATATTAACGACGGTTTAGAAAACCTCATAGCATCTGGTCGCTTTGATAAAATATTTAATCGTTATTTTGGCGAGATAATAGAAAGAATTAGATCGGAAAACAGAGAGGTTTTTGACTTAGAAAACCCCTTTCTCCCAGCGAGTGTTCCATCAGAACGAAAGGAACTTTGGTTAACTTATTAGCGTAAATATACGCCATGTAACTATTTATTAGACAAGGGAAATGTTGTGTCACAGAACTTACTTATCATAGAGGACAGCCCTGCAATTTCGAAAGTTATTGAACGCATAGGTGTTTCTTTAGGGTATCAAACGACAATTGCGCATTCGTTTGCCGACGTAAAGCGATTACTTTCAGACAATCCTGACTATTATGTGGCAACCATTGATCTAGGTTTGCCTGATGCTCCCAACGGAGAAGTCATACCATACGTATTAGAACATAAAATACCAGGCATTGTGATGACCGGCCGAATGGAAGATACCACGCGTAAAAAAATCCTGAATTTGCCGATAGTTGACTATATAACGAAAGAAAATGCGCAGGCGTACCATTACTTACTTAGAGTTTTACATTGTCAGCTTACAAATAAAGATATTAGTGTATTGGTGGTTGATGATTCTTTAACGGCACGAAATCATACCTGTCAGTTATTAAGGCGCAGAAACTTTACAGTGTATGACGTGCCTGATGGAACCAAAGCACTGCAAGTACTTGAAGCCAAACCCGAGATTAAAATTGTGATTACCGACCATGAAATGCCCGGTATGTCTGGTGTTGAACTACTGCAAAAAATAAGAAAACAACAAGCCAATAATGAACTTATTGTGATTGGTGTTTCTGGTACTGATAGGGATATTAACTCTGCGAAATTTATTAAAAATGGTGCCGACGACTTCTTACAAAAACCTTTGTTTCCTGAAGAGTTTTATTGTCGCATTATGCAGCATATTGAAAAATTACAATATCTTGAAAAAATTGAGTTAGCGGCAAACCAAGACTACTTAACAACATTATACAATCGACGTTACTTTTTAGATAAAGCCACAGAAATTATTAAGTGTGCCATCGATACGCCGGAGACTTATGTGCTGGCTTCAATCTACATAAACGACTTTAAATCTGTTAATGAAAAGCACGGCCATGAAACAGGCGACGTTATGCTGAATGAATTTGCTCAGTTACTGAAAAAAGACCTCAAAGGGCATTTAACCGCTAGGTTTGGCGGCGCAGAATTTGCAGCGTTTTTAACAGTAGAAAAGCTTGAAGAAGCGAAAGCTTTACTTGAAGAAGTTAGTAAAAAGGCGCAAAGCCTGAGTATAAAAGGCACCAATATTAAAGTGTCAACCAATATAGGCGCTATGCCTGTCGACATTGAAAAATCAATGAAAGAGTTATTAAAAATTGCAGACAGCACATTGCAGCAATCAATCAAGCAAGGAGTCAATAAAGTGTTAGTTGCGCCAAACTAACTACGCTGGCGCACTACTAGTACAGCTTATAGTTGAAGCTTAATCGTTTGTTAATTTTGCTTCAATTTCCGCAAATTTTGCTTCTAGCTCTGTTAATTTAGCGCGGGTTTTTATTAATACCTGCGTTTGAACATCAAATTCTTCACGGGTTACTACATCAAGCTGTGATAGCTTGCGCTGTAATACAACTTTTGTTTTTTCTTCAATGTCTGTTGCAACATTTTTTAAGCTAGGTGGAATAGCATCTGTTACTTGTTGAGCTATTTCTTCTATTTTTTTCGCATTGATCATCATTACTCTCAATATATTACGAACCAAGTCATTATCTATTGTAAACATTTTTCGTTGATGAGTATAAAAATATTCAGATTAATCGACAAAATTGTTATAAAATCTCCGCCTATTTTTTTGCGCCCACATCACGATTAAAAAACATAATGAAATTAAACCCCGGACAGAATGAAGCCGTAAAATACGTTACAGGCCCATGCTTAGTATTAGCAGGGGCTGGTAGCGGAAAAACAGGTGTAATTTGTCAGAAAATCGCTTACCTCATTCAAAAGTGTGGTTACAAAGCACGCAATATTGCTGCGGTAACCTTTACCAATAAAGCCGCGAAAGAAATGAAAGAGCGTGTAAGCAAAATGTTGGGGAAAGACCTTACACGTGGTTTAACGGTATCTACCTTTCACTCGTTGGGGTTAGATATTGTAAGGAAGGAAATTAAAACTTTAGGTTATAAACCGGGTTTTACCTTGTTTGACGATCAAGACACATTAGCGTTGCTTAAAGAATTAACTCAAGAAGAGTTAGATGGCGATAAAGACTTACTCAATAAGTTGCAAATGATGATCTCAAACTGGAAGAATGATTTAGAGCTTCCAGACTCTGCCATTAAAAGAGCGGCAGATGACGACACTAGAACGTATGCAGAGTTTTATGCTAAATATCAAAAACATATGAAAGCATATAATGCCCTCGATTTTGATGATTTAATCTTAATACCTACACTGTTGTTAAAAAACTTTCCAGAAGCTCGTGAACGCTGGCGTAAAAAAATAAAATACATGTTGGTAGATGAATACCAAGACACTAATGCCAGCCAATACGAGCTTGTGAAATTAATTACCGGAGACGAAGGATTACTCACGGTAGTTGGAGACGACGACCAATCCATCTATTCTTGGCGTGGCGCAAAACCGCAGAACCTTGTGTTACTCGGTGAAGACTTTCCTCACTTAAAACTCATAAAGTTAGAACAAAATTATCGCTCAAGCGGTCGTATACTTAATTGCGCAAACATATTGATAGCGAATAACCCTCATGTTTACGACAAGGCGTTGTTTAGTGAGCTAAATTACGGTGTTGAGTTACGCGTTGTACAAACGAAAAATGAAGAACATGAAGTAGAGCGTGTTGTTGGAGAATTAATCGGTCATCGATTTATAAATAAATCTAAATTTAAAGATTACGCCATTCTATACCGAGGAAATCATCAGTCTCGTTTATTAGAAAAAGCACTGATGACTAACCGCATTCCTTATAAAATAAGTGGTGGTACATCGTTTTTCTCTCGCTCAGAAATAAAAGACATGATGGCGTATTTACGCGTTTTGGTGAATCCAGATGACGATAATGCGTTTTTACGTATTGTTAACGTACCAAGGCGAGAAATAGGCCCAACAACGTTAGAAAAGCTTGGTAGCTATGCAAATATGCGTCAAATCAGTATGTTTGCAGCCAGTTTTGAACTTGGATTAGAGCAGCATTTAACAGGCCGTGGTTTAGCGAGTGTACAACGATTTACCCAGTGGTTAGTTGCTACTGCAGATCATGCAGAACGTGGCGATACAGCAGCAGTATTACGCTCTGTTGTAAGAGAAATCAATTACGAAGACTGGCTTTACGACTCATCACCTAGTGCAAAAGCTGCTGAAATGCGTATGAAAAATGTCACCCAACTTTTCAGTTGGGTAACACAAATGCTAGAAGGCGATGAAACCGAAGAGCCAATGACATTGCCTCAGGTTGTAACACGTTTAACATTACGCGACATGATGGAGCGTAATGAAGACGAAGAAGAGTCTGATCAAGTGCAACTCATGACATTGCATGCGTCTAAAGGACTAGAATTTCCTTTTGTATTTTTAATTGGTATGGAAGAAGGTTTATTACCTCACCAAACAAGCGTAGATGAAGGAAATGTCGAAGAAGAACGCAGGTTAGCTTATGTTGGTATAACTCGAGCGCAAAAAGAGCTTATTTTTACATACGCGCGCGAACGACGACAATTTGGTGAAGTGGCTAGAACAGAAGCGAGTCGATTTTTACATGAGTTGCCGCAAGACGATTTAAGTTGGGAGCTAACCCAAGCGAAAAAAAGTAACGAACAAAAACAAGCTGCGGCTAAAGTGGGTGTAGCTAATTTAAGAGATATGTTAAAAAAGAAAGATTAATATGACGATGAAAATGATTACTTCAATAAACTTTGTAAAAGTCGTAGGTTTTACCCTATTAGCAGCACTTTCAACGGCGGCGTCAAGCAACAGTTCTGTATGGAAAGTATCTAAAAATAACGATCATGTCTTTATCGGTGGCACTATTCACGTATTACCAGAAGAAGAGTTTCCGCTACCAGATGAGTTCATGAATGCATACAAAAATACGGACCAAGTTATATTAGAGGCTCAGCTGCCTGATCCTACCGACATGCAAGCACAGCAAGCTATGTTGGCTCAAATGAGTTACGGCAATGGAAAAAACTTAAAGAGTGTTTTATCTCCAAACACATTTAAGTCATTAGAAAATTACTTCAACGTAATGGGAATGGACATAAGCCCATTTGTTGGTTTTAAGCCGGGTTTTGTTGTGTCGCTAATGGCCATTATTGAACTGCAAAAAGCTGAAATTTCAGGCGAAGGTGTTGACGCATACTTTGAGTCGCTCGCAACGCAAGACGCTAAAAAAATCGATTATTTAGAATCAGCGGAATTTCAATTTAAAATGTTAAGTGGTTTAGGTGAAGGCTACGAAGACGAGTTTATTCAGTCGAATATTGAACTAAACTCTAGTTTTACCGAGTTTTTTCAACACACGCTAGACGCATGGAGAGAGGGCGACGCAAAAAGCTTAGAAGCGTTAATTAATACAGCTTCTCTTGAGTCTGATGAAAAATCGTATGACGCACTGTTTACGCAACGAAATAAAAACTGGGTTCCTAAAATAGAAGCTTTGTTTAACAACAAACACAAAGAGTTTGTTCTTGTTGGTGCGGGCCATTTATTTGGCAAAGATGGATTAATTCAATTACTAAAAAGCAAAGGTTATACGGTAGAGCAAAAGTCATCTTAACGAACGTATTATCAACTGATGTAAATTAACATGGCGTAGCGTTTATCCTACGCCATTTTTTATGGTTAATTTGAGCGGATATCTAACCATTCAACTAGATTATAACTGTCCTGTTATTAGCCCTAACCCTATGAGTATTAACAAGCCAGAAACAAGCTTTTGTATGCTACTAATCGTTACTTTGGTAAGGAGTTTTTTACCAAAATAAGCGCCGATAAATGCTGATACACAAGCGCTAGTTACTAGTGCCCAGTTAATGGCTTGGCTAGTGTCACTGTAGTGCCAACCATAAATAGACAAACGTGATATATCAACCAATACAGCTAACATTACGCCGGTTGCAACAAATTGCTCTTTTGACAAACCTGCTTTTAATAAAAACATACTTCTAAACGCGCCTTGGTGCCCTGACAATCCACCTAAAAAGCCACTCAGCATGCCACCGAACGGCAAGTATTTTTTATCGATCGACAGTTCTGCAAAAAACGGTAAAAGCTCTACAGCAACTAAGAATAGAATAAGTAATCCAACAACAAAATTCATAAGGTTTACGGAAATATCGTAACCGAGTAAATCGTATTCTATATGACTGTTATTACTTGATAAGCTGGTTAATATAAACGCGCCAATAAAAGCAAAAATTACCGCTGGAACACCAAATCTCATCAACACTGAAGTGTTTACCTTACTACCAACAAGAAACACCTTAAACGCGTTATTTGCAAAATGTACAATCGCCGTAATAGTCACTGCAACATCAATTGGAAAGAATAAGGCGACAATAGGCATCAGTAGCGTACCTAATCCGAAACCAGAGAATAGTGTTAAAAGTGAGGCTGCCATTGCGACAGCCGAAATAATGATAAAGTCCATAAAAAGAGTCGTTAGCCGTTGGGCTTTTAGTCTATAAAAAGTAGATGAAAATTTTATGACAAACAAAGATGTATGCCAATAACTGCGGAGAAACTAACTCTTTAAACTTTGTTTAACTCCAATTTTGTAGTTAGCCATTCTTCAAGTTTTTTTACTTTTTTCCATTGAAAGTGATGTGGAGGAGCTACTAAATAGATTGAAATAGGACTCTGTACCGAAAAATCATATAGATTTATTAAAGTACCGGACTTAAGTTTTTCAAACACTAACGATTTACTCACAAAAGCAAAACCCTGCCCAGCAAGTGTTTGTTCCAAAACTGGAACAGAGTCAGTGGTTTGAAGACCTATCGTAAAATTATGTTCGTTAAGGTCGTATTCTTTACAAAATGACATAAATGCAGGTTTTATGTCGCTAGAAACGTCAATAAATAAAGGTTTAGATAGAAGTTCTGATATAGGCGGTGACGATGTTCTAAAAAGTGATGGGGTAGCTACCATAACAATTTGATCGTCAATCAGTAGCCTACTCTCTAAACATGGGTAGCTGCCCAGTCCTCGTCTAATAGCCACATCAACATTCGACTCTTTAAAATCAATCAACTGATTAGATGGAGAAAATTGCAATGTAAGTTCAGGGTTTTGTTGTTGAAAATGTCGAATGTGTGGAATAAGTACAAGCGAAGTAAAAGAATGTAATGACGTAATATTAAGTACGTTAGGTTCAGGCTCATTTGAGAGTTCGCTTATGCCTTGAGATATTTTATTAAAGGCTTGTTCTATAAAGGGAAATAATCGAGTTCCATCGGCTGTTAACGATGTACTTTTACTGTCACGATTAAATAGCTGACACCCTAAGTTGTTTTCTAATAAGCGAATTTGTTGGCTTACAGCTGCTTGGGTTACGTTTAGCTCTTCTGCTGCTTTTTTAAAGCTTTGATGACGGGCAGCCGCAAGAAAAAAAGATAAAGATTTTAATGGAGGAAGTTTCATATCGCTTTAGAAAAACTTAAGTTATGTTAATTTTATATCGTTTGTTTTGTCGCATTTCAAGCTTTAATTTAATAGCTCTTTATAAAGTGAATGAGGTTACTATGAATAAGATTTTATTAAGTTATGTTGCAATGTTTTTTGCTTTCGTTGGGAGCATAGTGTCGGCGAGTGCACAAGAACAATTATTTTCAAATGCTGGTTACCCGTACGATTTATTACTGATACGAACTGACTCGGTAGAAATTATTTTTATTGAAAAGGAAAACGGTATTCAATGCCGCACGAAAATTACAAATGATGAGAAGCAGCAATTAACGTCTACAGTATTTGTATCTAAAACAAAATTTAACGAAGAACCGCTCGTAAGTTGTTTACCGAGAGGGCACGCCAAAAAAGCTCTAAAAAGAACATTTTAGGCGTATAAATTTTTGTGAGAGGATTAAGTGTAAAAGTAAGTGTAAATTGGTTTTCATTAGTGAGCTCGTATTAACTACGAGCCAGTTTATGAGAACACGATCGCTAAACAAATAAGCACGGTACAACCGACGATTGTTGTTAGCAATGTTTTATGTTGTTTAGTTTGTTGAACTTTTAACGACTGTATGAGGAGTGACGTTTGCTTGTTGTTTTCTTTACCTGATTGAAGATAGTCGTAAATTAAGTCAGGCATTTCAGGTAGCTTTTCATTCCAAAATGGTAAGTTGTCTTTCACCTTTTCAAAAACGGCTTTTATGCCCATTTGTTCTTTTACCCAACTCTCTAAAAATGGTTTTGCGGTTTCCCATAAATCGAGCTGTGGGTATAACTGTCTGCCTAAGCCTTCAATGTACAGTAATGTTTTTTGTAAGAGAACAAGCTGAGGTTGCACTTCCATATTGAATCTACGAGCAGTATTGAATAGGTTTACGAGTACTTGTCCAAAAGATATTTCTGCAAGAGGTTTGTTAAAGATTGGCTCGCAAACAGTACGAATGGCAAACTCAAATTCATCGACACTTGTGCCTTGAGGCACCCATCCAGAGTCCACATGAAGTTGCGCCACTTTACGATAATCACGATTAAAAAAAGCGACAAAATTTTCAGCTAAATAGCGCTTATCATCTTGATTTAACGTACCCACAATTCCACAGTCTATGGCTATCCATGTAGGATCGGCAGGGTTATTAGCATTAACAAAAACATTGCCCGGGTGCATATCTGCGTGAAAGAAACTGTCGCGAAAAACTTGTGTGAAAAACACTTCAACGCCGCGCTCCGCGAGTAATTTCATGTCAACGCCAAGTTGTTGAAGCGTTTCAACTTCACCAACACCTATACCGTAAATACGCTCCATCACTAGTACATTTTTACTGCTATATTCGCTGTATATTTCAGGAACATAAAGTACTTTGTCTTGAGGTCGGCCTTGCGTAAAGTTTCGTTTTAATTGAATGGCATTTGCAGCTTCACGAGTGAGATCAAGCTCGTCTAAAATAGTTTTTCGGTATTCCTCAACCACTTCTTTAGGGCGTAAGCGTTTACCGTCTGGCAGCCACTTTGCAACTATACCTGCGAAGCGAGACATCACTTTTAAGTCGGCAGATATAACTTTATCAATACCTGGGCGTAATACTTTAATAACAATGTTTTTCTCAGCATCGTTGTGTTTCAAGGTGGCTGTGTGCACTTGAGCAATAGAGGCTGAAGCAAGTGGCTGAGTATCAAATGCGACAAAAAAATCGTTAAAAACGTCTTCACCGATAGCGTCAATAATAAGTTGTTGAGCTTGCTCTCCATCAAAAGGCACAACTTGGTCTTGCAATAAAGCGAGTTCGTTAGCAAAGTCAGGCGGTAATAAGTCGCGGCGGGTTGAAAGCATCTGGCCAAACTTAATAAATACAGGGCCGAGCGATTCAATAGCAAGCCTGAAACGCAGTGCTGTTGACTTATCTTTGTGCTTATTTCTAAACCAAAATAAACTTAAACGCCCAAGCTTGGCATACCAAGGAAGCGACTCTTTAGGTACGAGTTCGTCTAAACCGTATTCTAAAAAGGTTTTCACTATTTTATACAGTCGTTGACTACTCACAGATGTCCTTGGCGTTGTTAATTAATTGGGTGATACGCGTTAGCTTTTGCGTTAGCGCTTCTGTTCGAACGTCGAGATCGCTGACTTGTAAGTTGAATGATGACACTTCGCTATTAGAAACCACTAAACGTTTTTCGTGTACAAGCCACTCTGTAGAGTCGGCTTCAATCTGTTTTGCGGCGAAGTTGAGTTTACGACTTAATTTTTTGCCAAGCTGAGTGAGCTTAAATGTGGGGATATCGCCAATATGTTTAGCCAGTTCGGTTTGCCAATCAATGTCTAACTTTTCAAAAAATTGTGCGAATTGTTGAGCAACTTTTAAATCGCCAGAAATGTCGAGCTTGTCTTGCTTAATTAGCTCAGTTATCTGCATGTCTTGTTTAAGCGCTAATAAGGTTTTAATACTGGTATTAATGACACAATCTGGATGTTCATTGAGTGATGTCACCAATACTTTATCTTCGCAAATCATTAAGCTAAGTGGAAAACCTAGTTCTGACAAATAAACCACTAAGCATTTTTGGTTGATGCTTTGTAAGCCTTTACTACCGTTCAGGCTTAATGCTAGTGCTTTATTGATGACCGTTTCGAGTACCGCACAAATAAATTGTTGATACATGGCCGTAGTGTTTGTCACTAAAACTTATATCCTTTATGTAATGCAACAATACCGCCCGTTAGGTTTTTAAACGTTGTTTGTTCAAAACCAGCGGTTTCCATCATTTCTTTGAGGGTTTCTTGGTTAGGGTGCATACGAATAGACTCAGCTAAGTATTGATAACTGTCGCCGTCTTTTGCAACGAGTTCACCCATTTTAGGCAGTATATTAAATGAATAAAAGTCGTAGGCTTTAGTAAGTAGCTCTTGTTCTGGTTTAGAAAACTCTAGCACTAGTAAACGGCCACCAGGCTTTAATACGCGATACATAGAACGCAGTGCTTCGTCTTTATCGGTTACGTTACGTAAACCAAAAGCAATCGTAATCACGTCAAAAGTATTGTCTTCAAACGGTAAATGTTGTGCATTAGCTTGCACATAATCAATATTTTGTACTAAACCACGATCACGCAATTTATCGCGACCCACGTTTAACATAGAGCTATTTATGTCAGCTAAAACAACTTGTCCGTCTTTACCTACTAGTTGCGAAAATTTAGCGGTTAAGTCACCTGTGCCACCTGCTAAATCAAGTACCTTGTTACCTGGGCGAATACCACTTGCATCAATCGTGAAGCGTTTCCATAAGCGATGAATACCAAACGACATTAAATCGTTCATCACGTCGTATTGTGCTGCTACCGAATGAAATACACTGGCTACTTTCGATTCTTTTTCGTTTTTATCTACGGTTTGGTAACCGAAATGGGTACTGTTGTCTTGATGATCTTGGTCGTGAGCTGACATCTTTAATTCGCTAATAGCTATAATTGGCTTTAGTTTAACGCACTTTTATTTATTTATTAATAGTTGGAAACAGAAACTGATTGACTGAGAACAATAATATTGTGTTCTTTATATCAATACCTTTGGAACCAAAACCTTATATTGTAATCCTAATCAGTATTAATAATATGGAGAGACGGTTTTATGAAAAAACATTTGATGTGGATAGTAGCAGTAGTTTTATTGTCGGCGTGTACAACAAAGGAGTTGTACGAACACACTCAACTTCAAGTTAAAACTCATTGCAATCAAAAGGTTGGTGTTGAAAAAGAGCAGTGTTTAGAGAATATAAACGAGAAAACTTACGATGAGTATGAAAAAGAACGACAAGAAATTATGAAGAATAAAAACTAACGACACTCGTGGTTATTTTACTTGAACCTTGTTGCCGATCATTTTTAAAGCAGGCACACCTCGAATAATGGCTTCTCTTGCAAAAATGGTATTACATTCAGGGCATACACCTTTTTGTGCAGTAAAGTCTTGAGTAATACGTTCTTGAAAGCATTTAATTAAACTGCCAGTGCCGCCTTTTTTGTATTTGTACAATTTGGCTTTGCATTTAGCGCAAGAAATAGACACCGTTTTTTCAGGCATTTTTTTGTTAGGTTTTGCCATAATGTTAAGTTGAATTTATTACGCGTTTGAGTATTTTTCTTTATTGGCGAGCCATCGATTAATGAGTAATTCGGCATTTTTCGGATGCTGTTTCCAAATTAAATATGCATGCTGTTGTACTTCTGGAATGAGGTCAGCATCGCGCACTAAGTCTGCTATTTTTAGCTCGGCAAGCCCTGTTTGTCGCGTACCTAATAGCTCGCCTGGGCCGCGTATTTGTAAGTCTTTTTCTGCAATAACAAACCCGTCGTTACTTTCGCGCAATACGGCTAAGCGTTTTGTTGCTGTTTTAGACAAAGGTGTTTTGTACATTAACACGCAATGCGAAGCCACTGCACCACGACCTACGCGGCCGCGTAGTTGGTGAAGTTGTGCCAATCCCAAACGCTCTGGATTTTCGATCACCATTAAGCTTGAATTGGGTACATCTACGCCAACTTCTATGACCGTTGTTGCAACAAGTAAATGTAGATTACCCGCTTTAAACTCATCCATAACAGCTTGTTTTTCATCAGCTTTCATACGACCGTGTACAAGCCCAATTTTTAACTCAGGTAATTGCTCTTGAAGATAAACCGCAGTGTCTTCAGCTGCTTGGCACTGCAATACTTCTGATTCTTCAATTAACGTACACACCCAATAAGCCTGTCGGTTGTCATTAATACACCCTTGCCTAATTCGCTCAATAACATCGCCACGGCGGGTGTCGGGTAATGCGATGGTTGTAATAGGCGTTCGACCCGGTGGAAGTTCATCTATTACCGATGTGTCTAAATCAGCGTATGCGGTCATCGCTAATGTACGAGGTATCGGCGTTGCAGTCATGATCAATTGATGTGGATACTTGTTTTCAAACGCGCCTTTTTCTCGCAAAGAAAGTCGTTGATGAACACCAAATTTATGCTGCTCGTCGATCACAATGAGTACAAGTTTGTGGAAGATAACATCTTCTTGAAACAAGGCATGTGTACCAACAACAAGCTGCATGTTGCCGTTTGCAATGTTTTCAAGTGCAACTCTTCTCGCTTTTGCCTTTGTTTTACCTGCTAACCAACCGACCGATATACCTAATGGTTCAAACCATTTTTCAAAGTTTATAGCATGTTGTTCGGCCAGAATTTCAGTAGGAGCCATAAGAGCGACTTGAAAACCATTACCGATGGCCGTTAAGGCTGCTAATGCGGCCACAAGTGTTTTACCTGAACCTACATCGCCTTGTACTAAGCGCATCATGGGCGTGTTAGCAGCAAGGTCTTTTCTAATTTCTTCTACAACGCGTGCTTGGGCGTTGGTAGGTGAAAAAGGTAGGTTATTTAAAAATTGCTCATTGAGTTTTTTATCTATTGATAACGCAAAAGCATCTTCTTTATCTACCGATTGCCTAAGCTTAAGCATGCTCAGGTTGTGTGCTACGAGCTCTTCTTTGATGAGACGAAGTTGAGCAGGGTGTTTACCTTCTTCTATTTGGCTAATAACGGTATCTGGTGGTGGTCTATGTAATGTCGTAAGCGCTTGAGATAACGTGTATGAAGAAGAGATAAATTCCGAAGGAAGGAGCTCTTCAACTTGACCCCTCTCTAACCTTATCAAGGCTTGTTCGGTTAAATTTCTTAAAGAAATTTGTCGTAAACCATCAGTTGTTGGGTATACCGGTGTTAGTGTTTCTTCTACAGGCGTGAGAGGCTGGTCGTTATCTAATGGCTTGTATTCTGGGTGAACCATTTCAAAACCACGTACTCCACGATTAATTTCGCCATAACAACGTATGCTGGTACCAACGCTTAGGTTGTTTTTTTGGCTGGCAGAAAAGTGGAAAAAGCGCAGGTTTATTGTGCCTGTACCATCGTTTAAGGTAACCAACAACATGCGGCGTTTGCCTTGTATTATTTGGTTACCTGTAATTTCGCCAATAATGTTGGTATGCGTACCAGCCATTAAATCATGAATGGTAGTAATGCGTGTGCGATCTTCGTAACGAAGTGGAAGGTGAAATAACAGGTCTTGTAAGGAGTTTAGGCCTATTTTTTCAAGTTTTGCAGCCATACCCGGCCCGACACCTTTTAATACGGTTACTGGAGTATGAGCTAAATTATTAATACCAACGCGTTGCTGGCTCATAATTTAGCACTCAATAGCTGTTTTTTTGACATTAGTCGTCTATTTTTTGCCATGCGTCTTGTGTCATTTGCATTTTTTGCCACCAGTCGTCAGACGCAACAATTTGCCCCTCTTCATCTATTTTAGGGTATGGCAAACCTTTACGTTTACAAGCTTCAGCAAAAATAGGGTGACCACCTTCAAACAGTACACGCTGGCGTCGTTCTTCTGGTAATCTAGGTTTGTCGTATAAACCCGCAAGCTGACGTTGGCGCTGAGCTTCGTATAACACAACGGCGTTAGCAACAGACACGTTAAGTGATTGAACCATACCTACCATTGGAATGATAATGTCTTGATCAGCAAGATCTAATGCTTCTTGAGAGGCACCAAACTTTTCTTGGCCCAATATAATAGCTGTAGGCTTAGTGTAATCAATTTCACGATAGTCTACAGCGGTGTCTGAAAGGTTAGTAACAAGCACTTGCATGTTTTGTTTTTTGAGCGCAGCGATAGCCTCTTTTGTACTGGTATGATTATGAACGTCAATCCAATTTTGGCTACCAGCAGCACTGCCACCAGAAACACGCATTTGTTCGTTTTTCCAAACCGCATGTACGTCACTTACGCCTATGGCGTCAGCAGTTCTTACAACAGCGGCTAAGTTATGGGTTTTGTGCACGCCTTCCATACATACGGTTAAGTCAGGTTGGCGCTTGTCTAACAAGGCTAAAATGCGCTGATGTCTTTCTGGTGTCATGTTACTTTTTGCTCAAATAAAGTGAATAGTTACAGTGTATCGTTGAAATTAACGAGTGCTTGGTAATTCCATTACGCCGTCGATTTCAATTTCAACATCTTTAGGTAATCGAGCTACTTGAACCGCTGCGCGAGCAGGGTAAGGAGCGTCGAAGTATTCACTCATTACTTCGTTAACTACTGCAAAGTTTTCTAAATCTTGTAAAAAAATGTTCACCTTTACCATGTCGTTTAATGTGCCACCAGCAGCTTCACATACCGCTACTAAGTTTTTGAAAACTTGGTGAGCTTGCTCAGCAAAACCGCCTTCTATTACGGTCATTGTTTCTGCCACTAATGGAATTTGGCCCGATAGGTAAACGGTGTTGTTTACTTTTACTGCTTGGCTATATGTACCAATTGCGCTTGGCGCAGCGTCTGTAGAGATAATTGTTTTCATAATGTCATACTCTTAAAAATTGAATTTATTTGTTACGAAGCACTTTTTGTACATCAACCATCACTTTTATTTTACGGATGATGTCTGCTAAGTGAATACGATCTCGACAAGTAATCTCCATGTCTATTGCATATAGACCGGAATCTTTCTCGCCTGAGTTCAAAGAATGTACGTTAGAGTCGCAGCGGGCTACAACGTTCGTTAGTGCTGCTAGTGCACCTTGATGGTTAAGAATTTCGATACGGAGTTTTGCAATAAAGTCGCGATCAATTTCTGTGTCCCATTTTACTGGGAATAAACTACCTTGCTCGTGCCCTTTAATGTTTCGGCAACCTTGCTGATGAACCATTAAGCCTTTACCTGGGCTTAGGTAAGCTAAAATAGAATCACCTGGGATTGGTCTACAACATTTACCGTAGCTTACCATCATGCCTTCTGTGCCTTTTATTGGCATTTTAGCTTTGGAATTTCCATTAGACGGTTCGTTGCTTTCATCAGTAAACTCATCGGTTAAACGACGTGCGATACCGATACTTAATGCATTACCTAAACCAATGCTGATGAGTAGTTCGTTTAACGTTTTATGACCGCTTTCGGTAACAACTTGTTCGATTTTTTCTTCAGCAATGTCTTTTAATTCAGTTTTGCCTAATGCGTGACTTAATAAGCGTAAGCCAAGTGCTTCAGATTCTGTTTGTTCTTGCGTGCGTAAATAAGTACGAATTTGTAAACGCGCTTTCGCGGTAACGACAAAGTTTAGCCATGTAGCATTTGGCCTAGCGGCTACTGAAGTAACTACCTCAATTGTTTGACCAGAATCGATAGGTTGGCTTAATGGATAAGGCTTTCGGTCAACCTTTACACCAACACATGAGTTACCAACGTCGGTATGAACAGCGTATGCAAAATCGACGGCGGTTGCGCCAACGGGTAATTCGATAATGCGGCCATCTGGAGTGAATACGTATATTTCTTCTGGAAATAGATCAGATTTTACGTTTTCAATAAATTCGAATGAACTACCTGCGCTTTGTTGTAGTTCCAATAAGCTTTGCATCCAGCGACGAGCTTTCATTTGAGCAGTAGTGCCGGTATCGTCACCAGCTTGTTTGTACAACCAGTGTGCTGCAACACCTTTGTCAGCCATTTGGTCCATATCGCGTGTACGAATTTGAATTTCAACAGGTATACCGTGAGGACCAATTAACGACGTATGAAGTGACTGATAACCATTGGTTTTAGGTATGGCGATGTAATCTTTAAAACGCGACTCGATTGGTTTAAACAAGTTATGAACAGCACCTAGGGCGCGGTAACAATCGTCTATTTTGTCGTTAACAATGACTCTAAAGGCGTAAATGTCCATCACTTCGTTGAACATGAGCTCTTTGTTTTGCATTTTACGGTAGATTGAATAAAGGTGTTTTTCACGGCCTGTTACTTCGGCGGTAATATCGCTTTCACTCAAACGTGCTGCAATTTCTTCTAAAATATTATTGATAATTTCTTTACGGTTACCACGAGCTTGCTTAACAGCAGACTTTAGTGCTCTTGAACGCATAGGGTAAAGTGCTTCAAAACCTAGTGTTTCAAGCTCATTTTTAATGTCGTGAATACCTAAGCGATTTGCGATTGGCGCGTATATTTCTAGCGTTTCTCGGGCTATTCTTCTGCGTTTGTCTGGTCTTAATGATTCGAGAGTACGCATGTTATGAGTACGGTCGGCCAGTTTTATTAGAATTACGCGAATATCTTGCACCATTGCAAGAATCATTTTGCGGAAGTTCTCCGCTTGCATTTGTTCTTTGTTTTCAAACTTCAGCTTGTCGAGTTTACTTACACCTTCAACAAGTTCTGCAACCGTATTACCAAATAAGTTTGCCAGTTCTTCTTTGGTGGTTTCGGTATCTTCAATCACGTCGTGGAGTAATGCGGCCATGAGTGTTTCGTGATCTAAGTGCATTTTTGCTAAGTTAATAGCAACCGCTACCGGATGGGTAATGTATGGTTCACCACTTGAACGCATTTGTCCTTCATGCGCTTCTCGAGCAACAATGTAGGCTTCTTTTAACAAGTCAATTTGTACTTTAGATAAGTAACTTGAAACAAGATCTTTTAAAGGTTCAAAAAGGTACACTCAATACTTCCTAGAATTTATGTTTACGGTAGATTCAATTTGTTGCGAAAAACGGAAATGGCTTAACCAGAGGCATTATATTAAAGGCGATAACCGTTAAAATAAGAATACGTTGATTCATGAAGAAAGCCAACGTTTTGCTTGCTCTATTATTGAAAAAATTGCATTAAAAAACGCGTAATCATTGCCAACAATTTATTACGCGTTTTTATGCTGTACTTTCAATAACTGAAAGACTATTCGGTGTTACCACCAACAATAGCAGCAACAGCAGCTAGTTCTGCAGATT
The DNA here is from genome assembly GCA_020630795.1 of Colwellia sp. Classification (GTDB taxonomy): domain Bacteria; phylum Pseudomonadota; class Gammaproteobacteria; order Enterobacterales; family Alteromonadaceae; genus Pseudocolwellia. Next base: position 151,009 of record JAHDIK010000005.1, read on the forward strand.
CTTGTTGTACTTGCTCGTGGTGATCTGAATTGTCCATTACTTCAGTAGTAATAAGGCCTTCTTCAATTTCACGTAAAGCGAGTACTGTTGGTTTGTCATTTTCTTCTTCAACCAAAGGTTCTTTTCCGCCCGTTGCAATTTGACGAGCACGACGAGATGCAATTAACACCAAGTCAAAACGATTACCGACGATATTTACGGCATCTTCAACAGTTACGCGAGCCATTTGGTCACTCCAACAATTAATAATAAAATTTAAAAAATAGTGGTGTAGTTTACTTGATCCATACAGCACTAAGCAAGGGAGCAGCTTATATTTACGTCAAAATAGATTAAATCAGTGCACTTTTTGTGTTTTGTTTATATTTTGTTTGGTGGTGCGCTCAGTTTTGTCGATAAGCTTTAATGATTTACGCTAATAAATCTGCAAATAATTGTTCTTGTGCAATAACTTGCTGACTACGCTTAAGTCGTTGGTTGTTGACGATGGTTGTTAGATCAAGCAATGCTTGGTCGAAATCATCATTAACAATAATGTAATCAAACTCTTGATAATGTGAACATTCAGATTGAGCTTGCTCCATACGTGACTGAATAATTTCTTCGCTATCTTGCCCTCGGCTTCGTAAACGGTTTTCTAATTCAGCGCGAGAAGGAGGACAAATAAAAATGGTAGTAACGCTTGGTTTTTTCATGCGTACTTGCTGAGCGCCTTGCCAGTCAATATCAAGAAAAACATCAATGCCTTGCGCTAGTTGCTCGTCTATCGCAACTTCAGATGTACCATAATAGTTTCCGAATACTTCTGCGTGTTCATAAAATGAATTTTGTGTAATTTCTTCTTCGAATGTTTCTTTTGAAACAAAATGATAGTGCTGTCCGTTTACTTCGCCAGGACGTGGGTCACGTGTGGTATGAGAAACAGACACTTGCATAGGGCGTGCAGACGCTTGTTTTAACAATGCGCCGATAAGGCTTGATTTGCCTGCGCCACTTGGTGCTGAAAGAATGAATAAATTGCCTGGAGTTGTCACATATCACCTTATGTATTTATGTTGCTATGAAAAGTTAACATTACTGATTTTTCTCGTTTCAGTATAGTGGATATTATACCCAAGACATCGTCATTCCTGTATAAAAAAATGCAGCGGATTGACAACTTATCATCATACTCAAGAATGTGTGATACAAATTAATTACCTTACGTTTACTTTTTATTAACATTAGTGAAACTATATATAAATCATAGCTTTGCAATTGTAAGATGCATTGTATAATCTTGTTGAAAATGTTCGGCTTAACTCAACTAATTAAATTTCTTCATATAAAGGAACAAGTGTGGGACATAAAAATATTGGATCAGTGGGCCCAGTTTGTCAGATTTTTGTGGGACAAGAACAAATATCTTGCGAGCCATCTACGTTAACCCCAGAACAAATAGATAAGTTATGGGTGATTTTTGAACACATTGGTGAGAATTGGAAAGACGTTCACAGCCAATCCAAAAACCTGAAAAGCTCATGGCTTGAAATGATTCATGTTAAAACGCAAAATCATCCAAGTTATTACGCTGAATACATCAATGCTATTCATGTAGTAGACGAACTTATTGATGTATATGGTGAATCTGACGCATTTAAACAACTATTTTTTGAATACAAAATCCCCTCGCTGTCGTCTCAAGACAGAACTCCAGATCTATCAACGCTTTTATCTCATTGTAAATTTTATGTGGTAGATGAATTTATTCGTATGCAGGTGCTTGCTGGCGGCTTTAAGCATTTTGGCAATAAAGATGAAACGAATGGTAAACCTATCGTCAAAGGGATTAACTACAAAGGCTATATTAGAGGCAGCAGATATAGCAACCATCCATTAGCTCGAACTTATATACCAACCGACGAGGGTAAGTAATTGAATAAATATGATTATATTATTGTCGGGTCTGGTGCTGCGGCAACTGTGATAGCAAAAAAAATACTCGAAAAACAACCGCTGACTCGTTTGTTGATGTTAGAAGCTGGCGACAAAATAGCATTTAAAGAAAGACGCCATTGGTGGGATTATGTTACGAGTGCATCATCTCCATTACCGTATCAATATACATACGATACACCACAAGAAAATCAATCAACTAGAGACGAAGACGGAAACCCAACTTGGACGAATGCTGGTGGTCGAGTTAAAAGTTTTGGTGGTTCAACAATGCATTGGGGTGGTTGGGCACTGCGCTTTAAACCAGAAGATTTTCAACTGTATAGCAATACTGGTGAAGGTGCTGATTGGCCAATCACGTATGATGATATAGAACCATATTACGCAATGGCTGAAGAATATATGTCGGTATGTGGTGACGAAACGGAAAACTGGCAGCCACGATCAACCCCTTATTCTGTGCCTCCGTTTGAATGGACTGCTGCTGATGGCAACATGATTCAGGCTTTTGAAGAACTAGGCATTCAACCTGGAAAAATGCCCGTAGCAAGATATAAGCGATGTATGACGACAGGAACCTGTAAATATTGTCCGTATGGCGCTCGTTTTTCTGCTCAGTATGTGTTGCATGACTTAGTTGAAAACCCTGCATACAGTAACTTTACCGTGCAAACTCAATCGGTAGTTACGAAAATATTGATGTCTAGCAAAGAGCAAGTTGATGGCGTTGAATTTGTATTACGTGATCAAACAACTAAAAATAACGTGTATGCAGACAAGGTTATATTGTGTGCAGGTGCTTATGAAGTGCCTAAATTATTGATGGCGTCTGTAAGTGATTACTGGCCGTCGGGTATCGGAAATGACTTTGACATGGTTGGTCGCCATATTGTTACGCATTCTATGCTTGAAGTGACTGGTAGAGCTGAGTCGAACCCTCAAGGATTGTGGCAGGAATACGACTTTCCAACATTAATGTCTAGAACGTTTGATACACCTGAAATGCAAAAAGTAGGTAAATTGTTTTTGTTCAAAGACAGAACAAGACCGAAAGTTGATATAGCTAAGTTAATGATAGAGGGCAAATCAAAAAAAGAAATTGATGAAATTATTCAAGGGCCTACTGAATATAAAATACAAGCGTTTATGGAAGAAGTTGGTCGATTCGAAAACCGTATTTCAATTGGTGAAGGTAAAGATAAATTTGGTTTGCCTCTAACAAAAATTGAATACTCACGAAGCGCGTCAGACGAAGAAAGAAGCGATAAACATATTGAGTTTTTAAAAACCATAATTGAAACAATGGGCCTTACGGTTACTAAAACCTATAAGCAAACACCACGTGGCGACCATACTACGGGCACATGCAGAATGTCGGCGGAAGAAACTGATGGTGTGGTTGATAGAAACTTAAAAGTACATCGTACGAACAATTTATATATTTGTTCTAATGGTGTATTTGCATCGAATAGCGCGGTAAACCCCACATTAACGTTAACCGCACTTGCGCATAGATTAGCTGCTCATTTAAACCAAACGATAGAGACTCAAAATGTTTGATACGCTTCGCGAAAAAATTCATGAACATAAACACGACTTACAGCGACTTTTTGATCACGCTAAGCATTTAATTAAACATGAGATTGATGAACATTCTTATGAAGCTAATTTAACGCTTCTCAAAACTCTGCTACAAAATGCAATTACGCTTGAATTTGCCACTATGCCTCCCTACTTAATGGCGCTATGGTCAATTAAAGATGAGCGAGACCCCATTGCGTATTCTTTACGTGAAATTATTCATGAAGAAATGATTCATATGTCGTTTGCGTGCAACATGCTTGCTTCGTTAGGCGGCTCACCACAAATAAAAAATCAAATACCAGTATACCCAGGGAAACTTCCTGCGGGCGTTCATCCTGATTTAACCGTTAAACTATCGGGGCTAAATGACGAATCTATTGCAAGCTTTATGGAAATTGAAATGCCTGAGCATGTGGTAACTATTAGCGGAGAAACGATAGATGCATGCTCTACAGACCACAGCACAGTAGGTGAACTTTACGATCATATTTTGCAACTGTTTGAACGACTCAAACCTGAAATGACGCTGGATAAACAAGTGTCTGGTCCGTTAGCGATATATACGGTTGATAGCGTGAAAAAGGTCAGGTATGCAATCGATATGATAAAAACGCAAGGTGAAGGTTCTCATAGTAATACACCTGCAGATACGGGTATGGATGACCTCGCGCATTTCTATCGCTTTTGGGAAATGCAAAAATGTAAAAAAATACGTCAATGCGAGCAAACAAAAGACTTTATTTTTGCTGAAGATATTGCGTTTCCAGACGTTTGGCCAGTAGATGATATTCCTGAGGGAGGCTACAAGCAGGAAGAAGTGAGTGAATCCGTTTGGGCGCTAATGGAAAAATTTGATGAAACTTATACCCAAATGGTTGGGAAACTTGATAGCGCATGGAATGGTGGTGGTCAGGGAGACATTATTCGCGCGCATGAATTAATGTTTAAATTACGAGAATATGCAAGACCACTCATGGCAATACCTATTCCTAATTCAAATAAACATTACGGTCCCTGTTTTAGGCGTGCAGAAGTAGCTCGTACATAAACCGTTATTACACATACATAAGGATTTATTATGGGATTTAAGGTAGAGATTAATTCAATTCTTCGTTCAGATGATTACCCATCAATAGAGCGAGGCAAGCAGTACAGTTTTACCAAACAAGGTAGCCGTGTTTTTTTTGATAGTATTCCAGTGTGGCTTACCAAAAAAGATTGGACCGCTCAGGCTGAAATTAGCATTATTAGTCAAACACTTGAAAACAATACGCTTAAAGGCGTTTTTCGTGTTGATTATATTTATGAAGATGCTGAGCAAAAAGCGATTACCGATATATTTGTACGAATGTATGGTGGCTTAAGTGACCCGTTTATTTATTTGTTGTCGTCTCAAAAAGAATACCAACAAGCGTTATCAACGGGGTCGTTAATTCGAGATTCTATTGAAGAAGAAGGGTTTATTCACGCATCACCTAAGAGCCAGCTCACAAGAATTGCTAATAAATACTATACAGCTACCGAAGAACCGCTTATTTTAGTGGTCGACAAAAGCAAAGTTACTTCGCAAATTAAATGGGAACCCGCTACAGGCGGTTTGTATCCTCATATTTATGGACCATTGAATACTGATGCTATTGTAGAAGCACAACCAATTACACTAAACGACAACGGTAAATACGCGTTATAGTTGTTAGTGTTTTATCGCACTTAATTACCTAACACACGACCCCACACAAGGTGTTAACTAATGGAAAACAATGAGAAGCTTGTATCTCTCTTAAAGGGCATTTTAAACACCTCGCCTGATCTTATTTTTGCGAAAGATACGTCTTTTGCTTATATCGCATGTAACGACGCATTTGCCGACCTTATAAATAAAAAACCTGAAGATATTATTGGGTTTACAGACGAAGAAATTTTTGAAAATAATGAAAAAATATCGCGACTCAGAACCGTTGACGAAAAAATTCTAACAGAGCGAAATAATATTCGTGTAGAAGAGTGGGCAACATACCCTTGTGGTAAAAGAGTATTGTTAGATACCTTAAAATCCCCTTTTTATAACGATGATGGCAAGTTGATCGGATTAATTGGCGTGTGCCGAGATATCACCGAAAAATTAGAGGCGGAACAAGCGCTTAAGCTAGCGAAAGAAAAAGCAGAAACCGCCACTGCCGCAAAGTCTGACTTTTTAGCGCGTATGAGTCATGAAATTCGTACGCCAATGAATGCGGTTATTGGCTTAAGCCATATCATGTTAAGAACAGAGCTAAGTGCCGAGCAACAAGATTACGTATCTAAAATTTTGAGCTCGGGCGAATCACTCTTGAACTTGATAAACGACATACTTGATTTTTCAAAAATAGAGGCGGGTAAGCTGGCGATTGAGCATACGCCATTTGATTTACCTGAGTTGGTAAGTCGCTCCGTTAACCTAAACGCAATGACAGCCCACACCAAAGGGTTAGAACTTGTCACCTCAGTAGATCCTGAAATTCCTCATTTATTAATGGGTGACCCACTTAGGCTTCAACAAATTATTGTGAATTTGATGAGCAACGGGGTGAAATTCACCGAAAAAGGCTTTGTCTTTTTAGGTGTTACCATTAAAGAACGTAAAGATGACACATTAACATTAATGTATGAGGTAACTGACTCAGGCATTGGTATGTCTGAGCAGCAGCAAAAAGACTTATTTGATTCATTTAATCAGGCAGACGATTCTATTACACGAAAATATGGCGGCACAGGGTTAGGGCTTACAATTTCTAAGCAGTTGACTGAACTTATGGGAGGCGAAATTTGGTTAAGCAGTACGCCTGACGTAGGTAGCTCATTTTACTTTACTACAGAAGTAAAAATTAGTTCAGCGTCATCATGTAACGCATATGGATCGCCTCAAAGCTTTTCTCACCTCAAGGTATTAATTGTAGATGATATTCCGTTAGCAAGAGCTGTGCTTGCTAATACGCTGGAAGAATGTGGTATTGAAGCAGAGCAGTCAGACAACGGTGCTGACGCCATTAACAAAGTAAAAGAAGCGCATATTTCGGACCACCCTTTTGACTTGGTATTGATGGACTGGAAAATGCCAGATATGGACGGCATTGAAGTGTCAAAGCGTATCAATGAATTGTCGTTACTTAATTCGCCCCATATCTTAATGGTATCGGCCTACGATAAAGATGCCGCTAAGTTTAAAGCACAAAATCACAATGTCGAAATTCATCGATTTTTAGAAAAGCCTGTTAATCATCAAGCTATTTTTAATGCACTGAATGATATTTGCCACGCCCATAAACCTACGGAACAGACAGTTGAAAAAGGCGTAGTAGAGCTTGACGGCATACCTGATTTTTCGTCGGCACGCATACTGTTAGTTGAAGACGATACAATGAATCAACTTGTAGCAACAACCTTTTTAGCTGATACCAACGCGCATGTGGAAGTAGCGGAAGACGGTTTACAAGCCATAGATAAAATAAGAGACAACTCATACGACTTAGTGTTAATGGATATACAAATGCCGAATATGGATGGCTTAACGGCAACTCAATTGATTAGAGCTGAGTTACAAACCACCATGCCTATCATTGCAATGACAGCTCACGCAATGGAGCAAGATGTAGAAAAAAGTATGGCGGTTGGAATGAATGAGCATATTACAAAACCAATAGAACCTAAGGATTTGTATACTGTTTTATATAAGTATTTAAAGTAAACAATAGAAATAACTGCGGAACCAATAAAAATAATGACGAATGCCATCAAGCAATTCAAGGATGTTGAGCTGTTTAAAGAAATATCTGCAATAGAGCTGGAGCGAGCTATTGTAAACATGGGCGGAAAAGAAAGCCTTTACCTAAGCTTAATAACCAACTTTTATAACGCGCAAGTGAATATAAAATCTACAATTGATGAGCTATATAACGATGAGAATTGGGAGCAACTTTACCGCGTCGTTCACACGTTAAAAACAAACACAGCTTATATTGGTGCTTTCGTGCTTTCTGAGATGTGTGGTCAGGTAGAAACACAGCTCGAAGATAAAGATTACTCAGGAACGTTGATAACAGCTTTAGCTAAGCAGCTAGGTAACTTAATCAACGACTTAACTAACTGTTTGCCGACTGATGATCAAAAAGAAGAAAATCATATTAGTAAAGGCGCTTTAGATACGCTATTACTTACTATTAGAACCTTGCTATCAAAATCAAGTCTTGATGTTGAAACACGACTGCCGTCACTACAAGCGATGGCAAAAAACAGCTCGTTTGAACAAGATATTACAAAGCTCGTAACCTTAATTTTGAATGTTGAATACGAAAAAGCGCTCCCTTTAATTGATGAGATTTTGGTAAAAGTTAATGAACAATAACGACATTCAAAAAATTCTAATTATTGATGACGATAAAACGAACCTTAGTATTCTTAGTCAAATTCTTGAGGGCAGCGCGCAAATTATATTAGCGATAAGTGGGCAACAGGGAATAGAAAAAGCGATTGAGTTTCAGCCCGATCTTATTCTGTTAGATGTAACCATGCCTGACATGGATGGTTTTGAAGTGATTACTCGTTTTAAAAACGACGCGTTAATATCATCTATTCCTGTCATTTTTGTGACGGGGAAAAATGATAATAACCATGAAGAAAAAGGCCTGAAACTTGGGGCGGCTGACTATATCTACAAACCGTTTAATATTGAAATACTAAAAGCACGCATTAGCCTACATTTACAATTAGCTCGCCAACGTAAAATGCTGGAAACCTTGGCTAATATCGACTCACTTACCGCTATAGCTAATCGCCGTTTGTACAATGAAGTGGCTGAAAAAGAATGGAAATCGTCTGCTAGAACGGCAGCGCCATTGTCGCTCGCGATGATCGACATAGACTATTTTAAGTTGTTTAACGACCACTACGGGCATGCGCTTGGCGACGATGTATTAAAACAAGTAGCGGGTGCTATTGATAAATGTTGTTCGCGCCCGAGAGATTTTGTTGCACGATATGGTGGTGAAGAGTTTGTTGTTGTATTACCCGATACGGACAAAGAGGGCGCTCAAAAAATATTTGAAGCGTGTAGAGCGGCCGTTGAAACGCTGCAAATATCTCACGAAAAAGCGCTGAATAACGATATTGTAACGATTAGCCTTGGTGCTGTAACGACTGTGCCTAAAGAGTCTGACTGTTTTGATGCTTTTGTAAAAATAGCGGATGACAAGTTGTATTTAGCGAAGGAAAAAGGACGTAATTGCGTCGTTTGGTAAGTTTTACGTTATAGATTTTTTCATTAAAAAAGCCGAATACGTTATGTATTCGGCTTTTTATTAAGTTATTAGCTAAGACGATTTGTTAAAGAACTTTCGCGATAGACTCTGCTAAGTAATCAACGTTAGTTGGTGAAATACCTGCAATACTCATGCGGCTTGAACCAACCATATATACGCTGTATTCGTCTTGTAACTGTTGTACTTGCTCAGGAGTAATACCTAGGAAAGAGAACATACCTTTTTGGTTAGCAATAAAGCTAAAGTCTCTTGTTACACCTTTTTCGATAAGCTTATCAACAATCACTTTACGGTTACCATTAATACGGTTACGCATTTCAGCAAGTTCGGTATACCATTCTTGCGTTAATTCTTCTGAACCTAAAATGGTTTCTACAACGGCAGCACCGTGTGCTGGCGGCATTGAATAAATAGTACGTGCAACGCCTAATACTACTGATAAAGCGATATCTGCAGTCGCAGGTGTTTCACCAATAACAGTACAAGCGCCAATACGTTCGCGGTATAAACCAAAGTTTTTAGAACATGAGCTACATAAAATCATGTTGTCTACTGTTTCGGCCATTAAGCGAACACCGTAAGCATCTTCTTCTAAACCGTCACCAAAACCTTGGTAAGCCATATCAATTAATGGCGTGAAGCCTACATCTTTAGCTACTTGCACAACTTGCTGCCATTGTTCTTTTGATAAATCCATACCTGATGGGTTATGACAACATGCGTGTAGTAAAACAAAATCATCTGGAGAAACTTGTTTTAAGGCATTTAACATACCGTCAAAGTCTAATGTTTTGTTTTCGTAGTCATAGTAAGGGTACTCTTGAATATCAAGCCCCGATTCTGAGAATGTCCCTTTATGGTTTGCCCATGTAGGGTTAGACAACCAGATTTTTGCACCAGACTTACATCGAGCAATAAACTCACCTGCTACGCGTAATGCACCTGTACCACCAGGAGTTGAAACAGTTCTCGCACGGTTCTCGTTAAGTACTTTATGATCGCCAAAAATTAACGATGTCATTCTTTCATTAAATGCAGCTGAACCTGTACCGCCAATGTATGTTTTTGTCAGCTCGTTTTCTAAACGAAATTTCTCAGCTTTTTTAACGCAATTTAAAATGGTGGTGTCACCAGCTTCGTTTTTATATACACCTACACCCAAATCAATTTTTAGCGGATTTTCATCAGCACGATACTTAATAGATAAACCTAAAATAGGATCTGCTGGTAAAGCTTTTAAGCGACCAAACATGGCTCAATTTACCTTCTGTACAAGTGGTGGGAATTAACTAAATTACACTATTACAAAATAGTTAAAAACATCCCAAGAAATAATATGGCAAGGATACCTACAACGGTAGTAAAATTAAAGAGCAGAGACAAAAAAACGAGCAATTTCTCGCTCGTTTTTACATTATTTATTCAATTATTGAGAATAATTATTTAAATGCTGCTGGATGCTCTTATTACTTTCAGTATTCGATAAGTAACTTGTTTTGCAAATCCATGTATGTTGATAGCTTTTAGAACGCCTTAGTAAGTGTTAGTTAGCGACGCTAATAAGCCGATTAAACCACCAAATACACCACCCCAAACAACGAGCCAACCCAAATGCTTTTTGATCATATTTTGAATAATCTCTTTAACTAATTGAGGCGTGAGTTCATTTAAACGTTTTTCAATAATGTCGCTAACTTTTTCACGCATTTCTGCCATTACACTCGGCTGTTCAAGTTCGTCACGAAGAATGTGATTAAACTCTTCACTTTTAGAAATGTCTCCAACAGTTTCTTTCATTTTCTCGATGAAAGGTTCTCTGAGTGGTTGTAAGGCTTCGCTACCACCAACCATTGCAAGCATAGAACCAAACGACGACTGTTCTATTACTTCAACCAAGTTATCAAATGCAGGTGATAAATCGACTTTGTTAATAATAGGCGCTAGGTCGATAGATGTTGGGGAGTTTTTACCATCGCCTGCTAAAAATCTATCAATGTTTTCTTCTGTAAAAAACTGCTCCATCATCAATTCTCTGATACCAAGCTTAAAGTCTTCAAATCGAGCAGGTATAACACCAGAGCCATATAATCCGGGTACTTTTTCAAATAACATATGTACTGCTAGCCAGTTTGTAACAGCGCCAGATAACGCAAATATACCGACAGTAAATAAAATATGACTATCAAGCGTTATACCAATTAGGGTAACTACGAGTGCGATTAAGTTAACGATTAAACTTTTGTTCACAACAACTCCATTTTAACTAAATGTATTAAACAACAATATGTTGATATGGTATCAAATCATAACTAGCCTAATACAGTAAAATTGGTGCTTAAATAATTAACATTAATATGAACGGAAGGATTTTTCATGGTTGTTTTAAGAGGTTTAATAATAAGTTTGGCGCTTATAGGTGGTATCGCCAAGGCTGATATCCAGTGGAGAATACCTGATAAAAATAACCTTGTTATGATGACATTACCTCAAGGAAAGGTGGTTGTAGAGTTAGCGCCTGAGTTTGCACCAAAGCATGTAAAACAATTTAAAAACTTAGTTAAAAAGCAACATTATGACGGTAATAAATTTTATCGTGTTATTGACGGGTTTGTTGCTCAAGCAGGGCCTAAAGACGGTAGTGCAAAAGACAGAGGTGTACCCTTGTTAGCGCTAGAAGGTGAGTGGGGTTTTAAAAAAGATTGGCCGTTCACGTTGGTGCAAACGGGTGATTTGTTTGCTGAAAAAACAGGGTTTGTTAATGGTTTTTCTGTAGGTATAAGTGTTTCCGAGAAAAAGAGTTGGTTAACTCACTGTCCAGGTGTTATCGCGATGGCGAGAGGAAATAATAAAAATTCAGGGTCGAGTCATTTTTACATTCCTAATGGGCAAGCGCCTCGATATTTAGATAGATTAATGACAATATTCGGTCGAGTTATTTACGGCATGGAACATGTTCAATCAATTACTCGTACGGCGGTAATAGAAGGGCAAGCACCGATTACTGCTGATAAATATACGCCTATTGTTCGTATGCAAATGATGAGCGATATACCAAAAGATCAACAAATTACATTAGCCGTTGAACGAACCGATTCACCCGAATTTTTAGCACGTTTAGTTAAAAGAAAGGAGCGAAAAAATCCGTTCTTTTTTAAAGCTCCACCTCAGGTGCTAGACGTTTGCCAAGTACCAATCAGATCAAAATTGATGAATGAATAAGATTTAGTATTGCAACAATAATATAGCCCCTTTAATTTTAACTTTTCGATTAATTAAGTCGTTGAAAGGGGCTTTGTTCCGTAAGTATTTAGCGACCTAGTTGGCAAATACTGCTTTTTCAGTTTCCATCTGCTGTTTTACAATGTCTAAATCCATAAATCGTTCAACATAGTTGGCTAACTTAGGCCATGAATTTGCATCAACACTGTAATTCGCGTGTGCAAGGCTCATAAAATGTATCCCCAAGCTTAAATCAGCAACAGAAAATGTATTCTCAATTAGCCATTCATTTTCGTTAAGCTGACTTTCTAAATAGGTTAGCTTTTCAGGAATAAGGTTATTGATGAGTTCGTCTACTCGGTTATTGTCAGTTTCGTGGTTAAAAAAAGCAGGACCAATAACACGCTGGTAATACAGTGCCGACAATATTTCAGATAATTTTGTATCACAGTACTCTTCAAACCATAACGCTTTTGCATACGCATTTGGAGTATCAGGGTAGAGCTTATTATTGGGTGATGTTTTTTCTAAGTAGGCAATGATAATTGATGAATCTGAAAAGCCAAATCCGTCATCTGTTTGGTATGCAGGAATTTTTTTCATTGGGCTAATTTTTGCAAATTCTGGTTCATCAGAGCCTGGGCTTGTTAGTTTTAATTCGTAATTAACGCCTTTGTATGCGTGAGCAAGCATCGCTTTACGAACATAAGCTGAAACAGGTACACCGTATATAATTGCCATCGTATTTTCCTTTTATCATTTAATGTATAAAACTTATACAAAATAAACCGCTTGGTCTATTTTGGGGTTGAAAAATTCTCTGTATTTTTACGTAAATTTATTTATGTATTAGTTATTAATAGTTTTTTAGTAAAAAGGTACCAGTTGTCTAGCGGTTCGGCGCTTTTTACCGATTTCATTCTAAGTAGGGCACCTTCCCAGCTATCAATGATGAAGCTAGCTAACGCCTCAATGTCATTTGTAGCATTAAACTCACCAACGAGCACACCTTCACTTATTACTTTTGATAATGTAAAAACCATTGAATCAAAAGCAGATTTAATTTTAATTGAAAATTCAGGATGCAAAGCCGATAATTCTTGGCTGAAATTACCGATAGGGCAGCCACATTTAAAATCATGTTGCTTAACGAGCTCTAAATAAAAATGATGAAACGCATCAATTTTTTGTGTTGGGGTGAGTTGATTGTTGTTTAAGTGTTGAGCAGATAAGTCTTTGAATATTTTTATATAATAATCAATTATCGCAAGGCCAAAGCTCTCTTTGTCGTTAAAATGAAAATAGAACGACCCCTTCGTTACTTTCGCTTCTTTTAAGATTTGCGAAAGGCCAGTATTGTTGTAGCCTTGTTGGTAAAACAACATAGAACCCACATTAATCAGGTGCTGTTTGGTTGCTTCGCCTTTAGTTTCTGTATTCATAAAAACAACAATAGACCAATCGGTTTATTTTTGCAATCACCTTTTAAATAGGGCAAAACTTTACCCCCTGTTAATATGTTTGTGTTGAGTTATAAAGAGGCGCTATTTATAGCGAATACTCGTTATTTCGAGTATTCGTTCGCCTTGTGGTGTTTTTACAACAACTTCATCGTCAATACATTTACCGATTAACGCTCTTGCCATGGGTGAATCAACGCTAATTTCGCCTTTCTTAACATCCCACTCATCTGGCCCTACTATTCTATAGGTAACTTCTTGATCATCTTCATCTATCATGGTTACCCACGCACCAAAAAATACTTTTCCTTCTTGTTGCGGATCTGGGTACACAATATTTAAGTCTTCAACGCGTTTTACAAGGAAACGTATGCGGCGATCTATTTCTCTTAATCGTCGTTTACCATAAATATATTCAGCGTTTTCACTACGGTCACCCAATGCTGCGGCCTCTGAAACGGCTTTGGTTACTTTAGGTCTTTCATCTTTCCACAAAAATTTAAGTTCTTGATCAAGACGATCCCAACCTTCGCGGGTAATGTAGTTAGATTTTCTCATACGGTAAGTTATGAATAATAAAAAAAGATATTGAGAGCATATTATATTGCTAAGTAAACAAATAGCGAATATAGCGTCAATGTTTTAAGAGCTTATAGGATATACGCTAATAGAACGGTTGGAAAAACTTAAGTAATTAGATATAGTTTATTTAAATATAAAATTGTGGAATTATTAATGAATATTAAGTTTTGTTTGTTCGTGTTACTTGTTGTAAACATACACGCAAGTCTTTATGTACGCAGCAACGCGGCGGACTTTAATGATGATCTGCAATTTATAAAGAAACATGATACACCTATTGTGTTAAAAGCAACTGATAGCAATGCGAGTATTATTGTTTCGGCAAAATATCAGGGGCGTGTACTAACGAGTAAAGCTTCAGGTAACTCAAATTTAAGTAACGGTTGGCTTAATTATCATGCTATTGAAAAAGGGAATCCTGGCGTAGGTGGAGAAGACCGTTTTTGGTTGTCGCCAATCGGATCTCAATTTTCTGTATTTTATCCAAGTGGCTCAACCATTGAAGAAAAAAATTGGCGTGTACCAAGTACCCTTACCACTCACCCCGTAAAAGTAGTTGAGCGCGATGCTTCTTCTATAACTTTTCATAAAACTTACAACGTTGAAAATAACGTAGGCACAAAATTTGTTGCCAGTCTTGATCGAAAAATACGTATATATTCTAAAAATGAGATAAAAAAATCGCTTAATACGGATATATCGAATGATGTTGATATGGTTGGTTTTGAGAGCTTTAATACGCTGAAAAATCAAGGTGATGATTGGAAAGCATCAACAGGATTGATTGGTATATGGAGCTTGGGTATGTTCCAAGGCGACGATAACGCGACAGCTATATTCCCGATCGCTAAATCAATTAAAAACACGGCTAATACTCCAACGTATTTATATCCATTGACCAGTGATAGGTATGTGCAAAAGGGTAATACGCTTTATTACAAAGTAGATGGCAAATATCGCAGTAAAATCGGTATTAAGGCCGCAGCAACTAAGCCGATAATGGGGTACTTTAACGCAGCAACCAATGTACTTACTATTGTTACGTTTACGTTTGAACATGGAAAATTATATCCTGATGCTGCAGAAGGTGTGCTTAAAAAACCGTATATGGGCGATGTAATTAACTCATATAACCATGGCGCAATGGATGGCAGTGTACTTAAAAACAGTAGCTTTTTTGAATTAGAATCAGCGTCTCAATTAAAGCCACTTAAACACGGAGAGTTTATTGAGCATACGCATAGAACATTCCATTTTAGTGGAGATGTTAAGGAACTAAATCGGTTGTCGGTTCAGTTGTTAGGCGTAACAATTGACGAAATAACATCAGTATTTAGATAACTTGCCAAGATCTCAGTAAGGCTAAACCAATACTCACGGTAAAAATTGATACCATTGTACTAACTACTACAATATTTGCCGCGAGTTTAGCGTTACCATTCATTGCTTGAACCATTATGTATCCGGCGGCGGCAGACGGTGTACTTACCATTAAAAATACAACACCTAGGTCTAGTCCTCGAAATCCCCACCAATAAACAACGGCTAAAATAATTATCGGAGTAACAATTAGCTTTGCTGTAACAGCCCCAATAGCTACCCAGCTTGGACTGCGTAATTCGCTTAGCGATAAACTCGCACCAATACAAAGCAAAGCTAAGGGCAATGTCATTTGAGATAAATACTCACCTGTTTGCATTGCTACTGAATGAATAGGAACATTTAGCGCGTTTACGGAAATCCCTAATATTATCGCAATAACCAAGGGGTTTTTTAATATGCTTAATAGAATGTGTTTCGCACTTTGATTGCCATTACTTAAACTCACATTCAAGATATAAACAGATAACACGTTGTAAAATAATGTAAGGACCGACATTAAAATTGAGGCAGCAGCAAGGCCTTTTTCTCCATAGGCATTTACACAGAGTGCAAGTCCAACTATTGCTAAATTTCCTCTAAACGAACCTTGTACAAATACACCTCTATCTCGCGAGTTTTTAATGAAAAAATGAGCGAAACCCCACAATAAAATAAAAATGAATACGGTTGCAGACGCGCATAGGGCTAGAAGTTGAGGGTTAAGTACCTCTGATAAATTTGTTTTAACGATACTCGTAAATAACAAAACAGGTAAAGCGACCATAAATACGAGTTTTGAGGCTTTATCTGCAAATACATTATCAATAATGTTTAATTTTTTGAGCAACATGCCTACAGATACGGTTAAAAAAATAGGCGCGGTTACCCCAAATGCAAAACTCAGTATCTCTATAAATTCAGAAAACATAATAGCCTTATAAGAAAGTGACGTATTTACAAGAGTAGAGGACTTTTATCGCACGTTAATCGTAAATAATGACCGTTAGTTTATCTTATATCACATTATAAAGAGTGTTTTTATCTTTAATGTATATGACAATTTTTACTTTTAACTCTTTATTGTCATACCAATTTGTTGTGTTATATATCTTAGGTGTTTATTAATTATTTGTTTTTTAAAGGGTTTGTTGTTATTGGGTTAGGGTTGTATTGGTGTTTTAGTAAAATTCACATGGTTGTACTCTTTGGTTTTAGATAAATGATGTAATTTTTATTTATAAGGTGTAAACTTTGTGTATGACTAATTTGTATTACCAATTTAAGGTTAGGTAAAGTGATATTGCGTTAGATTACAGAATACGTAATTACCGTTAATATTGTATGAATTACAACCTAACAAGTATTTGATAGGAGCCAATAGCGATGAAGACACACCAAATAACGACTCTGTTATTGATAGTAGCTGCGTTAAGTAGTCCTTTTACTGTTCAAGCTCAAGAACACCCTAATTTAATTTTAACTACGCAAGGCGTAGAAAAAGTTAGAAAGAATCTAGGAAAAGTTCCTTTGTTTGATACGACTGTTCTGCAAGCACAGGCGGAAGTTGATGCTGAAATTGCGTCTGGTATTCATACTCCTATCCCAAAAGACTTTTCAGGTGGTTACACCCATCAAAGACATAAGCGTAATTACCTTATAGCGCCGAAAGCTGGTGCGCTTTATCAAATACTACAAGATGATAAATACGCGAAATATATTCGAGATATGCTTTTTCAATATGAAGCAATGTATAAAGATTTACCGATTCATCCACAAGAAAGGTCATACGCTAGAGGTAAATTGTTTTGGCAGTGTTTAAACGACAGTAACTGGTTAGTTTACATGAGCCAAGCGTACGATGCGGTATACGATACTTTTACAGAAGAAGAGCATAAACGCTTGGAAGACAATTTATTTCGTCCTTTTGCAGACTTTATTTCGATAGGTAACCCACAATTTTATAATCGTATTCACAATCATAGTACGTGGGGTAATGCCGCGGTTGGAATGATTGCGCTTGTGATGGATGATGAAGAATTATTACATAGAGCGTTATACGGTATTAAAGACGATGGATTAGCGCTTGGCTTAAAAGACAACGATGGCGGTTTTATTAAAGTAGCAGGACAAAAAGCAGGTTTTTTGGCTAATTTAGAAGAGCCGTTTTCACCTGAAGGCTACTTTACCGAGGGGCCTTATTATCAGCGTTATGCTATGTATCCGTTCTTAATTTTTGGTGTTGCGATGGAAAACGTAAAGCCTGAAATGAAGGTGTTTCAATACAAAGATAACGTGTTGTTAAAGGGGGTTAATGCGTTGCTTAACTTGACTGATGCTGATGGTGAATTTTTTCCGTTAAACGACGGACAAAAAGGCATGTCGTACTACACACCTGAAACAATTACCGCGATTGATATTGCATACCACTACGGTAATAAAAACCCTGAATTGTTAAGTATTGTTGAGCAGCATGGCCAAGTTTTGTTAGACCAATCAGGTTTGTCGGCTGCTATTGGTGTGCGCGACGGAAAAGTTAAACCTTTTGTCAAAAAATCAATTAATTATACCGACGGCCCGCAAGGTAAGCAGGGTGGTGTTGGCATACTTAGGCATGGTAATGAAGACTTAACCTTGGTGTTTAAATATGCTGCGCAAGGTTTAAGCCATGGCCATTACGATAAGTTGTCATATTCGTTGTTTAATAAAGGTGACGAAGTACTACAAGATTATGGTTTATCGCGTTTCGTCAATATTGAGCAAAAGGGTGGTGGTAATTACCTTAAAGAAAATAAAACGTGGGCTAAGCAAACCATTGCTCATAATACGTTAACTCAAAATGAAACATCACACTTTAACGGTAGTTACGAAACCGGCAGTAAATATCACCCAGAGCTTTATGTGTACGATGATTCTAACGAAAACCTTCAAGTTATCAGTGCTACGGAAACCAACGCATATCCGGGAACTAACATGCATCGTACATTGGCGATGATTAAACATGAGAGTTTCGAAAAGCCATTCTTGCTCGATATTATGAAGGTGAATTCTGAAAGTAAAAATCAGTACGACTTCCCTTTTTATTATCTAGGACAAGTCATTAAAACTAATTTTAGTTATGACTCTCCTTCTAGCTTGAGTCCACTGGGTAACAAAAATGGTTACCAGCATTTGTATGTTGAAGGAAAAGGTACGCCGTCTGACAAAACAACTCAGTTTTCATGGTTAGGCGACGGAACGTTTTACACGTTAACCACTGCTACTGAAAAGCAGGACGAATTATTTTTCACGCGATTAGGTGCTAACGATCCGCAATTTAATTTACGTAGAGACCCTGCATTTATGATTCGACGAAACAATACTGATGATACTGTATTTGCTTCGGTTATCGAGCCACACGGCAGTTATACTCCGGTTACAGAATTGTCGGTTAATTCCAATAGTAATATTTCAGCATTAAAAGTTGTGCGTAACGACGATAAATATACCGCTGTTACGATTAACGTGCATAAAGGTGACTCAAGCGTGTTTATTTTATCTAATAAAAAAGCATCTTCATCTAAGCGTCATCAGTTAAAAATTAACGGTAAAGTGTATCGCTGGACAGGACCTTTCCACTTCACAAACATGAAGTAACTGTACTTAAAATAAGCGCACTTTTTAACTGAGTGCGCTTAACTCTCCTTTTATATCTTCGCTATTTTTTCGTTAAAACCATCTCGTAAGTAAGTAACTGTAAATCATTCATCATTTTGTATTAATAGGTCGTTATCTTTTCTGGTAATATTACGCTAATTGCGGAATTGTGTATGATCGAGTGTCACTCGTTTATCTCCGTTGTTTTTACCTTAGGATTTTATAATTAATGATATCGATTGCTGAGCAAATTGCTAAAGAGCTTAATGTTTCCCCTTCACAAATTCATTCCGCTATTGCCTTGTTAGATGATGGTGCCACCGTTCCTTTTATTGCTCGCTATAGAAAAGAAGCTACGCAAGGGCTAGATGATAATCATTTAAGGCACTTAGATCAGCGCCTTACTTATTTACGAGAACTAAGTGAACGACGCAGTAGTATTGTTAAAAGTATAGAAGAGCAGGGCAAACTAACGCCGTCGTTATTAAACGCATTAAATGCAGCAGACAACAAAACTCGGTTAGAAGATTTATACTTGCCGTTTAAACCTAAGCGCCGTACTAAAGGGCAAATAGCAATTGAAGCTGGCATAGAGCCATTAGCCAATAAACTATATAACGACTGGAAGTTGTCGCCAGAACAAGAAGCAGAGTGTTTTATTAATGCATCAGCTGGGTTTAGTGATGTAAGCGAAGTGCTTGATGGTGCTGCGTCTATTTTAATAGAGCGCTTTGCTGAAGATGCAAATCTGTTACAAAAGTTAAGAAATCACTTATTAAAACAGGCCCACCTAAAAAGTAAGGTCGTAAAAAGTAAGCAAGCAGAAGGCGCAAAATTTAAAGATTATTTTGAGCACTCTGAACGATTAAAGTCAGTTCCATCTCATCGCATGTTAGCTATGTTACGTGGCAGAACCGAAGGTGTGTTGAAATTATCAATAGATGTTGACCCTCATCAAGAGCAGAAAAACTATTCAAGTGCCCAAGACATTATTGTAGAGCATTACAATTTACGCTTGTCTGACCAAGCTGGCGCCGATTTTTTAACTAAAGTTGTGCAAAATGCATGGAAGTCTAAGTTAAGTAACACGTTAGAAACTGAATTTATTGCTAAGTTGCGTGATGAAGCTGAAATTGAGGCGATTAAAGTTTTTGCGACTAACTTAAATGACTTACTGATGGCTGCTCCTGCAGGCCCTAAAACCATTTTAGGTATAGATCCTGGGCTAAGAACCGGTTGTAAAATTGCAGTGGTTGACGCAACAGGTAAGTTATTACAAACCTCAACTATTTTCCCTCATGCTCCTCAAAACCATTGGGATAAATCAGTAAGAACTCTGGTTAATTTGTGTCAGCAACATAAAGTGGAGCTTATTGCCATCGGTAATGGAACAGCATCGCGTGAAAGCGATAAGCTTGCAGGTGAAGTTATTCAAGGGCTTGAAAAGTTAAAGCCAACTAAAGTTATTGTAAGTGAAGCCGGCGCGTCAGTGTATTCTGCGTCTGAAGTTGCAGCGAATGAGTTTCCTGATTTGGATGTATCAATTCGTGGTGCGGTATCTATTGCTCGTCGATTACAAGACCCTCTTGCGGAGCTGGTGAAGATTGACCCGAAAGCAATTGGAGTAGGGCAATATCAACATGACGTTAGCCAAAGCCAGCTGAGTAAAACGCTTAATAATGTTATTGAAGATTGTGTAAATGCGGTAGGCGTAGATGTAAATAGTGCATCGGCAGCGTTACTTACACACGTTTCTGGTTTAACAAAAACCATGGCGCAAAACATTGTGGATTATAGAGACGAGAAAGGCCGCTTTAACAACCGTAAAGAATTGAAAAAAGTTACACGATTAGGACCAAAAGCATTTGAACAAGCTGCTGGATTCTTGCGTATTTCTGACGGGGAAAATCCATTAGATCAATCAGGCGTTCACCCTGAAACTTATCCTGTAGTTGAAAAAATAATTGCGTCGTTACAGTGTGATATTGCGGCATTGTTAGGTAACAGTGAACAATTAAAAGCCGTTAATGTTTCAGATTTTACTACCGACACATTTGGTGAAGTTACTGTTAACGACATTATAAACGAGTTAGAAAAGCCAGCCCGCGATCCTCGACCAGAGTTTAAAACGGCTACGTTTAAAGATGGCGTTAACACGATTAACGATCTTGAAGTCGGTATGATTTTAGAAGGGGTTATTTCAAACGTCGCTAACTTTGGTGCGTTTGTTGACTTGGGTGTTCACCAAGACGGGTTAGTACATATATCATCGCTCACTAATAAATTTGTTAGTGACCCGCGTGAAATTGTTAAAGCGGGCGATATTGTTAAAGTTAAGGTGATAGAAGTAGATGCTGACCGAAAACGTATTAGTTTAACAATGCGTTTAGATGACAGTGCTGAAAAGTCTGCACCATCACATAAAGCGACAAAACAGTCAGATCCTAAAAAAGCTCAAAAGGCGCAACATAAGCCTAAAGCACAGCGAAACACTAAACCTAAAGAAGCTAATAATGCGGCAATGGGTAATGCATTTGCTGATGCTTTTGCAAAGTTGAAAAAGTAAATTTTATACCCTAACCAACTATTGGAAAGGGTACAGCGAGTCTCTATTATTTTGAATGCTCAATTTTTAACAGCTTTTTCTGATGTATCTAAAGAGGAATGGAGCCGATTGAATCAATCAAGCAATCCGTTCCTATCTCATGACTTTTTTACGTCGCTTGAAAGTAGTGAATCAGCAGCTACCAGTCGTGGGTGGCAACCTCACCATCTTTCGTTGTCTGATAACGATGGTGTTCAAGCTATTCTCCCTATGTATTTAAAAAATCATTCTTGGGGAGAGTATGTTTTTGATTGGGATTGGGCGGAAGCCTATCGACGTAATGGTTTTGAATATTATCCAAAGCTTGTAAGTACTATTCCATTTACGCCAGTTACGTCTGATAAATTAATATCACCGAGTGTTGCGCACCAAAATATCATGGAGCCACTTATAGAATATTGCCAAGACCAAAATATTGGTAGCTGGCACTTGTTATATTGCCCAGAAACTTCAGAGTTACCTCATGATGTTTATGAGAGAAATACGGTTCAATTTCATTGGTTTAATAAACAATATCAGAGCTTTGATGATTATCTTTCTACCTTTTCCTCGCGAAAGCGAAAAAATACGCGAAAAGAACGAGAATCTATCGCCAAGCACGGTATTACTATTCGCCAAATTTCAGGTGGTGATATTACGCCTGAAGAACTTAACTTTTTTTATTTAACGTATCAGCTTACTTACCTAAAGCGACAACACACGCCTCATTTAACGTTTGAATTTTTCGAACAAATATTTAAGCGCATGCCTAATAACATTCTCTTGGTTATCGCCTCACATAACGGTAATGATATTGCTTGTGCACTATTCTTTTATGATGAAGCGCATTTGTATGGCAGATATTGGGGATGTAGTGAATCGTTTCACAACTTACATTTTGAGTTGTGTTATTACCAAGGCATTGATTATTGTATAAACCAAGGTTTACGCAGTTTTAACCCAGGTACGCAAGGTGAACATAAAATACAGCGTGGTTTCGAGCCTGTGTTAACGCATTCGTATCATTGGGTAAAACAGCCTGAGTTCAAAGCGGCAATTAAAGATTTTTGTCAGCGTGAGCAAGAGCATATGCGTAATTACTTAATTCATTGTCGAGAGTCGTTACCGTTTAAACAGGGAACATTATAGATGAATGGCAAACCTTATTCGCAAGCGTGTGAAAACAATAAGCAGTTTATTTTATCAGTACTAAAAAACGAATTTTCTTCATGTCATTCTGTATTAGAAGTAGGTTCTGGAACAGGGCAACATGCCGTTTTTTTTGCGAAAGCATTGCCGCATTTAACGTGGCAAACTAGCGATTTAACATCGAATCATCAAGGTATTAATCAGTGGATACAAGATTACCCGTCTACGAATTTATTCACGCCTATTGAGCTTGACTTAACTCAGTCATGGCCAATTGACAAAACAGACGCAATCTATACCGCCAATACACTACATATTGTAAGTTGGGAGCTGGTTGTTAGATTTTTTGAAGGCGTCGACACACATTTATCTCCTCAAGGTAAGCTTTGTATTTATGGCCCGTTTAACTATAACGGGGAGTTTACAAGTGAGAGCAACGCTAATTTTGATGTGTGGTTAAAACAACGTGACAGTAGAAGTGGTATTAGAGATATTGAGAAAATACTCCTACTGGCTGAATCCGCTGGTTTACGTTTAGTTTGCGATTATGAAATGCCTGCTAATAACCGGCTGTTAGCTTTTCAAAGTGTTAAATAGACCGTAAGAGTATTTGTCGAGCTTTAACAAATAATTCTTATGTGATGGCAGCCCATGCTTGCGCTTTTTCAATTTCGCCATGTGCAAATCTTTCAATCGAAATATGCGAGAGAGGGTGAAGCACACTAAAACTCCACTTTAATAGGCTACTGTTACCTATTATGGCTATTTTATTGATTACGTTTAAGTATTCGAAACTAAATTTTATTTCTCGCCAAAGAGCTGCTAGCTCCCAGCCCATGAAGTCATTTTCAAACTCGGCGACAATACTTACGGTTGGAAATTCAGCTAAAATTTCTTGTAGCCTTGGGATGAATGCTTCTTCAAAATCTTGTTGTGTAAATACACCATGTACTTTGGTCATCAGTATATTGCTGTGACTTTTGTGACAAATATAAATCATATTTATCCACCTCCTTGTACAGTCAGTGTAGTTCGCTTTTTGAACAATATAAAACTTTAAATGAAAAAAAGGGGAAAGCTTGCGCCTTCCCCTAAAAATAACCTCAAGAGAGGTTAACTAACGCAAAGCATTTTACAGTGAATACTTAACTGAAAGTTGTGCGTAATTTGAATCAGCATCTTGCTCTGCCATTTCAAAGTTACCAAATTCTACGCCGTACTGAAGTTTAGGCGTAATATTCTTGAAAATATTAATACCCCAGTGAGTACGATCGCGATCAGATTCGTCGGTTTGTTGATTACCGTAGAAAACGTTTGTACGAAGTGTTTCATTCCAGAAGTGACGGTAAGCAACCATGATTGATGTACTCTCTTCAACTTCATCGCCTACTAAGTCAGTTGCAGCAGCAGCACCTACATACCTACCTGTATTTCCGCCGTGTAATTGGAATCTAAAATCATTTTTTCCTGATGTTTTAATGCGACCTGTAATGCCGTAACCTACGCCAGATTCAGATTCTCCAGACGCTGTTTCAAGCTGTTTAGCAACTGCAGAAATAGCCACGTTACCCCAGTCGCCTTTAAAGGTATATTTACCAATAATGTCTGGTAGTGCGTCTTGAGTACCATACCCAGCAGAGCCTTTGTATCCAGCATAAGATTCAGGGTTTTCAATCGCTAGTTGGAAGTTACCCGCGGTATAGCGAATAATGTCTTGGCGTACAAAACCAGAAGCGACTAATGGCCCACCAAAATCGGCAGCTTCAGCTAATGCACTGGTGTTGATAAAAGTTGACCAGGTTTGACCAACAGTCCAATTTCCATATTTAATAAACGCGTGACGTAAACGAGGATGACGAGAGTTAGTAAGAATTTCATTACCGCCGCCGCCGTACATATCAAATTCTATAAAGCCTGTAATGTCGCCATGAACGTACTTGGCATTAACACGAGACGAGCTAGCTGAAAAACGTGTATTTGATATATCTTCCTTGGTAGCGTGTCCAATCCAAAAGTCATCGTTGACTAAAGTTGAACTAGCGTTTCCGTCAATATATCTAACGTCACCTTGTATGTAGCCCCCAAACGTTATAGTGTCTTTTTCAGTCAGTTTTATTTCGTAACCTGCATTAGCTGTACCTGCAAGCGCTAACAAACCTGTAGTGAGTATTAGTTTTTTCTTATTTAACATTCTACTTCCCCATGTGTCGTTGTTCGCAGGCAGAACCCCATGTACTGCTAGCGTTTTTTTTCATTATTTTTATGAAATTAGGTGAATCAACCATTTAAAAGATAGAACAAAATAATTAAAAGCCTAATTTGTATACTCATAAAATAGAGAAGAAAGTGAAGTTAATAAATTAGACCTAAGTCTAAAAGTGTATTTTTTGTTATAGACTTTAGTCGATGGCGTGTTGGATTTGCTTTACGGAATTCTATCTTGTGCAAAAGTTACTTTGTGGAATGTATGTAGCTCTCATTTATATATATGTTATTTTAGCGCGGGTTACATTTGTAAAAATACAAGGGTTTATTACATGTTTAAACGCGCCTCAGCCATTATTGTTGTATTTGTGTTGTCATTTTTATCGCATGCAACAACACTAACGGTGGAAGATTATAAACAAGCAGAACGTCAGCTTGATAAATATACCAGTAAGCTGGTGACAGGAACTGTAGAATATCCGCACTGGCATGGTAATAAGCTTTACTATCGCTCAAATACGGTTGATGGCAATAGATTTTTTGTGGTGGATGCACTAAGCAAGAAGCGTAAGTTAGCGTTTAATCATAAAAAACTCGCTCAGGCTATTGCAGTTATTACTGATAGTGAAGTGAATGAAAGCTCGATACCGTTTAAAACGTTTAAAGTAAAAGCGAACGATAAAATTTCTTTTGCGCTGTCAGGTAAGTACTATACGTGTAAGCTTAAAAACTATCATTGTATGGTTGATGCATCTGCCAAAAAATCAGGGGAAATATTATCTCCAAATGGTAAATATGCTGTTTATATTCAAGAGCATAATTTATGGATGCGCCATACCAAAACCAATAAAAAAACACAGTTAACTACAGACGGTATTAAACACTTTGGTTATGGCACCAATAACGCTGGTTGGATAAGAGCCGATACACCCGTTATTAAGTGGTCGCCTAACTCTAAAAAGCTTACCACCTTTAAACATGACTCTCGAAAAGTTGGCGATATGGCGTTGGTATCGACAACGGTAGGTCATCCTGATATTGACCAATGGAAATACCCTTTACCGGGTGATGAGCATATTTTCAAAATTACGCGTGTTGTGGTTGATGTTGAAACACGCAAAGTTACACCATTAAAAATGAAAGTTGATAATCATCGTTCAACCATTACTGATCATGTGGCAGGGCGAAATGGTGAGTTACTTGATATTCACTGGGCGAGTAATAGCAAAAAATTCGCGTTTGTTTCATCAAGTAGAGATCATAAAACGGCCACCTTAAAAATAGCCAATGCTGCAACTGGCGCCGTACAAACCATTTTTGAAGAGAAAGAAGAAACCTTTTTTGAATCAGGTGTCGATGCGATTAGTTGGTATTACTTAGATAAAACCAATGAGTTTATTTGGTTTTCTCAACGTAGTAATTGGGGGCACTTTTACTTATTGGATGGCAATACAGGCAAAATTAAACACCAAATAACGAAAGGCGACTGGACTGTTTTAGAGTTGCTTAGTGTTAATCAAAAATCAAACACGCTTTATTTTACCGGAGCTGGTAAAGAGGGCGGAGACCCTTACTTTAAGTATTTATACAGTATCAATAAAAGTGGTGAAAATTTAACCCTGCTTACACCAGAAAACAAGCATCACCGAGTAACGTTAAGTGATGATGGAAATTATTTTTTAGATCGTATTTCAACGCCTGAACAGGCTGAAGTAAGTTTTATTCGAAGTACCGATACTAAAACTGAGTTTGTCATTGAAACAATGGATATTAACGCGCTTACAGCAACTGGTTGGAAGCCACCAACGCCATTTATTGTAAAAGATAGAAACAATGAAAATGACATTTATGGGTTACTTTACAAACCGTATAACTTTGATGAACGAAAAACGTACCCTGTTGTAAATTACTTATACCCTGGGCCTCAAGTAGGCAGTATTCGTGGGCGCCATTTCAGAAGTGCGCGTGGAGACAACCAAGCCTTAGCTGACTTAGGCTTTATTGTGGTTGAAATTGACGCGTTGGGTACACCTGGTCGTTCTAAGAGCTTCCACGAATTCTACTATGCAAATATGGGAGATAGTGGTATTCCCGACCAAGTTGCTGCTATTAAACAGCTTGCTAAAAAACACACATGGATTGATATAGAGCGTGTGGGCATTTGGGGGCATTCAGGTGGAGGTTTTGCTTCAACAAAAGCTATGTTTAGTTACCCAGACTTTTATAAAGTTGCTGTGTCTGAGGCAGGCAACCATGACAACAGAAATTACGCAGATGAGTGGGGCGAAAAATACCATGGCTTGTTGGTAAACCGTGAAGATGGAACCACCAATTACGACAGCCAAGCAAATCATTTATTTGCAGATAAGTTAAAAGGTAAGCTGATGTTGGTACACGGTACCTTAGACACCAACGTTACACCTTTTAATACACTGATGGTTGTTGATGCTTTAATTGATGCCAATAAAGATTTTGACATGTTAATGCTGCCTAATCGAGGACACGGATTTGCGAGAGAACCGTATATGGTTCGTAAACGTTGGGATTACTTTGTTGAGCATTTGATGGGAGCAACACCGCCTAAAGAGTTTAGTTTTTCTTCAGAAAATAAATAGTGTAACTGTAGGGAGTAAAAAGCTAATATTTACTCCCTACAGCTTTTAATTGTCTTTAAATACCACTTTCGTTAATCACGAATTGAAGCAAATACGCCTGTATTTACTTTTTTTACATTAATTTTACAATGTATGCATGATTGTACTTGTGCATATTGAGTGATCCTAATATCCTTGCAGTATAAATATTATAAGATTGTACTATTGCGCAATAGACCGAATTAGAAGGAAACCGCTGTTCATGTCAGAACAGGAAATAGAGTTTAAGGGAACCAATTTTACCCTTTCAGTTGTACATTTAGAAAACAACGATTTAGCACAATTAAACAGTAAGTTAATGAAAAAGGTTGAGCAAGCACCTCAGTTTTTTAATTGTGCACCTATCGTTATTGATGTAAGTGAATTAACCGAGTCGTTTGACTTTGTTAACCTTAAAAAAATTGTAGAAGCGCACCGTTTTGTACTTGTGGGCATTAGTGGTTGTACATCGGCAGAACAAAAAGCTGAAGTGCAAGCGGCGGGATTAGCGGTTGTTAAAAAAGGAGCCGCTCAGCAAAAAGTTGTAAAAGCTGAACCAGCACCTGCTCCGCAAGCAGCTCAACCTCAAGTAGTCAGCCAGCCGAGTAAAGTTGTTCGCGGTCAAATTCGTTCAGGACAACAAATTTACGCAAAAGATACCGATCTTATTGTTATTGGCTCAGTAGGTAATGGAGCCGAAGTTATTGCGGATGGCAATATTCACGTTTACGGAACAATACGCGGAAGAGCAATAGCAGGCGCAGCTGGTCGAAGTGATTCACGAATATTTTGTCAAAATTTACAAGCAGAACTGATTTCAATTGCAGGTGTGTATATGTTGCATGAGCAGCTTGGTGAAAATGCCAATCAGCCACAACGTATTGAAATAGAAGATCAAAAAATCGTATTTAATAGTTTAAGTTAATTAAAAGAAAGGAAGAATAATGGCTAAGGTTATCGTAGTAACCTCGGGTAAGGGAGGTGTAGGTAAAACCACTTCTAGTGCCGCAATTGGTACAGGTCTCGCAATCAAAGGTTTTAAAACCGTAATTATTGATTTTGATATCGGATTACGTAACCTTGATTTAATTATGGGTTGCGAACGTCGTGTTGTTTACGATTTTGTAAACGTAATCAAAGGTGAAGCAACGCTGAACCAAGCTTTGATTAAAGATAAGCGTACACCTAATTTATCTATTTTACCTGCCTCGCAAACGCGTGATAAAGATGCGTTGAACAAAGAAGGCGTACAAAAAGTATTAGATGATTTAGCAGAGCAAGGTTTTGACTACATTGTATGTGACTCACCAGCAGGTATTGAAACCGGTGCAATAATGGCACTTTATTTTGCTGATGAAGCCATTGTAACTACGAACCCTGAAGTTTCTTCAGTTCGTGACTCTGATAGAATTTTAGGCATGTTATCAAGTAAATCGAAACGTGCTGAACAAGGTAAAGAGCCAGTTAAAGAACACTTACTATTAACACGTTATAACCCAGAGCGTGTAACGCGTGGCGATATGTTAAGCGTTGAAGATGTTACAGATATTCTGGCGATACCTTTGTTGGGTGTTATTCCTGAATCTCCTGCAGTACTTAAAGCATCTAACTCGGGTGAACCGGTAATTCTAGATAGCGAGAGCGATGCTGGCTTAGCCTACGATGATGCGGTATCACGCTTAATCGGTGAAAAGGTAGAGTTCCGTTTTTTAACAGAAGAAAAGAAAGGTCTACTTCGTAGATTGTTTGGAGGTTAATAATGTCGTTATTAGATTATTTTCGCACCAAAAAAACCGCTCAAACTGCTCAAACAGCAAAAGAGCGTTTACAAATTATTGTAGCTCATGAACGTGGGCAGCGTGATGGACCTGAATACTTGCCTGCAATGAAGCAAGATATTATTGACGTTATTCGTAAATATGTTCCAATTGATTCAGATAGCGTAAACGTAAATCTTGATAATAAAACAGATGATTTAAGTGTTTTAGAACTTAACATTACCCTACCGGAAAACGCAGAATAATTCGTTTATAGTATATTCATCAATATATCAATTAAAAGGGAGCTCAGGCTCCCTTTTTTGTGCTTAAAAGAATATTCAGTTGATAAGTTTGAGCCAGATCAAAGCAGATTATTAACAAGGGAATACACTGAATATAGACAAGGAGAATGATATGGAAAACGACAAAATACACGCTTCTTTAACCCTTAAAAAAACTCAGCTCGTGGAACGAATTGCAGCGATTGAAGCTGATTTAAAAAAAGGGCGATCTCAAGACTTTTCTGAACAAACCACCGAAAGTGAAAATGATGAAGTGCTTGATGAAATTCATCATGAAGCAAAAATAGAGCTTTCATTAGTTAACCAAGCTATACAACGCATTGAACAAAATAAATATGGAAGTTGTTCGCAATGCGAAGAGCCGATAAACCCTGAAAGACTTACGGCGTTACCATACACGAATACTTGTATTAATTGTGCACAATAGGATGAATTATGACATTACAAAAACATGACTTACACCATGAATTTCCAGAGTTTAGCGAAGAAATTCATCACCTAAAAATGAATAACAATCACTTTGCAAAGCTATTTAAAGAATATCATGAGCTGGATCATGAAGTGCTGAGAATAGAGCAGGGTGTAGAAAACACGAGCGATGAATATTTAGAGCAATTGAAAATTAACCGCCTTCACCTAAAAGACTCTTTGTTTGCTTTGATCAGAAAAGAAAAAGCGTCTGCGTAGTTAGGCAGATCGAACCGATAGCTCTTAGTTTATAAGGCTAGCTAGTTAAAAAATGCGCTAAGTTGCACTTAGCGCTTTGTTGTATTGTTTAAACGCATTTTTTAAAATGGTATTTGTAGCGCAAGGCCAAGGTTAAGCTTTTGAGCATTCTTAGAACTCGAGCTATCAAGCTCTAATATAAATGTTACCCATTGGCTCTGATAACTAAATTCAGGAGCCATGTTTTCTATATCCAACAGTAATTGCATTGAACCGTCGTTACTTTCAATTCCAGCGTAATAAAATTGAACGTCACCTTGACGTTTAAGCTTCACAATATAGTTCATTAGTTCATCTTGATAAACGCCTGTTAAATTGATGCGCTCTGGTAAAGTTAAGTGATGATCTTGTGTCGTTTCTTTACCGCTATAAATGGGTAAGTAGCCCACACCACCTATACTATTGATAAATCTACCTGACGTATCAAAATCTCCGATAGAATATCCTGAATTTTTCAATACGAAATCGTTGTAAATGTCTTTCAATTGGCCTCTTAACATGAATTTTTCATTGATGCTCCACGTAAAGTCGATATCAACTGACATGCCGTAGCCTTCAGTATCCCAACTTTCATTGTTACGTCTTTTTAAGAAGTTTTTGTGGCTGTAATATTCTTCCAGAGTCGCTTGCCCAGTAATATTACTATCTATATCACTAGTTAGTATTCCATGGATTTTTGAAGAGCGTATTTCTGCTACCTGCCAGTAACCTAAGCTGATATTTGCATCTACTTTTTTGAACGTAAAGTTATAACCCAAACGTAGCCCTTTGGCTTCTTGATGGAATAAATGTAAATTAATATTGTGTTCTTTGTTGGGTGTTACCCCCTGATTTGATTGATCTTGATAGTACGCAAATGCAGTGTCTTTATTTGAATGGACGAAGTAGTCATAGCGTTTAGATACGCTAAACGTCAGGTTGTGCCATTCGCCTTGTATTCCAGCTTCATGTTGGCTAAATGCAGTACTAGCGTGTTTACTAGGTTGCTCAACCCATTCATCATCAACAATTTGCTTAATAGGCAATATATCGGTAAAGGTTTCGCTAACTGCAAATACACCAATATAGTCCGTTTTTACATTCTCGTTCGAGGCTGATGCTTGGCTATAGCTAGTGAATAAGTAGAGCGGTAAAAATAGTAATAACGTAGAATGAAAATTTATTTTTTTGATTATCATATTCAAATGAACTTTGTCTCTTAATATAGATAAAATAATACAGATAAAAAAAATACCAGTCAGATAACTGACTGGTATTTACCTTAACACGACTTAATTAGTATAAATAATTAAAGTGTTTCTGTTGTTTCGTCAGAGTAAACAATGAAAATTGTTCCGTCTCTGTCTTCAATCTTAGCGGCTTCTACCGCTGAAGCGCCAACAACAATCGAACCGATAACGTTAGTTTCTGCATCTTTTTTAGAATCATTCCAAATCAGAACAACGCCTTCAGCGTTACTCGCGCTGATTTTTTCACCATCGTCAACAGTATCTGCATGAACAGTGAAAGAACGGCTGTCTTCTTCTCCTGGTAAGTTATAGCTCATTTCTAACGTGAACTTACCTTGATCAACTTCTGTACGTTCACCTGAAAGCATTAGGTTTATTTCGTAATCACCTAATGCTAACTCTAACGAAAGTGCTGCATTTACATCTAAAAATCTATCTTTGTTTTCTAAAGACGTGCGTTTGTCAGCAAAAGTATTTTGACCATCAAATAGTGTTTTAGTACCTACTGCTAAAGAAGAAATCTCTTCCTCAGACAAGGTATTTTCAACAGAGCCTACTTCTTCAATGTTTGTATATAGAGAACTACTACGCGCGTTCATTAACCACTGTTTGTATGCGTCTAAAGCCGTTGTTACTTCAAATGGGTTAAATGGGCTATAGAAACCTAAGTTTTCATCAAAGTTTTTAGCGAAGTAATAAGGAGATTCAATAAGTACGTTTCCATCTGCATCAGTTAAATCTCCGTCATCGTTCATGTATTCACTTGTAATACGTGACATATCAATGTGATCGAAGTTGTTGTCACCATCGGTATCAACTGGGGTGAATCTCATTAGAGTGTAATAAGCAACATCATCATAGCTTAATGATCTAACTACCGTAACTTCATCTACATCTAAGCCTATATCTTCAGAAGAATATGTACGAACATCTATCGCAGTGAAGTCCTCTGTTTTAATGTCTCTAGTAAATACAAAATTTGCAGGGCTTGTATAATCAAAACTATACATTCTCGAGTCATCAGTCCCTAATTTCACCATTACTTCAGTGTTATCATCATTTACATCAATTGAAAACGCGTCTTTGATAAGAGGCTTTGATACATATGATGTTGGGTTTAGTTCGTTAATTTCGCCGTCATAAATTGAGTTTAGTAACTCCTCATCAAAGTAGAATGTAACTTCACCAACGTTATCTACATCTAAGCTTCTTTCACCGCCCCACCAAGTTGTAATGGTTTGAGATAATAACTCTGCGCCGTTACTAACGTGTAAAGGGTTAGCGACCATCTGAAAGTGATTGCTTTCCATAAATGCAGTGATGCTTGAGTATTCGCCCATGTGCCAAACATTTTCATCCCAAGAACGCACAACACCTTCACTCGTTAATATATTGCCGTTTGCGTCTATTAACGTATCGATACTAGTGCCATCATACTCTTTGCCATCCCAAGTATGTATTTGTTCAAACTTGTAAGTGTCTACGCTACCATCGCCATCATGGTCTAAAGGTGTTACTTTAATTGATCTAACACCGTAGTTATTTTCTGCTTCACCAGTTACATATGCACGTGTGTATAAAACGCCTTGTTCGGTTAAACCTTCAACCGCGAAGCGAGATGTAACAATTTTGCGTTCAATTCCTGTAACCCAGTAATGTTCTTCGGTATTAGCAGCAGCAACAGAGCTTGTTGCGCTCCACTCTCCTGCTTGAGTGCCTGGAGTAAATACTCGTGTTTCTGTAGTTTGTTGAATATCAGATACTTTATCTGCTTCAGTAATTACGACACGGTTAAGGTCTTCTGAAATGGTGATGTTAACGACGTCGGCAATTTCTCGACCAATGTACTTAAAGTCTGGCGCTTCGTATGTATCTATATCATTAATGTTTACTGTTAATGTTGCTTTTGCTACGTTGCCTTCAAGTGAACTGAAGTCTCCGCTAAGGGTAAGCATTTCAGGTAGAATATTGGTTTCAATCTCTGGTTTTCCGTAGTTAACATTATCTTGTTGGGAACTTTCATCCCATTGCCAGTCTTCGCGTAAAACTCTTTCTTCTACCGGGAATAGCTTAGCATCAACCATACCTGTAAAGGTTACAGGGTTTGTTACCGCATCCGTTGCTTTTTGAGCCACGGTAAGTGTTAAATCTAATTCACCTGATGTAATGTCACCGTCATAAGTATCTTCTTCAATACCTTCTCGAGTTGCTGCACTATCAAACATTACTTTAGCTAAACTACCTTCCGCTAATGTTAAGGTGGCACCCGCAGATTCGATTGAACCTTCAAGGTTCAGTTGAAGACTTAAACCATCTTCCGCCAGTACTAAGGCAGCGTCTATCATGACTTTTTCAGTACCTGACTGTGCATTTACATTAAACAATAAATCTTCTTTGTTTAATGTAATTGTTCCTTCTGCGCCTTCAATACTTAAATATTGTGCAACGTCAAAAACAGTTTGGGTGCTGTCTTCGTCAACTTCTTTACCTATGTCTGATAATACTTCAGTAATTTCGGCGAGTAATAAGAAGCTTTCAGCTTCAGCATCAATCATATCGCCCGCATCGTTGATAAGTGCAGTATATGTTTCACCATGTGATACGGCGCTACCTTCTTCAGCTTCTTCATCAAATAAGCGTGTAAATAAACGTACGTCGCTGACCATTGCTTTGGCTTTTGCAACTGCATCTCCGTCGGTAATAACTTCAACTTCAGTATCACTACGACCATCTTCGCCAACGTTCGCCTCTGCAAAAACTACTGTATTTTCGAAATTTGTTTCTAGCTGGCCTAAATCCGCTAAAATTGCGTCGGTGCCTGTTAATGTGCTGTCAGCCTGAATACGAACAGTAATTTCTTGAGCAGCTGCAGATGCACCTTCTAATACGTCTGCTAGCGAAAGTTCAAATCCCGCATCATCGTCTTGATTGACGAGTAGAGCCCCATCATTTGCTGCAATATCTGCAGCAGCTTCAGCTAATTTTGCTGAAAGTACATTTGCGCTGTCTGTTTCACTTGAAAAAATAGAAGACATAATGCCGGCATTGATTAAGCCGTAACGTAGTTCTGCAGCATTGTCTTCGTTTGCGATACCCTCGGCACTCACAATACTTGGTTCAAGTGTTAAAATATCACCTTCAATACCAAAATTGTTGGCAATAATAGATGCATTACTTTGAATGGTTTCCGCAGAAATGCCAGTTGAATCAGCTTCTACTAGAGCTGCAGCTAAATGCGTTAATGCTGAAACGTTAACTTTTAAGTCGGTCGTTGCATCTTCAGCTAATACAGCAATTGAAGAAAGTGCAAAATCTGGATCTTTAGCCGTTAAGTCAATGCTTTGCCCGAATGCGGTTTCTCCACAGCCGGCTGGCGCATCACATACCATTGTTGTAGGGTTAGCTGGGTCTGTACTTGGCGTTAAAACAACTTTTACTGGTCCAGCATAATCTTTAATCGTTACGGTGTAGCTACCATCATCGCCAGTAACAACATTTGCATCGTCTAATTCATCCGCAGTTAATGCCGTTTGTTCGCCATCTACATATTTAAAAACAGTAACAACCGCATTTGCTAATACACCTTTAATGGCTTTACCTTCAATAGTTCTATCTACTGATGGGGTCGGTGTTGGAGTGGGTGTTGGAGTAGGGGTTGGTTTTGGGCTGTCTGAGCCGCCGCTACAAGCACTGAGTGCAGCAACAATTGTTAATGAGATTAAACTTTTTCTTAGCATGATAACACTTCCATATTTTTAACGTTTAAAGGGGTTTAAAAACTTTTTTACGATAGGATTAAAGCATAGATTAAAAAGTAATTAAATAGTATAAAATATAAACTTTGATTTTTTGTTATTTAAAACAATAACTAATACAGCCTTTGTAAAAGCTATGCGGTTGTTGGGTTATAATAGCTGTGACAAAAAGTAAACAAAGTGTTAATGAATGCTGATTTTAGTATTATTGATTATATCTATGCTATTTTTTAAAAATTAATAAAATATATAAAAGGATTTATGATGAAAAAAACGAGTGTTTTTTCTATTTTTTGTTTGGTAACTATGCCGTTTGTTACTCATGCAACGGAAGTGTCGAAGCATCTTACTACGGTTGTTGAACCTAAACCGATTAAACGCGTAGCACCTAAATATCCTCGAAATGCAGCTATGAATAAAAGAGAAGGGTGGGCTCGCCTTAGCTATATTATTGAAAAAGATGGCAGTGTTTCTAATATCATTGTTAATGAAACATCGGGCAGCCCTGATTTTGCAAAAGCATCAATAAAAGCTATGAAAAGTTGGCAATTTGAGCCAGCTTTTGAAAATGGAGAGCCTATTCAGCAATGTGTAAATGCTGTTCGAATGGATTTTCGTATGGGTAAATCAAGTACTAAAGGAGTAAGAAGAAAGTTTCGGAGTAAATATAATCTTGCTAATCAAAGCCTGAAAAACAAAGATTATTCGCAGCTTGAGGTATACCTTGCTGCAATGACAAAAATGAAAAATCGTCATATGTCTGAAACTAACTACCTTCATATGCTGTCTGCTGATTATGCTAAGATTAAAGATAATAAAGAAAAACGTTTGTTTCATTTAGAACGTATAGCGTTAGATATTTTATCAGAAGATGTGCAGCTATCTATTTTAGGTTCGATTTTTGATTTACACCTAGAAAATAATGAGTTTGTTGCAGCGAATACCACATTTAATAGAATAGCAAAACTATCATCAGCAGAGCCCTACCTAGACAGTTATAAGCAAGTTATTGCAAAGATTGATAGTTTTATTGAGGGACCTGAAAATTTAGTAATATCTGGGAATATTAAACAAAATAAGTTTTGGCATTATCAGTTAGTAAGAAACGATTTTTCATTAACTCAAGTTGATGGAAAGTTAACTAAGCTTGATGTACGTTGCGCTAATAAGCGTCATGTATATACCGTTGAAGAAAATAATACATGGAAAATTCCTAAGTCGTGGAAAAATTGCAGTATTTACGTTTATGGTGAAGACAATACGCAGTTTACGTTAGTTGAGCACCCATTTAACCAAATAGCTAAACTATAACGTAATATCGTCATTTTTGATTATGTGAGGCTTATATGACAAGTCGCCGATTAAATAATTATACCAATATCGCCATTTTAGGGGCGGGTAGTATTGGGTGTTACATTGGCGGTTTTTTGTTGGCTAGCGGTTTCAATACGTTATTAATAGGGCGTTCGCGTATACAAGAACAGCTTGTTAAATATGGACTGAATGTAACTGACTGGCGTGCTCGAGATGAGTATATTGAAAGTTCTCATATTACATTTTCGTTAGCGGAAAGTTCGCTATCGCAGGCCGATTTTATTTTGGTTACTGTAAAAAGCGGAGACTCGGAAGAAGCTGCTCGAAGTATTGCAAAATATGTAAAGCCCAACGCAATTGTTGTGAGCTTGCAAAATGGCGTTCATAATGTCGAAAAATTAAGTGCTCATCTACCCAATCATTCTGTACTTAAAGGAATGGTACCGTTTAATGTCTTAGCTAAAGGTAAAGGGCAGTTTCATTGTGGAACGTCAGGAAATATTGCTTTAGAAGACAAGTTTAACGTTGCAGAACGTTTAGTGAAAGCGTTAAATACGTGCGGCTTTTCGGTAGATAATTATGATGATCTAGAAAGTGTGCAGTGGAGCAAGTTGTTAATGAATTTAAACAACGCCATTAACGCCTTGTCTGGTTTACCACTTAAAGAACAACTTCAAAATTGTGAATTCAGAAGTTTATTATCAAGGTCGATAAAAGAGGGTCTCAGTGTTCTCAAAGCGGCTGATATTAAACCTGTAAAAGTGGGTAAAGTGTCTCCAACTTTATTGCCATATGTTCTCACTTTACCCAATGCTTTATTCAATATGGTTGCTTCCTCAATGTTGAAAATTGATCCTACCGCTCGCTCATCTATGTATGAAGATTTAGCGTTAAAACGTAAAACTGAAATTGATGCGATTAACGGTGAAATTATTCAACTTGGAAAACGATATAACGTTTTAACGCCAGTAAATTCAGCAATTACTAACGAAATACGTAAAGCCGAAGAGGCTAAGCAGGGATCACCAAATATGACATCGGCAGAGCTTAACAAAGCGATCTTATAGTTTTATTATCTAACCACGTGTTTTCTTAACTATCAGTTTATCTATAGAAAAATAACTCACGAACTGATTCGATATAACTAATATTGAGTGGCGAAATACGTTGGCAATCTACTATCGATACGATAATAGATCGCCATATGCGTGTGCAGTTTTAGAATGAGTTGGTTGGAATTGTTGTTGAACGATTGCCTGAGAATATTTCTTTCAAACGTTCGATTACCATGTAATTTACTGGCACCAGTATAAGTGTAATAAACGTAGCAAATAAAATTCCAAACCCTAGTGATACAGCCATTGGTATTAAAAATTGAGCTTGTGTAGATTGTTCAAACAATAATGGCATTAGTCCAATAAAGGTGGTTAAGCTGGTTAATATAACAGGGCGGAACCTTGACGTGCCTGCAATAAGTACTGAATGCATAACATCACCATTTTCTACGCGCTTTTTATTAATAAAATCTACAAGTACTAATGAGTCATTCACTACTACACCAATAAGTGCCAGCATGCCTAACAAGCTCATAATGGTTAGCTCCATGCCCATAATCCAATGCCCTACAACAGCGCCAATCATACCGAATGGAATAATACTCATCACAATAACGGGCTGTAAGTACGATTTAAACGGAATAGCCAACAGCGCGTAAATGATGAAGAATACAAAAATTAGCGACCAACCTAATGAACTAAATGATTCACGTTGCTCTTTTGCTTCTCCTTCGAGTGAATGGCTAACTCCAGGGTACTGCAATACTAGGTCGTCTAAATAGGTTTTTAAATCGGCCTGTAATACGGTCATGTTAGTGTTAGATTTTTCTACATCGGCACTTACATTGACCGTACGATATAAATCAATACGCGAAATAGTTGACGGGCTTTTACCCGGAATTAATTTTGCGACATGCGACAATGGAACTAAGCCGCCAGTTGGTGTACTTACTAGAATATCTTCTACATCCGACACGGTTCTGCGCTCTTCTAACGGAAGTCGAACCATTACACGTACGTCATCTCGGCCTCTTTGTATGCGCTGTACTTGTGCACCAAAGAATGATTTACGCACTTCGTTTGAAACGCCGACACGGGTTAACCCAAGTGCTTTTCCTTGCTCGGTAAGTTCTATTTGTAGTTCTTCTTTACCATCAGATAGGCTATCGGTTATGTCAAATACCGTTGGGTATGTGCTTAAATGTTCTTTAACTTGGTCGGCAACTTCTCTTAACGTGTCTAATGAAGAAGCTTTTAGCTGCACATCAATAGGATCTGATGAGCGCCCTAATTCTGCTCTAAATGTAATGCTTTCGGCGCCAGGAATAGGCCCAATAAGCGTACGCCATTCTTTTACTAATTCTTGAGAGGTAATTGCTAATTCACGAGATTCTGGAGGTGTGATTTCAAATCGTACACTGCCAGATGTAGCGCTACCACGTGTAGAAGCCAAAATATTTAACACAACACTTTTATTCGTGGTGGGTTCAATATATTTATTTTTAAGCTCTTCAGCTTT
Organism: Colwellia sp.; assembly: GCA_020630795.1. GTDB lineage: Bacteria > Pseudomonadota > Gammaproteobacteria > Enterobacterales > Alteromonadaceae > Pseudocolwellia. The sequence continues at coordinate 190,309 of JAHDIK010000005.1, forward strand.
TGCTTCGAGTTTTAGAATATGTTTATTAGTTACTTCAAACGGCGTACCGGCTGGCATTGTTACCGTAGCTCGAATGGTTTCACTCGGAATGCGAGGGAAGAATATAAACTTCGTCCAGCCACTCATAATTAACGCAACAATGACTAGAAATACACTGACAAAGCCCAAAAGCGTGGTGGTTTTGTTTCTAAGTGCTATTTTAAGCAAAGGTTGGTAATAGCGAATAATGGCGTTTTCAAAACCATCAGCAAAGCGTTGTTGAAATAAAGTGAACTTTGACGGTGATTTTTCTGAACGTAACTTTAAGTTCTTTAAGTGCGATGGCAGCACAAATTTAGATTCTATTAACGAGAACAGTAGCACTGGAATAACAATCACAGGAATTTGGGCAAACAAAGCGCCTCGATTACCTTCAATAAATGCAAGGGGTAAAAAAGCGGCTACAGTGGTTAAAATACCAAAGGTAACAGGTGTGGCAACTTCTTGAGTGCCTCTAATGGCAGCTTGCTCGCCTGACTCTGCGGTTTTGAGGTGGGTATATATGTTCTCACCCGTAACAATCGCATCATCAACCACAATCCCGAGTACTAATATAAAACCAAACAAACTCATAACATTTAAGGTGATGCCAAAAATAGGCATCATGATAAATGCGCCCATAAATGAAACCGGTATACCAATAAATACCCAAAAAGCGATTGAGGGACGTAAAAATAATGTGAGTAACGCCAGTACTAATATTCCGCCCTGTAAAGCACTGCTGGTTAAGGTAGCAATGCGGTTTTTAACAATTTGAGAATCGTCGTCCCAAAAGCTTAGCTCAATGCCCTCGGGTAACAATTCTTGCTGGTCGTTTATGTAGGTTCTTACGGCCGCCGCAACGTCTATCGCACTTTGTTGGCCAATACGGTAAACGTCAATAAATGCCGCTTGTTTACCGTTAAATCGAGCACGTATCGGGGTTTCTTCAAAGTCGTCTTTAATTATTGCAACATCAGACAAACGAACAATAGATCCATCAGGGTTGGTTTTTACTGCAATGCGCTCAAATTCGTCTTTTCGGTAGGCTTGGCCTTTTGAGCGTAATAAAATATCACCGCCTTGTGTTCGTAAGTTACCAGCTGAAATATCAGCACTCGCATTAGAAATAGCCGCAGATATTTTAGAAAGCGACAAATTGTATTGGCGCATTTTGTCTTGAGGTACTTCGATTGCAATTTCATAGCTTCTAATTCCGGCAAGCTCTAATTGCGTTATTTCAGGTATTTTTAGCAGGTCATCACGTACTTTTTCTGCAAATTCACGTGTTTCTTTTTCGCTATAAATACTGGCAACGGTTACTGCTATAACATCACGTTTACGTGTTGCTAGCGATATCACCGGTTTTTCAGCATCAGCCGGAAAGGTATTAATTGCGTCTACTCTACTTTTTATATCAGCGAGCATTTCTCGTGGGTCATATCCTGACTCTACTTCAATATTTACTGTTGCTGAACCTTCGGAAGAGCGGCTAGCAATTTCTTTAACGCCTTCTAAATCTTGTACTGCTTCCTCAATACGGATTGCGATACCTTTTTCAACGTCTTCAGGAGTAGCCCCTCTTAACGATATGTTGACCGTAATGCGGTCGGTGGCAAACGAAGGAAATACTTCTAACGGAATACGCGTAGATAAACTAAATAACCCTGCGATGAGTATTGTTACGAGCAGTAGATTTGCGGCAACATGATTTCGTGCGAACCAAGCGATCATGATTTTTTCACTCTGTTGTTTTTACGTTCAGCGATTAACTCTTCAACAGTTATTCCTTTTTCTGCAGCAATTTTTTCAAGCTTTTTACGCTTATCGCCATCAATTTTTTTACCGCGCTTAGGGGCTTTTGGTGTTTTGCCGTTGATTGCGACAGGGGTACCCGAACTTACTTGCCCTAAAGAGGTTAATACGAGCTCATCGTTGGCATTTAATCCAGAAGAAACAATTGCTTCGGAACCATTTTGCCAGCTAAGTTGTATTTCTTTACGTAGTAATACGTTGTTCTCCACAGTATAAACATAGCTTCCTTGGTAAATAGCACTGCTTGGGATTACGATTACATTGGTGAGTGCTTTACCTTTAATTACGGCAGTAACGTATTGACCAATTTTAATTTGTGCGCTGTTAGATGAGTTTTCGTCAAACGGACTATCAATTTGGCCTACAACGTAAAGTTGTTGTGATACCGAATCGATAGCGCTTTCGGTTCTGATGATTGTGCCATTCCAAGATTGAGCGCCCATTAAATCAGATGAAAATTCAACGCGATTGAAGTTACGGTTAACCTCAGCGGCATTGCTGCTTGTTCGGTATTCTTCAGGCAAGGTTATTAATGGTAAATCTTTATTTTTAATCGGCAAGCGCACTTCGACAGTGTCAGCTGCATAAATATCTGCAAGCTGCGTATTACTTGATATTACTTGCCCTATATCGACATTTTTCTTGAGAATTCTACCTGCATACGGCGCTACAATTTTTGTACGCTCTAACGACAGGTTAACTTTGTCGAATTGTGCTTGCGCTGACATTACTGCTGCTTTTGCTGCTTCAAGTTGTGGCTTTCGTAAAACGAGTTCGTTAGGGGTTTTACCTTTTCCTAAACGTTCCCAGTCAATTGCTGCTTGTTTTCCCCGAGCGACTTCTTCTTGCAACTGTTGTTTGGCCGACATTAAGCTAGCTGTAGCAATATTAACCTCTGCCTTGTGGTCTCGATCATCTAATTGGATCAGTACATCGCCTTTTTCAAAAAATCCGCCATCTCTAAATTGCTCACTAACGCTGTTAATTTGCCCTGAAACCTGCGCGAATAGTACGCTCTGTGTTCTAGGTTTTACTGTACCAAAGCTTTGTATATTGACTTGATAAGTTTGTGGTGTGATCACTTTAGTCTCAACGGTCATTTGAGCGGTTTTAGCTTGTTTAAAGCGTTTGCTAGTTGGGGGATTATCAAAAATAAACATTAATAATGCGGCTGTAATCGCAACAATTGTTAGCGGTAGCAATAATTTTTTGAATAGAGATTTGGTAGAAGTCGACATGGTTATTCAGCCTCGGCGCTAGATGATGGAGAATCGAAATCGCCACCTAGTGAAAAGTGTAAAGTTATACGATTGGCAAGTAGTTGGCTCTTAATTTTGATTAAACTACTTTGCGCGTCAAAATAGCGCGATTGGGCGCTTAGCACTGCAGTGTATTCAATCAAACCGCTTTGATATTGTTCAAACGACAAAGTAGCCGCAATTTTTGCATTATTTTGTGCAGCTAGCGTGGTGTTGTATGTTTGCTTTAATTTTTCTTCTGTAGATAACGCATTTTCAACAGTGTTAAACGCATCATATAAGGCATCTAAATACTGTTGTTCGCTCTGTTTGAGAGCTAGTCGTGCTTGTTCTTCGTTTGCTTCTAAGCGCCCTGCGTTGAATATGGGCGCAGATATATTACTTAGTAAAGACCAAGCTAAAGATGAGCCAGATAATAGATCTTCTATATTATTTGCAGAATCGCCAATAGAAGCCGATAACCGTAAACTGGGAAAGCGCTGTTTATGTGCATAAGCGAGTGCGGCGTCTTTAGCGAGTAATTGATACCAGCTTGCTTTTAGATGAGGTTTTCGGCTGATAAGTTCTGACGGTAAACCTACAGGTATGCTGCTGGTTAATAATGGTAGAGTAGTCTCAATATCCAGAACACCTTCAGGGTACTCACCAAGTAAACGCTCAAGCTTACGCTTTAAACTTACAGTGAGTGTTTTTTGTTCAGTTAAGCGCGTAAGTTCAGTGTTAAGTTCATTGCGAGCTAAATACACGTCAAGAGCTGAATTTAATCCAGCGTTGTAGCCTCGTTCAATAATGTCTAAATTCTGTTGCGAATTTTCTACGCGGCTTTGATAGAGCAATACTAAATTTTCGGCTTCTACTACGTAAAAATATCCCTGAACAACATTGGCTACAAGTTGCTGCTTTGCTTGCTCAAAAGACGCACTTTGTGAAAGGTAGTTTAAATTGCTTTGGCGATCTTGTGCTGATAATTTCCCCCAAATATCAAGTTCATAACTTGCGTTTAAATCTATTGCGTTGGTATTTGAATAATTGCCTGTTGTTCCGCTTTTACTTCTTCCATTTTTTACCGATAAATCTAATTCAGGCCATAGGCTACTACCAGTAACAATAATTTGTTGTTTACTGCTTGCTAGCGCATAAGCTTGTGCTTTTAGCTGGTGATTATTATTAAGTGCTTTAGTTACTAACTGTTCAATTTGATGATTATTGAACTGTGTTAACCAATTGTCTTTAACCGACAAAGGTGAATGTGTTTTATTCCATTGTGTGGGAACGTCAACATTCTTAATGTTTGGATCAATTTCTGATGTATTGCTACACGACATTAAAAATAGGGTAGAAAAAGTTAACAGCAGCTGTCGAAATCGACATTTCATAACGGCACAAACCTATTGGAGTTACGGGGTATTTTAAGTGTAGAGCAATAAAATATGCAGTGGTACAACCTTTACATTTATTTACGTATAATCGACAACGTAAAAGGAAGTCATGACGATTTATCATAATGTGAATAAAAATTTAGTTTTCGTTTAAACCTTTTTAAATTGTTTTGCATCTTACTTATTAACAACAAATTATGACTAAAGATATACGGAGATAACGCTATGCTTAACCCACTAAATACCATTAAATATGTACCTCTAGCCCTAGCTCTTGTTACAGGAGTGTTACACGCCAAAACCATTAATAAAGAATTTTCAGTGGTTGATGGCGGTATATTAAAAATTGCAACGGATGTGGGAGCAATTGATATAGATACACATGCTAATAATAAAGTGCTTGTAGAAGTGGAAGTTACCGGGAAAAATGAAGACAACTTACAAGTAAACTTTAGCAATAGTGATGACAAAGTTACTATTGAAGGTGAGTATGAGCGCAGTAGTTTTAATTTTGGTAGTAACGGAATAAAAGTAACGTATAAAGTAACTCTGCCTGAATCCTTTAATATAGACCTTGATACCAAAGGTGGTTCGATTGATATCAAAAAATTAACAGGCGAAGTTGATGCTCAAACTTCTGGTGGTTCAATTCATTTAGAGGATACTCATGGCGATATTAACATTAAAACCTCTGGTGGTAGCTTAAATTTAGACAATATTACAGGGCAAATAAACGGCCATACATCAGGGGGTAGCATTAAACTTAAAATGCCGAAAAGCCCTACAGGTGATAGTAAAATTACTACATCTGGCGGTTCTATTAAGGCCTATTTAGCAGACGACGTAGCGGTTGATTTATATGCAAAAACCAGCGGTGGAAGCGTTTCAAGCGAATTACCTGTTCAAGGAAAAACAACTAAACGATCTATTAATGGTACATTAAATGGTGGCGGACCACAGTTAACACTTAAAACAAGTGGCGGTAGCGTACGCATTAAAACATTGTAGACAAAGCTCGGGTTATTCATTTTAAGCGCAATAGGCAACTGTTGCGCTTTTTTTGTGGCGTAAAATAGAGCACACAAAAAAACATGTCCAAATTAGAACGTTTAAATCACGGAGTATCTATGCGTTAAAGTTAACTTGATAAGTCAGAGAGAAAAGATGGGGTGGCTAATGGGACTTGAACCCACGACAACCGGAATCACAATCCGGGGCTCTACCAACTGAGCTATAGCCACCACTGATATTGCTTGAAGCGCCCAGTGATAAGGCGCGGAGAGTATATTGCATTTATACGTAGATTGACAAGAAAAATATTATATTTTTAGTCGTATTTAAACGTCTTTAACTCATCTGTACTCTACATATTCCAATAATCTAAATCTACCTGCTGTTTTAATCTCATACGTTAGAGTCCTTAGCTTTAATGAGCATTAGCTTTTGCTTAATCACGAAGGCTGATTCTAAGTATGTTGAACACTAACCTAAAAACGCCACGTACCGTTAATGTCGATTAAAGGGGAATTATCATTCCCATCATCGTATTCATTTCTTACCCAAGATATACCATATTTAATTGCAGTACTTTTTGAAAACCAGTATTGATGCGTAAACGAAGCAGTAAGATAACGATCATTCCAATAACCTGTCTCATTAGAATAAACTAACCCCATTTTGTATGAGTTGTGTTTATTAGTGAAGTAGGTAGCAAACAATTTGGCCGTATTTTGTTTTTTATGATGGGAAAATGATGAGTCAATATCCCAACCTCTGCCCCCTACTACATTTGTGTATCTCGCTTTAATAGCAACAAAAGTTTCGCTTTCGGAGTATGAATGTTGATTTTTTGTCGAGTTATCAACCATATCTTTCCACTCGCTATCTTCTGTTTCATTGTGTGCAGCTATAGCTAAAAACCAATGTTTATCGAGCATATATCCAACAGAAATGTCAGTGAGTAATTCGTGTTCTTCAAACTTTGTATTAGCTGCTTGTCCATCTAGATTAGTATGGGTGTAATTGTTGGTGTAACGCTCATAACTCATGTCGACTTCTACACTCCAACGTTTTGAAAAATGATATTTTCCAGCAAGATTAGGGTTAAAGTTAAGCGCGTTTAAATCTACTTTTAACCAGTTGTTACGACCCAAATAGGCTTGTAAATCGTATGGCTGAGTATTATCAATAACCGGAGTAAAATAGTACTTGTAGCGTGCACCTACGACTGGGATTTCTGACCAGTCGCCATCAATAAATGAAAAATTAGCTAAATTGATAATGCCATATTGTATTTCATGGCTAAAGTCTTTCTTTGGTGTTTCTGCGAAAGATGGCGCTGCCAATATAATGGAAGCAGGTAATATAAGATGCGTGATATTCATGAAAAGTCCATTTTTCTTAAGTGATTAATCATAGTACTGCGGTAGTAGCTTTGTCGTCAACTTACTCTCGTTATTGTATTTATCACATAATGAATAATTACTGTTAAAATGTCTAATCTCTTAGTTTTAAGTTAGGTCTTTGCGCATGTCGTTAGAAAAAATCACAGGACAGTTAACTGGTCACGAGAATAAAGTCCCCCCTGTTGAATTATGGGATCCTCCATATTGTGGTGATATTGATATAGTGATTAAAGCTGACGGAAGTTGGTTTTATAACGGTACTATATTTAAACGCATTCGACTTGTTAAGTTACTCGCCTCAGTGTTGAAAAAAGAGGGCGAAGAGTATTTTTTAGTAACGCCTGTCGAAAAAATAAAAATTACCGTTGAAGACGCCCCTTTTGTTTTAACTAAGTGGGATTGGCTGGATGAAAATAAAACAAACATGGCAGTATGTACACATTTGGATGATGAGTTTATCTTGAGTGCTAAGCACCCTTTAACCCTTGATGAACGTGGTAATATGTATGTAACCGTTCGTCGTAATTTGTTCGCAAAAGTTCACAGAAATGTATATTACCAATGGGTAGAGCTGGCGAAAGAAGTAGAAACTGAAAAAGGCACTGAAATGATGTTTTCCAGTGCCGGAGCTGATTTTAGTTTAGGTTTGCTTTAAATAACGCGAGAGAAGCGTTGTTGGTTGATATGCTTTTTCATGTAAATGTCGAATGTCATACAAATATTACGCACTAATAATCGAGCTTTTTGATTGATTTGAATGGTTTCTGAGTTATTGCTTACTAAGCCGTCGTCAATAAAGGTGTTTAATAGTGGTAAATCATCAGCAAAGTATTGATCAAAGTCTATCGCGTATTTTTCGTTAATTGTTTGTTTGTTTAGAAACAAATTACACATGAGTTCGCGAATGACTTCACCTCGAATTACATCGTCTTTGGTTAATGAAACTCCTTTTTCTAATGCGTGCTTTTCGGTTTCTATAGCGTGATAGTATGTTTTTAAATCTTTCACATTTTGGCTATATACATGACCGATATCACTAATAGAAGATACGCCTAAACCCAATAAGTCGCAGTCGCCTTTGGTGGTGTACCCTTGGAAGTTTCTATGCAAAGTGCCATTTTTTTGTGCAACAGACAATTCGTCGTTTGGTTTTGCGAAGTGATCCATACCGATAAATTCGTAGCTATAATCACAGAGCTTTTCAATAGCGAGTCGCATGAGTGCAAACTTTTGATTAACGCTTGGTAACCATTCGTCACGTAATTTACGTTGTGCAGCAAATCTGCTGGGTAAATGTGCGTAGCTAAATAGAGAAATACGGTCTACGTCCATTTCTTTAGCTTTATCTAATGTGCGCGAAAAAGTGTCCATTGTTTGATGCGGTAAACCGTATATTAAGTCGATATTAATCGATTTAAAGCCAATGCGTTTCGCATGAGCGATAAAGGTTTCAATAAAGGCTGTTGATTGCACGCGGTTTATGGTTTTTTGTACTTTTTCATCAATGTCTTGCACACCTATACTTAATCGATTGAACCCAAGGCTGTATAAGTGTTCAGCTAAGTCTAATTCTATTTCTCTAGGGTCAATTTCAATACTCATTTCTACGTGTTCAGCGAAGTTGAATTTTTGTTTGAGTAGATTAACGAGCTTAGTAATTTGTTCGTGAGTTAAAAAGCTCGGTGTACCACCACCCCAATGTAGCTGTTTGATGGTGTAGTCTTTAAAAAGTGGGGCGCGTGATGCTATTTCTTCTGCTAAATATTCCAAATATGTATCAGCTTTACTTCTGTGGCGAGTAATAACTTTATTGCACCCACAGTAGTAGCAAAGGCTATGGCAAAATGGAATATGAACATACAACGACAGTTCGCGATTAGGTGATTGTTCTATTGCTTGAATGAGATCTGATTGGCTAAATTCGTTGTGAAATTCTAGCGCTGTAGGATAAGACGTATATCTTGGGCCAGCAGTGTTGTATTTGTTGAGCAAGTTTTCATCAAAGAATTGACTGGTTTGCATATCGTCACACCTAAATTTACGGAATATTACAGTTAATTAAGTGTGATTATAAAGAGAGTGTGTTTTAGGTGTATTGATCCTACTCAAGGTTTAACGCATTAAAGGTGTGAGTTAAATCGTGAGTAGGAAGAGAATCTAAGATAAATTGTGAATTAAACAGCTATAACACTGAGTCTTTCACGTGCATATTGATGTAATGACTCAATGTCTACGTCAATTTTTGGAGCGAGATCTGCTTCAATTTTCATGCGTTGGTAATCAAGTTTCATGCGTTCTTTTTTCTCAAGCTTTTTACGCGCTTCTAAAATCGGCATATGTTTGATTGCATTATACAACTCGTAAACGGCTGGAAACTGTTCGTTAAGCTCGCTACTAAGCTTTAATGAATCTAACAATACGGATAGTCTCCAACAACCTTCGGCGATATCGCATTGTTCTTCTTTCATTGCACGTACAATAATAACCACACTGTTAAGTACTTTTGTGTCGTGTTCTTTGTGCGCTTTTTCTTTCGCCTGTTCAGCGGCTGCTTGTGCTTTTGTTTGCCTTTTTAAACGAGATAACAAGCTACCTGCATAAACGGCAAGTGGTATGATAATAATGAGCGCAACAACAATAAAAATCCAGTATTCAGATAACATGCTTGCTACTCGTAATCAGAAAAGTCGTTGTTGTCTAACTTATTCCATAAGTCATCTTCAGAATCATTGTTTGTTGATTCTTCTGTCTCGTCTTCTTCATCCCAACCCAGTTGCTCGCGCAATTGTTGATGACGTTCCATTTTTTCATTGAAGTAGTCAACTTGCTCTTCTGTTAATGCGGCATCGTTTTCTTGTAGAGCTAAAATCGTTTGTAATTGAGCATCTTCTTCAATAGCAAAAAGTTCTTGTTCTAAAACGCTTTGTTCGGTTTGGACAGGCTCGATTACTTTAATCGCAGCAATAGGGGTTTGCGTGTCTTTTTTAGGTTTAACCACTTTTTGCACTGAACTAGGTGCTAAGTCTATTGGTGTTTTACTGCCAATACGTGGGTCTTTAGGTGCAGACTTACCTTGATGCTGTTTTTTTTGTGCAAAAGCTTCTTGCTGGCGATTACCTGCTTTTTTTCCTGATTTTTTCTTTGGCTTTCTTGGTGCTGGCGTAGCAACTTTTTTAGACGTTTCTTTAATAACTTCTCTTTTGCCTACACCTGGCTTTCTTGATTTTTTAATACGTGACATTGAAATATTGTATCTAATAATGCGAATAACACTATTTTACTTGATTAAGGCGTAAACCGCGACTTAAACGCGAGGATAGTTGAAAATTGATACGATATAAGCTGTTGGGATTGAAGCGTATAGGCAGGCTAATATATACAAGCACTGCCTAGGTATTTGTTTTTATATAGATTAGTCGTTATTTTGATGTAACCAAGCGGCGTGAGTAGGCGCAACTTTAGTTTTAGACCATTCTTCAACCATGTCTGAAGCAACACTTTTAAGTTCTTTAAACTGTTCAGGTGTACCTGTATTTGCAGCTAGCTCTAAACGGTGCCCATTAGGATCAAAAAAGTAGATTGATTTAAATACACCATGATTAACAGGTCCGAGTACATCAACGCCTTTTTGTTGTAAGGCTTCTTTTGCTGATACTAAAGCGTTTTCATTTTCTACTTCTAACGCAATATGTTGTACCCATTGTGGAGTATTTTCGTCTCGACCCATTTCAGGTGAATTGGGTATTTCAAAAAATGCGAGTACGTTACCCATGCCAGCATCTAAAAAAATATGCATGTATGGATCAGGCGCTTTGGTTGATGGCACTTCGTTTTCAGCGATGGCAACGGTAAGTTCCATATTTAAATGGTTTTGATACCAGTCAACCGTTTCTTTTGCGTCTTTACAGCGATAGGCAACGTGGTGAAAGCGTTTTATGTTGATCATAGGTTTACCGATTTTTAGGTTGTTTGCTTTCTTAAATTTAAACACAAATAGAATTACGGCAACTAATTTTGCCGTAATTTATTCTAAACCGTTTTGTTCGTAAACATTTACACTGTAGTTAGGTTTTAGTTACACCTGTTGTACATGTTGGTTTATTTAATGGTAGTCCATAAAGGGCTTAACGACTTGTCAAACTCAGTAATGTTAATTGCAGTTGTAGGAGAGTCAATAAAACTTAGCTCGCTTTCAATCAGTTTATCGTCTCTAAAAAAGTGGCATTTAACCGGTGTATTTTTAGGTAAATGATTGGCAAGCTTTTGTAATGAATCTTCCGTTGTATGTAAATTATTTACAGCGATGAGCACATCGTTTACGGCTATGCCAGCTTTGGCAGCGGGACTATTTTCAATAACCTGAGATATTTTTAAACCGCCTGACTGAGCTTTGTATTGAGCGCCAATGTAGGGGATGTATTGTGTTGACGTAGTGGTTTCAACGCCATTTAATTTGCTAAATTTACATGGTGAAAATTTAACACCTACTCGTTCAAGCAAGGGGGCTAGTTCTACGCGTTGTGCTTCATGTAATAGTTGTGTGAACTCTTCGGTGATATCTTGATTACAAAGTATGTTTACAATATTGATAAAGTCGTGTTCTGAAGTACCTATGTTGGTGCGACCAAAATGAATCCATAGCTCTTTCATTAAATTGTCTAAACTATATTGCCCCGCAGACTTTTCACGAATAGTTAAATCTAGCCATAGGGCGATAAGCGACCCTTTTGTGTAATAGCTCACAATATTATTTACGGCATCTGCACCTTGTTGATAAAACTTAGTCCACGCGTAGTAGCTTGATTCGCTAACACTTTGCTTTAATTCTCCTTCACCTCTAAACACTCGTGTTGCTGTTTTAGAAAGCATTTTTAGGTAGTCGTCAAACGACACTAATCCCGTGCGGAATAGCGAGAAGTCGTCATAGTATGAAGTAATACCTTCATATGCCCATAACTGTGTTGTGTATGTTTCGTGTTGTAAGTTATATGGGACAAATGCTTTAGGTTTAATGCGACATACGTTCCATGCGTGGAAGTATTCATGAGAACATAAACTTAAAAATGTTTTATAGTTTTCGGTTTGTTCATCAGGCTTATTAGGGTTAGGTAAATCAAATCGACTGGCTTGAAGAATGGTTGAGTTTTTGTGTTCTAATCCGCCAAATCCATTGGCAAGCAGGTGTGTAATAAACCAATATTCTTTAAAGGGTACTTCACCAAATAAGTTGATATGGTGCTGACAAAGCTTACTTAAGTCGTTTGTTAAACGGGGGAGGTCTCCATAATGTTCGCTGGTAAATACCACGTGGTGAACAACACCTTCAACCGTAAACTCGGCACAACTTAATTCCCCAATGGCCACAGGCCCGTCAATAAGTTCTTGATAGTTTTCGGCAGTATAGTGTCCAAACTGGTATTTATTTGTATTACTTGCACGTGTTAGGCCTGTCGCAACTTGCCAATGTTTTGTGTTTTCACATGGTGTTATATGCAGTGTACATTTAGCATTTTCAAATTCAGACACTTCTAAAAAAACAGAGCTGCCATTGAAAAATCCACGTTCACTATCTAAATAAGCTGTACGTACTGATAGATCAAATGCAAATACAGTGTAGCTAACGGTAATTTTGTTAGTGGATGATGTTACAGCCCATGTTTGTTTGTCTTTTTTAGTGAGCTCTATGGTGTTGTTATTGGCATCGGTCGCTGAAATTTCTACGATGTTTTTCGCGAAATCTCTAATCATATAGCTACCAGGTAACCAACTTGGCAGTGATAACGTATATTCGTGATTAGGTGTCGCCTGAAAATCTAAAGAAACGGAAAAAAGGTGACTATTAATATTGAGCGGAGAAATTGAATAATTAACCATGAAAGTATTCGCTACATTGAAGAAAGTAAAAGATGCTTCAATGTAGCAAAAAAATGGTTATTTCACATTATGATTGTGGAGTGGCTGTTGTGTTTACGCCAAAATTACGGTTTTATCGCCGTTTAAACATACTCTACGTTCAGCATGTACTTTTACTGCGTGGCAAACGGCTGTAGCTTCAAGATCATGACCTAAGTGCACCATTTGGTCTATGGTAAAAGTATGGTTAATAGGTTTAACTTCTTGAACAATAATAGGCCCTTCATCTAAATCAGCAGTAACATAGTGAGCGGTTGCCCCTATGACTTTTACGCCACGAGCATGTGCTTGATGATATGGTTTTGCACCTTTAAAACTTGGTAGAAATGAGTGGTGAATATTAATGGCTGTACCGCGAAGTTTTTCACACATGTCATCTGATAGTATTTGCATGTATCTAGCAAGTATTAGAAGTTCAGCTTCAGTATCGCTGATAATGTCTAAAATTTGTTTTTCTTGTTCAGCTTTAGTGTCTTTGGTTACCGGTAAATAGTGATAGGGAATACCGTGCCACTCAACAAGCGACTGACAATCAAGGTGGTTAGAAACAACCGCTACGATATCAATCGGTAATACACCGGCTTTACTTTTGGTGAGCAACGACACTAAACAGTGATCGTACTGTGAAACCGCAATAACAACCTTAGGGAAACAATCTCTGTCTTTTAACGTGTAAGTCATATTGAGAGGTTTCGCTAATTCATCGATCCCTAAAACAAACTCATCAATGGGCACGGTGAGATTTCGGTCATCAAATGCAATGCGTGAAAAAAAAGTGTTTGAGTAAGGGTCACTGTACTGTGATGTTTCAGTAATAAACGCGCCATGCTCAAAGAGGTTTTGAGATACTTTGGCTAATACACCTGACGTATCAGGACATTGCCACGTTAAAATGTAGTGATTGGTTTGTGTCATAGCGTGTTCTTTAAAAGTTGATTAATTGGTCATATTTTTACATGTTTGCTTTGAAAGCAATAGTATTTAACGGTATATGCTATATAAATTTTTTTACGAACAAATGAATGCAGTTAATCGCCAATTATTTAGGGAATTTGTTAAGGTTTTTAATGTAAAACTGTTCGACTTTTTCTCTAGCCCAAGGTGTTTTTCTCAGAAATTTTAAGCTGGATTTAATGCTTGGGTCATTGGTAAAACAGTTGATATTTATATGTTGCCCTAAAGCTTCAAAGCCGTAGAAATCGACGAGAGTTTCTACGATAGTTTTTAACGTTATACCGTGTAATGGGTTATAAGGTTGGTTGTCCAATGTTATATCTCTACCAATAATTTTTTGTATTTTAACACATTTTATTTGTTGGGCTGATAAGTTAAAACGCTATGCATTGTGGTAAATATAATAATGCATAGCGTTAATGTTTATTGCACTATATAAATAGCGAGTACTATCTTTCGCCTGCTTTTCTTTGATTAATCACTTTTTGACGTTGAATACGTGATTTATTCGTTCGTTTACTGGCTTTTTTATAACAATGTTCGTGTCTTTCATCACTTATTTTTTCTAATTCAGCGTCGCTTTTCTTTTCATCAATGATTAACTTGCTGGATTTTTTTACGTCTTCTACGCTGAATAAATTACGTTTTGTAAGATTGGGCTTGGTGTTAATTAAGGTGACGGTTAATTTGGTTGTAGGACCTCCCGTTACGTCAACTACATTTAACGTTTTCATTTGTTTTAAACTTTGACACCATGACGGAGAAAGTTTTTGATTCACGAAAAAAGAATTAACATTGTGCTCTTCAGCTAATATTGCAGCATGATATAAAGCCATATGATACGACCTTTTTACGGTGCCAACTTCGTTTAGTTTTGCTGTAATTCTATATTTATTTTTATCAAGCTTTTCTTGCGTTATTCCCAGAGGAAAATTTATTGGTGGAAGGGTTGATGGACCATCAACAATTTTACTTACCTTATACGGAACTGGAGTTGTATTACAGGCTGCTAAAAAAGAAAATAAAAATAAATAGGGTGTTAGATGGCGTTTCATTAAAAGCCTTTAATAAATTTTATAAGGACTAAAACAATAACAAGTTATTAAAAAAAAGGCTAAGGTAACATTAGTCGTACGCCTAAATTAAACAAGAGAGCTTTTACACTCTCTTTGAATAAAGCTATAAACAGTGAGGTACTACGCGTTAAAGTGAGACTCTAAATCATCGCTGCCACCAATTAACTCACCGTTAATGTACACTTGCGGAAAAGTATCGGCATTTGTAATGGCTTTCATTGTGGTTAAGGTTGTTTCTTTTCCTAATGTGAGCTCTTCATACTGTAACCCTTTTGCCGTAAGTAATTCTTTTGCTTTTGTACAATATGGACAGCCAGGCTTTGTGAATATCGCCACAGTATCACTTGATAGCGCGTTCGGATTTATATAATTAAGCATGGTATCGGCGTCAGATACTTCAAACGGGTCGCCCGGTAAGTTTGGCTCGATAAACATTTTTTCAATAACCCCGTTTTTTACCAACATTGCATATCTCCAGCTACGCTTGCCAAAGCCAATGTCTGATTTGTCTACAAGTAGGCCCATTGCCTCTGTAAACTCTCCGTTACCATCAGGTATAAAGCTGATGTTTTGAGTATGTTGGTCAGCCGACCATGCGTTCATCACAAAAGTGTCATTCACTGACATACAAATTATTTCATCAACACCATTATCGAAAAACTTAGTTGCTAGTTCGTCGTAACGAGGTAAATGAGTAGAAGAACACGTAGGTGTAAACGCTCCAGGTAATGAAAATACAACAACAGTACGGTTTGTAAATATTTCATCAGTTGAGCGCTGAGCCCACTCTTCGTTTTCACGTAAAGTAAAGGTAACGTTAGGTACTTTTTGATTTTCTTTATTGGTAAACATGTGTAGCTCCGTAATCAATGAATGTTTTAACTTGGAGTTATTATGGGCAAATAAATTTAATACTTAAAATGATTAAAATTGCTCATCGTAATCGATAAAAGCGATTACGACTTTTGTAATTTAAGTAATTGACGATACGCATTGTTGAGTTTATTGGTGATAACTTCTTGAGGACAAGGTTTCGACATGTAGTCGTTAAATCCTGCATTCATACAGTTTTCTGCAGCGCCACTCAAAGCATCAGCAGTAATTGCAATTAACCAAATAGGTTTGTCGTGATGCTGTTTCGAAATAGTTGAAGCAAGCTCAAAGCCGTCAACTTTAGGCATATGACAATCAGATATAATAATGTCGTAACAATTGTCGGCATGAAGTGCGAGTGCTTGCTCACCATCTTCTGCAATGTCTGCAATAATATTTAACCTCTCTAGCTGAGCCGTGAGAACTTTTAAGTTAACTAAGTTATCTTCCGCAACTAACACCTTTAAGTGTTTAAATCGGTCATCATTCGGTGGGTTTACAACACGTTTATTTTTACGTCGGTCTTCAGTGTCGCTTTCCACGCCAGATTGTTTTAACGCAAGTGTGAAATTAAAGTTACTACCCACGCCATCAGAAGATTCTAGCTGAATAGAGCTGTTCATTGCGGTGACTATTTCTTGGCAAATACTTAAACCTAATCCTGTACCGCCAAATTTTCGTGTGATTTGATCGTCTGCTTGTTTGAATGGAGTAAATAGAGAAGATTGATGTTCAATCGGAATACCGATTCCAGTGTCTTTTACGGAAATGTTTATTAGGTCTATAGGGCCATCTGCTTCGCTACCAGCTTCAACTATTTTGAAGGTAAGGGAAACTGAGCCGCTTTCAGTAAACTTGATTGCATTACTGAGTAAGTTGTTGAGCACCTGCATCAAGCGTGTAGGGTCGGTAAGGTAATTATGAGTAATGTTGTCGTCAACGTGTGATTCGACCGTTAATGTATTCGGTGTAACCGATTTAAAGCTATTGATAACATTGCGTGTTAATTGGTGCAGGTTTACAGGAACGCTTTCTAAAGTAAGTTTACCAGCGTCCATTTTAGAAAAATCGAGTACATCGTTTAAAAGCGCCATTAAATTTCCAGCAGAGCTTCTTAGTGTGCCTAAAAGCTCTTGTTGGTGTGCATTTAACTCGGTAAACGATAAGGCTTCTGCCATACCAAAAACGCCATTCATTGGTGTCCGTATTTCGTGGCTCATGCGCGCTAAAAAAGTAATTTTTTCTTGGGCTGATTTTTCAGCAAGCTTTCGTGCTTTTTCAGCTTCAATGAGTTCATTCTCAATACGTTTTCTCGAAGCTTCACGTATTTGTATTTGTCGATAGTAAAGGGCGAAAACCAAAACGCCGAATAAGAAAATTACACCGAGAATATAACTTGCTTGACGATAAACACTTTGAATTTCTTCCTCTACATTTTTGCCATGGAACGAGGTTTTACTCCATTTGGCGTAAATATTGTCGAATTGATCAGGGGTTATGCTGGCGAATGATCGATTGAGCAGTGTAGTTAGTGCTGTGTTTTGGTTAGACGTTGCAAATGAAAATTGAGATTTTTTACCAAAACTTATGAGTGGCTGGCTGCGTAAATTAGAGAGCTTATTTTGCTTGATAATATAGCCTGTTGTTAATGCATGCCCAATAAATGCATTAGCTTGTGTAGATGATACAGCGAAAATGGCATCTTCGGGTGAATTGAATTCTAAAATTTTAGCCTGTGGATATTTTTCTTTAATAAGCTGACTGGTGGTAGAGTTTCCAACAACCGCTATTGTTTCATTGAAAAGTTCTTCAAACTTGTTGCCTAATTCGTGCTGATTGCGATAAACAATGTCGTAATGCGAACTGATATAAGGGGTTGTGAAAGCTAAATCAGTTTGTTTGCTTGGCTTATATTCCATATGAACAAGAACATCAGCTTTTTTTGATAGTACATGTTCAATGGCTTGATTGTTGTTATTAACATATTCAGGAACAAATATAGGGCCCATTTTTTCCTGTGCCGTTCTAAGTAAATCAATTGCTAAACCTCTTTCAGAAGTACTCGCGTTATTGTTGGTAATCACGTAGGGAGGGAGTCCCTTTTCTGTGACGGGATACTTGAGTTCAATGTTATCTATAATGAACTGTTTTTCTTCGTCTGATAGGTTTTCAATATATTGCCCTAAGGTAATTTCTAATAAATTGTCTTGCGATGGTGGGTATTTATTTTTCCATGTTTTTGCTTGTTCTTTATTAACGTGGCGAATGCCGTCATTAATAACATGCATTAATTTTAGTTTTGTTTTATGTGTTGCAAACCTAAGGTATACGGATGGAATTTCATTACTTGATACGTAATAGTCTTTAAGTAGGCCTTTTTCGATTAAGGTTTGGCTAAGTCGCTTAGGCTGGTGAGAATATAAAGCGTCATAATTTTTGTGATTAACAATAAGTTGGTCTAAATCACTAAAATATTCAGATTGAAAATGTGGAGGAATAAAATTTAAATCGTGAGAATGTAAATGGTGAATACCAAGCTTTAAAGGTGAGTGTTTACTTCCGCTTAACCTTCTGAAGATATACTGTTTGTATTGCGCATAAGGCAAGCTAAATAGAATGTTTTTTTGATGTGAATTATATAATGAAACGCTTGCCACATCAGCTCTACCATCACTTAACGCATCAATTAATTCTTCTGGCGGTAACTCTACAAATTTTACCGACAGGCGACTGTCAATGGCCCAAATTTGCCAATACTCTTTGAGAAAGCTGATCATTTGGTAAAACTGTATGTTGTTTTCTGAACCGTGAAATGGTTCAGTAGGTAACGCTACGGTGATAACGTGATGAGCATCTGGATTTTTTGTGTTAAAGCCCGTTTGTGATGGGGTCGCGTTCGCTGTTGTTATCGCGACAACTAAAAAAAAACATAGAAAAAAGAAGAAGTTTTTAGGTAACTCAACACGTCCTGTCCAATTGTTAACCATGTTTAAACATCTCGTAGCAAAATCTTTAATTTTTTGTGTGTAATGATATTACACCATCAATTTTGGATGTCTATGTAAACAAAGAGAAACATAAAAATTTCATTGATTTTATTTGTTTGAACTAATGTATTGATTACATCGAAGCTAAAATGATAAATTATCAACTTGTATATACAATTTGATTCGGTAATTCCCGAGGTTTCATATGTCTACTTATTCGTTGATAAAAGGTAACACGCCGCTATTAATTAGCATGCCACACAATGGTATTGAAATACCTAGCAATGTTGCTAAAAAAATGACGCCTGAAGCACTTAACAGTAGGGATACTGATTGGTTTATGGATGTGCTTTATGATTTTGCTGAGTCAATGGGCGCTAGTGTGTTAAAACCGAACTATAGTCGATACGTTATTGATTTGAATCGTGGAGTTGACGGTGAAAATTTGTATCCAGGAGCCAATAGCACTGAGTTGTGTCCTACGACAATGTTTGACTTATCTCCAATTTATTTACCTGATATTGCATTGTCTGACAGTGAAATACAGTCGCGTATAGCGGATTATTGGGTGCCTTATCACACGTGCTTACGTGAAACACTATCTCAGCTTAAACAAGAACATGGGTATGTGATTTTATTAGACGCACATTCTATTTTATCTGTAGTGCCTCGCTTTTTTGAAGGAAAGTTACCAGACTTTAATTTTGGTACCGCTGATGGGAAAAGTTGTTCTCCTATGCTTACTAAAGCGATTGAGTCGTTAAACTATCAACCGTATTCAAAAGTATGTAATGGTAGATTTAAGGGTGGGTACATTACTCGAGAGTACGGTGATCCTAAAAATGATATTCACGCTATTCAGTTGGAACTTTCTCAAAGTACATACATGAATGAAAAAAAGTTAGCGTACGACGAAGAATTAGCAAGCCAAGTAAAACCTTACCTGAAAAACATGGTGAAACAACTAATCGGTTTAGATAAAAAACAATTGAGTGAATCATGAAGATATTTTTTGAGCGCATATTATTATCAACAGGCTGGGCACATAATAAAACAGTCGCGATAGAAAATGGTGTAATAACTGCCATTGAATCAGGTTTTGTTGAAGGTGCTGAAAAGGTTGATGGCACTGCTATACCGGGGATGATTAATTGTCACTCTCATGCTTTTCAAAGAGCTTTTGCCGGCTTTAGTGAAATTAAACATGAAAACGGCGATAGTTTTTGGTCGTGGCGCGATGTTATGTATAAGTTTTTGAAACAACTAAGTACTGACGACATTGGTATTATCGCGCAGCATTTATATATTGAAATGCTAAAAGCTGGATATACACGTGTGGCAGAATTTCACTATTTACACTTTGGAAAAGACAATACGCCTCAAAGTAGTGCCGTGAATATGGCTAAAACGATATTTGAAGCGGGTAATGCTGCTGGCATCGGCTTAACATTACTTCCTGTTTTATATCAATTTAGCGGTTTTGGTGAGAAAGCTCCTTTAGCAAATCAGCAACGTTTTATTCATAGTGTTGACGATTTTAATGCATTAGTTACAGAGTGTTTTGAATACAGTCAAACATATGAAAACACTAACGTTGGTATTGCACCTCACTCTTTAAGAGCTGTGAATAAATCTTCATTGATATGTGCAGTTGAGCATGTTCGCGCATTGGATCCAATGGCTCCAATTCATATTCACATCGCAGAACAACAAAAAGAAGTAGATGACTGCTTAACATTTTACGGAAAAAGACCCGTTGAATGGTTGTTTGACAATATAACTGTTGATGAAAATTGGTGCTTAATTCATGCAACACATATAAATGAATTTGAACAACACGCGATAATTGAGCATGGTGCTGTCGCGGGAATATGCCCTACAACAGAAGCTAACTTAGGAGATGGAATTTTCCCTGCTACTGAGTTTGTATCGCGTGGTGGAAAGTTTGCAATAGGTTCAGACAGTCATATATCCGTGAGCCCAATCGAAGAATTGCGTTGGTTTGAATATACGCAAAGGCTTATCAAACAACAACGCGCTGTTTTAGCTACATCAGATCAGCCATCTGTTGGTCAATTTTTATGGAATGAAGCTTTAGCTGGTGGGCAAAAAGTGACTACGCCAAACATTGGCTCGATTGCTGTTGGGATGCAAGCGGATATTGTCGTGTTGAATAATAATCAGCTTGCGGAATATGCATCAAGTGATGAGTTTGTGTTAGACAGCCTTATATTCGCTGCCAAAGCAAATATGGTAAAAGATGTGATGGTCAATGGTCGTTGGGTGATTAAAGATACTCATCACCAAAATGAACATCAGGTTACTCAAAAATTTGTTTCGCTTTTAGCATCACTAACGCATTAGTGATGCTAAGCGTCTATGAACTAGAAGAACTTGCTATATTTTCCGGTAACTCTACATACTTTCTCTTGGTTTTTTGATTGAAACTTGAAATCTCGTTTATACGGAGAACATTGAGCATAGTAAAACGATATTAATGTTTTACGATCTGATGTTAATTCATCAATATATTCTATTTCATCTTCTAAAAAGTGTTCTTCGAATTGTTTTAAGTCTTTTCTAACTTTTTTGGTGCTGAGTTTTGCGTTAGTGTCGGTCGCGCTATTAAAGCCCGATTTAGCAGATGCTATTTTGTCATCTATCCAAGCTTGAAGCTCAGGCTCTGGAAAAAAATGTAAATATACTGCAGCGCAGACGATCAATATCAATAAATTCTTCATAACATGTCGTATAATAAAGTGGTAAGACTAGGATAATAAATTTTTTACTAACAATATATTATCTTAATCACTTTTTAAGCTTTTATTTTCTAATCACCTAGCGTGACGTTTTTTTGAACAAGGATTTATTGTGAGCGATTCCGAGTTAAAAGATAAAAAAGAAGTTCAAATTCCCGTAAAAAATATCAAAATTCATAAAGCGAAAGGGGTTGAAACATATAAACCTCGCGACCAAATTTATGTGCGTAAAGTGTCAGGTTTTTTCCAAAAGCTGAGACAACGCATGAATCTTGTTTACTTTGCTTTTTTCGCCATACTTCCTTGGCTTCAATACAATGGTCAGCAAGCTGTTTTATTTGATATAGAGCTTCAACGTTTTAATTTATGGGGCTTAACACTTTGGCCTCAAGATTTAACCCTACTCGCATGGTTATTTATCTTAGGCGCTTTTATGTTGTTCTTTGTAACAACATTTTTAGGACGTGTGTGGTGTGGTTACATGTGCCCACAAACGGTGTGGACGTTTATTTTTATTTGGTTCGAAGAAAAAATAGAAGGATCTGCAAACCAACGTAAAAAATTAGACAGCCAAAAAATGAGTAAAAATAAATTTTGGCGAAAAACGTTAAAACACACGGCTTGGGTTTTATTCTCTCTATTTACTGCGATGACCTTTGTTGGTTATTTCTCGCCAATGCGAGAAGTTGTGGTTAATGTTTTTACATTAAATACTTCGGTGACCTTAGCAGGCATTATTTTCTTTTTTACCTTTGCGACCTATGGAAATGCTGGTTGGATGCGTGAAACAGTATGCCTACACATGTGTCCGTATGCGCGCTTTCAATCGGCAATGTTTGATAAAGACACGTTAACTGTTTCATATGATACTGAGCGTGGTGAAAACAGAGGGCCTCGTGGGCGTAAGCAAGATCATAAAGCTATGGGGCTAGGTGATTGTATTGATTGTGATCTATGTGTTCAGGTATGTCCGACAGGTATTGATATAAGGAACGGTTTGCAATATGAGTGCATTAATTGTGGATCGTGTGTAGATGCCTGTAACGGTGTAATGGATCGGATGAAATATGATAGAGGTCTTATTCGTTACACAACAGAGCACGAGTTACAAGGAAAGAAAGTTCATATTATTCGTGGAAAATTAATTGGCTACGCTGCTGTGTTAGTGATTATGTCTAGCCTATTAATTCTCGAAATTGTTAATCGATTGCCAGTATCTATGGAGATTATTCGAGATAGAACCGAGTTAGCGAAAGAGAATTTTAACGGTAATATCGAGAATGTTTACACGCTTAAAATTTTAAACAAGTCTCAAACAGATAATACGTACAAATTGTCGATCGAAGGTATCGAGAATACAACATGGCACGGTGAACAAGAAGTTACCGTGAAAGCTGCAACTGTATACACACTTCCAATGAGTATTTCTGTCGATCCATATGAACTCAAAGGATATATGAATGATATTACTTTTGTTATTGAACAAGTTAAACCTGAAAGTGATGTGAGGCTAGAGCAAGAAAGCCGATTCTTTAATAAAAGATAGGTCGAATAAGCATAAATAACGTATTAGGCTCGTGCAATATTTGATGGTTTAGATTACCCTCACCATCAGAGTTACTGAGAGATAGGTTATGAATGTCTGTATTTGATTTTACATCGCTTTCTCCTGATCTAATTTTAGACGGATTAGAGAGTGTTGGTTTTAACGTAGACAGTGGTCTATTAGCGTTAAACAGTTATGAAAACCGTGTTTATCAATTTCATGATGAAAACTTGGTTAAATATGTGACCAAGTTTTATCGACCTGAAAGGTGGTCAGAAGCACAGATTCGAGAAGAGCTAAATTTTGCGCTTGAGTTGGAAGAACAAGAGCTACCATTAGTTGCACCTTTATGTATTAATGGTGAGTCGTTATTTAACTATCAAGGTTATTTTTTTGCTGTATATCCGTGCCGTGGTGGGCGTATTTTTGAGGTTGATAATTTAGATCAACTAGAATGGATGGGGCGTTTTATCGCTCGTATTCATTCAGTTTCAGCGAATCAATCTTTTAGTACGCGTCCACGGTTTTCTGGTGAAGATATGTTATTTCAAGCTCATGAAACGATTAAATCGTCATCCTTTGTACCTACTTCATTGGCCACACTATTTTTTACTATTTTAGATCAAGTGATTGATGTTGCTGCCAGTCAATATAAACCTCAGAGTGAAATTAGATTACATGGCGATTGCCATGCTGGAAACATATTGTGGACTGATGACGGTCCTCATTTTGTTGACTTAGATGATTGTAAAATGGGACCTGCTGTTCAAGACTTATGGATGATGTTATCGGGTGATAGAAATGATCAAGTGTTACAACTCGATACACTTTTGATGGGGTATGAAGAGTTCTTTACATTTGATACTAATGAACTTGTTTTGATAGAATCGTTACGTACTATGAGGGTTGTTAACTATATGGCGTGGTTATGTAAACGCTGGAAAGATCCTGCGTTTCCAAGAAATTTTCCATGGTTTGATACTGAAAAGTACTGGGAGCAGCAAATTTTAATGCTAAAAGAGCAAATGTCTGCTTTGCAGCAACCGCCGTTAAGTTTAATGCCAAATTAAGTCGCGAAGGCGCACAATGAATATTAGGAATAAAGAATGAAGAGAATTTTAAGTTTAATCGTGATGTTATGTATGCCATTAATGGCATGTTCAGCAGATTATAAAGAAGGTGAGCAGTACATTGTTGTAAATGATACGGCGTCAAAAAAGCCAGAAGTCAGAGAGTATTTTTCGTTTTATTGTCCGCACTGTTTTAAATTTGAACCGTTGATGAATAATGTTAAGAAAACATTGCCTGAAAATGTAAAGTTTGAAATGAACCACGTAGATTTTTTGCGTGTAGCATCACCTAAGGTACAAGGGTATTTAAGCAAAGCTGTTGTTGTTGCACAGCAGCTTGGTATGGAACAAAAGCTTGTGGGCTCTTTATTTAACTATATTCAGGTACAAAGAGCAGTAGTAACCTCTGAACGAGATATCCGTAATGTATTTGTACTAAATGGTGCTGATGGGGAAAAATTTGATAAATTAATGGCAAGCTTTTCTGTAAATAGCAAAGCGAAGCAAATGAAGAAAAATCAGGATTTTTTCACTAAGAAAAAGGGTGAAGACGGTAAGCCAGCGTTAAACTCGGTACCTACTGTTATTGTGAATAATAAATATAAAATTAATCCATCTGCACTTGATCGTGATAACTTCGAAGAAGATTATAAAAAACTTATAAAGCACTTATTATCGTTAAAATAAAATGATGTAATTTGTAAGTACAGACAATAAAAAGAGCGAATTTCGCTCTTTTTTATTGTCTGTATGATGGAGTTTTTCTATAGAGTTGCCAACTCAAAAGAAGTGCGATAACAAATAGCACAATACTTATTGTGATTTGTTCGGTAGCCATTAATTTAACCCCTGATCCCGCTAAGCTAAAAATAAGCATTTGCGGTATAAAGCCTACACAACTACCTAATATAAAAGGTTTTGCTGGGATATTCGCCACACCAGCTAAGATATTTGTTAAAAAATTAGACCCAACGGGTAATAACCTAATTATCACAGCTTTTGAAAAAGTTTGAGATGAAAGGAAGTCATTTACTTTTGTCAGCTGTGTGGGGTAAGAGACGTAAATACGCGAGCGAAAAAAGCGTCTAGAAATCAAGTACGTTACAAGTGCTGCGAGAGTAACGATGGTGGTGGCGAGTACAGTACCTAAAACTACTTCATAGAAAAAACCGCAGGTAAATGCGATCACTTGCCGCGGAACTCCAACAGTAGACAGACAAGTTAATATAAATACTATCAATAGAGTATTAGCGATAGAATTAGGAGAAAAAGAAAGCAACCATTCTTGAACTGATGGATGTGTAAATAGGCTGAGCGAAAGGGATATATAAACGACAATAAACGCACTAATGGCAATTAGCCACTTAGTGCGTTTGTTTATGTTACTCATTTACTTGTTAGTAGGAGTATCGTTATTAGGAATCAGTATTCTGCTCTTTGCCGCGATAAACTCTTCTTCTGAAAGGTAACCCTTTTCCTTTAACGTGACTAAAGTGCTCAGCGAGTCAACTAGGTCTTCGTTAACTTCATGCTCCGGCGTTATAGCTGGTGCTACATCAGGAGCCACTTGTGATGTATCTACGTTTGCTTGCTGATTGACAGGAGGCTGTGTACTTTTAACTTGAGCTTTAATTGGCCTATTTCTAGGCTTTTGAGAAATGAGTTTTGGTGCTCGTTCAGGCGTTTCATCTTCGTGTAATTGAATCGATAGATACCATTGCCAATCAAGTACATATTCAATCACTACATGGAAGGTTTCACGAGTAAACCTTTGGTTACCTTCTCTGAGGTAGGCGCAAACGAGAACTTCTTCACCTTTGTTGGTAAAAAGCTTGATGTTGATCTTTCTTACTTTACGGTCAACCATTTTGTGTCTGTGTTCTTCTTCAAAAACTCTACGCATTTCTTTATCGCGTTCATTATTGAAGTTTTGACCTTTGGTTGAGGTAACAGAACCAATAGATTTTTCGTTTAAAAAGACTTCACTACTGTATATGTCTTCTATTGGAATAACTTTATCAACACCTGATTGGTGGCGTTTATAAAATGATACTTTATTGGTTTCTTCATCAAACCTAAATCGAGCATAGTTTGAACGTAATAGTGTTTTAGTTTTACTAAATAGTCGTTGATATTTACGTTTAATAAAATACAAAATAAGTAAAATAACAGCTATGGCAGCACCAATAGCAATTTTATAGATTGTTTCTTTATCTTGGGTATCAAGTGTTATGTCTTTTACCGATTCTGTGCTCGGAATTAATTCAAGCGGTGCTTTTGTTTTTACAAGGCTTGCAGTGAGTTTGTAGATAACGGAATTACTTTGATCTAACAACAAAACTTCATTTTCTCTAGGAGTATGAAGCGATAGCTTACTCATAGTAGAAAAGTCGCTATTGCTTAATGTTACTTCTGTTTTAGGTGATAACGGCTGATTAAGTGCAATTGATTCTAGAATCCAATTATCAGCTTGGTTACTTAATATGAGAAACTTGTTACGAACATGTGTTAAATCTCGCCCACTGTAATATTGATTAGAGAGTGATATTACAGAGTTTTCAGATTGATAAATATTATTTACGGGAGGTACTTTTATCAGGTCGTTACCCAGTGCAACCATCGACATTAATGTTTTATCGTCATATTCATGCGTTAGAATAACGTTACTTTTCGTGTACTTTGTCCACAATAAATTAGATATTTTCTTGGCACCTAAAACAACAATTTCATCATTTACTTCTTGCGTTGCAATAAATGGATTATTTGGCGGAATAGAATAATTGATTGAACCAAATTTCTGTGGGTTTATTCGTAGAATTGCACCAGAATAAAGAGGTTCGGTTTCAAATGCAGGGTCAGCATCAAGTGCTATAAAGATAAGTCCGAAGTCTTCATCCCAAGACTTTAATAGTGGGTTAAACGCTAAATGATTAATATCTATTGCGTCTGATGTTGTCGCTATTCGCATAACTTCGCGAACTTGAGTTAAGGTTATATCATTAACTTTAGTGTTGTTTATTTGCCATTCTAAAACTACAGCATCGTGACTGTAGGTAACATCTTCAGTTGCACTTTGCAGTCTATCGTTGGTCGATTCTTTATTAAATGCTTCAATATGCGCAGTATAAATTGTTTTTGAACCTTCTTGGTCCAGCAAATGAAAGTTGGGGTGTAGTGCAATTGCCGTAAATCGTATGGGAGAGTATTCTTTTAAGTGCGATACAAAGTCAAAAATAGGTTCTGCTTCTATCTTTTGTCCTGTCGCTCTATAGAGTTTCCCTGAATCATCGGCAAACAATAACTCGTCACTTTGGCTTGGATTAGAAAGTGGTGGTAACCAAGACTTTCCTGGTAACCCTTGATTCGTTAAATCAATATATGGAGAGAAAGAAAAAGCCTGATTTGCCGAGGCATTTTTTGATTGAATACCGGTAAATAACGTAAGTGTAATTACCATTAACGTTAAGAAGTTTCGGATTTTATTAGGTTGTATTTTATTCATGTTTTTCATAGTAACGTTAAGTTTCAAACCTTTATGAAGGTTGTTATTTTAATAAAATAGCTTGGTGACAATCAATTAGTTGAGATTTACTTGCGTTGTGTAAATAACTTAGCTTACCTTCCAGTATTAGTTGATCTCCCGTTTCAGCATTTTCATGTAAATAACTCGCTTGTTTACCCCAAATATGGACAGGGCGTGTTATTTGAATGTTTTTTTGCTCTTTAGTTATCGGTGAATTTATAAAAAAATTAGAGGTAATGGAGACTTCAGCTAGCTCTTTATTGTTTTCTGTCGTAACTAATTTAACGGGGGAGTTTATTTGTCCGCTAAGATGTAATTGATTGAGTGATCGAGCATATCCTTTGTCGTATGTTTGTGCGTAAACAGCATGAACAATCTCACGATTGTTTTTTTTGCTATTCAACAAATAACCATTAATGAGTAGTATATCGCCTTTTTGGGCATAAGTTAAAGAACGTTCTACTATTTCGCCAACAACTTTAACTATATGGAAGCTAGTCCATTCTTTATATTGATTGGATGCTTTATCAAACCATTTGCTGTGTGTAGCTAATGTTAACTCTGCAATTGCGAGTATAGGGTTGGCTTGATATCGAATAACAGGCTTATCAACTAAGTTCCCTAGTAATACGCAATTACATAAATGATTATTTTTAATTGAATTATCCATGTATGACCCATGATATAGGTAATTGAGGTAATTTACGAAATGTGGCGTGTATAGGCAATATATTATTGGGTTTTAGTTTTATTTATACTGTGTCCTCAGCCCAACCTCATTAATTTTATAATGTGTACTAGTAATAGATGAAGGTTTTGACTAGAATCGCTGCCTTAAATAATGATGCTCCCGTGGTGAAGTGGATATCACGTGGACCTCCGGAGTCTAAGTCGCAGGTTCGATTCCTGCCGGGAGCGCCATTCTTTACTTGTCACGTTATTCCTATTGTTCCTTTAATTTTTCTTAAATTTCGAAATCGCTATACATTGTCTTCTAACAAATCTAAAGTAGTCAGGTATCGCGTTATCATCACTTTCAAAAATTATGTATTGCTTAAATTTGCTGACTAAACGCCTGAAATAGATTATCTATGGTGGTTTAATTATTTTGAGAATATATAATCTGAACAATACGTTATGTTATTGATTATTAATAAGGTCTTGTAAGGATGGATTCAATTGGTTTTTTAGGTTTTGCTTTTGCAAGCGTATCTTACTTAATCTTCATATTATTGTTATTCGCAGCACGTAATAAAACCCTACTTGCCCGATGTATTTTAATTTGTACATTTACCACTTTAACTGCAAATGTAGTGGCTACATTACAAATAGAACTTGGTTTTACTCTTCAGTGGGTGATGCTTGCAGATAGTATAAAAATTGCCTGTTGGTCTATCTTTATATTGATATGTAATACTGAAGAACGTACGTTTAGAAGACTTGTCTCAAACTCCTATATTAAGCGATATACAACCATATGGGCATGCTTAGTTTCTAGCTGTTGGTTGCTTACTTACACGTTAAATTTTTCATATGAATTTTTATTTTTACTGTTTATTGTTTTAAATTTATGGGCACTCGTATTATTAGAACAACTATATAGAAGCGCTAATTCTCAAGTTAGGTGGGCCATTTGGCCATTGGTTATTGCTATTGCAAGTACATCGCTTTTTGACTTTGTATTGTACGCTCAAGCAATGATGATAAATCGACTGGATTTTGATTTTTGGTTTAGTCGTGGATTTATATCCATACTTGTTGTGCCTTTGATTATGATCAGTACTCGCCGAATTAAAAACGGTACAGTACGTATTTTTGTTTCTCGCAATGTCGTTTTTTATAGTTCAATGCTCATGATTGCTGGTCTGTATTTAATTGTAATGGCAATTGTTGGTTATGTATTAAGTTACCTTGGTGGTAAATGGGGATCAGTTTTCAGCGTAGGGTTTCTCGTACTAGGTGGTGTTGTTCTTGTTGTGTTGTTGGCGACCGAAAAATTAAGGCGTAATGTTAAAGTTTTTATTGCTAAAAATTTCTTTGCGAACAAGTATGAATATCGTGATGAATGGCTAAATTTGATTGGGAAAATAGAAACAAGCACAGCAGAAAACAACTATCAAATGGCAACTCAATTGATGATGTCAAAAGCCAATGCCACTCACGGCGCTATAGTAAAACAAATCACAAATACGCAATTTGAAACTAAATATAGTGATGGGCTAACATTCGAAGAAATGTTTACACCCCAATTAATTCATTTATGTCATTTTTGTAAACGTGAAGGGTGGATAATAGATTTAGCGGAATACACTGAAACGCCTAGTATTTATCCTGATTTATCGCTAAACCTGATGCAATGGCAAGACAAAAATATTTCAGTTGTTGTACCGATTTTTATTGGTAAAACATTTTATGGCTTATTTATTTTAGGTACTGATAAACAGGCCTCAAAATTGAATTGGGAAGACAGAGACTTATTTTTCGCAGTATCGAAGCAACTAGGTAATGTATTATCGTTACATGAAGCGAACGATAAAATTGCTGAATCAAAGCAATTTGACGCATTTAACCGTATGTCGGCATTTTTAGTACACGATCTTAAAAACATACAAGCACAGTTGGCGCTTATTACCACAAATGCTGAAAAACATCGCGATAATCCTGAATTTATTGATGATGTATTTGAGACAGTTGACTCTGCCACTGAGCGGTTAGATAAGGTATTATCTCAGTTACGAAATAAACAAGTCGCTCAGGCTAAGCATAATACGGTTAATTTATCTGAATTAATCGTAAAAGTTGTA
Organism: Colwellia sp.; assembly: GCA_020630795.1. GTDB lineage: Bacteria > Pseudomonadota > Gammaproteobacteria > Enterobacterales > Alteromonadaceae > Pseudocolwellia. The sequence goes on from JAHDIK010000005.1 coordinate 220,690, forward strand.
AAACAGCGCAATGTTAAAAGGCCGCTCGTTGATTGTAATGTGAATGGTAACTACAAAGTCGTTGTAGATGAGGAAGTGCTTTTTTCAGTACTTAACCACCTTATTCAAAATGCGCAGGAAGCCACTGCCGATGATGGTTGGGTTAAAGTGTCTGTTAAAAATGATTCAAGCGACATACAAATTACAATCGAAGATAATGGTACAGGAATGTCAAAATCTTTTATTGAAAAACGATTGTTTAAGCCATTCGATACCACCAAAGGTAATGCTGGTATGGGGATTGGTGTATATGAAGCTAAACAATTTATAGAAAGTATTTCTGGCGTAATTAAAGTAGAAAGTGAAGAGGGAGTTGGTACTAAGTTTATCGTAAATATACCAACGTCTTCAGTATTAGATTAAGTAACAATAATAAATATAGCGAAGGTTTTATCTACATGGAAAAACTATTAATCATTGATGATGATAAAGGTATTCAAAAGCAGCTTAAATGGAGCTTGTCTGATTATGATGTTGTTTTAGCAGGTGATCGTGAAAGTGCGATTGCGGCGGTACGTCGCTTTGAGCCAAAGGTTGTCACGTTAGATTTAGGTTTACCGCCAGATGAGGCGAATGCTTCAGAAGGCTTAGCTGCACTGCAGGAAATTTTAACGATTGCACCGCACACTAAGGTTATTGTTATTACAGGTAACGACGATAGAACGAATGCACTTAAAGCTATTGCTGCGGGAGCGTATGACTTTTATCAAAAACCTATTGAAACCGAAGTCATTAACGTTATTGTTGAACGTGCGTTTAGTGTAGCAGCGATTGAAGAAGAAAATCGCCAAATGCGTTCAGTTGCTGGTAGCGACATTGGTATTATCGGCAATAGTGAGTCAATTGAACGATTACGTACTATGGTAAGACGTATTGCTCCTACTCAAATTACAGCGTTACTTTTAGGTGAAAGTGGTACAGGTAAAGAAGTTACGGCAAACGCAGTGCATTTAGCGAGTGATCGTAAAGATAAGCCTTTTATTGCTATAAACTGTGCATCAATTCCTGAAACCTTACTTGAAAGTGAATTATTTGGTTTTGAAAAAGGGGCTTTTACAGGGGCACACAAAACAACCAAAGGTAAAATCGAATGTGCTGAAGGAGGCACGCTGTTTCTTGATGAAATAGGTGATATGCCATTCAACTTACAAGCAAAACTATTACGATTTTTACAAGAAAAACAGATTGAACGTTTAGGCGGCAGACAAGAAATATCGGTAGACGTACGTGTTGTTTGTGCAACTAACCAAAACCTTGAAGAAATGGTTAAAGAGAAAACATTTAGGGAAGATTTATTTTATCGTGTAAGTGAAATTACCCTTAACATTCCCCCGTTGCGTGATCGTGATGAAGACATGCTCATTTTAGCGCAATACTTTTTACAACGTTACGCTGAAGAATATAAAAGCAATGTAAAAGGTTTTTCTGACGATGGAATGAGTGCAATTAAAAACCATCGCTGGCCTGGTAATATTCGTGAGTTACAAAATAAAGTTAAAAGTTCTGTAATAATGTGTACAGGTACGCAAGTTACAGCAATGGATTTAGGCTTTTTCGATCATGAAAATACAGAATTTGAGCTATCGCTAAACTTAAGAACGGTGCGAGAACAAGCTGAAACAATCGCTATTCGTAAAGCATATTCATTATCAGATAAAAACATGTCAAAGGCTGCCGAGTTACTAGGTATCACAAGACCTACACTCTACGCACTTATTGAAAAGTATGATTTAGTTATGCCTGAGTAATTAAGAATACTGGCCATCGTTTTAATGATTCATACTTTGTAACAAATCCGATTAGGATGTCACAAAGTAGTTTTTTAACTTTGGCTCGTTTTCTATTATATTGAATACATAATAGATCACTGAGAAGTACCTTATGGGACAAGAAACACAAAAAGTATTAGTAGTTGATGATGATATGCGCTTGCGTGCGCTACTTGAACGTTATCTTGTAGAGCAAGGCTTTGTAGTTCGTAGTGCTGCAAATTCGGAACAAATGGACAGGTTATTAGAACGCGAAAACTTTCATTTACTTGTGCTTGATCTCATGTTACCGGGTGAAGATGGGCTTTCAATATGCCGTCGACTTCGTCAAAACTCGAATGATATTCCTATTGTGATGCTTACCGCTAAAGGTGATGAGGTGGATCGAATTATAGGCCTAGAATTGGGTGCTGATGACTACATGCCTAAGCCTTTTAATCCGCGAGAGCTATTGGCTAGGATTAAAGCGGTACTTCGACGTAAAGTACAAGAAGCCCCCGGTGCTCCGAGTCAAGAAGAAAACATCATCGCTTTCGGTGAATACCAGCTAAATTTAGCAACGAGAGAAATGTTAAAAGGTGATGTTAATATGCCGCTAACCAGCGGAGAGTTCGCTGTATTAAAAGCATTAATTAGTCATCCTCGAGAGCCATTATCTCGCGATAAATTAATGAACTTAGCTCGAGGGCGCGACTATTCTGCGCTTGAGCGCAGTATTGATGTTCAAGTATCTCGACTAAGACGTATGTTAGAAGAAGATCCTGCAAAACCTCGATATATTCAAACAGTTTGGGGGCTAGGCTATGTATTTGTTCCTGAAGGAAAAGAAGTCGCTTAATACATTAGTATAGCGACTTAAACATGAAAGTTTTACCTCGTAGTGCTTTTGGACAAACTGTTTTACTAATAGGTGTTTTGTTATTGGTAAATCAAGTGGTCTCATACATTTCAATTGCAATTTATATACTCCAACCAAACGCTCAGCAAGTTAATCAGCTCTTGGCTAAACAAGTCAGAGCTGTATTTATCGATATAGACGACCCTATTTTAAGACCTGCAATGGCAGAGGCGTTTCATAAAGAAACAGGAATAGGGGTTTACCGTGAAAATATGGCTATGAGGCTTGGGTTGGAACATGCCACACATTACCCGTTTCGTTCAGAAGAAATGTCACTACTTCTTGGAGGGCCTGCTGAAGTTCGCATTTCTCAGGGAGATGAATACTTATTTTGGATAAGGCCACCTCAAGCACCTGACTGGTGGGTGAAGATTCCGCTAACAGGATTAGAAGAAGAAAATCTGTATCCGCTCTTGGGGGTATTAGTCATTTTAGGTGTACTCAGTGTTGCTGGCGGTTGGCTTTTTGTCAGACAGCTTAATCGACCATTACGTTCACTGCAGCGTGCAGCAGAAGAAGTGGGTCGAGGAAACTTTCCTGAACCTCTTAAAGAAAATGGAACAACGGAAATTGTTTCTGTTACTCAAGCATTTAATCATATGTCAAAAGGCATTCGTCAATTAGAAGATGATCGTAACCTTTTGATGGCAGGAATCTCGCACGACTTGCGTACACCGCTCACTCGAATACGGTTGTCTACCGAAATGATGTCATCTGTCGACGAATTTTTAAAAGAAGGAATCGAAGGTGACATTGATGATATGAATAAAATCATAGATCAGTTCATTGATTATATTCGTAATGACCATACCGATGTATTTGAAATGCACAGCTTAAATGTTCTGTTAGCAGATGTTGTACAAGCTGAATCAATTCCTGGGCGTAATATCGTTTTAAGTGGAGAAGAAGTTTCTAACGTTCCTATGCGTTACATTGCAATAAAGCGAGTCGTCGCTAATTTGATTCAAAACTCTCTTCGTTATAGTGAAGGTGATGTAGATATTGAAGTGAACGAATCAACTCGAAATCGTACGGTCAGCTTTTCTGTTTTAGATAACGGCCCAGGGATTCCAGAAGATGATATTCAGAGGTTGTTTCAGCCCTTTACACAAGGCGATATCGCGCGTGGAGGTGAGGGGAGCGGTTTAGGTTTAGCGATCATTAAACGTATTGTTGATTCTCATGGCGGACGCGTAACCTTGTCAAATCGTAAGGAAGGTGGTTTGAAAGCTGTGGTGACACTGCCTTATTCTGAAAAATAAAAAGCCGCAAAAGCGGCTTTATTATTTTTAAATACTTCTCGTCTTTATAACTTAGGTCCTGCATCAACTAAGGCTTTACCATTATCATTGTCGGTAAATTTCTCAAAGTTGTTAATAAACTTGCCAGCTAAGTCCTTAGCTTTCACTTCCCAGTCGTTTACTGATGCATATGTGTGTCTAGGATCAAGTATTTCGTCGTTTACACCATCTAAAGATGTAGGTACTTCAAGGTTAAACAATGGAACAACTTTTGTCTCTGCGCTATCTATAGAACCATCAAGAATCGAGTCTATAATTGCGCGCGTATCTTTAATTGAGATACGTTTACCTGTTCCATTCCAGCCCGTATTTACTAAGTATGCTTCAGCACCAGAAGCATTCATGCGATTTTGTAATACTTCAGCATATTTTGTTGGGTGTAAGCTTAAAAATGCCGCACCAAAACAACTTGAGAAAGTAGGAGTAGGCTCTGTGATACCGCGCTCTGTACCAGCAAGTTTCGCTGTAAAGCCTGATAAAAAGTAATATTGAGTTTGCGCCGGAGTTAGTTTAGCAACTGGAGGCAACACACCAAAGGCATCAGCAGTTAAGAAAATCACCTTATTTGCGTGGCCTGCTTTTGAAACAGGTTTAACAATGTTGTCAATATGATAAATTGGGTAAGACACGCGAGTGTTTTCCGTTTTTGAATTATCATCAAAATCAATTTTCCCGTTTTCATCTACTGTCACATTTTCTAATAGTGCATCACGTCTAATCGCATTGTATATGTCAGGCTCATTTTCTTTACTTAAATTAATGGTTTTAGCATAACAACCACCTTCGAAGTTGAATATACCGTTATCATCCCAGCCGTGCTCATCATCACCAATAAGTTCACGCTTTGGATCAGTCGAAAGCGTTGTTTTACCTGTGCCCGATAACCCGAAGAAAATCGCTACGTCGCCTTTTTCACATACGTTAGCACTACAGTGCATTGATGCAATACCTTTTAGTGGAAGTAGGTAGTTCATCATCGAGAACATGCCTTTCTTCATTTCTCCGCCGTACCAGGTTCCACCGATCAGTTGAACTTTTTCAGTTAGGTTAAACGCAACAAAGTTTTCAGAATTTAAACCTTGCTCTTTCCAATGAGGGTTGGTTGTTTTTGCACCATTCATCACAACAAAATCAGGTTCGTAAGATGTTAACTCGTCTTCGGTTGGGCGAATAAACATATTTTTAACAAAGTGTGCTTGCCATGCTACTTCTGTGATGAAACGTACTTTTAATCGTGTATCTTCGTTTGCACCACAATATGTATCAACAACGTAAAGTTTTTTCCCACTAAGCTGTGTTGTTACTAAACCTTTTAGATGAGTCCACGTTTCTTGTGACATTGGCTTGTTGTCATTTTTACCTTGATCAGACCACCAAACCGTATCTCTCGTTACATCATCTCTTACAATATATTTATCTTTTGGAGACCTACCTGTAAATTCACCCGTGTCGACATTAACCGCTCCTAGCTCAGTTTCTACACCTTTATCAAAACCAGACAAGCTGTCCTTTGTTTCTTCAGCAAAAAGTACTTCATAAGATGGATTGTAAACAACCTCTGCAACATTATTGATACCATATTGCGACAGATTAATTGAATTTTCCAAAACGGTCATTTTATGTATTCTCCAAGGTAAAATTTCAAAACAAGTAGTTGATGTGCGTATTTTATGTGACTTTCATATAAAACGAAAGATAAATGTGTTTCGTTTTGAAAGTTTTCATGTTTAATTACATTGCGTTTTTGTGTTTATTGGAGTTTTTACACTAAAATGTGTTCATTAATTGTATATTTAGTAAGGGTTTAACGTGAACTTAAGGAGTAGGGGAGTGTTGACTCCCCTCTAAGTGATAGCGAATATAATTTTTTGTAATAGTGATTGTATGGTTTTATTGATTACTTAAAATATATCGTCGAATGATTCGTCTGTTGATGTTTCATTTGGTGATAGTTGTTCATAAATTGGTTCTTCAGCAACATATTCTGTTGGCGTTGTGCCTAATTTGAAGTATTCAAAAGTACTTGAATTATCGGAACTGTAGGTTAATTTTCCTGTTTCTTTGTCAATTCTCGCTGAAACTATGTCGTTAGGTAGCGTAAACGCTTCGTAAGGAAAATGAGGAAGCGCTTCTTTCATATATAGGTTCCAAGCGGGCTGAGCTGATTGAGCGCCTGCTTCTGAGCCGGTGATCTGCTTCGTTGTTAAATTAGTATTTTTTGAGGTTCGACCTAAATCTCTCGCCGGATCGTCAAAACCAATCCAAGCAGAAGTGACGAGCTTTCGGGTGTAACCACTAAACCATGCGTCTTTTGATTGGTTAGTTGTTCCTGTTTTTCCTGAAATATCACGTCTTTCTAAAGCTCTAGAACGCCAGCCTGTTCCTTGCCAGTATGGAAGAGATTTCCAGTCTGCTCCCCAAATAACAGAGTTAAGGGCTTGCGTGACAAGAAAAGCATTTTGTGAAGATATTACACGCTCTGCGTATAATGGTTCGTTACGTATATCATCTTTAATTACGGATTGTTCATCCTCTTGTAAAGATGGAGTGTCAGAACTTACTAATTCGGGATTCTCTTTCGATTCAGTGTCTTGCTCTATTTCACTAGGTTCTGTAATTGATTCTTCGAGTTCGACTTCACACGCTAAACAAACGACTTTAGGGTTAGCTTGATAAACAACGTTACCAAATGAGTCTTCTATTCGTTCGATAAAATAAGGTTCGATTAAAAAACCGCCGTTAGCAAATACTGAATAACCCGTTGCTACTTCTAAAGGTGTTAAGGAGGCTGAGCCTAACGCGAGTGTATTATTGTTTGGTAAATCAGATTCATTAAAACCAAAAGATTGAAGGTGATTGATAACATTTGATTTGCCTACTTGTCTAAATAAGCGTACTGCCACTACATTTTTTGATTGTGCTAAAGCTACTCTCACTCGAATAGGACCGTCATATCTCGCGGGCGAATTTTTAGGTCTCCATACGCTTCCGCCACTTTTGTCCCAATGATCTATCGGTGAATCATTAACTAATGATGCTAATGTAAAGCCGTGTTCTAACGCTGCGGAATAAATGAAAGGCTTAATATTTGAACCTACTTGCCTTTTTGCTTGTGTTACACGGTTAAACTGACTTTGTTTAAAGCTATAGCCACCAACAAGAGCCTTTATGGCTCCATCGTCTGGAGACATCGATATTAATGCTGAACTGGCTTGGGGAAGCTGGCTTAAGCGGTAAGTTTGTGTTTCAGCGTTGCGCTGAACTAAAATCGCGTCACCATACGCTAAAATTTCATATGCAAAACTAGGTGGAATTCCCTGTTTGCTGTCATTGATATATTCTCTAGCCCAAGAAAGCCCGTCCCAGTCAATATTAATAGTTGTATTGTCGATAAGTTGCACTTCTATCGACTGTTCATTGACTTTAGTTACTACCCCAGCGATGAGAGATTGATAGGTTTTAATTTTATTGAAAGCATCGCTTAACTCTGTTTCACTAAGTTCATCACTTTCGTTGATTTCTATATTCTTACGCTCGTTTCTTGAACGTTCTTTTATATTAGGGCGTAAACTAAACAACGCTCCTCTATAACCGTGACGAGTATCATATGCGTGGAGGTTTTCAAGAACTGCTTGTTGGGCGGCGATTTGAAGGTGACTTGGGACTGTAGTGAAAACTTTGTATCCGTTTGAGTAAGCATCTTCCTTGCCAAACATATCGAGAAGTTCTTGATGAGCCATTTGTGCTAGATAAGGGGCGTCTAATTCTATTTCAGCTCCATGGCGCTTGCTTAGAATCGCTTCAGCTTTCGCCGTTTGGTATTCTTGTTCTGAAATGTATCCTTGACTGAGCATACGCCCCAACACGACATTTCGTCGAAGTTTCGCTTTGCTCGGAGAGCGTATTGGGTTGATACTTGACGGAGCTTTAGGTAAGCCCGCTAATACCGCAATTTGAGAAAGACTTAAATCTTTAACATCTTTACCAAAGTATACTTGCGCCGCAGCACCAAAACCGAAAGAGCGATGGCCTAAGGGAATTTTGTTAAGGTACAACGATAAAATTTCATCTTTAGTCAATAAACTTTCAATATGAAATGAGAGGAAAATCTCTCTAATTTTTCGCGAGTACGTGACTTCTGAACTTAGGAAAAAATTTCGAGCAACTTGCATCGTTATTGTACTGGCACCACCCTTATTTTCGCCCATTAATTGGCCCAGAACAGCTCGTGACATTCCAATAGGATCTACGCCAAAGTGATAGTAAAAGCGATCATCTTCTGTTGCCAGCAATGCATCAATAAGTTGTTGAGGAAAGTCTTTAAGCTCTAATGGAATACGTTTATTTTCCCCGAATTGAGAAATCAGCTTACCATCAGAACTGAAAATCTGCATTGGCGTTTGCCATTGAATTTCCTTAAGAATTTTTACACTAGGGAGTTCACTACGCATTGACATATACAGGGCAGCAAGTGATAGAATACCTAGGATTATTATTATAAAACTTAGTTTTAGTAGGTTTTTAATAGAAAACACAATAAAAAATACTCAATAAAATTAATAAAATCGTTTAATATTACTAGTATATCCTGTAAAACAGTGTAATAAATGTATTTAATTTATTATTTTGCATAAAAAAAATAACTTAGTAGGATGTTATGTTAAGCAGTCTATGGAAAAAGAAAGTATCACTTATTGTTGGAATTGATATTGGCTCGCATAGTGTAAAAGCTGTGTTACTTAGTCAAGGAAATGATGGGTACATACTAGAAGCATTGCTAGAAGAGAATATGCCGAGAGGCGCTGTTATTGATCGTGAAATACAAGATATTGAAGCGGTTGGTAATGTTATTTCTAAAATTCGTAAAAAAATCACATCATCTGTTACGCATGCCGCAGCCGCAGTTTCCGGTCAAACAGTTATAACTAAAATTATTTATATGGATGTAACGCTAACTGAACAAGAGTTAGCGAGTCAAATTGAGATTGAAGCTGATAGTTTGATCCCTTATCCATTAGATGAAGTTAGTTTAGACTTTGAATCGTTAGAGGTGAACGAGTCTGACCCAAGTAAAATTAACGTTTTATTAAGTGCAGCACGAACAGAATCAATTGAAGCTCGTGTTTCTGCGCTAGAAACGGGTGGATTTCAAGCAAAGGTCATTGATGTAGAATCATATGCGGTTAATCGCCCTTATGAGCTTGTCTTGTCACAGCTACCAGAAGATGCCGCGGATAAAGTGGTAGCCATGGTTGATATTGGCTCTGTTATGACGCTATTCTCCGTTACTGATTCTGGAGAGCACATTTATAGTCGAGATCAAATTTTCGGTGGTGAGCAATATACGCGTTCTATCGTATCTTATTACAACAAAACATTTGAAGAAGCAGAATTAGCTAAAATCGGTAATGATCTTCCACCAAATTATACTTTTGAGGTTTTAGCGCCGTTTCATACTGTGTTAGTGCAACAAATTCGACGTGCAATACAAATGTTTTTAACATCAAGCGGTAAAGAGAAAGTAGACTACCTAGTTATTTCGGGCGGTACATCTTTGGTTGAAGGGGTAGAGTCTCTTTTATCTGAAGAGTTAGGAATATATACCGTTAAAGCTAACCCTTTCGAAGGTATGCAGAAATCGGCACATATAGATGTTGAAAAGTTAGAAGAAATAGCTCCTAAGTTTATGGTTGCTACGGGATTAGCATTAAGGAGTTTTAGTTCATGGCACATATAAATCTACTTCCATGGAGAGATGAAGCTGAAAAAGCCAAGCAGCGAGAATTTTTCTCTCTCCTTGCGCTTATTGCAATTATAGCATTTGCATTAGTATTTGCTGTTAGTCAATTTTTCCAAGCGCAAATTGACGGGCAAAATAAACGTAATCAATACCTTAAAAATGAAATTCAAATACTTGATATTCGTATCGCTGAAATAAAAACGCTAAACGAGAAAAAGAAAGAGTTAGAGCAGCGTACAAGTGTTGTTGAACAACTTCAGCGTAGTCGAAATGTCGGTACTCAAGTTCTGAATGAAATCGCAAAAGTGGTTCCCAATGGTATATATCTGACTAACCTTAAAAAGCAGAATAATACGCTAGAACTTTTAGGAAAAAGTGAATCAAATAACCATTTAGCTAATATGATACGAGAGATTGAGCGTTCCGATTTGTTTACTGATGCGGTTTTAGAATCAATTACTTCAACCGATGCTGAAAGTAAGTTGTTAAGTGATTTTAAGATGAGAGTATTGATTCAAGGTTTAAAATCTACCGATGCTAAAAGTGGAGGCAAGTCATAATGGATTTGGATCTTTCGCAATTTAACGATTTAGAATTAGATAACATAGGGGAATGGCCTACATTACCCAAAATCGTTCTAGGTATATTTTTAGCTGTAGTAGTATTGGTATTAGGTTACATGCTTATGGTCAGTGACCGAATTGATATGTTAGATCGTGTTCAAAATGAAGAGTTAGAGCTTCGTGAAGAATATAAATCTAAATACCACGTAGCAGCAAACCTTGAGCTTTTTCAGGAGCAAATGAAAGAAGCAGAAACTATGTTTGCTAATCAATTGAAAAGCCTTCCTGAAAGTCATGAAACTCCTGGTCTATTAGATGATATTACGTTTGTTGGAACAACAAGTGGATTAAACTTCTCAAAATTAAACTGGCAGCCTGAAATTACAAAAGAAATTTATATTGAACTTCCTATTCATATGGAAGTTGAAGGGGATTACCATGAATTTGGTAATTTTGTTAGTAAAATAGCAGGCCTACCTAGAATTGTTACTGTTCATGATTTTGATATTAATTTAGATGAAAAAAAATCAGGAAGTTTAACATTGAAGTTGCAAGCTAAAACATACCGTTACAGAGAGGCAGAAGAAGAATGAAAAAATTAATATTCATTTTGCCAATGCTATTGTCTGGCTGTTTTGATGATACCAATGAAATTAGGGCTCATATCGCCAACGTTCAAGCCAATACTAAAAGTCGAATAGAACCAATGCCAGAAGTGCCTGTATTCAATCATTTTGATTACCAGGCACAAGAGATGAGAAGTCCATTTGATTTGCCTCGCCCTGAAGCGATACAAGAAAAGATGCAGCAAATGTCCGGTTGTTTGAGTCCAGATCCAAGAAGACGTAAGCAGCCTTTAGAGAAATTTGCTATTAGTGATTTAACTATGCGTGGAACGCTTGGTGAATTAGGCGTTACATGGGGATTAGTTGAAGCATCTGATGCAACTTTACACAGAGTTTCTGTTGGAAGCTATGTTGGTTTGTACAATGGAAGAATAACAGGTGTAAATCAAAAGTTTGTATCAGTCGTTGAATTGATTCCTGATGGTGCAGGTTGTTGGGCAGAAAGAGAAACAGTGATTGCAATGTCGGAAGCAGGTGTAGAGGGGCAAGGGAAGTAATGTTGCTATTAAAATTAATGAATAAATATAAACTAAACTATAGAAATCTAAAGATGAAATATCTACTTTCAATGCTGTTATGCATTTTTTCTACCGCTGCTTTCTCTTCTAGCTTGACGGGTGTGAAGTATAACACCATGCAAAATGAAGAAATTAAGTTAACATTTTTACTTTCAGAAACAATAGTGATTCAGCCGCAAGTTAAGACTTCGATGAACCCTGCGAGTATTATTGTTACGTTTAATGCGGAAGACTTTGATCTTCAGCTTGAAAATACCATTGTTGATCATGCTGGTATTGATAACGTATCTGTTCAAAAGTTATCGGGAAAAGTAGTAGCCACCATTCATATGGATAAACTTTCTGTATTTGACGTAAGCCAAGAGGATAATGCATTTTCCCTTACACTTAATAAAGGTTTAAAAGATACATCGATAAGTAAATTACCAGATTTAGGTAAAGAATTTATTAACCATGTTGAGTCGTTAGATTTTAGAAAAGGGCAAAATAACGAAGCCCAAGTTTTGGTTAACCTTGCTGATAGTATGGTTGCCGTAGATGTAAGCGATAAACTGGGTAAATTGTATGTTGAATTTCATAATACAGAGATTTCAGATGATTTATTGTACCAATTAGATGTGACTGATTTTGGTACCCTAGTAACAGATATTGAAACTTTCAAAGAAGGACGAAATGCTCGACTTGTTATAGATATTGAAGGTGATTTTACTTTTGAGCACAAACAATTAAATAATGTTTTTTCTTTAACCGTTGTTAAAAAAATCAAAGTTCCTGGTTATCTAGGTGATAGTGACGATTTTACTGGAAAAGCGATTTCATTGAATTTCCAAGATATTCCAGTTCGTACCGTACTACAAATTATTGCTGACTATAATGGTTTTAATTTAGTAACAAGTGATACTGTTGCAGGCAACATCACGTTACGACTTGATGGTGTTCCATGGGATCAGGCTTTAGATATTATTCTCAAAGTTAAAGGTCTGGATAAGCGAATGGAAGGCAATATTTTGATGGTTGCGCCTAGTGATGAATTAGCTGCGCGTGAAGCTCGAGATCTAGAAGCGCTACAACAAGTTGAGGAACTTGCGCCGCTTTATTCTGAGTTTGTGCAAGTTAATTATGCGAAAGCTAGCGAATTAGCGAGTTTAATTAAGACAGATGATAATAGTATTTTATCAGAGCGAGGAAGTGTTAGCGTAGACGAGCGAACAAATACGTTACTTATTCGTGATACTGCTAAAAGCATTGAAGATATTAAAAGGATGATAAATGTACTTGATATACCAGTTCGTCAAGTAGTTATTGAATCTCGTATGGTTACTGTTAAAGATAACTTAAACGAAGAATTGGGAATACGTTGGGGTGTAACGGGTACTGATGGTGAGTATTCAAATGCGGGTACATTAGCTGGTGCAAATGGTGCAAATAGAGCTAGTGGTGAAATACCTAGTTTGGCAGACCGTTTAAACGTAAATATGCCTGTAGCTTCTGCTGCTGGCAGTATTGCTTTCCAAGTAGCACGACTTGCTGACGGAACGATTTTAGATCTTGAATTGAGTGCTATGGAAAAAGAAAATAAAGGTGAAATTATCGCCAGTCCACGTATTACAACGTCAAATCAAAAAGAAGCCTATATTGAACAAGGTGTTGAAATTCCATACCAACAAGCATCATCAAGTGGCGCAACTGCTGTTCAATTTAAAAAGGCAGTTCTAAGTTTGACGGTAACACCTCATATAACGCCAGATGATAGAATTATTCTTGATTTAGCTGTTACACAAGATACTGTTTCTGAAGTAACGAATGGTCAAGCACCAGCGATTGATACACAGAGAATTGGTACTCAAGTATTGGTGAATAATGGTGAAACGATTGTGTTAGGTGGGATTTATCAACAATCTATCATTAATACTGTTTCAAAAGTACCAGTGTTAGGTGATATTCCATATTTTGGTTGGTTGTTTAGAAACACAAACAATTTTAGTGAGAAAAAAGAATTACTAATTTTTGTTACACCACGGATAGTTACAGAGCGTTTTTAGCGCTATTTGCAAGTAAGTGAGTACTTTTGCATTCACTTACTTGCAATTTATACATAAGAATTGCGATAATTGCGCCCTTGAAATTTTCGTGGGGGTCTCCTTAATAAACGCCCTATTTATATAATCAATATTTAATGAGTTTAAGTTAGTCTAATGGCAGAGAAACGTAATATTTTCCTTGTAGGCCCTATGGGTGCAGGTAAAAGCACAATTGGTAGAGAATTGGCAGATAGGTTGCATTTAGAGTTTTTCGATTCTGATCAAGAAATTGAGCGACGTACGGGTGCTGATATAGCTTGGGTTTTTGACCTCGAAGGTGAAGAAGGCTTTAGGTTAAGAGAAGAACAAGTAATTGAAGATCTTACTGAGAAGCAAGGAATTGTATTGGCTACAGGTGGTGGCTCAGTAATTAGTTCGCAAGTTCGTAATCGATTGTCTGCTCGCGGTATTGTTGTTTATTTAGAAACAACAATCGATAAACAAGTTGCAAGAACTCAACGCGATAGAAGACGTCCGTTACTTCAAACAAAAGAAGAGCCTCGTAAGGTACTTGAAAACCTAGCGGTTGAACGTAATCCTTTATACGAAGAAATTGCAGATGTTATCGTACAAACCGACGATCAAAGTGCGAAAGTTGTAGCACACAAAATTGTGGAGCGCTTAGACTTCTAAGTGTATTTTGTTCATGTCTATTCTTAATGTTGAATTAGATACACGAAGCTATCCTATACATATTGATCAAGGGCTACTAACCTCTAGTAGCCTTATTTCTCAACATATACGTGGTAAACGTGTTTGTATCGTATCTAATACTGTTGTCCAGCCCCTATACTTAGAGCAATTAAAAGCATCTTTGAGTGATTTTGATGTTGATCAGGTCATATTACCTGATGGTGAGTCAGAAAAAAGCCTTTCGAATTTTGATACAATTATGTCGCATTTACTTTCTGGCGCTCACGGTAGAGATACTACATTGATAGCGTTAGGTGGTGGTGTTATAGGTGATATTACTGGATTCGCAGCAGCGTGTTATCAGCGCGGAATTGATTTTGTTCAAGTACCTACAACGCTGCTTTCTCAAGTAGACTCTTCTGTAGGTGGTAAAACCGCAGTTAATCATCCTTTGGGTAAAAACATGATAGGTGCATTTTATCAACCTACCTCTGTTTTTATCGATATCGATACGCTTAAAACACTTCCTATTAGAGAATTTAATGCTGGCATTGCTGAGGTGATTAAATACGGAATCTTAGGTGATTACGACTTTTTCGTTTGGCTTGAAGAAAATATTGATGCAATTAAAGCAAACGACCCTCAAGTACTATCAAGAATGATCGAGAGATGTTGTGAGCTTAAAGCCCAAATAGTATCTGAAGATGAAAAAGAAGGTGGCGTAAGAGCACTTTTGAATCTTGGTCACACGTTTGGTCATGCTATTGAAGCTGAGCAAGGTTATGGTAAGTGGTTACATGGTGAAGCTGTAGCAACTGGTATGGTACTTGCTGCTAAACTTGCGGTAGAGCTTAATATTATACAAACGTCAGATTTACGTCGAATTGAAGCGCTAATTGGCGCATTTGATTTACCTTTGGTTGCACCTGCTGATATGGGATTTGAAGAATTCATGCGCCATATGAAACGTGATAAAAAGAATTTGGCGGGTAAGCTAAGGTTTATTGTACCAACTAAAATTGGTCATTCTGAAATACGTGATGATATTACAGAGGAACAGCTCAAAAATATTTTGTAATAGGTAACATCGCTTTAATTAGCAAAAGGTAGAATATGTCTTCAATTGCAAGCACTATGAAAGAAATAGATGAACGCGAAGGTGTTACGTCAATAAGTGCCAATGCTCGTATAGATTATATTCTACGTTTTTCACAACACGCGGTATTGGTTGTAGACGACGATACAGAGTTGTGCACTCAAATAGGTAACCGTTTTTTAGGTTCACTTACCAAAGAACATAACGCAGCGTATGTTTCACTCTCTTCTAAATTAAACGATATTCAAATTCGGTGCCGTATTATCGAACAGTTGTTTGGTAATACGCTGTTTGACCCGGAGCAACCATTATCCGTAAATGTTATTAAGTTATCTGAAGCTAATGAGAGTGTGATCACTATTGTTGTGGGCAATGCTGAGCATATGTCGCTTCAACTATTTCATGAGCTTTGCCAGTTATCTGAAACTGCGAAAAAACTAAAAAAAGTCGTTAACGTTGTGTTTCTGGGAAGTATTGAAGCAGGGCAAATTATTGCTGACAATGAATCTTTGTTCGATAAAAAGCTTTCAATTATTCAGGCAAACAATGGTCAGCTTTTGAGTATGAATGCGGCTATTTTCAAAAGCAAAACAGGAAACAAGCTTGTTACTGCGTTTAAAGTTATATCAATAGTTATGATACTTGGTGCGATAATGGCGCTGATGTTTATATCAGACCTATGGAGTGATAAAAAAGTAGCTGTTGAAGACACTGTTATCACTTCTAAAGTAGATGACGCTACAGACCAATTTATACAGATTAAAAAAGAAGATACTCTAACGACAACTCCTACTGAAACAAATACTATAGAACCTTCCTCGTTAGCGACTTCTCAAGAAGTTTTCAATTTATTGATGCCTAAAGAAGCTACAAAGCCGAATGAGGTGGTGAAAGAGGCGAGCAAGTTGGTTACACCTTCCTCTACTGAGATTATTGATAATAAAACTTCTTCAAAAAAAGCAGAACCTACCAATAAATCAAACGCAGTTAAAGTTGAAACCTACGATCTTGATGAAAACTATTTCAAATCGTTAAATTCTGGTGTGGTAATACAGTTCGCGAGTTTTGCAAAGCTTGAGGGGTACAATACTTTTATTCAACAGTATCCGAATGTAGAACTTAAAGGTTATGTTCGTCAGCTTAACGGTATAAAGTCACATATTATTACGAGTACGGTATATTCAACTCATGCTGATGCAAAACTTATGATTTCAGAATTACCTCAGGATTTAAGGGCTAGAGGGCCATGGGTAAAGTCAATTCAAGCCATTAATAATGAAATCAATTTATATCAAGATAGCAAATAATTAGATACAATCCCCACCTAATCAATATATAAGTTACTACGTCATAAAATTTAATGAAAATTAAGCACAGAGCTTTTTTAAAGTGGGCTGGCGGTAAATATTCTTTAACCGAAATGATAGGCCAAATGTTACCAGCTGGAAACCGCCTACTTGAGCCATTTGTCGGAGCAGGTTCTGTATTTCTTAATACTGATTATGATGAATATGTGCTTAACGATATTAATGCAGATCTTATAAATTTATATAAGATTATCCAAAAAACGCCCGAAAAATTCATAGGCGATGCGTCTAAACTATTCACGCCGTCAACCAATAGTCCTGAAGCTTATTATCAATTTCGAAAAGAGTTTAATGAGACTAAAGATACCTATTATCGTTCATTGTTGTTTTTATACATGAATAGACACGGTTACAATGGTTTATGCAGATATAATAAATCAGGTGGTTACAACGTTCCGTTTGGGAAATACAAAAAGCCTTACTTCCCTCGTGAAGAGCTAGAATATTTTGCTGAGAAGTCTGTTAAAGCAACGTTTGTGTGTGAAGATTACAGATCGGTAATTACCAAAGCTAATGATGATGATGTTATATACTGTGATCCTCCATATGTACCTTTAAGTAAAACAGCAAGTTTTACGAGCTATGCGGGGAATGGCTTTGGTTTAGATGAACAAGCCGACCTTGCAAATGCAGCGGAAGATATTATTACCAAAGGCAAAGTGAACGTATTGATCAGTAACCACGACACGATTTGGACGCGTAAAATATACGAACATGCAGATAAAATAAAATCTATCCAAGTCGCTCGAACAATCAGTCAAAAAGGCGGAAACCGTAAAAAAGTATCCGAACTTCTTGTGTTATATAAGTCTACATTATAATAATTTAATGTTAGATTATTGTTAATTTAATGTTTGATTGTTGTTTACATCTCTTTTGATTTATGCAATAAACTTATTACTTACAGTTTTTAATGTTGTAAGCAATATAATAATAATAAAAGAGATCACTATGTTTAAAAAATACATGTTACTTCTCGTATGTCTTATAGGCTTTACGAGCTTAAACAGTCATGCCGCTTTAATTTTTAACGGTTCTTATACTACAAATACTGATCAATCTTTAGATTGGCTTCGTTGGGATTTGACCAATGGGCAATCTTATAATGATATTCAATCTCAACTTGGAAGTGGTGGAGAATTCGAAGGTTGGCGTTACGCAACGTCAAACGAAGCCAAAAACTTTTTAAGTTCTTTTGGGTTGATAGATTATCAATCATTCAACCTAGCTCAAGAAAACTCATTCGAGGCTTGGAAACAGCTAACAGATTATATGGGGTTTGATCACTCGTATTATGGTTCTCCTGACTTTAATTGGATATATGGTATGGTTGATGCTGAGGGAGGTACATTTTCTCAGTCCTTTAATCACTTTTATTACGTTAACTCTCAAGACCCATTAAAACATTTTACAAGTAGCTTTAGTGTCGATGCTAAAATGATTTTTCTAGGTAGCTTTCTTGTTCGTGATTCGGTAAGTTTTAGTTCATTAAGTATGTCTACCCCCGTAGCTGAACCTACCCCACTTATTTTATTGTTAATCGCGTTGGTTATGCTTAGGCTTTCTTTGCTGTTTAGTAGGAGTAGCCTCAAGAAAGATAATGTAACTCTTACGGCATAACTAACGTAACAATAGCTATCAGTGCGGCAATAAATAGTAAAACACCGATAATACCTGCAATGATAAAGTGGATAAATTTTCCTTGGGAGAAATCCCTTTGCCTATTGGCTTCACTTTGTACACCAAAAAACGCTGCACCTACGCTTTTAGCTGTTTCTTTAAAGCTGTTTTCTTGTTCTTTCATCTATGCCTCTGCTAAACGTAAAGCCTGTTTTATTAGCATAGATAAATTACAGATGAAAAAAAAGCCTAACTTACGTTAGGCTTTTGAGTATAGAAACGAATTAATATTATAAGTCGAAGTCTACAGCGTAAGAAACGTATACACTTGTGTTTGTGTTTTCGTGCTTGTTAACACCAAATGTAAAGCCGTCTTTTGAAGCGCTAACACCTAGGTCGTAACCGTTGTAAACACTTGAGCTGTCTTCTGTATCGTAGTAGCCAGCGTGCAATCCAATTTCAACACCTGACGCGTCTAAAGCGTAGTCAGCTGTGTAGTAAATGTCGTCTGCAAAGTCTTCATCCCATTCAGCGTGAGCTAATACACTTACACCAAATGAAAAAGCATCAATACCTACAGACGCGTAAATTTCACCGAAATCAGCATCACCAACTGATGCGAAAGAGCTGTCATATCCGTAGAAGATGTAACCAAAGTCGTAGCTAACGCCATTTGATTCGAAGCCGTAACCTAAGTACAAATCTACTTCTGCAGCACCGCCACCTAAGCTAGATGCCCATGTACCTACGTAAAACCCAGAATCAGAAGCGTAGTCAATACCACCAGAAATAGCTGAGTCGTCACCCGATTGAGTGATACCACGCCAGATGTAGTTAGATGTTGCGCCAACGTTTGCTGATAAACCTTCTACAGCAGCTGCTTGAGTTGAAACAAGTGCAGAAGAAGCTAATGCTGCACCAAGTGCGATAGTTAAAACTGATTTTTTCATGTTTAATTCTCTTTAAGTTTTTGTTGTTGTTAGAGTTACAGCAACAACAATGCCTAATTTTAAAAAATGAATAAATATTTATTAAAATCAAATAATTATCTTCGTTGTGATTTGTTCATCTTAAATGTGAATTGTATTTGTGCGTTATTTTGGTGCGTAATTCTGGTGCTGTTTGCACTAGAATTGATCGTTCAACATTCAGTAAAGACTAAAGTGAATATTTTGAAGGGGTAAATAAACGCTACTAGCATAGAAAAATATTCGAGATTGTTATAAAGTACTGCTGATTTTTCTCAAGGGTTTATCTATGTCATTTTTAATTGCTCCCTCTATATTATCAGCCGATTTTGCACGATTAGGTGATGACGTTGCCGATGTGTTAAAAGCTGGCGCAGATGTTATTCATTTTGATGTAATGGATAATCATTTTGTACCGAACTTAACGTTCGGCCCTATGGTGTGTAAGTCACTTCGAAATTACGGTATTGAAGCACCAATTGATGTGCATTTAATGATAAAACCGGTAGATAGCCTAATTCCCGAGTTTGCAAAAGCTGGGGCAGATATTATTACCTTTCACCCTGAAGCTACAGATCACGTAGATAGAACATTGCAACTGATCAAAGATTTAGGGTGCCAAGCAGGGGTTGTATTAAACCCAGCAACACCGCTTACTTGTTTAGATTTTATTATGGATAAAGTAGACGTCATTCTATTAATGTCTGTAAATCCCGGTTTTGGTGGGCAATCATTTATCCCTTCAACAATTGATAAAATTAAGCTTGTTAAACAAAAAATTGAAGCAAGTGGACGAGTTATTAAGCTTGAAGTTGATGGCGGAGTTAATAAAGATAACATTGCAGAAATAGCAGCAGCAGGAGCAGACATGTTCGTTGCTGGTAGTGCTATTTTTTCGCAACCTGATTACGAAGTTGCGATTAACGAATTACGTACAGAGTTAAAGAAGATTAAGTAAATCTTCGAATTTATATTGAAAAAATTAAAGGAAAACCATGAGTAAACCTATTGTATTAAGTGGCTGCCAACCGTCAGGTGAATTAACCATTGGTAATTATTTAGGGGCGTTAAAGCAGTGGGTAGACATGCAAGACAGCCATGAGTGTTTTTACATGCTTGTTGATCAGCACGCTATTACTGTTCGTCCTGATCCTGAAGCGTTGAGAAAGGCGACACTTGACGGTTTAGCTTTGTATTTGGCTTGTGGTGTAGATCCAGAAAAAAGCACCATTTTTATTCAATCACATGTGCCTGAACACGCACAACTTAGCTGGGTGTTAAATTGTTACACGCAGATGGGTGAATTGAATAGAATGACGCAGTACAAAGACAAATCGCAAAAATCTGAAGCTCATATGAACTCTGGTTTATTTACTTATCCAGTATTAATGGCTGCCGATATTCTTTTATACCGTGCAGACAGAGTACCCGTAGGCGATGATCAAAAACAACATTTAGAACTAGCGCGAGATATTGCGACTCGCTTTAATAATATTCATGGTGATGTATTTACGGTACCTGATCCGTATATTCCTGAGTTTGGTGCTCGTGTAATGAGTTTACAAGAGCCAACCAAGAAAATGTCTAAGTCAGACAACAACCCAAGTAACTTTATTGGTTTGTTGGAAGAGCCCAAAAAAATCGCAAAGAAAATAAAAAGAGCGATGACTGATTCAGACGAGCAAGCAAATATTTATTTTGATGTTGCTGAAAAGCCAGGTGTTTCTAACTTATTATCATTGTTGTCTTGCTGTACAGGAAAAACAGTAGAACAATTAGTGCCGGAATATACAGACAAAATGTATGGTCACTTAAAAGGTGATGTTGCTGATGCCGTTGTAGCGCTTCTAGAGCCAATTCAGGAAAGGTATAACCAATACAGAAATGATGAAGAGTTTCTTAACAGTGTAATGCGTAAAGGAGCTGAAAAAGCGTCTGCGCATGCGCAAGAGGTTCTTAAATCAGTATACGACGCAATAGGTTTTATTCCTCGTCCTTAATTGATCATTTCATACGCATAAGTCACTTTATGCTGAGCAATAAAAAACGCAACGTTAATCGTTGCGTTTTTTGTGTCTGTTTTTCAAGTTAACGTTTATTAATCTTCTTTGGCTTTCTTTGATACCTTTTTGAATAGCTTGTCACTGTCTTTAACAAACTCTTCTACACTACTGCTTGATGTTACATGAAAATCAGGTGTCATCAATGTCGCGTTATATCGAGGGTAAGGGTTAAATTCAGGTTTTTTACTGATTTTAATTAAGGCACTGCCACCAAAGAGTAGTGCTGTTAAACCAATACAAATAGCGATTCTACGTTTTTTAGTGGTATGGAAACCAATAATACAGTTGAACCAAAACATGCAAAACGATAATGCTATTGGTATAAGTGCAATTAACCATACAAATGGCCATTGGCTAGAAACGTTAAATTGAACAAAGCGCTCCAGTATATCGTTTACCCACATAAGGTTGAAAAACACAAAACAAATACCGAGCTGGCTTAAAAATCGAGTATCGTGTTTCGTTAATAACGACACCAATGCTATACCAGCAGGCCATAAGCCAAAAATAAGAGTCATTTTAATTGCTGGTACAAATAACTGCGTAAAGGTAACGTCTTTCGGGTTGTTCAAATAGAATAAGTAGCCAGTTGATATTGCAAATAACAACACACTGAACACGATAGTTGCTGGATTTCTCGCGATATCAATGAGGTTTTCAAACGGACTAAAGGTAACACTTTCTTCTACAGGGTGATTAGGAAACAAAATACGTATTTGGCTTTTACCTAACGTAATAATATCGCCCGACTCAACACGGTGTTCATTTAGTAAGTCTTTACTGTCTTCAATAAAGCTACCATTAATAGTATTTGCATCTGAAACGGTCCAATATTCGCCGTTAAAGTTTATGTTTAAATGGTCTGCACATACGTGAGGGTCTGATACGATAATATCGTTGTGATAACCACGACCAATAGCCACAGAGTCTTTTAGAAATTTATGTCTGCCGATGAGCTTATGACCACGGCTAATTTCTTCAATAATTATTTCCATGTAACCGACTCCATAAACTTCTTGGTAAATGCCATAGCAGTATCTTGTTGAACACCAGCAATAGTGAAATGACTAACGAGCGCTCGGTTATTTTGGTCAATTGAACCAGCTATGTATAACACATCATAAAGTCCAGCGAAGTCTTTATAAGCACGGGTGCAAAATATCGCTTTGTTTTTAATATTTTGATGAGAAGGTGTAACAATGTCGTGTTGGCATTGAAACTCTGTAACATCGTCTTTTGTCGCTTTGTTTCCTGGGCCAGCACGTTTTATTTGCTGTTCGTACAGGGTATAGAATTTGGTATCGCTTAAGTCTTTACCTTGCATATAGCGATAATCCATTTCGATAGCACCGGTAAAAAAGTTTGATGAAACGAAGGTGTCTTCTTCAAGCGTACAGTTTGCTACCGCCGTTAAAATTAACGCGTCGGTTTTGTCTGCATTCGAGTCGCCCCAACATCTAATATACGGCACATCTACTGTAGGTATTAGGCCTTGTCCAAGCTGTTTTAATTGCCATTCGCTGTTTAAAATTGTTGAGATGAGCTTGTTCTGGTTTTCAACCAGTTGTTCTAGCATTTGTGCTTCAATGTTTTCAGGTGGCTTGATTTTATAATTGTTGAATAAAGCTACTAGCTTTTCATGTGGTACTAAAAAGCCTATTTGATTACCTGAGGTCGCTACGTTTATGCCTACTACTTCCGTTTTTGCATTAACAACAGGTCCACCGCTCATGCCTGAATTTACAGAACCCGTAAAATGAATACGATCGTTGAAAGACTCTTTCTTCAAGCCATTGTATGTACCCGGCACTACAATCATGCCTAAATCGTGTGGATTACCTAATGAAAAAAGCTCTTCACCTTTTGCTGGAACACTGTCAGAAATGGCAAAAAATGGCATAGGTTGAGTCGTTTCTCGCTTTACTAGCGCTAAATCGTTAATTACATCAACACTTTTTAGTTCTAGCTGGCCTTTGTTGCCCAAGTTGTCTAAATATTCCATTCTGTATTTGCTTGGATGGCGAGCGTACCCAGAAATTACATGGTAATTCGTGCCAATTAGGCCATCGTCAGTAATTTGAAAACCAGAACCTATGGAAGACTTTTCACCACTGGTTTTATCAATCAAACGAATTTGATACAGGGAAGGGGCCAACTGCTTGAAAATTTCTTCTGCTTGCTCTGTAGCTTGAGCAATCATCGACACTGTAAATAAGAGTAAGGTGATAATACCTTTCATTTATAATCCTTATTGTGAATAACCTACCTATTGTGCCATTGTCAGCAAAATTGTCATTAAATAAAAGCAAAGAAATTGAAAAGTAAGGTAAAAAGTAAAATACCGCAGTAATTTGGTTTTAAATATTTAATCTATTTACGAAATTGATCCACATCAAATTCATATAAAACAATTACCTAAAGGGTGTGACGTAATGTCGCAGTTCCCTATTTTTCGCTTGTTTAGCATAACGTGAGGCTGGATGATTACGCCATAAAAATTAACGCCAGTGAGTCACCATGAAGTTCTCAAAAAAAATAATCAGTTATTCTATTCAAACGGCAATGTTAGCAGCGGTTGCTACTTCTTATTCGGCGTTTTCGGCACCTGATCATATTGACGATATTGAAGTGATAACCATTAAGCACCAACGTTTTCAGTCACTGACCGATAATGAAAGCTTTGCTCAGGGTAAAACGAGCGCTCCTGATTTAGCAAACTGGTTAAAAACAGTTCCGGGGGCAAACGTTAACAGTAATGGTCCTGTTACAGGAATTGCTCAATACCGAGGCTTATATGGTGACCGAGTATCAACCACATTAGACGGACATACTATTGTAGGGGCGGGCCCTAATAGTATGGATACTCCCTTAAGTTATTCTACTCCACTCATTGTTGAGTCAATGACCGTTTATCGAGGTATAGCACCTGTATCGGCAGGTATAAATACACTTGGTGGTGCGATTGACGTAAAAATGAGAAAGGCGGAATCGAATGGCACAAGTTCACTTCAAGTTATTGGTGACTTCCAAGCTGGCTATCGTAGCAACAACAACGCGAATACGCTTTCTTCGGTAGTAAACTTTTCTAAGAACAACATTGGTTTTGTTGCTTATGGAAACGTTCAATCTGGCGATAGTATGGAAAGTGGCGACGGTTTACTTATAAGCCCTACTGACTTTCAAAAACGTCAATTTGGTGGTGATCTTCGATATAACGATCAAACCTCTGAAGCGGGTATTAGTTATCACTATACCGATACTCAAGACTCGGGAACGCCGGCTTTGCCAATGGATATCGAATACATTTATAGCCATAGAGTGAACATAGATGGACAAACCACGTTAGGAAGCTGGAGTACAACTTGGCAGCTAGGATATTTGGATGCTGACCACGCAATGACTAACTTTTTAATGCGTAGTAATGCAGATATGACTAAGTATCGCCGCAATAACGCAGTAGCTAAAACGATAGATTTTAAATTAACAATGGAACAACGTTTTGATTTTGGTGAAATAGAAATAGGTGTAGATGGTTATTCTGCCGACCATGAATCAATCATCACTAATCCTAACAACATGATGTTTGAAGTTGTGAACTTTAATGGTGTGAAAGATGCTCGTTATGGGGTGTTTGTAGAATGGCAGCAAAAATTTGATCAAACGCTTATTCAACTAGGTGCTCGTTTAAAAACAGCTAAGGCAGACGCAGATCAAGTATCTACATCAATG
The DNA here is from genome assembly GCA_020630795.1 of Colwellia sp. GTDB lineage: Bacteria > Pseudomonadota > Gammaproteobacteria > Enterobacterales > Alteromonadaceae > Pseudocolwellia. The sequence goes on from JAHDIK010000005.1 coordinate 245,701, forward strand.
GCGATGATGACTATGAGCGCAATGAACCCTGCCATGGGCTCAATGATGATGCCTAGTATGGCTGATCTTGCGCGCGAGCTTAGAGATAACTTTAATCACACTGACAGAAGCGTTACTGATACTAACTTAGATATAGCGTTAAGCGCTCAAACACAGATAAATAACAACCTATCTTGGTATTTAGGGCTAGGAGTGAAAAACCGAGCTCCGTCATATCAAGAACGTTATTTATGGACACCAATGGAAGCAACTGCTGGTTTAGCAGACGGACACGTCTATATTGGCGATATTAATCTAGAAAGCGAAACCGCGTATCAATCAGATATAGGTTTTACCTATCAAAACGAATCTCTATTTATTACGCCACACCTATTTTATCAACGTATCGACAATTATATACAAGGTACGCTTATAGGAATGGATAACATGTCTGCAAAAATGATGGCAGGTGATATGTCACCACTAAAATTTAGCAATGTTGATGCAACGTTATATGGTGCAGACATGAGCTGGCGTATTAACTTACATCCACAGTTTAACGTGTCAGGTATTGTGAGTTACGTAAAAGGTGAACGACGTGATATTGATGACTACTTATACCGAGTAGCACCTCTTAATGCGCAAGTTAGTATGAACTACCAAGGTGAAAATATTATAGCAAGTGTAACCTTATTGGGGAGCGCTGCTCAAAATAACGTATCTGCTACTAACCAAGAGCAACTAACCGCTGGTTATGGCGTTGTTAACACAGAGCTTCAATTTTTCGTTAATCAAAGCTTTACTATACGAGCAGGCATCGACAACATTTTAGACAAAGAATATAAAAATCATTTAGGTGGCTATAACCGCGTAAAAAATGCTGACGTGCCTGTTATGTCTCGCTTACCAAGTGAAGGTATAAGTGGTTGGCTAGAGGCTACTTACAGCTTTTAAATGTGTTTGTAGTATTCATATGGTAATGAAATCCCGTTGATTCGGGATTTTTTGTTTTTAAAGGTTTATGCTAAATTCAACAAAAATCAGGTTAAACGTTAAGGGCTATTATGGATAATAACAGCGCAAGAGCTTATTTACTTTCTAAACCACATAGTGAACAAGACTTCCCGTTTGGTGAAGACGTAGAAGTATTTAAAGTGAAAGGAAAAATGTTTGCCACTTTATCTGTAGGAAAAATGGGAAAAGGCGATGGAGACAAGTGTGACTGGTGGATGAACCTGAAATGTGATCCAGAAGAAGCCATTATGTTACGTGATATTTTTCAATCGGTTATACCGGGATATCACATGAACAAACGTTTATGGAACACCGTTATTCTCGACGGTTCAATCCCGCACGGCGAAATTGAACGTATGATTGATAATTCATTTAAGTTGGTGGTGAGTAAAATGACCAAGAAAGATCAAAAGTCGATTTTATTGTTGTTATAAACCTATTTATTGTTTCATTGTTTCATTGATTAAGTTACACAAAATATCTAGTTGTTCTATTGTTTTAGGTGTCGGTATTTTCCCTAAGTTTATACGGAAGCAATCACGGTACATATCAGTTGTAGAAAACAAGTTTCCTGATTTTATATAAACGCCTGTTTTAGCTAGCTTCATAGATAAACTATCTGCATTTAAATTCGGAATATTTATCCACAGTACCAATCCCCCTGCTGGAGTTAGTATATTGGCATTTTTAGGTAGCTTATGTTTTAGGTAGGTGAGATAAAAGTGGCAATGCGAACTTAGTGCTCGATTGACTTTTTTTAAATGCGTTTGATAATACCCGCTACTAATGTGGTCTGCTAAAGCCAATTGAATAGGAGTATTGTGGCCGAGAGTTCTTATTTTTCTTTGTTGAATAAATTGTGCTTTATAGCGGCCCGGTAAACACCAACCTACTCGAAAACCCGGAGCTAGAGTTTTAGAAATACTACTACACCATATAACCCAATCACCTTCATCAAAGTACTTTATCGGCAAAGGTGTTTCCCTTTGGTGGCTTAACTCTCGGTATACATCATCCTCTATAATGGGGATTTGATATGTATTCGCAAGTTGAGCAATGGTTTGCTTTTGCTGATAAGTTATAGAGTGCCCTGTGGGGTTCTGATAATTAGCTGTGAGTAAACAAGCTTTTACTTTACCTACTTTTATCGCTTGTTCTAATTGCTGTAAATCAAGACCATTTTCAGTGCTGGGTATTTCTAATATAGACCGATTGAGTACTGACAAAATATCAAGTAAGCCAGAGTAACACGGCGAGCAAACAGCAATAACGTCGTCAGGATTACTTACGCATTCAAGTGCGATTAATACTGCATCCAAACAACCATATGTAATAGTTAGATCTGATACAGAGTTTGGTAACCCTTGTTTAGCGATAAGCTTCGATAGCACTGTTCTTAAACGTATGTTTCCTTGAATTTGATCATAATTTACATTGAAGTCAGAGAGTTTTGTAGCAGCTCTAATGCTGCGCTTTAACATTTGATAATCAACAAGTGGTTCGTCTATTTGCGCTGTACCAAAAGAACAGCTGTCCGTTTCGTTTAGTTCTATTTCAGCCTGTGGCCGTGTAAATAACGTTGAAATACGAGTCGTAAACTTAGGGAAATCGATATGAGTTGATAACGCTAAAGGTTGCTGTATATAAAATCCTTTTTTTTCTTCAGAAACAGCATAACCGCTCTTTTCTAAGTATCGATAACATGCAATTGCGGTTGTCATGCTTATGCTATGAAGTTTAGAAAACATTCTCAAAGATGGTAATTGTGAATTTATTTGTAAATGACCATCATCAACATCAGAAATTATTTTTTTTGCAATCAAAATGTACTTAGCTGTTGTCATCTGTTGTCTATTTTTTATTAAAAACTGTATCTGTTATCTACTTTGGTAAAGATTAAACTAAACCGACTATCTAATAAAGGGAGAAGAAAGTGCAGTATTCTGAGCAAGTAAATAAATTAATACTTGATAGGTTTTCGAGTCAGTTCTTAGATTTTCGTCAAAATATTCATTCGAGAGATGTTGCTAGTAAAAAGCTAACGCCTTTGTCTATTGAGTTTCCAGTACAAGGGATGGATTTTGAAACACTTGACACTTTTATTAAAAATAAAGTTCAACCTAGCCTTTCAGCAAGTAACGGTGGTAGGTACTGGGGTTTTGTAACAGGTGGCGCTAACCCTATTGCCACATATGCTGACTGGCTTGTTACTACCTTTAATCAAAATGTATCGAAAGGTGGAGATTCAATTGCGTCAGCACTAGAGCAACAAACAATAAACTGGTTGTGTCAATTGTTTGAATTACCAGATACATATAAAGGGCTTTTTACCACAGGTGCAACTGCAGCAAATTTGTTATCCGCTTTTACTGCCCGTCAGTTTGCTGGGCGACAACAAGGAATTGATGTTACAAAGCAAGGTATGAATGGTTTACAAGTCAAAGTAATGAGTGCAACTCCTCATGCGAGCATGATTAAAAGCTTAGGAATGGCAGGATTTGGACAGAATAATTGGCAAACTATTGAATGCAATGCTAATTCTGAGTCTATGAATGTAGAAGCGTTAGCAAAGGCATTAAATGATTGTGCGGAACAAAGTAAAGTTGTTATTGCAAGTGCGGCAACGGTGACAGGTAGTGATTATGATGATCTAGTTGCTATTTCAGCGCTTTGTAAAAAATATCAAGCATGGCTGCACGTTGATGCAGCATTCGGTATTTTTGAACGTTTAATCTCAGGCAAGAATGGTAAAACGAAAGGGTTAGAGCTTGCTGATAGCATTACACTTGATTGCCATAAGTGGTTAAATGTGCCTTATGATTGTGGCGTATTTTTAACTAAGCATGTTTCATTGTTACAAGAATGTTGTGAGTTTATGGCTCCATATTTGACCACCTCTGAAAATGAAATTCCCTTTATGTCATTGGGGGTTGAAAATTCTCGTCGCTTTCGTGCTTTTCCCGTTTGGGCTACATTAATGTTTTATGGTAGAGAAGGTATTAAAGCAAACATAGAATCCAATATGCGCCAAGCAGATATGTTGGCAAGCTGGATTAAAAAATCAACTAAGTTTGATTTAGTTAAACCTTGCGAATTAAATATTGTATTGTTCAAACCTAATTTAGCAGTTATGAATATTTCCAGTGCAGAGTGTTTAAATAAGCTAAATTCATCAGGTGAAGTGTTTTTAACTCCTGGTCGTTGGAAGGGGCAACCTATTATAAGGGCTGCGTTGAGTAATTGGTCAACAACGAACGACGATGTCAAAAAAGTGATTACTATATTAGAAAAACTATAATCTAAGTACTTTCTATTACGGGGTTAAGGTTTAATCGCTTAAACGTTTATGGAACACCGTTATTCTCGATGGTTCGATCTCGCTGGGCGAGATTGAACACCTGATTGATAATTCCTTTTTTTGTTCGGTTCTAGGAGTCTAATTTCGTTGATTGTTGAGCTATGTATAAGGCAATTGATTAACAGTAAATATGCTTAGTTTGAACACTCTTTATGTTGTTGGCATCGACGAAAATTTCCCATATGTGCAATAACAACCAGAATAGCACCTACTAAGGTGAGTATTTTTTCCGCTGTCTCATTTACAATTTCATGGCCTAAAAATACTGCTGCAAACATTAGTATGAGACCAGAAAATCCCCATAACAGTAGACGATATCGTTTATGTTTTTTACACCCCATAGTCAACGCGAAAATACTTATTGGAATAACTGCTACAAGCATCCATGTATGAAACGCTTCATTTTGAAGTTGTAATGACGCTAAGCTAGGCAAAGCAACTAATAAAAGCGGTAAAACTAAGCAATGTATTGTGCAGAGAATAGATAAACCGATTGCAAATTTGTCAGTTAACGCTGTTGTTTTCATGAGTTGTTTTTTTACCTTGTTTAAATGTGGAGTAAATACGTCGCAACTTTAGTTGGCGGCTTATAAGCTAATTTTCATCATGTACATTTTTTAAAGCCTCATTGACTAGCCGAATGTGCGTGCAACGCATTTTTTAATTTATTTATATCATTAAAGTTATATTTATTTTTGTTATGTTATAACATAACTTTTATTTGTGCTAGTGGAGATGAACGAATAGGCCGTTAACATGGCTGTATAGCGGTTACATGAGCCTGCCTGATTAATATTGAGAGTTTTCAATCATTTTGTTAGCCCCTCACATTGGCTACATATCAGTGTGATTTTATTCTTTGAATCTTAATTGTTATGTTATAACATAACAATTAAGTGGTGAATTAAAAATATTTTTAAGGCTCAAAATGTATAAAAGGACGAAAATTGCGTTACTTATTGGTGCGCTAATGCCTGCAAGCGGGTTAGCTGGTTCAATAGAAGGAATTGTATTGAACAAAAATGGAAAACCTGTTGCAGGTGCTGATGTTGAAGTAGAAGGAACGATTTTTAACACAATTACCGACAGCAATGGACGATTTACTTTTCCTGATTTACGTAACGGTAAAGCCGAGCTTCACATTTCAGCGCCCGGTTTTGCTCATTTGCATAAAGGTTTAATGGTTACGGATAACAATACGGAACAGGTTACCTTTAATTTAAGTAAATCGCCGATTGAAGTTATAGATGTTGTAGCTACACCTATTCATATGTCAGCAATGGAGTCAGCTTCATCCGTTAGCGTGTTAGCTGGCGATAATTTACGTCGTCAGCAGTCTTCATCGTTGGGCGATAGTATAGAAAAAATAGTGGGGGTGCATACTAACTTCCATGCGAAAGTCGCCAGTACTCCCGTTATTCGTGGTTTAAGTGGTCCTCGAGTATTAATTGCGCAAAACGGATTAGATGTGAGTGATGTATCACGAGTAGGGCCAGATCACTCAGTAGCATCGGAAGCGTCAACAGCACAACAGATTGAAGTTTTACGAGGGCCAGCAACACTTTTTTATGGCAGTGGGGCTGTTGGCGGAGTTGTCAATGTAGTTGATGGCCGCGTTCCTAAAGACAGCGTAACTCGTGGAGAGTGGTTATTAGAAACTAATTCTGTTGATGATCAAAAATTAGGCTCGTTTAATGTAACTACGGGTACAGAATCTTTTGGTTTTTATGCTGACGGTTATATACGTGAATCTAATGATTATGAAGTGCCCGTTCCCGCAGAATTAGAAGCAGAAGAACACCATGATGCTGGTTCTTATGTTGTTGAAAACAGTGCTGAAAAATCGAATGGTTTAACTTTAGGAAGCAGCTACTTATTTAACAATGGATACATCGGAGCTTCAGTAGAGAAGTTTAATAGAGAGTACGGGATTCCCGGACATACACATGGAGGAGCGCACGATGAACATAGTGAAGAAGGTGGTGTTTTTGCAGATCTTGAACAAACACGAGTTCAATTACAGGGTGAATTCAACGTTGAAGATAGTTGGTTAAAAGCTGTCCAGCTTCGTGGTGGCTATACCGACTATGAACATGCCGAAATAGAAGAAGGACAAGCGGGCACTGTATTTGAAAATGAAACGCATGAAATTAGGTTAGATTTAATTCATAGCCAATACGCCGATTGGAATGGTGCAATTAGCTTACATTATAAAAATAGTGATGTTGTAGCTGCTGGCGCAGAAGCTTTTACTCCGCCGTCTAAATCAGAGACACTCGCGCTAGCAATTATGGAAGAAAAGCATTTTGGCGACGTGCTTCTACAGTTAGGTGCGCGCGTTGAACGTGTAACGTTATCATCTGATCATTTATTACTACCTCATTTAGCGTTTCATGGCCATGATGAAACAGAAGAAGTACATGAACATAATCATGACCACGACCACGAGGAAGAGCAGTCTTTCATTAGAGTGTTTGATGTTGAGCACGAATTTACGCCAGTAAGTCTATCCGCAGGAATTGTTTGGGATGTTGCACCGGGTTACAACATTGGCTTGGCTGTTTCTCGCTCTGAACGAGCGCCATCAGCGTCAGAGCTCATGTCTTTTGGAGCACACATTGGTACGGGTACATACGAAGTAGGATCGCTGTTTGCTTTACATGAAGATGGTGACGACAGCCATATCAGCTTAACCGAGCAAACAATCGATCTTGAAACCGCCAATAACATTGATTTGACCTTAAGAAAAACACAAGGTGACTTAGGTTTTATTATCAATGGCTTTTATAACCAAATCGATAATTACTATTATCAGATTGGAACAGGTTTATTCGCTGAAGACGGCCACGAACACGATCATGGAGGAGAGTCTCATGATGAGCATGAGGGAGAGTTGCCAGTATTTATCTTCCAAACAGACGATGTAATTTTACATGGTTTCGAAGCTCAGATTACATGGCAAGCTACAGATACTTTTAAGGCGACACTTTTTTCTGATTACGTACGCTCACGCTTAAAGAATGGAGGTGACTTACCTCGCACGCCGCCATTACGTTTCGGTACTCAACTGCGTTATGAAAACGAGCAGTTAAGCGCGCATTTAGATATTACTCGGTATCAAAAACAAGATCGTATTACATCAAACGAAACCGCAACAAATGGCTATACCTTAGTAGATGCCAGCGTTTCGTATGGTTTATCGGTATTAAATCACGACATCTCGATTTATTTAAAAGGTAGTAACCTCACTAACACCGAAGCCAGAGTACATTCTTCTTTTCTTAAAAACGTTGCCCCACGTCCAGGTCGCAGTATCGCGATAGGTGTTCGAGGCGACTTTTAACTCATTATTAATTAAAAAATTATCAAGGAAAATATGATGACTAACTTTTTACAGCTTAAATTATTGGCTGTTACTATTAGCGCCGTTTTGTTGACTGGATGTGGTGACGCGGAAACAAATATTGTAGAAAAAGACCCTATAGCAGTACCTGAAGATGAACACGATCATAACGACGATGGCACACATAGTGATGACATAGTAATAGACAGCCTAGGGCGTTTGGTTGTGGCAGAAGCAGAATCAAATATGCTACATGTGTATGATTTAGATGATAATAACAAATTAGATTCGATAACCACTACATATAATGACATGACATTAGCGCCATCAGCTGATTATCGATATGCAACAGCAAAGGCTCGTCAAGAAGGTTTAATACAGTTTGTGGATGGCGGTTTGTGGCGTGAAGATCACGGCGCTCATTTACATGACTATAAACAAGCTCCTGTGTTAAGTACTTATGAGTTAATGGGCAGTAAACCAACTCATGTGCTAAGTCATGATGGGCAGTTGGCAGTATTTAACGATGGTGACGCAGAAAGTGCTACACCAGCGTCGGTGCATATTGTAACCGACAATATGATTGCAGCAGAAACCGAGCCTAGAGAACTCGAGCTTACAATGAATATGCATGGTGTAGCTGAACCTCGAGGGGAGCATTTGTTAGCAACAATTCGTCGCGATGATATTGAAAGCACATCAGCAACTAAAATATTACCTGACCAAGTAGGTGTGTTTCATTTACATGACGGCGAATATGAATTGGAACAAACGCTCGACATTAATTGCCCTAATTTGCATGGTGCAGCGCAGAATCACGAATATGTGGTATTTGGATGTAGCGATGGGGTTTTAGTTGCACACCAGCATGGTGATGAATATGAAGCGGAAAAAATTACCAATATTGATGAGTTGAATGGTTTGCGTGTTGGTACGCTTTATGGGCATGAAGAGAGCGAGAGCTTTATTGGTAAAGCGTCTAGTCATGGTGGTGGCGATGCTATTTTTGTGAGTGTAGACGTAGAAAGCAACGAAATGCAATTGTTAGAGTGGCAACCTGAATTTAGCCCTGTAGCATACGCATTTTCTCATAATGGTGAATTATTCTTAGTACTCGACAACCAAGGATTCCTGAACATTCTAACGTCGCATGAACATGACGGGCATACAAACTGGGAACTGGCAGCGCAAATAGATATTACTGAAGAAGATGTTACTGCGATGCCTGAAGGAATGTCGTTTAGTATGACGGTTGCACAAAATGAACATTATGCGTATGTGGCCGATCCAATCGCTCAACATGTATTGCAAATTCATTTGGAAGACATGGAAATTGAGGGTGATATCGAGCTAGAGTTTTCTCCAACGAGTATTACTTGGTTAGGTATTGCTGAAGCAGA
>JAHDIK010000005.1:254894-268636 GCA_020630795.1 Colwellia sp.
AAAGTACTTATTTTAAATAGGTGTAGCCCTTTAAACAGTCTTCATAAAAGTCAATGAGTTGCACGCCTTCTCGCGGTTTCAACTTGCCCCTAGATATTTGCACGTCGATTTCTTTTTTTATCGCTTGTTCTAATATGGCTGGTGTATATTGCATGGTAGATAGAACATTATCGACAGAAGAGCCTTTAACAACCTCTTCAATATAAAAGTCTTTAGGATCGTCGTCATAACTTACAATATGCACTTCGTTTAATCGACCAAATAAATTGTGCATATCGCCCATCACGTCTTGATATGCTCCTGTTAAAAATATACCAATAAAGTAGTCTTCGTTTTCTTTTAGTGTGTGCATTGGAATGTTATTAGCTACAGAATCTTGACCGATAAATTTATCTATTTTTCCGTCGCTATCGCATGTTATATCAACCAAGCTGCATAGTTTTGATGGTTTCTCGTGTAATCGAGAAATAGGCACTATAGGCAAAACTTGATCAATGGCCCATGAATCGGCTGCCGACTGGAACACAGAAAAGTTGGCTAAATATTGCGACGACAACATTTCCGAAATTTCGTTGAGCTCTTCTGGCACAAAGTCATGTTCACGTGTTTTTTGCTCTATTACATTGAGAATGCGCCAATACATGGTTTCGACTTTTGCTAGCTCGTCTAAACTGAATATACCTAGTTTAAACGCTTGCATTGCTTGAGACTTTAATTGCACCACATCATTGAATATTTCTTGGTGTGTATTGTTTTTATCCGCATTAACGAGGTCATTCTCTAAGTCACGCATGTTGGTAACAATAATATGTTCGCCAGTCGACTTTTTAGTAGAGTACTGAGTGCCGCTCGGATGAATCTCTCCAATTACATTAGTAATTACGCATGAGTGGTGAGCGGTCATTGCGCGGCCACTTTCACTCACTAAGTGAGGGTGAGGAACAGATTCTAAATCGCAATTTTGTTTAAAGCCGTAAACAATATCTGAAACATACTCAGCAAGGTTATAGTTACATGAAGAGTCATTTGTTGACTGCGAGCCGTCGTAATCAATAGCAAGGCCACCACCAACATCTACGTACTCTAGAGGAACACCAAGTTTTACAAGTTTGCTGTAAACTAAAGAGGCTTCTTGAACCGCTTCTTTGATGGCGCGAATATCGGTTAATTGGCTGCCAATGTGAAAATGAAGTAACTTAATGCAATCGCTTAAACCTTCATTTTCTAAATAGCTTACAGCATTTAGTATTTCAGCAATGCTTAGTCCGAATTTAGCGCGTTCACCGCTTGAGTGTTCCCACTTACCTCTGCCTTTAACCATCATTTTTACGCGTAACCCGATTAACGGTTTTACGTTTAAACTTTTTGCTAACTTTACGAGGTTGATGAGCTCGCTGAATTTTTCTATAACGATGATTATTTTACGGTTAATTTTTAGCCCTAATAAAGCTAGGCGTAAATATTCTTCGTCTTTATAGCCATTTAAAATGGTAAGCGAATTTTTGTTGGTGTTATAGGCGAGTGCAGCAATAAGCTCGGGCTTTGAACCTGCCTCTAATCCGTAATTATATCGGCTACCCGCATCAACTATTTCTTCAATAACTTCGCGCATTTGGTTTACTTTAACCGGAAAAACACCGAAGTATTGCCCTTCGTAGTCAGCGTCTTCAATTGTATTGCGAAACGTTTTATTTAATAACTCAACCTGCGACCTCAAAATATCATGAAAACGAATAACGACGGGGAATTGAATACCTTCGCTTTGAATTTCGTCTACCACTTCTTTCAAATTGATTTTTAAATTTGGTTGGTCGTAACGTGGAATAACATTAATGTCGCCACTTTCTCCAATATCGAAGTAACCGTTGCCCCAACGTTTTACGTTATAGGTAGTTTCAGCGTCGTCTATCGACCATTGATTTTGTTTATTGTTCAACGTTGTACTCCTATTGTTGATCGAGACAAATGATTAATTCGCGCACTACTTTAGCGGCAAAAACATCGCTGTTGCCTGTAGGGTCAATTTCAGGTGACAATTCAACTACATCGCAACCAACAAAGTTCTTATTTTTGAGTATTTTGCAAAGGCTAACAAAGGAGTGAAAGTCTTCACCGCCGGGTTCAGGAGTACCAGTACCTGGGAAGAAACTCGGGTCAAAATAATCGAGATCTAACGTTAGATAAATTGGTTGATTATCGTCAATTTCAGATACTTTTTTTAAGAATGCTTCGCGACTACTGATTAACGTATTATTTGCTTTCATCCATTGGTATTCCTCTTTAGTGCCAGAGCGAATACCGTACTGAATGAGTTGATGCTCGTTATTAAAATGGTCATGAGCACGTTTAATAATTGATGCATGAGAGTAATGAAAGCCTAAATATCCGTCTCGTAAATCGGCGTGAGCATCAAGGTGCAATACCACTAAATTGTTGTATGCCTGTAAGTAGGTTTTTAATGGCGCGTAAGAAATAGAGTGTTCGCCACCTAACGTAAGGGTTTTTACCTGATGATTTTTTAATAGCTCAGGAGTAAATAACGCACAGTAATCGTCGGTCGCGGTTTGCCATTGTTGTTCAATATTTTTGTGTGAGTTGTTACTGCTTACCGTACCCGTATTTAAATTCCCTATGTCGTAAAAGTTAATGTCGGCAATGTCTTCATCTAAATAGGGGGAATACGACTCAATGCCATCCGACACGTCGCGCAAGGCGTTGGGACCAGCTTTTGTGCCTTTTCTAAAACATGCGGTTCCGTCAAACTCAAATCCTAGTATGTAAATACTGTTATCGTATAAACATTGCGTTGATTGCGCATAATCAAAACGTGTAGATGGAGCCGTTAATTTAATGGTTATGTCTGACGCTTTGATTAAGCCGCTTGTTTGGTTGTTATTCATCGCTATTTTTCACGTGCAAATATGGGCTAAATTAAAAGTCGCATTATGCTAAAAATTTTTACAAAGTATAGCTTTTTATTGCAGGTTTAAAGGTTAAGCGATTATTTTTCTATGGCTATTTTACTTTTTTTTGTAAAATAGCTTATTAGGTTTTTGCTGTTCGAAGATTGAATAGCGTACGTATAGATTGATTTTAGGAAAGCGTGTGTTTTTTGAAGGTTCAGAAAAAAAAGTTGAAATTTTAGTGCATCAAAACCAACTTTCATTACTTAATGATTTAAGTGATGATTTTTGGTCTGAGCTCGTTAACCGCTGTAATGCGCAAATACTGTCAAGTATTTCAAACGATAAGTGCAAAGCATTTTTGTTATCAGAATCGAGTCTCTTTGTATGGGACGATTATTTTTTAATATTAACGTGTGGTGAAACCAACTTAGTTAATTCAGTTAAATATTTTATTGAAGAGCTGGGTGTAAATACCATAAAGCACTTAACGTATCAGCGTAAGAATGAATATTTTTCGCATGCTCAACCGAGCTGTTTTGGCGATGATGTTAAGCAATTAGCAAAGTATATTCCTGGGCGAGCGATGCGATTTGGTGCGATGGATAGTCACCATACTTTTGTGTTTCATCAAGACAATCAGTTTAAAGCTTGTATTGACGACAAAACCTATGAATTTTTCGCTTATCAAATTAGCCAAGATGCGTCGAACCACTTAACTAAACCGGGCTTAACTGCTCATGATATTAGAACATTTTTGAAGCTTGATGAGTTAATCCCCGATTTTCAGCTCGATGATTTTGTTTTTGAACCATATGGCTATTCTGTAAATGCTATTTACGACAATAAATATTTAACTGTGCATGTTACGCCTCAGTCTGATAGTAGTTATGTGAGCTTTGAATCTAATATTAATTTGATTGAGTTAATCCCTATTATTTTACAAATTCTCGAGCCTGCTTCGTTTGATTTACTTAGCTACAATGAAACTGAATTTAAAACGTTAACTAATAAAAATGTCCCTAACCGCTATGTTAGTCAGTCTTTAATTCAACAAACATTAACGAATGGCTTTTTAGTTAATTTCGCCAATTACATATTACCTACACAAGGTTTTAGCTCTGCAACTGAGCTTGATATTTCAGGAGATAATCATGAACTCTAATTTATGGATAGAAGAAAAATTTGAAGATTTTTTAGGCCTTAAATTTAAAGTTGAAAAGGTGTTGTTTTCAGGAAAAAGTGAATTTCAAAGTGTTGATGTTGTAGAAACCAAAGGGCACGGAAAAATGTTGCTAAACGACGGTTTAGTTATGGTGACAGAAAGAGATGAATTCGCGTATCACGATATGATCTCACACGTGCCTTTGTTCGTGCATCCATCACCTAAAAATGTGCTTATTATTGGTGGTGGTGATGGTGGTACGGCTCGTGAAGTGTTACGTCATCAAAATGTTGAAAAATGTACCATGGTTGAAATAGACACTATGGTGGTTGATGCATGCCGTGAGCATATACCTCAAACCTCTAAAGATTTAGATCATGAAAAACTCACATTAATTATTGGTGACGGTGTTGAATTTGTAAAAAATACAACGGAAACATTTGATGTAATTATTGTAGATAGTACTGACCCAATAGGACCTGCTCAGCCTTTATTCGGCGAAGCATTTTATCAAGACGTTTTTAATTGTTTGAGTGATGATGGGATTGTGGTGTCTCAGGGAGAATCGTCGTGGTACGCGATGGACATTCAGCAATCGTTATTAAAAGTGTTGAACAAAGTTTTTCCTAAAAGTTATCTGTATAGCTTTAGCAACTTAACATACCCAGGCGGGCTGTGGAGCTTTACTTTTGCTACCAAAAAGCTTCACCCCGTTAATGACTTCAACGCAGAACGTGTGATTAATAGTGGGTTATCTTTCGATTATTACAATGCCGCATTGCATAGTGCTTCATTCGCACTACCTAATTTTGTCATTAAAGGTTTAGATGGGCTGATTGACAACTAGGGTTCCAAATTATTTAGATTGTTATTTTCTAATGTTGGGCATAAGTAACCTGAGCGTTGCTTATGCCTTTTTTGTCTTTGGTTTCTGTTAATCGCGACTTCCTAATTATTGTATTTAGGCTAAATATATGTGAATAGGTTTACTTCCCTTAAATTTTATGTAAAAAAGTAAATAACTTCTAAAATTAAGAGTAAGTTAATTTATTAACATTACTCATCAATTGGTGCTTATGACGTTATTAATACTTTATGTATTTATTGCAATTGTTATCTCTTTTCTTTGTTCAATTCTTGAGGCTGTGTTGTTAAGTGTAAACTCTGCTTACATCACCATGCTTGTTAATAACAACAAAAAATCTGGCAAATTGTTTATGCAGTGGAAACAAGACATTGACAAGCCATTAGTTGCTATTCTTACCTTAAATACAGTGGCACATACTATTGGTGCCGCGGGAGCTGGCGCGCAGGCGTCAATCGTTTTTGGTAATGCTTATCTCGGTGTTTTTTCTGCGGTGTTAACGTTAGGTATTTTAGTGTTTTCAGAAATTATTCCTAAAACATTAGGGGCAAATTATTGGAGACAGCTAGCTCCCATTGCCGCGCATATATTGAACTACATGATTTGGTTTTTATATCCGTTTATAAAGCTAGCTGAAATCATTACACGCCGATTTAAAGGTGAGCAAACCTTATGTGGCTTTAGTCGAGAAGAGTTTTCTGCCATGGCGGATCTCAGCTCAGAAGAGGGGCAGCTAGAAGAGCAAGAAAAACGCTTTTTAAAAAGTTTGTTACTTTTACGACGTATGAAAGTACGAGATGCGATGACCCCAAGAACGGTTATTTTTAGCTTATCGGAAGATTTGTTAGTAGAAGAGTATTTTCATAAATACGACCAAATATTTTTTTCACGAATACCTATATACAAAGAAAACTCGGAAGATTTAACTGGGTATGTGTTTAGAAGTGACTTATTGCTTGCGCAAGCAAGGTCGAATGGCAGTAATCCATTAAGCAATTATGCTCGAGACATTCCTAGTGTTTTGGAGTCTACACCTATTCAAAGTGTATTTGATACCTTATTAAAAGACCGCACTCATATTATGCTGGTTGTAAATGAATACAACACATTACAAGGTATTATTACCCTTGAAGATGTAATCGAAACCGCGTTAGGTTTAGAAATTGTTGATGAAAAAGATCAAACCGTTGATATGCAAAAAGAAGCACGTAGGTTGTGGAAAAAAAGGGTGAAAGACAAAGGTATAACGGTTGAAGAGTAAATACCGAGTTAATCGGTATGTTTTTCAAACCAGTGAATGGCTTTTTCCCATAGCTTTTCAGATTTTCGACTGAAAAATTTCATGTGGCCAATTTCATGTAACCCATAATCTTTCGGGGTTAACGTTAAGGTTTCAGCATTCATTTTTGTAAAAACAGAGAGCATGTCTGCTACATTCGCGTTATTGGCTATTTCATCATCACTCGCGTTTATCCAAAGTGAGAGCATTGTTAAATCGTCGTATAAATGTTGGTGAATAGTATTCCCAAACGCTGTTTTTACATAACCTTCGCCATTACAAAATTCTCGCCATTGTTGGCTAACTCGCTTCGGTAGAGGTTCGCCCATACCTACCCATTGCGACTTGGTGTGGCCAAAAAGTAAATTAGAAAGTGGAATGAAAAAGTTCATAAAGAAGTGTGCTTTAATTTGATGAGTTTTACTCATATTACTGAGTTGACCAGATGAGCACGCTACATTGAACACAGACGAAATATTTTTGGCGTTTGGCATTAAGCCAATAAGTTGCCCTCCAGCACTATGACCAGCCAAGTGGTATGTTGTATTGGGAAATGCAGTTTGTAATTGCTTCAGTGCGGCGGTCATGTCTTTTTCACCCCAGCATTGGAGTGATGCTGTTGAGTTTTTTACATGCCCAGATATCGACTCACCAATTCCGCGGTTGTCGAAAGTAATAACGCCATAACCTTTTTCAGCTAAGAAAGATGCAAAATTTACATAAAATTGCCTTTTAATACCTGTCGCTGGACCCATTAGCACAGCGCCTTTAATATGACTTTCTGGCGAATAAATCGTTGCAGCTAGGCGATATTCATCTTCGCAAATAATACTCGTATGTAGTGTTTCAAAGTTGTTCATGTTATTTCAGCGTACAGGTGTATTGCCAAATACAATATATCTGGTCTTACCAGTTGTCAAGTAATACAAATATTTGATTAAATTTTGTGTCAAATTACGTGCGGATGTAAATGTTGATGTCATATATTTCAGGCTATTTTTCTTATTTAGGTTAAAAGTTAAATATAATCAAAATATTAAGTTTTTTAGGTTTTAAAAATCGACATTTTTTCTCTTACATTCTTTCATCAAATCTTAACAACTAATATTAAAAACTCGTCCACTATTGTTATGTACGAAACAAATCGCACTTGCGATATTTTTAACTTGTGGAGAAAAATCATGGATAAAGTTAGATCAGTAAAACCAGCGTTGAGTATAGTGGCAGCATGTTTCACTTTTTTAAGTTTTAATAGTGTAGCGATGGACACGCGTATTGAAAACGCATTGGTTGATGTGTGTAAAGCAGCACAAAGTAATAGCGTATTTAAATACAATAAAGTGTCGAAGTCTTATCGCTTAAAAGACAAAACCGTTGCGTTGAAAGTAATGTGTAATGGAGACGATATTATTACGTTTTCTGAAAAAGCAGGGGCGTTTAAAACAGCGGCTAAACTTCAGCGTAGTTTAGGTAATGTGAATATTATTGACGTGGCTAAAGTGCAAAAACATAGGGTGACTTTTGACGAATAAAAACGTAATGATAAAAGCGGTAATACATTATGGATGTGCGTAAGCAATACGGCTGTATATTGCTTACGCATTTTTCGTTAAAACGGCATTAAGTTAATAAAAGACTAATGCGCTAAGTAAGTGATGCGTCACGCTAACTTTTTAGTATTGGATTTTTCTTTAATACCTGAAACGCAAGATAATCCCACTCGTTGCTGTTGTAGCTAGTATGTAAGTCGTGCTCAACTTTTTTAAATTGTGCAAAAATGTCAGTGCTGTTAAACAAGTTGTCAATAAACTCACGTTTTACAACGACAAACTGGGTTTTATAGGGAATTAAATAACTTGTATCTCGCTGTTTTAAAAATACGAGTTTAGCTTCACTATAGGTTGAAAACCACTGATTGATAAAACTACCACAGCTATCACTATAAAATAGTGTTCCATAGTCTATTATCGACTCTGTATGGCTTCCAGATAATATGGCTTGGCAATGATGCCAATTACTAAAACCAAAATGTTGCGACACCGCAGTTAAACAGTGCTTCAGTTTTATATCTGCTAAAGCACTGATTCCCTGTTTGCGAAGAATGCGCTGAACTTTTGGTGTTAGTTGGTCGTTAGTTTTAATGTGTTTTAGTAACTTTTTAGCCTGTAATTTTACTTCATGTATTGCGAGTTCCATATCTGCTCCTTAGTTTACGTTGATTGATGTTTGTAAGGTGAAAAAATTACCTATAGAAAAAGAGCAATCTGCTGAAAAGGAGTGAATCGGCAATAAATTATCGTGTAGCAAATGTGTAGAAAGTAGAACGCAAAACACGAGCTTTATAACGCGTTGCCAAGAATTGGCGTACTTTTTATAAAAAAGAGTGGGCGGAAGTTTATTTTGAGAAATCATTATTCAATTACCTCTAAGTATATGTGGCATTCCGCTAAGCCTACTTAGTTCGTATTGAACTGATTTAAATGTGATATCAGAGTGAATTCATCTTTGGCGGAAAAGGCGTCTCTGCAACCTAGAAACGCATCTTATTCCCAAAAACTTATTGTGTCAATTGAGTGTGTAGAGTTAACTTTGTTGGTTTTTGATGTTTGAAATCCAAACCGTTTCGTACGGTTGTAGCTCAATAGTTTCGGTTAACTCAGTTATTTCTGTATTGCTAATAAGTTCATACCAGCTCTCAGTCACAATTAAGTTAAGTTCACTTAGCGGTAGAGACATTGCTTGATTGGTGATGTTTGAAATACAAAATATACTTTGTTTTCTATCTTGGCTTTGTCTCCAAAAACCGAAGAGCTGCAAGCCTAAATGCAATGTAAATTGCGTAGCATTAGGGTGAAACGCTGGTTGGTTAATGCGTATATTTAGCAAGCTTTGTAACGAAGAAAGCACCGTTTTGTGATGAAGTGTTGGATCTTGCAATGCCAGATCGAGTTTTTCTAAATCCCAACTGTGTCGATTGATAGAACGATTATGTTGTGTTTTTTCAAGCTTGTTGTAATCGTTTGTTGTACCTAACATGCTGTGTATATATATGCCTGGTATGCCTTCAAGCGCAAACATTATGGCGTGAGCACATATAAACCTTTGTAAATTCCATTCGTCTTTACCGTCTACTGTACCTTGCAACGCATCGTATAAAGAAATGTTCATTTCATATGGCTTTTGCTCTCCCGCATCACCCGTTCGACTAGATATTCTTCCACCGAAAGCTTTAACCGTATTCACTAGTGTATTAATTTCTGTGTCGTCAAGTAAGCCTTCTGCAGGTCGCAGACCAATGCCGTCGTGCGATGCTAAAAAGTTAAAGTATGTTGTACCGTTTTGTGCTGGCGGCATACTCATTAACCAGCGTTTTAAGTACAGGCAGCTACCTGTTAGTAGTGTGTTAAGTAATAAAGGAGGTAGCGAAAAATTATAAATAGCGTGGGCTTCGTTGGCATTACCGAAATAGGTAAGGTTTTGTGTGTTTGGAATATTGG
This sequence comes from Colwellia sp., assembly GCA_020630795.1. Taxonomy (GTDB): domain Bacteria; phylum Pseudomonadota; class Gammaproteobacteria; order Enterobacterales; family Alteromonadaceae; genus Pseudocolwellia. The sequence continues at coordinate 264,604 of JAHDIK010000005.1, forward strand.
TTTCGGTAATAATGATTGCTTCTGGGTTTACGTGTTCAATTAACGTTCTTAGCAAGCGCACTATTTCGTGGGTTTGTGGCAAGTTAATACTTTTAGTACCAGCAATTTTCCAAATAAAGGCGATAGCATCAAATCTGAATATTCTTACGCCCGCGTCTAAATACTGTTTAATAATTTTAACAAAGGCTTTAAGCACCTCTGGGTTTCTAAAATCAAGATCGATTTGGTCGTGACTGAAAGTACACCATACATGCTCAGTGCCTTTATGAGTTTCTACAGCTTGTAGTAATGGTGAAGTTCTTGGTCGTACAACGTCAGAAATATCTGCATCTGCCTTTTCTGTAAAAAAGTAATCAGCGCCTTCGCCTTTACCCGATAAGTAATTTTTGAACCATGTACTTTGACTAGAACAATGATTTATTACAAGGTCTGACATGAGGTGTTTTTCATTGGCAATGGCTTCAATATGGTCCCATGTTCCTAGCTCAGGGTTGACAGCTGAATAATCAATAACTGAAAACCCGTCGTCGGAGCTATACGGAAAAAACGGCAGTATATGAACACTGTTTACTGTGTCACCTATGGTGTTTTTGAGGAAGCCCCGTAGCGTTTCAAGAGGGGCTTGGTTGGTATTTATTACACTGTCTCCATACGTTATCAACACAACGTCCTTTTCTGACCAATGGTTAGCAAAAGGAGTTGGTGAGCTAATATTGTCTGAAAGCGCCATTAACGTCAGCAGTTGTTCTGCAATATCATCTATGTTGCTCGAAATGGAAACGTCTTCATAGATAAATGACAATTGCTGAATAACTTTTTGTTTCAGCGCTGAATAAGGGGTTGATGTCGTCATGTAAACTCCTTTACAACAGGTAATAATGTTTGTTTTATAAGTAGTTAAATAGTGCCCAAAGGCTTTTAGAAGCCAAATTCTTGATTGTCTAACTCTACGGCTTCTTTAAGTTGTGGAAGTATGTCTGGAATTGCACTAATCACTCGGTTCCATGATGGTATAAAAGGTGTTTCCATCGGCTGCTCTAAAAAGGTGTTACCCGCAATGAGTAGATTTTGTGCGAACATTTCTACCGCTTTTTCTTCGCTATGAATATCAAGCTTTAGTCCATTCATAATTGCGTCATTTCTGTATGTTTCTACGTAATCTAGTGCTATTCGGTAATACGTCGCTTTTAGGGTTCTGAATTTTTCAGCGGTAAAGGTTTCCCCTTGTGTCGCAAGTTTACGAATAAAGGCCTTACTTATATCAATCGACATTTTTGATAATCCGCCATCAGTACTTTCAAGCGATAAGTCTTGATGTTTATGATCGTATGTTGAGGCTATATCAACTTGGCATATATGGTTTGAAGAGTAGTTACGATACATTTCTGAAAGCACACCTATTTCTAAGCCCCAATCGCTTGGAATTCGAATGTCTTTTAATACATCTCTTCTAAATGAGAACTCGCCTGCAAGTGGGTATAAAAAACTGTCCATGTACTCTAAATAATCGCAGTGCCCAACCGTTTTCTTGAGTGCTTTTATAAGTGGCGTAACCAACAAACGTGATACTCGGCCATTTATTTTTCCGTCGGCAACACGCGCATAAAATCCTTTTGAAAAATCATAATGGAATAAAGGATTGGCTACTGGGTAGAGTAATTTAGCAAGTAAATCTTTTTCGTATGTAAGAATATCACAGTCATGTAAAGCGATTGCTTCAGCTTTGTTAGAAGCAAGAATGTATCCCATGCAATACCAAACGTTGCGGCCTTTACCTAACTCTTTTGGTGCTAACCCTAGTTTTTGTAACTTAGCATCAATCGCTTGCAAACGAGGTCCGTCATTCCAAAGTACGCGATGATGTTGAGGTAACTGCCCAAAAAAATCTAACGCATGTTTGTATTGATCTAAGTCGGCGCGATCTAATCCTATAACAATTTCAGATAGGTAATTAACCTGTTTAATTTTGTTAATTATATCGGGTAGGGCTTGCCCCTCTAGCTCTGAAAACAATGAGGGGAGAATAAGTCCTAATGGTCGAACTTTTGATAGTTTTTCTAATTCTGCTTCCATGTCTTCAGGTGGTCGTTGTGCCAAGTTATGTAAAGTTGTTACTACACCATTTTGATAGAAATCAGCCATGATTTACCCCATAGTTAAATATTAAAATTAATAATTGTTAAATGTTTACAAATTTGATTTTTGAATAACCCGACGTACTTACTTGCTGGTATCTCGCGAAGCATTTACATTATGTCGATAAAATATCGTTTATTGCGTCAGCCCAACCTTTTGGGCCAAAGTGCTCTGTTTGTATAATGGTTTTATGTTCAACATTAGCTAATACAGGAAACTCGTTTGTGTGTGACCGTATTTGAACAGCAATATCGGCCGCTTCTAGCATTTTTATATCGTTGAAGCTGTCACCTAACGCAATTGTGAGTACGTCATGTTGTTGATAATGTTGCCGGTATTGGCTTACTAGCCAATTGAGCGCTTGTCCCTTATCGCAGTGCCCACAAACGTGCATAAAACGTCCGCCTTGAAGAACATTCGCCCCTTGGGCTTCTAAATTCTTGATGAAAATATTTTTTGATTCATCACTACCTAACCATTGAAGTGGTTCACCGTATTCACGCTCAGATGCTCGTGTTGCTTGTTCTGCTGAAAGCCCTGTAAGCGAGGAAATTTCTTCAACAGACATCTGTGAAAAACCTTTATACATTCCTTTGAAAGATGTTGATTGCTGTCCAAGAAGTTTTAACCAATATTTTCTAGGTAAACTAAAAGATTTAACCCAGTAATTACCCAGTTCAACGGTGTCGTCTGGTTGCTCTGTAAATACTACTTTTGGAATACAAACGGCGGCACCATTTTCAATAATAAACGGCGTGCCTAGCTCAAGATCCTTTTGAATAATTTCAGTTTCAGCGAACGTTTTACTTGTGTTAAGTACAACGGGGATATTGAGCGATTTTAAATGTGTAAGTGTGGAAAGCGCTTCATCTGCCGAGTAACTATAGTGATCTAATAATGTGCCGTCTAAATCACTAAAAATAATGTATTTTAGTTCACTCATACATGGCTCTTGAATACTAGGTTGTTGATTGTGCGACCAGAGTCTAAATATAAAATTGCATTTGCTAATTCAGGAATAGTACTAATGCCGTGAACCGTTAATCGCTGAAAGAATTGAACAAAAGACATTAGCTGGTCGGGGTCCATGATTTTTGTTTTAGCCGTTGTACAAGTTTGTAACTTGAGCTTTTCTTCCTGTTCAACCCTCCAGTGGTAAACACAATCAAATGATGGTGCCTGAAGCGCAACCCAGTAATTCATTTTTTGGTATAGCGGTTCATAAAAATCTTTTAATTGTTGGTTTACATAGGTGCGCCATGTACCTTCAATATCTTTAAATTGTTCTAATTCATTGATAGGGCGTGATAGTTGCTCGGTAGGTTGAGCGGGTACACCCCAGCACCAACCTTCTAAAATGACAATGTCGGCAGGTTTTTCAACCACATTCCACTCGTTTAATGGAAAAGGTTCATCGGTTGACTTGTCGAATTTAGGAATAGAAACTTTGCTAAATTGTTGAGGACTAGAAATGCTTAACTGTTCTAATACTTGGTTGAGGAGTTCAACATTATGAGTACCCGGAACACCTCGTGTTGCAAGTAGTGGGTGTACAGTGTTCGCTAATTCTTTGCGTTGTTTGCTTGATAGATAAAAGTCATCAAGTGACATTACAACAACATTAAGTTGATATTTACTAGAAAGGAATTCACCTATGTATGCGCTAAGCGTTGACTTTCCGCTACCTTGCGAGCCATTAATACCTACAAAAAGAGGGGAGTCGGCTTTCTGGTGTTGGCTATAAATATCTTCAGCTAACAACATATAGCTATTTTCTACTGTGTGTTGAAAGTCTTGAGGTAACCGGTGTTTTTCCATGAAAGTCGAAAGCATTATATTTACTCTGCAAAGTTGTTATGTAACTTGGGTGATTACAAGACTTATGCCAAAACAAAAA
>JAHDIK010000005.1:268736-271250 GCA_020630795.1 Colwellia sp.
GTTTTATGTTACTTGAAGCGTTATTTTAAAACTGGGCACTCGCTTCAAATGTTATACGTTGTTTAGTTATAGGGTGGGTTAACGTAAGTTTTTCAGCATGAAGGTAAAGTCTATCTGCAGGCGTTCCATATAAATCATCACCAACTATGGGAATGTTTAGTCCGCTATGGTGAGCACAGTGAACTCTTAGTTGATGAGTGCGACCCGTATGAGGAGAGAGTGAAACTTTTGTTTTTCCTTCAGATGTATACTCGATAACCTCCCAAGTTGTTTCAGCAGGTTTGCCATTTTCTTTACATACTATTTGTCTAGGTCTGTCATGCAAATCACCTCGTAACGGTAGGTTAATTTTCCCTGAGTTTGACGTTGTTTTACCATCCAAAAGGGCAACATAGTGTTTGGTTATATCTCTATTTATAAATTGTTTTTGTAATGATTTTTGGGCGCGTTTAGTTAGCGCTATAACCATAAGACCAGATGTAGGCATGTCTAAGCGGTGAACAATAAGTGAACTGGTTGCGTGTGGGTAGCGTGTTTTCATTCGAGATTGTACTGAGTCTTTAATATGTTTACCTGATACCGACAACAAGTTAAAAGGCTTATTGATCACGGCGATGTGCTCATCTTCAAACACTATTTCTATATCTTTATGCTCACCTTTGTTTAAAAGCAAAGGGTTATCATCTACATCCATTCCTGTAAGCATCCAATTTAGTATGGGCTCGCATTTGCCAATACATGCAGGGTAAAAGTTTTTATGTTGTCTGATTTCTGACTTGGGAGCTTCTCCCCACCAGAATTCAGCTAATGCAATAGGCGTTAGGTTATGCTGAAAAGCATACTGGAGTAATTTGGGCGCAGCACAGTCACCTGCGCCTGCTGGAGGAATATGCTGAGGAGTACTTTCAAAAATGTCTGGCAAGGACATGCTTTCAGTTCTGCTGTTTAGAATTTGATATTGTTCAAATAACTTAATTTGTAAAGTTGAGGAGCGCTTTTGTCTTTCTGACTTTAGTGCCGTAATGGTGTCCTCAAGTGCAGAAAGGCACTGAGTTACCTCCAAAATTTTGTCGCGCCAAGTTTGCTTTAAATCGCGTAACTGATTTTTATCATTCACACTTTGTTGAGCAAGGCGCGCATGTAACGCAATCACGTCAGGTTCATCCATTGAACTAAGTGAACTTGCCCGTTGTTGCTTTCTTGTTTTCCTATTTGCCGTCATTACCTGTTGTTGTTCAACTAAAGCGGTATCAAAACTTGCTTGAAGTACCTTTAGTTGTTGCTTGTACTCAGCAATTTTGGGGTTTTGTTCCAACACGGATATTTTAGTGTTCAATTGATTAATTGATTGCTGCTCGTTAACGAATACAGGGTTTTCTTCAAGCTGATTAGATATCGCGGGCACAAAGTAATCGAAAGACTCTAATGATGCCGATTTTCCTGAGTAAGCTGCTAAGTAACCCATGTTGTTGTCTGACGTTTTTACCACCAATACACCAAACATCTTACCGCTTGTAAGCGATAGTTCGTTTGACGTTAAAAAATGTTGTAGTTCTTCACTAGCAGCAATGGCTATAGAACACGGGGAATAAAAGAATGGAAAGGTGAAGCGTTTAGGGAGCTTGATAGCGTTAATAAGCTGCTTAAATGGAATAAAACAGTTTGGTTGTTTAGGCATGCTCAAACTCAATAAAACGAATATTTATATTAAGCAGCTATTATATAACGGACTTACGGTAGAGTAACTGAAAACTATGTTATCAGGTCAAAACCTTCCGCATTGAGCCAAAAAATGGCAAGACCTTCTTCAATAAAAGCTTGTCGTTGAAATTCGCCATGTTCCTCAACAATCATAATATCGATATAGTGTTTCTTAACGACAGACGCAGAATATATTTGTGCTGCACGTTTTAAATTATGCGTAATGCACCAGCCAACAAGCCTTTCAACAATTGGGGTTATTTCTGGAACGCCTAGGTCCCATTCTTCAAAATACACAAGATGACCCCAAGGTTTATCTATCAATGGGGTCGCTATAACCATAAATTCTTTTTCGAACGAGAGGGCTGCTTCTATGTTCCAGCTACCGTATAAATGGGCGATAAGGATATTGCCCTCAACCGACAAATCAAAGTCACCGTGTTGTGAAAATACTGACGTCATTAATTGTTAACCGCGTAATTACAAATAACTGTGTTTATATTTAGTGTAGTTAACGGTGTCAAAAATTTCTTTGTTTGAATGTAAAACAATGTAAATTCTTTATGGCAACCTCGAAATTAGCGTATGCTCTATAATGTTAGTTTTGATAAATAGTGGTATCTAAATGATGAAAAAAATAACTGTTACTCTTTTTCTTATAATGTTTTTTTTAGGGTGTGGGGGAGGAAGTTCTTCTGAGTCGACAACACCGGAACCTGTAGACAACACACCAACACAGCCAGACAATGGCTCAGATACAGATACAGATACAGATACAGATACAGATACAGATACAGATACAGATACAGATAC
>JAHDIK010000005.1:271350-272153 GCA_020630795.1 Colwellia sp.
AGGGAATAGTTCGCCTAATATTTTGTTTATTCTGTCTGATGATCAGGGGCTTGATGCATCTGCGCAATATGAATTCAGCAGTGACTTACCAAATACCCCAACCTTAAACGCATTGGCCGAAGCAGGTATTACGTTTGATAACGCATGGGCAACACCAGCATGTACTACCACTAGAGCGACAGTAATTACTGGTAAATACGGGATTAATAGTGGCATGACTTATGTGCCAGCAGCGCTTTCGGCAGAGCATGAAACATTGCAGAAATATTTAGCCAATAATGCACTCACTGAGCAGTACCAATCAGCAGTGTTTGGAAAGTGGCACATTGGCGGAGGAAATAGTAGTGAGAGCCACCCAAATGATATGGGCGTAACGCATTATGCTGGTAACCTTGGAAATATAGACGACTACTTTAACTGGGAACTAACGGTTAATGGAGTAACGCAATCATCGACAGATTATCACACGTCTAAAATAACCGATCTGTCATTAGAATGGATAAACCAGCAAACTACGCCGTGGTTTGCTTGGGTAGCATATTCAGCACCTCATTCTCCGTATCACTTACCTCCAGAGTCTTTGCATAACAGAGATTTGTCGGGGGAAACGGCTCATATTAATCAAAATAAACGCGATTATTATTTAGCTGCCATTGAGGCGATGGACAATGAAATTGGTCGGTTATTAACCTCGTTATCTAGTGAGATACGTGACAATACCGTGATTATATTTATGGGGGACAATGGTTCACCTAAAGCGGTTATCGACGCTCAAAGTTATGCTGGAGAACATAGTAAAGGCA
>JAHDIK010000014.1 GCA_020630795.1 Colwellia sp.
CGCCAAATCACTTTAACCTTTGTTATGCTCTCAAATCGTTTATAGCCGAGTGTCTACTCGGCTATTTTTTATCTTCCACCTGATACATTAAGCATCGTACCTGTTGTAAATGATGCTTCGTCAGAGAGTAACCACGTGATAGCTTGTGCAACTTCTTCGACAGTACCTCCTCGCTGAAGAGGAAGCACACTTTTAAGTCTATCAACTCTGTCTGGTTCTCCTGCATCTGCGTGCATGTCAGTGTAAATTAATCCAGGCCTTACACCGTTTACCCTAATTTGGTGATGAGCAACTTCCATAGCTAACCCTTTAGTTAACGTATCAATCGCACCTTTTGAAGCCGCATAATCGACATATTCGTTTGGTGAACCTGTTTGAGCTGCGCCGGAAGAAACGTTAACTATTGCGCCTGCAATATTATGCGATAACATACGTTTTACTGCTTGCTTACAACATAAAAAATAGCTCGTGACATTGGTTGAAAACATGTGATTAATACGTTCTGCTGATAAGTCGATTAGTTTACATTGCGGCATTAATATTCCTGCATTGTTGACGAGATGAGTTATTGTGCCTAGTTCGTCATCAATTTTATTAAATAAACGTTCTACTTCAACTTCGTTAGACACGTCGGCTTGAACTGATATTGCTTCTCCACCATTCTCTAAAATGTCAGCAACAACTCGCTCAGCAGCTTTTGTATTTTTATTGAAATTTACACAAACTGAGTAACCTTTGTCTGCTAACAATTTAGCTGTTGCTGCCCCAATTCCTCTACTAGCACCTGTTACCAAAGCTATCTTTTTCAACGTATAGTCCTATTGTTTTAAGTTAAGAGCATGCTCTTGTAGTATATATTTAACATGTTCATTTATATAAAGTAATATACTATTTTATAAATTGTTTTTATTGAAACGTTACAGGGAGTTACGAAACGATATGCTCACTAAAAAACAAGCAACGATTAAAATGATACAAAAAGGCATTATAGATATGTTGCCGCTTAATCTTGCTGTGATTCCATGGGGAATTTTGTGTGGTTCGTTAGCCATTCAACGAGACTTTACAGTTTTAGAAGCACTGCTAATGCCAATGATTGTATTTGCTGGCGCAGCGCAATTAGTTGCGACTGAACTGATAGCCGAAAATGCACCTTTGCTGACTATTTTATTTACGGTTTTTATTATCAGTTCGCGACATTTTTTATATGGGTTGGCATTACGTCAAAAACTAAAAGTGTTGCCGTTAAAAAAGCGAGTAGCCTTGGGTTTTGTGTTAACCGATGAATTATTTGCGTTGTCGACAGATAAAAAATCTCTGAAAGGTAAATTACGTTTAACATACGGAGTTTCGGCAGGATTTAGCTTTTATTTTAGTTGGTTGTTTTTCAACATAGTCGGTATTGTGGCGGGTGCCTATTTACCTGATTTAACAACACTAGGTTTAGATTTTGCTATTGCGGTTACGTTTATTGCCTTGGTTATTCCCACCATTACGTCATTACCTGTGCTTGTTGCCGTATGTGTTTCAGGAGTCCTTTCTGTCGTTTTAAAATTAATGGGTTGGGAGTTAGATTTAGTTATTGCCTCACTAGTTGGAATGTACAGTGGTTATTTGACCTTACGATTTACCAATCAAAACCAGCTCAATGAGCCAGAGAAATAGGAATTTATGATGACGTTATTAACAATTGTACTCTTAGCTGTGATCACTTTTACTACTCGTTATTTATTTCTACACCCTAGTTTACCTGTAAAACTAGGACCTAAGATGGTGAGTTTTCTTAACTTTAGTGCTCCAGCAGTATTAACGGCTATTTGGGTACCTATTATTTTTGTGCATGAAGGTGAGTTAAATGTAAATCCGTTGAACCCGTTTGTGCTGTCTGCAACTATCGCTGTTATTATTTCTGCCAAAACCAAGAATATTTATTGGACCGTTGGTGTTAGCCTTGCTGTGTTTGTAGCAATGAAATTTTTCCTATAATTTATTCTTCGATGAATAATGGCAAACTGGTGTGGTTACACGTTTGTAACTCGCTAATGCTCTTCGTGTAGTAAATGGAACAAGCTTGAAGTTATCAGGATCGGGGTTAATTGTATTTACGGAGTAAAGCAAGATCAGCGTTATACAAAAAGTAAAACGCTGATGAGTTGTTTAAATATTTAAACAATACGTAAAATTTTATTGTTGGTTGTTTAATTCTTCTTTGGCGAATACTGGGTTAGCATACATGGTAAGTAGCCATTTTTTCTGTTGTTCTGTAAGTTCATTCATTCGGTTTTCTAAAGGGTTATCATCAACCTTGTTATTTGAACTTTGCATTAACTCATAGGCTTTTTGATTACTGTCGTATAGCTTGTAGTGGCTTATTATTTGTTCGTCAATTGCTTGTGCTATTGCTTTACTGTCTTCAAAGTTACCACTTAACGGTTTACAAAACTCTATGTGAATGCGTCCTTTCTCACCGACTAAACCACGTGTAATGCTATTAAAGTCTTCATCTTCAGACTTTTCATAAGTACCTGTTTCTTCTTTAGCGGCTAGCTCTATAGCTTTATCGCGATCACAAGGATCAAATTCATAAGAAATCGCAACAGGGATAATATTTAACTGTTGAAGGTAATCTTCAATGCTTGTTTCTTTATTTTTATTGAGAAGTAGCATGGATATCAGAGCGGCATTGGTTTTATCAATCCCGTCTTTTGCACGACCTTCACGCTGCGCAATCCAAATGTTTTGCTTACTTTCAGTTAATGTGTGGTGAATATACTTAGATAAGTTTTTTGATGCCATTAACATGGCGCGCTTGGTTTCTTCACTGCGCTTTACAATGAAACTTTTATTTAAGCGCATTAAATCGGACACCCACTCCTGATTAAGCAGGTTGTCACCAACCGCTGCTTCTACAGTAGTTAGCCCACTTTGAAATAAGGCAACATTAACAAGAGCAGCGTCTAACACGATATCTCTATGATTACTGATAAAAAGTGCTGGCTTCTCAGGATCAATGTTAGCAATACCGTTATACGAAAAATGAGAGCTACTTGTTTCAATTAAGTGGTATAAATATTTCGCCACCTCTTGTTGGATGGTATCAACGCAATTAATTTTCTTTGATTTACGTTTTAAATACACTTGTACAATAAAGCGAGCTAGTGCTGGAAAAGCTTTGTGAGTTTTAGGGAGTTTTATACTTGCGATTGAAGATTGTAATGCAGGTTCATTAACAAGCTTTTTTATTACCGTAGGGACCTCATCATCTCGATAGGGTCTAATATCATCAAACATTCTTGTTCTCAAATTAACGTATAAATAAAACGATTCTATATTAAGATTATATCGTAATATTTGATTTTGATGATGATTTTATTTAAGTTTTTAAATAAAACTCGCGTTCAATGACAGTTTCACCGAACGCTGTTTATTTCAACATAGTAAATAGCAATTATAATTTTGCTAAATCTGTTATTTCTACGCGCTTATCATTACGGTATTGGCTTAACATACCATTGATTTTTTCAGGCGATTTACCATAAACATTAACAAACTTCATAATGTGTAAGTCGTTACAAAAAACCTTATTCGCAACATATTGATTTGTTAATCTGTTTTCTTTAATCGTTTTTCTCAGGTTGATTTTACTGCCTTTAGCTGCGGCTACACAAACTTGTGTAGTTGCCGAGTTGTTTGTTGGCTCGAAAGACTTGGCATTAGCACCACCTACGATTGCTAAAGAAACGGTTAAAGTTGTTAAAATTTTAGTAAATGTTTTCATGGTTAATCTCCTTTGTGTGGTTGAACTAGATATTGCAACGGGGATGCCATGTTTTATTTTTGTTTTAAATCAATGGGTTATTTTTATGGTGGTTTTTATGACGAATAAATAGTTATATTTTTAAAACTATATTTGGCTAAAAATACTATTTTTTAGTTAAAATTTTAAAGTGGTATGCAAAAGTGAGGAAAAAAGGGAATTTAACTTGATATTTGTTGATACAAATCGACGATGACTACCGCCAAATTTATGTGTGTAAATATATTTTAAACATATAGATCCAATTTGATTCAGGTCATCTATACTCAATAATAGGCGTGATATTCTGATTTTGGTCAAAATATTATGTCATGTTTTTAAATGTAATTTACCTTTAAAAACAATGGGCTGATAGGTTTTTGATAAAAACATTACTTTTTTACTTGGGTTTTGTTTATTCGACCCCAGTTCATTTATGAGTAACAACTAAAAGGAAAAACTATGAAAATAAATCTTTCTGGTCATCATGTTGAAGTTACTGATTCAATAAAAGAGCATTTAGAAGAGAAGTTTGCCAAAATAGCGAGTCACTTTCCCACCATCATTGCATTAGATGTCATTATTTCTAAAGAGCACGGGCAATTCCAAACAGAATTAATTACAAATTATGAAGGTAGTCGAATATCAACCTCACATAAAAACGACGTAATGTATCCTTCGATTGCGGGTGCAGCCAAAAAACTCGACTCAGCACTAAATCATCGTAAAGGCCAATTGAAGGCTAATTTACATAGCAAACCTACAATTACAGCGCCAGATATTGCACATGAAAAGGTGCAAGAAATGAATTTATCGTAAGTTTTAACTTACTGTAAACTATACAAGTCAGGGGGAAACTCCTGACTTTTTTATTCCTAAAGGTGAACCCTCCAAATTGAAAATTTCCAATTCTGTTGAACTACATGAAGATGAATACGAGTTAACGGCTATTCGCTCGCAAGGGGCAGGGGGGCAGAATGTGAACAAGGTGTCGTCTGCGATACATTTACGCTTTGATATTAATGCGTCTTCGTTGCCAGAGTTTTATAAAGAAAAGTTATTGGCTCTTCGAGACAAACGTATTACAAAAGAAGGTGTTATTGTTATAAAGGCTCAGGTACACCGTACTCAAGAAAAGAATAGAGATGATGCTATTGCGCGCTTACAAGAGTTGTTAAAGAGTGTAACTGTTGTGCAAAAAGTACGTCGCCCCACAAAACCTACCCGTAGTTCGCAACGTAAACGTGTTGATAATAAAAAACAGCGCGGAAATATTAAAGCTATGCGCGGTAAAGTCGGTTTTTAAAATAAAATTTAAGGCTGAATACTGTTTTACATGTTATTTTTGACTTTGTGGTGCTACAGTATTTGTAGCAAATTATTATTGGTAGGAATTACATTGTGAAGTTACCTTTACCCGGTAGTGCAGTTCGAGGCTCTAAAACAGGCAAACCCATTATGGCTCTACTTGATTTGTTAGGGCGCACTTGGTCACTCGGTATTGTTTGGAATTTGCATTACGAACCATGCACTTTTAGAGAGCTACAAAGTAAATGTGAAGACATTTCTCCTACGTTACTCAATACACGAATTAGAGAACTTATTGCTACCGCTATCGTTGAAAAAACGTGTGATGGATACGCATTAACAAGGTTAGGTAACGAACTTTTTGGCTTGATAAAACCTATGGGAAGTTGGTCCCATACATGGGCTGAGGCCCTTGAAGGAAAATCAAATGAATAGCTTAAAAACACAAAGTAATTTCGCTTTTACTCAGATGCATTTAGCACGTAATTCATCGTTACGTAAAAGTAATGAATGGCTTCAGCAGCAATTAGAAAGTCAAAACTCTAGAGTTATCTTGTTATATAAAGGTCAGATTTTATTTGAAGGCGAACAGTTATTCTGTCGCTCATATTCTTTTGTTTCGAATATGTATATGGAAACAAAAAGTGCTTTATTGAAGTTATCAAATTTTATTTTTTTGGGAACGGAATTACAACAAAGCTTTTTCGCTTTAGATATTTCTCGGTTAGATATTGATAAGTTTTTTAAACGCAATGTAAATGTAACGTCGTCTGAACAGTCATTAACTCTATCCCTTGTCTTAAGAGAGTTAAGAGCATCGTTATTATTCGTTACTCCATGCCAAGCTGCAATGCTAGGTTACGCAAACAGTCTAAGTTATTGGCATAGGGTGAATAGGTTTTGTGGGTTATGTGGCCACGAAACACAAAGGTTACATGGTGGGCATACAGTTAAATGCGGTAGTGAAGCATGTAATAAAGAAGTGTTTCCGAGAACGGATCCTGTGGTTATTATGCTGATTGAGCATGTGACCGAAAATGGAACACCAATGTGTTTATTGGCTGAACATCATCGCACACCAGAAAAAGTAGTATCTACGTTGGCTGGTTTTGTCGATCCAGCTGAAACTTTAGAACAAGCGGTTATACGAGAAGTAAAAGAAGAGGCGGGGGTTGATGTACATAATGTTCAATACATTGCATCACAGCCTTGGCCGTTTCCATCTTCATTAATGCTCGGATTTTATGGTCAGGCAAATGACAAAACGATCGTAATTGATGACGATGAAATTCGAGACGCTAAGTGGTTTACTGTTGAAGAAGTTAAGCGTTTCGATAACTGGGGAGATGAAAGCGAAAACTATAAACTACCTCGAAAAGAGTCTATTGCACGACACTTGATCGATAGCTGGGTAGACAAAAATAGTGAGTGTTAGTTAATGTTAGTGGTTGTAATGAGTTAGTTAAAGATAGAGATTTGGCTAAGAAAGGGTAGCACGGTACTAACCCATTCTTTGCCAAGTCGCAGATCTTAACGACTAGTTGCGCATTTTTCTAATTGAAAACAATGCGGTAAGTAGGCCTAGTATCCAGTATACGCTGCCACCGCCACTGTCTTTATTCCTATCAGTTGGTGTATCAGGTTCTGGCTTTGCTTTAATTAAAGTATTTTCGGTAGGTGTTAAGTCAGCTGCTGTTGTTTCTGAAGAATCTACAATGACAACTTGATTAATGATAACCAAGTTTTCGGTTGCGATACTATTGTTTCCTGCACAATCAAAGTCTACTAAAGGTAAGTTATCGAAAGGAGCACCAGCGTTACAAGTTTGTATGGCGACGATTTTATCTACTGTAGCCATATCTGCTTCTACTACTTGCCCGAATGCCGTAAAACCACCATTTTGTAAGTCTAAATTTGCGCTGTTGTCAGCCAGGTTAAAAAACCATTGATTTGTGGCGCTATTTTCATTGCCGCCAGTCTTGGCCATGGCAATCGTTCCGCGTAAATTTGAGTAAACAGGCTCGTTTATTACCGCAGCGTTGCTTGGTATAACTTCCGTAGATTCACCGTCGAATGTAAATCCACCTCCTTGTAAAACAAAACCGGGCAAACTACGGTGGAACATAGCACCAACATAGGCGCCGTCGTTAACGTAAGCGAGAAAGTTTTCTACCGTTTTAGGCGTGGCTTCATCAAACAGATTAACTTGAATGCTTCCTTGTGATGTTTGTATTTCAACAATGGTTGAGTGGGCAGGAAAGCAAAAGCTCATTGCGAGTATTGATGATATAGGTGCAACAACGTTGCGTACCACGCGTTTTAACATAAAAACCTCAGATATTTTATTAATTAGCTTAGATACTAAAGATATGTAATTAAAACAACAATACCTGAACGATATCATGTAAAAGTTAAATGAATAAAAAACGATTAAGTTCTTGATAGTGCAATAAAAAGCAAAGTGTGTCTTTTTGTAATCATTAACCTTTTCGCTGAAATTATATATTTATTGTTTGTTTTATAAACATCTTGATTAAAATTTGAGCTTGATATATAAAATTACGAAATAATAAAAATAATTAAGGTTAATCTAATGCAAGTTAATAAAAAACTCTGGTCTTTTATTTTTGGTTGTTTAATTGCGGGTTCATTTGTGTGGTTGATTAGTTTAGGAAATAACGCTTCTGTACCTGAGTTTTTGCATCCATATCCAGACTTTATTATTGATTATTACGCTGCGACAGTTACTGCGATAACAGCAACTGTTTTAACCTTGTTAATGATGGTAATAATGGGAAAGATTTTTAGCGTATGCGTTAGCGAACATCCGTTTTGGCTAGCACTACCTAGTATTATGTTTGTTTTTCTTACCTTGTTTGCGTCAAATTTAATGTTGATGTCTATGTTGTCAGCCGCATTGCCTGCTTTATTTATTATGGCATTAACAGCAATCACTTTTAGAATACTCCACGTCAAAAAAGAGAAACAGATAGCGACGTAGTTATAGCTCTCCTTTTAATTACTTAGATTATGTAAAATCGCTAATGATAAAAAAAGCTCAAAATACATCGTATTTTGAGCTTTTTAGTTTAAATATTGATTAACCTGCGTTGTTATACCGAATCGCTTGGCACGCTTGTTGGGCTAATATGTTCAACAGGGTAGCAACCTAATATTTTAATAAAATTAGTGTGTTGTGTTATTTCTGTTATCGCCTCTTGAAGAGCGATGTTTTTTAAGTTTGCTTCCACGTCTAAATAGAACATTTCTTCCCATGGTCTACCTTGAATTGGGCGTGACTCAAGTTTACACATGTTAATGCCTTTTTCTTTAAGAACAATTAAGCATTCAACAAGTGCGCCCGGTTTTTGACTTGTTGCGAGTACAATAGCTGTTTTCGCTGGAATTTGTTCAGCAACGTCTACAGGTTTGCGTGCAACTAAAATAAATCGGCTGTGGTTTTCTGATTGATTTGCAATTGACTTTTCAAGTGCGTGTAACTTATAAAGTTGTCCACCTTCTTCGCTACCTATTACTGCTACAGTTTCGTCTTGTAGCTCGTATGCTTTTGCCATTGCTTCTGCTGTGCTTTCACAATACTCGATGCGTATACCTTTTTGTTTATCAAGAAAGTTACTACATTGTGTAAATGGTTGGCCGTGGGCATAAATCGTTTTTATACTGCTTAAATTAGTATTTACGGCAGTTAATAAACAGTGCTCTATTGGTTGAGTAATTTCACCCACAATTGATAAGCTTGTATGCTGTAGAACATCGTATACCTCATTAATACTTCCTGAACTTGTATTTTCAATAGGTAAAACACCGTAATCGACATGACCAGCTTCAACCTGTTGCATAATTTCTGCAAAGCTTTGACAACCTGACTCTATGATTTTTTCGGCGCGGCGTGAAAAATAGCGATGACTTGCTAAGTAACTATACGAACCTTTGTCACCTAAAAATGCAACACTTACTGTAGGTACTTGAATGTTAGGGTTAGCTAATGTTTGTAAATAAGCTTGTTGGTTAAGCACTGAATCTTCAATAATGGTATGGAATACACTTGTTACATAGTGCGCATCTAAACCTAATTTTTTGCCTTCGGTGATCAGTCTAATCAATAAAGCTTGTTCGCGTTGTTGATCTCTTACAGGCCTAATTTGATGTGCTTTGCTTTTAGCTACGTTAAGCGTTAGTGAACGTCTTTGAGCAAATAGCTCTAATAATTGTTGGTCGAGTGATGTGATTTTCTCGCGAATTTTGTCAAGATCTAGTTCTTCGTTCACCGGTGCATTCCTATAAATTATGTTATTACTGATACTGCCTATTTAATTCACACATAAAAAAACCTCCGAAAGAGGAGGTTTTTTTATCGTTAATTTTACGACTTAAAAACGTCCTCGCCCTTAGGTAATAAAAGGGAAAAGAAAGTGCGATGTAAAATTAAATGACTGAATATTGTTCATGTCTTTATCGTATCGGCGATAGAGTAATTATTCAACCGTTTCTTTATACGATTTTTGTTGAAAATATAATGACTTCTTTCTTAACGTTAATTTACACATTGCCAAACGATTGTTAACGGACATAACAAACTTACAAACCATACCAAAGAGCGGATTGTGCTGATGTTTGCTAAATAGAGCGCGTTGTATGCAAGTCGTGAAATGATATAAACCACCGCTAGTTGTTGAATAAAACTTGAGTGATTATTTGTCACAATAGCAAGTAATAACGCTGGCGTAAATATAATAAGTGATTCAAATGCGTTTTGATGGGCGGCTAATGCTCGGGCACCAAAACCTGTAAGTTCGCTTTGTTGATTTCTTGGGTGATTGTTGTCGTATTTTCCAAGTTTATTCATTGCGATAGCAACGGGGATTTTAGCGATAAATGGCAACAATAATGCAGCGAAAAGCGTCCATATAAGTAAATTCATGAGAGATCTCTGTGTTATTTTTAAATAATAGAAACACACCCTAAATTGTCTAAGCTCCTAAAACAAATAATATTTATTTAGTTGTAGCGGGTTACTTGTGATTGATTATCGATATTTCTATATTTTATAAGGGGTATAGCCATTTTTATTCTACTTTTTATTTGTTAATATCAGGTTAATGTTATTGAGTTAAGTGTAAGCTTGGTTGTATCAATAGTTACCGTTTTAAGGAACTATTCAAGGAATAGTGAATTGATAAATCATAAGTCATTAATATAAAAATGACCTCGTTAAATGGAATCAAAAATGTCAGGTGAAAATACGCGTTATATTCAAGAAGGTGATTGGGTTTTTGAAGTAAAAACTGTAAGAGCAATGAGAGTAGATGAATTTGGTAAACCATATTCAGCAATTGCAAATTGTAATCTTAATGGTAACTCAATGTACATTGATGGCTTGCTTACAAATGAGCTAGATTTCAGTAAAGATGATTTCATGACATTCCATCGTTTTTGTAAACGAATGGGGCTAGACAACTTTACTTATCATCGTTACCACAACGGTGAGTCATCGAGTAAAACCGTACGCGTAAATAAGCCAATTCCAGTATCAGCGCCGGCAACGATAACTAAAATCAAACAAGATGATGAATCTGCTGACAAGTCACCAACTATTCGAGTGATTAAGTAGTAGAGCTTGTATTGAGTTTGATGACACCTAACATGGATGATTTAGCGGTAATTGTTCTCGCTGCTGGTCAATCATCTCGGCTTGGACACCCTAAACAGCTGATTGAAGTGGGCGGCGAAATGCTTGTTGAAAAACAATGTAAATTGGCGTTGGCAATCTCGTCTCAGGTTTTTTGTGTTGTAGGGTGTAAGTCAGAACAAATTATACCTTTGGTAAAACATTTATCCATTAATATCGTTATGAATGACGAGTGGGAAAGGGGCATGTCTTCTTCCATTTCGTGTGGAGTACGTGAGTTACCCTCCAACGTTAAAAGGGTTATGGTGCTTTTAGTTGATCAATGGCAATTAACAAAAGAAATACTTACGACATTTGTTGAACGTTCGCGTGATGAACCAGATAATATTTATGTATCTCACAATGTAAATACAGGTAATTTGGCAAATTCTAAGTCGTTTGGGCCTCCTTGTGTTTTCCCTCGGGGTTATTTTACTGATCTAATTAACCTTAACGAAGCTGAAGGCGCTAAATCTGTTATTAAAAAGTATATGAGCAAGGTTATATGGATACCGAATAACGAAGCATTTATTGATGTAGACTCACCAAAAGATCTAGCTCACTTGAGGGCGATTTATCCTTGTTAATTTCATGCCCTTTAACGCTGGCAATAATCTTACTTTCATAAATTCTTTAAACTGATAAAATATCGCCGATTTTGGGTGGTAAGTATCATTCGCTCAATAAATTCAGGCACTTTTAGACATAAAGCAGGTATATCATGGCGTCGTTACAAGACCAATTGTTAAAGGCTGGTTTAACAACCAAGCACAAAGCTAGGCAAGCTAATAGCGATAAGAAAAAGAAAAATAAACAAGCACGTAGTGGCGTTGAGCACGAAAAAAGTTTGCAAGAGCAAGTTAAGCAAGATTTAGAGAAGTCTAAAAAAGAAAAAGCGGCTAGAGATGCTGCCTTGAATGCAGAAAAGAATGCGCAGCTTGCACAAAAAGAAAACCATTTAAGAATTTTACAAACGTTGCAGCACCATCAACTGAAGAAAATCGACGGTGAAACTGAGTACAACTACACCTTTAATAATAAAGTTAAAAAGTTGTTTGTAGATGCGATTACGCACAAGGCGTTGGTAAATGGACGTTTAGCGATTTGTGGTTTAGACGAAACAACGTATGTTGTTACTGCAGAAACTGCTGAAAAAGTTGCAACACTTGATAACAGTATTATTTTGGTTCAAAACGATAAAGTTGAGTCAGACACGGTGGATGAAGACGATCCATACGCAGAGTTCCAAATTCCAGATGATCTTATGTGGTAATTTGTTGTGCTATTTACCTTTTATTAGGTAAGTAGCTTGTATTGATAGTTAATTTATAAGAGAAGTTATGTTTATTATTCGTTGGATTTTAGGTCGTATAATTTTAGGGTTAAATTTTATTTTTTCTCCACGTTCACCAAAGCGTGATGTGAGTGAGCAAGAGGCGTTAAACGAAAAAACGCAACATTTAAGTTTGTATCAACTACCTGCTTGTCCATTTTGCGTAAAGGTTAGACGTGCAATGAAACGTCAAGGCTTAAATATTGGTATTCGTGATATTAAAAATGAGAATTATCGTGAAGAATTACTGACTGAGGGCGGTAAAGCTAAAGTTCCATGTTTAAAGATTGAAGAACCTAACAAGCCAGTAACATGGTTGTATGAGTCAAGTGATATTGTTGATTACTTAAAACAATACGCTTAGTCGTTAGTATGCTTTTATAGCCTTTGTGTCTATGCAAGGGCTATGTGTAAATTATTTCCTTACTTTTTATTTCTTTGAAATGTATTTTGTTTTCATCGGTCTAATTATTTATTGCTATTGAGTTGTATCAATAGGTATTTAAAGCACTTAGACGTTCTAGTGGAGAGCATGTTGTATGTTACTTAAAGTTAAAGCTAAATCCCAAATTAGTGAAAATGAAATTACCGACGAACACGTGTATTTAGAACGACGTTCTTTGATCAAAAAAATGGGGTTTCTTGGCGCTGGTTCTTTATTGGCGTCAACGACTTCTGCTCAGGCACGCGGGCTTGATTTTTTCTCTTCGAAAGAAGAGCAGGCATTTGTTACAAGCCCGATCAAATTTAAAGCGTCAAGCTCTGATTCACAGGTATTAACACCAGAAAACAAGGTGATAAGCCATAATAATTTTTATGAATTTGGAACGAAGAAATCCGACCCTGTTAATAATGCTCAGTCGTTCAAAGTAAACCCATGGCAGCTTAAAGTTTCAGGAGAAGTAAACAAACCTTTTACGTTAGATTACGATGACTTATTTAGCCGGTATGCAATTGAAGAGCGGATATATCGTCTTAGATGTGTTGAAGCTTGGTCGATGGTTATTCCGTGGTTAGGTTTTTCATTATCAAACATTATTAAGCAAGCTGATCCAACATCAAAAGCAAAATATGTAGCGTTTGAAACACTTCACGATCCGGAACAAATGCCAGGGCAGAGAAGTAGAAGAGTTGGTGGAGGTATCGACTATCCATACGTGGAAGGATTGAGACTAGATGAGGCAATGAATCCTCTTACGTTAATGAGTGTTGGTTTATACGGAAAAACGTTGCCCCCTCAAAATGGTGCTCCTATTCGTTTGGTTGTTCCTTGGAAATATGGGTTTAAGAGTATTAAGTCAGTTGTAGGAATTAAGTTGGTAGAAAAAATGCCTCCGACTACTTGGAACATTCTTGCACCTCGAGAATATGGATTTTATGCCAATGTAAACCCAGACGTTGATCATCCTCGTTGGAGCCAAGCAAGTGAAAGGCGCATTACATCAGGTGGACTGTTTGCGCGAAACCGTATTGAAACACTTCCGTTCAATGGTTACGGGGAAGAAGTATCAAGCTTGTATAAAAATATGAATTTACGGAAGTATTATTAATGCTTTCAGCGTTAAATGGCCGTTCAATAACGCTAATCAAGCTGTGTATCCATTTAAGCTGTTTTATTCCGTTGTTTTATTTATATTGGCGCGCTTATTACGATGAGCTTGGTGCTGATCCCGTAGAATATGTTATTCACTATACTGGTATTGGCGCGCTAAATATTTTCTTATTATCGTTAGTCGTTTCTCCGTTAGCTAAGTTTTTAAAACAAGGTAAACTTATTCAGCTACGCAGAGTAATTGGGCTGTATGCTTTTACATATTCAGTGTTTCATGTACTGAATTTTTTGTTTTTTGAAGTTCAGTTTGATTTTTTGCTTTTTATTAGCGAAATATTTGAACGCCCCTATATTACCGTCGGCATGATTGGCTTATTTATATTAACGTTGTTGGCGCTAACTTCGTTTAGTCGTATAAAAAGATCGATGGGCTCTCGTTGGCAAACTTTGCATAATTTTACTTATATTGCGGGTATTGCCATCGTTATTCACTTTTATTGGTCGGTAAAATCTGAACTTGTTGAACCTGTTATTTACATAGTGATATTAGTATTGTTACTCGTATTAAGAAAAGATCGATTTAAACGTTGGTTTAAGTAATTTGATTGCCGATGTTTAGCTAGGTATTTTATTCACAATTTACCGATTAATTTAGTCGTATAAATTAGTGCTTTTAACGCAATTTCTACTATATTTTCCTCAACATACTTGCTGCTTTTTATTAATCGCTATACTGTTAATAGCTTGAGCTCTATTTGTATAAATAGAGTGAGAATAATTCATGTTTCATAACTAGGTATTAGGATAATAAAATGCGAACAAACTTACCTAAAGTTTTTACACCGTTAATACTGGTGGCTACAATTTCTACGTTAGTGGGTTGTAGTTCAGATGACGACGGAAAAGTCACTATTAATAAAAACCCATACCCGAGCACTTATACACCTCTTCCTTCTGAGAGTGTATTGTTCAAAAATGCAACGGTACTTATTGGTAACGGTAAGCAGCTTGAAGAAGCTGATGTATTAATTGAAGACGGCAAAATTGTTGAAGTTGGTAAAAATATCAGTGAAAGTGCGTCGATCGAAATTGACGCTAAAGGTAAGTGGATTACGCCTGGTATTATCGACACACACTCTCATTTAGGTGTATATCCAAGTCCGTCAGTTGAGTCGCATTCTGATGGTAATGAAATGACTTCTCCAAACACTTCTGAAGTTTGGGCTGAACATAGTATTTGGCCACAAGACCCTGGTTTTCAGGCAGCACGTGCCGGCGGTATTACTACGTTACAGATTTTACCTGGTTCAGCTAATTTGTTTGGTGGTCGCGGTGTAACGTTAAGAAACGTTCCTAGTCATACCATGCAAGGCATGAAGTTCCCTGATGCTCCTTACGGGTTAAAAATGGCATGTGGTGAAAACCCTAAACGTGTTTACAGCAGCAAAAAAGTAGCTCCGTCTACTCGTATGGGTAATATGGCTGGATACCGTATGGCTTGGGCTGAAGCTACAGAATATAAAAGAGCTTGGGATCGATACGAAGCTGCTTTTGAAGATGATAACACGGTAGAACCACCTAAACGTGATATTGAATTAGACACATTAAAAGGTGTTTTAGAAGGCGATATTTTAATTCATAACCATTGCTACAAAGCTGAAGAAATGGCGATGATGATTGATTTAGGTAAAGAGTTTAATTATCACTCAGGTACTTTCCATCACGCAATTGAAGGTTATAAAATTGCTGATTTGTTAGCTGAAAACGGTAACTGTGCAGCAATGTGGCCAGATTGGTGGGGCTTTAAAATGGAAGCCTACGATATGGTTCAAGAAAACGTAGCTATTGTAGATGCGGCTAAAAATTCTTGTGCGGTTATTCATTCAGATTCAGACACTACGATACAGCGCTTAAACCAAGAAGCTGCCAAAGTATTATACCGAGCTAAAGACAGCGGTTTTGAGCTGGAAGAGAAAGATGCAATTCGTTGGATTACGCTTAATGCAGCAAAGTCGTTAGGTATTGATAGCAAAACAGGTAGTTTGGAAGAAGGAAAGAATGCTGATGTAGTTTTATGGAACCAAAATCCATTTAGTGTTTACGCACAAGCTGAGCAAGTATTTTTAGACGGAAGCAAAGTTTACGATCGATTTGATGAGAAGTATCAAGCGAAAAGTGACTTTATGTTAGGTCAACCTTCATTGCTAGAAAATGCAACAAAGAACAAGGCGGAGAAGTAAGATGAACTTATTAAATAAAAATAAATTAGCCAAACTTTGCGCGTTAACTTTGTCATTATCTTTTGCTTCTCAGTTCGTATTAGCTAATAGTTTCGTTATTAAAAATGCAACTGTGCATACAGCGACAAAAGATGGTGTTTTAAAAAATGCCACAATTGTTGTGAAAGATGGTGTTATTAGTGCAATTAACCCTCGTTCTTACAGTCAGCGTAAAGTTATTGATGCTGAAGGGAAGAATGTAACGCCAGGTCTTATTGGGGCAATGAACTCGTTAGGGCTTATTGAAGTTAATGCCGTTGCACGTACACGTGACGCTGGCGAAGAAAAAGCGGATATAACGTTTGATACAAGTATCGCTTTTAACCCCAAATCTACGTTATTACCTTACGCTAGAAAGGGCGGTGTTACCTCTAATGTAACTTCACCACGTGGTGGAAAAAGCATGTTTAGAGGACAGTCTTTCGTTGCGAATTTATCAGGCGACTTCGATAGCATTGTTACTGCTAATAATGCAGTGGTGATGGACTTAGGTGCAAAAAGCAAAGGTTCACGAGCAACAGATCTTCAAGCATTTATTCAAAAGCTAGAAGATGCTCAAGAAAAGCTTGATGAAAAGGCAAAAAAATCAGCACAAGTTAGCGAAGACGAAAGTAAAGCTAAAGATGATAAGAAAGATAAGAAAGATAAGAAGTTAAAGCGCGATGAAGTGATTATTAACGAACTGTTAGCAGGCACTAAAACACTTGTTGTTCATGCAGACCGTGCTACAGATTTATTGATTCTTATTGATTTAAAAGAAAAGTTTAATCTTGATTTAGTGTTGGTTGGAGCAAGTGATGCTGTACTGATTCAAAATGAGCTAGTAAAGGCTGAAATTCCGGTCATTATCGATGCTTACCGAAACTTACCAAGCAGCTTTGATACATTAAATGCGTCTTTAGACAATGCATCTATATTAATGAAAGCTGGACTTAAAGTTGGTTTGTATGTTGGTGATGCACACAAGTTGGATCAATTACGTTATTCAGCTGGGAGTGCAATCGCGAATGGTGTTCAACCAAACGCTGCAATGGCCGCTATTACCGCTAATATCGCTGATATATTTAACCTTGATACAGGTAAAATAGCGGTTGGTAAAAAAGCAGATATTGTAATGTGGAGTGCCGATCCTTTTGAAATTAGTACAAGAGTTGAAAGATTGTGGATCGCAGGAGATGAAGCTTCTACCGAAACTCGTCAAGATGCTTTACGTAAGCGCTACACTACAGATAGTGATATGCCGCGTGCTTATACTAAATAGCTAGTTTTCGATTTATATACGTTTTTAAGGCCGATTATTACATCGGCCTTTTTTATTGGCCTAAATAAATTTGATAAGTTAAATAAGCATAAATCGTTTAGCGTATATTTCTCACTTGGTTTTAGAAGAAAGTTGGAGAGTATGTTTTTACTTCCAAAGTAAATAGCGCATAAACTAAATAACCCTATGAATACTTTTAGGCTTTCATACGTAACATCTATCTTTTAAAATGTTTTTCTTTTTGTTTGATAATAAGGTTTATTATGTCACCCAACGTACTGTTGAAGAATGAATTTGGCACAGTAAAAAAATCAACATTTTCAGATCAGTCATCAACCACTTCTGCAGCAGGTATTTCAATTGTTCACTCGTTGTTCCATGCTACCGTTAGCTTATACGGAGGGCATGTTCTTTCATGGCAGCCTATTAATCAAAAGCCAGTATTTTGGATGAGTAACGATTCAGCTTATGGTGATGGTAAAGCGATTCGAGGTGGTATACCTATTTGTTTCCCGTGGTTTGGCAACTTTACTCAAAGCACGTTTGAACACACAGCACATGCTAACTTTTCTGACGATGAAAAATCACAGCTTATCAATCATGGTTTTGCTCGTACTAGCTTGTGGGAATTAGCCTCTATTGATGTTACAGAAAAGCATGTAAAGCTAGTCATGTTATTAAAAGGTGAAAATACCAATCCTGCGTGGAAAATTCCTTATGAAGTAAAACAAGAGCTGATTATAGGTGAATCTTTTTCGCAACAGTTATTTATTAGCAACAAGTCGGGTGAATCGATTGAGTACACAGGGGCGTTACATAGTTATTTTACGGTGAGCTCGCCGAGTAATACGGCTATTGAACAGCTTTCAGACGTAAGTTTTGATGATAAATTATCGGGTAACAAAGGTGTTATTCAACCTTTAACGAATTGTGTGGGTCCGATTGATAGAATTTACTATGCAAACAATACCATGAATATTGTTGATAGTGGTTGGAATAGAAGATTACAAGTAACGTCGTTTGACAGCTCTCAATGGGTGTTGTGGAACCCTGGTAAAGTAACAGCTTCTAAAATGGCCGATGTGCATTCTGGCGGTGAAAATGAATATGTGTGTTTAGAAGCTGCAAATACTCAACCGATTAAAATAGCGGCAAACTCAACGGTAAAAATTGGTCAGTTAATCGAGATAGTAAACGGTATTTAACCGTTTACTCATCAAACACTACGACTTTATTGCGCCCAGAACTTTTTGCGCTGTACAAGGCTTTATCTGACTCATCAATCAGCTGTTTAAGCGTCGTTCTATGAAATTTAGAATGGTTAACGCCGAAGCTGATTGTGGTTCTAAAAGTTGCTGTTTTGTCGGAAGATGAAAACGTTAACTGCTCAACTGACTTTCTTATGCGTTCGGTGATGTCAAAGGCTTGTTCTGCGTTTGTATCAGGTAAAATCATAATAAATTCTTCACCACCCCAACGGCCAATCATTTCGTCTTGTCTTACGTTTTCATTGAACGTATTAGCAATCGCTACCAAAACTTGATCACCAACGTTATGCCCGTAGGTGTCATTGACTTGTTTAAAGTGATCTATGTCGGCCAGTACAACGCTCACGTTAGAATATTTTAATGAAAGCGTTTCAAATTCTCGTGTAATGTATCTTCGGTTAGGAAGTTTGGTTAAAAAATCAATGTCAGCATTTTTAAGCACATTCGATTTGTAATAATTAACCGCTTTTAAAAATAAAGCGTATAGCACTAACGTAACGAGTAAAAATAGCCCTACGCGAGTCACAAAAATTTTCCAATACTCCATCTGCTTGTCAGGCTTTGGCGATGTGATGTAAAGCGTCCAATTCAAGTCTTTAAGCGGAATTTTTGAAACGAGTAAATCTTGCGCGTTCCAGCGTGTTATGCGTTCATCAGTACTGGCTTTATTTTGAAATTCAACATACTTTTGGTACCAAGGAAGGGTATTAATATTAACCTTTTCACTATTTCTATGGTGACTTTCTGTTTTCATTAAGGTGTTGGATGATAACGTGATGATGTTATCTTTGTTGGTAAAAATTAATTCATATCCATACTTTTGTTGAAATTCAGCGAACTTTTCTTCAAAGGTATTGAGGTCAATTGCAATGCCTACAAAACCTAAAAAGTCTTTTGGTTCAGCGTAAAGCTTTACGTCAAAATATAAGTGCGGATCGTCAGCGTTTCCAATGTCGGTAAATTCATCTTCAGGTAGGCGTTTTAAGCGTTCATACCATTCAGCCTCATCATGACTTAATCCTGTTTGTTTATTGTTCGAGTCGATCATTAAATTATGTTTATCAAGCGCGATAAATGAAGACATTTGATAACGGTTAGATAATTGTTGGAGATAAGTAAGAATCTTGTTTTTATCGATGTTATCTTGTTTTGCAAATTCAATAATAAAATGGTCGCGCGAGATGTATTTAGCAACAGAGAGAGGGTGAATAATTTCAGAGTTAATAAGGGAGAATAATGGAATCGTCGCGTTTTGTTGCTTTTCGTGATGCGTATTAATGATTTCTTTAAAAGTGAAATAAGACGTGAAAATAACCGAAACAATTGTAATAAAAAATACAATTGTGAGGTAGCGATCAAATTTCGGAGATTGTTCCATTTTCTTTTTTGCTTTAACCATATAAAAATAACGGGATTATTATATTGTTTATTCTGTAGACAACAACATCTTTTGTTAAATTTTTGTAAAAAATAAGCGACTAAATATAACGCCTTTTACTGGTTTTCGAACCAAGTAAAGGTAATACATAAACTAAACTGTAATTGTAACAAGTGTTTAATCAACTCTTAGGTGTTTTTTAATGAGGTAATGTGTAAACGAGGTTTTTAAATAGAAGCCTCGGGGTAGGGTCATAAATGGCTGTCCATTTTTATCTACTGCTTGTGTTTTAGCTCGACTATTTGCCGCTTTAGGGCGTATTTGTATAACCTGCCCGTGTTTTCCTGTAATGTTTTCTACTTCACCAAGTACTATCATGTCTGTTAATTCTTGCCAATCCATTGCCATTAACCGATTTTCTTCTTCTGAAGGAGACCAAATAAAGGGCGTACCAATTAAACGTTCAGTTACTGGGATAGTTCGCTCAGAGATAACAGGAACCCATAATACTCGTGCGAGTTTATGTTTAATATGGCTGTTTTCCCAAGTAGCTCCTACCAATCCTGTTAAGGGAGTAACACATACAAACGTGGTTTCTAGAGGCTTACCTAATTGGTTAATCGGTAAAGATTTAAGTTCAATGCCAAGGTGAGGAAAGTCTGGCTCAGGTCTTGAACCTGCGCTTGCTCCCAGCGCTTTTTCAAGCAATAAACCTACCCAGCCTTTTTCTCGTTTTAAATCAGCAGGCACTTCAATGCCTTCTTGCGCCGCAAGTTGCCCGAGTGTTAAACCTGAGAGTAAAGACGCACGAGCTAAAAGTTCAGACTCATCTTTGGGAATTGAAATATTGATAATAACAGCTAAGTAAATGTATTTTCTTTATTATCATCGTGTAAAAGTATTGATTCAAGATAAATATTTATTTGCTCAAAATGGTATATTATGGAAGAATCAGTTAACTATTGAATTTTTGTTCGGGAGCTCCTTTGATAGATGCTGACGGCTACAGAGCCAATGTCGGCATAGTAATAGTCAATGATAGGGGACAAGTATTTTGGGCAAGGCGTTTTGGTCAACATTCTTGGCAATATCCACAAGGTGGTATTGATCAAGGTGAATCAGCTGAACAAGCGATGTATCGGGAACTTAATGAGGAAGTAGGATTAAAACCCGAGCACATAAAAATTGTTGCTTCGACCAAGCACTGGTTAAGATATAAATTACCGAAACGTTTAATTAGATATGACAGCAAGCCCTTGTGTATTGGGCAAAAACAAAAATGGTTTTTGCTTAAACTGACTTCTAAAGAGTCAGCAGTAGATTTATTACATTCTGAACATCCTGAATTTGATGATTGGAGATGGGTAAGTTATTGGTACCCAGTAAGGCAAGTAGTATCATTTAAGCGTGAGGTTTATCGCAAAGTAATGAAAGAGTTTTTATTACCTGCTATGCCCACATATCGTTCAGATCGACGTAAACGTCGAACCTGATTATTATTATGCTACAATCAAATAGCTTACGTTTATGTAGGCTATTTTTATTTTAAAATCTACATTTGTTACTTGTTTATAGCTCAAAATATTCTTTCAGGATTTGAAGCTGAGACACCCATAGTTCACTGTTTACCTTTTGTTTTATTTGTGTTTATTTATCCAGATTAAGTAAGTTTTTAATTAACATAAACAAGGAAATACATGTTAACCACGCTAAGACGTATTGTTCTTGAATTTAGCCAAAATGCCGACCTAAGCGATGCTCTGTTACATATGGTTTCTCAAGTGAAATCAGCATTAGGTACAGACTGTTGTTCAATTTATTTAGCTGATTACCAAACCAAACAGTTTGTCTTAATGGCCTCGGACGGACTAGCTAAAGATTCTTTAGGGCATACGCGTATAGGGTTTTCACAAGGTTTAGTTGGTTTAGTTGGTCAGCGTGAAGAGCCTATTAACATTTCAAATGCGCATGAACACCCACAATTTGTAAGAGCCCCAGAAGTACAAGAAGATGATTTACATGCCTTTTTAGGTACGCCAATTATTCATCAAAGAAAAGTTCTTGGTATTCTTTCGATCCAACAGAAAAATGCTCGAAACTTCAATGAGAACGAAGAAGCATTTTTAGTGACGTTATCGGCTCAGTTAGCAATGGCTATATCTAATGCTGAAGCACGAGAATTAATTTCTGAAGATAGCACGCATAACGCAAAACAACTCAAAGGTATTAGTGGTTCATCAGGCGTAGCAATTGGCGATATGGTGGTTATACAACCTAAAGTTCAATTACAAACTATATCGATTAAAAAACATAAAAGTCATCAACATGAATTAGAGCGATTCAAATTAGCTGTTCACAATACTCGCGCTGAATTTGATAGCATGACCAAAAAGCTCAGTACTGTGATAGCTGACAGTAGTTTAGATATTTTTGAAATGTATAAACAGCTGTTAGATAACGCGAATATTGGTCATGAAGTTGAAGGGAAAATTGCAGAAGGGTGGAATGCGGAAAGTGCGCTCAAGCTTATTATTGACGGTTATATCGTTCAGTTTGAGGCGTTAGATGATCCGTATTTACGTGAAAGAGCGAGTGATATTCGTGATTTAGGAAATCGTATTCTTGCAAACTTGTATGAAGGAACAACCGACGTTACCGCGGAGCAAAGCACGTTTATTCTAGTGTCTGAAGATGTTACGGCTTCTATGTTAGCTGAATACCAGCACAAAGGGTTAAAAGCTATTGTTTCTATGTCGGGTTCTAACAACTCACATGCAGCTATTTTAGCAAGAGCATTAGGTTTACCTGCGATTATGGGGATAGATAAAATCCCACTCGGGCAATTTCATAATCAACATGCCATTGTAGACGGTTATAGTGGTGAATTGTTCATAACACCAAACTCGGCGTTACTGAAAGAGTACGAACATTTAATCGAAGAAGAGTATGCGCTTGCTGACAAGGTTAAGCAGGTTGAAAAACTTCCAGCAATTACGCTCGACGGTAAAGGTATTGAGCTTCAACTAAATGCTGGCTTGTCGTCAGGGTTTGAGCACTCTATCAATGCTGGTGCAGTTGGTGTGGGTCTTTACCGTACTGAAATTCCTTTTATGAGCCAAAGTTGTTTTCCGTCTGAACTTCAACAAACAACGTTATATCAGCAAGTTTTAGCTTCATTCCCCAAACAACCTGTAACGATGCGAACGCTTGATGTAGGCGGAGACAAAGCACTGCCTTATTTCCCTATTGTTGAAGACAACCCTTTTCTAGGTTGGCGTGGTATTCGTATTACCTTAGATCACCCTGAAATATTCTTGCAGCAAGTGCGTGCAATGATTAGAGCAAACTATGGGCATAACAACTTAGAAATCATGCTACCTATGATTTCTGATGTGTCTGAAGTTGATGAAGCGACGCGACTCATAAATCAGGCTTATTACGAGCTTTCTTCTGAAATTGAATTAGTGGAAGGAGTGAAACTTAATAAACCTAAAATAGGGATGATGATTGAAGTACCAGGTGTTATTTTTCAGCTGAGAGATTTTGCTAGTAAAGTTGATTTTTTCTCTGTTGGGTCGAACGATTTAACGCAATATTTGCTCGCGGTTGACCGAAACAATGCACAGGTATCAGATTTATATGATTCATACCACCCAGCGGTTTTAAGAGCATTAAATACCATTGCGCAAGAATCTAGTGAATATCTTGTTCCATTAAGTTTATGTGGTGAATTAGCGAGTGATCCAGCTGGCGCAATTTTATTGCTGGCGATGGGGTACGACAAATTGAGTATGAACCCTCATAACATTGCCAAAATAAAATGGGTTATTCGCCATATCGAGTTACAGCGAGCTAAGACGATTTTATCTCATGTTATGTCATTTAGTTCAGCGAAACAGGTTCATAGTTATTTGCGTGAGCAGTTAGAAATTTTAGGCTTAGGTGGTTTTGTACGTGCAGGTATGTAGAATTTATATAGTTGAATGTAGATGTTAACGTCTATTCTCTTAGCCTGCTCATTACTGGGAATTGTTGTTGGATTTCTATCTGGCCTATTAGGAATAGGTGGTGGGTTAATTATTGTTCCTGCTTTGGCCTATTTACTCCCTTTATTAAAAATTCCTCCCGAAATTGTTATGCCTTTAGCGCTGGGTACATCGTTATGCTCAATTGTTATCACTTCATCTTCTGCAACGTTTGCTCATCATAAAAACAGAAATATTCCATGGGCGTTAACTAAGAAATTTGTTGTTGCTATCGCACTTGGTTCACTGTTAGGTGCACTTATTGCTGACTTGCTTTCTGCAACCGTACTTAAAAATATTTTTGCAATAGCGGTAAGTACGCTCGCAACGTATATGTTGCTATCGGTACGTATTACGCATACACGGTCGTTACCTAGCGATATTTATATATTTATCATCGCGTTTGGCTGTGGGGTTATCGCGAGTTTAATGGGTATTTCCGGTGCAGCGATCCTCATTCCTATTCTTACATTTTTTGGTGTAACTGTTCGAAATGCGATAGGTATTTCCACCACATGTGGTTCGCTAGTCGCAACATTTGGTACGGTTGGCTACATTATTTCTGGATTAGACGCTAGCAACTTGCCTGATTGGAGTCTCGGTTATGTTTACCTACCTGCGCTTTTGGCTATTGTTGTTACATCGTCAATTGTTGCTCCGTTGGGTGTTAGATATGCCAACAAGTTACCGGTAAATACATTGAAGCGTATTTTTGCGTTCTTTTTGTTACTTGTAGCAGCAAAAATGATCTTTACGTAAAGCACTTATTTGAATGACGTAAACATGACAAAAAAATGTGGATCGAATGCTATGTTGGCTTTATGATCCTGTTACCAATAAATGGTTTTCGTTTACCATTTTGTGAACTCATTAGTAATTGATAGGAAACGGTTAATGCAAGCATATTTAGATTTAATGCGTCACGTACACGATAATGGTGTTGATAAATCAGATCGTACAGGAACTGGTACTCGGAGTATATTTGGTCATCAAATGCGTTTCGATTTATCTAAAGGTTTTCCGCTAGTTACTACTAAAAAATGTCACTTAAAGTCAATAATTCATGAGCTGTTGTGGTTTATTAAAGGTGAATCTAATATTGCTTATCTCAAAGAAAATGGCGTTAAAATATGGGATGACTGGGCAACAGAAGACGGTGAACTAGGACCTGTTTACGGAGTCCAGTGGAGAAATTGGCCTGCATCGAATGGTGAAACCATAGACCAACTAGCGCAATTAATTGATGACCTAAAAAATAACCCCGATTCTCGTCGTCATATTATTACCGCTTGGAACCCTGCATTATTGCCTGATACATCTATTTCTCCATCAGAAAACGCTGCGGCAGGTAAACAAGCGTTACCACCGTGTCATACGTTGTTTCAATTCTATGTGTTAGACGGAAAGCTATCTTGCCAGTTGTATCAGCGAAGTGCTGATATTTTCTTAGGCGTACCGTTTAATATTGCAAGTTATGCGTTGTTTACGATGATGATTGCACAAGTATGTGATCTTGAATACGGTGATTTTGTTCATACATTTGGAGATGCTCATTTGTATTCAAATCACATGGAGCAAGTAAAAGAACAGCTTTCACGAAAGCCTTTGCCCTTACCAACTATGAAAATTAATCCTGCTGTGAAAAGTATTTTTGATTTTACGTTTGAAGATTTTGAATTAGTTGGATATGAAGCACACCCTCACATTAAGGCACCTATTTCTGTATAGTTGCGTATTAAGCATTAAACTTGTGTCAAGCGAGTTTAATGCTTGAGTTCCTTTCAAGCTTATAGCTAAATATTTATCTTATTATTGCGTTCTGCTTTTTATATAATTACATTAACTTATTATTTTTTATGGATTTAAGGTAGTAAATTATGCTTCCTCGTCAGTGGTTTTATGTGTTGTCTGTAGCCTCTATTATGGCTGTTTTTATTTTACAGTTTTATTGGTCAGCAATAACATGGGCGTTAATCGTGATATTGCCATTGGTAATATTGGGCTTATACGACATATTTTTCAGTAAGCATACTATTTTACGTATTTACCCTGTTGTTGGACATATTCGTTACCTTCTAGAGTCTTTTCGGGCTGAAATTCAACAGTATTTTATTGAGTCAAATTTAGACGGAAGACCAATTAATCGTGAATTTAGAGATTTAGTGTATCAACGCTCGAAAGGCGTAAACGATACGCGCCCGTTTGGAACGCAATTTGATGTTTATAAAGTAGGATATCAGTGGATGACGCACTCTGTTGCGCCTAAACCAGTCACTAACCATAACCCTAGAGTAACGTTTGGACATGGCGAGAATGCCTATGACTCTTCAATTTTGAATATTTCTGCGATGAGTTATGGCTCGTTGAGTAAAAATGCAGTTTTGGCGCTTAACAAAGGTGCTGCGGCCGGCGGTTTTTATCACAATACAGGTGAGGGTGGAATTAGCCCATACCATGAAAAATATGGAGCTGATTTGGTTTGGCAAATTGGTACTGGGTATTTTGGCTGTAGAGATAAAGATGGGAATTTTTGTCCTACCTTGTTTACAGAGGAAGCAACTAAAGACACGGTTAAGATGATTGAAATCAAGTTGTCGCAAGGTGCTAAACCCGGTCATGGCGGTATTTTACCTGCGGTTAAACTGACCCCTGAAATAGCCAATATTCGAAAAGTGCCAATGGGGAGCGATGTTATTTCACCGCCGTCACATAGTAGCTTTACTACACCACTAGAAATGCTAGTGTTTATTGAAAAACTAAAAGACTTGTCGGGTGGAAAGCCGGTTGGCATTAAGCTTTGTATTGGTAATAAACAAGAATTTTTATCGTTATGTAAAGCAATGTTATCAAGTAAAACGTACCCTGACTTTATTACTGTTGATGGTGGTGAAGGTGGCACAGGTGCTGCACCGATTGAGTTTACTAACTCAGTAGGAATGCCTTTACGTGACGCTTTAGTCTTTGTTCAGAATGCACTGGTTGGTTGTGGTTTACGAGACAAAACTAAACTTATTGCGTCTGGCAAAGCGTTATCTGCATTTCATGTACTTCGTTTATTAGCGTTGGGTGCTGATACGGTAAATAGTGCTAGAGCGATGATGCTTTCTTTAGGGTGTATTCAATCAAGACATTGTAACAATGACAAATGTCCAACAGGTATTGCCACACAAGATGCTGAACGTTACAACGCGTTAGACTACGAAGAAAAAGGCGAGCGTGTTCATAAGTTCCACGAAGCAATTATTGAAAATTTAACTGATTTAGTTGGCGCAGCTGGACTAGAAAGCGTTAGTGATGTTAGACCACACCACATAAATACCAGAGTTTCTGAGAATACTGTGAAGCATTTAGGTGAGCAATATAGCTTTCTTGATGATCGTAGTTTACTAGATGAAGGAAATATTCCACAAAGCTGGCAGTATGATTGGAAGCGAGTTTCTGCTGATTCTTGGGCAAGTTGCCTTTAGCAAGGACATGACAATATATTCCAAATTTAATGTTTATAAGTAATGTTTACCAATAATGCTTGGATAATCAGCTATCAAGTAATTGATAGCTGATTTATAAGTTTTTTAGTCCTTATATCCCCAAGGAGCTTTCGGCGGTGAAATAGGTTTTGTTAAGTCAAAATCAACTCTGAATTCTCTCCCTTGCCTTATCATACGGTACGTAAACTTCTTCGGATAAATATACATTTGCCACGTATTACCATTCGATTGCGGAATGCCTTCCTTTATAAATAACTCTTTTGAATACTGATCTGCGGGAAATGATTGAGCTTCAGCCCAACCAGCATCAATAGTATGACCGCCATACATTGTTGAACTATCGCTAGAGCCGTCTTTATGACGATGATCGTGTTTTAATGATAACCCAGAGCCAGTCTTAGTAATTATCCATGTACGAGACGCATCTTTACCTACGTGAAAGGGGACTTGCAGTTCAACATCGGTACATTTTCGAACGTGCATTATGAGCTTCTTGTTTGCAAAACTACCACCTTTTGCGTTATCAACAGTAACTTCGCCTTCGAATGCCTTACCACAATGTTGCTTTATGTTACTGAAAAAATCATCGTGTGTTTGTATTGATACTAATGGTGCTTCAAATACTTGTTGAGCTGTTGAATAACCACAGAAAAGGGTGAGGGGGATTACTGTACTTAATACGGATTTTGTTATTATTTTCATGTTAGTTCCATTATATGGGAGTTAACAGCACTATAAAATTATTGTGTGAACACTGCAAATGGAACGCGATATATTACAAGTTAGTATCGAATGAGTAATACAAATCTATTGAATTTTCTCGTTCAGATGCTGCTCGTGATATCGTTTCGAGCCACAGTCGACTGAGTAAAAACAATCGAACCGTAAGTTCATTTACGGGTTCTTCTACTCCTATACCGTACTTTAAGTAAATTTTCTTACCAATGTAGCCGGCGATAGATATTTGTTCACTGCTACCTTCTATCTCTACATTGTTGAGTAATGGTAGTTTTTCTATTTGTTTTAATATGCCAGAGTAGTTAGCGAGCGCTGCACCTAAGGCTACCCCAACACCTGAGTTGTCAGGGTTATCCAGATCTAAAGGTTGTCCTCTTAATAGATAAGACAATGTTTGAGCTCTTGTCATACTTGGTGTCGAAATAAGGTTTAACGTTAACGCGTTTGCTAACCCGGTTATTTCTACACCGACTTTTATGCTTTCTTTTGGAATAGTGCGAGTTGCGCGTAAATCGACATGAGGGTTATCGGTAGGACCATTAAAGGCTACTTTGCCTTTCTCTATTTGTAATCGTTGACCATAGGCATGATATCGACCACCAGGCACGTTCAAATTTCCAAAAACTTGCAGAGGTTGGCGTGTGCCATGTTCAATAAGGAGTGAACCTTCTAAGTTACCATTAAAGCCTTGTCCTGATAGCTGAAATTCATCATCAATAAACAGTCGAATACTACTTTCAATATCAAACCGTGATTCTTTGACAATTTCATTCCCTTGCGTATCAACAAAAATAACATCTTTACTTAACTCTACACTGCCTTCCGGTAGTTTATTCACTTCCAGTATTCCATCTAGTACATGAACATCTCCTGTAAAGCGAAGCACATCTTCTGTTAATTTGACGTTAAGTTGCGGGGCTACAGTAGCTTTCACGTGAGGCGGAACCATCACTGAAAGTTGCTCTGCCGCTACGTCGACGTTTAACCACCTTTCATGCAACCAGTTTGCATCGCCATTAATCGATGCGATGTCGTCATCTACATTGAAGGATCCAATTATCTTTGCGTCGGTACCTAAAAGGTCTATTGTGACATTGCCTTGGTCGAACACGGTTGGACTTCGTAAAAAGTTAACTGACGCGTCGTATAAGCTTACTTTACCTTTTATGTTTGGTGTTTTTAGTGTTCCGCCTAATTTTATATCTGATTGAACAACACCTGATAGTGATGAAATTTCTGGAGAGATTGACTGGAAAGGGCGTAAATTAAAGTTGTGTAAGCTCGCGGTACCTAAAATAGGAAAATCACCGCCACGTTTTATTGCTGAATCTATAGATAATGTAGAATAAAAATGAGCGGTGTTTCCCTCGTTTGGGCTTAAAGATAATTGGCTTTTTACTGATTCTTTATTGATATCAAAGGTAAACTTACCTTTGTCCCATGCACTGAGTATTTCTATGGGCAAGCCTAGTTTAGTGTCTTCAAGTAGTATGTTACCTGCGAGAAAAGACAAATCACCCGTTAACGTGTAATCGCTGTTGCGCTTCCAAGCTAGGTTAATAGTACCATCTATATTGGTATTAATGAGTATATCTTCGGGACTAAAAGTTTCGTTAAAAATAGGTGTGTACATACTTAAATAAAGCGGTATATTTCCCTGCTTAAAAAAAGACACATCTTCTGTTAAGCAGAGGTTTAATCCTTCATTCTCCCAACAATGTTCGCTTACAGATATTGCTTTTTTTCGGTGGTTATATTCAGCGATAATCTTTTTATTGGGGAGCCACTGAAAGTCTAAATAGTTAATTTCTGCTGACTCTACTTTCCCTGTCCAATGTTTTGATTGGGTGTTCCATTTCCCTTCTATTTGCAGTTTACTATTGAGATCCCCTTGCCACGATAAATCAATTTTTTGTGTGTTGATATTGGCATTTATATGGCTAATAACATCGTTAAATTCATGTTCAAATCCTATAACTTTATTACTGGTTACTTCTGCAGTTATCGCATGATTATTTAAAGGTTCATAAACCCCTTTCGTTTGAATAAATAAAGATGAAAAGTCTTTATATTTAAAGTTATCAACATTGTGTTCAAAATGAATACGTGGGTTGTTTAAGGGGCCTTCAACGCTAAATGTTGTTGCTAGTTTTCCGTTAACTTCAGGCGCATGTGCATTGATTTCCGGTGTGTTGATTGAGCCATTAACATGCCAGTGGGTGTTATTAAAGCCTGATAATTTTACTGTTGAGTCATATAAAGAAACGGATAAGTTACTCTGAGATAGATGAAGGTTTTCACCTAAATCTAAATTTCCGACAGCACTAAATGGAACGTTGTTCAGAACACCTGAGATATTAGAATTTTTTATGCTGACTTCAGAGTTTTTGCCTTTGAATACACCGTGAGTATTCAGTAATCCGCTAATGTGTCCTGTTAATTTGTATCCCAAAATAGGTTGTTCTATTTTGGGTAGTGTAAATTTATCAGCTGTTATTTGTAAGTTCCATGCTGGGTTATCTGCAAGTGATACATTACCAGATACATCTATGTCATTTTCTGCATCAACTAATGTAAACGAGGCTATTTCTAATTGAGTTTTGTTATTTGACGAATCGTTCTTTGAAGTATTGTTATTTGAAGAATGCTGTCCTTGAAAGTGTAATTTTGCATCATTGTAGCCTAACCCATTTACAACACTATCTATCGTTAAGTTTTGATGCGCTAAATTTCCTTCTGAGCGTAAAGCAAAAGTCGAGGGTTGAACTACGTTGCTAAGGTCATCATATAAAGGAAGTTTTTTAGCGTTCATAGTGATTGAATAGGGAAGTTCAGGGACTCGTAATGCAATTGTACCGTTTGTTGTTAAATCTAATGAACCTTGGCTACTCCCTGTAAATCTAAGCGACGAAAGGTCCCCTTGAAATGACGTGCTTTGTATTGAGTTTTCGATTTGAGGCCAGATAGTATTTTGTTTTATTTTGGTCTTTATTCCAACGTTAACTAAATAGTCTTGATGTGTTTCCAGTGTTCCTTGGAGTCTTAATATTTCAATCGCTTTGTGTGATGCGGCAAAAGAAGAAATAGATATTGAATTTGCGTTCCATTTTCCATTTAGTTTACTGTTTTTTATAACTAATTTATCTTCTTTTTCCGCAGTGCTCTTTATTAAAAAACTATCTAACGTTAAATGATTAATATGTAAATTAATCGGAAGGTAGAGTTCAGGTAGCTGCAGTGTATGGAGGTTTTTTAGCGCGTCTATAATTTTAGGCGCTGTTTTTTGCTCTGGAGATGATATTTGTTGTACGTTTAAATCGCTGTTTTGTTGGTATGTAACATTGGTAGCGGTTGGGTATTTAAAACCAAAATAATTATTTTTAATGTCTACCTGAGAATGAAAATCTTCGACAATAATCGTTTTGTTACTCACATTAATAGTCGCTAAATTGATAGAAAATTCATCGGCATTAATGGCAAAAGGTAGTTCAAGCTGTTTTGGAGTTGTATCTTCACTAGATGGCTTTGGATGAACGTTTATATTAAGTGTTTGAGCGCTTAATGAATCAATACATAATTTTTCTTTTAACAAACAGCGTAAATGAAACTTTAAAGTAATATTGTCAGCCCGCATATCAACATGCTCGTTGCTGTAGTGGAGCGATGTAAAGTTAACTCCTTCAGACAATAATCCATCTTTATACTCAAATGACAGCGGCGTTAGCTTGTTGACAATTTTAACCGTAATTTGTGCACCCCACGGACTGCTATATATCACCGCAAGCAAACAGAGTATGGCGGTTAACGAAATTAACAAAAATGCGGATAACTTTCTTCTAAACTTGGAGAAAAATGATGGCTTTCCAACTGATTTGGTAGAAGATGTGGTTGAATTAGGCATTACAATTCAGCCCCTAAATTCAGGTGAATACGCCATGACGGTGATTCTTCGCTGATACTGTAGCCAACATCTAACTTAATTGCGCCAATGGGGGATATGTAATGTATACCGGGGCCAATAGCATAGTTTTTAGTAATTTTGTTTTGATTGAACGAACTACCCGCATCAAAAAATATGGCTCCGCGAATATTGTCTGTGAAATAATATTGGTACTCAATGCTGCCGACTATAAGCCTTGTTCCACCGACAACTAGTTCATTAGATGTGTTATCAACAATAGTAGTTTGAACGGGGCCTACAGATTGGTAGTTAAATCCACGAATGCTTTGATCGCCACCTGTAAAAAAGCGAAGGGAAGGTGACAAATCCCTAATGTTTAAATCGCCAACAGAGTCACCAATGTAGGTATAACCTAATTCAGCGCGTGTCACTAGCCTATGTCGAGGTGCTAGGGTAGTAATGTTTCGCCAGTGGGCATTAAATTTTAAGAAACTCGTTTTCGATGAAATCGCTGTGTGCGTGCCTTCAATGTTATAAAACTGACTAAAACCTTCTATTGGATCTATTAATGAGCCAACTCTTTCGGTGTGTGACCAGCTATAACCAAGTAAAAAGTAGTCAGCAGTATCTTCAAGGCTATTCAGTTCCCATTCTTCATGTAAAAAACGTATGTAGGCTTCTGTATTTAAGTTGTTTGTTGTTGTTTTTTTACTGATTCGTGACGACCAATAATTACTGGTTAAGTCGCCGTAATCGTCATTTTCGAGTAATAATTTAAATTGAATAACGTCTGATAAAGAGTTGTTTATAGGAATTGAATAAGTAAATTTCCCTGTAGGGTTAACTTTAGAGTATTTAATACGGGTTTCTTGTCGATGCCCATATTTATTCACCAATGGCGTTTTCCAGCCCGCAGATATTCTGAATTTTGTGTCAGTAGCGTAACCTAAACCAACATCAAAATAATGGCGTTTTGCTTTTTCGAGTGAAACTTGGATTGGCACTACGTGGTTGTTAGACAGTAACTCCGCATTTTTTTGTGGAACAATAACAATATTACTAAAGTATTGAGTGCGCTCTAGATTATTTTGCAGTGTTTGCAGTTGAGAAAGCTGGTAATTATCACCACTCTCAAAAGGAATCAATTTATCGATTACATTTTGGTTAACGGTATTATTGATAAAGCTTACGTCGCCAAATGTGTATCGAGCACCGCTATTATAGGCGAGTGAAATATTAGCTAGATTCTCAGGAGTAATGGCTATTTTCGCAACATCAAATTTTCCATCAAAATAGCCTCGTTCTAGCCCGATAGCCATTAAATCAGCTTTCAACTTTTCATAGGTGCCATGATTTAAAATATCATTTTTTTTAATTGGAATATTGTTTGAAAAACGTGTGAATACGTCATCGTTAGACGCATCATTAATAATTTTTAGTTCAATGTTATTTATTTTGGTCGGGGGATTTAAAACAATATCTAGATCTACTTTCCAAATATCGTTTTTTTGTTCTTTGTCTATGTTTAATTCGACATGAGATTGATAATACCCCAAAGCTTGAAGTGCTTTAATTGTATTGTCTTTAGCTGAATGTAAAAATGAAATTCGAGATAATTCGCTGGTTGGTAAATCACCTAGGTAACTTTTTATATTACTGGTTATGTCGTCAGGCAAGCCCTCAGTAATATTTACTTGGACGTTTTTCGCAATAGCGTTACTCAGCATGAGTATGCTTAAACAAAAAACAAGTAGAAAACGCGACATATTATTCCTTTAACCCGTATACGAAAAACATTTTCTATTTTGCTATTTCAGTTTTGAGCCTTAGCGCTAGAAAACAGCATTATTATAACGAATTAATGCCTTTTGTTTATCATTTGTTGTGTTTCGTTACATTCTTTTTGGGGGTTATTTTCACTTTTTAATAAACAACTTGAGTTGCGTGTTTTTTCAATTTATTATTTTTTGATGTATTCGATATACCATCTTGAAAAATTTGTATTTTTTTTTAAATTTAACTATCCATGTACGTAAAATGTGCTATGTTGAAATAGTACTTAATAAAAAATATTAGAGGTTTACTTTATGGGAACGGAAAACGCACTATATACCATTTTAGTTGAGAAGATTAAGCAAGATGCATTGGTATTACCTACGCTGCCGGAAATAGCGCTAAAAGTGCGAGAAGCCGCAGATAACCCTGATGTTAACTTGAATCAAATGAGTGAGATTATTGCTCAAGATCCAGCTTTGTCTTTAGGTATGCTTAAAGTTGCTAACAGCGCATTACTTGGACGTGGTGTAAAGGTTGAAACTGTAAGCCAAGCGGTAACACGTATTGGATTGCGCCAAATAAAAAGTATTGCGACTGCAATGGCACTTGAACAAGTATTTGTTTCAAACAATAAAGTTGTTTCTATGTACTTGAAAAAGTCGTGGGAAAAAACGATTGATGTAGCATCTATTGCGATTAGCTTGATGACTTTTTATAAGAAAGAGAACAAGCACAGTTCGTTATCGCTAGATGAATTAACGTTAGCTGCTTTAGTGCACTCTATCGGTGTTTTACCTATTTTAACTGAAGCAGAAAATCATCCGGATGTTTTTGCGAAGCCAGAGTTTTTACAACAAGCCATTGTGAAGTTATCAAGCAATATTGGTGCAGAAGTGACCAAAGCTTGGGGGTTCTCTGACGAATTTATTGAGTTAGTGAAAAGCTGGAGTGATTTAACTGTTTTACCTAAAGAAACTCATTATCTAGACTTTATTCGTGCTGGCGCAATTTACCATGAGATTTTTAAGAATGAATCTACATGTGAAGTGCTATTGAAAAGTTATGTATCTAAGGGAATATTACCAGACGTTGACTTTATGCAAACGGAAGAATTTTTAGAAATGACTGAAAACGTTAAGCAAATGTTTTCATAGGTTTATACGTATTTTTTATGTACAAAAAAGGCACCTAAGGTGCCTTTTTTAATGATTGTGCTATTTATAGGTTATAGATAGCTTTTGTATGGACAGGATTAAATTAAGATTCTAAGTAATCCGTTGTTTTAACCGAAAACTCACCTAATAAATCATCAATTAATCTATTTAATTCGCCTGCCATTAAGGCAAAGTCAGCGTCGAGTCGAGCAAGAATATCATCTTTATCAATTTCGTCGTTTTGCTCTTGTAACACATCAAAGAACTTTAGTCCTTTAATAGCTAGATCGTCACAAAGCATGAATGAAATTGCTTCGTCCCATTCTAATCTTACTTTTACAACGTACTTGTCTGCATCTAAGTGTGCTTTAATTTCGTCACTGGTTAAATCTTGATTTTTAACTCTAACAACAGCACCGTCGTCACCTAATGCGTTAAATTCTGCTTCCATTCCAAGTGTAAATTGGTCGCCAACTGGAGATTCAGTTAACCAGTCGGTCATTACTTCATCAGGCGCTTTTTCTGGAGAAACTGAGGTAACAGGTAACGTACCTAAGGCTTTACGTAATAACGCGAGTAAATCTTCTGCTTTGCCTCGAGAGCTAGAGTTTATAACAATAATATTATGTTCTGGATTAATATAGGCGTGTGTGTCAGTTACACGAGAAAACGCACGAGGCAGTAATTCAAAGATAATGTCTTCTTTAAATTGTTCTTTTTCTTTTTTGGTTGCGTTACGAGAGTGCTCTTGCTCGTGTGCTGCTAATTTAGCTTCAAGTTGATCTTTAATCACTGGCGCAGGAAGAATTTTTTCTTCTTTACGTGCACATACTAGAAAATTGTTATTAACACCATGAACAACAGTGTCGCCATGTTTACCTAACGCATTAACCCAACCAAAGTGTGATTGCTCTGTAGAAGCACATGGCGTAAACAAGTGTTCAGAAAGTTGCTTTTCTATTTCTTGTTCAGACCATTCAAAAGGACGTGTGAAAGCGAAAAA
This sequence comes from Colwellia sp., assembly GCA_020630795.1. Taxonomy (GTDB): domain Bacteria; phylum Pseudomonadota; class Gammaproteobacteria; order Enterobacterales; family Alteromonadaceae; genus Pseudocolwellia. Next base: position 35,950 of record JAHDIK010000014.1, read on the forward strand.
ATATAGGTTTTTAAACCACATCTATGATTATCCTGACCCCAAAAAATAGGGCTGTTAAGTTGAGAAAGTGGGTAATAATAACTTAATTGATTAGGTTAATCATTGTAAAAATAGTAGGAATGTTGGCTTTTAAATTATTTCATATCAGCAAATTCAATTTCAAAGGTTAGGCCTTTTCCAATTTCACTATGTGCTTCAATTGTTCCATTTAATGTATCAGTAACAAGTGACTGCATAATGTGGGTGCCTAGGCCGGAACCGCCAGAGGTAGCCTTAGTCGTGTAAAAGGCATCAAATAGGGTGTTTAATGCGTCTTGTGAAACACCGTGTCCATCGTCTGAATATTGTATGTGTACTCTGTCTCCCGACATAGTTACGTTAATATCTATGGTTCCTTTTTTAATATCTTCAAAGCCATGTATAAGTGAATTAATAATTAGGTTTGTGAATATTTGTGATAATGCACCCGCATGACAGTGAAGCTCGATACTAGACGAACAACTCACGTTAATTTCATGCGCCGTATTTTTTAGTCTTGGGTTTAGTGAATTGATTATTTCTTGAATGTATTTAGCAATATTAACTAATCTAATTTTATCACTGAGTTGATCGACAGCTACCTGTTTAAAGCTTGCAATAAGATCAGAGGCTCGATCTAAGTTTTTCTCTACTAATTGCACGCTTTTTTCTGAGCCATCAATAAATTCATCAAGTGCGCGTTTAGACAAGTTTTGTTGTTCTACGTTGTCTTTTAGTTTAACAATTAAATCAGATAGATAGGTTACAGACGTAATTCCTACACCAATAGGCGTGTTAATTTCGTGTGCCATTTCTGCAGAAAGATTACCTAGCGCCGCAATTTTTTCTGAATTGAGCAATCGTTCTTTTGCTTTATTCAGCTCAATAATTGAAGACTTTAATTCACTATTGGTTTTAGTTAATGTTTTTTCAGTTTGCCCACGTCGGCTAATTTCGTCTTTTAATTGGGTTTGTTGTTCAAGTAGCTCTCGTTGTTGTACTTCCATTTTAAGCATAGTGGTACTTAGCGATGACGTTTTACGTGCAACTTCTTGCTCTAAAAGCAGATTATGTTCATCTAGCTTGTCGTTAGCTTCAATAACTTCAACTTGAGCTTCATTTAGTTGTTCTTTATGCAAAACAAGTTCATCAATGAGCTTGTTGTAGGCATTTTGTAAAACACTTAGTTCATTTTGTTCGTAATTAATAATATGCAGTTTAGATGCTTCAGGGTCGTCTACATCAAAGTGTTCCATTTGTTCAGTGAGTTGGTTAAGAGGAGAAGTTAATAAGCGACTAAAAGCTAAAGAAAATAATAGTACGAGGGCACCAGTTTTTACCATCGCATTACCAATAAGAAAATATATACCCACTTCAATACGGTTGAAAATAACCTCGTTGCTTGAAAGCAAGGTAACTTTACCAACTTTTGTCGTTCGCCCAGAAAACTCGAAAATTAAAGGAAAGGTATGGCCAAATAAGCCTTTATTCATGAGAGATAAACCGAATAAACCACTAACTCGTTCGTTATTTGAAGATTCATCTTCATTGGAGTCGCCTAGTTGCGCGATTATTTGGTTATTTTCATCAGTGACCGTAATTCCTTTGATCATAGGAATGGCAACTAACCCATCAGCAATATCAATGGCTTGCTGTGTATTCAGTTCCCATACCGCACGAGTCAAGCTGCCGCTGAATGTTTTTTCTAACGTAAGTAGTTCACTGTTGATATGACTTTTTGTATTAACGTATTCCGCACCAATTTGAACACAAGTCACTACAAACGTTAAAACGAAGTAAAGTGATAACACTCGAGTAAGCAATTTTCGGGAAATACTGGTTGTTTTCATTCATCTACGCTTTGTCGTTTGAATTACTTTAATATTAGTCATTTTCTATCAGGTATAAAGTTTTTTATTCATATCTTGTAAAAACCTACTACACTTTGGCTGAGCTTTTAATAAAAAAGTCGTTTAAATTTAATGGTTTTGTCATAAATTATTAAAAAAAGTGTAGCATTGTAACAAAACTGTCATACAACGGTGGCAAACTAGCATCATTGAAACAACAAACATATTTAATACAACGTTTAAGGGATAACATGAAATTATCTAACAATTTAGTTGCTGTGGCGGTTTTTGCTGGCCTTTCAGTTCCTGCTTTCGCTGCAGACGTATCAATTTACGGTAAAGCAAATGTAACAGTTCAGTCTTCTGATGAAGGTGAAGGTTCGTTTACTGAAGTTAAAAGCAATGCCTCTCGAATTGGCTTCAAAGGCACACATCAATTAGAAGAAGGCCTTGAAGTTGTTTATAAAGCTGAATTTGAAGTAGACCTTGATGGTGACGGCGACACATTTAAAGGTCGTAACCAATACGTAGGGTTACGCGGTGCATTTGGTGAAGTGTTATTAGGTAAAAATGACACTGTAACAAAACAGTCACAAGGTAAAGTTGATTTATTTAGCGATTTAAATGCGGATATTAAAAACTTATGGAAAGGTGAAAACCGCATGGCGGACACTGTAACTTATAAGTCTCCTAAATTTTCAGGATTACAATTTGGTTTAACATACGTTGCTGAAGACAGTGTTGACGGTGATAACGGATACTCTTTATCTGTAGGTTACGGTGACGCTAAACTGAAAAAATCTGATGTTTTCGCTTCAGTTGCAATGGATTCAGACGTTAAAGGTTATGATTTAACTCGTGCTACAGTGTCAGGTAAGGTATCAGGCGTTACTTTAGGTGCTATGTTCCAAACACAAGAAAAAGTAGACGGTAGTGCAGACATGGACGGTTTCATGGTTTCTGCGAAATACAGCGTTGATAAGTTAACGTTTAAAGGTCAAATTCAAACAGCTAACTTCGATGATGGTGATGATCAGTCAGGTGTTACGTTAGGTGTTGACTACAAACTTGCGAAAAATACTAAATTATTTGGTTATTACACGAGTTTTGATTTAGATAGCCAAGAAGATGAAGAATTTTTAGCTGCTGGTATTGAATATAAGTTTTAACAGCAGAAAGTTTATCTTTTCTACAGTTACAATAAAAACCGCATATTTTGCGGTTTTTTTGTTTTTAAACGATAGTGAAATAAATCGCATCTTGATATTATGTGGTTAATCTCTCGTTTTGTCATAAAAGTGTCACTTAAATTTAGCACAATAAACACATACACGATTTACTCGTCTTATTATGCAGTATTTATAAGGCTCGTTTATTTAAGGTTATTTTGAACACTTTGAGAAACATAGCAGGATTTTTATGAGCAGACGTATTTTAGTTGTCGAAGATGAAACGCCAATCAGAGATATGATCACTTTTGTGTTAGAGCAAAATGGATTTAACGTAATTGAAGCACAAGATTATGATGAGGCTGTTACAAAAGTTGTAGAACCTTATCCTGATTTAATTCTACTTGATTGGATGTTACCGGGCGGTACAGGTGTAAAATTAGCTAAATCACTTAAACAAAGTGAGTACACTCGTAATATACCTATTATTATGCTGACAGCTCGCGGCGATGAAGAAGATAAAGTAAAAGGCTTTGAAGCAGGTGTTGATGATTATGTTACAAAACCATTTTCTCCTAAAGAGCTTATTGCACGTATTAAAGCCGTTATTAGAAGAGTCGCTCCAACTTCTCTTGAAGAAGAGATAGAATTTCATGGTATGAAGTTAGATCCGGTATCTCACCGTGTTTCTATATTTGATCGTAGTTTAGACTTAGGTCCTACAGAGTTTCGTCTACTTCACTTTTTTATGACTCACACCGAACGCGTATATAGTCGCGAACAATTGTTAGATAACGTATGGGGCACAAATGTGTACGTTGAAGACAGAACGGTTGATGTACATATTAGAAGATTACGCAAAGCGATAACGGGCGAAGGTCACGAAAATTTCATACAAACAGTCCGTGGTTCAGGTTACCGCTTTTCAGGAAAATTATCGTCGTAGTTTATGCATTTTCAAACAATTGTTCGTACGTTATTTTTAAGACTAGGTACATGGCTAGTTCTTAGTGTTGTGTTTGGTTACCTTATTGGTAGCGTTTGGGCTGTAATGGCTTTAGCGAGTTTAGTGATTATCGCGTGGCATTACCGTCATTTGTACGATCTTATTAATTGGATATGGCAAAGTAAGGCTATTTCACCTCCTCAAGCCGACGGTGTATGGGGAGATATATACAATGGCCTTTATCGACAAATAAAAAAGCACCGCCAAAAACAAAAAGGGTTAAACGACAAGCTACGTCAGTTTAGAGACGGAGCTGAAGCCTTACCTGATGCCGCATTGGTTTTAGCAAAAGATTTTACGATTCAATGGGGAAATAAAAAGGCACAAAAATTACTCGGTGTACGTACATCTGGTGATATTGGTCAAAGAATCGATAACCTTATTCGTTATCCTGAATTTGCTGTTTATTTAGAAGAGCATAACTGGGAAACCCCTTGTCACATCGTATCTCCAATAAACGCTGAGCTTCATTTAGAGCTTAGGTTTATGGCATACGGCACAGAACATATTCTATTTATTGCGAGAGATGTTAGTAAAATTAGGCGCTTAGAAGAAATGCGTCGAGATTTTGTTGCTAATGTTTCCCATGAATTAAAAACACCACTAACCGTTGTTAGGGGATATGTTGAAATGATTCAGATGGAACAGGAAGCCTTTAATCCTCATTGGCAAAAAACGTTTGCAACCATAGAGTCGCAGGTTTCCAGAATGGATCGTTTGGTTGAGCAATTGCTTGTACTCTCGCGCACTGAAATAAATGTAGATAATTACGATCAACAAGTCGTTAATGTACCTGAATTGATTGAAAATTTGGTGAGTGATTCACAATGGCTTAATCAAGACAAACAACACACTATTACAACTGAAATAGATGACTCTATTGGGTTGCTTGGTTTTGAAACTGAGCTTAAAAGTGCTTTTTCAAACCTTCTGTCTAACGCTATTGCGTACACGTCAGTTAACGGAAATATTCATATTAGCTGGAGTAAACAAGGTAATCGCGTTAAATATAGTGTGAGTGATGATGGCCCAGGTATTGAAAAAGAGCATATTAATCGACTGACTGAACGTTTTTATCGTATTGATAAGTCTCGCTCTAGAGACACGGGCGGCTCTGGTTTAGGATTAGCCATTGTTAAGCACGTACTTAATCACCACAATGCTGAACTTAAAATTAACAGCCAAGTAGGAAAGGGGAGTGAATTTATCATCTATTTTGATATGAAAAATATCGCACCTATTGGCAAAAATTTATAAAGCTCGTTGTTTTGTTTTTGTCACAAATTCACTCAGTGTTTTTTCAAAAAATTGTCATCCAACTGTCATTTTGTCATTTAACTGTAATAAACCTTAAATATAATTGTCATATTCGCTTTATATAGTACGAAGCAAATAATGATGTTTTATTTATATTTAATAGTCGGAGAATGACATGGGTTTTAAACGTGCACTAAGCATTTTAAGTATCACAAGTTTGGTGAGCTTTTCAACATTAGCTGTTGACAGTACATTGCCAGAATATAAAAAAGTTAGCGGTGTATCTGGTAACTTATCATCTGTTGGTTCAGATACGTTAGCGAACATGATGACGTTCTGGGCAGAAGAATTTAAACGCACTTACCCAAATGTAAATGTTCAAATTCAAGCTGCTGGTTCATCTACTGCTCCACCAGCGTTAACTGAATCAACTTCAAACTTAGGGCCTATGAGCCGTAAGATGAAATCTCGCGAAATTGAAGCATTTGAAAAACACTTTGGTTACAAGCCAACAGCTGTAAGAGTTGCAATTGACGCGTTGGCTGTTTTTGTTCATAAAGATAACCCTCTTAAAGGTTTACGTATTGATCAAGTTGATGCTATTTTTTCTAACAACAGAAAATGTGGTGCAGATAAAAACGTAGACCGTTGGGGCGACTTAGGCTTAACAGGTTCTTGGACAGGTAAAGACGTACAGTTATACGGTCGTAACTCTGTATCAGGTACTTACGGTTACTTTAAAAAGAAAGCACTTTGTAAAGGTGACTTCAAAAATACAGTAAACGAGCAACCAGGTTCTGCTTCAGTAGTACAATCAGTATCTGCTTCATTAAACGGTATTGGGTACTCTGGTATTGGTTACAAAACATCAGGTGTACGTGCGTTACCTCTTTCTAAAAAAGGCGATAACTTTGTAGAAGCAAACATGGATAACGCTGTTTCTAAAAAGTACCCACTTTCTCGCTTCTTATACGTTTATGTTAACAAGCACCCAAACAAGCCTTTATCACCGATGGAAGCTGAATTCTTAAAAATGGTTTTATCTAAATCTGGTCAAAAAATTGTAGAAAAAGATGGATATATTCCATTACCAAGATCAGTTGTAGAGAAAGAATTTAAGAAGTTAGGTTTAACGTTTTAATCATTAAAACTGCAAACTGAATAAAGAAAGCCTGACAATGTCAGGCTTTTTTGTGTCTATTCGTTTTTAATAGCTAACTGTTACGATTTTATCGATAACGCTATCCCTAATGTTTTTGCGATATTCGTTTCATAGAATAATTCTGAATCGACGATTGGGTGCTCTTGTAGCCAAGTATTGTCTAATAACAGAGTTAGTGCAGTTTTCGTAGCGTTTACTACCAAATCGTAAGAATCGTTAATATGGCGCTGTTGTGTAAGTAATATACTCAACCGTATTATTATACAAAGCTTTTCTAGCTTTTTAGGGTTAAGCAAATACCATTGTTGCTCAGTAATTGATGATATTTTTTTACGTTGATTCCCCACCAACCACGCGAGTGCTTGTTGTTGCTCTTGGTTAAAACCTGGCAAATCAGCATGTGTGAGAATATATTGCCCGTGTTTTTGATATCCAGATGGATTTATGTCTAGCCCTAACTCGTGAACATCAATTGTCGCGTAAAGGAGTTCTTTATAAATAGGTGCTTTTAAGCCCCATAAAGACTCTACTTGTTTAAAGATTATTTCAACCTGCTTCTTAACGGTTTGTGTGTAGCTCTCATCGATATTGAATCGGTTTATCAGGCTTTTTATCGTTCTTGTTCGAGCTGAACTTTTGCCGGTAACAGCGCCAGAATTATCGAGCTGCTCAAATAACACCCCTTCGCGCAATGCGTATTGGCAGTGGTTGAATTGTTTTATTTTTAAGCTTTCCATCAGTGCGATAACAATAGCGACACCTGCGCAAATAACGGGTGTTCTATTGTCTTTAAGGCCATCAATGTCTATTTTATCTATATGCTTAAACGCAATAAGTTTTTTTTGCAGTGCATAGACTTGTTTTAAAGACACTGGTTGAGCAATATGTTCTTCTTGATTGATTACCTTATAGATTGCTTTTAGCGTACCTGAGGTGCCTATAACCTCTTTCCATTCGTGTTTTTTAAAACGTTTTATAATGGAATCAAGTTCTCGCTTGGCACTATGAATAGCTTCTGTAAAAGCTGTTTCAGTTATTTTTCCATGACTAAAAAATTGTTGCGTATAACTTACACAACCCATTGTTAAGCTGGCTAGCGTAGCAATGTTTTTTCCTGTACCAATAACGCATTCAGTACTACCACCACCAATATCAATAACTAATCGTGTATCGTTATTCTGAGTAAAGTTGTTAACGGCTTGGTATATAAGCCTTGCTTCTTCATGGCCAGAAATTATTTCAATATCGAATGGAAAAACTTCAGACGCTTTGCGTAGAAAAGCATCTGCATTTTTAGCTTGTCTAAGCGTGAAGGTAGCAACGGCTCTAAAATTTTCTTGAGTTAAATGCTCTGTAGTAGCGGCAAGGTTTGCAAGGATAGAAACTCCTCGCTCGATGGCTTCGTCTGACAATATATTATCCGCAGATAAGCCGTCAGCTAATTTGGCGCGATACTTCTCAGCATGAAGAATTTGAATATGGTTGTTGATATACCGCGCGAGAACAAAATGAAAACTGTTAGAACCTATATCTAACGCTGCTAAATAATTGTCTGATGTTAAAGCAGGAGAGTTTTCATTTGTATTCATAGTAAGTAAAGGTTAATTGATTTGGCTTTCAATCATCATAATATCTTCATGCTCTTGTGCAACCAAATATTGATAAATTTCACATTGCGAGCGAATTTTAGGCTTATTTGTATTGGATACGTATTTGTTACTGTTATTTTTATCAATTACTCGGGCTTTAACATTGTCTTTAAAGTGAAGGTCTATCGTATGAATAATGCGCTTTTTAAGTGTTTCATCGTAAATAGGGCAGCCCACTTCAACGCGGTGATCTATGTTACGAGACATCCAGTCGCCAGATGAAATAAAAACCTGCTTTTTTCCATGGTTATGAAAAATCATTACACGAGGGTGTTCTAAGAAAGAATCGACAATTGATATGACTTTAATGTGTTGGCTCATACCCTTAACACCAGGGATTAACGAGCACATTCCACGAACGATTAGTTTTACTTTTACACCTGCTTCATTGGCAGAGTACAAACGGTTAATTAAGCCTACATCGACCAAATTATTTAACTTTAAAATAATTTCGCCTTTTTTGTTATTTTGAGCCGCTTGTATTTCATTATCAATTAGTTGATATAAGCGCCTTCTAGACGTTAAAGGTGAAACGATAAGGTGATTAAACCTAAAGCGTTTGTAACTATGTGAGATAAATGAAAATACATTATCGACTTCTTGGCAGAGCTCTTTATGTTTCGTAAACAAAGCAAAGTCAGTATAGATTCTCGCATTATTTTCATGGAAGTTACCGGTGCCAATATGTGCGTATTTTACTTGTTTTTCATTTTCTATACGTGTGATTAGACATAACTTAGAGTGAACCTTTAGTGTTTCAATACCAAATTCAACATGAATGCCGGCATCTTTCATGAGTTTTGCCCATTCAATATTTGCTTCTTCGTCAAACCTCGCACGCAGTTCTACCACTACGGTAACTCGTTTTCCGTTTTTAACGGCCTCAATAAGCGACTGGATAATTCTTGAATTTTTAGCGACGCGGTAGATGTTTATTTTTATTTCTTTTACTAGAGGGTCGTATGACGCTTGGCGCACGAATTCCGTAAAATGTCTAAATTTATGATATGGGTAATAAAGTAAAATATCGTTTTGTGTGATTGCTTCGAACACTGATGGATATTTGGCAAAACGTTGGGCGTCTAACGCTTCAATTTCATTTTTTACGAGTAGCTTATCACCCAAGTTAGGGAAGTGAATGAAGTCCTTAAAGTGGCGATACCGTACGCCGGGAACAAGGTTGTCGAGCTCTCTAATTTTTAATGATTTTCTCAAAAAAGTTAGCATGTATTGAGGCATGTTCTCGTCGTGAACAAGCCTTACCAAATCAGCTTTTAACCGTTGTTTAATACCTTTAGACATTTGGTTGAGTAGGCTAGAGTCTATTTCGTCCGTGAGGTTGTATTCCGCGTCTCTAGTGAGTTTCATCGAATAAGCGTCAATAGATTCATATTCAAATACTCCATGAAAGAGTCTATCGATAAAAAATAGTACAACGTCGTCTAGTAAAACAATTTCTTTTTCTTGATTTGGTGATGACGTAGGAAGCACGATAAAGCGGTCAATATCAAAACGAGGTATTTCAACTAGGCAAAACTGGGTAGCGTCTTGATTGTTTAATGCGACTAAAAAGTATATGCCGTCATCGTCTACACACGAAGCAAGTTGAGTTTTGCTGGTAATAATAATGGGTGTGATATGTCGAATAATTCTGTTGTCAAAAAACTCGTTTAACAACTCTTTTTGAGCACTTGAAAGCTTATTTTTAAAGGCTTTATTGTCTTGGTCATTAAAAATTAGGTTTACGCGTTTTTTTTTCACTTCATCGAATATTGTGTCTGCAACACTTTTGAAGCGTAAGGTTAACTCGCTGACTTTTTGAATAATGTTGGCGTGAAGGTTGGTCCACTCTTTTTTTGTGTCGTCTTGCGCTGACTCTAATATCGCTCGTCGGCGAATATTCGCAACCCGTACTTTAAAGAATTCATCTAAATTAGCAGAGTAAATACCTAAAAATCTAATGCGGTTAATAATGGGTACAGTAGAGTCTTCGGCTTCTTGTAAAACCCTTTCATTAAACGAAAGCCAACTGATTTCTTTGTCAAAATATATAGGCGAGTTGTTCATTATTTACATAATACTTCAGTAACAAAAAATCAGTATAAAAATTAATTGTTACTGTTTTATTACTCCCGCAGTTTTAAAGGTGTTAGCGCGATACATCAACAATTAGATCGTCTGCTAATCCTTCAATTGCTTCTATTAAGTTGTCTGTTTCGGTATCGTTAACGGCAACTGTAACTTTGGCTTTAAATAACGTTTGGCCACTATGGGCGGCATTTTCTGTTTTACTTACAACTTTGAGTAAGTTTCCACCTTGTTGGTGAATAACAGATGATATTTCTTGAACAATACCAGAACGGTCGTTTGCGGTTAGTTCAAGTACAACACTCGGTTGCGCTTTGTTTTGAATGTTGTCAGCTACTTTTATGTTGCTTTCTAGACCTTCAATATTGTGAATAGCGGCAATGAGTGAATCGCTATTTGACGAATCAATCGCAATTTCTATAACACCTGAGAAATACCCCGACATATGATGCAAGCTACTACTTTGCCAATTCCCTTTAAATTGCTTAACAGTATTTGAAATAGTATCAACAAGGCCAGGGCGGTCTGGGCTGATAAATGAAATGATAACGTGCTTCATTAGGCTTCCTTTTAAAGTGGAAATTTTCAGTTTAATCAGTGTAGAGGAAACAAACGCGCGAATACAAGAAAGTATTGTCGATGGTTATGTTTTTATTGTCTTTTATTCTTTGGAATACGTTAATTGCGATAATTCTTTGTGTAGTTGGTTGTCGTCTCCCAAGTTTAATTCTACTAAACGTCGTAAATGAGAAATGCTATCAATATCGATACCATTGCATTGTAACCCCATTTCATTGTCTTGTTCGTGAACAACGGCAATATGCATTGCTACTTCAGAGTCACTGTCATCAAGACAGAATGATAGTTCGCCAAGTTGTGCTTTAAGAGATGGAGTTGTAGAGTCGCGTTTTACAAGTGCACCCGAAAGTGAAATGTCGTGAATAGTTACAGGGTAGTCGTTGTCAGCTACAGTGAGCTTGGCTTTAATTGAAAATAATATTCGCGTGAAATTACGTCGATTTTCCATTGGTAACGTTCATTTTTAATTAAACATAGCTTTAGCATAGCTTGTTTTTAAAAAAAGGCACACTTATCACTAAGTTGGTGCCTTTTTTTGAACGCTAATATTTACACGGTATTAACCAATTTTTTTGTATTTCATACGACGTGGTTCTAGTGCCGCAGGACCAAGCGTTTTCTTGAGCCATTCGTCATATTCAGTAAAGTTACCTTCGAAGAAGTTTACTTGCCCTTCATCACGGTAATCAAGAATATGGGTTGCGATTCTGTCTAAGAACCAACGGTCATGCGAAATTACCATTGCACAGCCAGGGAACTCTAATAACGCTTCTTCAAGTGCTCGTAAAGTTTCAACGTCTAGATCGTTTGTTGGTTCATCAAGAAGTAATAAGTTACCACCTGTTTTAACAAGTTTAGCTAAATGAACACGGTTGCGTTCACCACCAGACAAGTCTTTTATGAATTTTTGTTGATCATTTCCTTTGAAGTTAAAACGACTACAATATGCGCGTGCAGGAATTTGGTATGTACCAATTTCAATAATGTCAGCACCTTCCGATATTTCTTGGTAAACCGTATTGTTGTCGTCCATGTTGTCTCTGAACTGATCAACACTGGCTAATTGAACGGTATCGCCTAATTCTACTGAACCTGAGTTTGGTTCTTCTGCGCCAGATAACATTTTGAATAACGTAGATTTACCGGCACCGTTAGCACCTATTATTCCAACAATTGCACCTTTAGGAATACTAAAGCTTAATCCGTCAATAAGAACGCGTTCGCCGAACGACTTTGTAAGGTCGTTAACTTCAAGTACTTTGTCACCTAAGCGTGGCCCCGGTGGAATGTACAATTCGTTGGTTTCATTACGCTTTTGATGTTCTTGATTGTTAAGCTCTTCAAATCGAGCCATACGCGCTTTGCTTTTAGCTTGGCGTGCTTTAGGGTTTGAACGCACCCACTCAAGCTCTTGTTTGATGGTTTTTTGTAAAGCATTTTCGCTTTTTTGTTCTTGTTGTAAACGAGCGTCTTTTTGCTCAAGCCAAGAAGAATAGTTACCTTCCCATGGAATACCATGACCACGGTCAAGCTCTAATATCCAACCAGCAACGTTGTCTAAGAAGTATCTATCATGGGTAATTGCCACAACAGTACCTGGGTAGTCATGTAAAAATCGTTCTAACCATGCAACAGATTCAGCATCCAAGTGGTTGGTAGGCTCATCAAGAAGTAACATGTCAGGTTTTTGTAGTAATAAATGACACAGTGCTACACGACGACGTTCACCACCACTAAGAACTGCTATTTTTTGATCCCAGTCAGGTAATCTAAGCGCGTCAGCAGCACGTTCAAGTACGTTTTCAATGTTGTGACCGTCTTGGCTATTAATAATATCTTCAAGTTGACCTTGTTCTTTTGCTAATGCGTCAAAGTCAGCGTCAGGTTCTGCATATTCAGCATATACTTGATCAAGTCGTGCCATTGCATTTTTAACTTCTGACACCGCATCTTCAACCACTTCGCGAACTGTTTTAGATTCGTCGAGTTGAGGTTCTTGCGGTAAATAACCGATTTTAGTGCCTGATAATGCTTTTGCTTCACCCTCAAATTCTGTATCTACACCAGCCATGATACGAAGTAGTGTTGATTTACCTGCACCATTTAAACCTAACACACCTATTTTTGCGCCTGGGAAAAATGAGAGTGAGATGTCTTTTAAAATAGTGCGTTTAGGTGGAACCACCTTTGAAACGCGATTCATCGACATGATGAACTTATCTGGTAATGGTTGAGCCATGAGGAAACCTTGTTTTTTAAAGGAAAATGATATGTTGGATATTTTAGGGTATTAGCGGTTAATTAAGCAAATGAGTTTGTAAATTGTTTGATGTGAGCTCAAAACGTCGTGTGGCGAAGTGGGAGGGAAGAGTGATTTAATTTCCAAGTAACAAAAAGAGGTTAGGGTCTCATTCAAATATTATCTATACGAGTCTGTTATGATAGGCAAACGCACATTGTTTAATATTGGTTATTAACAGGGTTTTGGAAAATTGAAAAGTATAGATACATTTGTACAGCATTGGGGCAGCAAAAATACCATGGCGCCGATTGATGAACTTGAGGTTAAAAACCTAGAATTAAAATTAAACTCTGCATTACCCGATTCATACAAGTACCTACTGACTACCTATGGGCTTGTACATACGCCAAATGTTCTCACAAAAATATGTGATTTGAATGTAGCTATTACTGAAGTTCAAGATTTTTTGAGTGTTGAAGATGTTGCGTCTTTGTCTCAACTGTACGAATTAAGTGGGATGCCTGTTGGTCATATTGTTTTTGCGTCAGACTGCAAAGGAAACATGTTTTGTTTTAAAAAAGAAGAATGTGGTACTCATTCGGAAGATTCGCCTGTTTGGTTTTACGAACATGGAACGACTTCAGTAACATGCATTTCCGCTTCATTTAGCGAATGGTTAGATGAATTTAATAACCTTGAAGACAAGTAATTTCTTTTTAAAAACGTTTTAGGTTTTCTTTTTGGTGGTGCACTACATTAGGGCGATATGGGGTCAAGTGTGTTTCGTTTTAGTGAAAAGGTTACATTTGTTAATTTTCTTCTTTGTTGACGCCCTAAGTAGGTTTCCTTAAACCCCTTTATTTATATGGCCTGCTGACGTTATTTAGTGTTTGATTGCTGATTGATGGAATGTGGCATACAAACTGCTGTTTTAAGATGTTATTAATTTTTTATCAGTAGGTTTGTATGCAATCAAGTCATTCATCTTCACTCCCTCTTAAAACTTCTCTTATTATTGTTGGGAACGGTATGGCAACAGGGCGTTTACTTGATGAAATTTTAAGTAGAACCCCTGATAAATTTAATATTACTGTTGTAGGTAAAGAACCTTTTGGTAGCTACAATCGCATTATGTTGTCAGCCGTACTGGCTGGCGATACAACGGTTGAAGGTATTATTCAAAAAACACCACAGTGGTACAAAGACAACAACATAGAGTTTATTAGTGACACCCTAGTTACTGATATAGATCGCGAAAACCAAATTATTACGCTGTGTGCAAACAATGCTGAAAATGAAAAAACTCAACTTACATACGATGAGTTAATTTTTGCAACAGGTTCTCGTTCAGCAAAAATTCCAGCAAAAAATCAAAATATTCGAGGTATCTTCAACTTTAGAGATATAAAAGATACCGAAAAAATTCAGTCTTTTGCTCAATCTGCAAAAAACAATAACCATATAGAAACAGATGTTTATGAAGAAAAAAGAGCTGTAGTTGTAGGTGGTGGCTTACTAGGGCTGGAAGCCGCGTATGGTTTAGCGATTAGTGGCGTAAACGTTACCTTGATTCATCGTAATAAATGGCTGTTAAACAGACAGTTAGATCGGGTTGCCGGCACAATGCTGCAAAAAATTATGGCCGAAAAAAACATTAAATTTGTTTTAGGATGTGAAGTTGCTCGTTTTGACAACTTAACGAATGCGTCCGGCGAAAAGATTTTATGTGGTGTAGAGCTGACTAACGGTACTTATTTAGAAACCTCTATGGCTGTAATTGCTACAGGCATAACCCCTAATAAAGAGTTGGGTAACAATGCTCAGTTAGAAGTAAATAGAGCCATTGTTGTAAACGACTACATGTTAACAAGTGATCCACATATAAGTGCGGTTGGTGAGTGTTGTGAGCATAGGAATGCTACGTTTGGTTTGGTTGATCCTATTTGGGTGCAGTGTAAAACCCTTGCTGAACGTTTGTGTTTTGATAATGAACACGCATTTAAAAACTCTCCTGTACCAACTAAGTTAAAGGTTTCAGGTGTTCAGTTGTTTTCTGCTGGTGTTGTAGAGTCATCAGACGATACGCAGTCATTTGTTGTTACTGACGAGAATGCGTCGGTTTATCGAAAAATAATCGTAAAAGATGATGTGATAGTCGGTGTTGTTTTATTTGGAGACGTAAGTTCAGGTATGGCGTACTTCGACATGATGCAATCAAATCAAAAAGTAATTCACGCTATGCCTGAGTTACTGTTGGGGCACGAATTTATGCCCGAAGATAATAACGAAAAAAGTGAAGCTGCGTAGGGCTTACATACTATTTAGTTAGCGTGTTATTCAATGTTTAAAAATGAGTGCCACGCATTAACGTTAATTGAAATTCTTGAGTAATAAATGAATACAGACATTATTTTTACAGACAAAACAAACGCACCGTCATCCGTTGAGCAAAAAACAACGTGTCCATATTGTGGTGTAGGTTGTGGTGTTACTGCAACGGTAGAAAATAACACTATTGTTTCAGTTAAAGGTGATGTTGAACATCCATCTAACCTTGGTCGACTCTGTGTTAAAGGGTCATCATTAAGTGAAACTGTATCAACCGAAGGGCGAGTATTGGCTCCTCGTGTACACGGTAAAGAGGTAAGTTGGGATGAAGCTACCAGTAAAGTAGCTGAGCATTTTTCAAAAACGATAAAAGAGCATGGGCCTGATTCTGTTGCATTTTATTTGTCTGGGCAGTTACTAACGGAAGACTATTATGTAGCGAATAAACTTATGAAAGGGTTTATTGGGTCGGGTAACGTAGATACTAACTCTCGTTTATGTATGGCGTCTGCAAGTACCGCTCATAAAAGAGCGTTTGGTGAAGACGTTGTTCCTGGTTGTTATGAAGACTTTGACCATGCCGATGTGATATTTATGGTAGGTTCTAATGCCGCATACGCACATCCAATTATTTATCAACGTATTGTAAAAGCGAAAGAAAATAACCCTAATTTAAAAGTTGTTGTGTTGGATCCTCGTGAAACCGCAACAACAAAAGATGCAGATTTACATATTCAATTGAAGCCAGGAACCGACGGTTATTATTACAATGGCTTACTAAGCTTTTTAGAAAACAACGATCTTATAAATCAGACATACGTAGCAGATCACTGTTTAGGCTTTGAAGATGCTTTAAAAACAGCTCAAGCTCAAGTTGCAACGGTTGAAGCAGCAGCAATGGCGTGTGATGTGTCTCCTGAAGATTTGTTAGCGAGTTATGAGCTGTTTGGGCGAAACAGCAAAGTTATCACTGTGTTTTCACAAGGCATAAACCAATCTTCAAGTGGCGTGGACAAAGGTAACGCCATATTAAACTGTCATTTAGCTACAGGTAAAATAGGCTATGAAGGGGCCGGGCCATTTTCGATCACCGGACAGCCGAATGCGATGGGAGGTCGTGAAGTTGGAGGTTTAGCATCTCAAATAGCAGCTCATTTGCACTTTGAAGATCCAGCTGAAATAGATTTAGTTAAACGCTTTTGGAATGCGCCAAATATGGCTCAAAAGCAAGGTTTAAAAGCCGTAGACATGTTTAATGCTATAGACAGTGGAAAAATTAAAGCGGTTTGGATAATGGCTACTAACCCTGTAGTAAGTATGCCAGATGCTGATTTTGTGAAGCAGGCATTAGAAAAATGCCCGATGGTTGTGGTGAGTGAATGTTACGAAAATGCAGACACACTCGCATGTGCAGACGTTGTGTTACCTGCAACTACATGGGGTGAAAAACAAGGTTCAGTGACTAACTCACAACGAACGATATCTATTCAAGTTCCTATGTTAAAAGCACCTGGTAGTGCTAAAAATGATTGGGATATTATCAGCACTGTCGCCAGAAAAATGGGCTTTGACGAAGCTTTTAACTACCAACATCCGCATGAAATATTTATTGAACATGCTCAACTCTCTGGGTTTGAAAACATATCGATAGAAGAGAGTGTTAATAGAAGTCCAGACGATACTCGAATACATAGAGCATTTGATATTTCTGGATTAGTTGATTTATCTTTCGAAGAATATCATCAGTTTACGCCAATTCAATGGCCAATTAATGTAGCAACACCAAATGGTGTTAAGCGATTATTTAGCCAAGGTGGTTTCGCAACCAAAACGGGTAAAGCTAACCTTATTCCTATATTGGCTAAGTTACCCAAAATAGCACCAACTGAACATCAAGTTATTTTGAATACGGGTAGGGCGCGAGATCAGTGGCATACCATGACAAGAACGGGTCGAGTGCCCAAGTTAATGACACACTTGTCTGAACCTTATATCGAAATTCACCCTACAGATGCAGAGCGTTTTAAGTTAGCTGATAAGCAGTTGGCGCAAGTGAATAACCGCGGAGCATCGCTATTTGGTCGTGTTACCGTTAGTGAAAAACAGCGCATCGGCGAAGTGTTTGTACCTATTCATTGGAATGATAGCTTTTCTGCATCGGCAAGAGTGTCGGCGTTAGTTAATCCAATTACTGATGATTTATGTGGTCAGCCCGAATTTAAGCACAGCCCTGTAACCTTAGCGCCTTTCAATGCTTTATGGTCTGGTTATTTGGTGTCGGTCGATTCGAAAGCAATGACGACCGCATATTGGACAAAATCGACTATTGCTAGCGGTGTAAAATACCAATTGGCAGATCAAACCGCTATTCCAGATAATCAAGAATTTATTCAATCAATGTATCCAGATATTAACGATTGGGTTGTTCTTAAAGATGACAAAAGCGAAACGCTACGCGTAGCAGGGTTTTTAGATAACGTTCTGGTTTGTTTTTTTGTCGCAAGTACTGATTTGAGTCAGCAATACAGCACACAGTACATTGAAAGCCAATTCGGGAAAATTCACAAAAAAGGGAATCGATTTAAGCTATTGGCAGCCTTAGATTCAGACCGCTCTTTCGACGTGGGCGCTATTGTGTGTTCATGTTTTCAAGTAGGTGAGAAAACGATTAAACAAGCTATTGAGTCAGGTGAATGTAAATCAGCGGAAGATTTGGGACGTAAATTAAAGTGTGGAACCAATTGTGGATCATGTATTCCTGAACTTAAATCGATGTTTTAACGTTCTGAATGCTTCAGCTTTTCTTTATATTGTAAGGCGAGAATTTTAATAATATCTCGCCAAGTAATAATACCTATGGGATGAAAGTCGTTGTTCACAATAGGTAAGCATGAAATATGATTATCGTGAAACAGTAGGGCAGCCTCGTTAAGCGAGGTGCTTGCCTTTGCGGTAATTAAGTTACGCTCCATAATTAAATGCACTTTTTTATAAAGTAACATAGTGTCTTTTGCTGATTCTTTATTTGTGCCAATGGTAGGGCTTAGGTGTTTGTATACGTCTCTGTCTGTGATTATACCGACCAGCTCTTTGTTGTGAGTAACTAAAATGTGATGGATGTTGGTACTGTCGAATATCGATTTAGCTTTCGCAAGATCGTCGTCAAGCTCCATCGTAATTAAACGACGCGACATTACATTACTAACACTCATACAGTCTCCAGATCTTTAAAAAATTTTGGACTAATTATCACTATATTTTCGTTAACATACGCTTTTATAGCGAGTATTTATAGTAAAAGCGTATTTGATTTTGCTGATCTATATCAGTCAAACGACAAATTTTTAGCTTTTAATAATTTGGTCATATTTAATTGTTAAATTTAGCCTTATAATGCTATTAACTACAATTTAGACGAGATTAATCATGTCTGTTCAAGAAAATATCATTAACGAGTTTATGGCTGAAGTAAAAACGTCACAAACATTATGGGCGTTGCAAGAACCAGAAACTGAAGACTGGGTTGTTCTTGACTCAATTAACTTTGAAAATACTGAAGTTATGCCGCTTTGGTCAAGCGAAGCGCTTGCAAAAGTTCATTGTGTTGATGAATGGTCTGACTATATTCCTTGCAAAATCTCTGTGGCAGAATGGATGGAGTTTTGGATTGAAGACCTTAACGAAGACGGTATTATTGTTGGTGTTAACTGGGTTGAAGAAGAATGCGTTGAAATTGAACTGTCAGAATTTACGCAGAATTTATCTGAAGTTGAACAATACAAGTAATAGTTAAGTTACTGTTCTATAAGTTTTTTACATGGTTATGTACTATTGAGAGCATAACCTTGTCATATTGTTTGTCACAAAACTGTAATATTTCTATCATATAATTGAGCCTGTTATTAAAATTATAGTAGATAAAGGCAGATTTAGTGACTCTCGCATTTAAATCAACAGGCTCTCGTCAGCTTAAAAATTCTTTAGCGAAGTGGTTAATTACACTCGGTGGTATCAGTGTATTATTCACATTAGTGCTAATTTTTATGTACCTACTTTACGTAATTAAACCCGTTTTTGATTCCGCTAAAGTAGAGCCACTCTCTCAAATTACTTTGAGTTCAACCAACACCTCATTAAGTACCGGTGTTGATGAATTGAAAGAAGTAGCATACCAAATTGACAATGAAGGTCTTGCGACCTTTTATCGTTTAAAAGCTACAGACCAACATTCAGTAGGTAGTGTGTTATTAACGCAACGCTTAATTTCTGAAGGTGCCCAATTAACGCATTCGGTTAATGCTGGTTTAGACTTATTGTTGTTAATCGATAGTAATAACAATAACACGCTAGTATCTCCAGATTTTAAGGCAACTTACACAGCAGATTCTCGCGAAATTGTTGCGAAAATTGAATATCCGTTGGGTGAAGAGTCATTAATCATCGATGAAAACGAAGCAACCATTAAAAAAGTTGCTTTTGGTATGGATACTGAAAAAGCAGTATTTGTAGCAAGTACTGCAGATGGTCGTTTAATAAAAACGTCTTTTATTGCGGATGATGATTTTACGTATGACCCTGCGTATGAAGTAAACTTCCAAGAAATAGAGTTTTATTCAAAAACTGTAGACGACATTTTAGTGACACCAGATTTGTCTTTAGCGTTTGTGAAAAGTGGAAATACTGTTTCTGTTTTTGAGCTAGACGATGAAGATAATGTACCGTTAAAAACCGTTATAAAGCCTAAAACAACAATTACTTCTTTAGCGTTATTATCGGGCAGTAGCTCTATTTTAATTGGTGACGACAAAGGTGTAATTAGCCAATGGTTTGAAGTTGCTGCTGAAGGTAATCGTGACTTCCAAGAAATTAGAACGTTCTCTAATGAGACTGGCGAAGCTATCAAGCATATTTACACAGAGCAGTTTCGTAAGAGTTTCTATACAGTTACAGAAACTGGCGTAGTTGATATTTTCTATACAACGAGTGAAGCTGAGCTGTGGAGCGGTAAAATGCTCACTAAAGCACCTGATGCTTTTGCTATTTCACCTCGTGCTGACGCTATCATCACTATTTTAGATGATTCGCTAGTACTTACGGCTGTTCATAATGAACACCCAGAAGTGACATGGTCTGCTTTATGGAATGAAGTATGGTATGAAGGATATCAAGAACCTGATTATATTTGGCAATCAACGTCGGGAACTGACGACTTCGAAGCTAAATTCTCATTAGTGCCTATTTCTTTCGGTACAATTAAAGCTGCTTTTTATGCAATGTTGTTTGCTGTGCCAATCGCAATAACAGCAGCAATATACACAGCATACTTTATGACTCCGGGTTTACGTAAAAAAGTTAAACCTACTATTGAGTTAATGGAAGCGTTACCAACAGTAATTTTAGGTTTCTTAGCTGGTTTATGGTTAGCGCCAATCGTTGAAATATACTTGCCTGCTATTTTCTTATTAGTTCTATTTTTACCGTTATCAACATTGATAGCAGCGTTTGCTTGGTACAACTTACCTAAAGAAATTAAAGTCAAAATACCTGAAACATTAGCGCCAATTATTTTAATACCAGTATTGTTAGTATCGCTTTATTTTGCTTTTGCATTGTCACCAGTGGTTGAAGCGTCATTATTTGGTGGTGATGTACGTCAATTTATTACTAATGAGTTAGGTATTAACTTTGACCAACGTAATGCTTTGGTTGTTGGTATAGCGATGGGGTTTGCCGTTATTCCTACTATTTTCTCAATGGCAGAAGATGCAATTTTCAGTGTACCTCGTCATTTAACAAGTGGCTCATTAGCACTAGGTGCAACACAGTGGCAAACACTGATTAAAGTTGTACTGTTAACAGCAAGTCCAGGTATTTTCTCTGCACTAATGATGGGCTTAGGTCGTGCCGTAGGTGAAACAATGATTGTACTTATGGCAACGGGTAATACGCCTATTCTTGATTGGAGTATCTTCCAAGGTATGAGAACGCTTGCTGCAAACATCGCTGTAGAGATGCCTGAGTCAGAAGTGGGTAGTTCACACTATAGAATCTTATTTTTAGCCGCATTTGTTTTATTCGTATTTACGTTTGTATTCAATACACTTGCAGAGTTTGTTCGTCAACGCTTACGCGAAAAGTACAGCTCGTTGTAGTCGCAGGTTATTAGGTAAATATGATGAAAAATAGTAATAAAGAGCAAAAAAACATGAATAAATGGTTTAGTTCAGGTTCTCCTTGGATTTGGTTATCTGCCGGTGGTGTAAGCATCAGCTTAATATCGGTGTTAGGCTTATTATGGTTAATCGCATCTAAAGGTTTATCTTACTTTTGGCCTGCTGAAATCCATGAATTTAAATCGATTGATCAACACGGTAAACACACAACTGTTATTGGTGAAATATACGATAGAGAATTTATACCTGCGTCTCAATTAGCGCATACTTCTATCGTATTAGATCCAACCCAAGAAACTGTTGAGCGTTTACTTGTAAAAACAGGTAACCGTGAATTAGTAAGCTTAGACTTTAGATGGATATTAGTTCCTCAAATTCAGTCTACGTCAACGCCGGAAGAACTTGCTGTAATTGAACGAAGAACTAACGGTAACTTTTATGGTTATATCGACTCTGTAGTGCTTGATGGTAAAGAAGTTGAAAAGTCTAAACTGCCTGAATTGCTAACGCGTGTTGATAATTTTCAAGAAGAAATAGATCAATTACAAACCACTGATATTGGTGCAATTAACTATCAGTTAGAGCGTTTACGTTTAAAAGAGCGTAAATATAAGCTTGATAACCAATTAACAGAGGCTAGAAAGCAAGAATTAGCGTCTAAAACTCAAGCACTTAAAGATGAATATACAACACTAGAAAGTGAGCTAATGGCATTGCGTGACGAAGTAGCACGTGACCATATTGTAGTAAGAGCAATGGATGGGCAAAAAGTTACCATTAATTTTGAGCATATCTTAAACATTACTTATAACAACAAACTTGGCCTTTTTGAAAAGGTTGGCACATTTTTAAGTCAAATTGGTGGTTTCTTAATTGACGATCCGCGTGAAGCGAATACCGAAGGTGGTGTTTTCCCAGCGATATTCGGAACCGTATTGATGGTATTGCTGATGACAGTAATTGTTTCGCCATTTGGTGTGGTTGCTGCAATATACTTGCATGAGTACGCCGGTAAAAATGCACTGACTAAGTTGTTGAGAATAGCAGTAATTAACTTAGCGGGTGTACCTTCAATCGTATACGGCGTATTTGGCTTAGGCTTCTTCGTTTATATGGTAGGTGGCAGTTTAGACCAATTGTTCTATCCTGAAACATTACCTAGCCCTACATTTGGTACGCCAGGTGTTATGTGGTCGGCGATAACGTTAGCGATACTAACGCTACCAGTAGTGATTGTATCTACAGAAGAAGGTTTAGCACGTATTCCATCTGCAATGAGACACGGTAGTTTAGCGTTAGGTGCAACAAAAGCTGAAACCTTATGGCGTATTATTTTACCAATCGCAAGTCCTGCAATTATGACAGGTATTATTTTAGCGATTGCACGTGCAGCTGGTGAGGTTGCTCCGTTAATGTTAGTTGGTGTTGTTAAAATGGCGCCTAACTTACCGCTTGATGGTAACTTCCCGTTCTTGCACTTAGATAGAAAGTTTATGCATTTAGGTTTCCATATCTACGACGTTGGCTTCCAAAGCCCGAACGTTGAAGCTGCAAGACCACTTGTATACGCAACAGCATTATTGTTAGTAATGATTATCATAAGCTTGAATATGACTGCGGTTTCTATTCGTAACCGTTTACGTGAAAAGTACAGAATGCTTGAACACTAGTCGATACATTATTAACTGAATTACATTTTTTAAATTGAACAAATGGAGGAGAAATCCTCCAATAATGAGAGAAAACTATGATCTCTGTAACACCAACAGCCTTAGCTGACAGCGCGAACAAAATTGACTTATCGAACCTATCTCCTGAGCAGGTAGCACTAAGCATCGATAACCTAAATTTATACTATGGTGAAAAACAAGCGCTACAAAATATTTCAATGGCTATTCCAAAAGGCCAAGTAACAGCATTCATCGGACCAAGTGGTTGTGGTAAATCAACATTATTACGTTGTATTAACCGTATGAATGATTTAGTAGATATTTGTAAAATTACAGGTGAAATAAATCTTCACGGTGAAAATATTTACGGTAAACACGTTGATGTTGCTGAACTTCGTCGTAAAGTTGGTATGGTGTTTCAACGTCCAAACCCATTCCCTAAAAGCATTTACGAAAACGTAGTTTACGGATTACGTATTAAAGGCGAAAACAATCGCCGAGTTTTAGATGAAGCGGTTGAAAAGTCGTTAAAAAGTGCAGCTTTATGGAACGAAGTAAAAGACCGATTACACGAAAGCGCATTAGGGCTTTCTGGTGGTCAGCAACAACGTTTAGTTATTGCTCGTGCAATTGCGATACAACCTGAAGTGTTATTACTTGATGAACCTACATCAGCACTAGATCCTATTTCTACGTTAACAATCGAAGAGTTAATTAACGACTTAAAAGAGCAGTTTACCGTAGTAATAGTAACGCACAACATGCAACAAGCAGCACGTGTTTCAGATCAAACAGCATTTATGTACATGGGTGATTTAATCGAATACGCTGATACAAACACTTTATTTACTACACCTGCTAAAAAGAAAACGGAAGATTACATTACAGGCCGTTACGGTTAATAAGAAAATCGTCTATTCTTATAAGTATGCAGAGCTAAATTGTTGATATAAGCAGGTTGTATCAATAAGTAATAAATAAGTACGTCACATTAATAGGTAAAAAAATGGATAGTTTAAATATAAGTCGTCATATATCTGGGCAGTTTAATGAGGATTTAGAAAGAGTAATAAACCTTGTTATGCAAATGGGTGGATTAGTTGAAAAGCAACTTAATGAAGCACTATTGTCGGTAAGCCAAGCAGATGAAGAACTAGCAAAAAAAGTTCTATCGAATGATTACCAAGTAAACAACCTAGAAGTTGTTATTGATGATGAATGTACACGTGTTATTGCTAAAAGGCAGCCAGCAGCAGGTGATTTACGTTTAGTAATGGCCATTATTAAAACCATTGCTGACTTAGAACGTATTGGTGATGAAGCAACTAAAATAGCTGAAGTAACATTGCAGAGCTTATCAAGCCAACACAAAGAGCTTTTATTAAACTTAGACAACTTAGGTCGTAGAGTTTTAGAGTGCTTGCAACTTACATTGGACGCATTCACTCGTATGGATGTAGAAGCAGCAATTAATATCCACAAGATGGATGAAAAAATTGATCGTGAATATGAAGCGATAATGCGTCAATTAATGACGTATATGATGGAAGATCCACGTTCTATTCCTCAAGTAATGACGGTAATTTGGTCAGCAAGAGCATTAGAGCGTATCGGAGATCGCTGTCAAAACGTATGCGAATACATTATTTACTTTGTAAAAGGTAAAGTTGTACGTCATACAACCAAAGAAGATATGGAAACATTATAGATTTTTAATAATCTAAATTTCTGGCGTTTTCACATGTTAATTAAGGCCTTATGGGCCTTTTTTATTTTAACAATTGTTAAATTTTTGCTGTTCATCGACAAAGCGTTTGCTAATCGTTACAAATACGTTAATATCCGCCTCGAACAACAATAAAGAGAAACTTACTGGAATCCAATATGGCCAGAAATTCAATTCTAGGTGTATTTGCTAAATCACCTATCAAACCTTTAGAAAAACATATTAAGTTAGTTGCTAAATGTAGTAATCAACTTATTCCTTT
This sequence comes from Colwellia sp., assembly GCA_020630795.1. GTDB lineage: Bacteria > Pseudomonadota > Gammaproteobacteria > Enterobacterales > Alteromonadaceae > Pseudocolwellia. The sequence goes on from JAHDIK010000014.1 coordinate 61,129, forward strand.
TTTTGCTGCATGTACAGAACAAGACTGGACTACAGCAGGAAAAATTCGCAAGAAAATTTCAAAATACGAACATGATGCAGATGAACTGAAGCGTCAACTTCGTTTGGAATTACCTGGCGGATTGTTCATGCCTGTTGACCGTGCAGACGTTTTAGAATTACTAAGTCAGCAAGACAAGATTGCTAACAAAAGTAAAGACATTGCAGGTCGTGTTTTAGGTCGTCAAATCGTGATACCTGAATCATTACAAGCTTCGTTTATTTCTTACGTAGAACGTAATTTAGACGCTATCGAAAAAGCTGCTGAAGCAATTAATGAGTTAGATGACTTATTAGAAACAGGTTTCCGTGGAAGAGAAGTGCAACTTGTTGAGAAAATGATCAATCAGGTTGATGCGATTGAAGATGATACAGATTCAATGCAAATTAAAATTAGACAAGATCTATTAGCGATTGAAAAGGACCTAAATCCAGTAGATGTTATGTTTTTATATCAAATTATTGACTGGGTTGGTGATCTTGCTGACCTTGCTGAACGAGTAGGTTCTCGTTTAGAAATCATGTTAGCTAGATAAAAAGGGCTACTTAATGGATATTTTATTGTCAAGTGGTTCTACCCTTGTAATTCTTGCTGCGCTTGTAGGTTTTTTCATGGCGTGGGGTATTGGTGCGAATGATGTTGCTAACGCAATGGGAACATCAGTTGGTTCTAAAGCACTAACGATTAAACAAGCGATTCTTATCGCAATGGTATTCGAATTTGCGGGTGCATATTTAGCGGGTGGTGAAGTTACTTCAACTATTCGTAAAGGCATTATAGACGCGAGTTACTTTGTTGATACACCTGAGCTGCTTGTGTTCGGTATGATCTCAGCTTTATTTGCCGCTGCTACTTGGTTATTGGTTGCATCAATTTTAGGTTGGCCTGTTTCAACAACTCACTCAATTGTAGGTGCAATTATTGGTTTCGCTGCGATTGGTGTAAGTGTTGATACGGTTGTTTGGGGAAAAGTACTAGGTATTGTAGGTAGCTGGGTTGTTACACCGTTAATCTCGGGTGTAATCGCATTTGCTATTTTTAACAGTGCACAAAAACTTATTTTTGATACTGACAATCCTTTACAACAAGCTAAACGTTATGTTCCTTTTTACATGTTTTTAGCTGGCTTTGTATTAGCGCTTGTAACAATTAAAAAAGGTCTTAAGCATATCGGTTTAGATATTGGTGCTCAAGAAGGTTATATCTATGCTGTTATTGTTGCTGTATTGGTTGCGCTAATAGGTAAAGTATTTATCTCTCGTATTAAGTTTGACGAAAATGCGGCGAAAACTACGCACTACGCAAACGTTGAGAAAGTATTTGCGATATTAATGATTGTTACTGCTTGTTGTATGGCATTTGCTCACGGTTCTAACGACGTGGCTAACGCTATTGGGCCATTAGCTGCTGTAGAAAGTATTATTAGCAACAACGGTGAAATTGCGAAGAAAGCTGCTATTGCATGGTGGATTCTACCATTAGGTGGTTTTGGTATCGTTGCTGGTTTAGCTTTATTCGGACACAAAGTAATTGCAACAATTGGTCAGGGTATTACTCACCTAACACCTAGCCGTGGTTTCGCTGCTGAATTAGCCGCTGCTTGTACGGTTGTTATTGCATCAGGTACTGGTTTACCAATCTCTACTACACAAACCCTAGTTGGTGCTGTGTTAGGTGTGGGGATGGCACGCGGTATTGCTGCAATTAACTTAAGTGTAGTGCGTAATATTGTTATCTCTTGGGTAGTTACTTTACCTGTAGGTGCTGGTTTATCAATCCTATTCTTCTGGATAATGAAATCTATATTTTCTTAAATAACGATTAAGAAATTTGAGATAAAAAAAGCCCCTGTAGCGTTAAGTTACAGGGGCTTTTTATTGAATAACGTACGAATTAACTACGTGAAGTAACTTCTAACAAGTGGTAACCAAACTGTGTTTTAACAGGTCCTTGAACTTGATTCAATTCAGCGCTAAACACAACTTCGTCAAATTCAGGAACCATTTGGCCTCGACCGAAAGTACCTAAATCGCCGCCTTGCATTTTGGAAGGACAATTTGAATGCGCTTGAGCTACTTCTGCAAAATCTTTTCCTGCTTCAATTTCTGCTTTAAGTGCTAAACATTGTTCTTCTGTATCAACTAATAAGTGACGAGCTGCTGCTTGAGACATCGTATTTTCCTTTATGATTAAATTCAGCGAAACAATAACGTACTTTTATTGCAATATAAAGTTTATCGAGTAATAGACCTTAACAGTGCTTTAAAATTAAGCCTTAAAAGTAAGTGAGTTAAGTGCATTTTTCTCAGAAATAGCATTTAGTTATTGGGATTAATATCAAAATAAGATTATATTTTAAATTACATAAAGTGATTAAAATTAATTTATTAATCGTTATTTTGAATTTTAGGAAGAAGAATGGCTTTACCTAACTTGAAGCATTTACATTATTTATTAGCATTACATGAACACCAACATTTTAATCGTGCAGCTTCCGCTTGTTTTGTGAGTCAATCAACGTTAAGTAGTGCTATTTTTAAGCTCGAAGAACAATTAGGGTGTCAGCTTATAGAACGAGACCATAAAGCCTTTATTTTTACCTTACAGGGACAAGAAGTGGTTAAGATGGCGAGAAGTCTCTTAGTTTCCGCACATGACTTAGTTACTTATGCGGAACACCAAGGTAAACCAGAACATGGATCTATCAGAATTGGCTGTATTCATACCATTGCACCGTATTTGTTAACAGACTTCGTGCACGCATGTAAAAAAGAGATGCCAGACCTTTCTTTGTATTTATTTGAGAATTCAACTGAGCACCTCATGCTAATGTTAGCAAATGGTGAGATTGATTTAATTATTCTTGCGTTACCTGTTCCCAGCCATTCATTTAAAACAAAAATAGTAGGTAAAGATGCGTTTTACTTGGCTGGCGCCTCAGACATAGTAGAACGTTATACAAAGAATTATGACTATAAAAATGTCCCACTAAATAGCGTATTTCTACTATCAGAAGAGCATTGCTTAACTGAACATGCTGTTTCTGCCTGTAAAATTACCGATAAAAGCAGAATAAACCCTTTCTTTGCGTCTAGTATTTCCACGTTAACTCAAATGACAGCCTATCACCGAGGTATAACCTTTTTACCAGAAATGGCTGTTAATAAAAATGTGGGTATAGAAGAGGGGCTTTCCATTCAAAAATTATCAGACAATATGTACCGAGACATAGGCATTATGTGGAGACCCACGAGTATAAGGCAGCAAGTTTTTATCAAAATATCCGAGTTATTGTCTGGTTTATTAAAATAAATTCAAACTTTTTTAACACTCATCCCTACTTAATATGTAGAAACAGTAATTCCCCTCTAATTCACAGGAAAGTATGTGTTTGAACGAAGCGACGAAAAACTTATAAAGCAAGTGCTAAGCGGTAAAAAGTCAGCTTGGATATGCATAGTTAAACGCTACGAAAAGCAAGTATACAACTATGCGTTACGGATGATTAACGATCCTGAAGATGCACAGGATTTAATGCAAGATGTGTTTGTAGCGGTGTTTAAAAGTTTATCGTCGTTTAAAGGTGATTGTCCGTTTAAAGGGTGGATACTTAAAATTGCTTATTATCGATGCGTAGAGTTCTACCGCAGAAAAAAAATAACTCAATCACTAGATGATGTACCTGAGCAAGTTGAAGAAGATAAGCAAACATGTCCTGAGTTTAAAGTTGTATACCAACAGCAGGGGAGTGCATTGAATGAAGCAATGGCGAAGTTACCTGTTGAACAGAAAGTTGTAGTGGAGATGAAGTTTTTTCAGCAAGCAACATTTGAAGAAATCGCGTTTCAATTAGGTATCTCTGTTAACACTGCAAAGTCTCGAATGTATAGCGCATTAGATAAATTAAAGGGGACGTTAGAACATACGTTGGAGGTTGAATATGCCTGATGATAATAAACAAAAAGTCCACGAAGAACTCTTTATGTCATGGTTAGAAGGAGGCCCTTTAGACCCCGAATTAGAGAGTGATGAGGTATGGAAATCGAGAGTAGATGCAGCGAAATTTTTTCGAGAAGAAAGTCACGCTTACAGCGATCAGAAAGTACCTCACTGGGATCGAGGAGCAGCGTTTATTGACGATACTCCAAAATGGTGGGAATGGAGTAAGCTTCCTGTGGTTTCTATGGCCTTTTCAGTTTTTGCCGTGTTTTTAGTGTTGTTTAATGTGCGATTAGTCGTAGGGCCAGAAGGGATGTTAGTTAGTTTTGGTCAAAACAAAGAAACAATAGACCAAAGTAATCTAAATATGTTGGTTGATTTAAAACTAAAGGAATTTGCAGCAGAGCAACAAGTTGTTTTGGCAAATTACGCGGTTGATATCAATCAAAAGCAGCAAAACAGTAATTTACAATTGGCAACCTATATTTTAGGTGCGTCACGTCAAGAACGTAAGGAGGATATATCTGAGTTTTTAAGGTATATCAACGACCAGCGAGAAGACGAACAGTTAGATCAAAAAATTAAATTTCAACAAATAGAGTACAAATTAGATAAACAAGAAAGCTTAATAAAAGCTAACTCTTTTGTGCCACGTAGTTATCAGTCTGAAAAGGAATAGTTATGAATAACCTAATCTCGTTAATACCTTGTTCGCTATTGTTAGTTGTTAGCACCGTGATAGCTAAAGAACCAATTGATTATACTGATATGAAAAAGAAGTTAACGATAATGACCAACATCATGAAATCGTCGACATTTGTTCAGGACGGCCGGCAAGTATCAGGGATTCACTCAGTTGATACTACATATTTGAAAGGGCAAGGGGTTGTTTTTATTGTAAAACCTAACGCGCCAGATATGTATGACAGAGGCTATCACTATAGCTTTTCAAGACCAATAGTGCCGCCTGCACCACCGATTTTTTCTTCTTCAAGACACTCTAAAACTTTTGATTCCGAAGCGGAGCGTGAAGTAGAAATAGAAATGCAACGAGCATTATCTGAAGCTGAAAGCACAATGAGTAATTTGCACTATAAGCGAGAGCAATATAGAGAATTGCATGAAGAAGAGCGTGACCTTCATTATGATATTCGTGATATAGATCGAGATATTAAAGATGTGTCTTTTCAATCTAAAAGAGCAGATAAAGAGTCAAAAAAAGAGTTTTTGAAGCAGTTAGATAATTTGAACGCTCAAAAAGCTGAGTTAGTTAGAAAGAAGAAAGAGTTAACATTACAAATAAGTAAGCTGAAACAAGCGCAAAAAAAAGAGCAAATCGCTTTAGAAAAAAAGCGTAATACTTTCTACAATAAGCTTAGTTTTTCACTGACCGAAGCATTATGTTTATACGGAAATGGATTACGTAAATTACCAAAAGATGAGCACGTAAGCTTAATTATAAGGTCAGGAGGTAATAAACTTCAGCAAGGATACAAAGATAAGGTTTTTGTATTTAATAAGCGAGATATCATCGAGTGTTCTAATGAGCGAATTTCAATAGACAAATTGATTAACAAGGGAAACAGTTATCAGTTTTAGATGAAATAAAACAAAAAAGGGCAAAATAACTAGATGTTATTTCGCCCTTTTTTTAAATAGGAATGATTAAAACTTGTTGGTTTTACAATCAGATGATAAGTCTATCGACGTGTTGTCATTTGGTTTGTCTGAATTCATATAATTGTTATGTTTGCTCGATCGAGTGAACTCAAAAAAAGCGATTATTTGTTGTAGCTTGTCGTTAAACAAGGTTGCAAATTCAAATAAATGATTTTTTTTATACTTTTTAGTTGATGCGTATTCAGAGCGCGTTGAAGAAGATAAAAAGTATAATGGTTGGCTTGAAAGCTCTTCAAAAGAGTAAATTTTATTTGAGTACGTTGAACTCGTTATATTTACGGTAGTTACTTTAGCAACAGGCTGATCGTAAATATGAGACTGAACATTGCTTTGAATAAAAAATTCATTTTTTTCTGATGCATGAGAAATTGTAGAACATAAACCAATAGTACTCAGTGCAGAAGCTAAAAATACTGTTAAAAGTTTAGATTTCATATGTAATTTCCACTATGTCCGTTGTGAGATTGTTACAAAAAAGGTTTTGTATACCTTATAAATTCATTATTAATATATTATCAACTTAATAATAACGCTAATACGATAAGATAACTTGACTGTTTAATACGTTAAACAGCGTAATTATTCGACAAATAATAAGTAAAAAAAGAGTAAATGAAAAGTGTTTCCGAAATATTTCGTACTAAATGTTACCTGTTTTTATAAAATAGCTAAGCCAATGTTGATATTAATCAAGCATTGGCTTTGTTATTTTCGCTAAACTAAAGTGTTCGATAACTATTGTTGTTTAGCTAGGTTGCGGTACTTGTGTAATAAAGGCTCTGTATATCCGCTTGGTTGAGACTCACCTAAAAATACCAACTGGGTAGCAGCTTCGAAAGCTAGGCTGTTCTCTATGTTTTCGTTAAGCGAAATGTAATCACTATCGTGTTTATTTTGTTCATCAACTATCTTTGCCATTTTATTAAAACTGTTCATAACTTGTTCTTGAGAACATATGTTATGTTTAATCCAGTTGGCTAAATGTTGACTTGATATACGTAAAGTCGCACGGTCTTCCATTAAACCTACATCGTTAATATCTGGTACTTTAGAGCAACCAATCCCTTGGTTTATCCAACGAACAACATAACCTAAAATTCCTTGAACGTTATTATCTATTTCGTCAGCGATTTCTTTATCAGACCATTGAGTATCGTCCGCTAACGGAATTGTTAGAATATCATCAATTGAAGCGGGTACTCGTTTTAATATTTGTTGCTGTACTTCAAAAACATTAACTTCATGGTAGTGCAATACGTGAAGCGTAGCTGCTGTTGGAGAAGGAACCCATGCTGTTGTTGCTCCTGATTTAGGATGGTCTACTTTCGCTTTGAGCATATTTTTCATTTGATCTGGCATCGCCCACATACCTTTACCTATTTGAGCTTTACCGCTAAAACCGCAAGCAAGTCCTACGTCTACATTGTTGTTTTCGTATGCACCTATCCAAGGCTTATTTTTTATTTCAGACTTTCTAGTAAAAGCTCCTGCGTTCATTGAGGTATGAATTTCATCACCAGTTCTGTCTAAGAAGCCCGTATTAATAAATACAACACGTTCTTTAGCTGCGTAGATACACGACTTAAGGTTGATACTTGTTCTACGTTCTTCGTCCATTATGCCCATTTTTATAGTGTTTTTAGGTAGTGACAGCATTTGTTCTACACGAGTAAAAAGCGTGTTAGTAAAGGCTACTTCCTCTGGACCGTGCATTTTAGGTTTTACAATATAAATAGATTGCTTTTGAGAGTTTTTAAACTGCCCGTTATTTTGTAGATCATGCAATGAAATTAATGAGGTGATAACTGCGTCTAAAATTCCCTCTGGTACTTCTTGATTGTTTTGATCAAGAATACACGCAGTTGTCATTAAGTGTCCTACGTTTCTTACAAACATTAAACTTCTGCCTTTAAGTGTTATGTCTTCACCGTTTAGGCCAGTATATGTTTTGTCACCCACCATTTTTCGAGTGATCGTTTTACCGTTTTTAACAAGCTCTTCAGTTAAATTGCCTTTATTTAGACCCAGCCAATTCTTATAGGTAATTATCTTATCTTCAACGTCAACAGCGGCGACAGAGTCTTCGCAGTCCATGATGGTGGTCAGTGCAGACTCTAGCGTAATATCACTAATGCCTGCGTTGTCAGATTTAGCTATTTGGCTGTCTTGATTAAAGTTAATTTCAAAGTGTAATCCGTTGTGGCAAAACAAAATAGATAACGGAGATTGAGCATCACCTTGGTAACCTTTTAACAGCTGTGGTGATTTTAAGGTAACTTGCTCAGATGTATTCAACGTAACTTTTAGTTCACCATTTACTATCGAATATTGAGTCGCATCAGCATGGCTGCCCGATGTTAGTGGTGCCGTTTCATCCAAAAATCCACGACCGAATTGAATAACTTTTTCTCCTCTTGCAGGGTTATACGCTTTTGTTTTTTTCGTATCACCTTCTTCAGGAATAGCGTCTGTGCCATACAGTGCATCGTATAAGCTTCCCCAGCGTGCATTTACTGCGTTTAATGCAAATCTCGCATTCATAACAGGCACCACTAATTGAGGGCCTGCAAGTGTTGCTAACTCTGCGTCAACGTTTGTTGTACTTATCTTAAAGTCGGGACAATCTTTTGCGATATAATTAATCGCTTTAAGAAATTGTTTATATGCTTTGAAGTCGAACAATTCACCTGAGTTTTCTTGGTGCCATTGATCAATTTTTTGTTGTAGGTCGTCTCTTTTACGTAACAACGCTTTATTTATAGGGGCTAGTTCGGTAATTAAAACTGAAAGTTTTTCCCAAAATGTTGATGGGTCGATGTCTATTCCTGGTAATACACTACTTTCTACAAAGGTATAAAATGAATTATCTATTTGTAAGTTATGAATATTTTTAGTTTTACTCATGATAGGCCCGCTTTGAATGTGTTTGTAAAATAATTCTATTGTTCATTCAAAAATATTGTTTTTAGTAAATGAAATCAATACGACTAAAGGCTGCAAATTAAGTTGTGCTGTACTAACGGCCAATATTATTTTTTTAATGTTATGTTTTTAAAGGATTAAATAATTATATTGATGGTTTTTATATAGGTATTCAATATGATGATAAGTATTATTTATCGTGTGAATTTGTTTTTATATTTGCAGTGCTTTTGTGAATGTTAGGGGGTATTTCTTAAAGTTAGATAAACAAATTGAACAAAAATGGAATGAGTAGTGGGCTAACGATAGCGGTTATTACAGCAGATATGATGATTGATAACGAACCATAAGCAGCATGCTCGTAACTAATTTTGCTGATTGTGGCTGTACCTAACGCATGACTGGCAGCTCCAATAGCTAAACCTTGGGCTTTTGGGGAGGTAACTTTAATGAATTTTAACCAAGGAATACCGAGTAAGGCGCCAAAAAGCCCGGCTAAAATTATCGCAAATGCGGTGATTGAGTTATTCCCATTTAACGCTTCAGTTAAAGATAAGCCAATGGGGGTAGTTACTGACTTGAGTGAAAGTGATACTGCTATATCAGGTAATACGATCAGCACCATTGTTAAAATTAAGCTTACAGGAATCACTAAAAATACACCTAAGGCGAGTAGCAAGGTGATAACTTTCCATTGGTGGCGAATAGAATGTAAATGTTGATACAGAGGATAGCCAAGCGCCACTACGGCGGGTTCTAGTAGGCCGTTAAGCGCTATTGTATAACTAAAGTATTCTTCAAATGACATATCAATTGAAATGATAAAAGCCGCTATTAACAAAATAGTTAATAGCATAGGGTTAAGCCAAATAAGACTTAGTTTAGATTGAACTTTAGCAAAAAGTTGGTAGCTAACAATGGTTGCTATGACAAAAGTTATTGAATATAAGATAAAAGCCGGCTCGATAGAGTACATGCGTTAGTCGCTTAAATTATCTAAAGGTTTATCGGATGTTTTATTGAAGAGTGTTTTTTGAAAAAACACGCCGACAAACGTGAGTAAAATAAACGTACTTACAAAAATAACAAATACGATCGCTAGGCCGTGGTTTTTAATTAGCTCAAAATGATTAATGATTCCTACGCCAGAAGGAACAAAGCAAACTCCCATATTGCTAATTGCCCATTCTATTGTGTCATTAATTTTTTGAGGTGAGATCACGTTGAAATTCAGCAATAGCGTAAAACACACCAAGCCATACAAGCTTGAGGGTAGGGTGCCAATGGCATGTGCTATTAGTTTTCCTAACAGCACACATATAGCAATGGCGATAACCGTATAGATAGCGTTTTTCATTTATCCTTGATAGCTCGCGTAAATGTACATTTTATTTAACATTCAGAGGCCGCTTCGATAACTAAATGCCTAAACCAGATATGACTCGCGTCATGATGAAGTAATGGGCTCCAAATCATCTTAAGTTCAATATCGGGTATATCAAACGGTGGTTTTACAATTGTATAGTTATTATCATTTTTATGAAGCATTGCCGCCTTTGTTGGTAGTGTGGCCACTAAGCCATCTTCGTAAGCTAATTGCATTGCAACATGATAATTTCGAGTGAAAACCTTTATATCTCTTTTCTTACCAAGTCGAGCGAGAGCTTCATCCACCCAACCAAGCTTTTGAACGTCTTTAGGGTCCATACCTACGCCTACTCCAAAGCCCGTTTTAGACACCCAAACATGCTTTGAAGATAAGTAACTATTAAGGTTGAATTTAGTCACGACAGGATTATCTGCACTTAATAAACAAGAAAACGTATCTCGCCATACGGTTTTTTGGTGGAATGATTGAGGTAGTTCATCAAAGCGATTGATCGCCATGTCAATTTTACCCGCTTCAACATCATGGAACGTAACATCACTTGGCGTCATAATATCAATCGTTACATTTGGCGCTATTTTATTAACTTTTTTCAGAAGGTTAGGGAGTAAAGTCGACGCTGCATAGTCGCTTGCCATAATACGGAAAACGCGTTGACTATTTGCTTCATTAAACTCTTCTTCACCCTGTAAGGCTTCTTCGAGTTCTAACAAAATTTTTCTTATAGCCGGCGCTAAGGCACGTGAACGTTCTGTAGGTACCATGCCGTCAGATGTTCTTACCAAGATAGGGTCGTTAAAAAGTACTCTTAATCGTTTTAAGCCGTTACTCATCGCTGGTTGAGTGATGTTTAATTGACTAGCTGCACGGGTAACATTTTTTTCTCGAAGTAATACATCAAGATAGATAAGAAGGTTCAGATCGATTTTAGAAATATTCATAGCATCAATACTTTTTTAAGAGGTTATAAACAAACTATATGTCATTTATAGTGACCTAACGCAAGAAAAAATTATGTAGATAATCATTTTAACCCTTATTTTTAGCGTGTATTGATCTAACGAATTATTAATTACTTACTGTTAAATAAAGATTTTATTTTAATTAAGTTAGAGTTAATACACTATTATTTATTTTATTTATGATAGGTATTGTTTGTATATATTTAATAAATGTTTGTTGGTGGGCTAGGATTTGTGTTGTTGAATTTGGAATGTTTCAGTTTGTATTACGATAACTGTGCAGGACTTGATAACCTATTTTAAATTATTTGGAGATAATTATGTCTACTTACCAAAGCGCTATCGAAGCAGTAAAAAATATTAAAGCACAAGCTGGTGATTCATGGGATGCCATTAACCCTGAGTCGGTTGCTCGCATGAGAGTACAAAACCAATTCAAAACGGGTTTAGACATTGCTCAGTACACAGCGAACATTATGAACGCTGATATGGAAGCATTTGATGCTGATAAAACTAAATATACACAATCGCTTGGTTGCTGGCATGGTTTTGTTGGCCAACAAAAGCTCATTTCTATTAAAAAGCATTTCAATACAACAAAGCGTAAATACCTATACCTTTCAGGTTGGATGGTAGCTGCATTACGTAGTGAGTTTGGTCCACTTCCAGATCAATCAATGCACGAAAAAACGTCTGTAGCGTCACTTGTAGCTGAGCTTTATACGTTTTTACGTCAAGCTGATGCGCGTGAATTAGGTGGTCTTTTCCGTGAGTTAGATGCAGCTAGAGATGCTGGAGACAATGCTAAAGCAGCAAATATCCAAGATGCTATTGATAACTACGAAACGCATGTTGTACCGATTGTTGCTGATATTGATGCGGGTTTTGGTAACGCAGAAGCAACATACCTAATGGCTAAACAAATGATTGAAGCCGGTGCATGTGCGTTGCAAATAGAAAACCAAGTAGCAGATGAGAAGCAATGTGGTCATCAAGACGGTAAAGTAACGGTTCCTCACTCAGACTTTCACGCTAAAATTCGTGCATTACGTCACGCATTTTTAGAGTTAGGTATTGATAACGGAATTATTGTTGCACGTACAGATTCAGAAGGTGCTGGTTTAACAAAAGAAATTGCGGTTGTTAAAGAACCTGGTGATGAAGGAGATATTTACAACTCGTACCTTGACGTAGAAGAGATCGACGTATCAGAAATGCGTGAAGGTGATGTATGCTTGAATCGTGACGGCAAGCTAGTGCGTCCTAAGCGTTTACCTTCTGGTTTATATCAATTCCGTGAAGGCACTGGACATGAGCGTTGTGTATTTGACTGTATTGGTGCGCTAAACGCTGGCGCTGATTTGTTATGGATTGAAACTGCGGTACCTACGGTTCATGAAATAAAAGGTATGATGGATGAAGTTCGTAAAGTTCACCCTGATGCTAAGCTTGTTTATAACAACTCACCTTCATTTAACTGGACGTTGAACTTCCGTCAGCAAGCATATGATGCGTGGGTAGAAGCAGGTAAAGACGTTTCAGGTTATGACCGTAACGACTTAATGAACGCTAAGTATGATGATTCTGAATTGTCAGCAGAAGCTGATGAGCGTACACGTACTTTCCAAGCTGATACGTCACGTGAAGCGAACGTGTTCCATCACTTAATTACTTTGCCTACATACCATACTACTGCGTTGTCGGTAGATAACTTAGCTAAAGAATACTTTGGCGAAGCGGGTATGCTTGGGTACGTTAAAGGTGTTCAACGCCAAGAAATTCGTCAAGGTATCGCCTGTGTTAAACATCAAAATATGTCAGGTTCTGATATCGGTGATGATCATAAAGAATACTTTGCTGGTGAAAATGCACTAAAAGCTGGTGGTGCGAAAAATACATCGAATCAATTTTCGTAAGTTAAAATGATGAGAGTTTAAGCCGCATTTAGTGCGGCTTTTTTCGTTTAATTATTGATAAAGGATTTATTTATTAACGTATGATTAGGTTTTGTATTGCTACGCTGTGTATGATTAGTAGTTAAAATTCGCGTCGTTATATGAGGAAGCTAGAGAAACATGGATTGCATTAAAACAGATCAGTAACTCAATAAAGAGCCTGACGATTCAATTGCCTAAATAATGAGTAATACAACTAGGTAATTCGATATGCGAATGAACTTATTGGTATTAACTTGTTTAATTATTAATAAGAGCAGGGGAGTGTTAATCAATCGTAATGGAGCTGTCGATAGGTATTATATTGTTAGTAATAAAAAACCGCACTATTGTGCGGTTTTTAACGAAAAATCTTATGTAACTATCGCTAAATAGATTATTAAAAGCTGTATACCAGAGTGATAGCTGTTGCAGTTTCGGTTTTTTCTACTCCCGATTGGACTACAGTATTGTGATCGACTCTAAACGAAAACTTCAATTGAAGCGTTTCAATTAACTTTGTCGTTATTTGAGATTCAGCAGTATATTTACTATTTTCTCCACTTTTGGGTGCGTATTTGGCGCTAAGTGTTTGTTTAAATTCGACATTTTCGTTTATTTTGCGTAGATACAAAGCTTGAGCTTGCATAATAAATGCACTTTTTGCTTCATTTGTTTCTTTTAAAACATCACGCTTGTACCCAGGACCAAAATCGGCAAAGAAAGACGCTATACTGGTTTTATACCATTCACGCCCCCAACCTGCCGATATTGAACTTTGGTTTTTAAAGTTTCCTGTACGACTATCTTCATAATCAAAGTTGCCGTACATGTAGCTTTTCTGAGCTTTGTCTAATGTGTAGTTAGTTTTAGATTCTAAAGTCCACTTTTGATCTGATGTTTCAAAGCGCACTACGTCATCATCACCCTTCACATCTGATTTTTTAATAAGTAAATCAAAAGCCAAGGTACTACGCCATAAGTCTTTTTCGTATTTAAAGTCATAACCTGCTTTCATATCTGCACTTTTTTTGTTACCTGTTTTAAACAGCATACCAAGTTCTGCAGACGAAGTGATTGCAGGTTTTTCAGCCGGCTCTGCAGCGTTAGCTGAAGCACCAATTAGTGATAGGCCAACTAAAGCGCCAGCAATTACTTTATGAGTCATATTATGCTTCTTTATTCATGTGTAAACCCATTTGAGGGTATGGAATTTCAATTCCCGCTTCATCTAGAGATACTTTGATTGTTTCTAATAAATCGAAGTAAACACCCCAGTAATCAGCAGACTTAACCCAAGGACGTAACACTAGGTTTACTGAACTATCAGCTAGTTCACTTACACCAATAGTAACGGCTTGGTCTTTTAAAATTAATGGATGATCGTTTGCAATTTTGCTTAAAATTTCTTTCGTTTTAGCAAGGTCTGCATCATAACTTACACCAATAACTAAGTCGATACGACGAGTTGGTTTAGTTGAGTAGTTAGTGATTGTGCCACCTGTTATTGCAGAGTTAGGAATAATAACTGTTTTGTTATCGCCAGACTTTAGTTGCGTAGAAAAAATATGAATTTCTTCAACTACACCTGCAGTACCTGCAACTTCAACAAAGTCACCGCTTTTAAATGGTTTTAAAACGATAAGTAAAACGCCTGATGCGAAGTTAGATAATGAACCTTGTAACGCTAAACCTACCGCTAAACCAGCCGCACCAATAATGGCAACTAGTGAAGACGTGTTAAAACCAAGGTGCGAAATAGCAGCGATGATTGAAACGAAAAATACTAAACTAAAAACAATGCTACCAACAAAGCTTGTTACTGCTTTGTCTATGCTCTTGTGGTCAAGTACTTTAACAATACCTTTGCTTACTAATCTTGCTACCCACTTACCTACAACAATAATTGCAATTGCAATTGCAAAATCGATTATATATTGAAGAAGTAGACCTTGGTTTTCTGAAAACCACTCTATGATCATTTCCATTTTTGTATCCTTGAGGTTGTAAAAATATTATTTTTTTGTTGATCGCCAATGATTATATAGCATGTTTTTTACTATAAAAAGACATTGAATTAATATTGTTAACAAAGCGTTAAACTATATATTGGAAAGAGCAATTTTTTGATGTGAGAAGAGGTGCGTATAGTTTGCGGTTACGTGGTTAATTTAACAAAAAAGGTAAGTACTTTAAAGGCTTACCTTTTAATGTGTTGAGAATTTAGTTTTTTATAAAATTAAACGTTATAAATTTTTTGCATATCGTCTAGAGATATTGCTTTAAGTTTACTTGCATTACCTGCTGTTTCAAACGCTTCATATCTGTCTTTACAAATTTCGTACATTGCTTGAACTGACTGTTTTAAATATTTGCGTGGATCAAATTCTGACGGGTTTTCACTCATAAATTTACGAATTGCTCCTGTAGAAGCCAAACGTAAGTCGGTATCAATATTGATTTTTCTGACGCCGTTTTTTATGCCTTCTTGAATCTGTTCAACCGGAACACCATAAGTTTCACCAATATTACCACCGTACTCATTAATGATTGCTAACCAGTCTTGAGGTACTGACGATGAACCATGCATAACAAGGTGAGTATTTGGTATACGCTTATTGATTTCTTTAATTCTATCAATAGCGAGAATATCACCCGTTGGTGGGCGAGTGAACTTGTAAGCTCCGTGTGATGTACCACAAGCAATAGCTAAAGCGTCTACATTCGTTTTTGCAACAAAGTCTGCTGCTTCTTCCGGATCAGTAAGCATTTGCTCTTTGTCTAAAACCCCTTCAGCGCCAATGCCATCTTCTTCTCCAGCCATGCCGGTTTCTAAAGAACCTAAACAACCCAGTTCACCTTCAACAGATACGCCACATGCGTGTGCTACTTCTACAGTTCGACGTGTTACATCAACGTTATATTCATAGCTTGACGGAGTTTTACCGTCTTCCAAAAGTGAGCCGTCCATCATTACCGACGAAAAGCCAAGTTGAATTGAGCGCTGACATACAGCTAACGATGTTCCGTGGTCTTGATGCATAACTACTGGAATGTGAGGGAATTCTTCAATAGCAGCTAATATTAAGTGTTTTAAAAATGGTGCTCCAGCATAACCTCTCGCGCCTGCCGACGCTTGTAATATAACAGGGCTGTTTGTATCGTTCGCTGCCAACATAATTGCTCTAACCTGTTCAAGGTTATTTACATTGAAAGCAGGTATCCCGTATCCATATTCCGCCGCATGATCTAACATTTGACGCATAGAGATTAAAGCCATTACAACACTCCTAAAAAGTTTAGATATAAAATAAAAGTTATTATTTGTTTCATGGTGAAACAAATAAGTTTCATTTTGTAATTATATCAGAAAAAAATATTCAGTTGCATACCTATGCAATTGATCTTAGCTGTATAAAATTTGGAGTGAGATCTGTTATTCGTATATTGTTTGAATTTTACGACAAAATAAATACTTGTTTAAATTTTTTCTTATCTTTCGAAGTGAAAGTTCTTGTTTTGTTGTTTAATTACTACAAAATGCATGAATAAATTAAATGAAATTTTTTAAAATTATTTTCAAGTGAAAAATATTAGATAGCGGTGTTGAATAAGTTGAGGAAGGGAGTGATTTTAATGTGTTGATTTTAATGATTAAAATCAACACATGATTTTTGTATGATGTTGTTTAATTGAACATGTGTAATATTACATAAAATTAAACAACATTTTATTCGGTAGAAACTATTGGCCGCGTTGTTCTAAAATCTCAACAGCTGGCAACACTTTACCTTCTACAAATTCTAAGAAAGCTCCACCACCTGTCGATATGTATGACACATCATTAGCAAGGTCAAACTTGTCTATTGCGGCTAATGTGTCGCCACCGCCTGCAATTGAAAATGCGTCACTTTCAGCAATAGCGCGCGCAACAACTTCAGTACCTTTAGCAAAAGCATCTATTTCGAAAACACCACAAGGGCCATTCCATAAAATAGTTTTTGCATTTTTTAGGATTTCAGCGGCTTGAGCTGCTGATTTAGGGCCGTAATCAATAATGTCGTCATCACTTTCAATGTCTTTTGGATCTTTGATCGTTGTTGCTGAATCATGTTGCCAATCACTGAAACCAACTTTTGTTGTAGTTACGTCTTGTGCGTAAATAACTTCAGTTTCTTTACATAGTCTTTGTGCTTCAGGAATTAGGTCTGCTTCATATAAAGAATTACCTACTTCATTGCCTGCAGCTGCAACGAATGTGTTAGAAATACCACCGCCAACAACAAGCACATCAGCTATTTTAGATAACGAATCTAAAACGGTTAATTTAGTTGATACTTTTGAACCGCCAACTACAGCCACTAGTGGACGAGCTGGATTATCAAGTGCTTTTCCTAATGCTTCAAGTTCTGCTGATAATAATGGGCCAGCCGCTGCAACAGGAGCAAATTTAGCTACGCCATGTGTTGAAGCATGCGCTCTATGCGCTGTTCCGAAAGCATCCATAACAAAAACGTCACATAATGCAGCTAATTGCTTAGATAGCGCTTCGTCATTTTTCTTTTCGCCAACATTAAAACGAATATTTTCAAAAACAACCAATTCACCTGCTTGAGCTTCAACACCATTCAGGTAGTTATTTTCTAAACGAACAGGGTAATTAAGTGCAGCCGCTAAGTAATCTACAACAGGTTGTAGTGAAAACTCAGTATTTGGTTCACCTTCAGTTGGTCGACCTAGGTGCGACATTACCATTACTTTAGCGCCAGACTCTAACGCTAACTTTAAAGTTGGAAGTGCAGCTCTTAGTCTAGCGTCTGAAGTAATTTTACCGTCTTGAACAGGTACATTGAGATCTTCACGAATTAACACACGCTTTTGTGCTAAATCTAAATCTGTCATTTTAATAATCGACATAGTGTTTTCCTATTTAAAAGTATTAAAAATTATTGTGTTTATAATGTGTTTGCTATTATTTTTGCAGTGTCTAACATTCTGTTAGAAAATCCCCATTCATTGTCACACCATATCAGCATTTTAACTAAACGCTTATGGCTTACTCGAGTTTGGTTGCCGTCAACAATACAAGAATGAGGATCGTGATTAAAGTCTACTGAAACTAAAGGTTCTTCTGTGTAACTTAAAATACCATGTAACCCGTTGTTTTGGCTTTTTTGTATTGCTTGGTTTATACGCGCTATATCAACGTCGGTTGATACCGTTAAACTTAAGTCCATAGCGGTTACATTGAGGGTTGGTACTCGAACGGCAATCGCTTCAAATCTTCCTGAAAATTTAGGGAGAATACGTTCTATACCTGCTGCCAACTTTGTATCAACCGGAATAATAGAATGGCTAGCTGCACGTGTTCGTCTTAAATCGGGGTGATATGCATCAATAACTTGTTGATCATGCATTGATGAATGTATTGTTGTAATTGTTCCGCTTTCAACACCAAATGCGTCGTCAATTGCTTTAATTACCGGTACAACACAATTGGTGGTGCATGAACCGTTTGATAAAATAGTGTGTTCAGCGGTAATGATATGGTGATTTACACCATAGATAATCGTGGCATCTACGTCATTTGAGGCAGGGTGTGAAAAGAGTACTTTTTTTGCACCTTGTTTGAGGTGTTGTTCTGCTTCACTGTACTGACCAAACTTACCTGTACAATCTAAAACAATATCAACGTCGTGTTCTTTCCAAGGTAATCGGTTGAGCTCTTTTTCATGTGATAAATGCACTTTTTGGTCTTCAATCATTAAAGCATTATCTTTTAACTCTACAGTATGCGGAAATCTTCCATGAGTTGAGTCATACTTTAATAAATGTGCTATTCCTTCAGGATCAGCGAGTTCATTGATTGCGACTAATGAAAACTCGTCGGTGCGATTACTTTCAAACAGCGCACGAGCGACATTTCTACCAATTCTACCAAAGCCATTAATGGCAATATTTACAGACATAAGAACAACAAAATTACGGTGAATAATAAAAAGAGGTTATATAATACAACTTCTTTGGTCTGACTGTTATAAGCTTTATGCAATATTATACTCTTTTTGTATAAGCATTATGTAAAAAAGCAGGAAGGTTTCCGTGCGGAGCTATTGGGAAGTAAGCCTTAATTGTAATTTTTCTTGAGGTCGCCAAGATAATTGCTGCAATCGCGGTGAAAGTTAAATTTTTCATTTTACATGCACACATTCTAGGGATAGAGTCGTATACCTGTATAATATCCAGATATTCAGTATATTAAGTCGTTACATTAAGAGCCATTTGAAGATTTTATGAAAACACATATTACTCAGTTTTGTTTGGCAGTTTTAATGTATGTTGCGGTGTGTTTATTGACCATTATAGTCATTAAACCATTCTCTGTTCTCATCTTTATTGGATCTGCGGCTGGTATCGCCAGTGCGATTATTTTACTTTGGGGTACACATTTACTTGCAGCAGTTTTTTTCGCGAGTTTATTACTAAACATAATTTTATCGCAATACTTCTCTATTCCCTTTAATTTACCTATTTTTATGATCACAACCTTGTCAGTTTGTTTGCAAGGTTTTTGGGTAAAACGCCTAACTTATCGAGTGATTTCTACCCAACGTTGGTTAGATAGTCGAGCAATGCTCATTAGCTTCATTTTAAAAATAGGGCCGTTAGCCTCGATTGTTTCTGCTTCAACATCTGTTCTAATTTCTGTTATTTATGTCAAAGAATTTGATGCCAACTTGTTTTATGTGTTTTGTAGGACTTGGTCTGCGAGTACTTTGATCTCGGTATTTTCGATTCCAGTGCTGTTATTCTTTCAAGGGAAGCAACAGCTTAATAGCGGTAAGCGAATTTTTGTTATCATCTCGTCTATTTTGGGGGGGATATCAATAGCGCTTCTTTTTAAGATATTTCAAGACCAACATCAGCATTATCGAGCAGACGACTTTTATAAGGCTAAAAATTTCGTAATATCAGAGTTAAGCAGAGAAATTGTCCAAACCGAACAACAATTGCAAGCGGCTAAAGCATATTTTGAAACGAGCACTTCGATAAGTTTAGATAATTTTAACGAGTTCTCAGCTTATGTAATGGGTGACAATTCAACAATTGAGGCGCTAGAGTGGGTACCTGTTGTTCAGCATGAAAATAGAAATACGTACGAACAATACGTGTCGAAACTGTTGGACTTTACCTATCAAATTAGCCAACAGACATTATCAGGCGATAAAATAGCTCATCCAGAATCAGCATTTTATATGCCTGTTCAGTATGTTTTTCCTCGTTACCAAAATGAAGAATTGCTAAGTATTAATGTGTATGGTGAAGTTCAGAAAAAACGTGCGATCGATAGGGCCATTGAAACCCAAAGTCCATCAGCGACTATTCCTATTAGCTTTATTGAGGGAGAATTTGACGACCCTGTTATTAACGTAGTTTTACCCGTTTACGGTAAATATTTAGAGCCATCGTTCGGTGAACTGAAATTAAAAGAACGTCAGGTTATTAAGGGCGTTATTATTGGAGTTGTAAAGCTATCTCGCCTGTTTAGTCGAATATCCAAGTACGCTGATAATGCTAATGTAAATGTTTATATTACTGGCTATGATAATGGCTCTCAATTTGTCGTTTATGGTCAACAAATCGATACGCTTAATAGGTTAGTTGAGACCAATAAAACATCTGTTTATTCTCGAGAATGGCAATATAGTATTAGCGAAAAAGCACCGTGGGTACTGCAAACTAAAAAGTGGCAAACATGGGCGATGTTATTTGGTGGTACTTTTGGTGGATTGATTTTTCAGATGCTAATTTTAATGATGGCCGCTTATTCAACCGAGCTAGGTTTTAGGGTTGCTAATCAAACACGAGAATTAATTTTATCAAAAGAAAAGTCAGATAAAGAAAACCACGCAAAAACGCAATTCTTGCAATCGTTAAGTTCTGAATTGCGTATTCCGCTCAGTGTTATTTCTCGGCTGATTGAAGTATTCCCAACTCAGAATTTAAACAGTAATGAGAAAGAATATATAACTAACGTTTCTAATGCGGCGCTCAACTTAGAGCAGCTGGTTGATACATTAAATGAGCTTTCTACAATTGAATCGGGCAAGCTTATATTAAACAAGCAATCATTTGATTTCCTTTTATTTTTAAGTCGCATGGAAGATATTCTTGAAGCGCAAAATAAGAATATTCAATTTATCGTGCAAAAAGATACACCACAATTTATTAAAACTGATGAATTAAGGTTACAACAAGTTTTTATTAATTGTGCTGAATGCGCATGTGATATTTTTCCTGAAAATGATTTATCTATTTCAGTTAAAGTTCATTTTCATCAACAAAGCCAGGCGACTATTGTTTTTGTGGTTACGTCTTCAGGTGCAAGATACGACACTAATTATGGTGTTGAAACTGAAGAGCTCAGTCATTCAAATCTCAAAATATCCATGGCAAAAGAGCTTGCAAATAGGTTAGATGGAAATGTTGCCTTGGCTAAATTACCTTCAGGACAAATCGTCATTAATGTTTCTATTAAGGTATTAGTTTCTCAAGACAATGAATATGAATTCGGGCGCTTTAATCAGTTATTAAGCGATACTGACACTAAACCACAGTTATTGAAACAAGCATTGTTTGTTGAGGCGGAAGGCGAAGGCAATGTTAGCTTTTGTAGCCAGCTTAGAGCATTAGGTTATCATCTAGTGGTTAAAAAAGTTGGTGAACCTGTTGATTACGACTTATATTCATTCCGATATTCACTAGTGGTTTATGATTGCTCGGACCCTATGAGTAAAGTTGAAAATATAGCGCTGTTGGAAGATAAACATTTAGTAAATGTACCTACGTTAGCGGTATTTAATCAACCACCCACTGACGATATGCTTACCACTATTCATAACAAATTTAGTTACTATATAGTGTTGCCTATAACAACAGAAAGTTTAGACAATATGTTAAGGAAACACCTCAGCTAAATTTATTGGTTTTACACCGCTTGGTTTGTTGTTTTTGGCTGCAGTATTTTTTTTACAACGCTTAGGATTTCTGTTTTAGTTGACGGTTTCATAATGTACCCTTTAAGACCAAAGTTGGCCCATTTTTTAACGATTTCTTTATTTTTATTTCCTGTTAGCGCGATAACAGGAATATCTCTTCCTCCTGACAGTTGACGAATTTTTTTGGTCGCGTTTAGCCCATCTAAATTTGGCATAAATAGGTCCATTAAAATTAGGTCGTAATGTTTTTCTTTTATTTTTTTCAATGCGCAAAGGCCGTCTTCTGCTTCGTCTATATTATAATTCTCTTTTGTTAATACACTGCCAATCATCTCTCTATATAAGTTGTTATCTTCTACAATCAATATAACGGGATCATCTTGAGGGAGGTCTATTTCATTATCGTTAGAAGCGGTATTCGTTATTGGTGGAAGCTCATCGTCATGTTCTCCTGGAGTAACAGGTGGGACTGGTCGCTTTTTAATGGACGGAACATGTGTAATCAGGCCTTTTTGCTTCTGAGGTTTAACTTTAGGAGTTTCTTTTATTGCCGTTTGTTTTGATAACAGTTGAGCAAGCAAATTATCTAATCCCGCTTTGATATCTTCTTCTAGGTGAGCGAGTAGGGGAGTTAAATGTTCTTCTTTAATAGAAGATATTACTTCCTCGCTAGGTTGGTCTGATATATCTAATTCTTTGCTTTGAATTGATTTTTCGCTCGATTGAATAATATCTTCACGTTTTGATTTTACACTGTTCAAAATGTTTTGTTTACATTTGCTGCCTTCTTCAATAAGTAGTGATAAATCTTGGTCAATTTGTTCAAACAGCTCGTCATTTTCATTTTTTAGCGCAGTCGCTGAGCGAGTTTCGTTTAGCCCATTTTGCACAATCATTAAAAGCCTAAGTTTTTCATATAATGGTTGGTATACAAAATAGTTATCAAAAAATCCCTTCATGCAGCACCTGAATGCTAGTGCTGAATCTTTGTTATTACAGAGTATAACGCTGTAATGTAAGTGATTGAGCTGATGCTCATCAACTAAACATTTGTAATACTCCACGCTTTTTTCTACTGTGCCTAAAGCAAATAAAATGACAATAGGTTCTATTTGTAACAAATAATCTGTTGTTTCTTCGTTTAGTTGTATTGTTCTGTATTCTTCAATGTGTGAAACCAATATGTTTGAAGCGCCAGTTGTATCTTCATCATTGTCTACAATCATGACAACTTTAGGGTGTCGACTACCAACGGGAAGCGGTTTATTTTTCATCTTTAATAGCTCCGTATACTTGTTTTACAGAATTATTGATTAAGATAATCAGTTCTTTGCAGTGCTCTTTATCTTTATTCAACGAGCTGTCCTCTAACTGCTGCAAATAGTCTGCAGATATTTCAGCCCCGATTGCTTTTGCTGATGTTTTAAGGAAATGTGCTTCTTCTTTTATTTGTGTAAAATCTGAATCTGTATAAGATGCGCTGAGCTTTCCAATAGATTTTTTAGCTTGTTGTAAAAACTCTATTTCGAATTTTTTTATGAGCGCTTTATCGTCACCAATTAATTCAAACATCACGTTTCTATTGAGAATTTGAAGGTTATTAGTCATGTACATACCACTTTTTTAACGTTGTGCGTAAATCGGATAATTGAATTGGTTTACTAACAAAGTCGTCCATACCTGCGCTGTAGCAATACTCGGCGTCACCACTCATTGCTGCACCAGTTACTGCAATTATGGGAATTTTTTTTTGATTTGTTTTCTTTTCGTGTTGTCGTATTTGTCTTGTCATGTCGTAGCCATCTAAATTTGGCATGTGACAGTCGGTTAAAATAAGTTGATATGTTCCTTCTTCCCACATTGCACGACCTTGTATTCCATCATCAGCTAGGTCACTGCGTATTTTCACCCATCCTGATCACTTAATAACATCGATGCTGATCACCCAA
>JAHDIK010000032.1:0-2032 GCA_020630795.1 Colwellia sp.
GCGCTTCAATTAATGTATTTGATAAAGAAATCACAGGCAGTCAAATAGTTATCAGTATTCCATTAATGAGTTTGTCATAACCTTTTAAGTATTTTCAAACTTATATCAACTAAACTAGCGTCTCTATGCAAGAAAGAGTAAAATAGCGCTCTTTTTTGAATCACTATTAAAATGTTAGGCAAGTATTAATGAGCAAAAAGCTTTATATAAAAACCTGGGGCTGTCAGATGAACGAGTACGACTCGCAAAAAATGGCAGAACTTCTTGATTCAACCCACGGTTACGAGTTGGCGGAAGAAGCAGAAGACGCTGACGTTATATTATTAAATACTTGTTCAATACGTGAAAAAGCTCAAGAAAAAGTATTTCATCAATTAGGTCGCTGGAAAACATTAAAAGCTTCAAACCCTGATTTGCTTATAGGAGTTGGTGGTTGTGTTGCATCTCAAGAAGGTGACGCAATTCGACAAAGAGCACCTTATGTAGACATGGTATTTGGTCCACAAACGCTTCACCGTTTGCCTGAGATGATTCAGCAAGTTACAGGTGAACAAAGCCCTGTTGTTGACGTGAGTTTTCCAGAAATTGAAAAATTTGATCGTTTACCAGAGCCTAAAGCTGAAGGTGCAACTGCGTTTGTATCGGTGATGGAAGGCTGTAGTAAGTATTGTACTTTTTGTGTTGTACCATATACTCGTGGTGAAGAAGTTAGTCGTCCACTTGATGATGTACTTTATGAAGTTGCACAATTGGCAGAGCAAGGCGTACGCGAAGTTAATTTGCTGGGTCAAAATGTAAACGGTTATCGTGGTGAATCTCATGACGGTACAATATGCAGATTTTCAGAACTACTACGTTTAATTGCAACAATTGATGGCATCGATCGCATTCGCTATACAACGTCTCACCCTATTGAATTTACCGACGATATTATCGATGTATACAAAGATGTACCTGAACTCGTTAGCCATTTACATTTACCAGTTCAAAGTGGTAGTGATCGAATTCTCGTTCAAATGAAGCGTGGACACACCGCATTAGAATACAAATCTCAAATTAGAAAGCTTAAAAAAGCACGACCAGATATATGCATGTCTTCAGATTTCATTATCGGGTTCCCCGGCGAAACCCAAGATGATTTCGACGCAACAATGAAGTTGATAACTGATGTTGATTTCGATTTAAGCTTTAGCTTTATTTATAGTGCTCGACCAGGTACACCTGCTGCAGATTTACCTGATGATGTAACAGATGAAACTAAAAAAGAACGCTTACAAATTTTACAGGACACCATCAGTAATCAAGCACTGCGTATCGCCCGTCAAATGTTAGGTACAGAACAACGAATCTTAGTTGAAGGGCCTTCTAAAAAGAACCCTATGGAACTAAGAGGCCGTACCGAGAACAACAGAATAGTTAACTTTGAAGCTCCTCATCACGTCATTGGGCAATTTGTTGACGTTAAAATAGTAGATGTGTATTCAAACTCATTACGTGGCGAACTTGTTCGCGAAGAAAAAGATATGGGACTAAGAATCGCTCACTCACCAGCAGATATTTTAGCAAATAGCCATCATCAACAAAGTAAATCGGGTATTGATGACATTGGTGTTGGTACTTATACCCCTTAATATCTCTAACTAACGTTAAAACAGTGGACACCTAAATTGAGTAAAAATACAAGTCATATACTTGCACTCGAACCTGTAGACAACACCCGCCAAGCAAATCTGTGCGGGCCTATGGACGACAACCTAAAAACGATTGAAAAACGTTTAGGTGTAGAAATCAGTTATCGAGGCAACCAATTTAAAGTTGTTGGCACTGAAAATAACTGCTTAGCCGTTATAAAAATTTTAAAAGATTTATACGTTGAAACGAGTGACGTAAAAAATCAAACTCAAGAAATTTCTGATGAAATGGTGCATTTAGCTATTTTAGACGCCAATGTATTAGAACAAGCGCCTGAATCCATTGATGTAAACTTTGATAAAGTTATCACCATTAAAACGAAACGTGGCGTTATCAAACC
>JAHDIK010000032.1:2132-4900 GCA_020630795.1 Colwellia sp.
TTATACGATGCCTTATTTGAAATGCTCGGTTTTGAAAAGGTTGAAAAACTCATTGAACGTAACGTAATTGAAATAGCGCCACTTGCCTACATGCGAGGACGTACGTTAAACGATGCATTTATTATATTAGATGAGAGCCAAAATACGACTGTTGAACAAATGAAAATGTTTTTAACCCGTATAGGCTTTAACGCTAGAGCCGTTATCACGGGCGATGTAACACAAGTAGATTTACCTAGAGGTCAAAAGTCTGGCTTACGCCATGCTATTGAAGTTTTAGAAGACATACCTGGTGTTAGCTTTAACTTTTTCCAATCAAAAGACGTTGTTCGTCATCCGGTCGTTGCGCGTATTGTAGAAGCCTATGAAGCGCATGATAAAAAAATGACACGTATAAAACTAGAAAAGAAACAACAAGCTGAATTACATAAATCAGCGGAAAGTGAATAATGCCTACAGTATTAGACATTCAAGTTGTGCACACATCTGACACAGATCCCACTGCGGATCAGTTTCAATTATGGGCGGATACCGCTTTATCGCACTTAAATAAAGACTTTGAATTAACGATTAGAGTTGTGGACAATTCAGAAAGCCAACAGCTCAATCATCAATACAGAAACAAAAATAAACCAACCAATGTGCTCTCTTTTCCCTTTGAAGTACCCGAAGGAATCGAGCTTAATTTATTGGGCGACTTAGTTATTTGTTCAGATATTGTAGCCAGTGAAGCGTTAGAACAAAATAAAGCTATAACAGACCATTGGGCACACTTAGTGATACACGGATGCTTGCATTTACTTGGGTATGACCATATACAAGAAGTTGAAGCGGAAGAAATGGAATCGCTAGAAATACAATTATTAGCGTCACTTGGTATAGACAATCCGTATCAAGCAGGTTAAATTTTATACTGAAGTATAATAGTTATCTAAAACGTTTCATATTATATTACTCAAACAAATTAATTAACATAGGAATACAAAAAGCTCTATGAGCGACGATAACCCCCACTCTAGTAACGGTTCTTCAAATAAATCTTTGTGGACAAAAGTAGCACAAGTATTTACAGGGGAACCGCAGAATAAAGATCAATTAGTTGAGGTATTAAACGATGCCGAAGACCGTGAATTAATCAGACCCGAAACTAAGTTAATGATTGAAGGTGTGCTCGAAGTTTCTGATATGCGTGTACGCGATATCATGATCCCAAGATCACAAATGGTTACATTAGACATTAACGATCCCCTAGAAAAATCTCTCCCTATTATCATAGAGTCTGGTCATTCAAGGTTTCCTGTAATCAATGAAGATATTGATAACATCGAAGGTATTTTACTCGCTAAAGACTTACTCGCTTATGGCTTTCAGCAGCAAGACGAAGAATGTACAATATCAACCGTAATAAGACCTTCTATACTCGTACCAGAAAGCAAAAAAGTTGAGCCACTGCTAAAAGAATTTCGTTCTCAACGTTATCATATGGCGATAGTCGTTGACGAATATGGCGGTGTTTCAGGCGTTGTCACTATTGAAGATATTCTCGAGCTCATCGTTGGCGAAATTGAAGACGAAACGGATGATGAGATCGAAGAAGACATTAAGCACTTAGCAGGACAAGTATTCCAAGTTAAAGCTTTAACAGAAATCGCTGATTTCAATGAATATTTTAACACTGACTTCAACGAAGAAGATGCTGATACCATCAGTGGTATTGTGCTTCAACAATTTGGACATATGCCGAAAAAAGGTGAAACCGTAACCGTGCATGAATTTGAGTTTAAAATTACTGCAGCTGACACTCGTCGCATACAAACAATTCAAGTTACCATACCCAAAGATTACGAAGTGAATGGTAAAAATACCGACTAGCTTACAATACGGAAATTAATGGCTACTAATATTTTTACACGAACATTGACGCGTGCAATAAACTCGTTAAAAAAAACAAAATACTGGCTTAGCTTTTTATTAGGGTTAAGCCTTGTATTTGCCTATGCCCCTTTTTCATTTTGGGTTGTACCATTTGTTGTAATTCCTGTTTGGTTAAAACTCCTCAACTACCATACCGCTAAAGACGCTGCCAAAATTGGCTTTACATTTGGACTCGGTTGGTTCGCCAGCGGCATAAGTTGGGTACATGTCGCGATTGATCAATTTGGAGGATTACCATTAGCCGCTTCGATATTGCTCATGCTATTACTTTGCTTATATTTAGCAATTTTTCCGGCTATAGGTTGTTATCTTGCTGCGCAGCTAACAGTAAATAAACGCTTCAATATCTGGTTATTACCTGCAACATGGTTAATCAGCGAATATATACGCGGCGTATTCCTTACAGGCTTTCCTTGGCTATCGTTAGGTTACACACAAATAAATAGTCCATTAAACAGTTTCGTCCCCGTAATAGGCGAATTTGGTTTAACATCAATCATTTTTTTGCTGTGTATTTCTATCTACAATATTTTTACTAAAAAGCATCTTAAATTTCCTATCGTTATTATCACCAGTACGGCATTAAGTTTAACGATATTGAATCAAATATCGTGGACGTCAGTCACAGGGAAAACAACCAAAGTAGCGCTAATTCAGGGCAATATAGAACAAGATATTAAATGGGATAAAGATCAAGTTTGGCCAACAATGTTGAAATACCTTGATTTAAGCCGAGTTAACTTTGATGCTGATATTGTTGTATGGCCTGAGTCTGCTATAACCTCATTAGAGCCTGTCGCGCAAGACTTTCTAAAAATGGCTAACCAATCGGC
>JAHDIK010000032.1:5000-9875 GCA_020630795.1 Colwellia sp.
TTAATTTGTTACCGCTTATTTGTTTTGAGATCGCGTTTCCTTCTCAATTAAGCGCTAATTTTAATAACGATACAAACCTCATTTTAACCGTAAGTAATGACTCATGGTTTGGTAACTCACACGGTCCTCATCAACATTTAGACATCGCCAAAATGCGCGCGCTGGAATTTGGAAGACCACTTATTCGTGCTACAAATAATGGTATAACGGCGATTGTTGATCAACATGGCCTTGTTACAAAGGTGCTACCTCAATTTGAGGAAGGTGTATTAACATCTGAAGTCTCATTAGTTTCAGGTCAAACACCATATAGCCGTTGGGGACACTTAACTCAGTGGGTAATTCCCCTATTAATACTACTCTCATACATTATTGGTATTTATCGTCAACTACACGTAAAACGTGAAACTGAACAAAAGTAAAGATGTTATGAATAGGCATAAAAAAACCTATACGAAGTATAGGTTTTAATATTCGATAACAAGCTATTTTTATACGTTACGCTTGCTTAGGGTGTAAGCTCACTTGGTTACGCCCAGCCTCTTTAGAACGATATAACGCACTGTCTGCACATTCAATCCAAGCTTCATAAGTTTTAATACTAGGATCTACTTCTGCAACTCCCATACTAATGGTATACGATAAATCTAAGTCATTATGCTTAACGATAGACTGTGCAACTTCTTTACGTAATCTCTCAGAGAATATTTTCGCATTATCAAGTGATGTATCGGCTAATAGAATAACGAACTCTTCACCGCCATAACGACCTGAAATATCTGTTTCACGTACATGCTTTTTAATAACACCTGACAAATGACGTATAACGTCATCGCCAACAGTATGACCATATGTATCGTTTACATTTTTAAAATGGTCAATATCAAGTATTACCAAACTACTTGGGCTTCTTGAACGACACCAACGTTTAAATTCAGTTTGTAAACACGACTCCCAATGGCTTCGGTTAAAGAGCTGAGTTAACCCGTCAGTCTGACTTAACACGGCAAGTTCATTATTTACGCGCTCTAAATCTTTTTTATTCGTTGCATTATCTGTTACATCATAAATTAGCAAACATAAATGCGTAACAAGACCTGTAGACGACATTAACGGGATAAATGTCGTGTTTTGATACATGTAATCAGCTGACCCTGTAATAGGACGATAATTCTGGAATTTGAATAAGTAAGGTCTTTGTTCCCATATTGTAAATGCTTTATTCTTTAACAAGAAAACCGACTCAGCTTTACGTTTAAACCAGTCTTTGGGGATTTCATCAAATAAAGAAAACAGCTCTTTATCTTTTACCTCTCTTGGTAACATCCCACTATGGTTTTCCATAAAACCATTCCATATTTGAATTTTATATTGGCGGTCAAGAACAACTAACCCCACATCAATAGTATGGAGCATCTCCATAAGCCAATGTAATTCATTAATTTGATCTGTTTCGAGCGACATAATTAATCCAATAAGTAAGCTATTTTGTTGTTAAGCGTTTTCATCGATTCTTCTGTGAAGAGTAATAGCAAATCACATTTTATCGGGTAATTCTCAATGTTGTAGCTTATTTCTATTGCTAATGTTCTTCTCCAGCGTGTAGAGTTAGTAGCAATTAATTCTGATATTTTTCTATGTTGGCCGAGCACAACTGGATGCCCTTGGCTGAAGTTCATATCCAACTGTTCTGAAACACCACTCAAACATGCTCCAATCAAAACATTAGCCATATCCATTAATAACTCAAGCTCTGAATTTTCATCAAGCACATCTTTATAGTTCATTAATGTAGCAACATCTTTAAAACTTGAATCATTCAATATTAAAAGAGCTTCGCCAGAAACACCTGCCCCAATAAATCCTTGGCAAATACCAGATGTACTCTCATTTACCTCGACAGCAGATAACGCCATGCTCAATTCGCTTACTTCAATCAAATTTACATTTGGAATTGGCAATACAACAAATACATCCAATAAACGAGCAAGTAAATCACCCGCCCTACCCATCGCTACATTCGCTATTTCTTGATAGCAATCACGCAAATCAGGCTCTAAAAAGCCAACAGATTCTTCCTCTGGTTTTACTTCTTCAACTTTAGTTGGAGCACTAACAGGAGGTAAATCTAACTTACTGCTTTTATCAACAGGTTCTTCTTTAACATTAGGTGCAGACTCTAAATCTTCAGCCGTAAAAACACCGTAAGAAGAAAGTATTTCAGTTAGCTTATTTTTATTTACAGGTTTTTGAATAAAATCTAACGCACCAAGACTTGTAACTCGTTGATGAGCTTCTGGCTGAATATCACCCGAAATAACAATAACCATGGTAGGTAAGTCTTCTTTTACAATCGTTTGTAAAACTTCATAACCATCCATCCCTGGCATATTTAAATCAAGAAATAACACATCCCCTTTACCAGCTTTAATAGCGTCTATGGCTTCGAAACCATTTGTAGCAAAAGTAATATCGACATCCCAGCCGTCTGGTAATGAACGCGCAACTTGCTTACGCGCCATATTTGAATCATCACAAATTAATAGCGGAGTTGACATAAAAATTTATTTCCCTAAAGACTCAAAATTAATTGAATAATATAACGATTTCAAAATATTTATTGTTGAAATTATAGATAATAGAAACATAGAATGAATGTAAATTATAGCAATTTATTCGAGAAATACGTTAAGCTAGCTCAAACAATTACTATCTTAGTTAATTATATAATGAAATTATCAACTTTGGTCGCCTTTATTGGTCTGACTTCTTCATCATTTGCGTTTTCACAATCAGCTCCTTTACCAGAAACAAGTAACCTAGTTAAAGCAGGTGAAAAATTTGTCACGCTTATTGGGCATCAGGTTGATATTGGTCAAACCGCTCCAAATTTTAAAGTTGTGAATGAATCATTCGCGCCAATTAAGTTAGAGGATTTCAAAGGTAAAAACATACTCATTTCTGTAGTTCCAAGTTTAGATACAGGTGTTTGCTCTATTCAAACCAAAAATTTTAACGATTCAGTAGCTAAACTGCCTGAAAATACAGTTATTTTAACAATCAGTAATGATCTTCCTTTCGCTCAAAAGCGTTTTTGTAAAACTGAAAAAATAGACAAAATTCAAGTGCTATCGGATTCTGTATGGCGAGATTTTGGCGAAAAATACGGTCTATTAATAAAGAACATGGGGCTATTATCTCGCTCTATTTTTATTATTGATCAGAACCAAACTATTACGTACAAAGAACTAGTACCTAATATTTCACAACATCCTAACTACGAAAAAGCGCTAGAAGAGATAACCAAACTATCTACAAGTGAAAAAAACTAAAAACGAATAAAATTCTTTATCTATAAATCAACAACTTAAATAAAACCCATGCGAAATAAACAAAATTTATTTCGCTTTTCTCTTGAAAAAAAAACAATCATTCCCATCTTTAATAATGTAGTCGCCAATAGGGTCTACATTAACCGCCTGTTCAATAATGAAAGGCACTTTAATACCTTTGTAAATAAACATATTAATGTTTGTTAATTCGCAAGATAACTTGGCTTTAACTTACATCAACAACTATGTGTTATTTAGTTAGGTAAAGCATATTGCTAACTTAAAATAGGATATGAATATTATGCGTACATCTACAGATTTTAGTCCACTATACCGTTCATTCATTGGCTTTGACCACTTAGCTGGTTTAATAGACAAAGCGTCTAGAGCTGATAAACAATCATCTTACCCTCCATACAATGTTGAATTGCTTGCAGAAGATCAATACCGGATCACCATGGCAATTGCTGGCTTTGCTGATGAAGAGTTAGAAATTGAATCAAAACAAAATACACTTGTTGTTACGGGCACAAAAGCCGGTAATAAAGATAAAAACGAACGAAAATTTCTACACCAAGGTATCGCAGAGCGAAACTTTGAGCGGAAATTTCAACTTGGCGACCACGTAAAAGTCATCGGTGCTTTTATGGAGCATGGCTTGCTACATATTGACTTGGAAAGAGAGATACCAGAAGCATTAAAGCCTCGAAAAATAGCGATTAACGGTAAAAGTTTATTGCGAGAGCGTATCTCAGATGAAACTCAGGATAACCCAAGTTAACCTTTAACAAGGTAAATATGTTTCCCTTATTTTTTGCCCAGCGTTATCGCTGGGCTTTTTTATTTAAACTCTGTTATTTCTCCACTACGAATTGTCAGCAATAAACTCGGCGATTACTGGGTGAATAATTTCAGCATGGCTAACAGGCCCCATATGCCCAGCAGGAAAAATCTTTTGATTTACGTTAGTAAAAGGTGACGCAATAATTCCTGATAAGGTTTTACTTAACTCAGGAGTGTATTCCCCTACCATAATCATAACGGGTGCAGTGATCTTTTTCATATCAACTAGCGTGTACTTTTCTGACGTTAAACCAATAAACTCTATGTTTACCTTTTCCATGTCTTGCGACATCGATAACTGCATTTTTTCAGGTAAAGACTTAAAAAAGCCTTTTTTATTCCAAAAATCTGTAAAGCGTTCTGCAGCTAACGCATAATCGTCAATATCAATTTTACTCGCAAAATCATCAGAAACACACTTTGCGTCACTGCCGTTTGGTAATAAATGAAAAGCGACAGGCTCATACAATGACATTGACAACACTCTATTAGCATTCTCAACAGCAAGTTTTAGCGCAATAGCACCACCACATGAGTGACCAACTAAATGAAACGGATCCTCACCAATAAGAATATTTAATGCTTTGTTGACCCTTTCTAGCTCTTCAGAAAAATTATAATTGTTTTTATCTTTAACATGATCAGCCTCTCCGTAGCCTAAAGTATCTATATTGATAACTTTATAACGGTCTTTTAGCAA
>JAHDIK010000032.1:9975-19048 GCA_020630795.1 Colwellia sp.
AAACTGCTCACTCCCTTCTGGAAAGGAAATTTTACCTTGAGCATTTATCACCCTATACCAGGGTACAGACGCGTTATTCCATCCTGCTTCGGTAACATGTCGTAACGCTTTACCGACCAAGCGCGCTCGTCCTGGCAATCCGGCCAAATCGGCAACTTGTCCGTAACAGGCCACTTTACCAACAGGTATAGCTTGTACCGTCTCCCAAATTTTTATGTAATCAGGATGTAAACTCGATAATCTATCTACCAAGGTAGAACTTCACCATTTGAATGCCTGAACACGCCGGTTTCTGCAAGCGTAAGTTCTTCAATTAGACCAACTATTCTCTCTGCTGCAACACTTGCGGGTATATCTCCACCATTATTTACCATGTCGGTTTGTACATAACCCGGATGATAAATACCCACTGATATGTCTTGTGAATACAAATCCTTGCTTAACGACATAGCAGCAGCATTAAGTGCCGCTTTTGACATTCGGTAACCGTAACGTCCACCTGAGCCATTATCAGCAATTGAGCCCATTCGTGACGTGATCATAGCGACTTTCCCGTCTGGATTTAGATTGCATTGCAACGCATCAACAACAACCAGTGGTGCAATAGCGTTTACTTCAAACTGTTCTCTTATTGTGTCTAAGTTAAGTTCAGAAAGGCTTTCATCTCTTAGAATTCCTGCATTACATATTAAAACGTCGATACCAATGCCACTTAACGCCTTGCTCATGTTCTTAATACCTGTATTTGTTGCTACATCAACATCAGTAACAACATGAACATTTAACGCATCTAGAGCCGCTGACGTTTTTCTGCATAACGCATATACATTGTGCCCTTGAGATTTATACACCGATGCCATTGCTAAACCAATACCACGGTTTGCGCCTGTAATTACAATTGTTTTAATCATAATAAATCCTGAAATGTTAAAAAGTTAGTTAATAAGTAGTGTATCAAGTGAGTTATTCGCGACAATCCCATCTTAAATATAATTTATTAAGTATGAATGAAGCTATGATGACGCTAAACAGAATAACAAAAAAATGCCCGTAAACTCATTTGTCGCAGTGTATTAATAGTTCAGATATTTTAGTTTAAAAACTCCCTCAAATAATAGAGGGATGTACACTACAAAAAGACTTTATAGCAAACACCCCGTACCAAAAAACATTTGACTACGGCATAACTCCAACGGGTTTAACGTGTTTTACCTCATTCATAAGGCATGCTAAATATAGAAAAATAAAACATTTTTAACTTATCACACCACCCTTCTATACTTATCAAGTATCTTGAATACGTATGCAAATATTTGTGGATACTCACAACAAGTCGCTATGATGGCTAAATTATAAGTATAACAAAATGGAAAATAGTTAATCATTTAACCTTTTTCCTTAATTAAAGAGCCTTACTCTATGTCAACAAAACCCCAATTAAGTTTCTGGCAAATATGGAATGTTAGCTTTGGTTTTTTAGGTGTGCAATTTGGTTTCGCACTTCAAAATGCAAACGTAAGCCGTATTTTATCTGACCTAGGTGCTGATTTACATTCACTCTCGTTGTTTTGGTTGGTCGCGCCGATAATGGGACTA
Organism: Colwellia sp.; assembly: GCA_020630795.1. Lineage (GTDB taxonomy): Bacteria > Pseudomonadota > Gammaproteobacteria > Enterobacterales > Alteromonadaceae > Pseudocolwellia. The sequence goes on from JAHDIK010000032.1 coordinate 11,572, forward strand.
ATCATTCAACCAATCGTTGGTGCCGCTTCAGATAAAACTTGGAATCGATTTGGTCGAAGAAATCCGTACATACTAATAGGTGCTATATCAGCAACTGTTGGTATGTTATTAATGCCAAATGCTCCTCTATTTGTAGCAATAGTACCTCCTATGTTATTTGGTGCGATGATGCTTGCTATTATGGACGCCTCGTTTAACGTTGCTTTCCAGCCTTTCCGTGCGCTTGTATCAGACATGGTTCCTGATAATCAAACGAACCAAGGTTATTCAATTCAAGCATTCTTAATTAACGTAGGTGCTGTATTTGGTTCAATTTTGCCGTTTTTACTCACTAACGTTGTAGGTTTAAGCAATACGTCAAGCGGTGAAGGCATTGCTCCTTCAGTAGTATGGGCGTTTTACATAGGTGCTACCGTTCTTTTAGGTTCAGTACTATGGACTGTTTTCAAAACTAAAGAATATGCACCAGAGCAGTACTACCAGTTTAAAGGTTTAGACGCTAAAAAAGTTGCTGAAGAGCAAAACGTAACCACTTCGTTTTCAGAAAAAGCCTCAAACTTTTTATCGTTAATGAAAACTATGCCAAAAGTAATGAAACAGCTGGCTATCGTTCAATTTTTCTCATGGTTTTCACTATTTATTATGTGGGTTTATACCATGCCAGCCATCGCACAACAGGTATGGGGAATTGATGTAAAGTGGTTTGATCATGACTACATTGCTTCTGTTGGCGGAATTCCTGCGGATATTGCAGCAGCTAAAGGCGCTGCTGGTGACTGGGTAGGTATTTTATTTGCCGCTTACTCGTTGTTTGCTGCTATTTTCTCTATCTTTTTGGCAAAGCTAGCCAATACGTTTGGTCGTAAATGGGTTTACTCACTTTCGCTACTTGCCGGTGGATTAGGCTACTTAAGCTTTTCAATGATTACAGGCACAGAATTAACGACAGTCAACTTACTTATTACTCAAGTAGAAGTTCCTAAAGGTGCTGTAACACTATTCATTCCTATGATAGGTATTGGTATAGCGTGGGCTGCAATTCTAGCGATGCCATATTCTATACTGGCTGGGGCATTACCTATAAGTAAAACAGGTATATACATGGGCATATTTAACTTCACTATTGCCGCACCACAAATAGTATCAGGTATTTTCGCAGGTATGATTTTGAGTGGATTATTCGCTAACCAAGCAATATTTATCATTATGCTTGCTGGTGGCTCGATGGTGTTAGGTGCTTTATCAGTAATGTTTGTTAAGGATGAAAAAGAGCAAACGGCTTAGTTAAGTGAGTTTGCTCGAACGGTAAAGATTCAGTTCCCTGTCTGATATATAAAATGCTACGTTATTCTCACTAGCAAGGCACTTTATATATCAGCTTTTTGCTTAACGTTATTTTTTAACTTTTGAGGGCGCTTCCACATGACGACCTCACAACCAGCGTCGTTTCCATCAACTCAGTTTCAGCTTGTTCACTATTAATCAGTTTCAGTAACTTATCAACCAGTAACTCTCCAGCTAAAATTGTATTTTGCTTAGCCGTGGTAAGAGGTGGAAACGTAAAGCTTGCGGTTTGAATATCGTCAAACCCTATAACAGCAACCTCTTCAGGTACTTTAATATTGTTATCTTGCAGGGCTTTAAGTGCGCCTATCGCAATAAGGTCACTCGCACCAAAAATGGCATCAAACGACTTTTTACTCTGAATCAGTTCAATAGTTGCGTTGTAGCCAGATTCTTCCGTAGAAATAGCATCTACTTGCAATGATTTATTGACCTTTATTCCATTCTCTTTTTGTGCAGCACAACACCCTTTGTAACGAGCTAAAAATTCTGGCGCAGCGTCGGTTACGCCACCAATAAACGCAAGTTTACTATTGCCATTATTTAACACATGCTCAGTGATTTGATATCCGCCATGAAAATTATCACACCCGACCGAAACAACAGGTAAACCTTTAACATCGGCTCCCCAACGTACAAAATGAGTGTTTTGGTTGATTAAGTGAACTAGCTTTTCTTCATAATCTGTATAATCGCCATACCCTAACAAAATGATTCCGTCGGCTTTTCGGCTATCTTCAAAGTCAGCATGCCAATCATTTTTCATTTTTTGAAATGATACAAGCAAATCGTAACCAGCATTACTGCACGCACGCGTAATACTGCCTAGCATTGATAAGAAAAAAGGGTTTATCAGAGAATCGTCATTCGTTGGATCTTCAAACAGTAATAACGCTAATGTTCCGCTTTGTTGCGTACGCAAGCTGCTCGCATTTTTATCCACTTTATAGTTAAGTTCTTTCGCAATTTCTTGAACTTTTCGACGTGTTTCTTCATTCACCAAAGGACTATTGCGTAACGCCCTAGAAACGGTAGATTGAGAAACGCCTGCTCGATAAGCAATATCAAAGGAAGTTTGTTTGGATTTCACTAAAAACTCAATAACAATCAATCATATCTAAATAATAGCCGAGCACCATAGCTAAGTACAACTTAATGTGTATATTTCAATACTTAATGCGCTATACCATTTAATTATTTATGAATGAGTAAATAAAACTGCATATTACTCTTAAGGCTTTACGCAATGTACAAAGTGCATACGTATGCACCGCATTTTTTGACAAAAAAAATAATGCATACGTATGTAGTTCATTGCTCTGACACATGACTTAGTCATAATAAAATATCAACACTGGCTATACTCATATCCAACTTAGCCATTAAGAATTAGAAACAGAAGAATAGAGAGTCATAATGAATAAAACCTCAAACTTGATCGAGCAATTAGCTGAGCTTGTAGGATTCCATAAAAGTTACACTGATTGCTTTGGTGATCAAATATCACCTAAAGATGAGGCGCTTCATTCATTACTTAATGCGATGGGTTACGACTTAACCTGCGATAAAGCGTTAACAGATCAAATAACTAAGTTAACGGAAAAAGAGTGGCGAAATATTCTTCCAGAAGCTCATATTGCCAAAAGTGAAGAGTCAAATCATTCAATGGTCATTAGCTTAACCGATGGCATGGCTTCAACATTAACCACTAAAATCACTACCGAATCAGGTCAAATAATTACCACAACCGTTGAATTATCAGGTTTACCTGTTGCTGCACAACAAACAATAGGTAACGAAAGCTTTACAAAATATAACCTACCCCTTCCTAAGCTGGATGACGGTTACCATAAAATTGAAATTACGTACGGTAATCAAGCGAATGAATGCCATTTAATATTCGCACCTAAAACAAGTTATAGCCCTGAAGAAGCATACGATAAGAAAATGTGGGGATTTGCAGCTCAACTCTATTCATTACGTAGCGAGAAAAACTGGGGACTCGGTGACTTTGGAGACTTAAAACAATTAGTCACATCAGCAGCTAAACAAGGTGCTTCATCAATCGGCCTTAACCCTTTGCATCCGTTGTACCAAAACAATCCTGGGCATAGAAGCCCATACTCGCCAACAAGTCGTTGTTTTTTAAACACGATGTATATAGATGTAACCGCAGTACCTAATTTCAGTCAAAGTGAAAAAGCACAACAACGTTTTAATAGCGATGAATTTCAAGCAAAACTTGCATACGCACGTTCAGCACAATTGATTGACTACCCTGCTGTGGCCGATATTAAATACGATATTTTAGAAACATTATTTGAAGAATTTAATAACAATTCATCAAATGAAATGGTCGAGGCAAAAGCTGAATTTGACGCATTTATTCAAGAACAAGGCAGTGATTTACTCACATTAACAACATTCGACGCGCTATATGAGCACTTCAGACAAATTGATGAAAACTTATACGGCTGGAAGTCTTGGCCTTTAGAATATCAAAAACCTGATACTCCAGAAGTAACTAAGTTTCAAAAAACACATGTCGCACGCATTAAATATTTTAGCTTTTTACAGTGGTTAGCACACCGTCAGTTAAAAGAAGCAGCGAATACAGCTACTGAAAATGATATGCCTGTTGGTTTGTATCTAGATCTTGCCGTGGGTTGTGACGGCTCAGGTGTAGACGTATGGTCAGACAAAGAAGTATATGTATCTGGCGCATCAGTGGGCGCTCCACCAGATGCAATGAACACATTAGGACAAGACTGGGGATTGACTCCAATTAACCCTGTAGCCCTTCAAAAACAAGGTTATTTGCCTCTTGTAAAAGCATTACGCAGTAACATGCAATATGCTGGCGCGCTGCGAATTGATCACATTTTAGGTCTTATGCGTCAATACTGGGTAGCACCAGGCATGGCAGCACATGAGGGCGTATATATTACTTTCCCACTTGCTGAAATTTTAAGAATTATCGCCTTAGAATCTCGTAGAGAACATTGCGTGGTTATTGGAGAAGATTTGGGTACGGTACCTGAAGGCTTTGGTGAAATAATGGAAGCCGCAGGGTTACTATCATACAAAGTGCTATTTTTTGAACGTTGGGAATCCGGTTTATTTAAAAGACCTGAACTATATCCTGCTCAATCTATGGTTACTGTATCAACGCATGATTTACCAACGCTTGCAGGTTGGTGGACTGGCCGAGATTTAAAATGGCGTCAGGAACTAAACCTCTACCCTACCGAAGCATTAGGACAACAAGAAAGAGATAGCCGAATTACAGATCGTGACAACTTAATTGCAGCCATGCAAGATCTAAACGTTTTGTCTCCAGACAACGCTCCACAACAAGATCCTGCGGTAATGAACACGCATTTAAGTGTTGCCGTTCAAGCATACATGGCACAAGCGCCTAGTCATATCCAGTTAATACCTATGGAAGATGCGCTTGAACTCAATGAACAGGTCAATATTCCAGGAACGATAGATCAACATCCAAACTGGAGGCAAAAACTACCAGTAACGATGGAAAATTTTTGGAGTACACCTTCTGTCGACGCGTTATCTCAAGCGATGCAAGCAGCAAGGCCGAAATAAGTACAACTTATCCTAAAGTCGAGAACGAGTAACTAGATTCATTTTTAAGGTAAAATATGACAACAATAAAACCAAATACAACCATCAGATTAAATAACATAACAAAACATATGTTATTAACCGCTAGTTTAGTTATTGGAAGTATTACTACTACAGGTTGTAATAGCTCAGCTCCAACAACTCAATCAAAAATGATTGAAACTACAACCTCAAAAGCTGATGCACCTTTTAAAAATGTTGACAGTTTGCCTCATTACTTAAATAGAGATATTAAAGACGAGGTATTTTATTTTGTGATGCCTGACCGCTTTGCAAACGGAAATACAGACAATGACCTAGGCTCAAAAACACTCAAAATTTCATCTGGTGGTTTTGACAAAACCGATAAGGGCATGTATCACGGTGGTGATTTAGCTGGCTTACAGCAAAAACTTCCTTACTTAAAATCGCTAGGAGTAAGCGCAATATGGCTAACACCTATTTTACGTAACCAAGCCGTTCAAGACGGCTCTTCTGGATATCACGGTTATTGGGTTTTAGACTTTACAGAAATTGACCCTCATTTAGGTAGCAATGATGATCTAAAAGCACTAATTGCCGCAGCACATAACGAAAACATCAAAATATTCTTTGATATTATTACCAACCATACAGCTGATGTTATTAAATATACAGAGTGTCACGGCAACGATGGCTTACAATGGTTGATGGAAAACGGTCGAGAGTGCCCATTTAAATCGGTAGATGAACTAGCCAAAGGCAACGACTACACAACTGTCATTCCAAAAGGACATGAAAACCTAAAAACACCACAGTGGTTAAACGATCCAAAGTATTACCACAATCAAGGTGACTCTTTTTGGAAAGGTGAAAGCTCCGTACGCGGAGACTTTGCTGGACTTGACGATATAGACACTAACAACCCAGAAGTGGTTAGTGGAATGATAGATATATTCAAAAACTTGATAACAGAGTTCAAGCCTGATGGTTTTAGAATTGATACGGTTAAACACGTAAACACTGAGTTTTGGTCTGAATTTTCGCCAGCGCTACTTGCACACGCTAAAGAAATTGGTATTCCTCAGTTTTTTATGTTCGGTGAAGTGTATTCTCCTGACAGCAAAGTGTTGAGCGAATATACAACAAACGGCAACCTCCAATCCGTTTTAGATTTTGGTATTCAGCAAGCACTAAAAGATACTTTAGTAGACCAACATGGTACACACAAACTTGCTGAATTATTCGAACGAGACGCTGATTATCTTGACCACGATAGCGACGCTAACTTATTACTAAACTTTACGGGTAATCATGACATGGGGCGCTTTGCCTTTATGTTACGCGATAGCGACAAAAAATATGATGACAATGAAATTGCCGCTAGAAATATGCTCGCCAACGCGATGGTTTACTTTATGCGTGGTATCCCTATTATTTATTATGGTGATGAGCAAGGCTTTGTAGGAGATGGCGGTGATCAAGACTCTCGCCAAGATATGATGCCGTCTTTTGTTAGCACCTATAATGATGACGTTTTGCTTCAAACCAAAGCAACAACAGCAGATGATAACTTTGACGAACAACACCCTATTTTCAAACAATTAAAAGGGTTTTCTCACGTTTATTATAGTTACCCAGCGCTTAGACACGGCCAACATAAAACGTTGTACAGTGAAAGTTCTACTGGGCTATTCGCATATTCTCGTACAATAAAAGAGAACGGTAGCGAAATGGTTATTGTATTCAACACCTCGAAAGCAGAAAAACAAGCAACCTTTGCTGTTGAGAAAGGTACTTATTCATCGGTATATGCGCAACCAACTACACAAGCGCCGATAACGGTAAATAAGAAGCAAATGAGTGTAACACTACCTCCACTATCATTTGCAATATATCAAGCCAAATAACTTCAATGAAGTAAACTATTGAAAAGCGAGCCAAAGTGCTCGCTTTTTTATTTACTACATTTCAATCTCTCAAAACTCACTAAAACGTGATAAAGTTAACTTTTTAGAAATCTACCCACCGAATAACGACTTAGTATGGCAAAATCTACGCTGCAATCTTCTATCACAAGTTTCGGCATTTATGACACATGGAATGAAAAGTCGAAAGATTTACCCAAAGTAAAAAAATTTACTACCGATGTGCCCGCTGAAATTGATGTCGAATTTGGTTTTATCATTAACATCAAAAAAGGCAAAGGTAAAAAAATCACCTTTTGTATTTACCATCCTGATATACCCGACAAACAAGGCAATATCATGCCTCCGTTCACCGACGACGTGTATATAAGAGACAATAATTGGAATTTTTACTTAGGTGATACGATTTGGGAACCTGTGCACAGTAAACTAGGTGATTGGCGAATGACAATTGAGTGCGAAGGACACCTATTAGCAGATAAAACCTTTACTATAAATGAGCCCGATGAATTCTCAGGTGCAAAGTTTTGGAAGCGTGCTGGATATTAAAAGACCCTGTAACTAAATCTGTGTAACTGCCTATTATTAATACCCATGTAGGGTTT
>JAHDIK010000033.1 GCA_020630795.1 Colwellia sp.
CAAAAATGCGATCAGCATCAATGTTATTGACCGATCAGCTTCATGTTATTACGCAGTCACATGCATGACCTAATTGCTGCAGTTGTCTAACAATTAGTTTTTGATTGAGAGGGTTGTCTTCAACAACCAGAATATCTGCCCCTGTTTCGTTTTGAACGGCTTCCTCATCAGGATTATCAAAATCGAATTCTAAATCGTCCAGATCTAACGAGTCTTCTTCTATGTCGAGCTCTAAATCACTTAAATCTAATTCGTCTAAATTTAGCTCGAAGCCGCTTTGCCAGGTGTGTTGAATGCTTTGAATAAGTTGAATACGAGTAAGTGGCTCTGAACAACTAACGCGTGTTTTTTTATATATTCTTCGTGTTTCTTCTACTAACTCTTTGGTTACTGCGATGGTAATCCTGCTGTTATCAGGATGTTGTTTGAGGATTGATTCTATATGCTCTTGTTCTTCAGTATTTCTGTTGAGGAGTATAAATAACACATCGAATTTAGGATTGATTTTACTAAATTCAGATAATTTACAGGAAGTAACGTCGGCACCTTCATGTTGCAAATAATGACTGAATACCTCGAGTTTTTCGTTAGATGTATCATCACAGCTAACAAGTGCGACTTTGATTTCTGAGAGTGACTCAATGTGCATTGCTCGTGTTTCTTGTGATTTCCAAAAGGGAATTTCTACGTCAAAACACGAGCCTTGACCTTCTTCACTGGTTAGTTTTATTCGTCCACCCATCATTTCGGTTAGTTTTCCACAAATCGCCAACCCTAAACCAGTTCCTCCATATTTACGGGTGGTAGATCGTTCAGCTTGAATAAATGGCATAAACAGTTTTTGTTGGGTATCTGCGTTAATGCCTATGCCGTTATCAATGATTTTCATACTTAGTGTGGTAGTAATTTCGTTATTTTCAATGATATTGGTTTCTAGTGTTACTTTGCCTTGTTTTTTCTGAGTACTTGTTGTGAATTTAAGTGCGTTACCAATTAAATTGAAAAGAATTTGCCTAACACGCATTGCATCTCCTTTGATAAACATAGGAGTGTTAGGGTCTTCAAATACATTAAGGGTAATGTTGCGCTTGCTAGCAACCGGAATGAATACTTTAATTACATTGTCGATAACTTCGGATATAGAAAAAACTCGTTCTTCTAATTCAAATTTACCTGATTCTATTTTGTTTATGTCCAAAATATCATTAAGAATAAAAACGAGATTTTCCGCCGATGTTTTAGCTGTATCAATTAAGTCTTTCGAATCATCTGTTTGTTTTGTGGTGGCTAGTAAATCTAATGAACCTATTACGCCATTCATAGGTGTGCGCAGTTCATGGCTCATCATTGAAAGAAAGTCAGACTTAATTTGACTGGCTTGTTCTGCTCGTTCTTTTGCTTTCATGAGCTCTGTCGTTCTTTGTTCTACGTGCTCTTCTAATTGAGCATTTAACATTTTCAGTTTTAGTTCTGCTTCATAAATAGCGGTTTCATCGACACATATACCGTCTATTCTGCAATTATTGCCTAGTGAATCTTGTCCTACTCGACCTTTACCTTGGAAGTAACGTACCGTTTGATTTTTTAAAATGGCTCGATACTTTTCTGAAAATTCTTTGCCTGTTTCTAATGATTCATACATTGCTGACTTTACTCTATGTGCGTCGTCTGGATGTACTTTAGATAGCCATTTATCGAGCCGTCCTATATCGCCCACTTCTAAATCGAACATGTCGTTAGCTAATAAATCCCAATTCCAAGTCCATTCTCCATTTGAAAGCTCGGCGTGCCACGTGCCAATTTTTCCTGCTTTCATGGCAATACTATTGCTTTCGATTGCATTGTTTAGATCATTTAATATTTTTTTATTTAGTGTTGTGTCGCTTAATGTGCCAATAATAGTTTTTGGTTTGTTGTTTTCTAAAAATACTTCACCGCGTATTTGAAACCAAAAAACGCTTTCGCGGATTTGCATTCTAAATTCAAAGTTTAAGGGCAGTTTGAGTTGAATGTGCGAGTTTAGAAAGCTTTCGAATATCAATCTGTCTTCATCGACAATAGCTGACTTGAAATCTTCCCACGTAAGGTCTTCAGTTGCTTCTTGATGAATGAGTTGCTTAAATTTACGTGAAAAAGTAGCGATATTGTCTGCTATATCAAACTTCCACAATGCTAAGTTGGTGCTTTCTACTGCGTTTATTAAGCGCGTTAAATATAAGTCTTTCTTTTTGTATTTGTCTTCCCAGTTATCACTTTCTTGCAGAACAATAATGTTGTAATCATGTTGAGTTTCCGAGTTTAGTAGTAGTTTGATGCCTTGAGGTGTTGATGAATGATTGTTTATTACAAAGATTTTTCCATTTTTTTGTAGCTTTTTAATGGAGCCAAATGAGGTGAGGGCGGGATTAAAAGGGGAAAAATAATCGAATATATTTATGTTATTTAACGATTCATTTGAAGCATTAAGGATATCTAACGCAAAATTGTTACTGGCTATAATGCTGTATTCTTCATTTACAGCAATAGCTGGAAAAGGAATATTATTTACGGCTTCTATCGCGATCCTTTGCATTAGCTATACCTTACTTTTACTAAACTATAGGGAGCTTAATATAAAATATAGCAGTTAAATTTTATTTTACTAATGTGACCTGACTGTTTACATATTGATGTTTATACGAATTTAACGTGTTAGAAAAAGCATTAAAGTAAAAAATAATATTACGACAACATTAAAGCCGATAATGTAAGCAAAACCTTTCCATGCTTGTTTTACAGAGTAACCTTTACTGTTTATATACCACCACCAAACAGTACACATTAATAATGGGAGTAAAAAGAAAAGTTTTATCATAAAAGCGCCTTAATAATATACGTATTGGGAGTTACTGGTTTTGATTTTCAATTAATCGCGTTAGTGGTTTTCTTATTGAATATAAAAACAATAAGCTTGGAATAACCATTAATGCTGTAATTATAAAGAATAACGCCCAGTTTCCGTCTAACCAATCAACAATAATACCAGAATATGAGCCTAGCATTACTCTGCCAAAAGTGCCTAACGACACCATTAACGCATACTGGCTTGCCGTAAATGTTTTATTGCATAACACTGATATTAATGCAACAAAGGCAACTGAGCCCCAAGCAGAGGTAAAGCCGTCAACAAATACGGTTGCCGCAAATAATAACTTGTTAGGGCCAACTACCGCCATGGCAGCAAACATTAAGTTGCTTGAACTCATGGCAATACCGCCAATAAATAAGCCTTTTAAAATGCCATAACGAATCGTAAAAATACTACCTATTAGTGAAAATACGATAGTTGTTGCCCAATTTATCATTTTTGAATAATAAGCAATGTCGCCGTTAGAAAAACCCACTTCGCGGTAGAACACTATAGACATACGGCCGAGGTACGCTTCGCCTAATTTAAACAAAAAGATAAATAACAGAATTGATATCGCTAAACGAAAGCCGTTACGATCGAAAAACTCTTGAATAGGCGCTACCAGTGTTGCAAGCAACCAAGCAGATATTTTATGGGTAAGTGTTATTTGACTATTAGTATACTGCGTTTGGTTCGTTCGAATACTTTTGTTGAGCTGGCCTAATTGACGGCTAAAAATAAACAGTAAAAATACAACGAACATTGAAACCAACCAAAAACGACTATTTTGTGAAACTAAAGTTTCTGGCAGAGCAGGGTAACCAATATTAGCGTATATAATGGTTGCAAATATGGTGGGGATTATAAGTAAAATAAAGAGAGGTTTATTACCTTGATGGGGTAAGGCATTTAGGTAGTTGGTTTGTATTAAATTGAGTGCTTTTTCTCTATCTGTTTTAGGCTCTTTAACAATAAGCGCAGTAATCATTAATAGCGCCATAATAGCTGAAAGCACAACGAATACTTCTGACCATGTCCAGTTTGGACTATCAACTAATATAAAGGGAATGCTGCCTAATCCTGCAAATCCTGTCCACCAACCCGCTGTTGCCATAGCGGAACCTGCCGACATGTAATTACTGTCGTCGTTCGCGAGAATATCAATTCGATAGGCATCAATGGCGATATCTTGGCTAGAACCGAAAAACGCGATGATTAATCCTAGTAATGCAGCAAGACCTAACTGATTAGAAATATCTATACTACTTAGGAGGTATGTGGCAACAACGATAAATAATTGAGTGAATAGTATCCAGCTACGGCGTTGGCCAAGCTTTTGTGTGAGTAAAGGAACTTTTAATCGGTCTACAAAAGGCGACCACAAAAAGTTAATACTATAAGTAACAAAGATAAGGCCAAACAAACCAATACTTGAGCGACTTAGCCCTTCATCTTTTAACCAACCGCTCATGGCGGAACCAGTCATAACCCATGGGAAACCACTGGCAACACCAAACCAAAAAATGGTGAGGAGTCGTTTATCTTTAAAGTAGAGGAGAGAGCTGAACAGAGAATTTGAGCTAGGCATTTAAAAAGTCAAACAAGGAAATATAGTGTGAAGCCTATCAGAGTGTTGATAATGAAAGAAGAAAATTATTGTAAAATAAGTATATTAAGTCAAACTATTAAGCGATAGGTCGCCAACCTACACAATCTACAGGGTAGCTTCCTGCACCACTAAAAAAATCTAAACATGTTTTTATTTCACTTTTGAAATAAAGATTGGTGTCTAGCGCACTTGCGCCGTGTAAACTCATTTCATGAACAACATGCCAAAACACTCGTTCTCTAGCACTACTTGGCGTTTCGTCTGTCACTTTTAGTAAGGTCCACTCTTCCATCGTATTTGAAATGAACTGATCTAATTCGGTGTAATGAAGCGAATGGCTAATAACCGCTTGAATATAGGACGTTGTTTGTGAAATTTTTTCATTGATAAATTGCTCAATTAACATGTGTCCTCTCTCGCACTGACTTTAGTTATTGCAATTATCAACAGCAGTATTTGTCACTTTGTTAATAATGCGTATATACCTAATAAAACGTGTCGCTCTATAAGGTATCGCTGATAAACAGCTAAAAGTCAAAATACGTGACTACAATTGAGGAAAAAATCATGTCAATTTACTAATCTGCGGGCAATAGCGTAGCTTTAATAAGAATAACTGGTTTTATAGGTACATCGTTCCATGCCATTTCTTCGTTGTAATCGGTAGGGACTTTTGCGATGGCTTCTATCACTTCTTCACCTTCTACAATACTACCGAAAACGGCATATCCCCATCGTCTTCCAGGATCGAGGTTGGTATTGTCAGCAACGTTAAAAAAGAATTGGCGATTAGCGGTATGAGGCTTTGACTCCTTCGCCATTGCAATTGTACCCTGTTCGTTTTTTAAACCGTTGCCAGATTCATTCACTATATTGTCGTTAAGCTTTTTGCTAACAAATTCTTTATCGTATCCACCGCCTTGAACAATGAAACCTTCTATTACACGATGAAAAACAGTATTGTTATACTCGCCTGTTACCACGTAATTTAAAAAATTATCCACGGTAATAGGAGCCTTCACTCTGTCTAATTCTACAATTACAGTTCCCATAGATGTTTCTAATTTCACTTTTGGGTAAATATTATCGGGATCTATTGACGAAGTTTTACTTTGAGTAAAAGCATTGTTAGAAAAAAATAAAGATAAGGTTATAAAAAATAAAGCATAAATGTTTTTCATAAACAGCTCAGTATGTATAGAAGTTATTGTGCGTTGTCGTAGTTAATTGTTTGATGAATTTCAGTGCTGTTGGTTATTTTTATGAGTAGAGCCGCTAATTGATGATTAAAATCACGCTCTAAAACAGCCATGTCAGCAACGAGAGGTCCGTGACTTTTACCACGCGAACTAAAGGTTTTTGAAATAGATTTTGTCCCGTTGTTTACATTTACAGTTAATGTTATCGAGTTGTTTACATGGTAGTCCATAAAGTTTTGCGTAACGTTGATGAGAGCTGTATTGATAAAAACGTCAATTTTAACATTTGATGAACTGTTTACGGTTAAACCCTGCTTACCAAAAGCGGGATTTAGTGCTTTTTGAATAATATTCGTGAGAGTGTCTTGGCTAGAATAAAATGATGCAGGCTTTCCGTCTTTTATAATTTGAACAACTTGATTTCCAGGACGTTGATCGACAATGCTTAGCTGGGTCGATTTATCTAAATATACATTTTTCGTATAGCCAAATAGCTCAGGAGATACGACTACATGCTTAGGAGATGTCATACAAGCTGACAGCGCACCTAATAATATTATCGGAATAAATATTGTAAGTTTCATCGTTTTATAGCCGAGGTTGTCACGAATTTATCATTACTTGCGATGAGCTTTTCATTACCGAAAATTCTTTGTAACTTGATGTGGTAGGCTAACTGGCGGTTTCCGATAATACGTAATTCGCCTCCTTTTTTTAACACTCTGTGACTATCCTTAAACATTTGCCATGCAATGTGGTCGGTTGTTGCTGTTTGTTGATGAAATGGAGGGTTACATAATATGAGATCTACACTGCCTCCATCAACCCCACTTAAACAATCATTTAATAAAAACTCACATTGGGGCATTTTTTCAGAATGATTTGTTTCAATATTCAATTTCGCAGAAGCTAGCGCCATATGTGATTCATCAACAAACATAATGTTGGCTTGAGGCTGTATATCCAATAAGGATAAACCAATTACCCCGTTACCACACCCTAAATCTATTACGCTCGTTCCCGCTTCAATATTTGGTAAATTTTCAATGAAATAGCGTGCGCCAATGTCTAATTTTTCACGGGCATATACATTAGATAGGTTAGATATAGTGTGCGTGGTGTTGTTCTTTGACGACTCTATATTCCACACTGTCGGGTAAGGTGAAGTCAAATGGTTCGCGTTCGATTGAATATCAGTAAAAACTAATCTCGCCTTTTTGACTGCAAGAGATGTTTTAGTTTCGCCTAAGTATTTAGAAAACAATTTTAAGGTAGAACTATGAATTTCTTTTGCTCTATCGCCCGCTATAAATACTGTTTCGTTGTTATAGGCATTATTTATTTGAATGAGTTGATCGATCAATAAAGCGTTACTTTTAGGTATTTTGTATAAAATAATATCTATATTTTGAGGTAACTTATCGATACTACTTAAAAACGCGATATTTTCGTTTGGAAGATTGTTTTGTTCAATATTGTGCTTGATACCTTGTTGACTAATGAATGAGTCATTCACACAAAACAGTTTATGTTCCGTTAAGTTCGTAGTAAGTGCCCCAAAAGCATCATTAAAAATGAGTATGTTCTTTTTACTTGTTGTTAAGTTGTTATCTGTTATGTGATTAATGATGTATTCATCAGCAGCATCCCATGCCTGAAGGTTACGATTTACTTGCCCTATAGGGTATCTGTTTAAAAATAAATTTTTATCGTTTTGAATAAATGGGCTAATCATAATAACGGCTTAACAAAGGAGGGAAATAGTATACTTATTATTGTGTCAAAAAATGCTTACCTTCGCCATATTAGGGCGTAAAGTATCTTTAAAAATTTATTTAAATTTTTTATCTACAGATCACAATTGCTTATCTCTAAAACGCTAATTTTTGCTTGATTGTGAGTGGAAAAAATCACCCCATGGTCTAAAGTTTTAAGTAGGACTTCATAATATAAAAGTAGGGGAATATGGCTATTGAATTAACTATAGAGCAAAAGCTTCTCGATGCATTTTCGCCGTTACATCTTGATATTACTAGGGAAAGGGTTGATTTTGATTTGTCGGGTACTCCGCAATCCCATATAAAAGTTGTTATCATCGCTAACGGTTTTGATGGACTTAAAATTCATCAGCGGCACAAGGCTATTAATAAAGTACTGGCTACCGAACTCGCTGAAGATATTTCAGTACTAGCGTTGCATACATACACAGAAAAAGAATGGCTTTACACCTATTCAACATTACCGTTGTTTCTTCGTTATGATGCAACGGCACAACAAATCGCATAAATTTAAGTATAAACAAACACCTATTTATTATTCTAAATAAGTGTTTGTTTTATCTTTACCTAAAATTTCTTTATTCTTCGGGTATACTTGTCGACAGGAAAACTGATCGTACCTCTTATTTTTTTAAGCAGAGTAAACTATAGCGCATTAAATAAGAACAGGGATCGAGTTAAATCATCGATTAACTATTTCAATAATAAGGTCTTTTTATGGTAATTAAGCCAAAAATTCGTGGTTTTATCTGTACAAATGCTCATCCAGCAGGATGTGAAGCTCATGTTAATGAACAAATTTCTTACGTTAAACAGCATAAACAAGCTGACGTAAAACCTAAAAATGTATTAGTTATAGGTTCATCTACTGGATACGGTTTAGCTTCACGAATTACAGCTGCATTCGGTAATAATGCTAAAACGTTGGGTATATTTTTTGAAAAGCCTCCAACAGAAAAGAAAACAGCATCAGCAGGTTGGTATAACACTGCCGCTTTTCAAAAAGCTGCTGATGAAATGGGATTATGGTCAAAAAATATTAATGGCGATGCTTTTTCTCATGAGATTAAGGCTAAAGCGATAAAAACTATTCAGGAAGAGCTAGGCCAAATTGATCTTGTGGTATACAGCTTAGCGTCTCCTCGTAGAACTGATCCTGATACTGGTGAAGTTTATTCTTCTACGCTTAAGCCAATCGGACAAAGCGTTACGACTAAAAACCTAAATACTTCTAAACGCATTATAGACTCAGTGTCTGTTGAAGCAGCGAGTGACGCTGAAATTCAAGGTACTATTGACGTAATGGGTGGAGCTGATTGGGAACTTTGGATTAACGCGCTGAACGAAGCTGGTGTTTTGGCAAATGGCTTTAAAACTGTTGCTTACACATACATAGGTAAAGAGCTAACGTGGCCTATTTACGGTAAAGCAACTATCGGGAAGGCGAAAGAAGACTTAGATCGAGCATCAACCGCAATTAAAGCGAAAACATCATCAATTAACGGTGAAGCCTATGTTACTTCGCTAAATGCTGTTGTTACGCAGGCTAGTTCAGCTATTCCTATTATGCCACTTTATATTTCTGCTATGTTTAAAGTAATGAAAGCTGACGGCACCTATGAAGGTTGTATTGAACAAATTCAAAACCTTTTTGTTGAGAATATCTATGGTGACTCGCCTCGCTTAGACGAAGAAGGGCGATTACGTCAAAACTACAAAGAGCTTGAAGACAGTGTTCAACAGCGTGTTACAGACATATGGAACACTGTTGATACCGATACAATCGATGAACTAACTGACTATGTTGGCTATCACCATGAATTTTTGAAACTGTTCGGTTTTGATGTAGATGGTGTTGATTATGATGCCGATGTTAGCCCTCTGGTAGAAATTAATCATTTAGATTGATTTAGCATCAATTTAGAAAAACCGGTACTTAATGTATCGGTTTTTTTTAAGTTAAATTTATACTTTATGTATGAATTTTGAGCGAAAAATCAATTAATAGTCTAAATTGTAATGAAATGTTCAAGCGCACGTAGAATGACATTGAATTTATGTGTTAAAATCGCGCCAGAAATTTTTTAACCTAGAGCCAGTGGAAACAAGTCTTTATCTGTTTCTTACTGAAATACACTGAAATCATTGTTTTTTATACTATTTAGTACTGTATTGTTTAAGTATTACGTTTTATAAAAAATTTTTGATTTTGATACTCCCATCAAAAGTAGTGCAAGTGTTTATGATTACAATAAAAAAAGGTCTGGATGTTCCTGTAGTTGGTTCGCCCCAGCAGGTAATCCATGATGGCAATGCCATTAAAACCGTTGCAACACTAGGTGAAGAGTTTGTGGGTATGCGTCCAACCATGTTTGTAAAAGTGGATGACCGCGTAAAAAAAGGCCAGGTACTTTTTGAAGACAAAAAGAACCCAGGCGTTAAGTTCACAGCTCAAGCATCAGGTGTTGTAAAAGAAATCAACCGAGGCGAAAAACGTGTTTTGCAGTCCGTAGTTATCGAAATCGATGGCAACGAACAAGAAACATTTAATAGCTATTCTGCTAACGAACTGTCTTCTATATCTCGTGAAGATGTTGTTTCAAATCTTGTTAATTCAGGATTGTGGACAGCATTACGTACACGTCCATATAGTAAAGTTCCTGCAATTGATTCTACGCCAAAAGCAATATTTGTTAGTGCTATGGATACGAATCCAAATGCTGCTGACCCTGAAGTTATTATTAACGACCAGGCTGAAGCATTTAAGCAAGGTTTAACTATATTGTCTTCTTTGACAGAAGGTGAGGTGTTTGTAAGTAAAGCACCTGGCGCTAACATTCCTGTTACAGACAACGTTAATGTTAACGAATTTACCGGTAAACACCCTGCTGGTTTAGTGGGTACTCATATTCACTTCTTAAAGCCGGTAGATGCTAATAATTTTGTATGGCACCTTGGTTATCAAGACGTAATAGCGTTCGGTAAGTTATTTACTACTGGTGAATTAGATTCTTCACGTGTTATCGCGTTAGCTGGTCCTGCCGCTAAAAACCCTCGTTTAGTGAGAACTCTTTTAGGGGCATCAACAACTGAACTAACTAATAATGAAGTTGAAGCTGGTGAGTTACGTGTTGTTTCAGGTTCATTGTTATCTGGTTCTACGGCAAAAGGTGTTCACGCATACTTAGGTCGTTACCACGTGCAACTTTCTTTAATTTTAGAAGGTCGAGAAAAAGAATTTATTGGCTACATGTATCCTGGTCCAAATAAATTCTCAGTAACTCGTGCGTACATGTCTCACTTCTTCCCTAAGAAGTTATTCAACATGACAACCACAACTAACGGTAGTACACGTGCAATGGTTCCAATTGGAAACTACGAGCGCGTAATGCCATTAGACATTTTACCAACATTGTTGTTACGTGATATCGCTGTTGGTGATACAGACGGAGCACAACAATTAGGTGCTTTAGAGCTAGATGAAGAAGATTTAGCGCTTTGTACATTTGTTTGCCCAGGCAAGTCAGATTACGGCGTTCTACTTCGTGATTGCCTAACCACAATTGAGAAGGAAGGTTAGTCATGGGTGTGAAAAAGTTTATTGAAGATATTGAACCGCATTTTGAAAAAGGCGGTAAACATGAGAAGTGGTTTGCGCTATATGAAGCAATAGCTACAGGCTTATTTACTCCTGGTTATGTAAACAAAGGTCAAACGCACGTTCGTGACAGTATTGACTTAAAACGTATCATGATCACAGTTTGGTTAGCGGTATTTCCTGCCATGTTTTTTGGTATGTACAATATTGGTTTCCAAGCTACAGAAGCATTAGCCGCAGGTTATGCTTTACCTGATACATGGCAAGTAGGCCTGTTTGAGACGTTAGGTGGAAGCCTAGCTGCTGATACTGGCTGGTTTGGTATGATGCTATACGGAGCTGTATTTTTCTTACCTATATACGCGGTAACATTTATCGTTGGTGGTTTTTGGGAAGTACTATTTGCAGCAGTGCGTAAACATGAAGTTAACGAAGGTTTCTTCGTAAGTTCAATCTTATTCGCATTGATTGTTCCTGCTTCTATTCCATTATGGCAAGTAGCTATCGGTATTACCTTTGGTGTTGTTGTAGCTAAAGAAATATTCGGTGGAACAGGTAAAAACTTCTTAAACCCTGCTTTAGCAGGTCGTGCATTCTTATTCTTCGCATATCCTGCTGAAATTTCAGGTGATGCTGTTTGGGTTGCTGTTGACGGTTTCTCAGGCGCTACAGCGCTAAGTGCAGCTGCATCAGGTAACTTAGATTACGCATTAGATGCTAACTGGTGGAATGCGTTCTGGGGCTTTATTCCTGGATCTGTTGGTGAAGTGTCAACTTTCTGTATTCTTTTAGGTGGTGCTTACATACTTTATAAAGGTATTGCTTCATGGCGTATCGTTTTAGGTGTGTTCGGCGGCATGGTTGTAACATCATTAATCTTCAATGCGATTGGTTCTGATACTAACGCAATGTTTGCGATGCCTTGGTACTGGCACTTAGTTGTTGGTGGTTTTGCATTCGGTATGATGTTTATGGCGACAGACCCTGTTTCAGCTTCGTTCACTAATACTGGTAAATACTGGTTTGGTGCATTGGTTGGTATTATGGTAGTTCTTGTTCGTGTTGTTAACCCAGCTTTCCCAGAAGGTATGATGTTAGCTATTTTATTCGCTAACTTATTTGCTCCTTTATTTGACTACTTTGTAGTGAAAGCAAATGTGAAACGGAGACTTGCACGCAATGGCTAGTAATAAAGAAACATTTGGCAAAACGGTTGGATTTGTTCTAGCAGTATGTGTGGTATGTGCAACATTAGTATCATTCTCTGCAGTACAACTTAAACCGTTACAAGTAGCTAACAAGCTATTAGATCAGCAAACTAAAATCTTAGAAGCAGCTGGCTTATTAGAAAAAGCAGGTGATCAAATTGTACCTACTTTTGAAAAGTATGTTGAAGCTCGCATGATTGATTTAGACTCAGGTGAATTTGTTGAAGGTGATGTAATTAACTTCGACGAGCGTCGTAACTCGCGTGATGCTGAGTTATCAGATAAGCCTGAAAACGACATTGCTGGTATTAATCGTCGTTCTCACACTGCTGTAGTGTATTTAGTGAAAAATGACTCGAACCAAATAGATACTGTTGTATTACCAATTGTTGGTTCAGGTCTTTGGGATCTAATGTACGGTTATGTTGGTTTAGAGTCTGATTTAAACACAGTTCGCAGTGTTATCTATTCTGACCATAAAGAAACTCCGGGCTTAGGTGCAGAAGTACTTAATCCTAACTGGAAAGCTTTATGGCCTGGCAAGAAAATGTATGACAACAACAACGAAGTAGCGATTAAAATCGTGAAAGGTGGCGCTAAAAAAGGTGATGTTCACGGTGTTGACGCGTTATCGGGTGCTACTTTAACAAGTGTTGGTGTTGAAAATACATTAGTGTTTTGGTTAGGTGAGGAAGGTTATAAGCCTTTCATCAGCAAGTTTCGTAAAGGAGGGCTTAACTAATGTCTTCAGAAGCAAATAAGGTTTTAACCAAACCGATTTTTGACAATAACCCAATCGCATTACAAGTACTTGGTATTTGTTCTGCGTTAGCTGTAACAAGTTCAATGGCAAACGCGTTAGTAATGACGTTAGCTGTTGTATTTGTAACTGCATTTTCAAACTTGTTTATTTCGATTATTCGAAATCATATACCTTCTAGTGTTCGTATCATTGTACAAATGGCTATTATCGCGTCATTAGTAATTGTTGTTGACCAAGTGTTAAAAGCTTTTTCATATCAATTATCTAAAGAGCTCGCCGTGTTTGTTGGTTTGATTATCACAAACTGTATCGTTATGGGACGTGCTGAAGCATTTGCAATGAAAGAAAAACCAGGCGTTAGTTTCTTAGATGGAATCGGTAACGGTTTAGGTTACGGTTTCATTCTTATGACGGTTGCTTTCATTCGTGAACTATTTGGTTTTGGTACGTTATTTGGTATCGAAATTTTACCACTTATTCAAAACGGTGGCTGGTATCAAGCTAACGGTTTGTTAGTGTTACCGTTTAGTTCATTCTTCGTTATCGGCTTTATTATCTGGGCTCTTCGCCAGTGGAAGCCAGAGCAAGTAGAGAAGGATTAATTCGATGGAACATTATATAGCAATTTTAGTAAAAGCAATTTTCATCGAGAACATCGCGTTAATGTTCTTCTTAGGTATGTGTACATTTTTGGCCGTATCTAAAAAGGTTGATACAGCGATTGGTTTAGGTGTAGCCGTAGTGGTTGTACTTGGTATTGCGGTACCAGTTAACCAAATCATTTATCAAAGCATATTATCACCAGGCGCTCTAGATTCAGTATTAGGTATTACTGATCCTAAAGAGTCTATCGATTTAAGCTTCTTATCATTTATTACATTTATCGGTGTTATTGCAGCATTGGTTCAAATATTAGAAATGGTATTAGATAAGTACTTCCCTGCGTTGTATCAAGCTTTAGGTATCTTCTTACCGCTTATCACTGTTAACTGTGCAATTTTTGGTGCTGTATCATTTATGGTAGCGAAAAACTTAACATTAGGTGAAAGTGTTGTTTATGGAATCGGTTCAGGTATTGGTTGGGCACTTGCTATTGTTTTATTAGCAGGTCTTCGCGAAAAAATGAAATACTCTGATGTTCCAGATGGCCTTAAAGGTTTAGGTATTACGTTTATTACTTCTGGATTGATGGCTTTTGGCTTTCTTTCTTTTGGTGGTATTTCGTTATAATAAGATTAACAAGGAATACAAACGTTATGTTGTATTCCGCTAGAGAAGTATAAGGAAAAGTCGATGGAAATTATTCTCGGCGTAGGCATGTTTACTGCGATCGTTATTGCTTTGGTGCTAGTAATCTTATTTGCTAAATCGAAGTTAGTTGCTGATGGTGATGTCGTTATTTCAATTAACGGCGACCCAGATAAAGCGGTAACAACAGCCGCTGGCGGTAAATTATTAGGCGCTTTAGCTGACCAAGGTATTTTTATACCTTCAGCTTGTGGTGGTGGTGGTACTTGTGGACAGTGTCGTGTACACGTTCACTCAGGTGGTGGCGATATTCTACCTACTGAAGAAGGCCACATTACAAAACGTGAAGCAAAAGAAGGTTGTCGTCTTTCATGTCAAGTTGCTGTTAAGCAAGACATGGATATTGAAGTAGAAGACGAAATTTTTGGTGTTCAACAATGGCAGTGTGAAGTTATCTCTAACGATAACAAAGCAACGTTCATTAAAGAATTGAAGCTACAAATTCCTAATGGTGAATCAGTACCATTTAGAGCTGGTGGTTATATTCAAATTGAAGCACCTGCGCATCATGTTAAGTACAAAGATTTTGATATTGAAGATCAATATCGTGGTGACTGGGAACATTTTGGATTCTTCGATGTGGAGTCAAAAGTTGATGAGCCGGTATTACGTGCTTATTCAATGGCTAACTACCCTGAAGAAGAAGGCATTATTATGCTAAACGTGCGTATTGCTACGCCGCCTCCAGGAAAGTTACATTTACCAGCAGGTAAAATGTCGTCGTTTATCTTTAACTTAAAACCTGGTGATAAGGTTACAATTTCAGGCCCATTTGGTGAGTTCTTCGCGAAAGACACTGATGCTGAAATGGTATTTATTGGTGGTGGTGCAGGTATGGCACCTATGCGCTCTCATATTTTTGACCAGCTTAAGCGTCTTAAATCTAAGCGTAAGATGAGTTTCTGGTATGGTGCACGTTCACTACGTGAAATGTTCTATGAAGACGATTACAACGGTCTATCTGCAGAAAACGATAACTTTGAGTGGCATGTAGCGTTATCTGATCCTCAACCAGAAGATAACTGGGATGGTTTAACAGGTTTTATTCATAATGTTTTACATGAACAATACTTGAAAGATCACGAAGCGCCAGAAGATTGTGAGTACTACATGTGTGGTCCTCCAATGATGAACGCAGCGGTTATTCATATGCTTAAAGATTTAGGTGTTGAAGATGAAAATATCATGTTAGATGACTTCGGTGGCTAGTACCATTTAAGTAAACTAACAGAAATTAAAAGACGACTTCGGTCGTCTTTTATTATTTATACAAGTGTCGTTTTAGCGATATACGGTATTTATATAAATAATAATTTGTAAAGGTAATTGTATGACTAGGTTCGTGTATATAGCGATAACATTACTCGTATTAGTTGGATGTTTTCCAAGTAATAATCTTGATAGGAAAGAAGTGTTGCTGCAAGGCCGCACAATGGGAACAACGTATAATATTAAAGTGATTGTTTCGTCTTCTAACGACGATACTAAAAAACTTAAAAAAGAAATTGATAGTGCGCTTGTTCAACTTAATCAAGAGATGTCTACCTACATTGAAGACTCAGAGCTTTCTTTAATCAATAAAAACACGTCAACTCAGCCAATTAACGTTTCTTCTGGTTTAGCAAGAGTTGTAAAAGAGGCAATCAGATTGGGTGAGCTGAGTGAAGGGAAGCTTGATGTAACAGTAGGGCCTTTAGTCAACCTTTGGGGTTTTGGACCGGAATATAAGCCCGAAAAAGTACCATCTAACGAGCAGTTAGCGCAAACACAAGCGAATGTTGGAATCGAACATATAACGTTACAAGGTAATCAACTCACTAAGCATATCCCTAATGTTTATATCGATTTGTCTACCATAGCTAAAGGTTATGGTGTTGACTTAATTGCAGAGCTTCTAGAAAGTAAACAAATTAATCATTACTTAGTGGAAATTGGTGGTGAAATGCGCTTGAAAGGATTTAAGCACACAGGTGAACTATGGCACGTAGCCATAGAAAAACCAATCACCACAGAAAGAGCAGTTCAACAAGTTATTGTGCCAAAAGACAATGCTGTAGCAACATCAGGAGACTATCGAATTTATTTTGAGTCTGACGGACAGCGTTTTTCTCATATTATTGACCCGAGCACTGGGCGCCCGATTGATCATAAATTAGTATCGGTAACTGTGATTCACCCGTCTTCTATGACAGCTGATGGCTTGTCTACTGCTATGATGGTGATGGGAACTGAAAATGCTTTAGCGTTTGCAGAGAAACATGGTTTTGCAGCATATCTCATTAGTAAATCAGAAAATGGCTTTGTTGAGCAAAGCACGGTAAAATTTAGACAATATTTAAAATAGTAGAGCGACCTATAGCGCTATTACTGTTTCTATTTTTTTAATTGACGATAAAGGTTCTTTTGTGGGTATTTTTTTAATTACGCTGTGTTTTTTTCTTATTATTGCGGCGGCAATGGCAGTAGGTTACATATTTCAAAATAAATCACTTGCAGGTTCGTGTGGTGGATTGTCTTCGATGGGCATTGAAAAAGCATGTGACTGTGATAATCCATGTGAAAAACGTATTGAACGTGAAAAGGCAGCAGCAGCTAAAGAAAATCAAATTGATGTTAAAAATATCTAATAATAAATGTTTTCAATGGAGTAATGATGATAACGCACGAGCCTAACTCTCAATATATCGCTAAACCGAACCGCTATGAGCAAATGCAATATTCTCGTTGCGGAAATAGTGGTGTACTCCTATCAAAATTATCTTTAGGTCTATGGCAAAATTTTGGCGAAGTAGACTCGTTTGCTAATGCTCGATCACTTGTTCATCAAGCTTTCGATTTAGGTATTACTCATTTTGATTTGGCTAACAATTATGGACCTCCGTACGGTTCTGCAGAATCTACATTTGGTAAAATTTTACAGAAAGACCTTTTGCCTTATCGTGATGAATTGTTTATTTCTAGTAAAGCTGGATATGACATGTGGCCTGGCCCATATGGTATTGGCGGCTCACGAAAGTATTTAGTTTCTAGTTGTGATCAAAGTCTTAAAAGAACAGGCTTAGATTATTTTGATGTGTATTATCATCACTGCATGGATAACGAAACACCTCTTGAAGAAACCATGCAAGCGCTAGATTATATAGTGAGATCGGGTAGGGCGCTGTATGTTGGTGTTTCGAATTATCAACCTGCACAAACCAAACGAGCTATTGAGTTATTACAAAACTTAGGCACGCCTTTATTAATTCATCAACCACGTTACAGTATATTTGATCGCTGGATTGAAAATGGGTTAACCGACGTATTACTTGAAGAAAACGTAGGTTCTATTGTGTTTTCTCCGTTAGCTCAAGGTTTGTTATCCAATAAATATCTAAACGGCGTACCAGAAGGCTCTAGAGCGTCTAGAACAGAGCAAATTTATCTAAATAATAAAGATATAACGGAAGGAAAGTTAGTTCAAATTAGCCAGCTTAATCTATTGGCTGAGAGCCGTGGGCAAAGCTTAGCGCAAATGGCTATCGCATGGGTGTTAAACAATAAAGCTGTTACCACTTGTTTAGTAGGAGCAAGCAAAGTGGAACAAATTGTTGATTCTGTTCAAGCACTCGATAACTTAAATTTTTCAGACGAAGAATTAGTTAAAATTAATTCAATTATGGG
>JAHDIK010000006.1:0-86554 GCA_020630795.1 Colwellia sp.
AGCTAACTGTAAAGTAAAGTTAGGTAACGTTGAACATGCTTTTGGTTTATATAAAAAAGCTATTTTACTTGATGCTAAAAATACAGAGTATCATCTTAATATGGGTGTGTTATTGACTGACCTTGGAGAGTTTTCGGTTGCTCAAGAATATTTAAGTAAGGCTTTAGAGTTAGATTCAACAAATACACCCGTTTATTGGCATATATTTAAAATACAAATGTATTTACACAGATACACCGATGCTCTTGAGGTAGTTGAACTTGCTATAAAAAGTCAATCATTGAGTGATGCTGAACTTTGTGAGTTATTGATTGGAAGGGCTATGATTTTATGGCTTTTTTGTGAATACGCTGAAGCTGAGCAAGCAATTTTTCTTAGTGAAGGAATATATAAATTTCAATCACAGTCGTCAAATATGACCAATATGGCAATATTTCATCGTTATTTAAAGCAGCTATTAATTGAACGTAAAAACAACCATCAGCTATACATGTCTTCTACTGAGGTTGAAGACATGTATTTTATTTCTGAAAGCCACGGCTTTTCTCCTAACAATGTTATCGTGAATTACAAGTCTTGCACTTATCAAATACGTTCATTATTTATATTTGGAGCTAAAGTATTTCATTTAATTGATGAGCGTGACAACAAATATCAAGTAAGTTTAGCGAGGTTATTAGAAAACCTTCCTCCTAAAAGTAAGATAGTATTAGGTTTCGGGGAAATTGATTGCCGAAAAGATGAGGGGATATTTCAGTATTGTATAAAAACAGGGAATGATTATAGAAGCGTTATTGATAGTATGCTTGAAAAATATACAGAAACACTATATCAAATTGCTAAAATTAATGAATTTGAAATTATTTTATACGGTGTACCTGCACCTCATCCGTATCATGTAAATCAATTGTCTATTGAGCACCAAGTGATGTTTCAAAATACTGTTGCTTATTTTAATAAAAAATTAAGGGATTGTTGCGCCAAGTTAAGTATAACGTTATTGGATGTTTATATGCTCACGAATGATTCTGGACAATGTAATGAAGAATATAATATTGATCCAATACATATGAAACCAAGCGTTATTAATAAACTATTTGAGGAAATAACGTAGTTAAAGTACCTTTTGTAAAATTATTTTAGTTTTTTTTACTTTAATTATCATCGTATTACTGATTAATCTGTTTTTTTTATCAAATTAAATTAAAGTTATTTTTGAGGTTGCCGTTACTGTTAGTAGAACGGGAGCTTGATAAATTATTTGCAAAGCACCTGACTGACTAACAAACAAACGTATTACATTAAGTAATCAGGAGTTTTATTATG
This sequence comes from Colwellia sp., assembly GCA_020630795.1. Lineage (GTDB taxonomy): Bacteria > Pseudomonadota > Gammaproteobacteria > Enterobacterales > Alteromonadaceae > Pseudocolwellia. The sequence continues at coordinate 1,327 of JAHDIK010000006.1, forward strand.
GCTTTATCAGTAGTTACTAACACAGCATCTATAAATGCTCAACGCAACTTAACAAAATCGGGTTCAGCGTTACAAACATCAATGCAACGTTTGTCATCAGGTATGCGTATTAACAGCGCAAAAGATGATGCTGCGGGGTTACAAATCGCTAACCGCTTAACATCTCAGGTAAATGGTTTAGGTGTAGCACAACGAAATGCTAACGACGGCATATCAATGGCTCAAACTGCTGAAGGTGCAATGCAAGAGTCAACGAATATCTTACAACGTATGCGTGACCTAGCTTTACAATCAGCTAACGGTTCAAACTCTGCATCTGACCGTGAAGCGCTTCAAAAAGAAGTTTCTCAATTACAAACAGAATTAACGCGTATCGCTGATACGACATCTTTTGGTGATCAAAGTTTATTAGATGGCACGTTTGGTACTAAGTCTTTCCAAGTAGGTGCAAATGCTAATGAAACTATTTCTTTGGGGCTAAGTAGTATTAAAGCCGCTGACATCGGTACAAAACGATTTGATTTAGCAGGTACTACGGCTGGTTTAGGTGAAGCTAGTGCAGCCGCTGCTGATGCAACTGGCGCTAACGGTGTAACTGCTGGTGGTTTATCTATTACGGGTAAAAGTGGTGCTCCTGTAGCTGTAGCTAACGTATTAAGCGCAACGGCTGCAACTATTGCTGATTCAATTAATGCGGTATCAAATACAACTGGTGTTACTGCAGACGCTAAAACTCAGGTCCAACTATCAGGCCTAACAGCTGCCGGATCATTATCTTTTGAGCTTAATGGTTCAGTTATATCAGCTAGCGCAGCATCTACTACTGACTTCGCGTCAATTGCAGCGGCAGTAAATGAAAAATCAGGTTCAACAGGCGTAGCAGCAACACTAAATGATGCAGGTAACTTAGTACTGACTGATGAATCAGGTGCTGATATCAAAATTGGGAACTTTGTTTCTGCGGGTGATATTAATGCGAATGGTATGGAGTATGATGGTACTGTAGGTGCAACAACTACTACATTAACTGGCGGTACTACAACTACCGATTCGACTGTTGTAGCAGGTGCAATTAGATTGAATTCAACAGAATCTTTTGCAGTAACGTCTGGTGACGTAACCCTAGGTGCAAATACTACAGCTAATGTTTCTAATGCTGTAAGTGTGGGAACTGTAGATCTTGGGACACAAGCTGGTGCGCAAAATGCCCTAGATATTATTGATGGTGCTATTTCACAAATTGATTCACAACGTGCTACTTTAGGTGCGATTCAAAACCGTTTTAATCACACAATTAGTAACCTTGCGAACATCCAAGAAAACGTATCTGCGTCACGTAGTCGTATTCAAGACACAGATTTTGCAACTGAAACTGCACAAATGACAAAAAACCAAATATTGCAACAAGCAGGTACTTCGATTTTAGCTCAAGCGAATCAGTTACCACAAGCTGCACTAAGTTTAATAGGTTAATTCATTAAGGCTTATGAGTAGAGTGAATTAATGTAAAGTGAAGTTCACTCTATATAGCTAGATGTTGGAAGACCTATTGAAAGATAGCGTCTTCCATTTTTCGTTTAATTGGTCTTACTTTTATTTAGTGATTCTTTGAGTAAAAGGTAAGGAGTTAGTTGTGAGTACAATATCAAATAATTCTATTGCTGAATTAAACTCTATGGAGTTGAATAGCAAAGAACGTGTTAACAAAGTTGAAGAGAAAATTATTCAAGAAGAGGTTAGTACGGTTCAGAAAACGGTTCAGGAAGAAGTTAAAACCGAACAAGATAAGAAAGCTGAAATCTCATATAAACAAATGGAGATGGTGGCGCAACAATTGCAAGATTTTGTTGGTGAAATGAATAAAGGACTTGAGTTTTCCGTTGATAAAGACTCAGGTCGAGATGTTATTAAAGTCATTGATAAAAACAACGGAGATTTAATTAAGCAGTACCCTTCAGAAGAGGTATTAGATTTAGTTTCTAAGTTGTCGCATGCTGCAGGTAGTTTGGTCAACGAAAAAGTATAGTTTGCTATACTAGTTTAACGTTGTTGTTTTTTTGGTGTAATTAAATTTAAGGAAGTTTGTTATGTTGTCATTTACAGGTATTGGATCAGGTCTACAGGTTTCTGAGATTGTTGATGCTCTTGTGGGTGCTGAGCGAGCTCCTTTTGAATCTCGATTAATTCGTCAAGAGACGACGTTAACTACAGATATATCTGCTGTTGGTGCTTTAAAGTCAGCAGTTGAAGCGGTTCAAGAATCAATAACTAACCTTTCTGATCCTGAAAAATATCAACAACGTTCGGCGTCAGGAGTTGATGATTTCGTGACATTAACATCAAGCAAAGAGGCCAGCGTTGGAAGTTACTCTATTAATGTAGATTCACTAGCTTCTACTCATAAACTATCGTCAGCCGGTTTTGACAGTGCTGATGCTATCGGTGAGGGGACATTAACATTAGTGTCGGGTGATACAACTTTTGATATAACAACAACAGCGACAGATACGCTTTCTGATATTCGTGATGCGATAAATGATAGCGCTGATAATGACGCTATCATTGCAACGATTATTACAGGAGATGATGGCCAGCACTTAGTTTTATCTTCGAAAGATACTGGGCTGAGTAATGCCATTACCATAACTGCGGACGATACTGGTGATGCCAATAATACAGATAATTTAGGCTTGTCTCGTTTAGCTTATCAGCCTGATAATTTAGCACCTGACTTTGCGACTAACTTGACGGAAGTAAAACCCGCGGCAGATGCGCAGATTACCGTAGATGGAACTTTAGTTGTGACAAGTGATACGAATACTTTCACTAATGTGATAGACGGAATTGATATTACTGCCAAAAAAATGCATGGTGTTGATGATGAAGTGAGTAACATTAGTATTGCGGAGAATAACAGTAATATTATTTCAGGTTTAAATGGATTTGTAGATAGTTATAATGAATTGTTAAAATTATCAAACGATCTTGGTCGAGCAGGCGAAGATGGAGCTGGCGCTATGGCAGGCGACTCATTATTACGTGGATTAATGAGTAAGCTTAGAAAAGAGTTGAGTAGTTCATTTGATTCGGGAAATGATACTTCTCTATCGCTTTCTCAACTTGGGGTGAGAACCGATCGTTACGGGGCGTTAAGTGTTGATACAGCTGACCTAAATGAATTTATTAGTAATGATGTTGATGGCGTCCAGCAGTTCTTTGTCGGTTCAGATACGAAAGACGGTTTTGCAACCTCAATGGATAAGTTGATGGGCTTTTATACGGACTCTGATGGCATTATTCAGAACAGAATAGACAGTAAAACTACGCAGTTAGAAAGAATAGATGACGACCGAGTTTCATTTGCTAGAAAAATGGAAGATCTTGAAACCCGCTTATTAGCTCAATACAACGCAATGGATTTATTGGTAGCGAACTTAAATTCGACGAGCAGTTATATACAAGCGCAACTTGATAACATGCCAGGTGTGGTGCGAAAATCTGATAATTAGTACTTTTTGTAAGTATCTGCAGCTTTTTGATTCTTTTTCATTTTTAATAAACCGTTTTTTAACGCCAACTTACTCTTTTCAGCCAATGCAAGTAATTGGCTATCTAATGCCACTACTTGATTGATTAGCGGTAAATGCTGCTCATAGTTTGAAGATTGCTGCTCGTTAAACGTTTCTTGAATCAATGTATCTCGCTCAATATTGAGCGAAACAAGTTTGCTATTTTCTTCTTTAGCTTCAATGTCTGAAAAATTTTCAAGCTCATTATTGAGCTCTTCAACAATTTTATTTGATAAACTAATAATACGTTCTAAATTATTGTTAATTGAAGTGCTCATTAAAAACTTACAGCGTCTTGGTTTTCAGTAGGTATAGCATCCCAACTGTTTTTAATTGGAAGTAAAATTTGAATGACTTCATCTAAGATAGCAGTGTCATTTTTAATATTTGCATCCAGTAACAACTCCGAGCAATAGTTATATAGCGCAGCTAAGTTATTAGATATTTCACCACCATTTTCAAAATCAATTGAACCTTCTAACACTGATATAATCGTTAGAGATTTGGAAATAAGCTCGCCTTTCTTAGCAACATTACCTTGTTCTATTTCACCTTTTGCTGAAGCGATATTCCCTAGTAACTCCTGAAACAACATTGAAACGAGTTTGTAAGGAGACGCATCTTTAGCGGCGCTAACTGTAGTTTGCTTGTATTTTTTTAGTGATATATGAGTCATAACTAAATCCTATCATTACTTCGTAAAAGCTGATTATCGTTGTACATATAAAAAATATATGGTGAAACAAAGAAAATCTAATTCTTAACATAAGCGTCACTATATAAATTTGACGCAAACGGCACATGTAAACATGTAGTATTTACTAAGCATGTTTTATGCCCTTTATTGTATTCATGTAGTAAAACACAATATATTTTGTAGAAATTATTTACATTATAGTATGCCGTTAATATTGGAGCTATAGAAGGCGTTATTTATTGTTCTATTCATCGCCTATTTTTATAACTGAAAAAGATGATTCGTTGTTTGTACTTTTTATAAACGTTAATAGTCTGCTCTCTGAGTATTTGATTTTTATAAAATTATTTTAAAAAATTAATATGCCTTTGTAATGGTCAAAAAGATGACAAAGGGTGTCAATTTTTTGTTGATTTATCCACATTAAGCGTTACACTGAATGTATTAGAAGATATAAAATATCCGGTTTATCAAAGTATTATGAATACTCAAAAAATAATTATTGTAGTTGATAATGATGAAGCAAGGCGTAATCAACTCGAGACTGTTTTGTCTTTTGTCGGAGAAGGTTTTCAAACCTGTTCTGAAGATGAATTATTTGAGTGTTTTAAGCAGCAGGAAAGTATTTTAACCGCTATATTATGTGGGCAACTTTCTGAAAATGTTATTAATTTTGTTAAGAAAAACCCGACTTACCCATTTATTTTACACGACGTGGCAGATAAGCATTCTATATCAAACTCTGTGAACGTTATTGGTGATTTAACTGCACCGTTAAATTATGCCCAACTTACTGAGCTTATTCATCATTGCCACCATTATCATAATAAATTACCTACCCACCGAAATGGTAAAAGCTCAACTTCGTTATTACGCTCACTGGTGGGAATTAGTGAGCCTATGCAACAAGTTAGATTTTTAATCGAACAGGTTGCTACCACAGCTGCTAGCGTTTTAATTTTAGGGGAGTCAGGCACGGGTAAAGAAGTTGTTGCTAGAAATATTCATGACTTGTCTGAACGCTCGAAAGGTCCATTTGTACCCGTAAATTGTGGTGCTATTCCGGGTGAGTTGTTAGAGAGTGAGCTATTCGGACATGAAAAAGGGTCGTTTACAGGGGCTATTTCTACGCGAAAAGGTCGGTTTGAATTGGCCGAAGGTGGCACGCTCTTTTTGGATGAAATAGGCGATATGCCGCAACCTATGCAAGTTAAGTTGTTAAGGGTACTACAAGAAAGAACGTTTGAGCGTATTGGTGGCGCTAAAAGTATAAAAGCTGATGTACGTATTATTGCGGCAACACATCAGCATTTAGAGCACATGATCAAAGACGGTGGATTTCGAGAAGATCTCTATTACCGCTTAAATGTATTCCCAATAGAAACCCCGCCATTACGCGATCGTAAAGAAGATATTCCTTTGCTGCTGAAAGAGTTAACCAATCGATTCGAAATAGAGCAGGGGCAGACGGTTAGGTTCACCGATAAAGCTGTAGAGTCACTTCAAGAGCATCAATGGGCTGGTAATGTACGAGAATTGTCTAATTTAATAGAACGCATGATTATCATGTATAGCGATCAAGTGGTAAACGTTAGTCAGTTACCTCGTAAATACCAGCACGTGGAAGTGGAAGAGTACGAGCCTGAGTACCCAGAAGAAATTCAAGAGCGCGATGCAATAAATGAATTGTTTGCAGGTTTTGATTATGACGATGACGAGGTGGATGAAGATGATTCGTCAAATACGTTTGAAAATGAAGCTAACAATCAATTAGGCGTATTGCCCGAAGAAGGAATTAACCTTAAAGATTATTTAGCGGATCTTGAAGTGTCTTTGGTTACGCAATCGTTAGATAAAAATGATTGGGTTGTAGCAAGAGCGGCAGAAACATTAGGTATGCGACGTACCACTCTTGTAGAAAAAATGCGTAAATACGGATTGCAAAAATAAATCAGTTTGCCATTATCGATTATCATTAGATAATTGATAATGGCCTTTCATAACGGTTAAAACCTATAACCTACACCAATCGCTATAACAGGGTAAAGTTTGTACTCTGATATTTCATCTTCAATACTCAATTCTTCATTAGCAAGTTCATTTTGAAACTCTTGTAATAATGGGTTGTTTGAGTCTGTAATTTTAAATGATTGTGTTGAACCGTTTTGATTTACAATGGCTGTGCCACTTGCTGTCAAGTCTACGGTTGGTTCTCCTGATAGCAAAACGCCTAACTCAACTGAAAACATCCAACCATTATTGGATGGTGAGCTTCCCCAGCCCATACCTAAATAACCGGCAGTGCTATCACCTAAAGTAACATCCATATCAACTTGTAGAGGGTCTGTAGAAGACGAACTATAGAGAGAATCGCCAATATCATAAGTTTCGTTACCTACGCTATTTGTACGACCTGTAAGTTCGTTATTGTTCGCATATACACCGCCGGTAAGTCTGAACGTTCCTTCAAACGGGCGCCAATCAATTAGTAACCCTGTGGTAGAAAGCTTTACTTCGCCTTCGTAATCAATGCCGTCTTCTTCAAACTCATCGTCGTAAGTGTAACTATTTGATTGAAGTCTTACATTGAAAGCGTCACTTATTTTGTAGTCTAGCTCTAAGCCTAGCCCTAATGTACCTGCTTTAACATTAACACCAACATCGCCAGCTACGGCAGATGTACAAAACATTCCTGAAAATAGTAGCCCTAGAATAGCTGGTATTTTTTTTGAAGTTGATAAACGAGAGGTTGTCATATACATCCTTTATTTCATGTCGCTAAGTCACGTTTTTATTGAGAGAAAATGCCACTTTTTTATATGGCTTACCTAATTATAGAAGAAATTTTAGCGACTGGATTAGTATTTTGTTTATTTATAAATAAGCCAAATTTTTGACATTAAGGATTTACTCATCTTACTAAATAATTTTATTTAAGTTGTTGATATTTAATTCTTATTTGTTTGGCATGGTAAATGCTTTGATTAACTTGTTATTTATAAACGAGTAATAAATTATGTCATATGCAGCTTCAAGTGTACCCAATATCAATCAAGCTTTTGATCATGCATCAATTTCATTTAGTCGTGCGAATTTTCAAACGGGCATTCCATTTAATAACGAACAAAATGAAATAAATTTATTACGCGAACAAATTAATCAGCTTAACCAAGTCATAGATGTTATGCCAACAGGCATGATTATTTTAGATGGTGACGGTGTTGTTATTAAGATTAATGACGTTGCTAAGCAGTTACTTGATGAGCCCATATTGGGTCAACCTTGGTTTGACGTAATTAAACGTTCTTTTAAACCAAGAGCAGACGATTGGCATGAAGTTTCATTGAAAGATGGCCGCAGGGTAAAACTTGAAATAACGGCGTTGGGTAGTCAACCCGGTCAACTTATTATGATTACAGACTTAACTGAAACTCGTTTGTTGCAAGACAAGCTTGGTCAGCTACAACGTTTATCATCTTTGGGGCGCATGGTTTCAACGTTAGCTCATCAAATTAGAACACCTTTATCAGCGGCTATGTTGTATAGCGCTAATTTACAGAATAAAAAATTGTCTGACGACTCTCGCGATAACTTTCAAGACAAGCTGATGTCGCGCTTGCATGACTTGGAACAACAAGTAAACGACATGTTGTTGTTTGCTAAAAGTGGTAAACAGCAAGTGGTAGAGCCGCTGTCAGTAAACGATGTTTTAGAAAGTTCAGTACAATCAATCGATGCGATTATTAAAAAAGAAGGCGCACAAATATCGTTTAATTTGTGCGACGACGATTGCCAAATTTTAGGTAATAAAAGTGCATTAACTGGTGCTATTCAAAACCTAATACTGAACAGTATTCAGGTGATAAAAACAGGTGCAAAAATTGAATTAGCATCTTATTGCAAAGACGGATACGCCTTGATTAGTGTGAGCGATAACGGTAAAGGCATTAGCAAAGAGCTTGCAGATAAAATATTCGAACCTTTTTATACCTCTCGTTCGCAGGGAACGGGTCTTGGTTTAGCGGTTGTAAAGTCGGTAGCCAATGCGCATCAAGGTGATGTAAAGCTAGTGAGTAAAGCAGGAGAGGGCGCTCATTTTTGTATTCATATTCCATTATTGAAAACAACACTTGAGCAAGGTTCTTCAAAAAATAGTGCTGATACGCATTCAGCATCTACCGTATCTAACATACACGCTTCTCAGTAGGAGGATGCTTATGAATACCAGTAAAATATTAGTTGTTGAAGACGATGCCGGTTTACGTGAAGCACTAGTTGATACATTAATGCTTGCGGGCTTCAAATGTATAGAAGCCGACTCTGGTGAATCTGCTTTATTATTGCTTAAAAACCATAAAGTAGATTTGGTAGTGAGCGATGTTCAAATGGACGGTATGTCAGGTTTAACGCTTTTAAAGAGTATTAAAAATTCATTTCCCCAGTTACCTGTTTTGATTATGACCGCTTACGGCACTATTGATGATGCTGTTCAAGCAATGAGAGATGGTGCTAGCAATTATATGGCGAAGCCTTTTTCACCTGAAGTGCTGTTAAACATGGTGACTCAATATGTTCCCCTTGAAATTAACAAACCATTTGAGCCAATTGTTGCCGATCCGCAAAGTGTAGAATTATTAGGACTCGCTAAAAAAGTTGCAGCTACAGATGCTTCTGTAATGGTTTTAGGGCCTAGCGGTTCAGGTAAGGAAGTACTTGCTCAGTATGTACATTACAACTCAGAAAGAGCAGAGCAACCCTTTGTAGCAATAAACTGTGCAGCTATTCCCGAAAACATGCTTGAAGCAACCTTATTTGGTTATGAAAAAGGTGCATTTACAGGTGCCGTTCAAGCGTCACCGGGTAAGTTTGAACAAGCGCAGGGTGGAACCATCTTACTTGATGAGATTACTGAGATGGATTTAGGCCTTCAAGCTAAAATTTTACGTGTGTTACAAGAGCGTGAGGTAGAAAGATTAGGCGGTCGCAAAACCATTAAGCTTGATGTACGAGTAATCGCGACAAGTAACCGCGATTTGAAACAAGCTGTATCAGAAGGCGTATTCCGAGAAGATTTGTATTACCGCTTAAATGTATTTCCATTGTTATGGAAACCTCTTTCAGAAAGACGTGATGATATATTGCCGTTAGCTAAACACTTAGTTGAACGTATTGCGTTAAAAAGTGGAGATAACATTCCTGAATTTACTGCCTCTGCGCGCAGTAAGTTAACAGCTTATGATTGGCCTGGAAATGTTAGAGAGTTAGATAATGTCATTCAGCGAGCATTAATTTTACATAGTAACAATGTTATTGATGCTACTGACTTGCTGATTGAGCAGTTTGAAACCACAGCTATTCCAACGCAAGAAAAAGCTGCAGCGTCTGAAGATAAACTGGGTAACGAGCTTAAATTGCAAGAGCACCAAATTATTTTAGACACGTTAAATGCATGTAATGGAAGTCGTAAAAATGTAGCCGAACGTTTAGGCATTAGCCCTAGAACGCTACGATATAAAATCGCTCGCATGCGAGATTCTGGTATTCAAATACCTGCATAAATACCGCTAAATTGTAAACCCAGACACGGTGCTGGGTTTTCGTCGTTATTAAAAAATATATTTATTTAGCAGGTTCGCACTATGTAACTCACTGTTATATCACAATAAACACTAACCTCTTATTTGTTTATTTACCTTGGCACTATGATTGCTTTAATCATAGTGGAAACAACTAAACACCAAGAAATTGACACAAGCGAGGCAGTTATGGATATCAAAACCAATTCTCTATTTGCTCAAATGCAAAACATGTCCTTAGAGGCAATGAATCAGAATACTCCTGCTGTTTCGTCTGATAATGCAATTCAACCTGTAAACAAGTCAGGTAGTAATTTTGGTGACTTGCTTAAAGATGCTGTGAATTCAGTTAACGATCTTCAACAAAAAGCAGGTGCCGAGCGAGAAGCGTTTGAAATGGGAGACCGCAGTGTAACACTTGCGCAAACCATGGTATCAGCTTCGAAAGCAGGCATAGCATTTGACGCTACCGTACAGGTACGAAACAAATTTGTAGAAGCGTATAAAGAAATCATGAGCATGCCTGTTTAGGCAAGTAACCAACGCATTCGTATTTATTTCATTCATTGGCGGAGAAGTTAAGTGGCTGATACAGCAGAAAATACCGGAATTGTACTTGCAGAAGACGGTGCAGATAGTATTAATGAAGAGCAAAAGTCTGGCTTTTCTGCAGCTATTGGTAACGTTGATGTATTGAGACAAATAACGTTAATCATGGCGTTGGCCATTTGTTTAGCGATAGCAGTATTTGTGATTATATGGATGAATCAGCCAGAATACCGTGTGCTAACAAAACTTCCTACGCAAGAATTAATCAAAACTATGGACTATCTTGACGCGAATAACGTTGAGTACACCCAAGAAAACAACACCATTTCAGTTCCAGCAGACGAATATCAAGACGTTAAATTGTTGCTCGCTCGTGAAGGCTTAACGGATGAAAAGCCCGAAGGTAACGAGCTGATTATGAAAGATATGGGATTTGGTGTTAGTCAACGTCTTGAAGGTGAGCGTTTAAAGCATTCTCGTGAACAACAACTTGCTAGAACAATTGAAGAGCTGCAATCAATTGCCCGCGCAAAAGTTCTTCTTGCTATCCCTAAAGAGAATATTTTCGCTAAACGCGCTAAATCTCCATCAGCAACTGTCGTGTTAACACTTCAACGTGGCAGAGTATTATCAGAAGAAAAAGTAGACGCTGTGGTAGATATAGTCGCGTCAGCTGTTCAAGGTATGTCACCTAATAAGGTTACAGTAACTGATCAAAATGGCCGTTTATTAAATTCAGGTTCACAAGACTCTATTTCATCACGCTCTCGTAAAGAATTTGAAATTGAGCAAAAGCGTGAAACTGAGTACATGGAAAAAATCGACTCTATTTTAATTCCTGTTGTAGGTTTAGGTAACTATACCGCACAGGTAGATGTAACCATGGACTTCACAAACACAGAAGAAACTCAACGTCGCTACAATTCAGATTTACCAGCGCTACGTAGCGAAATGTCGGTGGAAGATAAAACTATCGGTGGCATGTTGGGCGGTATTCCTGGTGCATTGAGTAACCAACCACCGCTAGATTCTGAAATTCCGGAAGACGCAATAGGTAATGGTCAACAACGTGCTATGCCTAGTAGAGCGCATAAAGAATCAACTAAAAATTACGAATTAGATGAAGCGATTAGTCATACTAAACAACAAACCGGTATTATTCGTCGCGTAAGTGTGTCGGTTGCGTTAGATTACTTATCGTCTGTAGCACCTGCTCAACCTGCACCTGATGGAGCGGAAGAAAGCGAAGAAGTAGCTGCACCTCAAGTAACTTATGTACCGAGAAGTGAAGCCGAAATAGCCAATATTCGTCGCTTACTGCAAGGTAGTGTAGGGTTTGATTTGCAGCGCGGTGACGTACTAGAAGTAATTACATTGCCATTTTCACGTCCTGACGTAATTGCTAAAGAAGAGTTGCCAATTTACCAACAGCCTTGGTTCTTAAGCATGTTTAAACTAGGCTTAGGTGCATTAGTCATTATTATTCTGATCTTCTTTGTAGTACGTCCAATGGTTGGTCGATTGATTAATCCTGACCAAACACCTGACGATTATGGTGAAAAATCACTGGATAGTCATATTGACTTAGGTGATGAAACTATGGACATGCTAACAACTGAATTTGACGCTGGTGCCGTAGGTTTTGCACCGGATGGTAGCTTGCAGTTACCAGATTTACACCGCGATGAAGATGTACTTAAAGCTGTTCGTGCTCTTGTAGCTAATGAGCCAGAACTTTCCTCTCAAGTTGTTAAAAGTTGGTTGAACGAAGATGAGTGATCAAGCTGAAAGCCAAGAACTTGCGCCAATGGCAAGCGCACCCTCAGGTTTTGATACTGATAAACTTGATGGGGCAGAAAAAGCCGCTATTTTATTGCTGAGTTTGTCAGAAGAAGATGCCGCGCAAATACTTAAACACTTAGAGCCAAAGCAAGTACAACAAGTCGGTACTGTTATGGCTGCGATGGAAGACTTTACTCAAGAAAAAATAACAGCTGTTCATAAGTTATTTATTAACGAAATTCAAAACTTTAGTACGATTGGTTTCCAAAGCGAAGACTTTGTTCGTAAAGCATTAACAGCCGCGCTAGGTGAAGATAAAGCGGGTAACTTAATCGACCAAATCGTTATGGGTGGTGGTGCAAAAGGTTTAGATTCGTTGAAATGGATGGACTCTAAACAAGTTGCCAATATTATTCGAAACGAGCATCCACAAATTCAAACCATCGTATTATCGTATTTAGAACCCGATCAATCTGCAGAAATTTTAAGTCAATTTGCTGACAAAGTTCGACTTGATTTAACAATGCGTATTGCAAACCTTGAAGAAGTTCAACCTGCGGCATTACAAGAGTTGAATGAAATTATGGAGAAACAGTTTGCAGGTCAAGCTGGCGCGCAAGCAGCTAAAATGGGCGGCTTAAAAGCAGCGGCAGATATCATGAACTTCTTAGACACTAACGTCGAAGGTTCATTAATGGATGCTATACGTGAACACGATGAAGAAATGAGTCAACAAATTCAAGATCTTATGTTTGTATTTGAAAACTTAGCTGACGTAGATGACCGTGGTATTCAAGCCATATTACGAGATGTTCAGCAAGACGCACTAATGAAAGCAATTAAAGGTGCTGATGATGCACTGAAAGATAAGATCATGGCGAATATGTCTAAACGTGCTGCTGAAATGATGGCAGATGACTTAGAAGCTATGGGACCAGTTCGTATTACTGAAGTAGAAGCCGCACAAAAAGAAATTCTTGCTGTTGCACGTAAACTGTCTGACTCAGGCGAAATCATGTTAGGTGGTGCTGGTGGTGGAGACGAGTTCTTATAATGAGCGTTTTCGGTAATCACAGTGACCGCAAGGTGAAAATATGAGCCAAAAAATCGTTAAGTCGAGCACTGATATCGAGTCTGATTTATGGTCTATTCCATCTGTACAAGCGCCCGTTGTTGATGACGAAAAAACTAACGCGCTTGGTAAAAAAAGTACTTGGCGCTACGAGCCGCCAGAAGAAAATGAAATTGAAGAACCTGTTCCGTTAACTGCTGAAGAAATTGAAGAAATTCGACAAGCAGCGCATGAAGAAGGTTTTAATCAAGGAAAAGAAGAAGGCTTTTCAAAAGGCTACGAAGAAGGTAAAAGTTCAGGGCATGAAGAAGGTATAACAACCGGCCATCAAGAAGGACTTGAAACGGGTCTTGCTGAAGGTAAAGAAAAAATAGATGCCTTAGCAGAAGAGTGGAAGTTATTGGTAGAACAGCTCCATAAACCACTTGAAAATGTAGAGAAAAACGTTGAAGAACAGCTCATTCATCTTGTTGTACAGCTCACCGAAGCCATCACGCTTCAAGAAGCAAAAACAAACCCCGACATTATTACTGCGGCTATTGGCGAGGGTATAAAGGCTTTACCTAGTCAGGAGCCTCAAACGCAAATACTTATTCACCCAGAAGACATCAAAGTCGTTGAAGAGCAATTTGGTAATGAATACATTATCGAACAAGGCTGGAAGCTACTCGCAGCACCGCAACTGGAAAGAGGAAGCTGCCAAATAGAGAATAGTACGTCAAACATCGACTTGAGTATTAAATCTCGAATGAAAGAAGTCTTGGAATCATTTTTGCAGGATGCATTACACCAGTAATTAACAGGTTTGCACGTCAAAAATACATCATGATTGACTATAGCCGCATTAACGAAAGACTTAAAAATTGCCAAACTATGATTAACCCTCATAAGGTTTCTGTAGCTGGGCGATTAGTACGAGTTGTTGGTTTAACATTGGAAGCTGTAGGTGTTAAAGCGCATGTGGGTAGTCAATGTTTAGTAGAAACGGCGAATGGCGACTTAATTGCTGAAGTCGTAGGTTTCGAACAAGATAAAACCTATTTGATGCCAGAAGAAAGCCTACAAGGTGTTCTTCCTGGTGCTAGAGTTGTACCGCTATCAACTAAAGCCCGCCTTCCATTTTCAATGGATTTACTCGGAAGAGTTATCAATGGCGTAGGCAACCCCATCGATGGCAAAGGCCCCATCAAGCAAAACGATACGTACCAATACAGCAGTAAACCTATTAACCCTCTTGCTCGCCGTGCTATTACTGCACCTCTTGATGTTGGTGTTCGTTCAATAAACAGCTTTCTTACCGTTGGAACAGGGCAACGAATGGGGCTATTTGCAGGTTCAGGTGTTGGTAAAAGTGTGCTTTTGGGCATGATGACCAAAGGCACAACCGCTGATGTGATTGTTGTAGGGCTAATTGGTGAACGTGGAAGAGAAGTAAAAGAATTTATTGAAGAAATATTGGGTGAAGAAGGGCGTAAACGCTCAGTAGTTGTTGCTGCTCCAGCAGATAATTCTCCTTTAATGCGTTTAAAAGGTTGTGAAACAGCGGTTCAAATTAGTGAGTATTTTCGCGATCAAGGGTTAAATGTTTTATTGCTGATTGATTCGATAACCCGCTACGCGCAAGCACAACGAGAAATTGCACTTGCTGTTGGTGAGCCACCTGCAACGAAAGGTTATCCGCCGTCGGTATTTTCTAAACTACCTCAATTGGTTGAACGTGCTGGGAATGGTGGTGAAGGGCAAGGCTCAATAACCGCATTTTTTACTGTTTTGACCGAAGGTGATGATTTACAAGATCCAATTGCCGACGCATCAAGAGCAATACTTGACGGACATATTGTATTGTCGAGAGACTTAGCCGATGCAGGGCATTATCCAGCGGTTGATATTGAAAGCTCAATTAGTCGAGTTATGCCAATGGTAACAGAAGAAGACCATCAACAACTTGCTCAGCAACTTAAGCAAGTGTATTCGGTGTACCAGCAAAACAAAGATCTTATATCCATTGGGGCGTATAGCAAAGGAAGTGATCCTCGAATTGATCAAGCAATAACTTTATTGCCTGTTATAAACTTTTTCTTGCAGCAAAAAATCTCAGAAGTTATTCCTTACGAGCAAAGCTTAGCGCAGTTGCAAGAAATTATCTCAGCGGCTCAAGCGCATGCGCAACAAAGCCAGCCAGCCAATGCTTAGTTTATTAATAACTAAATATGGTTACGCAATGCGCTATCCAATTCAAACGAGTCATGTGTCGTCGGGAGTATCACCATGTCTATGAAACAAATCGACACTCTTTATCGTTATGAAAAAGACAATGAAAACAAAGCTGCAACAAAATTACGTGAGGCCGAGCTTGAATATCAGCAAAATATCCAGCGCCTTAGCAGTGTTGGAGAATACAGGCTGGAATATATGAAACGGTTAAATCAGCGTTCAGCAGAAGGAATGAATAGCTATACGTTTAGTCATTTTCATGCGTTCATTAATAAATTAGACAACGCGGCAGAGCAAGTTCAAATTGCCGTAACACAAGCGAAAGCGATGGTTACAAAACGCAAACAAGAATGGTTAAATCAGCGTCAAAAAGTACAAGCTGTAGAATTATTAAGAGAAAAAAAGTTGAAAGTACTTTCAATAGCCGAAGAGAAAAGAGAACAAAAAATGTTTGATGAAATTGCCACTCAGCAGTTTGTTCGGAGGAATATGTAAAAGTTACAGTGATTGGAACGTGTTTTGCTTTGAACTACTAACAAGTATTTTATTTACCGTTGTTTTTTTGCAGGAAATAATATGGCCAATGTAAGTGTTTTACCGTTAGAATTCTCCCAACCTACTGATAATAAAGCTATTGGTGGTAATGTTTCTGTTGAGGCTAAAGAAAAGTCAGAAGCATTTTCTAACTTAATGGAACAACATACAACTAAAGAAGAAAGCGGCAAAACGTCTAATGAAAGCGGCAAAAGTTCGGTAGAGTCGACTGAAAAGAGCAAGTCACTTCTTGATAAACAAGACAAATCTCAAGCGTTAAACGACGAAGAAGTTGCTAGTGAGCAAGATGTTGTTGATGCGACCAGTACTGAAAAAGTAAATTCTTCAGATGTACCCTATAAACACCTTAGTAGTGAAGCGACTGACGTTAATGCTAGTGCGTCTGATGCTAATGTTGATGTGGCTGTAAAAATTGATACCTCGGTTGATGTTAAATCAGATGAAGCTGAAAAAAGCCAATTGATCCAAACTGGTCGCAACATAAGTAACAGTTCACATTCTTCCCAAAAAATTGAAAATCAGAGCACTACAGAACACCGTAATGCTTCATCAACTACAGGCTCTGATGAGCTTTTAACACTAATATCAGATTCAGGTAAAACGTCGACTAAATTAGCCTCGAAGGCCGAGCAACCTGGCAATGAAGCCTTATTAAACGGGCTAGAAATCGCTGAAACTCGCGACACAACAAAAGCATTGAGCGAGCAAGATGCCGCTAAAAATACGGTGAACGATGCTTCTACTAGTATTAATACTAAAATTGGTTCAGGCAATCATGTTGAAAATAGCGATGTTCAAGGTGTTATTAGTAAACATGGAGTTGACAACAAAGCTGTTGATACTGGCAGCATCACTCAAAAGAGCGTTGAAATATCGAATAAATCAACAGCAACCCCAATTGTAGATTTAGCAGCTGAATCGTTTAAAGGTGAACAATCACCAAAAATAGCAGGGTTAAACACTGAAAAAATGCACGCTGATAACGCAAAGTACGAAGACAACGTTAAGGACTTATCAAAAGTTTCCAACTTAAGTGCTTCTATTCGTATGGCATCAAACCCAGAGAAAAATGTGATTAGTGCTTCGTCAGCTCAAAAAGAAGAGTTGATGCAAAAATATGTAGAGAGTAATCGTGTACCGGTTGAACGCCCAGAAAAACCGCAAGAAATTATTGAGTCTTTGAGTGTTGATGACGCTGAAGCGTTGTTAGGGAAGCCTGCAAAAACATCTAAAGTGTCTTCTGAAGACAAAATACAAGACATGTCGCGCATTGCTTCAGGTGAGCAGCAGATAGCTAACGTTGAACAAAATAAAGAGGAAGTTGTAAACGAACATCAGCCAAATGTAGCGCAGTTAAACGCTGTAGTTAGTGGTTCGGTAGATAAAAATATAGCGACCTCGTTAAATACACTTCAAGAAACAAAGCAAACACCTCCAACTATTAACGATTACTTTTCAGGGAGTAAAAAAGGCGACGATTCGTCTGCAAACAAGCAAAGTAATGCGGAACAAGTATTAGTAGAGGAAAGTGCTGAAAAACAGTTGGAAGATGAAAATCTTTTATCAAGTAATGATAAATTGGTAAAAGCTGATTTTAAAAATACAATAAACCCGTTATTTGATAGCTTTGCTCAACGCGATGTAAGTCAATCAATTCAGCAGCTTAATCAAAGTGGTCAAGCAGAACGTTCATACGAAAATGTAATTAACACACTAACCACCGAAGTTACGCAAACGCAAAAACAAGCGGTAGCGCAACAAACCGAAGTTATTTCGATTATGCGAAAAGATTTTAACGACGCGGTAAAAGAAAAAGTGATGGTGATGATTCATCAAAAAATTCAACAGGTTGATATTCAATTAGACCCGCCTGAATTCGGTAATATGCAAGTTAGAGTTAATTTACAAAATGAACAAGCAGTGGTTAATTTCATTGTTCAGAATCAGCAAGCAAAAGATGCGCTAGAACAAAACATCGATAAATTGAAAAATATGCTAGCAGATAGTGGTGTAGATGTTGGCGAAGCAAATGTTAAGCAACAGTCTAAGCAATCTAATAATGAAAACGGTGAAGAGCAAACTGCAGATAATAATCAAGGTGACTCATTTGATGGCGATGTAGAAGCGCAAATGGACCTTAATTCACTCAATGTGTTCAAAGCTTCATCAACTGGCGTTGATTACTATGCTTAAATTAACAAAACTCGTTGGCTCGACTATCATTCAAGGATATAGTTAAACCATTGTGGCTTTTAAGCTTAAGGAATTGTAATGGCTGATGAAAACGAAAATGAATTAGAGCTGGATAATGCCGGCGGTAAAAAGAAGAAAATGATTATTATAATCGCCGCTGTTGTGCTTTTAGCTGCTGGTGGCGGTGGTGCTTTTTTCTTCATGGGCGGCGATGAGCCAACTCCAGAAGAAGTTGAAGCCGCTTTAGAAAGTGGTGAAGGCGGCGAAGGTGGAGAGGTAGCGTCTTCAGGTGCAGAAATAGGTGATGCGATTTATGTTCCTATGCCAAGACCATTTAGGTTTAACGTTCCGGGTGCGGCGCGAGACCGATTTGTAGAAATTAGAGCTCAGCTTCTTGTGCGCGGTGGTGACAGTGAAGAAGTTGCTAAGAAACACATTCCGTTAATTGAAAGTACATTATTGGCCGTGTTTTCTCAGTCAAATGCTGACGACTTAGCAACAAGTGCCGGTAAAGTGTCGCTGAAGCAAAAAACATTAACTGAAGTTCAAAAAGTCATGAAAGACATTGAAGGCAGTAATATTGTTGAACAAGTGTTATTTACTGGTTTTGTAATGCAGTAAGTCCATACTTAATGTATGGCGTTTTAAGTAACCGTTGAATTTGAAAACTATTTAAAAACTATAAAGAGACTACCAAGTGAGTGATTTATTATCCCAAGACGAGATTGACGCGCTATTACATGGTGTTGATGACGTTGAAGAAGACGACATAGTTGAGGACGTTGCCGATCAGGAAGGCATGACTGACTACGACTTTTCGTCTCAGGATAGAATTGTTCGTGGTCGTATGCCAACGCTTGAAATGGTTAATGAGCGTTTTGCGCGTCATATGCGTATTAGTTTATTTAATATGATGAGGCGCACGGCAGAAGTGTCAATTAATGGTATTCAAATGATCAAGTTTGGTGAATACGTGCATACGTTATTCGTACCAACGAGTTTGAACATGGTGCGCTTTCGCCCGTTAAAAGGTACTGCACTGATAACTATGGAAGCTAGGCTTGTTTTCATATTAGTGGATAACTTTTTCGGTGGTGATGGTAGATACCACGCTAAAATTGAAGGTCGAGAATTTACGCCAACTGAACGTCGTATCATTCAAATGTTATTAAAGCTTATTTTTGAAGACTACAAAGAAGCTTGGTCGCCGGTGATGGACGTGTCGTTTGAGTACTTAGATTCAGAAGTTAACCCATCAATGGCTAACATTGTAAGCCCAACAGAAGTTGTTGTTATTAGCTCTTTTCATATTGAACTTGACGGTGGTGGTGGTGATTTTCACGTAGCATTGCCGTACTCAATGTTAGAGCCTATTAGAGAACTACTTGATGCTGGTGTTCAAAGTGATAAAGAAGATACCGACATGCGTTGGTCAAAAGCACTTCGTGACGAAATTATGGATGTGCCAATTGGTTTATCTACTAAATTTGTAGAGGTTGATTTGCCGTTATCGCAAATTATGGAACTTGAATCGGGTGATATTATTCCAATTGAAATGCCTGAACATGTAACGGTATTGGTAGAAAATCTACCAAGCTTTAGAGCTAAACTTGGACGAAGTAGAGAAAACCTAGCGTTAAAAATAGAATCTAAGATCAAACGCCCAGAGTCTGTTAAAAATGAATTAACCATACTGACCAAAGGTGGTAAGCGTTTAGATAGCGATGCCGAATTACATTTACTAGAAGACGATTTAGATTATTAAAATGGTGTGATAGCTCGCGATAAGTTAGCTTACATGTGGTTAAAAGTATTAAATTAAGTATTAAACATAGAGGTCAAATGCGATGAGCGATGACAATGAAGATCTAGGTATGTGGGATGAAGCAATGGATGAGCAAGCTGCGGCTGAAGCAGAAGCTGACCAAGCTCAACCTGTAGAATTAGACGAATTAGAAGAAGATTCACCAATTACTGGTGAAGAAAAACGTAAATTAGACGCTATTCTTGATATTCCTGTCACTATTTCGATGGAAGTAGGGCGTAGTAATATTAGTATTCGTAATTTATTACAACTTAACCAAGGTTCTGTGGTTGAGCTTGATAGAGTTGCAGGTGAAGCGCTTGATGTTATGGTAAACGGTACATTAATTGCGCACGGTGAAGTAGTTGTAGTAAACGATAAATTCGGTATTCGACTGACTGATGTTATTAGTCAAATAGAGCGAATTAAAAAGCTTAAATAATGAATTATTTGATGCGTATACTTTCGTTTTTCTCTTTATGTTTTTTCTCAGTATTAAGTTACGCGGAAGAGAAAACAGTGCAAGTTGGTAAACATGTTACGCCAAGCACTGACGCATCGACAATGATCTTATCTCTATTGTTAGTATTGGTTGTTGTGGTTGCATGCGCTTTTATTCTGAAAAAATTTCAAGTCACTACACAAGGTACATCAAGCTTAAAAGTTGTTACTAGCTTACATTTAGGTACAAAAGAACGTATCGTCGTTGTGCAAGTAGGGGATAAACAATTGTTGCTAGGCGTAACGGCAACACAAATTACAGTGTTAGATACGCTTGAACAACCTTTGGATACAGGCAAAAATGTTTCGGAGTTGTTTGATAACTCGGTTGTAAGCATGCTTAAGAAAGGTATTAATAAAAATGGTTAGTGCTATAACAAATACATTAAAAAAACGCATACCATTACTTATTATTCTGTTTTTATCCATTTGTGCTTATAGTGGTTTTACTCATGCTGAAGATCTCAGTATGTCAGCGTTAAAGCTCACAACAAACCCTGATGGCACTCAAGAATATTCAGTAACACTTCAAATTCTTATTTTCATGACGGCGCTGAGCTTTATTCCAGCCGCTGTTATTATGATGACTTCGTTCACTCGAATATTAGTTGTTATGGCGATATTGAGGCAGGCTATTGGTTTACAGCAAACGCCGTCTAATCAGGTAGTGGTAGGATTAACCTTGTTTATGACATTGTTTATTATGACGCCTGTTTATAATGAAATTAATGCCAGAGCAATACAGCCCTACTTAGAAGAACAAGTTACATCGGTTGAAGCTATCGACCGTGCTAAAGTTCCTTTACGGGCATTTATGTTAGAGCAAACCCGTATTAAAGATTTAGACACATTAGCGAGCATGGCAGGTATTGAAGAGGTTAACGAACCGACCGATTTACCTATGACGGTTATCGTTCCTGCATTTGTTATTAGCGAGCTCAAAACAGCCTTTCAAATAGGCTTTATGTTATTTATACCATTTCTTATTATTGATTTGGTGGTTGCAAGTATACTGATGGCAATGGGTATGATGATGTTGTCTCCGATGATCGTATCTCTCCCGTTTAAGCTGATGTTATTTGTACTCGTAGATGGTTGGAACCTAGTTATAGGCACTATTGCAACAAGTTACGGTATGGGAGCGACGTAATGGGCCCTGAAGTATTTGTAGATATATTAAGTGATGCATTATTTTTAGTTATTTTATTAGTATGTGCAGCGATTGTACCCAGCCTCTTGGTCGGTTTGATGGTTGCGGTATTTCAAGCGGCTACTTCAATTAACGAACAAACGTTAAGTTTTCTACCACGTCTTATTGTTACGCTATTAGCGTTAATTATTGGCGGGCATTGGCTCGTTCAACAGTTAATGGATTTCACCATTCGATTAATAGGTAGTATTCCCAGTGTGGTGAGCTAATGGAGTTTACCGACGCAGTTGTTAATCAGTTTATTGCTGACTTTATTTTACCTTTTGCACGCGTATCAGCACTCATTATGAGTATGATTGGTTTTGGTGCTCGTACTATTCCTGTTAGAATCAAATTAGCCCTTTGTGTTGTTATTACTGTAGCAATTATGCCCGCTATTCCTCCTACACGGGTAGACAACTTGTTGTCGCTTTCCACCGCGCTTTTAATTGGCGAACAAACCATAATTGGGGTAATGCTTGGTTTTATTACGGTATTAGTTGTCGACACGTTTACACTCGCTGGACAAATTATTGCTATGCAAACCGGTTTAGGTTTTGCTTCTTTAGTTGACCCCGCGAGTGGTATGAATGTGCCCGCTGTTGGTCAGTTCTTCCTCATTTTATCTACATTACTTTTTTGGGTGATGGACGGACATTTAGCCTACTTACAGTTTGTTGTGGCAAGTTTCGACACAATACCTATACCTTCTAACGGACTCGACTCTACAAAATTTAAAGAAGTGGTAGAATGGGGTAGTTGGATGTTCGCGACCGCATTGTCTTTATCTATTGCACCACTAACCGCGATGTTGTTAATTAACTTTTCATTTGGTGTGATGACAAGAGCCGCACCTCAGTTGAATATTTTTGCTATCGGTTTCCCTGTTACCATGTGTGCTGGTTTGTTAATTATGTGGTTAACTATGGGGAATTTCTATACACACTTTCAAGCGCAATGGGAGCGTGCAATCGCGTTTAGTTGTTATTTAATTGATTGTAAGGCTCCGTAATGGCTGAGTCAGACAGTGGTGAAAAAACCGAAGAACCCACCGCCAAAAAGCTAGCTGACGCCCGAAAAAAAGGTCAGATAGCTCGCTCAAAAGATTTAGGTACAATGTTCGTGCTCGTTGGAAGTGCTGTTGCCATTATGTTGGTGGGTAACTCTCTGGTTGAAGCATTATCGTCGGTGATGAAGCGCCTATTTAGTCTTTCAAGAAAAGAGGCGTTAGATATCAATGCTTTGTTTAATGTTTTACAAGGTACGGTGAGTGGAATTGTCACCCCTTTGTTATGGATATTCGCCATTATTATGCTGGCGGCGTTTGTAGGAAATACCTTGTTAGGTGGTATGAGCTTTTCATGGAAAGCAGTAGCACCAAAAGCTAATAAACTCTCTCCTATTGCTGGCTTTAAAAGAATGTTCGGCGTTAAAGCTGTTGTTGAATTTATTAAGTCGTTGTTAAAGTTTTTAGTCGTTTTTATTGTTGCTTTTTTATTGTTGAGTAGCTTATTTGAACAAATTTTAAGTTTAAGCCTAGAGTCTATCCCCATTAATTTTCATCATGCTACAGACTTACTTTTGTGGATGTTTTTAGCATTAGCACTTTCAATAGGTATTATTGCTGCGATAGATGCCCCTTATCAGACTTGGGATCATAATCGTCAACTCAAAATGACTAAACAAGAAGTCAAAGATGAGATGAAAAATACCGAAGGTAGCCCTGAAATAAAAGGACGAATTAGGCGAACACAGTATGAAATGTCTCAACGTAGAATGATGCAAGATGTTCCTGATTCTGACGTGGTTATTACAAATCCTACCCACTTTTCCGTCGCATTAAAATATGATGTAGGAGAGAGTGGAGGGGCACCTCAGATTATCGCTAAAGGTATTGATGAAATGGCGATACATATTCGAACGATTGCCAAAGAGCATGACGTTGAAATTATTCAATCTCCAGCGTTAGCTCGTTCTTTGTATTATACCGCGGAAGTTAACGAAGATATTCCAGAGGAGTTATTCGCTGCAGTCGCTCAAGTTCTCGCGTTTGTTTACCAATTAAAAGAACATCGTAAAGGTAAAAGTAAACGTCCTGTGCCTTTGTCGAAAAACCTACCTATTCCAGATGATTATAAATATTAGCGGCTACGAGTTTTTATAAAACTCTCTGAACACCTTTAAATTGGTCTAGTTATTGCTCTATCAAGATTATGTGTCAATTAATTAACAGTCTTTAGATGCAATTTTCCTCAGCGCTTACGCAAGCTAAAAAATTTAGATTCGCCAAATTACAGGGGCTTGGAACACCATTTTTGGTAATGGCTGCGCTTGGCATGGTTATTTTACCTATGCCAGCTTTTCTGCTTGATATTCTTTTTTCATTCAATATAGCACTCTCGCTTGTCGTGTTATTGATTACGGTTTATACCCTTAAACCGCTAGAGTTTGGCTCATTTCCCGCCGTTTTACTTATTGCTACGATTTTGCGTTTGGCACTAAATGTTGCGAGTACACGTGTTGTATTACTTGAAGGGCATGAAGGTTCTGATGCAGCTGGAAAGGTTATCGAAGCCTTTGGTTCTGTAGTTATTGGCGGAAATTACGCAGTAGGTTTAGTGGTGTTTTTAATTCTGATTATTATTAACTTTGTTGTTGTAACAAAGGGGGCAGGGCGTATTTCAGAAGTAACAGCGCGTTTTACGCTTGACGCAATGCCAGGTAAGCAAATGGCAATTGACGCGGACTTAAATGCTGGTTTTATTACCGCTGACCAAGCTAGAGAAAGACGCGTTGAAGTAACCAGTGAAGCTGACTTTTATGGCTCGATGGACGGTGCGAGTAAATTTGTAAAAGGTGATGCAATAGCTGGTATTTTAATACTCTTTATCAATATTGTTGGTGGCTTAGTTATTGGTATGGTTCAGCATGATTTAAACTTTGATCAAGCTGTAGAAATTTATACGCTACTGACTATTGGTGACGGATTAGTTGCTCAAATACCGGGTCTTTTACTATCGGTTGGTACTGCAATTGTAGTTACAAGACAAAATACCTCTCAAGACATGGGCGAGCAGGTTAGTACTCAATTAGGTCAAGAGAAATCTCTCTACATAGCTGGTGGGGTTATGTTTATTATGGGCATTATTCCTGGTATGCCTCATTTCGCCTTTTTAGCATTTGCTGTAATTATTACTGCGTCAGCATTCTTTGGTACTAAATTTAAGAAGAAAAATGCAGCTGAATTAGTCGAAAAAGAAAAGGCTGCTGAAATAGAAACGCAGCAGCAAGAAGCAGAAGTAAAAGATCTGGGTTGGGATGATGTTAATCATGTTGACATCATTGGCTTAGAAATTGGCTACCGTTTAATTCCTTTAGTTGATAAAGCACAGGGGGGAGAATTACTTAATCGTATCAAAGGTGTGCGTAAAAAGCTTTCCCAAGAATTTGGCTTCTTAGTGCCCGCTGTACATATTCGAGACAACTTAGATTTAGATCCAAATACCTATCAAATTAGCTTGATGGGCGTAACGGTTGGCGAAGCTGAAATAAGACACGACCATGAGTTGGCAATTAATCCAGGGCAAGTGTTTGGTAATTTAGAAGGTACAGCGACTAAAGATCCTGCATTTGGTTTAGATGCCGTATGGATTAATCAAAGTCAGCGAGAACATGCACAATCCCTTGGTTACACCGTAGTCGATTGTGCGACAGTACTAGCTACACATTTAAGCCAAATATTAACCAATAATGCAGCGCAACTATTAGGACACGAAGAAGTACAAAATCTTCTTGATATTCTAGCTAAGTCGTACCCTAAACTGGTTGAAGGATTTATACCTGACACCATTACATTAGGTTGCTTAGTTAAAGTGCTACAAAACTTGATGAATGAAGGCGTACCTGTACGCGATATGCGTAGCATTATTCAAACATTGGTTGAGTACGGTCCTAAGAGCCAAGACCCAGAAGTACTTACGGCCGCTGTTCGAATTACCTTACGCAAGTTTATTGTACAAGAGCTTGTTGGTCCTGCGGTTGAAGTACCTGTCATAACTTTGTCGCCAGAACTGGAACAAATGTTGCACCAGTCTATGCAAATGGCTGGTGATGATGGCGCAGGTATTGAACCAGGTTTAGCAGAAAGGTTGCAAACCTCGTTGACTGAAGGCTCTCAACAGCAAGAAATGGCTGGTGAAACACCTATTTTATTGACCTCTGGAATATTACGTTCGGTATTAGCTAAGTTTGTTAAATACACGATTCCAGGTTTAAGGGTGATTTCTTACCAAGAAATACCAGACGATAAACAAATAAAGATTATAAGTGCAATTGGCAATACTTAACTGAAAGATAACTGAAATAGTTAAGGGCATTATAAAATAAGGGGTTCTCGATGAAAATTAGACGTTTTGTAGCTGTAGATATGAAATCTGCCTTAGCTCAAATTAAAGAAGAACTTGGCGCTGACGCCGTTATTATGTCAAATAAAAAAATTGCCGAAGGTGTCGAAATAATGGCAGCGGTGGATTACTTTCCTGAAACTAAGCAACCAGAAGCGCCGGCTGATAACACAGGAGCTGATAACGCAGTAGGCACCTCTCGCAATATTGATAATGACGTGGTAAGTATTGGCTTACGTACTCCTCATATTGAAAGTGAAGCATTAACATCACCTGAACAGCCTGCTGATAGTTTGTCTGCATTATTAAATCGTAAAGTTCAACATACGCCGTCGCAGCCGCAATCTGTTGAAACTAAATCTAATGTTGCAGCTTCATCAACGGATATTGAAGCTCAATTCAAGAGCTTTACTGATAGGTTAGAGCAATCTACTCAGCAACGAAATTCAGAGCAAGCAGCAGAAAATAATGTTGATGAGTCAAACATAACACCTACTGAATTTAATGAACGTGCGCAGAACGATACTGCTTCGATTAAAAATAATGATGCAAATTCTCGCGCTACCTCTACCACTGCTAGTGTGTCTGATAACGTAGAATTTGAACATATGAAAAAAGAGATGCACACAATACGTCATCTTTTAGAACATCAACTTTCTGGGTTAATG
Organism: Colwellia sp.; assembly: GCA_020630795.1. Lineage (GTDB taxonomy): Bacteria > Pseudomonadota > Gammaproteobacteria > Enterobacterales > Alteromonadaceae > Pseudocolwellia. Next base: position 28,099 of record JAHDIK010000006.1, read on the forward strand.
TGGCAAGACATGGCGCAAAAAAATCCACAGAAAGCATTACTTATTAATCGATTAGTTGCTTTAGGTTTAACTGATCATATGGCTGATCAAATTGCCGGATTTATTCCTCCTCAACAAAATGAACAAGACGCGTGGGAACAAGCTAAAAGCTTTATTACACAACAATTAAATACTACAAATAACGAAATTATTCATCACGGCGGTGTTATATCTTTGGTAGGTCCAACGGGGGTTGGTAAAACCACAACTATTGCAAAGCTAGCTGCACGTTTCGCTCAAATTCATGGTGCGAGTGAAGTCGTACTTATTTCTACCGATAGCTTTAGAATTGGTGGATTTGAACAGCTTACTACGTATGGTCGTATTATTGGCTGTGAAGTTAAACTGGCTACAGACGCAGACGCTTTAGACGCATTATTACAACAATACGGACATAAAAAACTCGTATTAATTGACACTGCAGGTATGGGACAAAGAGATATGCGTTTGGCGCAGCATCTTACTGACTTAATTGCTAATGCTCGCGTTAGAATTAGAAATTACCTTGTGTTGTCTGCAAATACACAACAGCGCGTAATGCAAGAAAATGTAGAAAGATTTAAGAAAATTCCACTGGCTGGTTGTATTTATACTAAGCTTGATGAAAGCATTAGTATTGGCGAAATAATTTCAACATCTATTCAAAATGGATTACCAATTGGCTACCTAACTGATGGGCAAAGAGTTCCAGAAGACATTAAAGTTGCAAATGCTGAAAAACTGGTTACGCTTGCGGATAGAATAGCGAGCAAAACTAAAGTGCAAGAGCATAGTAGTGCTTGGCGCCCAATGCCTAAAAAAACAGCAGTTACAGCATAAATTTCTGCGCTTTGTTAAAACAAGCTGGCTAATGTGACGTAAATTAGTTAAATTTAGAAAAATTGGTAAAAACCGCTTATAACATCACTAGTTAAGATTATATGAGCTATAATATTTTTATTCATATTAAAAAATCTTTTCGTGAATAGTGTATTTGTCAGTTACGAGAAAATATAAATGATAGACCAAGCGAGTGGTTTACGGAAAATGCAAGATTTACAACAGATTAAAGTAATTGCGGTTTCAGGCGGAAAAGGAGGTGTTGGGAAAACCAACGTCTCTTTAAACACGTCTATTGCATTGGCTCAATTGGGCAAAAAAGTATTAATACTAGACGCTGATTTAGGTCTTGCCAATGTAGATGTTATGTTGGGCTTACGCGTTCAACGCAACCTTTCCCATGTATTGTCTGGTGAATGTGAACTTGACGATATTATTATCGAAGGTCCTGAGGGAATAAAGATAATTCCAGCCACGTCAGGAACTCAGTCTATGGTGGATTTAACTCCACCAGAACACGCCGGTTTAATTCGCGCATTTAGCGACATGAAAACGGATTTTGATGTACTTATAGTAGACACTGCTGCTGGTATATCTGACATGGTGTTGAGCTTTTGCCGAGCGTCTCAAGATGTCATGCTCGTGGTTTGTGATGAACCAACGTCAATTACTGACTGTTATGCGCTAATGAAGCTATTAAGTCGAGATCATGACGTATTTAAATTTAAAGTAGTGGCCAATATGGTTCGAAGCCCGAAAGAGGGGCAACAGCTTTTTGAAAAACTATCGAAAGTGAGTGATAGGTTTTTAGATGTTGGACTAGACCTTGTAGGAGTAGTCCCGTTTGATGAAAATATTCGTAAATCAGTACGTAAACAAAAAGCTATTATTGAAGCATTTCCAGATTCTCCAGCATCAATAGGATTTAAGAACCTAGCTAAAAAAATAACCAATTGGCCTATACCGCATAGACCATCAGGTCACCTAGAGTTTTTTATTGAGCAATTGTTAGAACATTAATACCTTATTAATCGTGAGTATTCGAGTGTGGTAAAAGCTAATGCTTATAGTATTCAAACTGACAAAACAGCGTTACTAGAACAATATACAGTTTTAGTAAAACGTATTGCCTATCATTTATTAGCCAGACTCCCTGCAAGCGTGCTTGTTGATGACCTCATTCAATCAGGCATGATAGGATTACTTGAAGCATCAAATAATTTTGATCACAGTAAAGGTGCAAGCTTTGAAACCTTTGCTGGAATACGTATTCGTGGAGCAATGCTTGATGAAATACGACGCGGAGACTGGACTCCGCGCTCTGTTCACAAAAATAGCCGTATGGTTAGTGAAGCAATAAAAGAATTAGAAGCGACATTAGGAAGAGATGTTACTGACACAGAAGTGGCAGATAAACTTGATATTTCTTTAAATGAGTACCATCATATTCTTAACGACGTAAGTTCTGGAAAAATAATTGGGATCGATGATTTAGGTGTTAGTGAAGATTCTTTGATTAGTGACGAGAACTCTACGGAAGACGAACCTTATAATCAGATTGAGCAAACCGTTTTTAAAAGAGCGTTAAGTGATTGTATTTCTACCTTACCAGAAAGAGAAAGCATAGTACTGTCGTTGTACTACGATGAAGAGCTTAACTTACGAGAAATTGGCCAAGTTTTAGACGTATCTGAGTCAAGAGTAAGTCAAATTCATAGTCAGGCGATGCACAGGTTAAAAGCTCGTATGCAATCTTGGAAAAGTTAAGTAGAATACAAAGTAATTTAAAATTTTGAATATTCTCACCGGAGGGTGCCTTGGATAAAAATATGAAAGTGCTTGTAGTTGATGACTTTTCAACCATGAGACGTATAGTTAAAAATTTATTACGCGATTTAGGGTTCACTAATATTCAAGAAGCTGATGATGGTAGTACTGCATTACCAATGCTTCAAGCTGGGGAATTTGACTTCGTTGTAACTGATTGGAATATGCCTGGAATGCAAGGTATCGACTTATTAAAAGCGATACGAGCAGATGCTAGCTTATCTCATATCCCTGTACTTATGGTTACTGCTGAAGCTAAAAAAGAGCAAATTGTAATGGCTGCTCAAGCCGGTGTTAATGGTTATATTGTTAAACCATTCACTGCGGCAACATTAAAAACTAAACTCGATAAAATCTTCGAACGTTTAGGCTAGATAGTCATATACACTTAAAGCGTAACGAAGGATATTTTGCATGGTTAATGTGCCTACAGTACACGTGTCTTTGGAACAAGCAAAATTGTTGGTTGAATATATTGAATCCAACCAACAAGAAGAAGCGGATAAGCTTATTGCTGAAATACAAAGCCCTATTAATACTGAGTTATTTGCAGAAATTGGTAAGTTAACACGCCAATTACATGATTCTTTAAATAATTTCCAAGTAGATTCTCGTTTAAACGATCTTGCAAATGCCGACATTCCTGATGCAAAAGAACGCCTCAATTACGTCATTGAGCGTACTGAAGAAGCTGCAAACAAAACAATGGATGCGGTGGAAGCATTATTTCCAGTTGTAGATACTATACAGAATAAGGTTAAGGCTGTTGAGCCACAGTGGCAAAAGCTAATGCATAATGAAATAGCTTTACCTGAATTTAAAAACCTGTGTATGGATATTGACGATTTATTGAAAGCAACAGGAAAAGAAACCGAGCAAGTTCGTACATTAATGACTGACGTGTTAATGGCGCAAGATTTTCAAGATTTAACAGGACAAGTTATACGAAAAGTTATTGAGCTAGTAAGAGAAGTCGAAGATAGCTTAATTGGTATGTTAACCGCTTTTGGTATTTCTTCTGATTCTGTATCAAAACAAACAAAACTATCCGTAGGCGAAAACCTTGTAGAAGGGCCTATCGTAAATACTGAAGAGCGAGATGACGTTGTTTCGGACCAAGACGATGTTGACGATCTTTTATCAAGTTTAGGGTTTTAAGGAGCTACTAGATGTCGTTTGAGCAAGATGAAGAAATTCTACAGGATTTTTTAATTGAAGCAGGTGAGATACTTGAGTCACTTTCAGAGCAATTAGTAGAGCTTGAAAATAATCCTGATAATGCAGACTTATTAAACGCAATATTTCGTGGTTTTCATACCGTTAAAGGTGGTGCAGGCTTTCTTTCATTGACTGAACTTGTTGATGTTTGTCATGGCGCTGAAAATATCTTTGATTTGTTGAGGAACGGCCAGCGTTCAGTAACTCCAGAATTAATGGACGTTATATTAGAAGCAACTGACTCTATCAATGAAATGTTTGCGTTAGTTCAGGCTGGAGAACCATTAGTAGCCGCAGAGCCTAGGCTTCTTGAAGAATTACATCGTTTAAGTACTCCAGAATCAGAAACACCTGCACCAGTTGAAGAAGTTGTTGTAGAGCAAGCTCCAGAGCCTACACCGCAAGCTGATAGTTCATCGAATGACATGACAGAAGATGAGTTTGAAGCACTTTTAGATGAGCTACATGGTGGTGGAAGTGTACCAAGTACTCCAACTACTAGTGAAAGTGCTGCTAGCGTATCAAGTGATAGTAATGAAATTTCAGACGACGAATTTGAGTCACTTCTTGATGATCTTCATGGTCAAGGCGCTTTTTCTCCAGCAGTAAATACTCCTACTGCATCTACATCTTCTAGTTCAGATGAAATTAACGATGAAGATTTCGAAAGTTTATTAGATGAAATACATGGTAAAGGAAAAGGTCCTAAAGCGGCAGCAACTCCGAAAGCAGAAGCTCCTAAGCCTGCAGCTCCAGTAGCTAAACCTGCACCAGCTCCAAAACCTGCAGCGGCTAAACCAGCAGCAAAACCGGCTGCACCTAAAGATAAAAAAGCACCGCAACCTGCGGCTTCACAAGGTGAAACAACCGTTAGGGTTGATACAAAACGTCTCGACCAAATTATGAATATGGTTGGTGAGCTTGTATTAGTGAGAAATCGATTAACTAGTTTAGGTATGACTAAAGAAGATGAAGACCTAACTAAAGCGGTATCGAACTTGGATGCAGTAACTACAGACTTGCAAGGCGCGGTAATGAAAACGCGTATGCAGCCAATTAAAAAGGTTTTTGGTCGGTTCCCTCGTGTTGTAAGAGATTTAGCACGTAGCCTAAATAAAGAAATTAAGTTGATTCTTGAAGGTGAAGATACTGATTTAGATAAGAACTTAGTAGAAGCTCTTGCTGATCCTCTAGTGCATCTAGTAAGAAACTCTGTAGACCACGGTATTGAAGATCCAAATGACCGTGAAGCTAAAGGTAAAGAAAGAGAAGGTACGGTAGTATTATCTGCTTCTCAAGAAGGTGACCATATCTTACTAACCATCAGAGATGATGGTGCCGGTATGAATGCTGAAAAATTAAAAGAAATTGCGATTGAACGTGGCGTATTAGATGCCGATGCTGCAGCTAGAATGACGGATAATGAAGCATTTAATTTAATTTTTGCCCCAGGGTTCTCAACCAAGACAGAAATCTCTGAAGTGTCAGGCCGTGGCGTAGGAATGGATGTTGTTAAAACCAAAATCACTCAGTTAAATGGTACGGTAAACATTGATTCTGAAATGGGCGTTGGTACGGTTCTTGAAATTAAAGTACCGCTAACGTTAGCAATTCTACCAACTCTTATGGTGGTAATTGGTAAGCAAACATTCGCGTTGCCACTAGCCGGTGTGAATGAAATTTTCCATTTAGATTTAACCAATACAAATGTAGTTGACGGGCAATTAACGATTATTGTGAGAGACAAAGCTATTCCGCTTTTCTACCTTGATCAATGGTTAGTAAGAAATTATGTAGATAAACCTAGAGATACAGGTCATGTTGTTATTGTGCAAGTTGGTGCGCAACAAGTTGGCTTTGTAGTTGATAGTTTAATAGGTCAAGAAGAAGTTGTAATTAAACCGCTTGATAGGTTGTTACATGGTACTCCAGGTATGGCTGGCGCGACTATTACTAGTGATGGTGGAATAGCCCTGATTATTGATGTACCAAATCTACTTAAATATTACGCTAAAAAAGCAAATCTAAATAAAAAGCTACGTGCAAAATAAAGAGAAAATGAATGCCATATAGAGTCTTGGTGGTTGAGGATTCGAGCTTTTTTAGGCGACGCGTAACCGATATTTTAAATAGTGATAAAAACTTAGAAGTAATTGATGTAGCTGTAAATGGAATTGAAGCTGTCGAAAAAGCTAAAAGTTTAAAGCCAGACGTTATTACTATGGACATAGAAATGCCTCAATTAAATGGTATTGAGGCAGTAAAACAAATAATGAAAAGTGCTCCTACTTCAATCATTATGTTTTCTTCACTTACCCACCATGGCGCTAAATCAACATTAGAAGCTTTAGATGCTGGCGCATTGGACTTTTTGCCAAAAAAGTTTGCAGATATAGCTAAAAATACTGAAGATGCAGGGAGCTTGTTACGCCAACGCGTTATTCAGCTTGCTCGCAAAAACGTTAAATCATCGTCTATTAGACCAATAATGTCTAAACGAGATCGCTCAACATCTAATAGAACTGCCGAAAAACCTTTATTGACAACTCTCCCTATTAAAAAAGTTGTTAAAAGTACTTCTAATAAAGTGTACGAATTAATTGCAATTGGAACATCTACAGGTGGTCCAATTGCTCTGCAAAAAGTATTGACCCAATTGCCTGAAAACTTTCCGTTACCTATTGTGTTAATTCAACATATGCCAGCTAGCTTTACAAAGGCTTTTGCAGAAAGACTAAATACTTTATGTAAAATTTCAGTGAAAGAAGCGTCTCACGGTGAAGCTTTAAAACCAGGTTATGCATACTTAGCCCCCGGTGGGAAGCAGATGTTGCTCGATGGAACGGCTAGTTCACCTAAGCTTAAAGTTATAGAAGACTCATCAGAGCGCATCGCGTTTAAGCCAAGTGTTGATATTACGTTTGGTTCTGCCGCAAAAGTATTTAATGGCAATGTTTTAGGAGTTATTTTAACGGGGATGGGATCAGATGGGCGAGATGGCTGTAGGCTTTTAAAAGCAAAAGGTGCAACTATTTGGTCTCAAGATGAAGCCTCTTGTGTTGTTTATGGTATGCCTCAAGCAGTCGCTAGCGCAGGGATCTCAGAATTAGTATTACCTTTAGCTGATATAGCGCCGTCAATACTGAAAGAAGTTACCGACGCATAATACTTTTTAACTTGGCTTTTATTCAGTAAAAAGTTTTTAGATTCTCAAGTATATTCTTTTTTTAGAGACTATACTTAAGCAATAGAATAACTTATTCATTATTTTGAATGATTAGTCGCTAATAAATACGCGAAATTTTATTGATATTTGTATCTGATTTTATAGGAAAGTTCATTGATAGTTTGGACCGTTGCAAATCAAAAAGGTGGGGTTGGAAAAACAACCTCAACCATATCACTTGGTGGTCTATTGGCCGACCAAGGCTTTCGTGTACTGTTAGTTGATACCGATCCACATGCGTCATTAAGTTATTACTTTGGAATTGAGTCTGAAGATCTTGAGCTGAGTGTTTATAACCTCTTCGTTCAAGTTTCAACCAAAGAACAAATTATTCAAAGCTTATGCCCAACGAAATACCCTAATATTGATATATTACCTGCGACAATGGGGTTAGCTACGCTTGATAGATCGCTTGGTAGTAAAGGCGGTATGGGGTTAGTGCTAAAAAAGGCTATTAATCTTTTATCAGATGATTACGACTATGTTTTGATGGATTGCCCGCCTGTTCTTGGCGTATTGATGGTTAATGCTTTAGCTGCATCAGATAGAATTATTGTACCTGTTCAAACTGAGTTTTTGGCATTAAAAGGTTTGGACAGAATGATGAAAACCATGGAAATTATGCAGGGTGAGCAAGAAGATCCATTTCAATATACTATTGTTCCAACGATGTTTGATAAACGAACTAAAGCCTCTCTTTTAACCTATAGAAAATTACAAGATATGTATTTTGGGCATGTTTGGTCTGGCGTTATTCCAATAGATACAAATTTTAGAAATGCGAGTGAAGCGCAAAAGTTACCCTCAGATTATTCCACTTCTTCCAGAGGTGTCGTTGCATACAGAAAGCTTTTACAGTATTTAATTGAAGAACAACATAAGAGTAAGTAATAGATGAACAAGTCGTTAGCGGCCAGCAAAGATTTAATGCAAAATTACTTGTCAGAATTATTAACTGAAGAACCAGAGTCGCCTCCTCTAAAAGAAGAGCCAGCGAGTAAAGTAGAGGAAGAACGTAAGCTTAATAAGCTACTTCAATCCGTATCTGTTACCGATACGCAAGAAGAAAAAATTTCTCCAATCATTTCTAAAAAATCCACTCAAACGATCGAACGCGAAGGTGTTAAACCTGTTGATATACCACCAAGTGCGCCTGATGTTTCACAAAGCACTGCTATTGAAACGAAGAAAAGTCAAGGTGAAGCTCCTGTAACTGAGGCACCTAATTATCGTAATGAAGCTTTTCAAGCGATGTTTTTTGATGTGGCAGGTTTAGTTATCGCTGTACCTTTAATTGAGCTTGGAGGAATTCACAACCTTGAACCAATAACCAGTTTGGTTGGAAAGCCAGACTGGTACCAAGGGGTAATGCTTCATAGAGATGAAAAGATTAACGTTGTTGATACAGCCCAGTGGGTTATGCCTGAAAAGTGTGACGATGAATTGTTAGAACGTTTGGATTATCAATATGTTATCATGTTAAGTAATAGTAAGTGGGGATTACTCGCTGAGCACTTAGTTGATACAGTTACATTGCAGCCAGAAGACGTTAAGTGGCTTGATTCACCGTCAAAACGACCTTGGTTGGCAGGCTTAGTAAAAGATAGAATGTGTGCTTTACTTGAAGTAGAGGCATTAATAACATTATTAAATGACGGCATGGACGTGCATCAAATTTAAACGGTTTTTCTTTATTGTAAAAGATGATAATTGAGATTGAGGAGTAAACAAGATGTCTGATGAAAGACGCAACGCTAATGAAAGTGTTGATAACAATAGTGACGACGAAGTTTTACAGTGGGTTACATTTAAGTTAGATAGTGAAACCTATGGTATTAATGTAATGCAAGTGCAAGAAGTACTTCGTTATAGCGAAATTGCTCCTGTTCCTGGTGCTCCTCTATATGTGTTAGGTATTATTAATCTTCGTGGTAACGTTGTTACTGTAATTGATACGCGCTCTAGGTTTGGTTTAGAGTCTAGTGAAATATCTGATAATACTCGTGTTGTGATTATTGAATCAGAAAAGCAAGTGATTGGTATTTTAGTTGATAGTGTTGCCGAAGTTGTATATTTGCGCGCTTCTGAAATAGATTTAGCGCCGAATGTTGGTAACGATGAAAGTGCTAAATTTATTCAAGGCGTATCGAATAGAGAAGGCGAATTACTCATTTTAGTTGATTTAAACAAACTATTGTCAGACGACGAATGGGATGAATTGAAGCAATTTTAAATGTTAGAAAATCCTTACTTTCTCGGTTTATCAGTTGTTGTAGCACTAATATTTATCATGGTATTAGTGCTTATTGCTCTCACGAGAAGACTTAACGCTAAATATAAATTGTTGCAAACAAGTGCTTCTTCGAATGAAATGTTGATCAATCAGTTACAAGGGCTATTTTTAGAACTAGAAACATCTCTCAAAACCAATCTTTCTGATCATCAAGAAAAGACCGTCGAGTTAGAGCAAGTCTCAAAACAATTAGAGCACCGTATTAAAAACCTTCAAGAACAGTTGAATACGTTTGAAAAACTTCAAAAGCAGCAACCTGAAGATAAATTATATAGTCGTGCATTTAAACTGGTTGAATTGGGCGCTCCTATTGAAGAAATTATTCAAGAATGCGAAATCCCGCGAGCTGAAGCGGAAATTTTGTTGTCGATTCATCAAAAAAGGCAAAGTTAGTACTTTGATTAATTACAAAATTTAACAATTTTCCTGTAAATTTCTTACATTGATGCTGTTTGAACGTGTTAAGATGGTATGCAATATCCCTATTTAAAAACGTTTTTCTTACTAAGTCTTAAATAGATAATATTATTCTTGAATGGAATTATGATAAATATAATCAAAAAAGTAACCTCGATCATTGCAGTAGCAATAATCATTACAGGATGTTCTTCAACTGCTTCAATTGATAACAGTAGCGATCCAAAAGACCCTTTTGAAAGTATTAATAGGCCGTTATGGACGTTTACATGGGATTACGCAGATAAGTATGTAGCTAAACCTGCATCTAATGCTTATGTTGAATATGTACCATCAGATTTGAGATCTGGAATGCATAATATGGCATTAAACCTTAATGAACCATCGGCAATTATCAATAATTTACTTCAAACTAAGTTTTCAGATGCAGCAAAAAGTGCAGGGCGGTTTCTTTTAAATTCAACTATTGGATTGCTTGGTTTTTTTGATCCAGCAAGTGATTTTGGTTGGTCAAGAAAACAAGAAGAATTCGGAGAAGTGCTTGGAACATATGGCGTTGGAGATGGTCCATTTTTGATATTTCCGGGGTTAGGGCCAACGTCTGTTAGAGAAGAGGTTGGTGATTACGTAGATAAATTGTATTGGCCGCTTGCAGTAATAGATTTTTGGCCTAACGTTGCTCGAGTTACTGTTTTAGGACTTGAAGGTAGAGCAGCACTTTCACAACAAGAAAAGTTAATTGAAGACTCTATAGACTCTTATCAATTTATAAAAACTGCGTATTTTCAGAATCTTAGATACAAAGTATATGATGGTAATCCTCCTATTGAAGTAGATGATTCTGAAGAAGAAGATTTAGAAGCTTTTTTAGATGAAATAGATGAAATAGATGAAGACGAATAAAAAATTGTGGTTACACTATTTAAGGTTGAACAGTTAAATTAGGTACTACAGCACTTTATGGTTCGATTTTAAGATGTTAAACTGCTGCGCAGCAAGTTATATATGTATTTAAGCTTTTAGGATAATAGCAATTAATGAAACACTTTATTCGTACGATCGTTCTTTTTGTCGTTTCTCTTTCGTTTTCAATTGGTGCTTATCAAATCCCCAGTAACATTAGCCCCCAGCAGCTAGAGCAATTCAAACAACTTCCTCGTGCACAGCAAGAGTCTTTAGCAAGAAGTATGGGAATTGACTTATCGTCAATAGAATCTCAATTCCAGTCATCTAATAGCACGGATGACGAAATAGTCACCCCTGCGCCTCAGTACTATCCACGAGGCACTAAGTTTGACGAATTTGGTAATCCAATCCCATCAAATAACAGTGCGGAGTTTGATGATTTAGGCGAATTTGAAAAAGAAAAGATTAAGCCTTTTGGTTACAGTGTATTTTCGAACGCCCCAACCACCTTTGCTCCAACTTTAGATATTGCAATTCCTGAACATTATGTTCTGGGTGCAGGAGATATTTTAAGTCTTCAAGTTTTTGGTAAAGAAAATAATCAATATGAGCTATCGATTAGTAGAGAAGGTAAAGTAACGATTCCAAAGCTTGGAGTGTTCACTTTGTCAGGTTTAACCTTTGAAGAAGCTAAAAGATTCTTAAATAGCGAAATTCAAAACAAAGTTATTGGTGTAGAAACCGTTTTAACCTTAAGTAAGTTAAGATCAATACGCGTTTTTGTATTAGGTGAAGCTTATCAGCCCGGTAACTATGTACTTAGTTCGTTATCTAGTATTACCCACGCAATATTTGCTGCAGGTGGAATAAACGATATTGGGTCGTTAAGAAAAGTTCAGCTCAAGCGTGCAGGTAAACTTGTTAAAACTCTCGACCTCTATGATCTTCTTATTAATGGTGATTCGTCTAACGATATACAGCTTAAATCTGGTGACGTAATATTCGTAGCTCCGGTCGGGGATACGGTGACTGTTACTGGTGAGGTTAAACGACCTGCAATTTATGAAATATCTAAAGGTGAAACCTTTGATTCTGTTGTAAAAATGGCTGGAGGGTTATTACCGTCAGCTTTTCCTTCTTCAACTTTGGTTGAGCGTTATAACAGAAAAAATTTACGTACAGTGGTTAATATTAATTTAAATGATAATCGTGAGCGTTTCGAAAAAGTTAAAGCTGGAGATAGTGTTAAAATTCCAAAAACATCTAGCGCTTTTTCAAGTTCAATTAGTGTAATAGGTGCAGTATCCAGACCTGGTAAATATGAATGGCATAAAGGACAACGTATTTCTGACGTATTACCCAATATTCGCTCATCAGTTTCTCAATCGGCAGACTTAAACTACTCATTGATCGTAAGGGAAATTGATGAAAGTCGAACAATAGAGATACTTCAGTTTAGTCTTTTTAATATCGCATTAAATAAAAATCATCAAGATAATTTGTACTTAAAACCTCATGATAAGCTAATTGTATTCAGTAATACCGGCGACAAAGAAGAAAATTCAATATCGCTTGATAAATATGCGATGACTCGAGATGAGCTGAAAAAGCAGGAAAAACTTAAAGCTAAAAAGAGTTTTAATGAAAAAAGTTTTTGGATGGAATACGGCGCTCTAGATAAAATTGAAAGTGCCAATACAAATAATGCCTTGGGTATTAATTCTCAATCAATTGATGAATTGGCGAATAAAAAAGATGAAAAAGACAACATAGCTCAGCTTAATTTGTTTTCGAGGCAACGCTTGTTGTTGCCTATTATTGAAACGCTAAAAAGGCAATCTGCTTCGGGTACGCCATTGAAACTTTTTGAAGTAGTGGGTTCTGTTAAATTCCCAGGTATTTATCCATTAGCAATCAACAATAAAGTTGGTGATGCAGTAAAAGCTGCCGGTGGCTTACTAGAGTCTGCTTATTTAACTAAAGCGGAAATTACGCGTAATGATATTGCTGGTAATAGTGCGGTAAAACAATCACTAAGTTTTAACCTGAGAATGGCGCTGAATAATAACGCGCTCGATAATGTCATACTGAAAAGTAAAGACAGAATTAATATTTTAACGATTCCTGATTGGCAAGAAAATCGAATTGTAGAACTTAAAGGTGAGTTTTTATTCCCTGGCAAGTACACGATAAGAAGAGGGGAGAAACTAAGCGAATTAATTGACCGTGTTGGTGGTTTTACTGAATTTGCGTATGTTGAAGGTTCTGTTCTGTCGCGGGAGAAACTGAAAAAAATAGAAAGAGAAAACCTCATTAAAGTTGCTGAAGGTTTGAGGATGGAAATAGCTTCTAAGAAGTTAGCTCAAAACAAAGGCACACAAATGAGTAGTTATAAAGAGATTAAATCACTGTTGGCCGATCTTACTAAGGTTGAGCCCCTAGGGCGACTGGTTATAGATTTACCCTCTATTAGGCTAAATGAAGATATTGACGTTTTATTAGAAGACGGAGATGTTCTGTATATCCCTACAAAACAAAATTCAGTAAATGTTATTGGGCAAGTTCAAGTAGCAACGTCTCATATGTATCAACCAAATTTAGATACAGAAGAGTATATTAAGCTTAGCGGTGGTACTAAAAAACAAGCTGATGAAGAACGTACGTATATCATTAAAGCTAACGGAGCTATAAAAATCCCAATGGAAGATAATTGGTTTTCTTCTAAAGATAACTATGCATTATCTCCAGGTGATACTATTGTTGTACCGCTTGATTCTGATTATACCGATAATTTAACTTTATTGGCGTCGGGTACTCAGATAGTATATCAAGCCGCTGTAGCTTTAGCAGCAATCGCAGGGATTTAAGTGATTGTGGCGAAATTTTTTTTATTAACTATACTGTGCTTAGTTAAGTAACAGTAGTGAACTATGATTCTGTAATGGATAAACGGTAACTTATTAATGTTATTTTTATTTTCCGCACTTTGTGTAGCATTTGCTTCCTCTATTTTCGCTATTAAGGTGCTTATGCCATTAGCACCACAAATAGGGCTAATCGACTACCCTAATGACAGAAAGAATCATGATGGCGCTATACCGCTCATTGGTGGGTTATCTATTTTTACCGGTGTTCTCATTGCATCTACACTGTTTGTTCAACAAAGTCAGCTTCTCAATTTATATTTAATTTCCTCTGCCTTGTTAGTGTTTATAGGTACGATGGACGATATTTATGATTTAAGTGTTACGCCTAGAATGATTTTTCAGGGGTTAGTAGCCGCCATTATGATCTTTGGAGGCGAAATCTACCTTAGTGAATTTGGTAACTTGTTTCTATTGGGTGATATTAACATTGGTTTATACGGAATTATTTTTACGATATTAGCCTGTATAACGGCGATTAATGCATTTAATATGATAGATGGTATAGATGGGTTGGCCGGTTCTATGAGTATTATTAGTGTACTTTCTATCGCCATTTTGACGTTTATGTCTAATAATAACGATGGAGTTTTACTTCCTCTTATACTAGTAACCGCAACATTGCCCTATTTGTTTTATAACGTAAGCTCTAGAAATCCGCGAGATAAAAAAATATTCATGGGCGATGCAGGTAGCATGTTTATGGGGCTAACTGTTATTTGGTTGTTAACATTAGGAACACAAAATACAGAATCTAACGATGCTGCTTTTAGGCCTGTGACTGCACTGTGGATTATCGCAATACCGCTTATGGACATGTTTGCTATTATGTTACGCAGAATAAGAAAAGGAGATTCACCGTTTAAAGCTGACAATGGGCATTTACATCACATATGTTTACGTTTGGGGTTGAGTTCAAGACAAGCACTATTAGTTATTAGTTTATTTGCTATCATGTTTTCATTAATTGGTATTTTAGGTGAGATTTTTCAAGTTGCTGAATCTATTATGCTCGTTGTGTTCATTAGTTTATTTTTGGCTTATTCCTATGGATTACAACATGCATGGAAGTTCATTAGGGTAATGAAAAGTGATTAAAATTTATGCCTTCGTGACACTAAAGCTATTATATTTAATTGCATAGCCTTTAACCCCTATTTTCTGCGTTAATCAAACAATACATTTCAATTTCTTTAATAATGGGCTTTCATTCAATTCATTTAAGTACTTAATAAATAATAGTGTTAAGCGTCTTGTCAGTTTTAGTAGGTGTTAATTGACTATACCAACCTGAGCATTTTCCTGGTTCATAAAATAGGTTTTATCATGGTCAACTGTCTAACTTAGATAACCATGCTTTTTTTACTGTTATAAAACATTTCAATGTAGTCGAAAATATCCTCATTTGCTTTTCACGGTTCATTCCTTGTTCATAGAGCTACCTTGAACAAAACGCTTGGTGAAATATCTACAAATGCTAGATATGTGCCATATAAAGTGCTTTGATAATAAAGATCTGTTTGCATGCTGGGCTAAGTGAATTGCTTTTACATTAGGGCAATATAATACTTTGCAACTATATTGGAAATCAGACCGATAGCAAATGTCTAAGTCTTCGCAATACATAAAATATTTCTCGTCAAATCCATTTAATTTTTCATAGTGTTTTAAGCTAAAACATAAAAATGACCCCGCAGCCCACTGAACAAAAGTCGGATGTTCAATTGTAGTTTTATCTATAATTGAAGGATTATTATTAAATAAAAATGATTTAAAGAAATCTGTTAGTTTAGGGTAATTTCTTATTGAATTGTCAGATTCTTTAAATCCTTTATCCTTATAAAGATCAATAGCACCAATATTAGCTTCATTGTTTTTCATTGTGATAATGAGATCTATTATTTTTTCTTCACTAATTACAACATCTGGATTTAAAACTATAAAATAACCATCATCAAGGGTAGGTAATGACTTTTTAAATCGAGAAAAAATAATATTATTATTATGACCAAAGCCTAAAGGTTTATTATTAACTTCATAGCAAATATTATTTTCTAAGCACCAGCTTTTAAGTCCATCTTCGTTAGAATTATCTTGAAGTTTAATTTTTATCTTACTATTTTTAGCTAAAGTCGGTAAAACGTTTAATCTCTTTAAAAGCTTTAGGTGCCCATGTGATACAACAGATATACAAATATTCATTAGCCCAAGCTCTTCTTTTTAGTAATAAACTTTCCTTTAACGCTCTTAATACCATGCCAGACCGCAATGATGCCATATTTTGCATATTCCTTTCTCTTTCCCTTTTGAGTGATAATTAATAAGAGCTGATGAATTAAAGAAAATGAAACCTCTCTTAGACCAAGAATAATAGGTATATGTTTAAAACGTAACATTGCAAAAGAGTTTCTAACTCTATAATACCTTCTTTGAGGGGAATGGACCGGGACAGTAAACCCTGCAATATTAAACGACTTATCACCAATAGAGTGGAGCATTTGATTATCAGGTAATATTAGGATTTTAATGCCAAAATTTTCGCATCTCAGACACCATTCAGTGTCAACATAATCAATAAACAAATCTTCTTTCATCTTTCCTACTATATCAAATACAGTAGATTTAACAGCCGTGCCGCTGGATATAGCTGTATTAGTGTGGAATGAGGGGGATGTTTTTGATGGTAGGACTTTTTTCCTCATCCCATATTTTGATATTGAAACTATTGGATAAAAAAAACCTTTTTCAGCGTCTATAAAAGTTGGGGCAACAATGTTTTCATTTTGTGTCATGATTGGTTCGACTAGTTTTGAAATAAACTCATCAGATATCACACTGTCTTGATCAAAAAATACGATAATATCGGCATTTTTTTCTAAACAATAATCAATCCCTTTGTTTTGTGCACTAGCAATACCTAAATTTTCTCCTAAACTTAGTAACGTGCAATATTCACGATCTAAAGTCTTATTATTAATCTCAACCTCACTGTTATCAACAATGATCGATTGAACCCCCGCAGAGAAGAGCCTGTTGGCTAGTTGTTGTACAGCTACCCAATCAGGGTTATAGGTGACTACTACAGAGAATATTTTCAATTTGTTTCCTTTTGAATTAAGATTCGAGACCAAAACCAAAGCACAACAATAGCGCCAAAAGAGTTTAAAAGTATAGGGTTTGTAAATGACATCAACAAATAAAGACAGAATATAATATAAACTACATGATTATCTTTATTACCCGGAACAACTACTATTTTCGTATTGTTTTTAAATTTCATAGGCACTAATAAAGTCCAAAAAAATATAAAAGTACCGAATATGCCAAAGTATCTAAGTGAGTCAATAAAAAACAACTCAGTTTGAGCTGTTATTTTACCAAAACCTACAGAGTAATATAAAGAAGCTAAGCCATCACCCAAAATTAATTGCTTACTATTAACTTGTTGAATATATGATATAAAATGACCTATTTTCACACTATTAGACTTTTCAGTAATAGAAAAAGCAGTTACCTCGGTGTTTAAATTAATTAATATAGTGAAAAACATTAAAGTTAATAACAATAATGTTGCTAATTTTATCAGTTTTTTACCCCTGTAAAATGTAATGATAAAAAGTCCAATAAAAGAAAATAATACAATACCTCTTGAGCCACTTAACAATATAGCTACAAGAATTACCAAGAATGAAAATAGGTTTTTCTTTTTATCTTCAGTATAAAATGTGTCATATATTAATAATAACGAAATCATTAATATTGGAGCGCTAATAAAGTGCAGCATAGGAGGTTTAAAAGAGCCAAACTCTCTAAATCCAATAAAACCTAAATTATTGTTAATAAAAAATTCTGTTAAGCTCTTTGCAAAAGGCACATTAAGACCAAATAATTCAGAAAAGTAACCTAAAGACATATAGATAATCAACGCTGAGAATATGACACTGATTTTTTTTAAACTTCTTTCTAGATTAAATTCAGTTTTAGAAATGACAAAGATGATAAAGAAGGACAGAGTAAATAACATAAATTGAAGTGCTAAAGAATCATCTTGTACTCCATAGCCTAAATACATATATGTAAGAAAAAATAATAAAATAATAAACGGATTGATTAATGTTATATTTATCTTTTTTTTAACAAAACAGTAAATAAAAGAAACACCTAATATCATAATGAATACTATTTTTTTAGGTAATAAAGGGGGTAAAAATATTGAGAAGAAAATATAAAGTGATAGTAAAGCTCGGACTAAATTGCCACTAGATATTTTATGACTCAAAAGAATATTCATTATCAAAAATCAAATCCGTTGTTGTAAATAATTTTAAAAAGTTAAACGCAATTTTCGATAAAAGTGAATATGTGCGGAATAAATAATGGTAATACGAAAATCATTATCGCTTATATAAATAACGTAAGGATATCAAATATTAATCTAATGCTCCTTAAAAATACACTAAGGTTGAAATATTCTAACGATATGAAAATGTTTAAGCTTTTAATATAAATGTGAAAAATTAATTAAAAACATCATTCAACCATGACCTAACTTGGTAGTTATCATAAACTTCATTATCTAAACTTTTGTATGGTGAATCTAAAAAGCTTTCAAGTTCACTTTGTGAATAATTATCATCCAAAATGAAAACATTTTCTTTGCAATAGAAGTCATAGTTAATAATATTTTTACTTGTTGTAATCAACTTCTTTCTAAAACCTACAGATTCTATTGCACGCATTGTTAAGCCGGTTTGAAGCCCATGAGGTAAATCGAGTACGCAATGACTGGCAAGCATAATTGAGCGGCATTCATTGTACTTCATCGTTTGAAAGTTTAAATAACTGGCTTTACCTTTTAACAAATATTTTACAAAAGTGTAAAAACCAGTATACAAAAAAACATAAAACTTACGCTGACTATTAAAGTTTGCTAAAAATGCATTAATAAACTCTAAACGCTCATTATGCATCCAACCAATAAAAGAAATGTCATAAGATTCATTCTTTTCATGCTTTGCATCAAATATTTGTTCTCGGTGAAACAGGGGTCTAAATATTAGATTTGAGTTTTCAGTACAATCTTTAGGGTCAAACGAGAGTATTTTATCAAAATAACCTAGAATTTTTTCAATGCCATCAACTCTATTTAATGAATCCCATTGGTACATAATAAATTTTGCTGATGCATATCTCGCTTTTAATGACTCAAGAAACGAAGTCGCTAATAATCCTCCTTTAATTACAAATACGTAATCAAAATATTTATCTATTATGCTTTCTAAAACAGCCTTTTGATGACCTTCATATAATGGTTTTAGATCAAGCTTCCAAGAGGTATACCATTTCTCTTTTAGAGTAAATAAACGACTAGTACCTCGTTCAGTAAAATAAGAAACTTTGGCGCCTTGTTTAATAAGTTCAGATTTAATGAATTGTTCATAATCATAAAACCCAATACCAATAAATAGTATTTTTTTACCACTTAAATTCACATTAAAACCTTACTTATTAACTATATTAGCTTTTGTTTAAAATCTTCAATCATAATACTCATATCATCAAGTACATTTCTTGGATTGAAATTAATTTCTGACTTTAACAATGATATATCATTTAGAGGAAAATATTCGTCAGAATCATTTAAATGCCAACATATTTCACAGCCAGTTTCACGCTGTAATACTTCTGCAATATCTTTAGCAGAGGTGTTAAACCCAGAAGCAATATTATATATCTCTGAACTTAGATTATCTTTTTCAGATAACTGATAAATAGCGTCAACAAAATCATTAACTGATAGGTAATCTTTTTCATATTCAGGCGTAACATACATATCTACATGTTTGTTATTAATAGCATTACGCGTTATAGCAGGTAAAAAAAGAGGGCTATTCAAGGCCAGTCCATAAACATTAGAAGGCCTAATTATAATTGTATTCTGTGTACTTAATAAACATAGCTCTTCAGATACTAACTTAGTTAAGTTGAATAAACGTCTAGAGTCATTTGCTAAAACAGTAAGATCTGCGCTTTCATTTGCACTTTCTTGGCCCATATAAAGTCGCGTAGAAGAAATATAAAGCATTTTCTTAAAGGTAGACTTTTCTAATACTTCAGCTAGTAAGAGAGAATTAGATTGAAATACCTTTAATGCTTCATTTTTGCAATCACCAGCACCGGCACAGAATAGCACTGTACCTAACTCGTTCGAAAATAACCGGGGATCATTTTTCTCAGGAATAAAAACGGAGTGACCACTTTCACTTAATTTTTTTGTGACCGCACTACCAATAAAACCATGCCCGCCAATAACCGTATAATCTGTCACTAACTTCACCTTCTATATATCATTATAATTTTTAGCTAAAAAACGACCTTTTACATCAGTTTTATCCCAAGACTGGGTTTCTACATTAAAGCGTTTTATGATTTTTCCTGGTATACCAACAATTACACAATAATCAGGAAAACTTCCTCGTACTACGGCACCTGCACCTACAATACAATGCTTACCTAATGTTGTACCTGCATTAATTTTAGCGCCACTACCAATAAAACAATTCTCACCAATGGTTGTTTGGCTAACCGAAATAGGTTGTTGATTGACGGGGAGCTCCAGATCTTGGTAATTGTGATCTGTATCCTGAATCATTACATCATATGAAATTAGAGAGTTTGCACCAATAACTAATTTTCCGGCCGCCGTAATATGACATCGTTGTTCTATTATTACACCATCATCTATAATAATAGATGGTGCGAATTTCTCATTTGCATAGCTGTTAATTGTTTCGATTCTTGCATGCCAACTAATTAATACTCTTTCTCCAATTTCGATTGCCTCATAACTCATAAATAATGGTGAAGAAACGATAGAACCTCGTCCAAAATTTTTGAACAAATAGCGATAAATCACAATGCCTTTTATTTTAAAATAAAGAACTTTTAAATATTGAACTTTTCTAGACAAGGGTAAACAACAAAAGCCCTTGATTTTTTTTACTACAACTTTAAACATTATAAAACCGTAACCAAGGCATTGGATAAACGTGAGTTGATATTACAATAACCATTAAACATGCAAAAGCTGATGATAACGCAAAGGCATAAGTTGCACCAATTGCTCCGAATTGCAAAATAAATATGTAATTGAATATCAATGTAAACACCACATTTACAGAGGTAACTAACGATAACAAATATGTTTTCTTTACATAAAAAATGTAATCACAAAATAGTAAATAAATAGCAAGAAAAAAGAAGCCAAGTAACAACCACTGCACATAAGCAATAGATGAATGATATGCTTCAGCAATAAAGTATTGGTAGATAAATGGTGTGCAATAATTTAATACTATGAAAAACACACAAAAAGCGACCATAACCACCCATGATAATTTAACCAATTGCGATTTTACTTCCGTGTTATTCTTAGATAAACATTTAAAAACATAAGGTTGCCAAGCAAGATTAAACACAGAAATAGCAACAAGTCCAATACTAGCAACCTGAGCGGCGACAGCATAGGTTCCTACTGCAGCGACACCTAAAAGGTTTACAACAAATAATCGATCTACTGTCCGTGTAATTTGAGAGCCCAATTCATGAGGAATAATCCCTAAACCGTATTTGACACTAGCTTTAATGAAGTTTTTATGAAAACCATTAGTTAAATAACCTTGCTTAAATAAAATATATATAGCTAGCGCATTTACAAAAAAGCTAGAAAGAAAAATAGACCATAGCCTTCCTTCTAATCCTTCAGACAAGGCTACAACAAATAAAAGTGCTAAACCAACTTGTAACACTGAATATAATACTTCAACTATTCCATAGTAGTTTGCTTGTTCTTTAACTCGGAACAAAATTGTAATGATTCGGTAAAAGAATGTCATTAAAGCCAATAAGGGGATACACAAGAACCATAAACGTGGAATAGACCAAGTTTCACCTCCAAAATAGAGGTAAATATAAAAAATAACGGTTATAGGAAGCACTAATATTATAGGTATTCGCAGCAGTGTACTAACTAGTTCTAAATGTTTTTTTTGCTTAAGATTATAATATTCAATATTGATATATGAGTGTATACCGATAAATAGTGGTGAAGACACGAAGGTTACTAGGACCATCACCGTTGCCACTACACCATATTGTTCCGGTGTTAAATACCTTGTCATTATTGGCAGCATAAAGAAAGGTATCGCTCGGCTAATAAGTGACGATAAGGTATATATTGACAAACTTTTGAACAAATTCACGTGTGTTACTCGATCATACTAAATGCTTAATACGTTCAGGGCGGTATGTATCAAAGAATTCAGTCGGTGTAAATGAGGGGGCTTTATTATTAAAATTTACTAATTGAATAAACTCATCCGCATCACCTATTAGAGCAAAACCAGGAGAATTAACAACGTTGTCATGATAATTATAATCCTGACGTTTATAGCAATAAACAAATGAGCCTGTTTGTAGCGCTTCATAAACACCTGTGGATTGAATACATAAAACATGTAGACAAGTTACTAAGCATTCTTCAAAGGTTTTTTCATTGCTGATAACTGTTATATTCGGGAACATTGAAAATTCAGAAATAATATCATTTTTTTCTAAAAATTGATTTGGGTGTAATTTATATTTGAACTCAACACTTTGTTGTTTTATTGCGATAATTTTTAGTAAAGATGATAGATTTTCATGGTAGAGGCTAGCACTAATAATCAATACCTTTGTAGGGCATTTTTTGTGTTGCTGTATCTGTTTTGTTTGTTGTTTACCGATAACTATAAATTCTTTAACAGGAGAGTAATACCCTTTTTTCCAAAAGTTAGAAAATGATAATAAACGAGTTGGAGATGAAATGTTCTTGCTGTTAAGTATGTTTGCTGAGTACGAGTATGCAGGGTGCGTGTATCCCATATAACCATGTTGTATTTCATTTACTACGACTCCATATTCTTTTGCGGCTTTTAATAGCCCTTTTTGGATACCATTTTGGACCATAAATACCTGTCGTATTTTAGTTTTACTAAATAAATTTCGATAAAAGGCTAATTGAGCCAGGTATATTGATGTGTTTTCTATAACAACATCTGATATATCAATAGAAAGCCCAAAGACTCTATTTAACTCTTTATTGAATTTGATAATTTCCGTTTGATTTAAGTCTTTTTGTTTAACCACTTTATTTGTTAACAAAAAAGATGTGCTAGAGAGTAATTTATATAATTTCCTTGTTGGGTAAGTTTCAATATTTAATGGTAAATACGGTAAAAAGCTCTCTAATGGCTTTAAAAGAGAATCAAAAGATTGTCCTTTTGATATTGCTCTAGAGCAATTGATAAATAATATGTATTTCCGGCTATATTTAGAATTTAAAATAAATAGTTTTTGAGCCAAAAAGGCTATAGATTTTTTGACTATTCTTTTTAAAGTATTTACATCTTGTGGTTGTTGCCCATAAATAAATTTATTGCCGGTAATACTAACATAGGTATAGTTAAATACGTAAAATCTTACTGCATCCCAATAATGTTCCCCATGTTTATCCTTAAATGAGAAAGTGTCTAGCCTATCCTCAATATCATGAAATTTTTTGGTGAATGTAGTTATATTCATTAACTTTAACTTACTTTCTCTACATTATAATTATAGTAATCATTAGTGATAATATACACTTATGATCGTATTAAATGATATTTTGGGGTGGATTTAAAAAATAGCATTCGTGTTCTGACATTAACATTTATACTTTATTATTATCGACATTGACCAAATTTAAATTGATTACAATCATAACGTGGCAAATGTTGTTTTTTTAATTCAAAAGTGTGCTCATCAATATCAAAAGGGTCAACACTAAAGCAGAAATCACAATTTTCATCTTCGAGAATTTTTAAAGTAATATCATTATATGAGGCAGAACCTCCATATGGAAAACAGAATGTTTTTAATGTATTTACATTGCAAATTGTATTTAAAAACTTAAAGGATTCTATAATTTCTTCTTTTTGTTCTGCTTCATTAAGCCTGCTAAAAACAGGATGATTAATTGAATGACTACCAATAAACATCTTGTTTTTAGACATATATTCAATTTGTTCTGTAGTCATATAGAAGCATTTGACATGCTCACTTTCATTTCCTACGAACTTTTCAAATAATAAAGATAGAATCTGGCTTCTATATTTATAAGATAAATAATAATTCAGAATCCGTTTAGTACGTAACGTATCTTTATCATTCGTCTGATATATATATGTTTCTTTCTCAAACTCGTCATGATGCTCTAACATTTCAGGTAAGATTAATGTGTTTAATGTTTCTAGCACTTTATGTGCTTCAGTAGACCCTAAAATTAAATGAGTTTTATGAACATCCAATATTTTATTTTGAACGTAGGGTAGAGTTGGTATGTAAAAAATACCGCTTATATTGCGTTTAACCAATTCAGGGAATACGTATTGGAAATGATCACTAACTCCATCATCAAAAGTTAAATAGACTTTGGTGGTTAAAATGCCTTTTTTTAAATTGCTTATGTCTTCATAATTCGCAATTCCGTACTCTTGCTCAAAAAAATCCAATTGTTTTCTAAAGTCTTCAATATTTAATGCTTTAAAGTACGGGGTGTTGTCATTATGTTCTCTTACATAATGGTACATAACGGCTTTCATTATTTATCCAAAAAGTGTTGTTGTATTAGCTCGATTTTTTCATGTTTATTTTTATTTTCAAACAATGATTCAATTGTTCTAGCAAAATTAGAGTAATAGCGAATTATAGATTCATCTGAAAAATCTTTATTTTTATAAAGCTTTCCATTGAATAAGATTTCATCTTTTGCTTCAACACGTTTAAAATTATTTATAAGTTCTATAATAACTTTAGACATTTTTTTAATTAAACGATTCCCAATAACGACAGGGTGATCGCTCTTCCCATAATCGGCTTGAATTTGATGAATGATTTTACCTGTATCAATACCTTTATCTATATACATAAAGGTAACACCGCAAAACTCAGGCTCTGAATTGACAAAAGGCCAATAATTAGTGCCGCTTCCTCTGTAATATGGAGATAAACCTAAGTGTAAGTTAATAAATTTATTTTCAAAAACGTCTAATAACTTACTCGTTATAATCGAGCAACCATAACTAATAATTAAATCTGGGTTAAGCTTGATAATATTTTCCACTACAAAGTTATTATTTATTTCACCAATGTTAACCTTTTGAGGGTTGGATAGATCTTTTGAATGTAAAACAAAATCTTCAAAAAAATCTTTTTCAGATTGCTCCCTAATTCTTAAGTGTTCGAGTTGAAGCTGTGATGATTTCTTTTCAACTGATGATTTTAACTGGTTATTTGATTCACAGTAGCTAGTCAGTACTTCAATATTATTATTTAATGCAATTATTTTTCTAAAATAATCATGTCTTAATTGGTCGCCCGTTAAAATAACAATTTTCATTACTTGTCTCTATTTTGTAATATAATTAAACAATATTGATTACTAACATAAATATTAAGTCTTGATAAATAACATATATTAGCGTTAAAGCTTATCGATGAATATCTTCTGATTAGATGTATTCCAAAGTTCGTCTTTCTCTAGCAATTTAGAAAACACTTCATCACTGTTACCTTCTCCAAATTCCTTTTCTGGTTCAAATTTACTCAATAAAGCCTTCTCAATCGTGTCTAGAATAACATTTGTATCTTCGTTTATATTGAAAATTGATTGTGCATTTGATCTGTTTTTTTGACGAGTTCCAAGGTTAATAGAAGGAAGCCCATAAAAAGGAACTTCTCGGATTCCTGCACTTGAGTTCCCAATGATGAATTGAGAATTTTTTAGAAGAGTTAAAAAACATTCAAAGCGTAAACTCGGAAATACTTTGAAATTAGTATTATGCTCTAAACGCGATAACTCATTAAGAATAATTTCTGAACCATCATCATTGTTAGGGTAAATAACAATATATTGCAATTTGCTTTTGATTAAAGCATCAACAGTTTGTTTTATATTTTGGGGTAAGTTTATTATGTCAGTTGTTACCGGGTGATACATAAAAACTGCATAGCTTTCAAAGTCAATGTCATAACGCTTTGTTGCATCGTATAATGATGGGAGGTTAGGAGATGTCATTATATCTAGATCAGGGGAGCCTATTACATAAATACTGTTCTCATTTTCTCCTAACTGTAATAAACGCTCTCTAGCTCTATTATTAGATACAAAGTGTAGGTGTGACATTTTAGATACTGAATGCCTGATTAGCTCATCAATAGTTCCAGAAACCTCCCCACCTTCTATATGCGATACTAAAATATTATTCAATGAACCAACTATGGCACCTGCCATAGCTTCCACGCGATCACCATGCACCACAATCATGTCTGGTTTTAATTCTTTTGCGTAATCAGATAGACCCATAATCGTTTTAGCAAGAATAACATCCATCGAGTCATGTTTATTCTGGTTGATATATTTATAAATTGATTTAAAACCTGACTTTTCAACTTCTTTTGCTGTCATGCCATAAGTTGAAATCATATGCATACCAGTTACAAAAATATGTACATCAAACTTTTCAGAGTTTTCAACTTTATGGATTAAGCTTTTTAATTTCCCAAAGTCTGCACGAGTACCAGTTAAGAATAATATTCTTTTAGTCATTTTATTTTATAAATTCTTTTTTTAGTTGAATATCAGCGTCTATTTTTTGAGTTGCTCTTTTGCCTAAAAGGCTTTCATAATCATCAGCTAAGAAGTCACCAGTTCCTGGCCTTTTAACCCAAATGTTATCTACGCTTAAAAGTTCACCTATTTGAATCTCTTTAATCGATACGACACTTGCATATGCGAAATCAATAGTTACCTGTTCTTCTGAAGCGGCTTCTTTTTTTCCTCCTCTCATCTTTGCCATTCGTGCAGATTGAATAATCAGTTCATTACATTCTTGTGCATCCATTGAGCAGCATATATCTGGCCCCACTCGTGTTTTACTATCTGTAAAGTGTCTTTCTAATATGCTTGCGCCTAGAGCTACTGCACCTAAACAAGCTATATTATCTATACTATGATCAGATAAACCTATAACAGTATCAGGAAATGCATTTTGCATTTCTTGCATTGCACCAAATCTAATTAATTCATCAGGTGTTGGGTACAAGTTAGTAGTATGTAATAGGGCATATGGTGTGTTGTGTTTATTGAAAATAGAAACAGACTTTTCAATAGCTTGTATGTCATTCATACCAGTGCTCAAAATTATTGGTTTACCAAAGCTAGCTATTAATTCTAGTAAAGGATAATTATTACACTCTCCTGAGCCAATCTTATAAGCTTTAACTCCCATTCTTTCTAATCTAAGCGCCGCTGCTCTAGAAAAAGGAGTACTAATAAAAATAGCGCCTTTAGACTCGACGTACTCTTTTAATTTAGTTTCATCACTTTCGTTAAGAGAACAACGTTCCATTATATCATAGATTGAAACATCAGCATTACCAGGAATTACTTTTTTAGCTTCGCAGCTCATTTCATCCTCAACGACATGAGTTTGATGTTTAATGATTTCTGCTCCACCTTCAATAGCGGCATCAACCATTTCAAAAGCTGTTTTTAAAGAGCCTTCATGATTAATACCTATTTCTGCGATGATCAACGGAGCATAGTCTAGGCCAACTTTTCGGCCACTTATTTCAATTACAGGATTAGTCATTGTTGTTTCTCTCTAAATACTTTTCGGCTTTAAGTAAATCATCAATTATATCTATATCTATAGATGATTCTTCATTCATTATATAAGGGTAGACTTTTGTACGCGGTATATAATTTTTTAACATAAAAACATTTTTGTTAAAAATATAGATAGCCCCATTTGGTTGAAATGCTGAAGGTAAATCTTGTCTTCTAGTGTAAGGAGCATCAGGACGTAATAATCCTTCTATAGTACCATTATCATTAAGCTTATATGCTTTTGCTGGTGTATGTTGAGGTTCAAAGACACTTAACACACAATTAGCTGATTTTTCATTGTAGAGTTTATATGCTTCATCTATATTTTTCGATGTTCTTAAAGGTGAGGTAGGCTGCAAAAGAAAAATAGTAGTTATCGCTATACCTTCAGATTCTATAGTGTTAATAAAATGACTAATAACAATATCACTTCCAACATCATCTCCTGAAAGCTCAATTGGTCGATTAATTATTTTTGCTCCGTATTTCAGGCTTATTTCTATTATTTCACTATCTTCCGTTGAGACATAAACTTCATCTATAGCGCTAGACTGCAGAGCGGCTTTTATAGTCCATGCAATCAAAGGATGTCCATTAATTGGTAATATGTTTTTTCTAGGTAATCCTTTAGAGCCACCTCGTGCAGTTATAAGTGCAATTTTAGTCACTGTAATTCCTTATCCAATAAAAGTTCAGTTAGATAAATACTATCTTGTACTACTGCCTCTTTGATGAATTCTGTATCGATAAATTTCATTTTGTATCCATGGTCAATTTTCAAAATTAATAACTCAAACTTTTTATTAAACGGATTATATTAACGAATAGTTAAATTTAGAAAATATTCCTTACAGTTTAAACCAAACAAATTTTGTAAATTAGTATGTTAAGAATAACTTTATTTAATTAATTTGAGGTTTTCTAGAAAAGTATCTAACTAGAATAAATGCTATGGATATAAAACCACCCAATACAGTACCTAACACAACAATTACAGCTCTTTTGGGGCCATTCTTTGTATCTGGTACTTGAGCAGGATCAATTGTTTTAAATACATATTCTTTTTTTACTTGGGCTAACATCATTGTTTTTGTCTGTTCTTCAATTAATTGATAGAACACTGTTTCCATATTGCTAACTTGTATGTTTTTTAATTCATCTTTTAAATACTGTATTGATGCCTTTGTTTCTTCTTTTTCTTGCTCCCTCATAAATTCGTTTATTTCTTTTACTAATAAAACTAACCATCGTTTGGCTAAAGTTGGAGAGTAAAATTCAATTTCGATAGTAATCAACGATGATGTTTTATCTTGGGAGACTGAAAGCAATTTAGAAAATTTTTCATAACTTTGCCATGGTGTAGGTTCGGGTGTTTCAGTCGCTTTTACTTCTCTAATCCATTGATGGGACTTTTCGTCGTATATTTCTTCATCTAGTACTAATAAGTCGTTTACTTTATCCCATTCCTTTGCAGCCATAAGAGGTACTAACAAATCATGTTTTTGAATAAACTTTTCGACGAATGAGCGCGACTCTAGAGTCGCCAAAGCAATCGATGTTTGGTCACCATTACTCCCACCTAAGTTAATGCCAGCCATACTAGCTAAACCACCAAACTGACCAGCCAAAGCAGCAAGACCTCCACTTGAACCTTGCGATGAAACTGGAGATAGTAGTACCGAAGCCTTGTAAACATTAGGTTTTGAAAGCGCATAGAAGATAGAGCTTATAGCAAAGGTAGCTGTAAGAACAATAATGATGATTTTACCAGTCCATATAGCGTGCCAGAGTTCGACTAAATCAATTTCATCATCTTCAATAGAGGGAGAGTTGTCAGACATTAAAGTTTTATCTTCTATGATAATTACGTGAAAAGCGTGAAAGCAGAATTATAGAGTAATGCGGTTAGCCTTGTAAATGTTTTGATGGCTATTTAAAAAATGAATAACGGATCGTTATTATGTGTTGGCGGGTTTTAAGTGAACTATTTAGTTTTCAGGATGATTTATTAAACTAAAAGAGCGGAAGAAACTACTTATATTAGTTGGTTAACGTTATTTTCTTAATTAAGGTTGTAAGCTAGCTGAGCTTTCATAATGTTGCAATTATCAACTAGCTTATATTTACCTAAAACTTTTACTCTGAGTTTGGCTCTTTTCGTAAATCAAGTAAAGTTTGATTAATTAAAGTGCTTGAAGTACCTTGAGTGTATGGGAAGTAAATAACTTTACACCCAACTTCTTTTAATTCAGTTTCAAAGTCTTGCCATTTTGGCGTGTCGTACCAATCGTCTCCAACAAATAAATAAGTAGCATGGTTTTTTTTAGCTGCAGCGACTTTGTCCATATTATTCTGAGGAATTGCAACATCTACGTATTTACATGCTCTAACAACTTCAATTCTATCGTGATAAGGAATGACTGACTTTTTACCTTTGTACATTACAAGTTCGTCAACTGTAACGCCAACCACTAGCTTATCGCACATTGCTTTGGCATTTCTTAGTAAATTTACGTGTCCTACGTGAAATAAATCATATACACCGCTTGTGTAACCAATAATCATTTTAATACCTTTAAATTTTCCTGAAACCATAAATCGTAAGAAGATAACTTGTCAGGGTTTGAAAAAACTTTCGTTAAATCAACGGGGAATCCAACTTTCTTCTCAAAAGCAAACTGCGTTCCTAAGTATTTTTCTATAACTCTTCTTAGGGGAAGTTTGCCTAAATCACTATTCATCAGTTCTATTTTAGAGAACTGAGTTGCTAGTTCAAATACATGTTGATTTGCAATAGGCTCTCGTCCTTCGACACCTGCTGCCATTAACGCAAAGTCTAAGCGTCTAAATAACACAGGCATATGGTAACGGATAAAAAACCATCGTACCATTTCAAAAACATTATTTAGATTGACTTTATTAAATATCTCGTCAAATTTTTTGTAAAGCTTACTGCCAGTTGTAGGTGGCTTATAGCAATATAATTCTAAAAACTTGTCTAAATCGAAAGACTCTGCTTGTGCAGACCACCTAAATATTCGGTCATAACCACCAAAAAATTCATCAGCACCTTCACCAGATAAAAGTACTTTTATGCCATCCTCAGCAGCTAAAGCAGAGATCTTATAAAGTAATACTTCGTTAGGAACTGACATGGGTTCACCACGTAAATTCAGTAGGTAATTAAAGCTCTCTAAATATTCGTGTGGCTCACAATCTACTATTGTTAAATTAGGAGTATTTGTTGTTCGAAGGTACTCAATATCCTCGTCGCCAGTAAATCCTATAGTATAATATCGGTCGAATTTACCTAGTTCTTTAATGAGGTTACTGTCTACGCCACGACTTAGAAGCAGACCAACAGGAGCGTCAGATACCATACGAGTTGTGATGCCTTTTTTAAGGCCGTCTTCTAACGTATTATCTGAAATATTGTCATATCGATTTAAAGAGTCTGTACAATCAAAATACTTCCCATTAACTAGGCAATGTCCCGGTTCAACAATATCTACGTTTTCGAAAAATGAACCTGAAAATATTGGTGCTCTTGTTGCGTAATATTCGTCGATAGAATCATTGTTTACTTTTAAGTTATACAATTCTTTAAACGTTTTTGGCTCAGATGAAAAACTAATAAATTCACCATCTTGATGATAAAAAAGCGGTTTTACACCAAATCTATCTCGACAGGCGTGTTTTAGCTCCCCATAATTGTTGACATAAACAAATGCAAAAAAACCATCTAATTCAGAAGGAACCATCTTGTTAGATGCAATTAAATCGCTTAGCAGCTTTGAGTCGCTAGTATACTCACAATCAAAGTATTTAAAGCCTAGCTCTTTATAATTAAGAATTTCACCATTGAAAACTAAAATTCCACCTTGTTGATCTATAACAGGTTGGTTAGTCCCTGTATTTACGTCAATTATTGCTAGCCTAGAGTGATATGCGTTCCAATTGTGATGAGAGACTAAATCAGAAGAAGCGTCTGGCCCTCTGAAGTCAAGAGTACTTTTAATTACATTAAGTTTTGTACTGTTTACTAAAGGGTTATTTGAAATGAAAATTCCACACATTGCGATATCTCTATTTTCGAAATTATTCTAAAAAACTTATATTAACATATAATAAAGATTTTGAATTAGTTTGTTCAATATTTAAGTATTTGAATATATTGTATATTGATAGTCTTGGGTTAAATTGATATGAGTTTTATGCAATGTGATATAAACCTTACGCTTGTCTGATATATATACTTTCAACAAACGAGTACCGTATTCTCCCATTTTTTGGTAGAATCGCGTCAATTTTTATCGAGTAGGATTATTCCATGAACGTAGTTGAAGCTAATTTTGATGCCAAAGGCAAGAAAGTTGCGATTATAGTATCTCGTTTTAACAGTTTTGTTGTTGAAAGTTTATTAGAAGGTGCGGTTGATGCCCTTAAGCGTCACGGTAATGTTGAAGATAATGATATTACTGTTGTTCGAGTACCTGGAGCGTACGAACTGCCTGTCGCTGCTAAGCGTTTAGCGCAAAAAGGTGGTTACGATGCGATTATCGCTATAGGCGCTGTTATACGTGGCGGCACACCTCATTTTGATTTTGTAGCAGGTGAGTGTAATAAAGGTTTAGCTCAGGTTTCTATGGAGTTTACATTGCCAGTGGCTTTCGGTGTTATTACTACCGATACTATAGAACAAGCGATTGACAGAGCAGGCCTTAAAGTTGGAAATAAAGGCGCAGAGGCAGCATTGAGTGCCTTAGAAATGATTAACGTATTAGAGCAAATTTAATCGCTGCGTTAATAAAAGTTTTAACATTTTAATTTGGAGATGAGTTTGAAACCATCACCTAGAAGAAAAGCCAGAGAATTAGCCGTACAAGCTGTGTACTCTTGGCAATTAAGTCAAAATGCTGTGAACGATATTGAAACTAATTTTTTAGTGGATAATGGTTCTCGTCGTTTTGATATACCGTTTTTTCAACAGCTATTTCGTGGTGTTACCGCGTCTATAACTGAGTTAGATTTATTAATCTCTCCTCATGTTGATAGACCGCTTGAAGACATTGATCATGTAGAAAAAGCAATTTTACGAGTAGCAATATTTGAACTCAAAGAGTGTTTGGATGTCCCATATAAAGTAGTCATTAACGAAGCTATTGAACTAGCTAAGTCGTTTGCTGCTGACGACAGCCATAAATTTGTAAACGGTGTATTAGATAAAGCCGTTAAGTTAATTCGTACTGAAGCGTAACTATAAATAATAGTTACGTGAGTCGTTGTGTAGTTAACTGATACTCGTAGAAGAAGTTTCAATGAAAGAATTTGATCTGATCCGCAACTACTTTACTGAACAAGTAGTTAAGCGAAAAGATGTTGTGCTGGGTATTGGTGACGATTGTGCTTTGGTCGCCCCAGCCGAGCATCAACATATTGCGATAACAACTGACACGCTAGTTTCAGGGGTTCATTTCCCCGAAAATACATCACCTAGAGCGATTGGACATAAAGCCGTAGCGGTTAATTTGTCTGACTTATCAGCTATTGGTGCGGAGCCTTCATGGTTAAGTCTTGCACTTACGTTACCTCACGTAGATAAAGAGTGGGTGTCGGAGTTTTGCGCTGGTGTTTTTGAGCTTTGTGAATTTTACAATGTTCAATTGATTGGTGGAGATACTACACAAGGGCCATTAAGTATTACTATTACAGCCCAGGGTAGTATTCCTATCGATAAATCAGTTAATCGTAGTGGCGCAAAAGCTGGAGATTGGTTGTATGTTACTGGTCAATTAGGTGATGCTGCTTTAGCGTTAATGAATTTGCAGGGCAAGGTAACAGTTAGCGAAGCATCTAAAGGGAAAATTTTCAATCAATTAGATTATCCTAAACCACGAGTTCTTGCTGGACAAGCTTTAAGGGATTATGCAACTTCAGCTATTGATATTTCAGACGGTCTGATTTCAGATCTCACACATATTTGTAAAGCGTCTAACGTTGGTGCTAACCTGAATTTAGAGTCACTACCTGTTTCACCGATTGTGATGGAAACCCTAGGCAAAGAGCAAGCAATTGAAACCGCACTTACTGGTGGCGATGATTATGAGCTTTTGTTCACTGTGCCCGAAGATAACAAAGTAGGAATGGAAATTACCCTACTTAATATTGGCGTACCTGTAACATGCATTGGTCAAATGAACGGAAGTGAAAAGATTACCTCAACGTTAGACGGTGTATCAATGAATCTTCAGTTGAAAGGGTTTGAGCATTTTTCTAATGACCAATAAAGTTAAACCTTCAGAACTATTTACTCTTTCTAATCCTATACATTTTCTCGCGTTGGGTTTTGGTAGTGGTTTAAGCCCTAAAGCTCCGGGTACATTTGGTACACTTGCCGCTATTCCTGTTTTTTTATTATTGTCTTATTTCAGCTCGTTAACTTATTTGGTCGCAACATTAGTTGTTTGTATTGCTGGCATTTATATTTGTGAAAAAGCGGCAAATGATGCGGGTGTTCACGATCATGGTGCAATTGTATGGGATGAAATTGCAGGCTTTCTCATTACGATGATCTTAGTGCCAATTACATGGCAAACCATTTTAGTGGGCTTTGTGCTATTTAGAGTATTTGATATTTTTAAGCCATGGCCGATTTCTTTTATTGATAAACACATTGGTGGCGGCTTTGGGATTATGCTGGATGATATAGTTGCTGGATTATTAGCACTAGGTTGTATGCATTTAATTTTTTAGTTGTTGATAGATATTAAAAAAGGGCGTTAGCCCTTTTTTAATATTCAACGTTAAGTCTATTATACGGTTAGTGTAAAATTCTTGCTCTTACTGTGCCGTCAATTTGTTTTAACTCTTTTAAAGCCATTGCGCTGTCTTCTGATTCAATATCAATAACAACATAACCAATTTGATCATCTGTTTGAAGATACTGAGCGGCGATGTTTATATTTAACTTGGCAAAAGCTTGGTTAATTGCGGTTAAAACACCCGGTTGGTTTTTGTGAATATGAAGTAATCGACTTGTACCCGTATGTTCTGGAAGAGATACATCAGGAAAGTTTACTGCAGATAATGTAGAACCATTGTCTGAGTATTTAGCGAGTTTACTCGCCACTTCTAATCCAATATTTTCTTGAGCTTCTTTAGTACTTCCACCAATGTGTGGTGTAAGAATTACGTTGTCAAAAGCTCTTAGTGGTGAAATGAATTCTTCGTCGTTACCTTTAGGTTCAACCGGGAATACATCGATAGCTGCCCCAGCAACTTTCTTTGTTGAAAGTGCTTCTGCTAATGCGTCAATATCTACAACCGTACCGCGTGAGGCGTTAATGAAGATAGTGCCTTCTTTCATTGCTTCAAACTCTGCAGTACCAATCATATCTTTGGTTTGCGGGTTTTCAGGTACATGTAAACTAATAACATCACTTTCTTGAAATAAAGCTCTTAGAGATGGGGTTTGGCTTGCATTACCTAAAGGAAGCTTTGTTTCTACGTCGTAGAATTTAACTCGCATGCCAACAGTTTCTGCTAAAATCCCTAACTGCATACCTATATGACCATATCCAATAATCCCAAGTGTTTTACCTCTGGCTTCAACAGAACCTACAGCAGATTTGTTCCATTCACCACGGTGTGCTTGTGCACTTTTTTCAGGGATACCGCGAAGTAATAACAGGGTTTCACCAAGTACTAATTCCGCCACAGAACGTGTGTTTGAAAAAGGAGCATTGAATACAGGAATACCTAATACTTGTGCTGCTTTTATATCTACTTGGTTTGTACCAATACAGAAGCAACCAATAGCGACTAATTTTTTAGCGTGGCTGAGCACTTTTTCATTAAGGTTTGTACGAGAACGAATACCAATGAAGTGTACGTCAGCAATTTTTTCTATAAGATCGTCTTCCGATAAGGATGTCTTAATATATTCAATATTGCTGTACCCTTTACATTTTAATTCCTCAACTGCGCTTTCGTGAACGCCTTCAAGTAGTAAAATTTTAATTTTATCTTTAGCGAGTGAAACGTTACTCATGATATTCAAATTCTCTCAGTTAATGTTTTTTGGCTAAATACTAACCATTTAATTTGTTTTAGATGGCTAGATATCCAAACAGAAGCTTAAATTAGCATATAGTGTATAAACTCTAAAGTGTTAATTTACTATTTTTGCTCCCTCAGGTGTTCCAACGATAAAAGTGTCAGCGCCTCTGTTAGCGAACAGCCCATTGGTTACAACACCTACAACAGCATTTAGAGACTTTTCAAGCGCAATAGGATCGATTATTTCTAAGTTATGCACATCGAGAATTACGTTTCCGTTATCGGTTACTACACCTGTTCTGTATACAGGATCGCCGCCTAGTTTTACTATTTCTCTTGCAACATAGCTTCTAGCCATAGGAATCACTTCTACTGGTAGAGGAAATTTACCTAACAAATTGACTTGTTTTGAACTGTCAGCAATACAAACGAATTTTTTAGCAACAGCGGCAACTATTTTTTCTCTGGTTAATGCAGCTCCGCCACCTTTAATCATGTGCATGTGTTTAGTAATTTCGTCTGCACCATCCACATATACGTCAATTGAGTCTACGTTATTGAGGTCGAATACTTCTATTCCATATTCTTTAAGACGCTTAGTAGATTCTTCAGAGCTTGATACCGCACCAGTAATATTATGCTTTATCGTCGCTAATGCATCGATAAAGTGATTAACCGTAGACCCAGTACCTACACCAACAATTGTGTCATTATTTATAAATTCAAGCGCTTTAATTGCGGCTGCTTTTTTCATTTCATCTTGTGTCATTGAAAGCCCTTTATAGTGTATGTTTTGCTCATGCTGTAAATACGATATTAGCCAATAATTATACACTTAATCATTTAACTAGTGCGACAGAAATAGCATTAATTGGCCAATTAATAGGTATTACTAAAATATAAATTGTTTAGATGGAGTGATAATTTCAGGTAATGGAATGTCCCATATTTCACGAGGTATTTTGGGGGTTTGTTGGCAATTGTGGGCTAAACCAATTGGATAGGGTAGCGCTTCTTTATTTGTTTTAAATGATTCAAACCAATGCTGTAGGGTTCTGTCATAAAAACCGCCTCCCATTCCTAAGCGCGACCCTTTATCATCAAATGCAACGAGCGGTGTGAACATTATGTCTAAGGTATGGGGAAGCTTAATCAAGTTTACATTTAATTTAGGCTCTAAAATGCCGTATTGATTCTTTATCATCTCTGTATTTTCAGTGTATTTCAAAAAAAGCAAATACCCTTTACAAAATGGGTGAAGCACAGGTAGGTATACGTGTTTATTGTTTTCCCAGCACCAACGAATAAATGGCAATGTATCAAGCTCACCATCGTTTGATAGATAAATTGCTATATGGTCGGCTGCTTTTATTTTAGAGTGAGATGATAATGTTAATAGGAGACTCTTGGATGCTTCTTGCTGGAATTGAGGAGATAATGATAAACGCTTTTTTCTGATCGCGTTTCTTAGTGTTTTGCGGTTTTCCATTTTGTATCCTTGCAACAACCAACCCGTAAAAATATTAAGTATTATATGTTGTAGTTAACCGATGCGCAGCAAAAAGTGGACTTTAATAAAAAGCCCTATCGACATTATAGTCGATAGGGCTTTATCTATTAATTTTTTAAATGTTATCTATGTTTTACGCGGTAGCCGCTTTTGTTTCTTCTTTATTAGAGTCAGATGCTATTTCCCAGAACCTTGACTTCATTGCTAGTAACAAAATTACGATACCAATACCGATACTGAATAAACTAATTTGAATATAAAGTTCAGGCATTTGTGAAACATTATTAGGATCGAAGTTACCAGCTAGTAAACCAGAAATAATGTTACCAATTGAGTAAGTTAATACGAAAACTCCCATCATTTGACCTGCGAAACGCTTAGGTGAAAGCTTACTAACCGCACTCAATGCTACAGGGCTTAAACATAGCTCACCAACTGTATGTAAAAAGTATGTTGCAACCAACCAGTATGGCGCTACTTTTAATCCTGACGCTGCGTATTGAGCTGCGAAGAACATTACGATAAAACCACTCGCCATGATAATTAAACCTACAGCACATTTAATACCGTAAGAAGGGCTAACTAAACGTTTACCTAAATTAATCCATAATGCTGCAAAGAATGGTGAAAGTAATACAATAAAGAAAGAGTTAAGAGACTGAAACCAGCCAGTAGGTACTTCGAAAGATCCTACTAAGCGATCTGTGTAATCACGAGCAAAAAGGTTTAGTGAAGAACCTGCTTGTTCGAATCCAGACCAGAAACAAGCTGATGCAATACAAACAAGTAATAATGCGATAAGTCTTTTCTTTTCATTTGGAGATAACTCACCAAAAATGAAAACTGACGCGTAATAAGCAACAAATATTACAGTAAATGCTATCGCAACATATTCTGCAACGGCAACAGGGTTAAGAGTAATAGCACCGTTCATTACCATCATTGTGATAGTAGCAATCAATACAAGCACAGCTGTAATTACCATCCAGCTTGTTCTTTTACCTTTTTCTGATAACGGATAAGCCGGTTCTTCACCAACAGAATTTAAATTGCTTAATGTTTTTTTGTATTGAATTAAACCAGCAGCCATACCTACAGCCGCCGCACCAAAGGCCCAATGCCACCCTTGATTTTCCATTAAGTAACCACAAACGGTATAGCCAATAACTGAACCAATATTGATACCCATGTAATAAATAGCATAACCACTGTCGCGACGCTTATCTTCTTCAGAGTACATCATACCAACCATCGCGCCGATGTTAGGTTTTAATAAACCTGTACCAAGAATAACGAGAATAAGACCAATGAAAAATGTTTCATCACTTGGAATCGCTAATACGATGTGACCAATCATTATGATTAAACCACCGTACCAAACGGCTTTTTGACCACCTAATAACCTATCAGATATCCAACCACCCGGTAGGCCCATAAAATATACACTACCTGTGTATAAACCATAAATAGCGGCGGCAGAAGCTACTGTTAAGCCTAAACCACCTTCTTGTAAGGTGGCTGTCATAAAGAGTACAAGTAACATACGCATACCGTAGTAACTCATACGTTCCCACATCTCTGTAAAGAATAATGTTTTTAAGCCGCCTGGTTGGCCGTAAAAACTTGTATCTAGTGTACTTTGTGATGATTGAGTCATTCACATTACCTTCTGTTATTGTGTTGATTCTTAATTTAAAGAAACCCAAATGAATAATTGAATAGTTCACAGTGTGTTGATTTATTTATAAACAACGTTAGCTAAGGAAGTGCTTTAACTGCGAAGTTAACCCTGATTTATACCTTATCAAGCCTTACAATGGCAAGTTTTGCCGAAGGATTTAGAAAAGTGATTTGAAAATTTTCAGCGTGAACGTCAATAATAAAGTACATGTATTTTTGTATCAGGATATTGGCCTCACCGAGAATATTGAGTGCGAGGAAGGTAAATTGATAGTTTTTTTGTAATGGGTTTAATAGTACCATATGTGTAATCTCATTTTAGAATTAACGGAATAACTTACAATATGTTGCAGTCATTAAACGATGTGAAAATTGGTATTATCGGTCTAGGGTATGTAGGTTTGCCTTTAGCGGTTGAATTTGGAAAGAAATATCAAACGATTGGTTTTGATATTAATGCTAAACGTGTAGCTGAGCTAAACGAAGGGCATGACTTTACTCTAGAAGTATCCTCTGAAGAATTAGCTGACTCAGAATTTATTCGTTATTCATGCGATGTTGACGACTTGAAAGCATGTAATGTTTATATAGTAACTGTTCCAACACCTATCGATGAATACAAACAACCAGATTTAACTCCATTAGTTAAAGCAAGTGCAATGTTAGCTAAAGTTGTGAAAACTGATGACATTGTTATATATGAATCTACAGTTTATCCAGGAGCAACTGAAGAAGTTTGTATTCCAGAAATTGAAAAGTCTTCAGGATTAGTGTTTAACAAAGATTTTTATGCGGGTTATAGTCCAGAAAGAATCAATCCAGGGGACAAAGAACACCGAGTCACCAATATTTTAAAAGTTACATCTGGCTCTACTCCTGAGATGGCCGAATTTATTGATAGCCTATACGCGTCAATTATTACTGCCGGTACATATAAAGCATCGTCAATTAAAGTAGCTGAAGCAGCTAAAGTTATTGAAAACACACAACGTGATCTTAACATCGCCCTAATTAATGAACTTGCGGTCATTTTCAATAAGCTGAATATTGATACTGAAGAAGTGTTAAAAGCAGCTGGTACTAAGTGGAACTTTTTACCGTTCCGCCCTGGTTTAGTTGGTGGACATTGTATTGGTGTAGATCCGTATTACTTAACGCACAAAGCACAAGCTATTGGTTATAACCCTGAGGTTATATTAGCAGGGCGTAGAATCAATGATGGTATGGCTGAGTATGTTGTTGCGCAGTTAACGAAAACAATGATTAAACGTAAAATCCAAGTTAATGGTGCAAATGTACTCGTGATGGGTTTAACTTTTAAAGAAAACTGCCCAGACGTGCGTAATACTAAAGTTGTCGATATTCTTACTGAGTTAGGCGAATATGAAATGAACGTTGACGTTTATGACCCTTGGGTTAACCCTGAAGAAGCTAAACATGAATATGACGTTGATTTAGTAGATGCTCCAAAGTCAGGAAATTATGACGCCGTAATTTTTGCAGTATCACATCATCAGTTTAAAGAAATGAGCAATGACGACATTAAAGCATTGATGAAAACCGAACATGTTATTTATGATTTGAAGTATATGTTGGATCAAGATTTCTCTGATATCCGCTTATAGTTTTAATTTGCTTTTTAGAACACCGAAAGCCAAATATTTGATTGTTCAAGTATTTGGCTTTTTTTATGTTGAGATAGTGCTTATCTTGGCAGCATATTAATATTATAATAAGCAACATTGAGCCGGTTATTGTCATAAATTGTTCACCGGGTTGTGTTAAGTTAAATTACGTCAGATGGAAATTAAAAATGAATCGTTACCAAGAAGTTCAGGAAAACCTTAAAAACAACACAAAAAAATGGTTAGTAACAGGCTGCGCAGGTTTTATTGGATCTAATTTGCTTGAAACATTATTGTTGCTTGATCAAGAAGTGGTTGGTTTAGATAATTTTGCAACGGGTCATCAAAAAAATTTAGACGAAGTACAAGCTCAAGTTTCGGAAGAACAGTGGAGTCGATTTAACTTTATTAAAGGTGACATCCGAGAGCTTGAAGATTGTCAAAAAGCAGCGTCAGGCGTAAATTATATTCTTCATCAAGCGGCTTTAGGGTCTGTTCCTCGTTCGATTGCAGATCCAACATTAACTAACTCTGCTAATGTTACTGGTTATTTAAATATGCTTGTAGCAGCCAAAGAAGCGGAAGTTGAAACATTTGTGTATGCAGCATCTAGCTCTACGTATGGTGATCACCCAGCTTTACCTAAAGTAGAAGAGAACATTGGTAAGCCTTTATCTCCTTACGCTGTTACTAAGTATGTAAATGAACTTTATGCTGATGTGTTTTTTAAAACGTATGGATTAAATACCATTGGATTACGTTATTTCAATGTGTTTGGTAAAAGGCAAGATCCAAACGGAGCATACGCAGCTGTTATTCCTAAGTGGACTTCTGCAATGTATTCGAATGAAGATGTATTCATTAATGGTGATGGTGAAACCAGTCGTGATTTTTGTTTTATTGAAAACGCAGTACAAGCCAATATTTTAGCGGCAACATCAAATGCAGAAGCTAAAAATAATGTATACAATGTTGCCGTAGGTGATAGAACAACCTTGAATATCTTATTTGATAGTTTAAAAAGTTCTTTAGGTAAGAATGAAATAAAGTATGATAAATCACCTGTATACAG
Organism: Colwellia sp.; assembly: GCA_020630795.1. Taxonomy (GTDB): domain Bacteria; phylum Pseudomonadota; class Gammaproteobacteria; order Enterobacterales; family Alteromonadaceae; genus Pseudocolwellia. The sequence goes on from JAHDIK010000006.1 coordinate 69,460, forward strand.
AGAGTTTAGAGCAGGTGATGTGCGTCACTCTCAAGCTGATATAGGAAAAGCAAGCTCGTTGTTAGGTTACGATCCTGAATATCGCATTCAATCAGGAATAGAAAAAGCAATGAGTTGGTACGTAAGTAACTTATAACATCGTTTTAAATCGTAGTTCAAAGGGAAAAAGTTGATGAGTCAAAGAATTAAAAAAGCCGTAATACCTGTTGCTGGTTTAGGTACTCGTATGTTACCTGCAACAAAAGCTATACCGAAAGAAATGCTACCGATTGTTGATAAACCACTCATACAATATATTGTAAATGAATGTATTGCGGCTGGTATTAAAGAAATAGTTTTAGTTACGCATTCATCAAAAAATGCGATTGAAAACCATTTTGATAAATCTTTTGAACTTGAAACCACACTTGAAAAACGTGTTAAACGCCAACTGCTTGATGAAATACAAGCAATATGTCCGAAAGATGTCACTATTTTACATGTAAGACAAGGTGAAGCTAAAGGGTTGGGACACGCTGTATTGAAAGCACGTCCTATTATCGGACATGAACCTTTTGTGGTTGTTTTACCTGATGTTATTTTAGATGATTCTACAGCAGATCTAAAAACTGAAAACTTATCAGCTATGTTGTCTCGTTATGATGAAGTTGGACATAGCCAAATCATGGTTGAACCTGTGCCTATGGAACTTGTAAGTAGCTATGGTGTTGTTGATTGCGGTGATAAAGTGTTATCAGCGGGCGAATCAGAACCTATGACGGCTGTCGTTGAAAAACCTCCTGTTGATGAAGCGCCATCTAACTTAGCTGTAGTTGGTCGATATGTATTGTCTGCTGAAATATGGAATTTGTTAGCTATTACTCCTCCTGGTGCAGGTGATGAAATTCAGTTAACAGATGCGATTGATAGTTTAATGAAACTCGAAACCGTCGAAGCTTTCCATATGACGGGTAAGTCGCACGACTGTGGTTCTAAATTAGGTTATATGAAAGCCAATGTGGAATATGGGTTACGCCATCCTGAAATTTCAGATGAGTTTCTTTCATACATCAAAGAGCTTGTTAAAGCGTAATTTAGCAATCACGTTTATCGCTAAATAATTGAGATGTGTTTTGTAAAAATCACATCTCAACCCTTCTTTATTTATATATCTATTTCATCTAATAAAGTCATTTCTTATATGGAAGTGGTTCTATAGCTGTGTCATCATGTCGTATATTAAACTAAACAACGAGTGTGACTGCGATGAATTTAACTCACTTACAAAAGCTAGAAGCTGAATCAATCCACATAATGCGAGAAGTTGCTGCAGAGTTTGACAACCCTGTAATGCTGTACTCTGTAGGTAAAGATTCTGCAGTATTATTACACTTAGCTCGTAAAGCTTTTGCCCCTGGAAAAATCCCGTTTCCATTATTGCATGTTGATACTGACTGGAAATTCAAAGAGATGATTGAATTTCGCGATCAAATGGCTGAAGAATATGGTTTTGAACTACTTGTTCATAAAAACCCTGAAGGTATGGCAATGGGTGTCGGCCCATTCACGCATGGTAGTGCTAAACATACCGATATCATGAAAACCCAAGGGCTGAAACAAGCATTAGATAAATACGGTTTTGATGCTGCATTTGGTGGTGCGCGACGCGATGAAGAAAAATCGCGCGCAAAAGAGCGTGTTTACTCATTTAGAGATAAAAACCATCGTTGGGATCCTAAAAGCCAGCGTCCAGAACTGTGGAATATATATAACAGCAAAGTAAACAAAGGCGAAAGTATTCGAGTTTTCCCGCTGTCTAATTGGACTGAGTTAGATATTTGGCAATATATTTATTTAGAGAGTATCAAGATTGTTCCTTTGTACTTATCTGAAAAGCGTCCTGTTGTTGAGCGTGACGGCACGTTAATTATGGTTGATGATGACCGTATGCCTATTGAAGAAGGCGAAGAAGTTCAAATGAAAAGTGTTCGCTTTAGAACCTTAGGTTGCTACCCATTAACAGGTGCAGTTGAATCTGAAGCATCAACATTGCCAGAAATTATTCAAGAGATGTTATTAACCAAAACATCTGAAAGGCAAGGCCGAGTGATTGACCATGACTCAGCGGGTTCGATGGAGAAGAAAAAGATGGAAGGTTACTTCTAAACATCTTTATAAATCGCATTTTACACAACCCATAGTGAACAACATTTAACGTAAATATAAACGCTATTTATTCAGCGATTATATGTCGAAAGGAACAATTATGAGTCAGCAAATAGACTTACTTGAAACAGATATTGAAGCTTATTTAAAGCAGCATGAAAACAAAGAAATGGTGCGCTTTTTTACGTGTGGTAGCGTAGACGACGGAAAAAGTACCTTAATCGGCCGTTTATTACATGATTCAAAAATGATTTTTGAAGATCAACTCGCCGCGATTGAAAAAGACAGTAAAAAATCAGGAACAACAGGTGAAGCTGTTGATCTTGCGTTACTTGTTGACGGATTGCAGTCTGAAAGAGAACAAGGTATTACTATTGATGTTGCTTACCGTTATTTTGCAACAGACAAGCGCAAGTTTATTATTGCAGATACTCCGGGTCACGAGCAATATACGCGTAACATGGCGACAGGTGCCTCTACGTGTGATTTAGCTATTATCTTGATTGATGCACGCCATGGTGTGCAAGTTCAAACTCGTCGTCATTCATTTATATGTTCATTATTGGGCATTAAGCATGTATTGATCGCTGTAAACAAAATGGACTTAGTTGACTACAGCCAAGAACGTTACCAAGAAATCAAAAAAGAATACCGTGATTTTGCTGATTCTTTGGCATTTGATGATGTACGTTTTGTACCTATTTCAGCATTAAACGGTGACAACGTTGTAGAAGAAAGCGTAAACATGCCTTGGTATCCTGGCGCTACTATGATGAAGTTACTTAACACGATCAAAGTAGATGGTAACGAGAGTTTCACTCAGTTTAGATTTCAAGTGCAATACGTAAACCGTCCTAACTTAGATTTTCGTGGATTCGCCGGAACGGTTGCTTCTGGCCACGTAAGAGTCGGAGATTCAATCGTTACACTCCCATCAGGTAAAGAGAGTATTGTTAAGTCTATCGTGACTTTTGAAGGTGAAATTGAGCGTGCAGATAAAGGCATGGCTGTTACGCTAACGTTGGAAGACGAAATCGATATTAGTCGTGGTGAGCTTATTGTAAAGAAAGACAATTTGCCAACAACCTCTAAAGAAATAAACACTAAAGTTGTGTGGATGCATGAAGATGAACTTGAGCCAGGGCGCGATTACTATATCAAGCACGGCAGCAAGCTAACAACTGGTCACGCACTAAATATTGAACATCGTATTGATGTGAATAGCATGGAAAAAATTCCAGCTGATCAATTAGCACTTAATGAAATTGGTTCGGTTAACTTTGAATTGTCAGAAGCGCTTCATTTTGACGCGTACGATGATAACAAGTCTTCAGGCGCATTTATCATTATTGACCGTTTAAGTAATATTACGGTTGGCGCAGGGATGATCAGCCATGCTATTGATGCTGCTGACGCTAAAGCTTACTCTGAATTTGAAGTTGAATTTAACGCGCTTGTTCGTAAGCATTTCCCACATTGGGGTGCACGAGATATCCTTAAATTGAAATAAGCCCCTGTGGCTTATTTCTGTAAAGGATGAGCGTTATGCCTAATCAACCTTATAATTTACATCAAATAGGCGCTATTTAATGGGCGTATCACAATGGCTGATGGTCGCTATTTTTATAGCAACCTTTGCCGGTTTGATTAAATACCAACATGTACCAGAGCGTATTTTTTCTGGTGCAATGTTAGCGTGTCTTGGTTTTTCTTTTATTTCTTATGAAGATGTTTTAGCCAATGCGGTAAACTCTGGCTTAGTCACATTATTATTACTCGTTTTATGCTCATTTGCGTTTGAGCGAACCAGTATTCTGCGACGCTTATCTTCGGCCATGATCAGTGGCTCTGCATTCTCCTCATCGTTAAAAACATTAGTCGGCACGGCTGTGTCATCTGCTTTGATGAGCAATACCGCTGTTGTCGCTTCACTTATCTCTACTATTACCAAAAACAAAATTATTAATCCGGGTAAGTTGCTAATTCCGCTTTCGTTCGCCGCTATATTAGGTGGAACCTTAACGCTTGTTGGTACATCAACTAACTTAATCGTCAATAGTATGTTGATAGAACAAGGCCATGAAAGCTTAGCCTTTTTTGACTTTACGGTCATTGGCTTATGTGCCTTAATGGCTTGTTTAGTCGTTATTTTCGTTCGTATTAAAACTTTACCGGATATGGAAGTTGCTGAGCTGTCTTCACATGAATATCTTGTTGAAGCAAAAGTATCCAATGACTCAAAATTAGTCGGTAAAACCATTGAAGAAAATGGATTACGTAACTTAGACTCACTTTTTCTTGTAGAGCTCGTCAGAGATGGTCGATTAGTATCGCCAGTGAGCCCAGACGATGTAGTGCAAGCCAAAGATAAGTTAATTTTTACTGGCGATATATCCAAAGTATTAACGCTACAACAATTCGATGGTTTAACGTTATTTGCCGAACAAGATGGATTATTACGCGATAACTTAACGGAAGTATTAATTAAGCCAGACTCTGCTGTTATCGGAAAAACACTTAAAAGTGCGGGCTTTAGAGCACGATTTGATGCTGCCGTAGTCGCTATAAGGCGTGAAGGCGTTACGCTTTCTGGTAAATTAGGAGAAATTACACTTCAATCAGGCGATTTTCTAATCTTGGCTGTAGGTAATGATTTTAGCTCTCGCACTAATTTATCGAAAAACTTTTATATTCTTTCGGGTCACAAGCCCGAGAATATGCTTCATGGCTGGCGCGATACACTGACTGTTTTAGGGTTTATTACCACAATTGGGTTGTCGGCGGTAACATCTTTGTCTTTAGTGACATGTTTGATTTTTTATATCGCAGTATTAATTTTTTGCGATTGTTTAACGGTAAATGAAATTAAAAGACGCTTTCCGCTTGAAATTTGGATGGTGGTATTAGGTGCATTGAGCCTCGCTAAAGCTATTGATACAAGCGGATTAGCTAACGTTATTTCGCAATCCATTGAAGGTTTGTTGCAAGGGCAAAGCCCTTATGTTGCTCTTGTTATTATTTTTGTTGTTACGTTACTTTTAACTGAATTAATTACCAATACGGCAGCCGCTGCGCTTATTTTCCCAATTGCGTACAGTATGAGTATTGGTTTAGAAGCAAGTCCTCTACCTTTTGTAATGGCTGTAGCGTTTGGCGCAAGCGGAAGCTTTATGAGCCCTTATGGGTATCAAACAAATATTATGGTTTACAACGCAGGGCATTATCAATTAGCAGACTTTATCAAATTTGGTTTACCTATATCATTCGTTTATAGCATTATTACTTTAACGATGATCCCAATAGTATTTCCTTTTTAAACACTGATGGCGATATGGCTGAGCCGTCATAAATAAGAGATAAGAAACATGAAAACTGAAAACACCGTGTGGCACGAACAACAAGTAACTAAGCAGCAGCGCTCTATACAAAAGAGCCAGAAGCCATGCTTGCTTTGGTATACAGGGTTAAGTGGTTCGGGTAAATCAACAGTCGCAAATGCGGTAGACGCGTTGCTGTATGCTAGAGGGTGTCATACATATTTGCTTGATGGTGACAATGTACGTCATGGTCTTAACGGTGATTTGGGGTTTAGTGATGAAGACCGAATTGAAAACATTCGCAGAATTAGTGAAGTGGCAAAGCTGTTTGTTGATTCGGGGTTAATTGTATCTACAGCGTTTATTTCTCCTTTTGCGTCAGACAGAGCGCTTGCGGGCAAAAGTCTAGCGGAAGGCGAGTTTATTGAAGTGTACATTGATACGCCAATCAGTGTATGTGAGCAACGCGATCCAAAAGGGTTATATAAAAAAGCACGCGCTGGTGAAATTAAAGATTTTACTGGAATTGATTCAGCATACGATGTTCCACAAACTCCAGCCATTCACGTTAAAACTGACGAAAAGTCTATTCAAGAATGTGCAGAGCAAGTAGTGCAATACTTGATTGATAATGGTTTTGTTCAGGAGAAGTAAGTATGCATTACGATGTGTTCAATGGTGATGCTGATGGTATTTTAGCGCTTGTACAATTACGTTTAGCTGAACCTAAAGAATCAACTCTTATTACGGGTGTAAAGCGCGATATTCAGTTGTTGCAACAAGTTGATACTGCGAAAGCAACCTCGGTTACTGTACTTGATGTGTCATTAGAGAAAAATATTGATGCGTTGAATGATGTATTGGCTCAACAGATTCCGACGTTTTATGTAGATCATCACCGAAGTGGAACAATTCCAGAATCAAGTGAATTAAAAACGATTATTGATACTGATGCTAATACATGTACGAGCTTATTAGTTAATGAGTATTTAGAAGGTGCATACGTCAACTGGGCTATTGCAGCAGCGTTTGGCGACAACATGACCCATTCAGCGGAGCAGTTGGCGTTTAAGGTTGGCTTGAATGCAACACAGCAAGCTCAACTTAAAGCGTTGGGGATTTACATTAACTACAATGGATATGGGCGCGATGTCGCAGACCTTCATTTTCCACCTGCCGAGTTGTTTAAAAAGCTTGTTAAATACCGTGACCCGCTAGCGTTGATTCAAGAAACAGGTTCAGTATTTCATCAGTTAGAAAAGGCTTACCATCAAGATATGGAACAAGCGTTATCAGCACGTGTGATTGCCGACAATGACGTAGTTAAAGTAGTTGAATTGGAAGATGCTGCTTGGGCAAGGCGTGTAAGTGGCGTGTTTGGCAATGACCTTGCCAACAGTTCAACTGATAAAGCGCATGCAGTGTTAACGCTTAATGACGATGCAACTTATACTGTTAGCGTACGTGCTCCGTTAAATAATAAACAAGGTGCTGATGAAGTGTGTGTGCAATTTCCTACCGGTGGAGGAAGAGCTGGGGCTGCGGGGATTAATCAGTTACCACAAAGTTTACTAAATAAATTTATTGATACCCTAACTTCACAATACAGCTAATAACCTAGATAAATGGCTTTAGTGTGAGCCTATTGGTTATGATTGAGTGCAGCTTTAGTGATATTCGTGAACGCTAATAGCGAAAAAAGGGAATGCTAAGCACTCCCTTTTTATTTACAACATTAAACGTGGTCTAAAGCTTCTACTTACCGAGAAGGGAACCAAGTAAACCTCTTACCAAGCGTCGCCCTAAAGAACTACCAACTGCGCGCATTGCACTTTTGAAAAATGCTTCGGTGGCAGTTTGTCTTCTGCTGCCAGATGATTTTGTTTTACGCTTAGTGCTTTCTTCTTCGTTTTCTAACTCTTCAGCTTCAAGCTCTTCTTGCACTTTTTTCTCAGCGCGTTTGATGAGCGTTTCATAAGCAGACTCTCTGTCTATCGTTTCTTGATATTTGGACGCTAATTCAGAGGTTGCAATGAATTGATTACGCACTTTCTTAGTAGCAGGACCAATCTTAGATTCAGGAGGACGAACAAGTGTTCTTTCTACTGGAGTAGGACTACCATCTTCATCTAATACAGAAATAAGCGCTTCACCCGTTCCTAAGGTTGTAATGACCTCTTGAGTATCAAACTCAGGGTTTGGTCTAAAGGCTTCAGCAATAAGCTTTACGGCTTTTTTATCTTTAGGTGTAAAAGCGCGTAGAGCATGTTGAATTTTCATACCCAATTGGCCTAACACTTCTTCAGGTATATCGAGAGGAGATTGCGTAATAAAGTAAATACCAACACCTTTAGAGCGTATTAAACGTACTACTTGCTCTATTTTATCTACGAGTACTTTAGGTGCGTTTTTAAACAACAGGTGAGCTTCATCGAAAAAGAAAACCATTTTAGGTTTGTCAGGGTTTCCAACTTCGGGCAGTTCTTCAAAAAGCTCTGATAACAACCATAAAAGAAACGTAGAGTACAAGCGCGGAGATTGCGATGAAAGCACAGTAGCATCAAGCAAGTTGATCATGCCACAACCGTCTTCATCAACTCTCATTAAGTCGGCAAGTTCTATTGCAGGCTCACCAAAAAATTGTTCAGCGCCTTGCTCTTCAAGTACGAGTAACCTGCGTTGAATAGCACCAATACTAGCGGTTGTTATGTTGCCGTATTCTTTACGTAACTCTTTCGCATTTTCTCCCATCCATACCAGCAATGAACGTAGATCTTTTAAATCAAGTAATAACATGCCTTGGTCGTCGGCAAGTTTAAAACAAGCGTACATAACGCCTGTTTGATTGTCGTTTAGTTCAAGTAATGTTGAAAGTAACAACGGACCCATTTCTGAAATGGTGGTACGCACAGGGTGGCCAGATTTTGCGAATAAATCCCAAAATGTTACTGAATTTGGTTGAAAGTTAAATTCGCCAAGTGGAATTTTATTTAAACGTTCAGTAATTTTGGGGTGAGAAGAACCTGATAGCGCTAAGCCTGATAAGTCGCCTTTAATGTCAGCGGCAAATACGGGGACACCTGCTTTTGAGAAACCTTCAGCAAGAATTTGCAAGGTAATGGTTTTACCTGTACCTGTAGCTCCAGCAATTAAACCGTGACGGTTACTTTGTCCTGCTAACTGTTCAACTAACTTTCCGTCAGCTGCACCAAGAATAATGCCTTTACTATCAAGCATGAATAAGTCCTCTAAAACATGTGTAATTGTTTGTGTTAGTAAACAAGGTTAAATATTTGTTAATCATCACATTTGCCAGTATCTTTTGTAAAGTCTTAGTTCTCTACAATTACACCGTTATTGCTCTTCTGACCTAAATGCTTCTGCTGATAAGTGATGACGATTGAGTAATTTGTAAAACTCTGTTCTATTACGTTGTGCTATTTTAGCTGCTTTAGAAACGTTACCTGCGGTAATTTGTAATAGCTTAGCCAAGTAATCTCGTTCAAACTTATCTTTCGCCTGCTGAAAAGACGGCAGAATCGTGGTTTTATCACGCAGGGCATTTTTCACTAACGTTTCACTGATTAATGGTTCAGTAGACAGCGCGACACTTTGCTCAACAATATTTTGTAGTTGACGAATATTTCCGGGCCAAGGTGCACTAATTAACAACTCCATCGCTTCTTGAGAGAAGCCTTTAATGTTTGCGTGTCCTTTTTCTATAATGCCGTTTAAAAAGTGTTGAGCAAGTAATGGAATGTCTTCTCTACGTTCAGATAAAGGAGGTAATTCAAGCTCTACGACATTGAGGCGGTAATATAAATCTTCTCTAAATGTTTGATCGATGATCGCTTGTTGCAGGTTTTTGTGAGTTGCCGCAATAATTCTTACATCAACTTTTATTGATTGTGTACTACCGACAGGTCTAATTTCTTTTTCTTGTATCGCTCTTAACAGCTTTACTTGAAAATTCATCGGCATATCACCAATTTCATCAAGAAATAACGTGCCCCCATCGGTTGCTTCAAACAAGCCTACGTGGTTACGTTCAGCGCCAGTAAAAGCGCCTTTTGTGTGGCCAAATAGCTCAGACTCAAGTAATTGTTCAGGTATTGCCGCACAGTTTATCGCGGTAAATTTACCCGCATGTCGATTACTTGCTTGATGAATTGCCGTTGCGAGTAATTCTTTACCTGTTCCACTTTGACTGTTGATTAATATGCTAAAGTCACTTTTGGCAACTTGGCGTGTTTGGTCGAGCAATGACGCCATGATCGCACTTCGACTAATGATATTTTTACGCCATTTTATATCATGTTCAGGGTTTTCAATATCGATAGGCTGTAAGCGAATAGCTTGAGATACGGTGTCTAGTAATTCTTTACTTTCAAAGGGTTTAGTCAAAAAGCTAAACACGCCTTGTTTAGTCGCGTTAATTGCATCAGGAATAGTACCGTGAGCCGTGAGGATAATAACAGGCATACTCGGGTATTGCTGACGCACTTGTTCGAACAACGCCATACCGTCCATACCCTCCATTTTTAAGTCGCTAATAACTAAATGAGGGTGGAAGCTTGTAAGTTTTCCTAACGCTATTTTGGCGTTAGCGGCAGACTCTACGGTATAGTTAGCAGCAGACAAACGAATGCCTAAAAGTCTAAGTAGATGAGGATCATCATCTACAATAAGTATTTTTCCGTTTGAATCGTTGGGTATGTTTGAGTCAGTCATTTTACTTTCCATGTTCACTGATGTTTTTTTCAATACTTTGCAATTGACTTAATTGCTCTTTAAGGGTTTGAACTTGTTGGTTTAAATCAAAGATTGTTTTACCCTTTTCAAGGATCTCTTTGTCTTTTTCACTTACCTTTTTCTGAACGCGCGCTAGAATTTTTTTATTATTTTTATATTGCACGGTAATGTCATTTTGCTTTTGAATAGTTAAAAGTTGTTCATTCAAAAGATCCCTTAACATGGTAATAAACGCCAAGTTTGTTGGGTTGTATCTTGATTGCAAATACTGAAGCTGCAGTTCATTCAGAATAGATTTAGCTTCGTATGGATTGTAAATCGGAGACTCAGGCAAACTATGCAATAGCATGATGTGTATGTCTGCATCAGAACTAAAGTCTTCTTGTTTTTGCCTTTGGTGCTCGACTTCTTGCAGTAACTCGTCATTACTTAACGTTTTGATCCACAAATAATAATCACCGTACGTTGGAATTACCGGAGGTGGTGCTTGTGTTGTTTGGCATCCCATTAAAAATAGACATAACAACGTGGCGACATAAGGTTTGAATAATAGTTTATTCATGATTTTTTCCTTTTTTAAATGCTCTAGGCAACACAAGATTGAAGCGAGTACCACTTGGTGACTCTGTACTGCTTTTCACATCTATTGTGCCGTTGATACGCATTAATAATTCTTTAACGATAGTGAGGCCGAGTCCGCTACTCTTTATAACAGAACCTTCAGGAGCTGGGCCTTGATAGAAAGCTTCAAACATATTTTCAAGAACATGTTTTTCTACTCCATCACCTTGGTCAGATAAGCTAAGTAGTAAATGTTCTGCCTGCAAAGTTGCTGTAATACTAATAGTACCGTTCGTTGGCGAATATTTGATGGCGTTAGATAAGAGATTGTCTAAAATAACGGCTAGTTGTTTACCATTGCTAAAAATAAATACGCTGTCGCAGTTGAGATCAACGGATAGGTTTTTGCGCTTTATATCTAATTTTCGTTCTAGTAACGCTTCGTTGATTATATATGGAACGTCTAGCTTTTCAGAGTCTTGTAGGCTTGTAGAATCTAATACAATATTGAAGTCTAGCAGGTCTTCAATTAGCTGCTGTAAGCGTGTTACACCACCTCGTGTGATATCAATAATTTCTTGCTGATTTTTGTTTAATGGGCCTGCAGTATTGTCATAAAGTAGCTCTGTTCCTTCTCGTATAGCCGTGAGTGGGGTTTTTAATTCATGAGATATGTGCCTGATAAAACTAGATTTTTGTAATTCTAGCGCGTGTAGTCGAGTACGCATTACTTCCAGCGCATCTATAATTTCATTGATTTCAGGAGAGCTTCTGAAATTTATGGCGTGTTCAAAACTTCCTTTTTCTAATATCTGAATTTGTTTGATCAGCTTTTTCAACGGCTTGGTGATGCGAATAATAAAGAATATGGCGATTAATACCGTAAGAGGAATAATCAGTAAGCTTTTTAACATTGTTTGCCTAACAATTCTTGCAGATGTTCTAACATCAACCGCTTGTGTAAAAATGAGCTGGTTACTTTTATTGTTAATTTCTTGGCTGGTTTTAGCTAGTTGTTTAAATTGATCTTGGATCTTAGTTAAATAAAGTGTTTCTTTGCTGGTGTTCGATAGCATGTTATGAGTTTGTTCAACTTCGCCTAAAAACTTTTCAATGATGTCTCGAAGAGACTGATCGGTATTCTTTCTTAGCTGGTCGTTAACAATATTTATAACGCGTTTTTCTTCAACGAAATAATTGCTGAGTAGCTCAGGGTCGTTCAATACAATGGATTGACTCGCATTTCGTTCCATTTTTACCAAGGTTTCACTTAGGCTTCTATTGGTTTCAGTCAGTGCGGCAGCATTAAAAATCGCGTCTTTACTTTCATTCGACAGCTGGTTCATTTGCGTCGCACTATAAAGCAGCGCAATAACCAAAGGCAGTGCGACCAAAGAGAACCCCAGTAGAGTTAGCTTTTTGATAGAAAGAGTTTCTAGCGCTGAACTTTTTACGGTGTCAGGTAGGGTTTGCTTTGAGGAATTACCCACGTGTATGAATGCCTTGTTTTTTGAAGTTACGCAATTGGCGTATTTTTAAGTGATTTTAACACACAAAACAAGGGTGTCTCCATTTGGTAACACTAATGTTTATTATGTAATATTAATGTTATCTACTTGTTATTTAATAGAAAATATTAGTAAGATGATTGTTATAGACAGATTAATAAATATAAATTAAATTAACTGTCTCTTAATAGCGACATTTTTAAAGTGTACTTTTAATAAATTCCTTTTAAAACAATGAGATAAAAGTTGGTACGCCTTGTGCAGATGTGTCGGCGGTTACAGGTTTTTAGTTTTTATAAGTGACGACTTACAAAGTAACTAAAACTAAGCAACTAACGTTTTTATCATTTAGTTATATTTTTTAAATAAGGATTTATTATGAATAATATGAGTTTAGTTAAAGTATCAGTAGGTATTGTTGTTGCAGCTGCAGCTACTTTCATTGTAAACGCTAATGAAGTTTTGCCAAAGTTAGGCGAAGTAAAAAATGAAGTTCAAGAAGCTTTACCAGCAGATGATATGCCGGTTAAAACTTTTGCACAGCTTTTATCACAGTACGACGCCGATAAAGACGGCGCGTTAAGTGAAACTGAATTGTTATCTAGCGATAACGAGGCGCTAAAAATAGCGTTTAAGAAGTTAGATGCTAACAAGGACTCAAGCATTAGTAAGTATGAGTTTACTGCTTTTACAGGCGAGTAATTAAGTAACTCCCTGATTTGTTATCAAATCAGTATGTTTAGGATTGTTTTTTAATCCGTTACGCCGGTTGGTTCCCAACGCTTTACAACCGGCTTTTTTGAAATGACGCTTTTAATAATAATAGGTGAGTTAGATGCAAACTAACACTGAACAAGAAATGACACGTTACGTTGAGTTAAACAATTGGATTTTTGAAATCAAAAGTATTCGCGCAATTAGAGTAGAAAAATATGGGGAACCTTATTCGGCTACAGCTAACTTATGCGTAAATAACGACAGCGCGTACGTTGACGGTGTTATGACAAAAGATCAAACCGACTTAGAACAGGAAGACTACACAACGTTTATGCAGCTATGCCAAAAGCTTGGTATATCTAAAGTTAAGTTTGATTCATACAACAACCAAGATGTATTTGCTAAATTACAACAAGAAGAAGCAACGGAAAAAGCAGTTCAAATCGCTTAAACGTTTAACAACGTTCATATCAAGGAAGACGGGGCACCGTGAGTTTGATAGGTTTATCAAACAATAACGGTAAAGCAGTAATAAATTTATATTCAAACTTTCATATTGTTTAGCTAAACGATAAAATGTTTTTTTAAATTTAGTACAGCACTTTATGAATACCCCATTTATATATTCTCATACGTTTATTTTAGACAAAGCGCACTTTAACGAATGCTATAGCCAGTCGGTTGATAGTACTCCGTCTTTTAGTACCTATTTTAAGGCGATAGTATTAACGTTATTTGGTTTAGTATTAGTATTATTTAGCGATGTTAACGCCTATGCAGCATGGTTTGTTTTTGCTTTGGGTATACTGGAAGCTGTAAGTATTTACTATAAACAAGCGTGGTGGGTTATGCGCCAGTTGTTAAGTAAAGCGGCGAAAGGTGAGGTTACCTTAACCATTGACGACAAGGGTATTTCTACAGAGTCTTTTTATGTTAAAAGCATGGTGCTTTGGGAAAACATTAAAGATTATAAAAAAACGCAACTAGGTTGGGTGATAACACACGACTTAGGCAACAATTATATTTCAGATAGTTGTTTATCGGAAGAATCTCAGGCGTTATTTAAAGAACGTCAATCATCACAAAACGCTAATTAGTGCTGAGTTTATTTAGTGAGTAATCGCCACTTAATTCGCAAACCAGTATTTATATTCCCCTTTTTCATATTTTGGGCTCTGCTTTTTTTAGTGGCACCTCAGCCATTTATTGACGTTATAGATTACGGTCAATTTTTCTTCCTTGGAATATTAGGTGCTATTTTTGCTAATTCTACCGGTGCTGGTGGCGGTGTTGTATTTATTCCTATGTTTAATCAGTTAGGGTTTAGTGATAGTCAAGCAATCGCTACCAGCTTTGGTATTCAATGTTTTGGTATGACGGCGGGTGCCATAACGTGGTATTGCCACTACAAACAACAAAAAACAGAATTAAGGTTATGGCAAGGTTTTAAGCGTATTATTGCGATATGTAGTTTGGGGTCAGTCATTGGGCTTTGGTACGTTTATGGTATGTCGATTAACCCTCCCGCGAGTTTGCATCACAACTTTAGTTGGTTTTCGCTAATTTTAGGTATTGCGATTATCTCAACGGTTTATTTGGTAAAGCCTCAACGTGAAAGTAGCCAATTAACTGTGGTAGATTGCGTCGTTCTTTCATTAGTCAGTCTATTTGGTGGTGCCGTTACAGCTTGGTTATCTGTTGGTATTGGAGAGCTTGTTGCTATTTACTTAATACTAAGACGATTTGATATCACAATGGCTGTATCTGCAGCCGTTATTATTTCAGCTATTACGGTTTGGGTTGGCATATGGCAGCATGTATTAGTTGATTTTCAAGTGTATTGGCAAGTTGTTTTGTTTGCGGGGCCAGGTGCTATTATTGGTGGAATAGTTGCAAAAACATTAGTTACATTTCTTTCTGCAACACGCTTAAAATTGTTTTTTGCAATGTGGTTATTGGTCATTGGTGTAGTAGGCGTTCTTTAGTTAACGCTTTGTTACATTACAAATGAGAATTATTCTCAAAAAAATTGACTAACGATACTTTCTTAATTAATCTTGCACACTTTATTAAACCTAAGTATTGGTTTAAACGTTTAAAAATTATTGGGTAAATTATTAGGTAATTGATATGTATAAAAAGATTGTAGGTGCTCTTATTTTTGTAAGCTGTTTTGCTGCAAATGCAAAACAAGAAGTTAATGTTTATTCATATCGACAGGCTTTTTTAGTTGAGCCTCTTTTTGAAAAGTTCACGAATGAAACAGGTGTTAAAGTTAATGTAGTATTTGCAAAAAAAGGTATGGCTGAGCGCTTAAAACGTGAAGGTAAGCATAGTCCTGCTGATGTTTTACTTACTACAGATATTAGTCGTTTAATCGAGTTAAAAGATCAAGGTCTATTACAAACGGTTGACTCAGAAAGAATAGAGCAAGCTATACCTGCGCAATATCAAGCTGATGACAATACATGGTTCGCTCTTACTACTCGCGTTCGAAACATATATTCAGCTAAACGTTTAGGTGAGATTGATGTTAATTACGAAGATTTAGCCGATCCAAAATGGAAGGGTAAAATTTGTACGCGTAGTGGTAAACACCCATATAACGTAGCATTAGTTGCTTCAATGATTGCTGAACATGGTGAAGCTAAAACATTAACGTGGTTAGAGGGATTTAAACGCAACTTAGCACGCAAACCTCAAGGTAATGATCGTGGTCAAGTTCAAGCAATTCATCAGCAGTTATGTGACATATCATTAGGTAACAGTTATTACTTCGGTAAAATGCTTCAGAATGAAAAGCAAAAAATGTGGGCAGGTGCTGTAAATATTAACTTTCCAAACCAGAAGAACCGAGGTGCTCACGTAAACATTTCTGGTATAGGCATGGCTAAGTTTGCACCTAATGCAAACAACGCAAAAGCGCTTATGGAATTCTTAGTGTCTGAGCCAGCGCAAGAGATGTATGCTGAAACCAATATGGAATATCCAGTGCGAAAAGGTGTAAAAGTTTCTAAATTTGTAGCGGAGTGGGGAGCGTTTTCTGCAGATTCATTACCTCTAGAAACTATCGCTAAATATAGAAAAGCAGCATTAGTACTATTAGATAAGGCTAAATTCGACTTATAATACGCACAATCAAATAATTATATGGTAGTACAACATAGTGATAACGGGCAACCGCAGCAAAGTTTGGAGAGTCGTTAGCTGGGTTATTGCAAGTATCGTTGTATTACCAATTATTGTTATGCTGGTGAGCGGTATCAGTGCCACCACCGAATTATTTTCTCATTTATGGGATACTGTTCTTCCCACATACCTTTATAACACAATAGCTGTTGCTATTATTGTTTGTTGTTTATCTGCGTTTTTTGGTGTTGTATCGGCAGCCATTATTACGCAAACCAATGTTCGTACCAAAGCAATTCTCAGGTGGTTACTCATGTTGCCGCTTGCAATGCCTGCCTACCTCGTTGCCTATTTATATACAGACTTATTTGACTACGCGGGCCCTGTTCAGCGCTTTTTAAGGGCGAGCTTTGACTGGCAATCTCCTAACGATTATTGGTTTTTTGATATAAGAACAATAGGTGGGGCGGGTGTTGTTTTATCATTAGTGCTTTTTCCTTATGTATATATGCTCGCTCGAACCGCTTTTGAGCAACAAGATCAAAATTTACATCGTGCGAGTCGATTACTTGGCCTGTCATCAACCAAAAGCTTCTTTAAAGTGGGCTTACCACTTGCTAGGCCAGCGATAGCTATAGCGTTAAGTTTGGTATTAATGGAAACGCTCGCAGACTTTGCCACTGTTCAATACTTTGCCGTTAATACGTTAACCACCGCTATTTATGACACATGGTTGGGGTATGGTGATTTACCTGCAGCTAATGCGTTAGCGAGTATTTTATTATTTATGGTTTTTGTTGCTGTAGTGCTTGAGCAAAGAGCACGCTCAAATCAACGTCATCAATCCAACCGCCCTAAACGTTCAGATCACGTAATAGCGTTATCAACCGCTCAACAGTTTTTCGCATTAGCCTTTTGCTGGTTGTTGGTTACGTTGGGTTTTCTATTGCCTTTGGGTTTATTGGT
>JAHDIK010000006.1:86654-249520 GCA_020630795.1 Colwellia sp.
CCTTTTGCTGGTTGTTGGTTACGTTGGGTTTTCTATTGCCTTTGGGTTTATTGGTTGTTATGACTATTGAGTATGCAAGTATTGAACAGTTTTATGAGCTGATAGAACCTGGCCTTAACAGCGTGGAGCTAGCCGTTTATGCCGCTTCAATAACTACGTTCTTCGCGCTAATTTTAGTGTTATATAAAAGACTACATCATGACAAACTTAATACATTGCCAGTCAATATTTCAGGGTTTGGGTACGCAATTCCAGGGACTGTATTAGCGATGGCTATGTTAGCGACGTTTGGTCCGTTAGATAATCTTATTAATGAGTGGGCGTTAAGTTTAAATATTGAAGAGCCTGGGTTGATATTATCAGGAACTGTATTTGCTATCATTTTTGCATTTGTCGTACGTTTTTCCGCTATCGCCAACGGTACCATTTCAGGTGGTGTAGAGCAGGTTGCACACTCGTTAGATTTAGCACCTTTAAGTTTAGGTATGGGGTCAATTAAAGGTATTTTTAAGGTTCACCTACCTTTGTTAAAGTCGTCAATCTTTGTGGCTTGGTTACTCGTTTTTGTTGAAGCGATGAAAGAGTTACCAGCAGTACTCATATTAAGACCTTTCAATTACGACACACTCAGTACTCAAATTTATCAGTTAATTTCTGATGAGCAACTTGAGCAAGGGGCGTTAGGCGCTATCAGTATTGTTGTATTTGGGCTGCTCCCAATAATTTGGCTTAATAAGAATGAGGAAAAGTCGTGACACATTTAATAGACATTCAACAATTAGCGGTAAAGTTACAAAATAAAACAATTTTGTCGGATGTGTCGCTGTCACTTGAAGCAGGAGATATTCTGGGGCTCGTTGGCCCTAGTGGATGTGGTAAAACAACATTACTTAATACCATTGCGGGCTTTATAGAGCAGAGTGCTGGTAAAATTGTCATTGATGAAAAAATGCAAATTGATTTAACCAACCTCGTTGCGCCCGAAGAGCGAAATGTGGGGATGATTTTTCAAGACTACGCATTATTCCCACACCTAACTATTCGTGAAAATATAGGCTTTGGGTTATTTAATCTCGATAAAGCGACATGTAATTCACGAGTGACTGAATTAATGTCATTGCTAAAACTGACAGAGTTGGCTGAACGATACCCTCATCAATTATCTGGTGGGCAACAACAGCGTGTAGCGATTGCAAGGGCATTAGCACCACAACCCAAGATTATTTTGTTAGACGAACCTTTTTCAAATATAGATGCAAGGTTACGAAATGAGTTAATGATTGAAATTCGCCAACTGCTCAAATCACTCAATATGACGGCTATATTCGTCACGCACAACAAAGATGAAGTCTTTACATTTGCCGATAAAGTTGCAGTGATGAGTGAAGGGCGAATTTTACAGTTTGGCTCTCCAGTTTTAGTAAGCCAACAGCCAAATAGTTGGCAGGTAGCAGATTTTCTGCAGCTGGGAAGTTGGATCCCCGTTAAATGTAACGGCGATAGCGCTGAGACAGCTATCGGCTCTTTAACTGATGTACACACTGAAAATTGTCAAACGGGAAAAACTGAATCGTCTATAATGAGCTTGTTAGTTAAACCTCAACATATTCGTATTGAGAACAATGAAAACGTAAATGTTGAAATAAATCATGTAGGGATAACTGAACAGGGTTATCACTATATTGTAAGTAGCTTAAACCGAACCGACTTATCTTTTGATCGATTAAGCTTTTATTCGCATGACGTTTTTCAACTCGGACAACAGCTTGCGTTTGAAATTATTCATCATGAATATTTGATGTTTGATCAAGCCCCACCACGCTAACACTTTAAATGGGATTTTTTGCCCCTTTTAATATTTCAAATCACAAAATTAGCCTAAATATACCCGTAAAAAATTAAATCCTAGTAAAAATAAGGGCTGTAGATCCACAAAACCCCACAATTTCATCAACTTCCTTTAAAGCCTCTATTTTATTGGTGTCTAGCCAGATCTATTTAACGATTCTTTCCTTGACAACCCCTTGCATTCCTAACTAAACTGTTCAATGTGGAAAAAAGTGGGAAAAAGTGGATCAAATTTGATTCTCCCAAAAATAAGACAGGATTATGTTTAGAGGCACCAGCTCAATCACATTAGATAGCAAGAATAGGATCACGATACCTACACGGTATCGCGAAGAGCTATTTGCTGATTGCCAAGGAAAAATGGTGTGTACAGTTGATATTCAACATCCTTGTTTATTGCTTTATCCGGTTCCTGAATGGGAAGAAATAGAATTAAAACTGTGTGAATTGTCGAGTATGAATCCGCAAGAACGTTTAGCCCAACAAAAACTTTTGGGTAATGCGTCGGATTGTGAAATAGATAAAAGTGGTCGTTTGTTAATTAATGGCCCGTTAAGACAACACGCAAGCTTAGAAAAAAATATTATTTTAGTTGGTCAGTTAAAAAAATTCGAAATTTGGAGTGAGCAAGCTTGGCAAGCACAAATGCAGCAAGATATTAGCGAAATGCAAGCCAGCGAAATTCAGCTTACTGAACGATTACTAGATTTGTCTTTGTAAGCATTATAAAACGGTAAATAACAGTAAAATGCAAATAGATAATTCACACATTTCAGTGTTGCTAAATGAAGCAGTATCTGGACTAGCAATCAACCCTGACGGTGTTTACATCGACTGTACTTTCGGTCGCGGTGGGCATTCTGGCCTAATTTTGTCTCACTTATCTGAAACCGGCCGCTTGATTGCTATTGATCGTGACTTAACTGCCATTGAAGCAGCGAAAAAATTTGCAGACGATAAACGCTTTCACATTGAACATAGTGGTTTTTCTGACTTAGAAGAAATAGCGCAAAAACATAACTTGCTTGAAAAAGTAGACGGGATCTTACTTGATCTTGGTGTTTCATCTCCTCAACTAGACAACGCTGAACGTGGCTTTAGTTTTATGAACGATGGCCCTTTAGATATGCGCATGGACACCAGTAAAGGGCAAACAGCTGCAGAATGGATTGCAGTAGCTGATGTAGAAGATATCACGTGGGTTTTACGAACGTTTGGTGAAGAAAAACATGCCTGGAAAATAGCGAACGCTATTGTCGATGCACGAGAAGAAACGCCTTTCACTCGCACTTCAGAGCTAGCCAAGCTTATAAAAACAGTCGCTCCTCAAAGGGAAATTAAAAAGCATCCTGCTACACGTAGCTTCCAAGCAATACGTATGTATATCAATAGCGAATTGGAGCAAATTGAAAAGGTGCTTTCTGCTTCATTGTCAGTTTTAGCAGAAAACGGCCGCTTAGTTGTGATTAGTTTTCATTCGCTTGAAGATCGTTTAGTAAAGCAATTCATGAAAAAGCACTCACAAGGTAAAAAAGTACCTCGTGGTATGCCTATTAGTGAAGAAGAGTTACAAAAAGGTAAAAAATTATCTCTAGTTGGTAGAAAGTTAAAGCCAAGCAAAGATGAATTAGAAGTTAATAACAGAGCGAGAAGCTCTGTTTTAAGAATTGCTCAGAGACTGCCTAGAACATAGAGATGCGATAAATTATGGCATCTAAAAAGGTAGTTTTAGCATTTGAAGTATGGAAAGACATTAAACGAAATATTTTAGTGTTTATTTTGATGTTGATGGTGGTTGTATCGTCATTTTATGTGATTTATTACACGCATTTGCATCGCCAAACTACAAGTGTATTAGAAACATTATTAGTAGAACGAGATGAGCTAGATATTGAGTGGCGAAACTTGTTGTTAGAACAAAATAGTTTAGCTGAACATAGCGCCATAGAAAGTAAGGCAGCAAAACAGTTAAACATGAAGCGTCCAGACGCTAAATCGGAAATAATTATAACCTTGCCATGAGCAGAACAGTGACAAAACGAAGTGATAAATACAAGCCTACAACCGTAGCATGGCGTTTTTACGTTGTGGTAGGGGTTATTTTGCTTGTTTATCTTACGTTAGTAGCTCGTAGCGCATACATTCAAGTGATTGAACCAGATATGCTTAAAAAGCAAGGTGACATGCGTTCATTAAGAACGATGTCGAAAACAGTTCCTCGTGGATCGATCGTTGATCGTAACGGCGATGAACTTGCAGTAAGTGTACCTGTAGAAACCATTTGGGCAGATCCTAAATTAGTTATCGATAGCAACGCACATAAAATGAAAGAACATTGGCAAGCGTTAGCCGATGTACTTGATCAAGATGTAAACGAACTTACAAGCCGTGTACTTAAAAACCCAACTAAAAGATTTGTTTATATTGAAAGACAAGTCTCACCGGCGATGGCTAACTACGTTCGCCAATTAAAAATTCCAGGTATTAGATTACGTAAAGAATCAAAGCGCTTTTACCCAGCTGGTGAAATTAGCGCGCATGTTGTTGGCTTTACGAATGTAGACGATAAAGGCATTGAAGGTGTTGAGCGCGTATACAACAACCTGCTTACAGGTACTGACGGTAAACAACAATTTCGTAAAGATGCAAAAGGCAGAAAAGTTGAAATTGTTAAAGTTGACAACCCTACACCACCTAAAAATATAGAACTGAGTATTGATCAACGCATACAAGCTTTAGCTTACAAAGAGCTTAAAGGTGCTGTTAAAGCGTTTAAAGCAACGTCAGGTTCAGTGGTTGTGACCAATGTTCACACTGGTGAAATACTGGCTATGGTTAATAGCCCTTCATATAACCCAAATAATAGAAGAAATACGGCTATTCATCGATTTAGAAATCGTGCCATTACTGACTTCTATGAACCGGGCTCTACAATGAAGCCTTTAACTGTTTTAAGTGCACTAGAATTTGGTAACGTTGAAGCCGACTCGGTTATTAATACATCGCCGGGTTACATGCGTTTAGGCGGCAGACGCGTAAGTGACCCAAGAAATTACGGTAAGCAAAGTTTAACAGATATTTTGGTTAACTCGTCAAACATGGGCACGAGTAAATTAGCGCTGTCGTTACCAAAAGAATTTTATTTAGATAAGTTTTTTGAAGCTGGTTTTGGTGAAGATACTGGTACTGGACTTATGGGCGAAAGCTCAGGAATTATGCATGACCGTAATCGTTGGTCTCAAATAGAATTAGCGACCTTGTCTTATGGAATGGGGGTCGCAGCAACACCTTTGCAACTTGCTCGTTTCTATTCTTCAATTGCAAATGGTGGCGTAAAACGTTCTTTGAGCATATTGAAATCTACGCCAGAAAACACTCAATTTAACAATGTTGAACGTGTATTTTCTGAAGAAAATAGCAAGCAAATTTTAGGCATGCTTGAACAGGTTGTTAATCAGCACGTAGAAGCCGCGGTGGTAGACGGTTATCGTGTTGGTGGAAAAACTGGTACTGCTTTTAAAGCTATGGCCGGTAGCTATGGTAATGATTATGTTGGGCTATTTGCTGGTATCGCTCCAATCAGCAAACCAGAGCTTTCAGTTGTAGTGGTAATAAACGAACCTAGTGGTGATTTGTATCACGGTGGAGAAGTCGCCGCTCCTGTATTTTCTCGCGTTATGAAAGGCGCTTTACACTTATTAAATGTTGCGCCTGATAAACATATCTCAGGTATAAAAATTACCGAATCTGCAATTAAAAATGAGGAGCAAAATAATGTCTGATTATTCTCGCTTCTCTATAAATCTTGCTCTGAATGTATTTAACATTACGTTGAATATTGAATTGCCAGAGAACAAAAATCGACAACTGGTAAACGATAGTAGAGCATTACAGCAGGGCGATATATTTGTAGCGACTATTGGACATTTATCTGATGGACGTGAATATATTGAATCTGCAATTGATTCAGGCGCTGACCTTGTTATTGCCCAAACAGAAACACCAAACGAACATGGCAATGTAGTAACCGTTAACAAGGTTAACGTGGTTCATTTTTATGAATTAAATACACATTTGTCTGCGTTAGCAAGTTTGTATTATCAGCAGCCTCAGAACAAATTAGTTTCTATAGGTATTACGGGCACGAACGGCAAAACAACTACCAGTCAGATTATTGCACAACTATTACAAGCTAATGAGCAATCATGTGCAGTTATCGGTACAAACGGTGCTGGTATGATAGATAACTTGCAACCAATAAATAATACAACACCGGGTCCAACGGAGCTTAATAGACTGCTAAGTGAATTTGTTGCTGACGGAGTTAGTCATGTCGCGATGGAAGTGTCGTCACATGCATTGGATCAGCGACGTATTACTGCGTCTTCAATTGATGTTGCTGTATTTACTAACTTAAGTCGCGATCATTTAGATTACCATCAAACGTTGGAGAAATATGCGGATGCTAAATTTAGTATTTTTACGCAGTCTTCAGCACAAATAGCGGT
Source organism: Colwellia sp. (assembly GCA_020630795.1). GTDB lineage: Bacteria > Pseudomonadota > Gammaproteobacteria > Enterobacterales > Alteromonadaceae > Pseudocolwellia. The sequence goes on from JAHDIK010000006.1 coordinate 93,011, forward strand.
AGTTAATGGTGATGATGATGTTGCTAAGAAATGGTTAAGCAGTTGGTCATCAGAGCAAGCTGTTTATGTATATGGATTAGACAACGAAGTTACAAAACACGCTTTATATGTACACGCGTCAAACATTACTCATCATGGTAACGGTGTGGAATTTACACTAAATACGCACCTTGGTTCTGTAAAAGTGAAATGCGGACTTGTAGGCGAATTTAATATTAGCAATGTTTTAGCGTCTGCCGCGGTATTGTTAAGTCAGTCATATTCTCTAGAAAAAATTAAAATAGCTATCGCTCAATTGAAGCCAGTGATTGGCCGTATGGAAATATTCTCATCGCCAAATATGCCTACTTCTATTGTTGATTACGCTCATACGCCTGATGCGTTAGAAAATGCATTAAAAGCATGTAGAAATCATTGTGAAGGTAAGTTGTGGGTTGTTTTTGGTTGTGGTGGCGATCGAGATAACGGCAAAAGAGCGCAAATGGGGAACATAGCGGAACGATACGCAGACCATGTCGTAGTAACAAACGATAATCCGCGTACTGAATCTCCTGAAAATATAGTGAACGATATTCTAAAAGGCTGTACGTCGCCTGAAAAAGTAGATGTAATTTATGACCGTAAACAAGCCGTATTGAATACCTTAGCTAAGGCCGAGAAAAACGATACTATTTTGTTCGCTGGCAAAGGACATGAAGACTACATTGTTATTGGTCGCTCAAAAATTAGCTACAACGAACGAGGACTCGTTCAGTCGGCATATACAAATAAGGCGGTATCATGATCCCATTATTATTATCAGATATTGCTAAAGCCCTAAAGGGTCAACTTGTGGGTAAAGATATTGTTGTTAATAACATCACAACAGATAGTCGCTCTTTACAAAAAGATGATTTATTTTTGGCGTTAAATGGCGTTAATTTTGATGGACATAAATTCATTTCGCAAGTTGAAGCTGCCGGTTGTTCATCGCTTATTGTCGATCACCAAGTTGAATCAGCTTTACCCCAAATTATTGTTAGTGATACGCACAAAGCGTTAGGACAAGTGGGAGCCTATGTAAAAAAACTAGTCGCTCCGAAAACTGTAGCAATTACCGGTAGTAGTGGAAAAACAACGGTAAAAGAAATGGTTTCAGCCATTTTGTCTCGTATTGGCAGTGTTTTATCTACAAACGGTAACTTTAATAACGACATAGGTGTGCCGTTAACGTTGCTTCGACTCGAAAATCATCATGATTTTGCAGTTATTGAGCTTGGTGCAAACCACATGGGCGAAATTGCTTACACAACAGAATTAACAAAACCTGACGTAGCCATTATTAATAATATTGCTGCGGCACACTTAGAAGGTTTTGGAAGCCTTTGTGGGGTGGCACGCGCTAAAGGTGAAATATTTGAAGGTTTATCTGAATCAGGTGTTGCTATTTATAACCAAGATTGTCAGTTGGCAAATAAATGGCAGTGGCGATTAGTTGATAAAACGGTACGACGCTTTTCATGTGTAAGTGAATCAGATTGTTATAGCTCGAATGTAAGTTTAGATGAGAATGGTTGTGCAAGTTTCACATTGCATACGCATATTGGCGAATCAGAAATTCAGCTAATCATTCCAGGGCACCACAATGTATGTAACGCGGTAGCTTCAGCCATTATTGCGTTAGAGTTTGGTGCTAGTTTAGAAGATATTCGTATTGGCTTAGCAAATATGGGGCAAGTTAGTGGGCGTTTAAATATGCATCACCTAACCGCCAACATTAAGCTCATTGACGACAGTTACAATGCAAATGTTGGTTCAATTAAAGCGGCGACTGATTTGTTATCAAATTATGAAGGCACTCGTATTTTAGTGTTAGGAGATATGGGAGAGCTGGGCGCTGAAGCGAGAAGTTACCATCAAGAAGTAGGTGAATACGCTAAACAATGCGGTATAGATCATTTACTTACTGTTGGGGTTTTAAGCCAAGTAACATCCGATGCTTTTTATAGCAATAACACCCAAAGCGGTTGTCATTTCAGCTCTAAAGATGAGTTAGTAATTAAATTAAACGAATTGATAGAAAAAGAAGAACAACCAATATCAATATTAGTAAAAGGTTCAAGAAGTGCTCATATGGAACATGTTGTAAAACAAGTTATCTCTTTACATAAATCAGCGAATAATGAGGAGCTTGTTTAATGTTACTTTGGTTAGGTGAGTTTTTAACTCAATTTTATAGCGGCTTTAATGTTTTTTCTTATTTAACATTTCGAGCAATTGTCAGCACATTAACGGCGCTAACTCTTTCTTTGTATTTTGGTCCTAAGCTGATCAAGTATTTGCAAACAATGCAAATTGGCCAAACCGTACGTGATGATGGCCCTGAAAGTCATTTATCGAAATCAGGTACGCCTACAATGGGCGGTATTCTTATTTTAGCGTCTATCGTTTTTAGTATTTTACTGTGGGGCGACCTATCAAATATTTACGTTTGGGTAGTGCTTTTTGTTGTTGTAAGTTTCGGGTTAATCGGTTTTGTAGACGACTACAGAAAAGTTATTCGTAAAGACTCTAACGGCTTAATTGCGCGGTGGAAGTATTTTTGGCAAACCGTTGTGGGGTTAGCAACAGCACTGTTTTTATATTCTATTGCTCAAAGCCCAGAAGAAACATCATTAATTATTCCTTTTGTAAAAGATGTACTCCCACAATTGGGAATTTTTTACATTGTGATGACATATTTTGTGATTGTGGGCACCAGTAACGCGGTAAACCTGACTGACGGTTTAGACGGATTAGCTATTGTTCCGACCATTATGGTAGCTGGTGCATTTGGTTTATTTGCTTATGTAACTGGTAACGCTAATTTTTCAGAATATTTAAATATTCCTCATATTCCGTTGACGAGTGAACTGTTAATTGTATGTACATCTATCGTTGGCGCAGGTTTAGGCTTTTTGTGGTTCAACACATATCCAGCGCAAGTTTTTATGGGCGATGTAGGTTCATTGGCTTTAGGTGCTGCATTAGGTGTTATTGCTGTATTAGTTAGACAAGAGCTTGTGTTGTTTATTATGGGCGGAGTGTTTGTTGTCGAAACCGTGTCAGTGATCCTTCAAGTGGGCTCTTACAAATTACGCGGACAAAGAATTTTTAGAATGGCTCCTATACATCATCATTATGAATTAAAAGGATGGCCGGAACCAAGAGTGATCGTAAGGTTTTGGATCATTTCATTAGTCTTAGTGTTAATTGGTTTGGCGACTCTGAAATTACGTTAATAACGCTGACGATAGAGTGGTTAGAAAGGTTTACAAAAAAGGTTATAACAAAAGTAAGTGAAAACATTGCAAAAATTAAATATAGCGCAATTTAAAAACAAGAATATTGTTGTGTTAGGTGCAGGCCTAACAGGACTTTCTTGCGCGCGATTTTTGCAAAAAAATAATGTAGATTTTGTAGTTAATGATAGCCGTGACGAACCAGTTGATACTGCGCAATTTAACGAAGACTTTCCAAATGCTAGGTTAGTTTTAGGTAGTTGGAATGCTGACGTTATTAATCAAGCAGATATATTGTTAGTAAGCCCAGGTATTGATTTATCGGTTGATGCTATTCAATCAAATATTTCTGAGTCATGCGAGGTGATGGGGGATGTAGAGCTCTATTGCCGACTTAGCGATACTCCTATTTTGGCAGTTACTGGGTCTAATGGTAAATCAACGGTTGTTTCATTATTGGCCTACTTAGGTAAAGCGTTAGGGTTTAAAACTGAATTAGCAGGGAACATTGGTGTTCCTATTTTAGACTTGCTAAACGACGAGCTAGACTATTTAGTGCTTGAGTTATCAAGCTTTCAGCTTGAAACAATGAGTAGCATGAATGCTATCGCCTCAAGTATTTTAAATATCAGTGACGATCATTTGGATCGTCATAAAACAATGGCTAATTATACAGCGATTAAGCAACGTATTTATTCACAAAGTCGTGTTGCAATATTCAATCGTGATGATAAAGCAACACACGCTTCTGACGTAACTGAGAGCGTATCATTTGGGAGTGACGCGCCAAACGAAAAATCTTTTGGCTTAGCTGTTCATAACAATCATACCTATTTAATGTTTGGTAACGAGAAACTAATAGCCGTTGATGAATTACCGTTGGCAGGCTTACACAACGCATTAAATTACTTGGCTGCTTTAGCACTAGGACAGCAGGCTGGCTGGTCATTAGAGGCAATGGTCACAAGTTTATCAGGGTTTGAAGGTTTGCCACATCGCTGTCAGCGCATAGAAACATCAGATAATAAACAATGGATAAATGACTCAAAGGCAACCAATGTTGGCGCTACGTTAGCGGCTATATCAGGTTTGTCGTCTCTGTTAACTCAAGATCAAAAGTTAGTATTAATTGCTGGTGGCGATGGCAAGGGGGCAGATTTTTCACCACTTAGTCATCCTATTAAAGAACACGTTAGCCAGTTGTACGTATTAGGTAAAGATGCAATGAGAATTGCTAACGTAGCAGAACACAGCTTTTGTGTAGACTCGATTGAAGAAGCTGTTGAATTAGCGGACGCTTGTACGACTGAGGGCGATGTAATTTTATTATCGCCAGCGTGTGCAAGTATCGACATGTTTACTAACTTTGTAGAGCGCGGAAATGTATTTACTCGTGCAGTACAAACGATGCAGGAGCCTACGTAATGACTGTTGCTGCTGAAAACATGAAATTACCTACATTACCTGAGTGGTTAACGCTTAGAACAACGCCTGCTTCTACGTTCGACAGAACTTACATCATTTTAGGTGTGGCCATGTATATGATTGGGCTAGTAATGGTAGCTAGTTCTTCAATGCCTATCGCGGAACGTCTATTTAATAATCCATTTCATTTTATGGTTCGTCATGCAATATACATTGGATTGAGTGTTGGAATCGCAGCTATCGTGATGCAAATCCCTTTGTCAGCATGGCATAAACACAGTACACACTTACTGATTTTTGGTATTGGTTTACTGGTGGTTGTATTACTGGTTGGGCGTACCGTTAACGGGTCAACTCGCTGGATTGTTCTTGGGCCTATTACTATTCAAGCCGCAGAACCTGCGAAATTGTTCTTTTTCTGCTATTTAGCGGCTTATCTCGTACGACGCCGTGATGAGGTTATGGAGAATGTTAAAGGCTTTATTAAGCCATTAATTGTATTTGGCGTTCTTGCTGGTTTATTACTTATTCAGCCTGACTTAGGTACAGTTATTGTGATGTTTGTAACCACATTTGGATTGCTATTTTTAGCGGGCGCTAAGTTGTGGCAGTTTATCTCAGTTGCAGGTGTCGGGCTAGTTGCTATTAGTGCTTTGGCCTATTTTTCTCCGTATAGATGGGCACGTGTAACAGGCTTTTTAGACCCATGGAAAGATGCATTTGGCACAGGTTACCAACTCACTCAATCTCTTATGGCATACGGCCGCGGAGAAGTATTTGGCCAAGGCTTAGGAAACAGTATTCAAAAGCTAGAATATTTACCCGAAGCGCACACAGATTTTGTTATGGCGGTGATGGCTGAAGAGTTTGGCTTTATTGGTATCGCAGCCATCTTGTTGTTGAGTATAACCTTAGTGATTAAAGCGTTGTTACTTGGGCGTTATGCAGTAAGCAAAGAAAAGTATTTTGAAGGATTTTTCGCCTATGCCATTGGCATTTGGTTTAGTTTTCAAACCGCTGTTAATTTAGGCGCTAGCGCAGGTATTGTTCCAACAAAAGGATTAACAATGCCGCTAATTAGTTACGGCGGGAGTTCAATGATCATTATGACCATTGCACTAGTTGTATTATTAAGAATTGACCACGAAATCAGGTTGCAAAGCATGCAAGCAACCAGTAAAGGGGGTCGAAAGAAATGAGCGAGACGAACATTTTAAATAACGAACAAACAAAAGCACCTACTATTTTAGTAATGGCTGGTGGTACTGGCGGACATATATTCCCGGGTATTGCAGTAGCAGATCACCTTAAATCAAAAGGTTGGAATGTACATTGGCTAGGTACGGCTAAACGTATGGAAGCGACTTTAGTGCCAGAGCACGGTTACGATATTTCTTTTATCAATATTGCAGGACTAAGAAATAAGAACTGGAAAGAATGGTTAAAAACACCGTTTAAATTATTACAGTCGGTATTGCAGTCTATTCAAGTTATACGAAAAGTTAAACCTGACGTTGTACTTGGGATGGGGGGCTATGCAAGTGCTCCAGGTGGAGTTGCTGCTTGGATAATGGGCAAGCCACTAGTGTTGCACGAACAAAATGCAGTAGCGGGTATGAGCAATCGATTTTTAGCTAAGTTAGCGACGAGAGTGTTAAGCGCTTTTCCTGATGCATTTGAAAGTAAAATTAAGCATGAAGTTATTGGTAATCCTTTACGTAGCGATATTATCGCGATTGATAACGTAATACCTGAACAGCCAGCAAGTAGTAAAAAAGTATTGGTAGTTGGCGGTAGTTTAGGCGCTAAAGTACTAAATGAAACTGTGCCGCAAGCGATGAAACAAATAAAGCTTCAGAGTATTGATGTATGGCATCAAACAGGTAAAGGTAATCAAGAATCTGTATTAGAAAGTTACCAGGAATACGGACTACCTGAAGACAAAGTAAAAGTTACGGAGTTTATTGAAGATATGGCTAAAGCCTATGAATGGGCTGATGTCGTTATATGCAGAGCAGGCGCGTTAACCGTGTCTGAATTAGCGATGGCAGCAAAACCTGCCGTATTTGTACCATTACCGCATGCTGTAGACGATCATCAAACGAAAAATGCTATGTATTTAGTTTCTCGCGGTGCAGCAAAACTGCTTCCTCAGTCCGAATTTAACGGTACAACATTAGCACAGTTACTAAATAGTCTATTTATATCAGACACTGTAGTACAAAAAATGGCAAAAGCAGCCCATGATGCTGCACATGCAGATGCAACCAAAAACGTAGCCGAAATTTGTGCTGAGTTGGGTTCAAAATGAGTAAAAGAATGACAGAAAACACAACTAAACCATACGAGCGTATGAGAACCCCAGAAATGAGACGTGTAAAACGTATTCATTTTGTTGGTATTGGTGGCGCCGGTATGGGCGGAATAGCAGAAGTTTTATTAAACGAAGGTTATGAAATAACCGGATCTGACATTGGTGAAAACCTAGTTGTGAAGCGATTAACAGCTTTAGGTGCAAAAGTTACGATTGGTCATCATCAAGACAATATTAAAGGGGCTAGCGTAATCGTAGTGTCTACCGCTATAGATAAGTCTAACCCTGAAATACAACACGCTATAGAGCAAAGAATACCGGTAGTACGTAGAGCTGAAATGTTAGCGGAACTCATGCGCTTTAGGCATGGTGTAGCGATTGCTGGAACGCATGGTAAAACTACTACTACAAGTTTGATTTCTAGCGTATTTGCAGAAGCACAGCTTGATCCTACCTTTGTTATTGGTGGTTTGCTGAATAGTGCGGGTACCAATGCACGTTTAGGAAATAGTCGTTACTTAATCGCTGAAGCAGACGAAAGCGATGCATCATTTTTACACCTTCAACCAATGGTAGCGGTAGTCACCAATATTGATGAAGACCACATGGAAACTTATCAAGGTGATTTTGAAAAGCTTAAAGACACCTACATAGAGTTTTTACATAACTTACCTTTTTATGGCTTAGCGGTTGTATGTATCGATAATCCTGTAGTGCGAGAGTTGCTTCCACGTATTGGCCGCCAAGTGATTACTTATGGTTTTTCGTCTGACGCCGACGTGCAAGCGACAGAATTTACACAAACCAACGGTATGAGTTATTTCACTGTTAATCGAGTAGGGAAAAAACCACTTAAATTAAGTGTTAATTTGCCGGGCGAACACAATGTATTAAATGCATTAGCGAGTATTGCTGTTGCAACTGATGAAAATGTAGAAGATGGCGCGATAAAGTCAGCGTTAGAAAAATTTGCCGGTATTGGTAGACGTTTTGAACAATTAACAACGTTTAAAACCGATAAAGGCGAAATGATATTAGTGGATGATTACGGTCACCACCCAAGAGAAGTACAAGCAACTATTAAAGCGATGCGAAACGGCTGGCCTGAGAAACGTTTAGTTATGATTTTTCAACCACATCGTTACTCAAGAACGCGTGATTTATATGAAGACTTCGTAGAAGTGCTATCTGAGGTTGATAGCTTATTCCTACTCGATGTTTACGCGGCAGGTGAAGCCTTAGTAACTGGTGCAGACAGTAAAAGTTTAGCACGAAGCATTCGTCAACGCGGCCAAGTAGAGCCTATTTACGTAAGTGATGTAACTAAGTTAGAAGAGTTACTCGTGAATCATCTAAATGATGGTGACATGGTCATTACGCAAGGTGCAGGAAATATTGGCGCCATCGCGAAGTCTTTGGCAACAAGCTCACTACTTGGAGGTAATTCATAGTGAAGCCTTTAAAAGAACAAAAAATAGCCGTGTTATATGGCGGTAATTCAGCAGAACGAAATGTTTCGCTTAATTCTGGAGCTGCTGTAGCTAAAGGGTTGATAGCTTCTGGCTTTTCTGTAGAGCTAATCGATACTCAAGGCTTTTGTTTAAGTGACTTAACTAAGCAAGGTATTGAACGAGTTTTTATTGCATTACACGGACGAGGTGGTGAAGACGGTTGTGTTCAAGGTGCTCTGGAGTACATGAATATTCCTTACACAGGTTCAGGTGTTTTGGGTTCTGCTCTTTCAATGGACAAAATTAGAAGTAAACAGGTATTTCAGGCACTAAATATACCGACGGCACCATTTAAAATTGCAGAAAAAAGTACATATAAAACGGGAGATGCTAGCCAACTTCTTGCAGATTTAGGGCAAAAAGTAATGGTTAAACCGGCGAATGAAGGCTCAAGTATCGGTATGGCGATGGCTGACAATACTGACTTGTTGCACGAAGCGTTAACAGCTGCGTTTAAATATGACGAGCAAGTATTGGTAGAAGCATGGATAACAGGGCCAGAGTACACGGTTGCCATTTTAGGCGATAAAGCTTTACCAGCTATTCATATGGAAACACCGCGTTCTTTTTATGATTACGAAGCTAAATATCAATCTAAAAGTACGCAATATCATTGCCCTTGTGGTTTAAATGATGAAGACGAAAAAGCATTACAAAGTGTTGCATTACGTGCATTTGAAGCGACGGGTGCGAAAGGTTGGGGACGTGTTGACGTAATGCGCAGTAACGATAATGGCTGGCAGGTACTGGAAGTGAACACTGTTCCGGGAATGACTGAAACGTCGCTTGTACCCAAAGCAGCTAAAGAATTTGGTTTGAACTTTAATGAGCTTGTAACTGAAGTACTTACAATGAGTGCAGCGGGTAGTTGATAAAATATGACTGAAAATAACCTAAAACAAAAAATAAAGAAAATCGACGTAGCCTTTTGGGCTGGCGTGGTTTTCTTTGCTGTTGTTGTTGGGTTTATATTTTCGTTTGGTATGTTTTTAACTGAACGTTTATCTGAAGATGAGTCGGTTCCAGTTACTTCAATCGTTGTATCGGGTGAAATGAAATATACCGATAAAGAAGAAGTAGAAAGCGTTGTTGAAAACATTGGAATGGGTAACTTCTTTAAGGTTGATGTAAACGAAGTGCAAGGCGCTGTTAATACTTTACCTTGGGTTTATTCGGTAGCGGTGCGAAAGCAATGGCCGAATGAGTTAAAAGTATATGTGGTTGACCAACGTCCAATTGCTCATTGGAATGGCGACTCATATATCAATGTGTACGGCGAAGTTTTCCAAGTAGGTTCAGCTCACAAGTCTTTGAACTTACCTGAATTTTTTGGGCCTGAAGGGACAGAAGATTTAGCAATAGAAAATTATATTAATTTGAATCAGTTACTGAGTTTTGGTGGCTTCAATATTTCTGAATTAGTTTTGTCTGAACGCTATGCATGGCAATTAACTTTACAAAGTGGCGTAAGGCTAAATTTGGGTAGAGAAAACAGGGTAGAACGTATTCAGCGTTTTATGGATGCATACCCAAATATTGAACTGAAAGACGATACACAAATTGATTACGTAGATCTTAGATACGACACCGGCTTTGCGGTTGGGTTTAAATCAACAAATATGAATGAAAGAGTTTAACGTTAATGTCAAAAATAATAGATAGAAACCTCGTTGTTGGCTTAGATATTGGAACATCCAAAATATCTGTTGCTGTAGGTGAAATTACACCTGACAGGAAGTTAAGCATTGTAGGTGTTGGTAGCCAGCCAGCGCGTGGAATGGATAAAGGCGGAGTAAACGACCTTAATCTTGTGATTCAATCCATTCAACGTGCAATAAATGAAGCTGAGTTGATGGCAGATTGCCATATAACCTCTGTCTACCTTGGTATTTCAGGCAAGCATATTAGTTGCCAGAACGAAAATGGCATGGTGCCAATTAACGACAAAGAAGTTGTTCAAGAAGACGTAGACAACGTAATTCATACTGCTCGTTCAGTACCTATTTCAGCAGAGCGACGCATGTTACATGTGTTACCTCAAGAATTTAGCATTGATGTACAAGATGGAATAAAAAGTCCAATTGGTATGTCAGGCGTTCGTATGGAAGCAAAGGTTCATATCGTTACATGTGCAAACGATATGGCGAAAAATATTGTGAAGTGTGTAGAACGTTGTGACTTAAAAGCTGATCAACTAATTTTCTCAGCGTTAGCATCAAGTTACGCCGTGTTAACAGATGATGAGAAAGAGTTAGGTATATGTGTTGTTGATATTGGTGCTGGAACTATTGATATTGCGGTATTTACTGGTGGAGCATTGCGCCATACAGCAGTTATCCCTGTAGCTGGTAATCAAGTAACAAGCGATATTTCAAAAATATTTAGAACGCCATTGAGTCACGCAGAAGAAATTAAAGTGCAATACGCATGTGCATTACGACAAATGGTTAGCATGGAAGAGAACATTGAAGTGCCAAGCGTAGGTGGAAGACCAGCTCGCTCAATGTCTCGTCATACTTTAGCTGAAGTTGTTGAACCAAGATACCATGAACTGTTTGAATTAATTCAAGAAACTGTTCGTGAAGCAGGGCTAGAAGATCAAATAGCTGCCGGTTATGTATTAACTGGTGGAACGTCAAAAATGGAAGGCGTAGTTGAATTTGCTGAAGAGGTTTTTCAAATGCCTGTGCGAGTAGCAACACCTAAAGACGTTACTGGACTACAAGAATACGTAAATGATCCAACATATTCGACCGTTGTTGGGTTATTACATTACGGAATGCAAGCAAATGAACAACAAAATAGTGAATTAAAACCGAATGATAGTGTAAGATCTATCGGTTCTCGAATTGTTGCTTGGTTCAAAGGCGAGTTTTAGAAAAAGAAAAGAAGTAAACCTGGCTTTATCTAATCAATAAAGCTGAATTAATACAGTTTTGGTGGAACAAAACATTATATAAATCGGAGAAGAAAAATGTTTGAACTAATGGAAGAACACAACGAAGAAGCAGTCATCAAAGTTATTGGTGTTGGTGGCGGTGGCGGCAACGCTGTTGAGCATATGGTTACTCAAACAATTGAGGGTGTAGAATTTATAACAGCTAACACTGACTCTCAAGCGTTACGTAACTCATCTGCAAATGTAACCTTACAGCTAGGTGGCGATGTTACTAAAGGCCTAGGTGCTGGTGCTAACCCTGAAATTGGCCGCAGATCTGCAGAAGAAGATCGTGAAACGATTAAAGAAACTCTGCAAGGTGCTGATATGATTTTTATTGCTGCCGGAATGGGTGGTGGTACAGGTACTGGTGCTGCACCAGTAGTTGCTGAAATTGCGAAAGAAATGGGTATTTTAACGGTAGCTGTAGTGACTAAACCTTTCCCATTTGAAGGTAAAAAGCGTATGAATTACGCAGAGCAGGGTACCGAGTTTTTAACAAAAAATGTTGATTCACTTATTACTATACCGAACGAGAAGCTATTAAAAGTATTAGGCCCTGGTACAAGTTTATTAGACGCTTTTAAAGCGGCTAACAACGTATTACTAGGTGCGGTTCAAGGTATTGCAGAACTTATTACACGTCCTGGTTTAATTAACGTGGATTTTGCCGATGTTCGTACAGTAATGTCTGAAATGGGCACAGCAATGATGGGGTCTGGTATCGCATCAGGTGAAGATCGTGCTGAAGAAGCTGCAGAAGCTGCAATTTCAAGTCCACTACTTGAAGACGTAGATTTAGCTGGTGCTCGTGGTATTTTAGTTAATATTACAGCAGGTATGGATATTAGTATCGACGAATTTGAAACTGTTGGTAATGCCGTTAAAGCATTCGCATCAGAAAACGCAACGGTTGTTGTTGGTGCGGTAATTGACCCAGAAATGACTGAAGATCTACGTGTAACAGTTGTTGCAACAGGTATTGGTGCAGAGCGTAAGCCTGACATTACGTTAGTAAATCCAGCGCCACAAGTTGAACAACAAGTTGTAGGTGGTGATTATGTTCCTAGCCCACAGTTAGACGTTAATCCTTCTGCTGTTGCAATGCCAGAAAGCAACGCTCAGGTTCAGAAAGTTGCAGCGACAGACTTAGACAACTATTTAGATATTCCTGCTTTTTTACGTAAACAAGCAGATTAATCGGTTTTAAAAAGCCGTCGTTTTGATTATATAGAGGAAATTTGCTATATTACGCGCCCGCTGAAAAGCAGGTAAGAAATTAAGCAAACCGCTGAAAAAGGCTATTTATGATAACTCAACGTACTATTAAAGACAGTGTTTCTGCTGTTGGTGTAGGGCTACACAAAGGTGAAAAGGTGCAGATCACTCTCCGTCCTGCGTCTGCCAATACCGGAATTATTTTCCGTCGTGTAGATCTGAAACCAATTGTAGACATTAAAGCATCACCTGAAGCTGTAGGTGAAACGACTTTATGTACGTGTTTAGTCAATGAAGAAGGTGTGAAGATTTCCACCGTCGAACACCTTCTTGCAGCCGTAGCGTCTCTAGGAATTGATAATTTAATTATTGATGTTGATTCAGCAGAAGTTCCTATCATGGATGGTAGTTCACTTCCTTTTGTATATCTCATTCAATCGGTTGGTATTGAAACGTCTAAAGTCGCTAAGCGTTTTATTCGTATTACTAAAACCATTCGTGTTGAAGAAGGTGATAAGTGGGCTGAGTTAAGACCTTATGAAGGTTTTAGGGTCAACTTTGCTATTGAATTTAATCATCCTGTTATTGCAAACACTTGTCAGACAATGAGTATGGATCTGTCAAGTTGTGCTTTTATTAAAGACATTAGTCGAGCGCGCACATTTGGTTTTATGCAAGATATTGATTTTCTCCGATCTCATGATCTTGCATTGGGCGGAAGTTTAGAAAATGCGATTGTACTTGATGAGTACCGCATGCTTAACAAAGATGATTTACGATACGACGACGAATTTGTAAAACATAAGATACTTGATGCTATTGGTGACTTGTATATGGGCGGCACCAGCATTTTGGGTGAGCTAAATGCATTTAAATCAGGGCACGCGCTTAACAATATTTTGCTTAGAGAAGTATTTAAGCAGAAAGAGTCGTGGGAATGGGTAACTTTTGAAAATGACGAAAAAGCTCCGATAGAATATCAGGAACTTAATACCTCAACATTTTAGTTAATATTATTTGGGGTAATATTCAGTATATAAGGCCAGTTAATAGACTGGCTTTTTTGTGCGTGCTTACCTGTAGCTAGATCACAAGGTTAGTCTTTAGCGTGGCTCGCGAGCTTTTCTAACTTTTCTTTTAAACTCTTCGGCGCTTTTTTTGCGATATCACGTAAATCATCAGCTGTTTTTTTAGGTATTGACGTAGATTGCGACAAAGACGCGGTTTGAATAGGCTTAGTGGCATTATTTCTGTACGGCGATACTTTAATGTCTATTTGATTAAATTGACCTTGAGTTACTTCAAATAATTTTTGACTGATTTTTGTACGTTCAAATTGTAATCGTTGACTCCAAACGGAAGAATTCACCTCAATAACTAACTTATTTTTATTAAAATTTGCAATATGCCATACATCTTCTGGTAGGTCAGGGCAGGTTTGTCGTACAATGTCTTTTAATTGTGTTAAAGAGTTGGTTTTTTCCCTTATATATGACAAAGTGCTTTTCTTTGATAAAATCAACGAAGACATATCTAAAGGGCTTTTTGATTTTCGAGCCATATATTAAAAACCTAGAATTGAGCTAAAACAACAAACATGAGTGTAACACTACTATACCGCGGAAAGAATGTAAGATTCTTAATGAAGTTAACCAAATTTCATTGGATATCTCTACTGTGTATTTTTGCCTTATTATCTGGCGGTATAATCCACTTATTTATGTCTTCAGATGCAGTACCTAGCAAACCACTGTATTCAATGGCGAGTGAAGTTGAACAAAAGCTGACTCCTGAACAAGCTAAGCACCCGCAGCAATTAACGGCATTGACCATGAAAATGGCTGAACTACAAAGCCAAGTATTGCGATTAAATGCGCTGGGCGACCGATTAGCAGATGTAGCCGATATTCCAGAAAAAGAATTTAATTTTGAAGAGCTACCGCCAAGTGGTGGACCGTTGTTAAATCAAGAACCTATTGAAAGCCAATCAATAGAAGAAGTGATGGCAGGGATATCTTTACTTGAAAAAGAGATTTCTTACGAAGAAAAACAACTCACTATGCTTGAATCTTTGATGTTGGGTCACCATATACAAAGCATGAGTTACTTATCTGGTAAACCAATTAAAAAAGGATGGTTGTCATCTTATTTTGGTACTAGAAAAGACCCTTTTACCGGCAGACCAGCTAAACACAAAGGTGTTGATTTTGCAGGTAAAGATAATGCGCCAATTATTGCAACTGCTGCAGGCGTTGTAAGTTGGTCAGGTAAGCGTAGCGGTTATGGCAACCTTATTGAAATTGATCACGGTAAGGGAATGAAAACCCGTTACGGTCACAATAAAGTTCTATTAGTATCAGCAGGAGATGTAGTAACTAAAGGACAAGTAATAGCACGAATGGGAAGTACGGGACGTTCCACTGGTCCACATGTTCATTATGAAATTTTACGTAATAATCAACAGATAAATCCTATCAAGTTTATTTACAGAAAAGCCAAGTAAGTTCTACATAATTTTTTTCAGTATATGATCGATACATATCGTTCGTATTAATTTAAGGCGGAAGTTTTCTTCCATAAATGGTTTAACAAGATGTTTGTAAAGATAATGACAATGCTGTTTGGTAGCCGAAATGATCGACTATTAAAACAAATGAAAAAAGAAGTTAAAAAAATTAATGCATTAGAGCCGACGATTGAAGCGTTGAGCGATGATGAATTACAAGCAAAAACAGCTGAGTTTAAAGAACGTCTTGAACAAGGTGAAACGCTTGAACAAGTTTTACCCGAAGCATTTTCTGTAGTTCGTGAAGCAAGTAAACGCGTTTTCGGTATGCGTCATTTCGATGTGCAAATGATTGGTGGTATGGTACTTAATCAAGGAAGAATTTCCGAGATGAGAACCGGTGAAGGTAAAACATTAACAGCAACATTACCTGCCTATTTGAACGCATTATCAGGTAAGGGTGTTCATGTAATTACAGTGAATGACTACCTTGCAAGTCGTGATGCTGACTGGAGTAGGCCTTTATTTGAATTTTTAGGTATGACTGTTGGCTGTAATATTCCAGGCTTGTCTCCTGCTGATAAACAGGCTGCTTACAATGCTGATATTACATATGGCACAAACAACGAGTTTGGTTTTGATTACCTTCGAGACAACATGGCTTTCTCACCAGAAGAGCGTGCTCAAAAGCCTTTGAACTTTGCTATTATTGATGAGGTTGACTCAATCTTAATTGATGAAGCCAGAACGCCTTTAATCATCTCAGGTCAAGCTGAAGACAACGCAGAGTTATACAAAATTATTAATACTGTTGTTCCTACACTAGAGCAGCAAGCTGAAGAAGATAAAGAAAACGAAGAAAGTACAGGTGATTTCAGCATTGATGAAAAAGCAAAGCAGATATACCTTACTGAGCGTGGCCAGGTTCGTATTGAACAAATTATGCAAGAGAAAGGTTTAATTGAAGACGGTGACTCGTTGTTCTCTGCAAGTAATATTACGTTGCTACATCATGTTATGGCAGCGTTACGCGCGCACAATTTATTCCAGAAAGATGTCGACTATATTGTTAAAGACGGCGAAATCGTTATTGTTGATGAGCACACAGGTCGTACGATGGAAGGGCGTCGTTGGTCTGAAGGCTTACATCAAGCGGTAGAAGCTAAAGAAGGTGTTCAAATTCAAAATGAAAACCAAACGTTAGCGTCAATTACATTCCAGAACTTCTTTAGGTTGTATAACAAGTTATCAGGTATGACTGGTACTGCTGATACAGAAGCGTTCGAATTTAATCACATTTATGGTTTAGAAACGGTAGTTATTCCTACTAACAAACCTATGATTCGAGATGATCGTGCTGATTTGATTTATCTGACAGAAGAAGAAAAGTTTGAAGCAATTTTAGAAGATATTAAAGATTGTGTAGAACGTGGGCAGCCTGTACTCGTTGGTACGATAAGTATTGAAACGTCGGAGTTTCTTTCTAGCTTTCTGAAAAAGTCAAAAATTAAACACAAAGTACTAAATGCTAAGTTTCATGAGCAAGAAGCCGAAATTGTTGCTGATGCAGGTAAGATTGGCGCTGTAACTATTGCAACCAACATGGCTGGTCGTGGTACAGATATCGTGTTAGGTGGTAACTTAAATGCGATGATTGCGAAGTTAAAGAACCCTTCAGAACAGGACATTGAAAGAGTTAAAGAAGAGTGGCAAGAACAGCATGAGAAAGTGCTTGAGTTAGGTGGTTTACACATTATAGCTACTGAACGTCATGAATCTCGTCGTATTGATAACCAATTGCGTGGTCGTGCGGGTCGTCAAGGTGACGCAGGTTCAACGCGCTTTTACTTGTCAATGGAAGATGGCCTAATGCGTATCTTTGCTTCTGAACGTATTGGCAACATGATGCGTAAATTAGGCATGGAGCATGGTGAAGCAATAGAGCACCCATGGGTTACTAAAAGTATTGAAAATGCTCAACGTAAAGTTGAAGGTAGAAACTTTGATATTCGTAAGCAGTTATTAGAATTTGATGATGTTGCAAATGATCAGCGTAAAGTTATATACGAACAACGTAATGAGTTAATGGACGAACCGGAAATTGCGGAAGTAATCAGTGCAATACGAGCAGACGTTGTTGGTGGTTTGATTGACCAACACATTCCACCACAATCTTTAGAAGAAATGTGGGATGTAGAAGGGTTAGAAGAGCGCTTGAAAGGTGAACTTGCGTTAGAGCTACCAATTGCTCAGTGGTTAAAAGAAGATTCAAAGCTGCATGAAGAAACGCTTAGAGAAAAGATTTTAGACATTGCGAATAATGTTTATGCTGAGAAAGAAGAGATGGTTGGCGCTGATGTACTTCGTCAATTCGAAAAAGCGGTAATGTTACAGAGTTTAGACTCTCACTGGAAAGAGCATTTAGCCGCTATGGATCATTTACGACAAGGTATTCATTTACGTGGTTACGCTCAAAAGAACCCTAAGCAAGAATATAAGCGTGAATCATTTGAACTGTTTTCAGAGTTACTTGAGAATTTAAAATACGACGTTGTTGGTATTTTAAGTAAAGTTAAGATTCAAGCTGAGTCAGATGTTGAAGCTGTTGAAGAACAACACCGTAAGTCTGAAGAAGTACCTAAAGAGTTTACACATGAATCTTCGTCTGCTCCGTCGGAACCTGCAGAAGGTAGAAGAGTGGGTCGAAATGAGCCATGCCCATGTGGTTCAGGTAAAAAATACAAGCAATGTCACGGTAAACTAACGTAATTGTTTTGTTGTTATAGTGATTAAGCCAGTCTTTGACTGGCTTTTTTATGTCTCGAGTTTTAAGTAAATGGAGCAAAAATGAAAAAAGTTGTAGAAGTTGCAGTAGGCGTTATTAAAACTAATAACATGTACTTTATGACGAAGCGCTTAGAGCATGTTCACCAAGGTGGTAAGTGGGAGTTTCCTGGAGGAAAAGTTGAAGAAGGCGAAAGTGTTGAACAAGCTCTATATCGTGAGCTTAAAGAAGAGGTGAATATTGAAGTTGATCATTCCGCCTTTTTAATTGATATAACCCATGATTATGGAGATAAAGTTGTTTCATTGAGGGTTAGGTTGGTTGAATCTTATAATAACGCTCCTAAGGCTTTAGAAGGGCAAAAAGAAGGATGGTTTACATATGAAGAGCTAGCTAACTTAGACTTACCTGCTGCTAATCAAGAAATATTAGCAGCGTTAGCTAAACATTAATACTGCGCTTTATATTACTCAGGTTCCACAAAAAATTTGTTGTGCTGAAGAAACTCTCCTTCTAATGCATCAAGCATATCTTCTGTAAGAGGTTGTTCAGGAGTAATAGGCTGTGCAATTTTATGATTCTCTTCAGCCCATTCACCTAAGTCTATTAACTGACACCGTTTGCAACAAAATGGTCTGAAAGTGCTTTCAGGTTGCCAAATAACTTCTTTTTTGCAGGTTGGACATGAAACTTTTACGGACACGTTATAACTCTATTTTTATCTAAAATTAATGATACATATCATTATAAATTTAAAATCACAAAAGCACTAACATTTTGCTAATTCAAAGGTAATAGGCTGTTTAAGGTAGCGTCTACCGGTTTCCACACAGGGGATAACAAAACGAATAGAGTATCTAAATTTATTACCACTTACTGTGGGGTAGTAGTGAGCATCGTCAGGCGTTTTTATACGCAATAAAGATAGGCTTTCGCCATTTCCTTGATAAAAACCACTATCTGTATCTATTGGTTCAAAGTCACTTCTTAGTCGAATAAATCTAAGAATTAGGAAAAGAGAAGTAGAAATAGAGTTAAACATTGTCATCCATTCAGCTAACTCATTTTGTATTTGTTCAGGGTCTTGATTGAGCCAGAAATGGAGTTGAGGAACATCAAAGGCACACGTACCACCTTGCATTGCAAAACGCTGTTTTAAGCTGGTTAAAAACTTATCTTCTTTGTATTGCATCCACAATTGCTGTGTTTTCTTTAATTCACATAACAAGGCAATGGTTTGTTTAAGGTTATCTTCAAGACGTGAGTTATCTACATTTGGTGCCTGAGACCAAATAACAAGGTTTTGTTCTAATTTTTCTAATTCTTTAATCAAGTCACCGCGTATATCATTTCTTTCTAATGTATCGATAATAGAAAATAGGGTGCTGAAAAAGCTGGCATATGTCGTTTTAATGTCATAATTTGAACTGTTATCAAGTTGTTGAAACAAGTGTTCTAGCTTTAGGTAATTTCTAATGCGTTCGTTTAACGGATGTTCAAATAATAATGACGGCATAACAATAATGTAGTGATTGTGATTTAGCTATAGTAGCGTTAGATAACACAAATGGCTAATTTATTTCATAAAATTCAATTTTTACTGTTATACGCGTCAATATATGATTGATGTAACGAAGAAACGCGTTGTTTAATCGCACTAAAATCATTCGTTGAATTATCAATTATATCATCAGCAGCAGTTAATCGTTCTTTACGCGGAATTTGGCTTTTGATAATGCTTTCAATTGTGCTTTTGTTAGAATTATCACGTAGTATAGTTCTTTCAATTTGAACTTCTTCACACACATCTATAACTAAAACCCTATCTACGTATTCAACTAACCCGTTTTCAATAAGAAGCGGGGCAATGAGGATACAATAAGAGCTTCGCGGTTCGTTGATTTGAGCGAGAAGAGATTGACGAATTAACGGGTGTAGTAAATTGTTTAACCACTGCTTGTCTTCTTCAGAGTTAAATATTTGATGCCTTAACTTTGTGCGGTCTAATTCTCCGTCAGGGAGAATGAAGTCGTCACCAAATCTATCTTTAATTGTTATTAATGCTTCGGAATTGGGGGCGACAACTTCTCTGGCTACAATATCAGCGTCAATCAGATCAACACCTAAGTCACCAAACATATTTGCAATAGTTGTTTTCCCACTTCCTATTCCGCCGGTAAGTCCTATTACTAATTGGGTCATCTAGTTGCCTTAAATATTGTATTTAAACTAGGAAATTGTCGATAAATACCAAGACCAAATACCTTGTCCCCATAAAAGGGTGATCCAACCTGCCACGGCTAAGTATGGCCCAAAGGGAATAGCTTGTTCACGTTGATGCTTTTTAAACAACATTAATGAAATACCGACAATGGCTCCTACAGCCGATGCCATTAATATCAATAAAGGTAATAGTTGCCAGCCTATCCACGCTCCGAAAAGAGCGACTAATTTAAAATCTCCAAAGCCCATGCCTTCCTTGCCAGTAATAAATTTAAAAGCTTGAAATACAAGGTATAAGCTCATGTAGCCAGCAACGGCGCCAATAACCGCATCTTGTAATGGGACAATTGACCCGTTGATATTGATTAATAAGCCTAACCACATAAACGGTAGTGTAATTTGATCGGGTAACAACATATGGTCATAATCAATCATGGTTAAGCAGATTAACGCATATGTTAAAAATAAAACAAACACTGTGGTGAGCGAAACACCTAATTTCATTGCAACCACAACACCCAAGAGGGCAGTTACAGCTTCTATGATTGGGTATCTAACAGAAATAGTGTTTATACAGCTACTACATTTTCCACGAAGAAATAACCAAGAAATTACAGGTATATTTTCGTAAAACTTTATTGAATGATTACAATGTGGACAGGTAGATGCAGGTTTGGATAGCGTGATAATTTCTTCTTTTGTGCTATCACTGCTTGTATTAGATTGGATTTCATCTGCTAGAAATTCTCGGCATTCTTTATACCACCCCTGTTCCATCATTTTGGGTAAACGAAAAATAACCACGTTTAAAAAACTGCCAACAAGCAGCGAGAATATCCCAACAATAATATAAAAAGTTGCAGGGTTTTGTTCTAAAAATTGTATTAAATTTATAAACATGAAAAATCTCGGGACAAACTTCCGAAGTATAATATTACTTCGGAAGTAGAATGAGCTTAAATAAAGATCTTATTAAACTACCATACCTATTTGGAATATCGGCAAGTACATCGCGATAATTAAACCGCCAATTACAACACCTAGCACGGCCATGATCATCGGTTCTAGCAAAGCTGTTAAATTATCTACAGCATCATCAACTTGTTGTTCGTATACCGTCGCCACCTTAGCAAGCATATCGTCAACAGCACCAGACTCTTCTCCAATGGCGACCATTTGAATAACTAAATCAGGAAAAATCGCACAGTTTCTCATCGCTAAGTTCATTTGCATACCTGAAGTAACTTCTGAGCGAATTTCGAGAATAGCGTCTCTAAATACAGCATTACCTGATGCTCCAGCGGCTGACTCTAGTGCGTCGGGTAATGGCACACCCGCTGCGAAGGTAGTAGATAAAGTTCGCGCATAACGAGCAACCGCAGCTTTTTGTAACAAGTCACCAATTACAGGTAACTTTAGAATCTTTTTATCAACTTTATCTCTGAATGCTTGACTACTGCGATGAGTTTTCCTAAACAAATAAAATGCCGCGAACATAGCAGCTAATGCCATGTACCAATAGGCTTGCATCATTTCTGACAGGTTTACGACGAATTGAGTAAAAACAGGAAGTTCGGCACCAAAACTAGCAAAAATCTCTTGGAATACAGGAACAACAAATATGAGCAAGATACATGTAACTATTGCCGCAATAATGAGTACTGCAATAGGGTATGTCATCGCTTTTTTTATTTTAGCTTTAAGTATTTCCGCTTTCTCTTTATAAGTTGCAATACGATCATAAATAGTTTCTAGAGCACCCGACTGCTCGCCTGATTGTACTAAGTCGCAATATAATCCGTCAAAATGCAATGGGTGCTCTCTCAAACATTCAGACAGCGGTAAACCTGCTTGGAGTTTATTACCAACACCTGCTAATAATCGTTGCATTTTTGCATTATCGTGACCGCTACCGATCATTTCTATTGTTTGTACTAGAGGCACCCCCGCACCAAGCATTGTAGCTATTTGGCGAGTGACTACTGCAATTTCCATCGGCGTGATATTTTTTTCACCAGTCATGCCAAACAGGGGTTTAGCCTTTTTCTTTACTTTACCTGGTGTTATGCCTTGTTTGCGAAGTTGAGCCTTTAACGCCATTAGGCTAGGAGCTGACAGCTCTCCAGATATCTTCTTTCCTTTACGGTTTACACCTTGCCAAATAAATACGTCTAGAGCTTTAGGTGCTCCCATTTTTTGTTTTTTGGTATCAGATACAGCCATGTAATTACCTAATGTTTAAATTATTCTTTATATTAAAATATAGTAGTATGTGAATATCTTGAAATTTTTTCACTTACGAACTTGTTACCCTATTCACTTCTTCTAAGCTGGTTACGCCTTGAAGTGCTTTGAGTAAGCCTGATTGCCTTAAATTATTGAAGCCTTCTTTTTGGCATTGATCAGCTACCTCTAGGGAGTTACCACCTTCCATAATAATGGTAGATATTTTGTCTGTTATTTGAATAACTTCGTAAATACCAACTCGTCCTTTATAGCCACCTGAACAATGGTCACAACCTACTGCTTTATATAATTTAACATCAGCTAACTGCTCTTGTAAAAAACCTTGTTCGAGTAATTCATGGTCAGGAATTGATTCTGGCTCTTTACATTGCATACATAATCGACGAGCTAGACGCTGCGCAATGATAATACTTACAGAGCTGGCAACGTTATAGGCAGGCACACCCATGTTTAGCAATCGACTAAGTGTTTCTGCAGCAGAGTTTGTATGTAAGGTTGAAAGTACTAAGTGACCTGTTTGGGCCGCTTTAATGGCTATTTCAGCTGTTTCTAAATCACGTATTTCACCAACCATTACAATATCTGGATCTTGACGTAAGAACGACCTCAATGCACTTGGGAAGGTTAAACCTGCTTTCACGTTTATTTGTACTTGGTTAATACCTTCAAGGTTGATTTCAACGGGATCTTCCGCAGTGGATATATTTCGCTCTGGTGTATTTAGAATATTTAAACCTGTATATAAGGAAACCGTTTTACCAGAACCAGTAGGACCTGTTACTAGAATCATGCCCTGAGGTTGGTCAAGTGCGTCAGTATATATCTTTTTTTGATCGGGTTCGTAACCTAACATTTCTATGCCAAGCATCGCGCTAGATGAGTCAAGAATACGCATTACCACTTTTTCGCCCCACATTGTTGGTAGCGTACTTACACGAAAATCAATAGATTTCTTTTTAGATAGGGCAAGTTTTATTCGACCATCTTGAGGAATTCGTCTTTCAGCTATATCTAGTTTTGACATAACTTTTAAACGAGCCGCCATTTTTGATGCTAAACGAATTGGAGGACGAGAAATTTCGGTTAAAATACCATCTATACGAAAGCGAATTCGGTAAGCTTTTTCGTAGGGTTCAAAATGTAAATCTGATGCGCCTTTTTTAATAGCATCGAGTAGTATTTTATTAATATAAGTAACAATGGGTGCATCTTCTTTTTCATTAGATACTACGTTGTCATCATGGTCATGCTCTTCTTCTACTTCTAGATTACTGAGTTCTTCAGAATCCATGTCTGAAATATCAAGTGAATCAGAGTCTTCCTCTAAAATTTTTTCTATACAGGTTTGTAAACTGTTTTCGTCGGTTAAAATAAGTTCAGTTGCATACCCTGTATTAAACTGAATTTCTTGTAATGCGTCTAAGTTTGTAGGATCTGACATCGCTACATAAAGCATTTTACCTCTTAAAAATATGGGTAATGCATTATGTTTACGTATTAAACTTTCGTTTCTACTTTCTTCAGGTACTAAATTGGTATCAAATTGTGAAAGGTCAATTATTGGGTAACCAAATGTTTTGGATAATACATTGGCAATAATTTGAGAGTCGTATTGCTTGTCTTCAATTAAAAAACGAATAAAAGGTTTTCTTTGTTTTGAAAAGTCAGTGTTTATTTGGTCGATGATATTAGCGGGAACTACATCATGTCGAGACAATGCTGATAATAAACTGGATTGTTTATGGCTGCCTTTCATAAGTTATTTTAGTCTTCTAGATAATGAAAGTTAATAAATACAGAGTGTACTGATTTATTAAATGAAAAACAAAGATTAAGCCCATTATATTAATAAGGAAAGTAAAAAAATTAAAGCTAAGCAAAAAAATGCAAAAAGATGGAGTGGGTTGGTGACTTTTTAGCGGTAATAAAAAAGGGAGTTGAATATCAACTCCCTTTATATCTCAATATGTTAAACAATAATTAACAAAGAGTTGTGTCAGAACAAACTTTTGCCCATGAAACTTTATTGTTAGCTAATGTAGGAGTCATTGTCACAGTGGCACTAGCGATACCTTGACCTGCGATACCTGTAGCTACAATTACACCGTCAGTTACTGTAATTGTTTCAACGTAACCAGAAGCACCAACATTATCAATAGACCAGCCGTTTCCTTGTTGTGCATTAGAACAACCTGTTACTGTTGCTAAGTCTAAAGCACATAGCTCAACTTGAGTTTTTAATCCTGTAGTTGATAAAACAACCTCAGAAAATTTAGCTTTAGTTGTGTACTGTTGGTATGCAGGTAATGCAACCGCTGCAAGAATACCGATAATCGCAACAACGATCATTAATTCGATAAGTGTAAAACCTTTTGCTTTGTTTACGTTGTTCATTTTATTTAATTTTTTCATAGTAAAATATCCATTAGTTTTTACGGGGGTTGGACATATACTGCGACAATTTTTTCCAGATGTAAAACATTCAATTCACTTTTTTTTAATTTTTTTGCATTTTTTTTGTTTTTTTTCAAAAAATTTACAAGTTATTAAAAAAAACACTTAAATTTAACACTTTACGAAACTCGTCGGAGTAGATGTGTATACAATATTTACGTTATTTATAGCTCATTTTTTATAAAAAATCGAAAATTAGCTAAATCTCATCGATAAATCTACAGCATTTATATGCTTAGTTAAGGCACCAACTGAAATAAAATCAACGCCTGGTTTTGCATATTCTGCTAAGGTAGTTAATGTCATATTGCCTGATACTTCTATTTTTGTTGTATAGCTTTGGGTGGCATTAACTTCATCACGCAGTTTAATGCTCTGTTCGATCATTTCATGCGTGAAGTTATCTAACATTATAATGTCGGCTTGTGCGGATAGCGCTTCGTTTAGTTCCTTTATCGACTCTACTTCTACTTCTACCTTTTTATCAAGGTGGTTTAATTTGGCTTGTTTTATGGCTTTTTCTATTCCGCCACACGCGGCAATATGGTTTTCTTTTATTAAAAAAGCGTCGAATAGCCCTATACGATGATTAAAGCCACCACCACAAGTTACCGCATATTTTTGCGCGTTTCTTAGGCACGGTATTGTTTTACGAGTGTCGAGTAATTTAGTTGTCGATCCTTTAAGTGCTTTTACATATTCGCTAGTTACCGTTGCGGTGCCAGATAACGACTGTAAAAAGTTTAATGCGGTTCGTTCGCCAGTAAGTAATGTTCTAGCGTGACCAGATAACTCAAATAACGTTGTATTAGGAGAAACGTGCTGACCATCATTTACGAACCATGTGATAGTTGTAGGTGTGTATTCTTCGTTATTATTTTGTTCTGTATATCGCGCAGCTATTGTTTCATCGAGTTGTTTGAATACTTCATTTACCCAGTCAACACCACAAATTATGCATTCTTCACGCGTTATCACGGTAGCATTTGCTAATTCTTGAGCGGGTATTAGTTCTGCGGTAATGTCTGTACCGTTGTTTAAATCTTCAATGAGTGCGAGTTTTACCGTGTTGATAATGTCTTGGGTAAGCTCAGGAGAGTGTTGTTTTTTTTGTTGAGATGATTGCATTTAATGTTGTTCTCGTAATGTGAGTATTTTGCCACTTTGATGAAAATCTAATTGTTTTAATGCGCTCATGCCAAGTAGTATTTCATCACTTTTCATTGATGGGTTTATATTTGCTTCTACATTATATAGGGAAATATCGCCAATATTGAGCTCTTTTATTATTGAGCGGTAAACCGTTGTGTATCCGTTGGCGGTTGATACTTGATAGCTGTCCATAGATATAAGGTTTAATTTGTCGGCAACTTGCTTAGGTATAGATACGTCTGTCGCTCCAGTATCGAGTAAAAATATAACCGTTTTGCTATTTATTTCGCCCAGCGTTATATAATGGCCATGTTTGTTTTGTTTGAGTGTAACTTCGTTAAGCCCTCGAGAGTTTACTTTAGATTCGGGCGATGTATTTGGATTCCATTGCGCTTCTAAAGCGTCTTGAAAAACAAAATATAAAATACCGATAGCCAGTAACCACGCAATCCAACCGAAGTACTTTCCTATTTTGTTTGTTGTTTCATCTTCAGTCATAATATCTAGATAAAGTATTCTGCTATATATAGGTATTGTATGACTAATTATTCAATTAGCCAATCAAATGAAAAAGCTGAACGTAGGTCGTTTGAAATAAAAGATGGTTGGTTTGTTATTAAACAAGGCAAGATGTTGAATAACGTTACGCATTGCCATTCTTCACATTATACGCCTCGAGAACAAGGAGAGTGTGTTAGTTTATTAGTGGTACACAACATTTCTTTGCCGCCAGGAAAATTCGGTAGTTGCCACATTAACGATTTTTTTCAAGGGTGTTTAAACCCAAATGAAGATCCATATTTTGAAAGTATTTATAAAATGGAAGTGTCAGCTCATTGTTTAATTAGGAGAGATGGCGAGTTGGTGCAATATGTGTCTTTTTTAAATAAAGCATGGCATGCAGGATTATCTGAATATAAAGGAAGAGATAAATGTAATGATTATTCTATTGGTATAGAACTAGAAGGTACTGACGATATTCCTTACACACAAGAACAATATTCTACCTTAGCTATGGTTAGCCAAGCACTTAAAAGTGAATTTCCTAACATTAAAGACAATATAGTAGGCCATTGTGATATTGCCCCGGGGCGAAAAACTGATCCAGGAGCTGTATTTGACTGGCAATATTTATCGCAATGTATGAAAGACTTGTAGTAACTTATGATATATTTAATACGATTATCCAAATAACATTAAGGCCATAAAACATGAGTTTACTCAGCTTATTAGTCGCACTTTTTTCAGAACGTTATTTGTTTAAAAAATGGTGGCAGTTTAATACCTACTATAAAGGTTATAGTAAGGTGTTTTTAAAACCTAATATTGTAGGAACCAATATAGTACATGCCGTTATTCTCGGGTTATTTATTTCTTTTCCTGTTATTAGTTGTTACTTAATAATGGAACAACTGGGCGATGGCATCGTTTATCTCCTAGTATCTACGCTAATACTTATTATATGTTTCGGTTGTTTTGACAGTAGAAAGTTTTACAAACGCTATTTAGATGCTGCATTTCAAGGTGAGTTAACGACATGTGATCTTTTACATAAGGAGCTTCTTCAGAATAAACAGTTACCCCAAATGGGAGTAGGGCAGGCATTAGTTTGGCTTAATTACCGATACTTTATCGCTATTATGCTCTTTTTTGTTATTTTTGGTGCTCCAGGAGCTTTGTTTTATCGTTTATTAACACGTGTAAACGAACGTTGCGTTACTATTCAACCCGACGAACAACCTGCGCACTGCTTATCTAGTAAATTATTGTTTGTTATTGATTGGTTGCCGGTTAGAATTATTGCGCTAGCCTATATGTTAGTTGGACATTTTTCCAAAGCGTTACCCACATGGTTAGAAAACCTTTTTGATTTATCTAAACCGTCTTACGAGGTGTTAACATCTGTTGCCCACAAGTCAGAAGATTTTACGGTTGATACAAAAGACTGTACCGCAGAGCCTTGCATACTAGTTAGACTCGCTAAACGAACATTACTTTTATGTTTAGCGGTAATTTCTATTTTAATTTTAACAGGCGTTTTGTAGTTTTTTTACCAAACGTTATTCTGTAAATACCTTATAAAGTTTTAACATGTTAAATAACTGACCTTAGCTATTTAACATGTTTTAGTGTTTATTAATAACGCTAAGTTAATGTTTTTGCTTTTTATTTTCTTTTAGTTGCTCGAGAATATAGCGACTTTTCAAACAAGTGTTTTAAGCCCCAGCTCTAAAATTTAGCTTGGAATTTAAGTAAAACTCCACTATGTTACGTTTACAAAATTACAATGTTTTGTTATTTTTACATCAAAAATTAAATGGTAATACCAATTTACCAATGTGTTTTGTTAGTTTTTTGAACTGGCTTGTTAGCGCATATTGCCGTTGAAAATGAGAATAGAATGACATTTAACAATGTAAAGAAAATGATGAAACAGCCTAAGTTATCTGACGTTATTCAAGAACAGTTGGAAACCATGATACTCGAGGGAAGTTTGCGTCCAGGCGAAAAACTATTACCTGAACGTGAGTTAGCAAAACAGTTTGATGTGTCGCGTCCTTCATTACGAGAGGCGATTCAAAAGCTTGAAGCAAAAAAGCTTGTAGTAAGAAAGCAAGGCGGCGGAACGTTTGTTAGCAATACGATATTAGGCGGACTGTCTGACCCATTGTTTGAATTGATGTCTCAAAGTAATGAATCGCAATTCGACTTACTTGAGTTTAGGCACGGTATTGAAGGTATGGCTGCATACTATGCGGCAATGCGTGGAACGAAAGCTGATTTTGAAGAGATACAACGTAAGCACGACAATATCGGCAATATACAATTAGATAATGATTTTCGTCTTGAAGCTCAAGCGGTTTATGACTTCTATTTAGCGATATGCGCTGCGTCACACAATACGATTATTCTGCATTTAGCGCGCAGTATGGCAGAAGTACTTGTAGACAATATTGAACAAAATTTAACAGCAATGGCAAAGCGACCTGATATTTTTTCGCAGATAACTGATTATCGAAAAAACTTATTAGAAGCTATTGTAAGTGGCAAGCCTCAAAGAGCGTGGGGCGCAAGTCATAGTCATTTAGCCTTTATTGAAGAGGTTTTATTAAAAATGACGCAAGAGAATAGTAGGGTAGAACGCTCTATGAGAAGAATGCAAAGGAAGTAATGAACTTTGCAGTAAAGCATTTGAAGAATCGTTTTTAACAAAAAGATATTAACGGTTCGTTTTAACAAATAAAGATAAGTATTTTAACTTTAATCCCTAAGCCGCTTATTGAGAGTGGCTTTAATAACATTTGGAGACTAAGTAATTATGTCTGAGCTCCCGAAAATTGATATTGATTCAGCAGAAACCCAAGAGTGGTTAGAATCAATGGAGTCTGTACTAGAGAATGAAGGCCCAGAACGTGCTCACTTTCTTTTAGAAAAGCTAATTGACAGCGCACGCCGTAGTGGTACTCATTTACCTTTCGATGCAAAAACAGCTTATGTAAACACTATTCCTCCTGGGCAAGAGCCACATATGCCTGCGGACCAAACAATTGAAGCGCGTATTCGTGCTGCTATTCGTTGGAATGCCTTAGTATTAGTGTTACGTGCGTCTAAGAAAGATTTAGAGCTTGGTGGCCATATTGGTAGTTTTGCTTCGTCTGCAATGTTATACGATGTAGGTTTTAACCACTTCTTTAAAGCTGCTTCAGAAAAAGACGGTGGCGACTTTATTTTTGCACAAGGTCATATTTCTCCGGGTATTTACGGTCGTGCCTTTTTAGAAGGTCGTTTAACTGAGAAGCAGATGGATAACTTCCGTCAAGAATGTGATGGCGAAGGTTTGTCTTCATATCCACACCCTCATTTAATGCAAGACTTTTGGCAGTTCCCAACTGTTTCAATGGGCTTAGGTCCATTACAAGCTATT
Organism: Colwellia sp.; assembly: GCA_020630795.1. Classification (GTDB taxonomy): domain Bacteria; phylum Pseudomonadota; class Gammaproteobacteria; order Enterobacterales; family Alteromonadaceae; genus Pseudocolwellia. The sequence continues at coordinate 122,969 of JAHDIK010000006.1, forward strand.
TATACTGCGCGTTTCTTAAAATATCTAACAGACCGTGGCATTAAAGATTGTTCTGACCAACGTGTATATTGTTACTTAGGTGATGGTGAAACGGATGAGCCAGAATCATTAGGTGCAATTGGTTTGGCGTCGCGTGAAGGTTTAGATAACTTATGTTTTGTTATTAACTGTAACTTACAGCGTTTAGATGGTCCGGTACGTGGTAACGGTAAAATTATTCAAGAGCTTGAAGGTACATTCCGTGGCGCAGGCTGGGAAGTAGTTAAAGTTATTTGGGGTAGTTACTGGGATGCATTAATAGCTCGTGATACGTCAGGTAAGCTTTTACAGTTAATGAATGAAACTGTAGATGGTGAATACCAAAACTGTAAAGCGAAAGGCGGTAAGTATACTCGTGAAAACTTCTTCAATAAGTATCCTGAAACAGCAGCAATGGTTGCTAATATGTCTGATGAAGACATCTATCGCTTAAACCGTGGTGGACACGATCCAGTTAAAGTTTACGCAGCATACAAAAAAGCACAAGAAACGAAAGGTCGCCCAACCGTAATTCTTGCTAAAACTGTTAAAGGTTTTGGTTTAGGTGCGTCAGGTGAAGCACAAAACGTTGCACATAACGTGAAGAAAATGGACGTTGAGTCTATTAAGAAATACCGTGATCGTTTCAACATGCCAATTGCTGATGATCAAATTGAAGACTTACCATTCTATCGCTTCCCAGAAGATAGCGCTGAATACAAGTACATGAAAGCTCGTCGTGAAGCATTAGGTGGTTCATTACCTGCGCGTCGTGAACAAGCTGACGAAGAGAGCCTTGAAATTCCGCCGCTTAAATCTTTTGACGCAATCTTAAAAGGTTCTGGTGAGCGTGAAGTGTCATCAACAATGACGTTTGTTCGTGTACTTAACAGCCTATTAAAAGATAAGAAAATAGGTAAGCGTATTGTTCCTATAATTCCTGATGAAGCACGTACATTTGGTATGGAAGGTTTATTCCGCCAAGTTGGGATTTATGCGAACGAAGGACAAAAGTATGTTCCTCAAGATGCTGACCAAGTTGCTTACTATCGTGAAGATAAAAAAGGTCAAGTGTTACAAGAAGGTATTAACGAATTAGGTGCAATGGCTTCATGGGTTGCTTCTGGTACGTCATACTCTACATGTAACGCAACAACTATTCCGTTTTACATATACTACTCAATGTTCGGTTTCCAACGTGTTGGTGACTTAGCATGGGCTGCTGGCGATAGCCAAGCACGTGGTTTCTTATTAGGAGCAACGGCTGGTAGAACAACACTTAACGGTGAAGGTTTACAGCATCAAGATGGTCATTCACATGTTCAAGCTAACCTTATTCCTAACTGTGTTACTTATGATCCAACATATGGTTATGAAGTGGCGGTAATTATTCGTGACGGTTTACGTCGTATGTACGAAAACAATGAAAATATTTTCTACTATCTCACATTAATGAATGAAAGTTACCAACACCCAGCGATACCTGAAAACTCAGACATTGCTGATGAAATTATCAAAGGTATTTATAAGCTTGAACGTGTTGAAGCGAAAAAAGCAACATCAAACGTTCAATTAATGGGTTCAGGTACTATCTTGTTGCAAGTTCGTGAAGCGGCTCAAATATTAGCTAACGACTATGGCGTTTCAAGTGATGTTTACTCGGTTACTTCTTTCAACGAATTAGCTCGCGAAGGTCAAGAGGTTACTCGTTGGAACATGCTTAATCCAGAAGCAGCACAAAAAACAGCTCACATTGGTAAGGTTATTACTAAAGATGCTGGCCCTGCTATTGCTGCAACTGATTATGTTAAAGCTTATTCTGACCAAGTACGTGCGTTTATTGACACAGAGTACCGTTGTTTAGGTACTGACGGTTTTGGTCGTTCAGACAGCCGTGCCAACTTACGTACGCATTTTGAAGTAAATGCAGGTTATGTTGTTGTTGCTTCATTATTTGAATTAGCAAACCGTGGCGAAGTTGAGAAGAGTGTTGTGACAGAAGCAATTAAACGCTTCAACATTGACACAGATAAACTTAACCCACTATACGCTTAATCGCGACTAGAGAAGGAATCAAAGAAATGTCTGATATTCAAAAAATTCTAGTCCCTGACGTAGGTGGCGAAGAAGTTGAGATTATTGAACTGTGTGTTGCTGTTGGCGACACACTAGAAGCTGACGAAGGTATTGTTACTGTAGAAACAGACAAAGCATCGATGGATATTCCTGCGCCATTTGCAGGTGTTCTTTCAAGCTTGTCAGTATCTGTTGGTGATAAAATCAAAGAAGGTGACGTGATTGGTGAAATAAGTGCTGAAGCATCGGCTGATAGTGCTGCCGACTCTTCGCCGGAACCTGTGGCTGAAGCGCCAGCTGCACCAATTCAAGAGTCTACTCCTGAAGTAGCTCCTGTGGTGGCATCAACTTCATCAGAAGTTATCGAAGTAGCTGTACCTGATATAGGTGAAGACGGCGAAGTAGAAGTGATTGATGTACTCGTATCTGTAGGCGATGTGATTGAGCAAGAAGATGGCTTAATCACATTAGAAACAGATAAAGCGACGATGGACGTTCCATCATCACATGCGGGTACGGTTAAAGAAGTTTTTATTGCGACTGGCGATAAAGTAAAGCAAGGCTCTATTGTTATTAAACTAGAGGTTGCTGGCAGCGAAAGTGCTTCAACTCCAGCCCCAGCGGCAGTAGAAGCACCAGCAACTCCAGTTTCGGCACCAGTTGCAAGTGTTAGTGAAGTTATTGACGTAGTTGTACCTGATATTGGTGAAGACGGTGAAGTTGACGTAATTGATGTATTGATTTCTGTAGGTGATGAAATTAATGAAGAAGATGGTTTAATTACACTGGAAACAGATAAAGCAACGATGGACGTTCCTTCGTCGCATGCAGGTACAGTTAAAGAAGTGCTAGTATCTACGGGTGATAAAGTTAAACAAGGTTCTGTTGTTATTAAGTTAGAAACTACAGGCGGAGCACCAATTTCTGCTCCAGTAGCTGCGCCAGTTGAAGCTCCTGCTGCAGTTGCACCAACACCTGCACCAGTAAAAGAAAAATCAGCACCAGTTCCACATCATCCTCAAGCAGGTTCATTTAAGGCCGCGGGTTCTATTTACTCGTCACCTTCAATTCGCCGTATTGCGAGAGAGTTTGGGGTAGATTTAACATTGGTTAAAGGTTCTGGCCGTAAAGGTCGTATCTTAAAAGAAGATGTTCAATCTTACGTTAAATATGAACTATCTCGTCCTAAAGCTAATGCAGGTAGTTCGGTTGGTGCTGGCGAAGGCGGTTTACAAGTTGTAAGTGCTAAAGCTATCGACTTTTCTAAGTTTGGTGAAATTGAAACCAAAGCATTATCAAGAATTCAGAAAATCTCTGGTCCGTTCTTGCATCGTAATTGGGTAACTATTCCACATGTTACACAGTTTGATGAAGCGGATATCACCAATGTTGAAGCGTTCCGTAAAGAACAAAACGTTGTATGTGAAAAGCAAAAGCTTGGTTTTAAAATCACGCCATTAGTGTTTATCTTAAAAGCAGCAGCAGATGCGTTAAAAGCATTCCCAACGTTTAATGCGAGCTTAAGTGAAGACGGCGAAAGCTTAATCCTTAAAAAGTACGTTCACATTGGTGTTGCGGTTGATACACCTAATGGTTTGGTTGTTCCTGTTGTACGCGACGTTGATAAGAAAGGTATTTACGAATTATCAAAAGAGCTATTAGAAATTAGTATTAAAGCACGTGAAGGTAAGTTAAAAGCTGCTGATATGCAGGGCGGCTGTTTTACTATTTCAAGCCTAGGTGGTATTGGTGGTACAGCATTTACGCCAATCGTAAATGCTCCTGAGGTTGCTATTTTAGGTGTGTCTAAATCTGAAATGAAGCCGAAGTGGAATGGTAAAGACTTTGAGCCTAAGCTTATGTTGCCATTATCAATGTCATACGATCATCGTGTTATTGATGGGGCTTTAGCGGCTAAGTTCACTGTACATTTAGCCGGTGTAATGTCAGACATTCGTAAGCTTATTTTATAGTCATACTGTAAGTTATCGAGTTGATGACCGTCGGTAACGTAAATGAGTGAAGTAATAGACTTCAAAAGTTTTTATGTTTACCGACATTATCTTTCACAAAAGATAGAGATTTTGGCCGAGTTTCAGTAAACTTCGTGTCAGAACAATAAACAAACATTTTTGTTCGTTTGAAACATTACAAACAGAGCAATATTTATCAGTTAATTTGAGGTTAGCATGAGCAACGAAATTAAAACTCAGGTAGTAGTTTTAGGTGCAGGTCCTGGTGGCTATTCAGCTGCTTTCCGCGCTGCGGATTTAGGTTTAGATGTAGTATTAGTAGAAAGCCGCGAAACACTAGGTGGTGTTTGTCTTAACGTAGGTTGTATTCCATCAAAAGCATTATTACATGTTGCAAAAGTTATTGATGATGCTGCGGAAATGGCATCTCATGGTGTTACATTTGGTAAGCCAGAAATCGATTTAGATAAAATCCGCAACTGGAAAGAAAGCGTAATTGGGCAGTTAACTGGTGGTTTAGGTGGAATGGCTAAAGCACGTAAGGTTAACACTGTTTACGGTTACGGTAAGTTTACATCAGATAAAACGATTGTTGTTGAAGGTGCTGACGGCGCAACAACTATCACATTTGATAACGCGATTATTGCAGCGGGTTCTTCGGTAGTAGATTTACCGTTTATTCCTAAAGATGACCCTCGTGTTATTGATTCTACAGGCGCTTTAGAACTTAAAGACGTACCTGGTGAAATGCTTGTATTAGGTGGTGGAATCATCGGTTTAGAAATGGGAACAGTATACAATGCGTTAGGTTCTAACGTGTCTGTTGTTGAGTTTGCTGACCAATTAGTTCCTGCAGCGGATAAAGATATTGTTAAAATTTACACTAACTACAACAAAGACAAGTTCAACATCATGTTGTCTACTAAAGTTGTTGCTGTTGACGCTAAAGACGACGGTTTATACGTAACGTTTGAGGGTAAAAATGCACCTGAAGGGCAAGTACGTTACGACAAAATTTTAGTAGCTGTTGGTCGTAAGCCTAATGGTCACTTAGTAGACGCTGACAAAGCAGGTGTTAACGTAGACGAGCGCGGCTTTATCAACGTTACAAACGAACTACGTACAAACGTAAACCACATCTTTGCGATTGGTGACGTTGTAGGCCAACCTATGCTTGCTCACAAAGCTGTTCATGAAGCACATTGTGCTGCTGAAGTTATTTCAGGTAAAAAGCACACCTTTGAACCTCGTTGTATCCCTTCAATTGCTTATACTGATCCAGAAATGGCTTGGGTTGGTGTTACAGAGCGTGAAGCTAAAGAACAAGGTTTAAATATTGAAGTTGCTAACTTCCCATGGGCTGCTTCTGGACGAGCGATAGCTTCTGCACGTACAGAAGGTAAAACTAAGATGATCTTTGAAAAAGAAACAGGTCGTGTTCTTGGTGGTGCTATTGTTGGTATTAATGCTGGTGAAATGCTTGGCGAAGTGTGTTTAGCGGTTGAAATGGGCGCAGATGCTGAAGATGTTGGTTTAACTATTCATGCTCACCCAACGTTAAATGAATCAATTGGCTTAGCGGCAGAGATTTTTGAAGGGTCAATCACTGACTTACCTAACGCAAAAGCTGTTAAGAAAAAGAAGTAATTGATTAATTTCAATGAGTCTACATAAAACCAGCTTCGGCTGGTTTTTTTGTGACTGTTAGGCTGAATAGTTTACGGTTTGTATTTATAACGTTGGCAAAACCCTTTTCTTTCGTGTTTTAAATGTGTAAATTATTTTAAATTTTCGGCTCGAAGGAGCGTTTTTAATGAAACTTATATATGTGGTCGCTTTCGTAACATTAATAGGCGGATGTGCACAGGGTATAAAAAACAACGAGTCTTTCGAAGGTAAGGCATGGGACTTTGATCATCAAGTGCAGTTTGATCAACAAAAGTTAGATGACAATAAATACTTTGTGAGGGTACGCTCTACCAGTAGAACCCGTTTTAGTACACTGGCAACATTTTTAGTACGCCAGTCTTTAACGGTATGTAAAAGCTACGGCTTTAAGATTGAAATTTTAGATGGTGTAGAGAGCTATAATGAAGAAAAGTATTATGATAGCTATATAGCGTCTTCTTTAGAGGCTAATATAGAATGTCCGGATTCAAAGTAATCCATTTTAAAAAATTACAAAAGAGCTATTTCATAGGGTTTATTAAGGACTGAGACTTTATAAAGGATATGAAGTGACAGAATACTAGTCGTAGCGTTGTAGATGTGAAAACTTAATACATTACTATCAAAAATATAAAAAGGGCTGCTTATCTATTCTAAATAAGCAGCCCTTATATTTTACACGGTCGTGTTATTTACATTGCAATGACTAACTAGGATCTGCAATTCTAACCGCTGGAGCCGTTGTCATCGCTTCTGTAGGTGGAGCAAAGCGAGTTAAGTCAATACCTTCTACCGCTGCTGTATACTCATCCATTGTTGGGAAGCGACCTAAGATACTTGAAAGTACAACGAGTGGAGTTGAACCAAGTAAAGATTCACCTTTCTTGTCAGCCGTATCGGCAACAACGCGGCCTTGGAATAGACGTGTTGAAGTAGCAATAACAGTGTCGCCAGGTTCAGCTTTTTCTTGGTTACCCATACATAAGTTACAACCAGGACGTTCTAGATACATGATATTGTCGTATTTCGTACGAGCTTCACCTTTAGGGTTAGCGTCGTCAAATACAAAGCCTGAGTATTTCTCTAGTACTGCCCAATCACCTTCAGCTTTTAACTCATCAACAATGTTGTATGTTGGTGGTGCAACTACTAATGGTGCTTTAAACTCTATACTGCCGTTCTGTTTTTCTAGGTTACGTAGCATTTGAGCGATGATTTGCATATCACCCTTATGAACCATACATGAGCCTACAAAACCTAAATCTACAGGTTTTCCATCATAGTACGAAACAGGGCGAATAACATCGTGAGTATAACGCTTAGATACGTCGTCGTTGTTAACGTCTGGATCGGCGATCATTGGTTCAACTATGGTATCTAAATCGACTAATACTTCAGCATAATATTTTGCTGTGCTATCTGGTGCTAATGCGGGCTGCTCGCCAGATTTAATACCAGCAATACGTTCATCTGCTAGGTTAATCAAACCAGCTAATGTACCAGCTTTATTTTCCATACCCTTATCAATCATGATTTGGATACGGCTTTTAGCTAGTTCGATTGATTTAATCAATGTTTCATCGTTAGAAATACAGATTGAAGCTTTTGCCTTCATTTCTGCAGTCCAATCAGTAAACGTAAATGCTTGGTCAGCCAACAAAGTTCCAATATGTACTTCAATAATGCGACCTTGGAATACGTTCTCTCCGCCAAATTGATTAAGCATTTGAGCTTGAGTTGCGTGTACAACGTCACGGAAATCCATGTGGCCAGCCATTTTACCTTTAAAGGTTACTTTAACTGATTCAGGAATTGGCATTGCTGATTCGCCTGTTGCAAGTGCTAACGCAACCGTACCCGAATCGGCACCGAATGCTACACCTTTAGACATACGAGTGTGAGAATCACCACCAATGATGATTGAGCGGTCGTCAACCGTAATATCGTTTAACACTTTATGAATAACATCGGTCATTGCATGGTATTCACCTTTTGGATCACGAGCTGTGATTAGACCAAAGGCGTTCATGAAACTCATTAACTTAGGAATGTTAGCTTTTGCTTTGCTATCCCATACAGATGCAGTGTGACAACCTGATTGGTATGCACCGTCAACAATAGGAGAGATAGTTGAAGCAGCCATCGCTTCTAGTTCTTGGCAAGTCATTGGGCCCGTAGTATCTTGAGAACCAACAATGTTTACTTTTACACGTACGTTAGAACCAGCATGCAACGGAGTCTCTGATGCAACACCAACAGCGTTACGGTTAAATATTTTCTCTACCGCAGTTAAGCCTTGGCCGTCGTTTGAAATTTCTTTAGCAGCAGCGTAAACAGCAGGAGCTTTGATACCTAACGTTTCGGCAGCAAATGTTTGTAACTTCTTACCAAATACAACTGCGTATGAACCGCCTGCTTTCATGAACTCAACTTTTTGAGGAGTAAAAGCAGATGAAACATCTGATAATTCTTTATCGCCGTTATACAGTTTTTTCGCTTTGGTATCGATAGTTAATACGGTACCCGTAGCAACTGAATAAACTTCTTCTAAAACAATGTCGCCGTCTTCGTCAGTTACCGTATTACCGTTAGCATCAACTTTCTTAACCCAGTTTTTAAGATCAAGACCTATACCGCCAGTTACGTCAACAGTTGTAAGGAAGATAGGAGCGATACCATTTGTACCAGCAACAACTGGAGCAATGTTGATAAACGGAACGTAAGGACTTGCTTGTTTACCAGCCCAAAGTGCAACGTTATTAACACCAGACATACGTGAAGAACCAACACCCATAGTTCCTTTTTCTGCAATAAGCATTACTTTAGCGTTAGGGTGCTTAGCTTGAAGTGCTTGGATTTCTTTTTGAGCTTCAGGAGTGATCATACACTGGCCGTGTAACTCACGGTCAGCACGTGAGTGTGCCTGGTGACCAGGAGAAAGTAAATCAGTTGAGATGTCGCCTTCACCTGCGATGTAAGTTACAACGTCAATTTTTTCGTCAATAGCAGGAAGCTTAGTGAAAAACTCTGCGTTTGCGTAACTTTCTAATAGGTTTTTAGCTACAGCGTTTCCAGATTTATATGCTGTTTCTAAACGAGTCATATCTGCGTCGTACAAGAATACTTGTGTTTTTAAAACGTCTGAAGCTGGAGCAGAAACTGCCTCATTATCGCTTAGTGCAAGATCGAGTAGCACTTCAATCGAAGGTCCACCTTTCATGTGAGAAAGTAATTCAAAAGCGAACGCTGGAGTAATTTCTGCTACTTGCTCTTCGCCTAGAATAATTGCTTTTAAGAATTTAGCTTTCTCGCCAGCTGCACTTGTTGTTCCTGGAAGCGTGTTGTAGATAAAAAAGTTAAGAGAATCTTCACGGTGTGCATTCCCTTGATCTTTAATTTGTTCGATAATTTCAGCTAACAACTCTGCGCTATCAATAGGCTTAGGTGCTAAACCAAGCTCCTTCTTACGGGTTTCAATTTCCGCTATATATTTTGAATAAAGGCTCATTCCATACTCTCTTTAGCTAGATTATGCTAATAACATTGCAATTAGCAGGGGTAATTTTTACTTATTTTACCTTATTTTTCTTCTACTACGAATCATTTGGTTAAATAAGCACTATTCATCATGTTTATGGCTGATAGACATCAAAATTATAGTGTATGTATTTCAGCACATGTAAGACTATTGTATTAGATCAAATCTCTTGAATCATATAACAGCTCGCCTATATTATTGTGTATTAATTTTGTTTAAGGGGGAATGTCGTGATTGGAGAATATCGTAAACATATAGAAGAGCGTGCTGCTCAAGGTATTGTACCTAAACCGCTAAATGCAGAACAAACAGCTGACCTTGTTGAGCTTATAAAGTCGCCCCCTGAAGGTGAAGAAAGCTTCCTAATCGATTTGTTAACTAATCGTGTACCTGCAGGTGTTGATGACGCAGCTTACGTTAAAGCAGGTTTTTTATCAGCTGTTGCAAAAGGCGAAACGGGCTCTCCAATTTTGTCTGCGGAAAAAGCGACAGAATTATTAGGCACAATGTTAGGTGGTTATAACATTCAACCTATGATTGATTTATTAGATGACACAGCGCTATCGTCAATTGCGGCAAAAGGGTTGTCGAACACATTACTAATGTTTGACGCATTTCATGATGTGAAAGATAAAGCTGATGCTGGAAATGAAGCGGCGAAAGCGGTTATGCAATCGTGGGCAAACGCCGAATGGTTTACGAGTAAAGAAAAAGTTGCCGAAAAAATTACGGTTAAAGTATTCAAAGTGACTGGTGAAACGAATACCGACGACTTATCTCCTGCGCCAGATGCTTGGTCTCGCCCTGATATTCCATTACACGCTAAAGCGATGCTTAAAATAGGGCGCTATGGTATAACACCTGATGAAGATGGAGTTGTAGGGCCAATACAACAAATTGAAGAGTTACAAAAAGATGGTATTCCACTCGCCTACGTTGGTGATGTAGTAGGAACAGGGTCATCGCGTAAGTCGGCTACCAATTCTGTTTTATGGTTTATGGGAGACGATATTCCGTGTATTCCTAATAAGCGTGGTGGTGGAGTTTGTTTGGGTGGGAAAATAGCGCCAATTTTTTATAATACCATGGAAGATTCAGGCGCTTTACCTATCGAATTAGATGTTCAAAAAATGCACATGGGTGATGTGATTGATATTTACCCATATGAAGGCGTCGTGAAAAATTCAGCAGGCGAAGTTATTTCTGAATTTGAATTAAGCCCTGTATTACTTGATGAAGTTCGTGCTGGTGGTCGAATTCCTCTGATTATTGGGCGAGGCTTAACGGGAAGAGCGCGTGATGCTTTAGGTTTACCAGCGACAGACTTATTTAGTAAACCTGAAGAAATAGAAGCCTCTAACAAAGGTTATACATTAGCGCAGAAAATGGTAGGAAAGGCATGCGGTGTTGCTGGTGTTAGAGCAGGCCAATACTGTGAACCTAAAATGACTACCGTTGGCTCTCAAGATACTACAGGGCCGATGACTAGAGATGAACTAAAAGACTTAGCTTGCTTAGGTTTTTCAGCAGATTTAACCATGCAATCTTTTTGTCATACGTCGGCATATCCCAAGCCTGTAGATGTTGTAACCCATCATACGTTACCTGACTTTATGATGAACCGAGGCGGTGTTTCACTTCGACCAGGAGATGGAGTTATCCATTCTTGGTTAAATCGTATGTTGTTGCCTGACACTGTTGGTACAGGAGGTGATTCACACACACGTTTTCCATTAGGTATTTCATTTCCTGCAGGTTCTGGCTTAGTGGCTTTTGCAGCTGCAACCGGCGTAATGCCTCTAGATATGCCTGAATCCGTTTTAGTACGTTTTAAAGGCGAAATGCAACCAGGCATTACGTTGCGTGATCTTGTACATGCAATTCCATATTATGGAATTAAAAATGGTTTATTAACCGTTGAAAAAGCGGGTAAAGTTAACGAATTTTCTGGGCGTGTTCTTGAAATTGAAGGGCTAAAAGGCCTAACAGTAGAGCAAGCTTTTGAATTGTCTGATGCTTCTGCTGAACGTTCTGCCGCTGGTTGTACTATAAAATTAGAGCAAGAGTCTGTTGCTGAATATCTTGAATCAAATATTGTTATGCTCAAATGGATGATCAGCGAAGGGTATGGCGATGTACGCACGATTGAACGTCGCATTAAGGGCATGCAAGAATGGTTAGCAAATCCATCACTTATGGAAGCTGATTCAGACGCAGAATATGCTCATGTTATAGAAATAGATTTAGCTGATATTAAAGAGCCAATCGTATGTTGTCCTAATGATCCTGATGACGCTAAATTACTTTCTGATGTTCAAGGTACACAGGTAGATGAAGTGTTTATTGGCTCGTGTATGACCAATATTGGTCATTTCCGCGCAGCAGGTAAGTTGATTGAAGAGTATGGAGAAGCATTACCTACACGTTTATGGGTAGCCCCTCCAACTAAAATGGACAGAGATCAACTAACAGCTGAAGGTTATTATGGAATTTATGGTCGTGCAGGTGCACGTATGGAAACTCCGGGCTGTTCACTATGTATGGGAAATCAAGCTCGCGTGGCGGAAAAATCAACCGTATTGTCTACCTCTACTCGTAATTTCCCAAATCGTTTAGGTACTGGAGCTAACGTGTATTTAACGTCTGCTGAACTAGCGGGAGTTGGTGCAATATTAGGAAAACTTCCTTCGCCAGCTGAGTATATGGAATACGCGTCAAAAATAAATTCGACAGCCGCGGATACATACCGATACTTAAACTTTCATCAAATGGAAAGTTATACGAACAAAGCTGACACTGTGATTATTCAAGAACCAGCGTAAGCCGAAACAAAAGGTGTTATACGTTAAAAAAAACGCCGCTATTAGCGGCGTTTTTTATTCATATTTTTTCATTGCCTTTTTTATGTGGTCACTAAAATTCTGATCAAATTCGCTCTTTCCACAGCTAAAGTACTGAGTTGAAGTTACACCTTCAATACCAACAGAAGACAAGTCTTGTTTAATAGCACAATTACCGCTTTTTCTTTTTTCTATCGAAATTCCTGCTCCATAATTGGTAGTGCGTAACTGTTTTTCGGCCTCAATTTTCTCAGGTGTTTTCGTTGTAGATTTAGGTACCAATTTGGGGGTAGGGTTAAAAATGCTGCGAACTGTTGAATGTGTACGCTCGTTAACTGAGTCGTAAGGTGTGTTTAATTGATTTTTCCTTAGGTTATTAAGTTGTTCTTTAAGTTTTTGTTCTGTAATTATATTTTTAGGTTCATCTTTTAACGAATATTTGTTTTTTACGTGTTTGGTCTTTTCTATTGTTTGTATTTTAGGTTTGTCAGTTTTTTTTATAGATAGTGACTTACTAACTTTTTTTTTCGGAGCCTGAACTATAGGTTGTGATTTAGGTGTTGATACGTATTTTTCACTACTTTGCTCAATGGTATTCGTTACCTTTTGGCGAATAGGCGTATATAAAAAACTCTTTATAGTTTGAGGTTTATTCGCTTTAGGTTTAGGAATTGATGTTTGTGTTTTACAAAACTGTGCAGAAAGTAACAAAAATAAAATGGCGTGGAGTAATAAAGAAACTAACAACGCTTTTGTTACACCATTCAACAAACTATTTCCCCAATAAAAACTATATATATCAGAGCAGCAACTTTCTAATTAGTTCCCTTTATAAAAAGTAATCACAAAATGAGTTATACATCAATAATGAAAATTACACATTGTTAACAAAATACGATTGACAATGGTGCTTAAGAGGCTATAAAGTGGTCAATACAGGTATAGCTTGTAAGGTTATTTTCCAAGTGTTGTACCTGACAAAAAAACATGAAAACAAAATATATAGGGGATTCATATGGCTACTAAAGGTTTTAAGTTAAGTAGTGTTTATTTAGCAATGATGGTTGCATCAAGCGTTAGTGTACAAGCGCAAGAAGCTACCGCTAATAAAGCAGACGAAACAGAAGTTATTCAAGTTACGGGTATTTTTAGTTCATTAAGTAAATCTGCTGCAGTAAAAAGAGATGCATCGGGTGTTGTAGACGCTATTTCTGCGGAAGACATCGGTAAATTTCCAGACACAAACCTTGCAGAATCAATTCAGCGTATTTCTGGTGTTTCTATTGATAGAGCAAATAATGAAGGAAACAAAGTTACAGTTCGTGGTTTTGGGCCTGCTTTCAACTTAGTTACCTTAAATGGTCGTCAAATGCCTAACTCTTCGGTACTAGAATCTGCTGGCGTGAGTCGTAGTTTTAATTTCCGTGAAATCGCAGCAGAAAGTGTAAGTGGTGTAGAAATTCATAAAACAGGTAAAGCACATATTTCGACGGGTGGTATCGGTGCTACTGTTGATATTCAAACGGCTAAGCCTTTTGATTATGGCGAATTTAAAGCGTTTGCTAGTGCTAAAGGTGTATACGATACAAGTGTAGAAGATGAAGGTAGCAAAGTAACACCTGAAATTTCAGGTATGATTAGCCAAGTATTTGCCGATGGCAAATTTGGTGTTTTATTCTCAGCATCACATGCTGAACGTGATTCACACCGAGATCGTGTTGGTACTGATGGTTGGGTACGTAATCGCGGTAATCGCTCTCAAATTGACACGTCAAATATAAGTTCACAAAATCCTGATGAGTCTTTTTGGACACCGTGGACTGCGGTTGTTGAGCATTATGACACGGAACGTGAGCGCCAAAACGCTCAGCTTGTTTTACAAGCTGCTCCAATTGATAGTCTTGTTGCGACATTAAACTATACGATTTCTCGCTTCGAAGAAGTGAGTAATACAAATCGCATGGCATTTTGGTTTGATGACCCATTTGGTACAGCTGATGAAAATGGTACTGTTTGGAATCCTCGAGATCCTGATGATGAGCTAAACTTTTGGGCATGGCAATATTATGAGAAAAAAGAGAATGACTCGTTAGGTTTAAATATTGAATGGCAAGCTACAGAAGCGTTAAGTTTTGAGTTTGATTACCATGATTCAACATCACACTCTAACCCCGATGGCCAAACGGCAGAAACTCTAGCTAACTTAAAAAATATTAAGACAGACGATGGGTTAGGCGTTGATATCGGTGCTGACTTTGTTGGCGACATCCCTGTCATTTATGTAGACGATAGCAAATTGCCAGGTGGTGGTTACGCTGGAGAAAACATTGTATCTGACTTATATCAACAACGTGGTTTTGAAATGGAAAACAACGTTGAGCAAATTAAGCTCTCGGGTAAGTGGGAAAACTTAAGAGACGGGGCGTTATCTGCAATTAACTTTGGTGTTCAACAAACGGATTACAGTATCGATACGTTCAGAAGTGGCGTTTTTCAATTTAGAAGTATTCCAACAACAGGCTTAGATTTAAGTTTTGTTGAGCGTGGCGATACGTCAGACCAATTCTCTGGTGCTAATGAGCTGTTTCCATTTATACCTAAATATAGTGCTTTAGATTTTATTGATATTGTACAAAATGAAGGCTTATACGAAGAACCAAATATTGTAACGAATGGTGTTACCGAAGATACTCTTGCCGCATACGTTTCGTTCGATTTTGAAACAGAGTTTAATGACTTGCCTGTTAATTTGAATGTAGGTGTTCGTTACGAAAAAACTGACGTATCAGCTTATACAGTTCAAGATGGTTTGTTAGCATTAAACTACCGTAATGTTGAAGAACTTGAAGTTATTGATGACGATATTCCAGCGCCACAGAGCTTAAGTGGTGAATATTCTCGTATATTGCCTAACTTTGACTTTTCAATTGAACCAATGGACGATTTAATTACTCGTTTTTCATATAGTCGTACTATTGCTCGACCTAATATTGGACAGCTTTTCCCTGGCACAAATTTAAACGCTCCTCGCCCAGGCGACCCGTTTAAAGCGTCTCAAGGTAATCCTAGCTTGTTGCCAGTGACGTCAGACAATTTTGATCTATCTGTTGAATGGTATCTTGATGACGGCAGTTATGTATCTGTGGCATATTTTAAGAAATTTGTTGAAAATTTCATTGTTAATGGTACTGAAGATAGAAAAATTCTAAACGTAAATGGTGAAGTAATAACTGATCCAAGTGCTAACCCTAGAGCCGGTTGTCCTGATCCAAGTACAGTTCCAAATCCTGCTTGTTTAAGTCAGGCAGGTGATCCTGAAATAACTTGGGAAGTAACAACCCCAGTAAACTTACAAAACCGTAAAGTTGATGGTTGGGAGTTGAACGCTCAATATATGTTTGGTGATAGCGGCTTTGGTGGACAAGCAAACTACACTTTAGTTGAAAGTGACGAAACTTATGATGTGTTTAATTTTGATCAGTCAGCAGCATTAACGGGTTTGAGTGACTCTGCTAACATTGTTGGTTTTTACGAAAAAGACTCGGTTCAAGTTAGATTAGCTTATAACTGGCGTGATGATTTTCTTCAATCTTTAGGTAGTGAGCCAAGATTTGTAGAAGCTTACGGGCAATGGGACTTAAGCGCGAGTTATGAAATTAATGAAAATCTTTCGGTATTTATTGATGGTATTAACTTAACCAACGAAACTACACGCCGTTATGGCCGCTTTGAAAATCAATTAATTGATGCAGAGCAATACGGTGCGCGATATGCTGTAGGTATTCGTGGATCTTGGTAGAAACGATATTAACTATATAAGGAATAGTTAATGCTTTGAAAGGAAGCCGCCGTAATAAGGCGGCTTTTGTATAACTGTATCTTTAACTTTAGGAGTTTTTATGGAGAATCCTATTAAATCAATTGTTATTGTAGGTGGTGGCACCGCTGGCTGGATAACTGCTGGTGTAATCGCGTCTACATTAAAAAAAAGTGCAGGTTCAAATTATTCCGTTACGTTAGTTGAGTCTCCTGACATACCAAATGTAGGGGTGGGCGAAGGTACTTGGCCCACAATGCGTAATACTTTAAACAAAATGGGAATACGAGAAACTGATTTCATTGAAAAATGTAATGTGTCATTTAAGCAGGGGGCTAAGTTTTCCCAATGGGTAACTGGCGATAAAGATGATTTTTACTATCACCCGTTAGTGTTACCTCAAGGTTTTCATAACATAAATTTAGCAGCTCATTGGGGAGAAGGTGGTAACAACAAATCTTTTTCTCAAGCGGTGTGCCCGCAAGAGGAGATTTGTGAACTAGGCTTAGGTCCTAAAAAAATGGTTACTGCTGAATACGCAGCGGTTGCTAATTATGCGTATCATTTAGACGCAGGTAAGTTTTCTGAGTTTTTAACTAACCATTGCGTTGAATACCTAAACGTTAAACATATTCTTGATAATGTAGTAAGCGTTAATAACAAAGACGGCGACATTTCGTCTGTTTCTACTAAACATAATGGTGATGTTGCAGGCGATTTATTTATAGATTGTACAGGCTTTAAATCACTGTTGCTGGGAGAGCACTTCAACGTCCCATTTAAATCATGCAAAGACCAACTCTTTTCAGATACTGCTATTGCTGTTCAAGTGCCTTATCAAGATGACAATAGCGAAATAGCATCTCATACTATATCTACAGCGCAATCGGCGGGGTGGATATGGGATATTGGCTTATTTAACCGTCGTGGAGTAGGGCATGTTTTTTCTAGCCAATACATATCAGAAGAAAAAGCAAAACAAGAGCTGGTTGATTATTTGAAAGAATCTTGCACCAATACTGATGACTTAAACTTTAGAACTATTAATTTTAACCCCGGACATAGAGAAAAATTTTGGGAAAAAAATTGTGTAGCGGTTGGTTTATCTGCTGGATTTCTAGAGCCTTTAGAAGCATCGGCATTGCTACTTGTTGAAATATCCGCTCAAATGATTGCAGAGCAATTACCAACTCACAGGCGAGCAATGGACATTGTTGCTAAACGATTTAACGAAACCTTTCTTTATCGTTGGGATCGAATTATTGATTTTTTGAAATTGCACTATATGCTAAACAAGCGATCAGATAGTCAGTTTTGGATTGATCATCGAGCGCCGGAAACTGTTTCCGATTATTTAAAAGAGCAACTTGAACTTTGGAAGTATCAAGTTCCGAGTGATCATGACTTTGAGCACGCTTTAGAAGTTTTTCCAGCAGCTAGTTACCAGTACGTGCTTTATGGCATGGGGTTTAAAACAAACGCTAACCCAAGAGGTTTATCTGATACCAGTTACCGAGAAGCTCAGAATTACTTTGATAAAAACGAAAAACAAAAACAAGAATTTATTTCTACACTCATGCCAAACCGAGAACTCTTAAAGAAAATACATAGATACGGTTTGCAGAAAGTGTAAACAAGGATTAAACATGGCAAATTTTAAAATATTAGATTCAAATACACATAAAAATACGCGTGTAAAACTCGGCCGTGGTGCTGAGTTTGGTGAGAACATTCATACGGTTCCAGTTATTGCGGAAGAGTTACACCAACTTGTATTGGAATATCCAATATGTTTTATAAAAGACAACAACACTGGTCAGTTTGGTTTAAATGCATTATTAGGTTTTGAGGTTGGTGAAAATTTATTTTTAGAAGGTAATAAGTGGAATGCACAGTACGTACCTTTACATATAAGACGCCAACCATTTATGGCTGGAATAAACGGAGAAGACGGCGACAGGCCGACCGAAGAAAACACGGTTATCACCATCAATATGGACAACACTCGTGTGCAAGAAAGCGAAGGTGAATTGCTGTTTGATGCCGATGGTAAGCTTACACCTTATATGGAAACCGTTAATAATTTATTGGCTACATTGGTGAACGGAATTATTCGTACAGAAGCGTTTGTAAAAGCATTGTCAGATAACGATTTAATAGAGCCTGTTCAACTCAAAGTCTCTTTTGCTTCAGGCGAAGAAAAAAGATTTGATGGCGTGTATACCATACACGAAGAAAATTTTAAAAATCTATCGGCAGAGGTTTTATCAGCATTTCACCGTAGCGGTTATCTTCAAGCTATTTACATGTTAAAAGTTTCTATGGGTAATATTCAAAAGTTAGTTTCAATGAAAAATAAAACGCTATAAATACTCTTTATTTATTATGACTTCTAAAAACACCACTTGTTGGTGTTTTTTCTT
This sequence comes from Colwellia sp., assembly GCA_020630795.1. Lineage (GTDB taxonomy): Bacteria > Pseudomonadota > Gammaproteobacteria > Enterobacterales > Alteromonadaceae > Pseudocolwellia. Next base: position 141,322 of record JAHDIK010000006.1, read on the forward strand.
TTTTGAGTAACCATTTTTTCAAGTAGGTCGTAGTGCATAGGGTTTGCTATAATATGAGGAAGAATATTTTGGTGTTTCTCTATCAATAAGGCCATAAATACTATGGAATACGAATTTATTAATGATTCATTAACAGGCTTATCGAGCGCTCGTTTTTCAATGGAACACGAGATTATGGGGCCTTGGTTAGAAGTGGAGATAGGAAATAGCATCCCCAAGTTAACAACATTACTTGAAACCATTGATGATATTAAAACGCGATCTAAAGAAGACGTATATATTACAGGGAGTGAATATACATTGGTGTTTAGCCAAGAGTCTGTTCAGGTTGTTGCAAATAGCTCATTTAATCAAGACTCAAATGATGAGGACAACGAACTTGAAGAAGGACTAATGACCGATTTCGATTCATCAGCAGAATGTGGTATTGAAGACTTTAAAACGTTGTTAATGCAATGGTCAGCTTTTATAAAATAAACTAGGCGTATTCTGCTTCACGCTCTTCTACTAACAGTAAATAGTCACTTTCTGACATCGCTAATAAATCTAAAATTTTATCTTTTAAGAATTGCCAATCGGGAGAGTTTTTTTGATGATTTCTCACGTGAATAATGTTTTCAGCCATTTTTAAAATAGAATAATAAAACATTTGTAATCGGCTTGAAGCGTTGTCTAAAAAGTCACGTTCGTGGTGCGCAAGAATTAACTGGCAGATATCTTTAGGTAATCGCCATGATGTTGCTACGTAATATCCAATGGTTGCGTGGTTAGCTTTATAGGTGGCGTCTTCGATCGAAGTTACAGGTACAGCGGGAAACTTTTTAGCCTGTTCAAATGTTTTATGGTAATCGTTGTATTTCATTGCCATGATCGGAATGCCACAGTCATGAAATAAGCCTAAAGAAAACAAAATATCTTTAGATATAGCTTGTTTTAACGAATTACCTATTTGCACACACATATTGGCAATTTGTGTTGAATTGTTCCAAAAATCTTCTAAAGCAATTGAACAGTCTTTTTGTTGAAAAGTTTGCTTAATCAAACAACCTGTTACAAGGGTAATAATACCGTCTAAGCCGATATATCTAACAGACTTTGGAATGTCAGATACTGTTCTAGACAAGCCATAAACGGGAGAGTTAATTGTTTTTAATACGGTTGCAGAAACAGCAACATCTTGAGATATTGTTTTGGCGATGAGATTTAATTCTGGCTCATCCTGAGCAATTAAGTCTTGAAGCTTTTTTAAAAGCTTAGGTTGTGCAGGAATAGAGAATCCCCGTCCAATATCTTCAAGTACCTTATCATCTACGAGTAACATATTTTTATAATTATTTTAAGTTTGTTAGGTTACATACCATAACGAATATGGAGACAATGTTAGATTTTTGTAATCTCCTTACTATCTCTTAATTTAAATTAATTTACAACTAGTAATTTAAGGCTTAGCGCAATAAAAATAAGGTATTTGGTTAATATTTTACAGGAAAAACATATGTACCTGAAAATTTGCGATTACTTTTGGTTAACGGTGAGTTTACATCCTCAAAAATCATTGTGTTGTTGTAATGGAAGTAAAGTTGATGTCTCAGTGTCTTCTTAACTGCAAGTAATCAATTTTATACATTGAATACGCTTATGTGTTTATTTATAGTAACGCGAATAAAATTTATTAAATCACAATGATTTACGTTTAATTAATACGGTTTACACTTAAACTTATGAATAAAAATAAAGGCTTCACGTTAATAGAGTTAGTTGTAGTGATTGTTATCTTAGGTATTTTATCTGCAACTGCACTACCAAAGTTTATTAATTTGACTGAAGACGCAGAAGAAGCTGTATTTATTGGTACAGTGGCAGCGTTTAAGTCGGGTGTTGAACAAGTGCATATTGCTTGGTTGGTAAGGGGAAATGGTCAAGCTGTTCAAGACTTTATTCCAATTAGTGATCCTGTTGTTGGCGGTGATTTAAGCGTAAATTCCGCAGGGTATCCTGCTGATACTCGGGGTGTTAGCTTAACATTAAATAGTGGGAATGATTGTTTGGATGTATGGCGAGCAGTGCTTGACGCAAGTAATGCTGACGTTGAAAATGACGATAGTGCTGATATACAGGCGCAATATATAGGTTCAAATAGTTGTACTTATACTTACACGCGAAATCCCACATTGTCAGCCACGTATAACTCTAATACAGGCGATGTTACGATTAATAATTAACTCATGTAAAAACAGCTAATTAATTCCAATAAAAAAGCCACGTTTAATATCGTGGCTTTTTTATTGGAGTTTTGAGCGTAATGTTATTTTAGTTTATCGATGAACGTTTTTTTAAATTTAGCAAGCTTTGGGGAAACAACTGCTTGGCAGTATTGGTTTTCAGGATTTTTATTAAAGTATCCTTGATGGTAAAGCTCACCAGTATAAAAGTGGCTAATATCCGTAACCTCGGTTACTAGTGGGTTTGGCCATATTTCTTCATTATTTATTTCGTCAATAATTGTTTGAGCTATGTTCTTTTGTTCTTCATTGTGAACAAATATCCCCGAACGATATTGAGTACCTATGTCGTTACCTTGGCGATTTAACTGTGTTGGATCGTGTAGCGTAAAAAAGATCTCTAAAATTTCTCGATAACTAATAATAGTTGGATCAAAGGTTAATTGAACAACTTCTGCGTGACCAGTATTACCTGTACAAACAGATTCATAAGTTGGATTGTTAGTATCGCCACCCATATAGCCAGAAATTGCCGCTTCAATTCCTTTTAAGCTACTAAATGCTGACTCTATACACCAAAAGCAACCGCCTGCTAATGTTGCTAGTTCAAATTTATTAGGCATATGTTCTTTCCTGACAATGTGGATTTTAATTTACAATTATAAATAACTCATTCGCATAGTGAAATACTACTAGGGTAAATCGAATTAGATTAAAATTTTAAACAGATGTGACATACGTTATATTAAATGTACATGAATACAAGGAAACATAGGTTTACACGTTGGAAGCTAATTCTCAAGAACAACAAAAACTCGTAGAGGCAATTAACCAAGTTATGCCATTCGGCAAGTATGCAGGAAGGAAGCTACTTCAATTACCTGAACCTTATTTGGTTTGGTTTCATGGGAAAGGATTTCCAGAAGGGAAGTTAGGAGAACAACTAGCGTTAATGTACGAAGTTAAGCTCAATGGTTTAGAAGAAATGCTAAAACCACTTTTAAAAGGTTAATGAGTATCCGTTAACTCATGCCTATAAACTAATTTTTTATAATAATATTTTACTTATTTCGTATTGGAATATTACAAATTAATTAAAGAATTGTTTTGTAATAAAAAAGTCATGATTGATGTTTTTATGGAATTTTTATTCGTTAATTTTGTGCTTTTTGGCCTGTTTTTTGAACTGTAAATTGCTTGCAATCGTTTATTATTTGTTCTTAAATTAATTGTCGATTGTAGTTAAGTTTCGGCCGCTAGATAAATAAATTTATAAATATTATCAAATGGTTAAGAGGTGTGATTCATGAGAAGACAAAAAAGAGACCGTTTAGGCAGAGCACATTCAAATGGCTATCAGGCAGGCCTTAATGGTAAAGCCAGAGAAAAATGCCCATATCAAAGTATTAACGCTCGTTCTGAATGGTTAGGTGGTTGGCGAGAGGCCGTTAACGACCGAAACACAGGATTATTCAAGTAACCCACTTCCTACATTTTATTTTTAGAAGGAACTTAACCCTTAGCTGTTTATACTGTTAAGGGTTTTCTTTTTATACGAGGTTTAATCTATTTGTATTAGCTTCCGCATACTTTACAGTTCGCTTGTTTTTTAATAGTGAACTGTTGCCATTGATTTGATAGGCCGTCAAAAAGATTCAATTGATTCACATGTACTTTATTGCCAGTGAGTAACTTAATTGTTTGTAGTGATTGCATTCCTGCAACAATGGCGAGTATTGGCCCAAGTATGCCAACCGTTTGGCAATTATTCACAGGTGCTTTTTTGCTTTCAGGAAATAAACAGTGGTAACAAGCACTTTCATCATTTCTAGGATCTACAACTAATTGTTGGCCATCAAACCCCGTTGCAGCACCTACTACAAGTGGTATTTTGTTGTTTACACAATGGGTATTTAGCATATAGCGTGTTTGAATATTATCGGTACAGTCAATAACAACATCTACCGTCGGAATATAGAAATCACATAACTCGTCGTCAAGCATTTCATCAATAACTTCAATGGTTACGTCACTGTTATTCAACTGGAGTTTTTCGGCGGCAATATCTGCCTTACTCTCATCGATATCATGCTCTGTAAAAAGAACTTGTCGTTGTAAATTGGTAACGTCTACCTTGTCACCGTCAGCAATAAGTAATGTGCCTATGCCAGCTGCGGCTAAGTAAAGAGATACAGGATTACCTAGCCCTCCCATGCCAACTATAAGTACTTTGGCATTTCGTAATGCTATTTGTCCGTCTTCACCAATACTTTTCAGCATGATTTGTCGGCTATATCGTAATTGTTCTTGTTGAGTGAGCATGTTTATAGTTTTCCAAGATCTGCCAAACTGTGTACGGCACTCGCTTTAAATTGAATGTAAATTAGGTCGTTAACATTCAGCGATAATCGCTCTGCAGACCACAAACTTATTGACGAATAAAAAGTATGTTCGTGGCAGTTTAAGCTAATGAGTACGTTATTCTCTTGTGGCTGAATATGCGTAATTTCGGCTTGAAAGTGATTTACAATGGAAGATTCCGCCACTTCTTGACGACTGATACTTATATCGTTCGCGGCAATAAAACAACGTATGTGCGTATCGTGTTCGTTAGCAATATTGTTATTGGCTAATAACGGTAAATATATATATGTATTGAGCGCTAATTGTAAGCTAGTTAAGCCATATTTAGGTAAATGTTCATGAATAGGTAGGGTTAGGCTTGTTTGCTGCGTAATAGATTGGCTCGAATTAAGTGTATGAATAACATGATGCACATTGCCAAAATGAGTGATTTTCCCGTTATTCATAACTAATAGATTGTCTGATATTTGCTGTAGTTCCGCCATGCTATGACTTACGTATAACATAGGAATATTCAGTTGTTTTTGAACGTTTAACAGTAATGCGATCATTGTGCTTTTACTTGTGTTATCAAGCGCACTTAATGGCTCGTCTAATAAGAGTAGTTCTGGCTCTGCGAGTAACGCTCTAGCTATGGCAACACGTTGCTTTTCTCCGCCAGACAATTGAGTAACATTTTTATGAATGAGTGACTTAAGCTGCGTAAGTTTGATTACTTCATCAATATCTAACGATGTATTTTTGTACCGACGTTGGCCGTATTTAATATTGTTTAATACCGTTAGGTGAGGGAAGAGCCGCGCGTCTTGAAAAACAAGCCCTATACGCCTTTTTTCTGGTTTTACAAAATAGCTACTTTTAGCATTGTATAAATTGGTGCCGTTTAAGGTTATTTCACCCGTAGTACGTTTTTCTAATCCAGCAATACAGCGCAGTAATGTTGATTTTCCTGAACCAGAGTGACCAAATATTCCTGTAATTCCAGTGGTTGGAATTGTTTGATTAACTGATAAATTGAAGTCATCAAACAGTGTGTTAAAGGTAAAAGATAATTCATTCATGAGCGCATATCTTTAGGTAATACTGATTGATTATTTTTTACAGTGTGAGATGTGTTACTGGTGTAATTCAACAGGTACACCAAAGCTAATATTAAGAATGAACCAACCAATAAGCTTGCTGCTAATATATGCGCTTTCGCGTAATCAAAGGCTTCTACATGTTCAAATAGTGAAATTGAGAGAACTTTAGTTTCTCCTGATATGTTCCCGCCAATCATGAGAACGATGCCGAACTCTCCAACTGTATGAGCAAACCCAAGACTTGCCGCAGTAATAAAGCTTGCTTTAGTTATTGGTAAAACGATGGTGAAAAATCGGTCGAGTGCGTTGGCACCAAGCATGGCCCCAGCTTCAATAATATCGTCACCCAATTGTTCAAACGCTTTTTGAATAGGCTGAACAACAAAAGGCAACGAATAAAACACTGAACCAATAACAATTGCACTAAAGCTAAACGCGAGTTGCTGACCTGTAATATCTTGCCATAGTTTTCCGGGGAGGTGTTCTGGAGAAAATGCGATTAATAGATAAAAACCAAGTACTGTAGGGGGAAGCACTATTGGCAAGGCCACAATGGCTTCTATCACTATTTTGTAACGACTTTTCATTTTAGCTAAATACCACGCTAGTGGCGTACCAATTACCATTAAAATAATGGTTGTTATCGTCGCCATTTTTAAGGTGGTAAATAAAGCTATTAAGTCGCTATTCTCTATCATTATAAAGTGTTGTTTTGATTGTCGTTAAGTTGCATTGTTACAGCATAATGTGTTTTGGTCTGCAGGCATAATAGCGCTATAACCAAAACTCGCAATCTTTTGTTGAGTCTTTTTCTGTTTTAAAAATAAAGAAAATTGTTGGGCAGCGTTAATATTTTTACTTCTCTTTAAAATGACCAGTTGTTGCTTTATCGGAGCGTAATGTTGCTGCGGTATTTCTATCCCGTTTAGATTATTTAGTTTTAATTGGCTCAGTGCAATAAAACCTGCTTTAACTGATTTACTCCGAATTTGTTGAAAGGTTTGATTAACGTTGATGCCGGTAATTAGCTTTGATTTAAACGAATCCCACAATTGAATATCAGTAAGTACCTGCTTAGCCGCAAATCCGTATGGTGCTGTTTTAGGGTTGGAAATAGCAATACGAGAGTAATTAGCTAATACGTTTTGAATAGGTTTTTCATTATTAATCTTATGCGTACTCGACCAAAAGGCAAGTTTGCCTATGGCGTAGGTTGTTAAACTATTTTCAACAATAAGGTTGTGATCTTTAAGAGCTTGGGGGCGAATAGCGTCGGCCGATAAAAACATGTCGTAAGGTGCTGCATGTTTTATTTGTTGAAATAATGCTCCTGATGCACCGCTGATAATTTCAAGTTGGATACCTGTTTGTTGGGTAAACTCTGACGATAACTTTTTTGCAATAGGGGCGAAGTTAGCCGCAACCGCAACTCTTAAAGTTTGGTTGGCATAACTATTGGCAGAGAGTGTTATACAGGTAACTAAAATAAAGCCAATAACGAATAGGGTGACTGGCTTTGCACGTTTAATTATGTTGAGAACCATCTTGTTCGTTCCATAATTTAGCTTTGTTGGTGTCAGATTCTTTAGCGTCTAACCATTTTTCGCCTTCGTCAGTAAGCTCCTTTTTCCAAAAAGGAGCATTAATTTTTAAAAAATCCATAATAAATTCGTTTGCAGAAAAAGCATCACCACGGTGTTTGCTGGTTACTCCAACAAAAACAATTTGCTCTCCAATAAGTAATTTACCTACACGGTGAATTACCGTAACTCTGCCTATATTCCATTTTTTGCGTGCGGTGTTAATAATGTTCTGCAATGATTTTTCAGTCATTCCCGGATAATGTTCAAGTGTTAACCCTTTAACATTTGCGCCTAAGTTTTGATTACGTACGCGCCCACAAAACGTAACAACCGCACCATCAATAAGGTTGTTGTTTTCAAGTGCATTGACTTCGTCTTGTATATTAAAGTCGTCGGTTTGAATGCTAATACGGTCGTCAGCATGTGGAATATTTGTTGTCATTTTAGCGCTCAACTGTACTTAACCACCTGTAACAGGTGGAAAAAAGGCTAACTCATCACTTGGGTTTATAATGAAGTCGCTTTCAACAATGTCGTGGTTAACTGCTGTAAATAAGGATTCATTGCTTAATGCTGCTTCCCACGTTGGGTTAAGCGCTATTATTTGTTGTTTGGCTTGATCAACCGTTAAAGCGTTAGTAATAGGTAATTGCAGTTCATCACAATTCAGCTGCTCTCTTAGAGCAGCAAAAAAACTTACTTTGATTGTGTGTAGTTCAGACATTATGAGTTGTCCTTTTTGGCTTCCCAACCACCTGATTTTCCGCCTTCTTTTGTCAGAACCTTTATGCCGTGAATTTCCATGAAAGGATCAGCCGCTTTACACATATCAAACAACGTAAGACAAGTAATAGAAACGGCGGTCAATGCTTCCATTTCAACACCTGTTTGACCAGTTAATTTGCACAAACTGGTCACTTTTACTTGGCTATTTTCTGTGTCTATCTCAAAGTCTACTTTTACTTTGGTTAGCATTAATGGGTGACATAATGGAATGAGGTCGCTACATTTTTTCGCAGCTTGAATACCTGCAATTCGAGCAACGGAAAATACGTCACCTTTTTTATTATCGCCTTGCGTAATTAACTTTAACGTTGCTGGCGACATTGAAATTTTACCTTCGGCAGTTGCTGTGCGCGACGTCATTGCTTTGTCGGTTACATCAACCATGTTTGCTTCGCCTTTTTGGTTAATATGGCTCAGCGAAGCGGTTTCTTGAGAATGTGTTGGTGAATGATTAGACATTAGTTACGTGTCTCGCATTGTTCTGCTGTTACATTTAAATGAGGTACAAAGTTGCATGGCTTATGGCTTGCGTCTAATTGCTCTACGATTAATTTATCCCAAGCTGTTTTACACGCGTTTGTAGAACCTGGTACACATAACACAACCGTTTTGTTTGCAATGCCGCCAAAAGCTCTAGATTGTATTGTTGATGTGCCTATTTCAGTGAGTGAAATTGCTCTAAATATTTCACCAAATCCTTCAACATTTTTATCGAATAAAGGGAGTAGGGCTTCAGGAGTGTTATCACGTTCTGTAAAACCTGTTCCGCCTGTACTGATGATGGCGTGAATACTATCGTCTGCGATCCATTTAGAAACAATGGCACGTAATTGATAAACATCGTCTTTCACTATTTGTTTATCAACAAGCTTATGTCCGGCTTGTGTTACACGCTCTACAAGCGTTTTACCTGAAGTATCTGTTGATTCATCACGTGTATCAGACACGGTTAAAACAGCAATTGATAAAGGAATAAATGGGCTTTTTTCATGCTTAGACATAAGGTTTCCTGTTTCTTAACTCTGAAATTTTGGATGTTGCGATATGTTTGATATTCCCTGTTGCCAACTTTGGGTTAGCAAATGAAAGCTGAGCCGACTGCCAGTCTTCAGGCGTGTTGGCATTAAAAAGCGTTGACGGGGAATCGCATTTAATTGCTTGATGCGGAATTTGTTTTAATAATGCTCTAATAGATGGACCGTTTTTAGACTTAGCTGACATTAGATTAGACGTTGTATTTACAGCCTTTTTTTCTATGTTTGTATTGATGAATGCTGAGTTGAAAAAGCTTTCAACATGAGCATTGATGGGTAAATACAAAGGCAGGTAATTCTCTTCGTAAAAACACGCTTGCTGGCTTAACTCACCAATATGCTTAATTTTTTGTAATGTACATGCCGTCATTAATGGTAAATCTACGGGTAAAATAAGTAACGATTTCGCCCGACATTTTTGAATAATACTAGCGATGCCGCCAAGGGGGCCTGACTCTTTGTAAATATCTGTTATTACATTGTCGCTCGCTTCATTGTTTTTAGCGTTTCCACTAATAACAATGTTTTGAATGCCGCTGTCAGTCAGTAACTGCTTACTATACGTTAGCATACTGGTGTTATTTCTTTGCAATGTAGACTTGTCAACACCCATGCGTGAAGATAATCCGCCCGCTAAAACCACCCCTAAACAATCAACTTGCGTGGTATGTTTTTCGTGAACTTGGGGAGAAATATGAATCATCGCTAACCGCCCAACATGGCTAAGTTAGTTGTGGCACCCGTTAGTTTTTCTTGTAGAAAGTGAGTCGCTTTTTTGTCGCTCATCATTTCAATAATGTGGTGTTTTAACGGCTCTACATCGTCTACTTGAATATGTTCTTTTAACGATAAGCCTTCTTCGGTAAATAAGCATAAATGTAATTTACCGTGAGAGCTAACGCGTAAACGATTACAGGTTGAGCAGAAGTCTTTACTATACGGCATAATCAAGCCGATTCTGCCTGCATAGTCAGGGTGGTAGAACTCTTGTGCTGGGCCTGAGGATTTATCGCGAATTGCAGGTAACCAGCCATCAAGAATAAGGTTTTGACGAATACGAGAACCTTGAACATGTTGAGCGTCAAAAAACTTTTGGTTATCGCCAGTTTGCATTAATTCAATAAAGCGAAGCGTAACAGGCGTGTCTTTTAGCCAATCTAAAAAGGTTTGAATGTCGTAACCATTGTACTCGCGCATGAGTACCGTATTTACTTTTACGGTCGGTTGCCCGCTAGCAAGCGCTAAGTCAATGCCTTTTAATATGTGGGGTAGTTTATTGTGGCCAGTAATCGTATGAAATTGACGCGGATCTAAACTGTCTATACTGATATTAATAGCGTCGATGCCAGCGTCTAACCAGCTAGGTAAAAACTCAGGTAATTTATAGCCGTTTGTTGTAATGGCTACACGTTTAATACCTTCAGTTTCTTTACACGCAGAGATTATATCGGGTAGGTCTTTACGTAAAGACGGCTCACCACCGGTAATGCGAATTTTTTCGGTGCCGAGTTGAGCAAAGCCTTTCGCTATGCGCTTTATTTCAGGCAATGTAAGAAAGTCGCGTGGTTGATTACACTGATAACCATCAGGTAAACAATAGTTGCAACTAAAGTTACATACGTCAGTAATTGATAGTCGCAAGTAATAAAACTTACGACCGAAGTTGTCTGTTAACATCTCACCTTTCCAATGTCGGGAGGTTAGTACGTTTCCATACAAACCCTGGCGGTTAATTAAATAACCACGGCTAAAGGAGCATGCCAATATAACGACTATAAAAAGTGCTTATTGGAGTAGCTACAGAAGCTCGGCGAATAATAGTAGTTATTATAAACTAAATTTGTTTTACCATAGTATCTTATTTCTAAAACCAAATATTGATGTGTATCAAACAGTCATTGTATTGCGAACTGTTATTATTGGTTACATTGAATAAGATACGCTTTTATTAAACAAAGTTTCATTTGTTTTGTTATTAATTAAAAGCAAATTATATAAAAACGAGATAAATATATGGCTGATTGCTGCTCTGCACCAGGGTTGATGCCCTTTGAACAAGCGCTAGAAAGTATGTTACGTAATATTACTAGTGTGAAAGAAACTGAAAAAGTATTAATACACGAAGCATTGGGGCGCGTTACTGCAACGGTTATTCAAAGCCCATTAAACGTTCCTCCTCATCATAATTCCGCGATGGACGGATATGCATTTGCCTTATCAAGTTTAGAAAAGTCGAACACTTTGTCTTTAGCAGGGCGCTCAATGGCTGGGGAACCTTTCCAAGGTAAGTGTGAAGCAGGGCAATGCATTCGAATAATGACGGGAGCAAAAATGCCGGAAGGTTGTGATACCGTTGAAATGCAAGAAAACTGTAAGTCTGACGATTCAGGCAACATCACGTTTTTAGAACCTAAAAAGTTAGGTGCAAACGTTAGAAGTGCAGGCGAAGACATTGCGCAAGGTGACACGGTTTTTGATGCTGGACGTAAGCTTTCTGCGGTTGATGTGGGTGTATTGGCGTCGTTAGGTGTACCAACTGTAGAAGTTTATCGAAAGGTAACTGTTGCGCTTATTTCTACCGGTGATGAATTAAAACTTCCGGGAGAAACACTTACCGAGGGAGATATATACGAAAGTAATAGCTTCGCATTAGAAGCAATGCTTAAAAAGCTTGATGTTAATGTACTTAAACTTGGCATTATTGAAGACGATAAAGAAGCGATTCGAGATGCTTTTATACAAGCTGATCGTGATGCTGACGCTGTTATTTCATCTGGTGGTGTATCAGTTGGTGATGCCGACTATACAAAGGAAGTGCTAGACGAGCTTGGAGAAATTGATTTTTGGAAAATAGCCATGAAGCCGGGTAAACCGTTTGCTTTTGGTAAACTTGCTAATAGCGTATTTTTTGGATTGCCGGGAAATCCTGTTTCAGCAATGGTTACAGCGCATATGTTAGCGGTGCCAGCATTAATTAAAATGCAAAACAGTAAAAATACTGCGCCAATGCGTTTAACGGTTAAAACTGTTACGGACTTACGTAAAGCACCTGGAAGAATGGATTTTCAACGAGGCGTTTTAACTACGTCTGCGTCTGGTGAAATGGAGGTAACAAGTACTGGTAGCCAAGGCTCGGGCATTTTAACCAGTTTATCTATGGCTAATTGTTATATTGTATTACCAGCAGAGCAAGGCAGAGTGAGTGCTGGCGAAATGGTTACTGTTCAGTTGTTTGATTCAATCATTTCTCATTAACTTGCGTTAAGTTAACTTTTAAAGCAACTAAAGCTTCTAAAGCAAGGTTCAAACTGCATTGAACCTTGCAAATTTTCTCGATAATAGCCTTGTTAAAGAAAACCATTTCTTTATTTATAAATTTCTCAAAATAAAATTCTACCTATTCGACTTTCTAAGTATTATTTAAAATTTTTATTCAACACTTAACGGTGTGCAGGAATGTAATTGCTAGTTGGTCTTGATTGGTAGTTTTAAATTGCTGTGTTTTGCCTTTTTGTTAGTATGTAAATACAGTTTTAGGTGTTGGTTGTTGGTTATGTCTTTAGAAAGTTATTTTTTACCTTTTCGGAATCATGTTATTGGTAGTGGTTTGTCTCATAAAATTAACGGGAAAGATCTTTCTATAATATATGCAGATTGGACTGCAAGCGGAAGGTTATATCAGCCAATAGAAGATTACTTAACGAATACTTTAGGGCCGTATGTTGCGAATACTCACACGGAAACTAACTTAACCGGTAGCGCAATGACGCATGCTTACCACGAAGCTCAGCAAGTGATAAAGAAACATGTAAATGCTTGCGAAAATGACATTTTGATCACCGCAGGGGCTGGTATGACTGCCGTTGTAAACAAATTTCAGCGTATTTTAGGTTTACGCATTCCTGAGCGTATGCAAGAACAAGTTTCGTTTGATGAGCAAGATAAACCTGTGGTTTTTATTACGCATATGGAGCATCACTCAAATCAAACATCATGGTATGAATGTGACGTAACGCTTGAAATTGTAAACCCTGATGAAAACGGATTGCCTTCTATTGAACATTTAGAGTCTTTATTGCAGAAATACAAAGATCGTAAGGTGAAAATAGGCTCTTTTTCTGCTTGTTCAAATGTTACAGGTATTAAAACGCCTTATCATTTGCTTGCAGAAAAAATGCATGAACATGACGGATATTGTTTTGTAGATTTTGCAGCCTCAGCACCCTATGTTGATATTGATATGCACCCGATAAACCCTAAACATCGTTTAGACGCTATCTTTTTTTCTCCTCATAAATTCTTAGGAGGGCCGGGTAGCTCAGGGGTGCTTATTTTTAATAAGTGTTTATATAAAAATAAGGTACCTGATCATCCTGGTGGAGGCACAGTTACATGGACAAACCCTTGGGGAGAACATAGCTTTTTCAATAATATTGAAGTGAGAGAAGATGGTGGTACGCCTGGTTTTTTACAATGTATTAAAACGGCTTTAGCTATTCAACTGAAGGAGGCGATGGGTGTAGAAAACATGATGAAACGAGAAGCGGAAATTACTCATTATGTAATGGACGCATTGTCTAAAAACGATCGTGTCAAAATGTTAGAACACCACATCAAAGATCGTTTAGCTATTGTGTCATTTTATATACCTAACGCACACTACAATTTAGTGGTAAGGTTATTAAACGATAGATTTGGTGTGCAAACTCGTGGTGGATGCTCATGCGCTGGAACCTACGGACATATACTACTAGGTGTTGACCAAGGAACATCGGATAAAATCACGAAACAAATAGATTCAGGAGACTACGCTGAAAAGCCTGGTTGGATAAGGGCTTCATTCCATCCCACTACCTCTGATGCCGAGGTTGCTTATATCGTGAATGCGATTAACGAAGTGTCAATGCATGTTGAAGAGTGGTGCGTAGATTATCGTTTTAATCCAGCAACTGGCGACTTTGAATTTAAAGGGGAAGAAGTGGCTTTTCCAACGCTAAGTAGCTTCAACCCGCTAACACAACCGAACACGGTTGTGGCGATAAATGCTAATCGCCAAAATAACGACAGTAAGCCTTCGTTATTTAAAAGAATGTTTGGCTAATTATAAGGTGAAATGATTATTCAAAACGAATGATCATTTCAGCTGCTTCGCATCGGCAAGTAAAGCCACAAATAGGGCATTCATAACCATTTTTGCTGAGCTCAAACCATCGATTAGGGTGTTCTTTAACTAAGCGCCCACCGCAGCGAGTAAAGTAGTTTACCGCACTATTATTTGGGCTTTGCTTCCAAAGATGACTTACACCGGCACGTGCACCTTGTTTTTTAGCGGATTCAATAGAAAGCGCTAACAATTTAGAGCCTATACCGTAATTTCGATAGTTTTCATCAACGGTATTACACTTAAAGTAACAAACGTGTTTTGGATTTATTCTCCATTGGTCAGGTGTACACCACTCGTCAGGTTCCCAACAATTTGCCGCAAATGTTAACCTAAAGCCGACAAGTAGGTCGTTGTAATAAGCTACATAGTTAGCGTTGATGTTTTGAGTTACACCTTTATCAAACCATTGTTTTATTTTGATATTGTCGATGTAACCTTCACCATGAACTTCTGTCGCAAGCTTAATTACAGCGCTAAAGTCGCTATTCGACATTGGTTTAAAGTGAATTTCATTTTTGGTCATTACTGTTTTAACCAGTGAGAGTGTTGTATAACAAGACAATATATCATTGTTTATTAAGATTTGAATATATGTACGATCCTCTTCATGACAGGCTACCCGGTGAGAATGAACCGTATCCTCGCAGTTACTGGGCAAGCGTTTCTGGAAAGCCCGAAGAAACCTTGTCTCATTTAGCGTCAGATATCACGACTGATGTTCTAATTATCGGTGCTGGCTATACAGGATTATCGTGCGCCTATCATCTCGCCAAGTATCATCAAATTAACCCAATTGTTGTAGAAGCTAATCAAACAGCGTGGGGATGTAGCGGACGTAATGCGGGTTTTGTTTTGAAATCGTCAGGGCGAAAACCCTATAGCCAAATGCTTTCCGAATGGGGAGAAGAGGTGATGAGAGGTATTTACGATGAAATGTGTGAAGGCGTAGCAACTGTTAATAGTCTTATTGAGCAAGGAATTGATTGCGACAAGCAAGAAAACGGTTATATAAAAGTTGCACATAAACCAAGCGAGTTTACAAAGCTTAAAGAAGCAGCCAAATTACAGCAACAAATGTTTGGTTACGATATTGAGGTAATGTCTCAGCAAGAATTAGCGTTAAATTACATGGATGACAAAAACGCTTTTGGCGCTATTCGATATAGAGATGGTTTTGGTGTAAACCCGTTAAAACTTGCATGGGGTTATCAGAAATTAGCACAACGAGCTGGCGCGAGAATTTATACAGGAACACCTGTTATCGACTGGGGGGAAAGCGCTCGTTCGTCACAAAACCAAGTTATATACACACCCAAAGCGACGATAACGGCGAAAAAAATTGTTATAGCAACGAACGGATATACGCCGAAAGGTTTTCACGTTTTAACGAATAGGAGAACGTTACCTGTACTCTCTCAAATTATCGTTACAGAGCCATTAACGCAAGAGCAATTGAGAGCATGTAATTTGTTAACCTCAAACGTTGTAATGGATACTCGTGCACTTAAATACTATTACCGCAAGCTGCCAGACAACCGTATTCTTTTTGGTGGTAGGGGAGCTATTTCAGGTAAGCAAGCAAAAGACCCGTATTACGCTAAACGGTTACTGAGTGTATTGAAAACGAGTTTTCCGAGCTTGCATGACATTCGGTATCAGTTTGCTTGGTCGGGTTGGATCTGTATGTCGCTAGATGATTTACCTCATGTTTATCAAAACAAAAGTGAAACTGTTTTTTATAGTATGGGGTATTGTGGCAGCGGTGTTTCTTTTAGTGTTCAAGCGGGTAAGCGAATGGCGGAAAAAGTTGCTGAAAAAAGTGTTCCAAATTTACCTCTTTATAATCAAGCGTTACCTGAATTCCCTTTAGCGCCTATGCGAAGAATAGGGCAGTGGGGGTATTTTCAATACGGTAAAATTAAAGATAAATGGTTTTGATGTTTATAAATTTAATCTTTGCTGACTGAATTAAAAAAGGTGAATCATAAGATTCACCTTTTTATTATATATTTACTTGTTTTATTGGGCGTTAAAGTAAACTAATCAGTTGGTTAAAGTAAACCGTTTTAGACGTATTCGGTGTTTGAATACTTACTTTAAGTGTCGCTTCAATAGCTTCACCTTCTGCTTCATTTGTGATGACAAAGTTAATTTCTTGGAATCCTGAAATAGTATTGTTACCTACGGTAAAGGTTGATTCACCCGTTAAAATACCGCCTTCAAATTCTACTAAAATTTCACTTCCTGCTGGCAATGTTTGCATTGCGCTGTCCGCAAATTGAAAGTTAAACGCGCGCGATGCACCGTCAGCTAAAGGTGGAACTTGAACATTTGTACCTGTGTTGTTTTTATACACTGTGCCTTCGCTGGTAAGAATGAAATTCGCATCGTAAGCATCAGACATAATAAGTACAAGCGACTTACGAATGGTTGATTTTTTAGCACTGGTGTTACATAACGCTCCTTCACATTGAGGGCCGTTAAAGTTTCCGTCTGGACCAGTAAATGCTCCATCTCCATTATCATCAAAAAACTTTGTTTCGTTAGCGTCACGAATTCTGTTTTCATTGTCGTCACGCCAAGCTTCCGACATATCAACAAAACCTGACGCTTCTGGTGCGTGGCGACTAAAGCCTGAAGACACTAAAGAGTCTGTAATCGCTGCGCCGTCAGCGTCATCAAATATGTTGTTACCATTAGTATCGTAAAATGTTTCGTGACCATCGGTTGTAACTAGAATTGTAGAGCGATGATCGTCTAAAAATGGCTCTGTTGCTCGCCATTCAACAGAACAGGTTCCGTTAACCGTTAAACATTGGCTTTCTATTGAACCACCTTCAGTTGTGAAGTTTGCTGGCGTTCCATCAGGTACAGGGTTGTTGAAGCTGTCTGCTAACCACACTGAAATTTCTGATGTTTCACCAACTGTACTTGCTTCTGGGTTTAATAAGCTTGCTGAAATAGTCATTGATGCTTGTTCAGGTAAGCCTGTATTAATACTTAATTGATTTGACTGAGTTTGCACGCTGACTTCTTCACCATTAAAAGTCATGCTTGCTTGAGCACTCACACTTGCGGTAGTAGGTACAGTACCTGAAAGAACTTGTGTGGTTATTTGCCCTTGGCTGTTGGTTAAACCTGACGTTCTACCTAATGCGATACCACCAACCGTGGTGTCTAGACTAAAGTTAACTTCTTGTTGTGCTACTGTGTTACCAAGCGCGCTTTTTACAACAAAAGTAAGAATAGACGTTTCTTGTCCGCCACTTCCTTTTAAAACAATTGAGTTAGGTTCTGCTGATACAAATTCAATTGATCCAAGTTGTTCGCCAGTAATTTCAATGGTAACACTTGCTGAGCTTGTAACTCCGTTGGTGGTTACTGATGCAATAATAATGTCTTCGGTACCCGTAACACCTGCACATTTTATATCTTCAAACGTTGCACTAGCGCCGCCTTTAATACTGAATACGGTTTGATCTACCGTTGCATTACCGTTATTAACACAATTGGAAGAAAATGAGATAGCAGTAGGCGTGTTGATTCTTTGATTGTCGCTATCAACAAGATCGACCGACAAGCCTAAGGTTCCACCTGCGCTTAATGTATTGTTTGAGAGTGAAAGCTTAATTTCTCCTTCAACAAATTCGTTGTTTGCGTCGAAATAACCTAGTCGAACGTTTTCTTCAATTAATGTATCTGCTGCTACCACTTCATAATTAATGCGGCTATTTACGTCAACATTACTATCTAACGACGCAGTAATAATACCTGCACCGATACTATCTCCACCGGTAATTGAAACCGAAGCTGTGCCTTCTGAAGTTGTTAATGTTGAAGGAATACTTAATTGACCAACATCGGCAGTAAAGTTAACGATTTGGTTCGCGTATGGGTTACCTTCGTTATCAAGCAAAGTGGCGATAACTTGAATATTTTCGTCAGCTTTAAAGCGATTGGTTGGCGTACCATTATTTAATAGTTGTGCGGTAATTGTTGGGAGTGTAGTTACCGTTGGATTTTCGTTGGTAAATTCGTAATCGATACTCGACGTTATTGAATTTATTGTGGCAGATGCTGTGCCTGCACTAAGCGTTCCAGAATCGTTACTTATCGATATTTCTGCAATACCGTCGTTATTTGTTAATTTAGACGTAACAGAAAGAGCACCTAAATCGGCAGAGAAATCGACTCTATTTCCACTTACTGGATTATTGTTTTGATCTCGTACAATAGCTTGAAGAGTAATTGAGGTGTTTTTGTCGAAGCTTTGTTGAGATTCTCCCTCTGCATTAAGTGCTGTTAGTACCACACTGGTAATTTCAATTTCAGAGGTTTCTGTAACTATTGTGTCGTTCTTGCCTGAACTTCCGTTACAGCCAGTCAATACAATTGAACTGGTCAATAATATTGAAGGAAAAAGATTTTTCATATTCAAAATATCCTAATGGAATCGTGTTCTCTTTTAATATAATCAAGAATAAAAGCCATTGGGCTAAAAGTCCATGTATATCAATGTGCTTTTTAGTATTAATTCTTACGCGTTGGCGCTGAATGTGCCAAAGGAAGTTACTACGCTACTCGGTTACGCTGTTTACCTTGTTTGTAATGACTAATATTTTCACCCACTAATTCAAGTAAACGTTGTTGAGCTTGATTGGTTGCCCAAGCAATATGTGCTGTTATTTTAAGATTTTTGGGCTGGTTAACTAACAAAATGTGATTGCTTGGTGGTGGCTCACAATCAAGTACGTCAAGTACGGCATATGCGATGGTTTTGTTTGTTAGTGCGTTGAGCAGATCGTTGTTATTGATAATGGCACCTCTTGCTGTGTTAATCAGCATTGCTGAGGGTTTCATTAATGATAACGTTTGTTGGTTAATGAGATGCTCCGTTTCAGGAGTATGTGGGCAGTGTAAGGTAATAATATCTGACTGTTGTAATACGTCGGTTAATGAATGCCTATTCGGACGGAGTGTTTGGCTTCCTTCTCGCTCGGCAATCATTACATTCATACCAAAGGCTTTGGCGATGGTTTCTACGGTAGCACCAAGATTTCCGTATCCGATAATGCCAATGGTTTTATCAGCAACTTCATTTATTTCATTTCCTAAAGCGCAAAACGTTTCACTTTTTGACCATAACCCGTTTTCTACATTTTTATGGTGATGCGTCGTTTGGCTAAAGTATTCCAATATTTGCGAAAATACATACTGGGTAACCGATTGTTTGGCGTATCCAGCGACATTTGTTACTGCTATGTTCAATTTTTTAGCCGCGATTAAATCTACATTGTTGGTACCTGTTGCTGTTATACAAATAAGTTTAAGTGAGGGTAAGCTTTTTAAAGTATCTTCATTAAGAACAACTTTGTTGGTAATAATAATCTCTGCATTAATGCATCGTTCAAATAAAGTGTTTTCATCTGTTGTTGGGTAGCATTCTAGCGATGTAACTTCGCTTTCAATAGCGCTTAACGATATATTTTGGTTGAACGTTTTTTGATCTAAAAATACGGCTCGCATGCTTATTTAGGCCTTAACATAAAGTGTTGTTACTAAATAGCATACGAGGTAGTGCATTCTATCTCAAGAACTTGCTCGGATGAGGAAATATGAAAAGTGATTATCCTGGTCGTTTATCTGCTCGCGGCGACAGTAACATTGGCGCGTAATGATAAACAAACAACACAAAGGCAACCATCCAAAAGAATCCACTCATATCTATAAACATCGCTGTTTTTTCAGGTAACCCCCATGGTCCAAATGTTCTGAACATTGCTGAAATTGCAATACATAAAAAGGCAAATGACATTGGTTTAGGTGGAGTTAACGGACGACCCGTGTGGCCTAATGATACACGCGAGATCATCGCGATAATTAGCCCTCCTATGCCTCCGATGGTCAGTAAGTGCCAGATATGGTTACTTGGGATATCTGCTATAAAATAACTTAATCCTAATAATATTAACCCGAATGAAATAAACTTTAAGCCACTATGCAATGCCCACACTAATGGCGTGCCCAGCGTTACCCAAGGCTTCCATTTGATCCAGCGAATAGTTTGAAATACACCCGCAAAAATTAGGAGTGCCCCAAAAGCATTGGTGTTGAACGAAAGTATTGGATGAAGCAATAACATAAACATTGTAAGCGCTAATGGAACGCTTGCTAGTTTATCTAGTACAGGTGAGGGCGAAGCTTTTGGAGTATTCGTGCCATTAGCTGTAAACATTGGAACAACACGCCCTGAAATAACAGACATTAACAATAATATAAGTACAACGCCTGTGTAACTCGAAGGTTGATACAAAAATGTACTTGGGAAAGTTAAAGACAAGTGCATTTCTAAATTTGCTAGGGTAAACAATAGTAATAGCGGAATAAAAAATAGATTACGGTATTGCTTAATAGCAATTATTGGGCGGCCTAATATGTATGCAGAAATAGGTAAAAAACTGATATCTACCAGCAGCGTGACAGTGCTACCTGCGATTGAAGGGAAAAGCACTAACGTTCGACCAAGCAACCATAATACAACTAGAAAAAGTAACGGTTTTCCTTGTACTCCTCGAATACCTGTCCAGTTTTGCACTGCGGTGAGTAAAAAGCCTACCGTTATTGCACAACCAAAACCAAATACCATTTCGTGTATATGCCACCAGTGCATTCCACCTAATGGATTAAATGCAACAACACCTCTTAACATTAAAATCCATAAAAGTATGGAGATAACACCAAAGATAGAACCAAAAAGAAAAAATGGACGAAAGCCAAGTCTTAGTATTGGTGTGATTTGTTGTTCTTTTTCAAGATCGGTAATTTGCATCATGTTCGATTACTTCAATACGAGTTGGAAAGTAGATAGTTTATGCTCTTTTTAAAATACAAACTTGGCATACATCAAATTTTGCTTTGATACTTCACACTTTCATGTTGTTTGAGTGTTTACGGTAATGGCTTTTCTATTTCATATATCGCGTCGGAAATAGTATCTAACTTTTCATTTAATACTTGTTGGGCGTCGTGTAACCCTTTGTTGTAGTAATATACACCCATTTCTTTTGATATAAAGTCGAGCAGAAAGTCAGCGTCAAACTGTTCTAACTCGCTATCAAGCTCGTTTAAAAAGTACTTTTGTAACTTGATAATCATTTGTTCTTTTTCTTGTAGAGAAAATTTTATGTCTGACACCGTTAACTCCTTGAATTTATAATGAGTTGAATATTATTCTCTAACTCTTGTGTTAATTCTAGCGTTTGTCGTTGTAACTTTAGGTATATTTGCTGGATATAGAATTATTGGTGTTATATTAATAGTTAGGTCAAAAATAGTGCGTTTAAATAGATGAAAAAATCGTGGTTTGAGTGGTGGCATACCGAATGCCAGTTTTGTAAACGAGCTCGTATGATTTTGGTTTGGTTGATATTAATGATTATCGTCGATATAGCTTGGTTTAATTTATTATTTAACTAATGTGATGAACACATAATGTATATGTGAACCCACTAATTTAGCTGGTTATACCAGACTTATGTTGCCTATATAAAATCTATGAATTATCATTATTCATTACGCCAATATAAAGCTAAATAAGAAGATATATGACCAATAATAAAACGCATCCTTTATATATTCCTTACTCAGGACCATCACTTTTAGAAACCCCGTTACTTAATAAAGGAAGTGCTTTTACGTCGGAAGAACGTTTGAGTTTCAATTTAACCGGTTTATTACCTCCTCGCTATGAAACAATCGACGAACAAGTTGAACGTGCGTACATGCAATACAGCAGTTTCAAAACTGATATTAATAAGCACATTTATTTACGCGCTATTCACGATAATAATGAAACGTTATTTTTTAAATTGGTACAAGCCCATTTAGCCGAAATGATGCCGATTATATACACGCCAACGGTCGGTGACGCATGTGAGCAGTTTTCAGATATTTACCGCAGTTCACGTGGCTTGTTTATTTCGTACGAAGAGCGTCACAACATGGACGATATTTTACGAAATGCTACAAAAAACAAGGTTAAAGTGATTGTTGTTACTGATGGTGAACGTATTCTTGGTTTAGGTGACCAAGGCATTGGTGGTATGGGCATTCCTATCGGAAAACTGTCGCTGTACACCGCATGTGGCGGCATTAGCCCTGCATATACATTACCTGTAATGTTAGATGTAGGTACCAATAATGAAAAGCTATTAGCCGATCCTATGTACATGGGCTGGCGCCACAAACGTATTGGTCAGCAAGAGTACAACGAATTTATTGAATTGTTTATTAGTGCGATTAAACGTCGCTGGCCACATGTACTGCTTCAATTTGAAGATTTTGCACAGCCAAATGCTATGCCGTTACTAACCAAGTATCGTGATGAAATTTGTTGTTTTAACGACGATATACAAGGTACGGCTTGTGTAACTGTTGGTAGTTTATTAGCTGCATGTAATGCTAAAAAAGAAAAATTATCAGATCAAAAAGTTGTATTTGTTGGTTCTGGCTCTGCGGGCTGTGGTATTGCTGAACAGATTATTACTCAAATGGTGAGTGAAGGCGCTTCTCCTGAAAAAGCGAGAGGGCAAATATACATGATTGATCGTTCAGGCTTGCTTATTGAAGGTATGAACGACTTACGAGATTTCCAAATTAAATTACAACAACCATTATCTCATATTAACAATTGGGATATTGAAGGCGAAATTCCGTCGTTGCTTGAAGTGATGATTAATGCAAAGCCAACTATTTTAATTGGTGTATCAGGTGTTTCAGGTTTGTTCACTGAATCAGTAATAAAAGCAATGAAATCTCATTGTGAAATGCCGATAGTATTCCCGTTAAGTAATCCAATAAAGCAAGTTGAAGCAACGCCTGAACAAGTTATTCAATGGACAGACGGACAAGTGATGATAGCTACGGGTAGTCCATTTGACCCAGTACAATACAAAGGGAAAGTATTCTCCATCCCTCAATGTAACAATAGCTACATTTTTCCAGGTATAGGTTTAGGCGTAGTGTCAGCGAACATAAACCGAGTAACTGACGAAATGTTGATGGTAGCGAGTGAAACACTAGCCGCTGAATCACCGCTTGTTAAAAAAGGTGAAGGGGATTTATTACCACCTATTACGTCAATTGCTGATTTAAGCAAAAAAATTGCATTTGCAGTATCTAAAGTTGCATACAAGCAAGGACTCGCGTTAGAAATAACAGATGAAATGCTCGTTGCTAAAATTGAACGTAATTTTTGGTACCCTGAATACCGTAAATACAAAAGAATTAGCCTGTAAGTAAGCTATAAATACGTCTAATCAGCGTATTTCACTTGTTGCTTAGCAATTGGTTCGTAATCAAATGTTAAGCAACACCATATATCATTTGCATTTTTCCTACAAAAGCGTAGAATACGCGAGCTTTTCTGTCGCTGTGGTGGCAGAAGTGTCTGGAAAATTCGTTTTAACACTTAAATAAATAGAGGGCGATATGGTTACCATTCGTTTAGCTCGTGGTGGCGCTAAAAAGCGTCCATTCTATCAGGTTGTTGTTGCAGATAGCCGTAACTCTCGCGATGGTCGTTTCATCGAGAAAGTTGGTTTCTTCAACCCAACAGCACAAGGTCAAGCTGAAAAATTACGCTTAGACATTGACCGTATCAACCATTGGGTTGGTCAAGGCGCTGGATTATCTGATCGAGTGGCTAAATTAGTAAAAGATGCTCAAGCAGCAGCTTAATTAATTTAGTAGGCTTTAGGAGTTGTTGTGGAAGATTTAGATAAAGACGTTACTCTTGGTAAAGTAGGCGCAGTCTACGGAATCAAAGGTTGGCTGAAGATCCATTCTTTTACCGACGATCAAGAAGCTATATTAGACTACTTTCCTTGGTCTTTAAAATTAGGAAATAAAATTCAATTAGTAGAGATCACTGATTGGCGCCGTCACAATAGTTCTCTTATTGTTAAGGTTGCAGGAGTGGATGATCGAGACGATGCGCAAGCATATGTTGGATCTGAAATTCTTGTAAGCGAAAAAGCGCTACCAGAATTGCCTGAAGGGGAATTCTATTGGCGCGACATTATAGGAATGACAGTGGTTACAACTCAAGGTTATAACTTGGGTAAGGTTTCTGATGTAATGGAAACAGGTGCTAATGACGTACTGGTTATTAAAGCTAATCTAAATGATGGATTTGGTAAAAAAGAAAGGCTTGTTCCTTACTTATTTAACCAAGTTATACAGTCAGTTAGTTTAGAAGATAAACAAATTTGTGTTGACTGGGATCCGGGCTTCTAACTCGTGAGTAACTGCAAATTATGGATAGGGGTAATAAGCCTTTTTCCAGAAATGTTTGATGCTATTACTGAGTATGGGGTGACAGGCCGAGCAATTCGTAACGGTTTAATTGATTTTCATAAGTGGAATCCTAGAGATTTTACGCATGATAAACATCGCACCGTAGATGACCGCCCTTATGGCGGTGGTCCAGGAATGTTGATGATGGTTCAACCATTACGAGACGCCATTAAAGCAGCTAAAACAGCAGCTGAAATTGATGGTAAAAAAGCGAAGGTTATATATTTGTCGCCGCAAGGACGTAAATTGGACCAAGCTGGTGTACGCGAATTATCACATCATGACCGACTGATATTTATAGCAGGACGTTATGAAGGCATTGACGAGAGACTGATTGAGTCGGATATCGACGAAGAATGGTCTGTTGGTGATTATGTGTTAAGTGGTGGGGAATTACCTGCTATGAACGTAATCGATGCCGTAGCGCGTTTTGTGCCTGGTGTATTAGGACACGAACAATCTGCTGAGCAGGATTCATTTTCTGACGGTTTATTAGATTGTCCTCATTATACAAGGCCAGAAGTGCTCGATGTTTCTTCTAATGAAGAAAAGTCAGTACCTAAAGTGTTGCTAAGTGGTGATCATGAGCGTATTAGGCAATGGCGTCAATTTAAGTCATTAGAAAGAACGTGGAACAGAAGACCAGAACTATTAACTAACCTAGCTCTGACAGCGGAACAGGAAAAAATGTTACTT
The DNA here is from genome assembly GCA_020630795.1 of Colwellia sp. GTDB lineage: Bacteria > Pseudomonadota > Gammaproteobacteria > Enterobacterales > Alteromonadaceae > Pseudocolwellia. The sequence goes on from JAHDIK010000006.1 coordinate 166,609, forward strand.
TCAATAAAAGAAAGCAAAACACCTGTTGATGACTGTGAACCCTAGGAAGAAGGTATTATGAGTAATATTATTAAGCAGCTTGAAGCTGAACAAATGAAAAAAGATGTACCAGCATACGCTCCTGGCGACACTGTTGTTGTACAAGTAAAAGTTACAGAAGGTGATAAATCACGTCTTCAAGCATTTGAAGGTGTTGTAATCGCTGTTAAGAACCGTGGCATCAATTCTGCTTTCACTGTTCGTAAAATTTCGAACGGTGTAGGCGTAGAACGTGTATTCCAGACACATAGCCCAATCGTTGACTCAATTGAAGTTAAACGTCGCGGTGATGTTCGTCAAGCTAAGCTTTACTACCTACGTGAGCGCTCTGGTCGTTCTGCACGTATTAAAGAGAAATTGGCGAAGAAGTAAATTTTACATTTGTAAAGTTATACTTTTTACCACAGAAAAGCCCGGTTTATACCGGGCTTTTTTATTGCCGTGCTAACTTTTCTTGTTACGCATAAATACTTCACGTTGCAATTAGCCAACACATACAGTCACTTTACTGAACTTACTTGCGTAAATTTTCTATAAAGATATATATTCGTTTGATAATTAACCTATTAATTTTTAAATATTTTTATAGTACTAAAAATCACTTCCAATATTTTTTCTATAAAAACTGTACTTAAACAGCATACAAACATAAACATATGATGTATAGTGTTTAGCAACAAAACTAAATAATTAGCTACCTATTAAATTAGAATGGTGGTGAGTAGATTGGGGGAAAATATGAAACGACATTTTTTAGCTGCATCAATAGCATCAGTATTAATACTAGCAAGCGGCTGTAACCAACAAAGTAATAATGCAGAAAATCAGGTTGTTACAGTCAACTCAGATAACATCGCTGTAAGTCCTTTAGAGCAAGAAGCCAGAGCAAAACTAAAAATACTAAAAGGTATGATGGAAGAAGCTCAAAGCAAGGATGTTGATGTAGCACGCGAAGAAACGATTGTGTGGTTTTCAGAGCAATTTTTAAAGTTTGCTAATTGGGATGAAGCAAATCCAGAAGCTATTGAAATGGCATTTGGTTACGAACGTTATTATGCGCCCAATAAAAAGCAGTTAGCGTTAGATTTACCTGATTTTGAACGACAAAAAGTTATTCAAATTCTTGATAAAGGTATTGATGTTTTAGGTCAGGAACTACGTGGTGAAATTAAGCGTCGTCCAGTGAATAAAGTAGATTGGCAAGGTACTAAAGCTGCAGACAACATGTTTATTAGTAATGGAAAGCCTATTTTTCCATATGACTATTTTTCTAAAACTGTTGGACAACCGCTAACCAACGAAGATATATACAATGATCATTTAGGCGCTTTGTATCACGGCGGTGAAAACTTATATCCAGTTGATCATGACCGAGCAATTAACTCATTCTTAGTGAAAGAAGATGGTACGTTTGACCAAGAGTTAATGAAAGAGTTAACCAGTATCCCTGATACGAATGTAGGCTTTCTATATCATTGGATTATGGGGATTCCTGAATGGGTAGAAAAGCAAGAACCTGAAGTACGTAAAGGTCGTTCTCTATTTACAGGTTTTGATATAGACAACCCGCTTGCTCGAGAAGTTTGGGGTAAGATTATTCGTGAAACAGGTCGATTAACTAAAGGTAAAAAAGTAACGGAATTAGGCTTTGTTTTAGCTAACGAGCCGCATTGGTTTTCAGAAAAAGGCCATTGGACACATCGCTTCAAAGAAATGAACTCGATTTCGTCTTATACCTTAAACAAATTTAGAAACTGGTTAAACAATAAATACGATGGAGATATTGCAACACTAAACAATAATTGGGAAACAACCTATACTAGCTTTAATAACGTTAATATTGAGATACCTTTAGATACGAAATTTAAAGGACAACCAATTTGGTTCGATTGGATGCGTTACAACATGGATCGCAGTACTGAATGGTTTAAGTTTATGCAAGACGAGCTACATGCAGTGAACGCAGACGCTGATACTCACATTAAAGTAATGCCGCGTATGTTTATGGATAACGCTCGTTCGGGTGGTATAGATACTGAAGCGTTAGCAGAATTAACGACAATGGTAGGTCATGATGCTAAGTCGTTTGGTAGCAAAAACATCCGCCCAGGTAAGTCTTCTGCTTGGTTAGAAAAGTACAGTTACCATTGGGGTATTGTTGCTATGTTTCATGACTTTATGGAGTCTGTATCGCCAGATAAAATTAACGTTAATTCAGAATCACATTTCTTGTCTTCAGGTCAATGGCGTGATTTAGATACGCGTACGAGTTATGTACGCAGTGTTTATTGGTTAGCTACATTATTAGGAATGGATGCTAACATGGGATGGTTTTGGGCTCGTGACCCTGATGGTTCGCCAGAAGATCGCCTTGAAGGAGAGTTAGACTTTTTTGATCCAGGGTTAGGTGGTGCATATGCAGGCTCTAACAATATGCAGCCGCATGTAACAAATGAAGTTACGCAAGTAATGTACGACTTGAATAGTTTTTCGGAAGAAATTATTGAGTTGCGTAAACAAAGTCGACCTATACGATTATTCTATTCTGAAACAACGGCAATAAACACCGATGACTATATGACTGAGGGTTATAAGTTGTATGAAAAGCTATTTTTTGAAGGCTTTCCGCTAGGGTTCGCAACAAAGAATATTATTCAGAAACAAAACCATGAAGACTGGGATGTAATTGTTGTGTATCGCAATGATTACGTTACTGATGATGAGTTCGATTCTATTCAATCATACTTAAATGCTGGTGGAACTGTAATTTTAGATAGTTCAAACGCATTATCATTAAATGAGTATGGTCAAAAGCGTTCAGCTAAACTTACTGCTAGTAAAGGTAAGCTTATTGTTTTAAATACGTCAGATTTAGAGAAAATAAAACAAAGAGCACTTGCTGAAGTTAAACAAAGTAATATGCCTGAGGTGTTGATAAAAGAGGAAAATGGTGTGTCGCATAAAACGACTATGTGGCGTGTTGTACCTCAAACCAACGGAAGTTATCTAGTTAATATACTAAACGTAGGTCACAATACCGCAAAGCTTGAATTGAATTTAAAAAATGGAAAAGGTGTGGTTATTAAAGACTTAATGACATCTAACAACTTAAGCTCTACATTTGAGCTAGCTTCAGAACAAGTATTGTTATTGGAAGTTACGCCTAGATAAACTTATCAAATCGTATTAAAGCCTGTGTAATTAATTGCACAGGCTTTTTTGTGCCTGTATTTCCGTAAATATTAAGTAAGTTATGTCTTTGGGTAGATCAAAAAAGTATTAACTAAGTATCTAACTCCAACCTGTTAGCCCAGCATAACTACCTCCTAACTCATGTATTCTCTATGCTTTATTAAGGTAAAACACAATGGTAAATTAGATTTGTGATTGTTTTTTGCTTATTGGTATTACAATTTTTTATAAATTGGTTGACTGTGGTTTTGTTCTTGGTTAGTATTATTATGCTGGTAATATCTTTTATAGAACTGAAAAAGATTAACGAGTTCAGTTTTACAAGCGTAATACGTTTTTATGATTGAAATATAGGTTTTGCCTGCGGATGTAAGATGTTTTAGTTCGCCTTATGGTCAGCTAGGTTGTGCACAAGTGTAATATGACATGCACAAAATATTTATAAAATATGAGTTAATAGTAGAAAGAATAATCGTTTGGTGAGTTCTGATGCTCTTGATTCATGCAGATAATAGTGCAACTGGTTACTTATATCAGACACTAACTAAGCTTGAAGTTTATTTACTTAATAAATACACCTGAAGAACAACTCTTCTTATGGCTGAGTAAAGCCAAGCTTAGATAACATACACCAATATTTTTAGGAGTTAGATATGACAAAACCTACTATAGGCTTTATCGGGCTTGGCCTTATGGGCGGCAACATGGTTGAGAACCTTCAAAAACGTGGTTTTCAAGTAAATGTTATGGATCTTAATAAAGATGCAGTAGCGACAGTGTTAGCTCGTGGTAATGCTACTGAAGTAACGTCAGCGAAAGAATTAGCCGCTACAAGCGATATCGTAATGCTATGCCTAACAACCTCAAAAGTTGTGGAAATGCTTGTTTATGGTGATGATGGTATTTTAGCAGGAATTAAAGAAGGCTCAGTATTGGTCGACTTTGGTACTTCTATTCCGGCTTCTACGCGAAAAATTGGCGCTGATCTAGCTGCAAAAGGTGCAGGTATGATTGATGCTCCGTTAGGTCGCACACCTGCTCATGCAAAAGATGGGTTATTGAACATAATGGCTGCTGGTGATATTGAAACTTTCAATAAAGTTAAACCAGTACTAGAAGAACAAGGCGAAAATGTATTTCATTTAGGTGCTCTTGGTGCAGGACATACAACTAAGTTAGTGAATAACTTTATGGGTATGACGACTGTTTGTGCTATGTCTCAAGCATTTGCTGTAGCTGATCAAGCAGGTGTAGATCGCCAACAATTATTTGACATTATGTCTACAGGTCCTTCTAACTCTCCGTTTATGCAGTTTTGTAAAAACTATGCTGTTGATGGCGTAAGTGATTTAGGTTTTTCTATTGGCAATGCTAATAAAGATTTAGGTTATTTTTTAGAAATGGTTAAAGACCTAAATACTCGCTCTCAAATTGCAGAAGGTACGTCTGCTAACCTTCAAGCGGCATTCGATGCGGGTATGGGTAACGGCAATGTTCCTGAAATTTTTGATTATTTTCTTAAGCTTGAGAAGTAATTAATAAATCGGGTTTAGTGCTCCGCTTATCTTAATAATATTAAGGTAACTTTGCTCCCCAGCGTAAGTGTTGTGACTGTAGCACTTACGCAATAATGTTTTGTGTTGTAATGTAGTTTGATGGTGGTACTGCTACATTTTAAGCCTCATTCCCAGAGGCTTTTTTTTGCACTAAATTTATCTAATACAAATGCTTTTAACAGTAAAGTTTAACTAAAGTGATTATTGCTAGTTAGTTTTCAACAAGCTTGTTAGTGAGTATTGATCGCGTTTTTCACTATTTTTTCGTTTAACTTCTTCTAAAGCTCTAGTTTCAATCGCATCAAATAAAGTATTGATAAGTCGATTAAAGTGCTGATGCATAGCAAGGCGTGCTTGAGACGCGTCTTTATCTTTTAGTGCGTTATATATTGCAGTGTGTTCGATAAGAGTTTGATTATTGTCTTTACTACACACGCTGTTGTAATCATCAATAATCTCTGATGTTGACTCTCGTAAAGACCATAAGTTTTCAACTGACATGATCATGGCACCGTTCCGTGTGGCTCCTGCGATGATATTGTGAAACATTTTGTCAGCTTCAGTAATGTCTTCAGAGTTTTCCATCATGACTAATGTTTTATGCAAAGCAGAAAGTTCATCATCGTTAATGCTGGTAGCGGCTAACGCAGCAACTTCACCTTCAACTAAAGCGCGTGCTTGAGTGAGTTCAAAGGCATTAATGTTTTTATTGGTTAACCCTTGCTTAGCATTTTCTAAAACATAAACGCCAGAGCCAGTTTTTACTTCGACTTTTTCTCTCACTTCTAATGCAATGATTGCCTCTCGTATTGTTGGTCTGCTCACGTTGAAGCGCTCTGCAAGTTCACGTTCAGGAGGTAATCTGGCGCCTGGAGTATATTCATTATTATCTATTGAAGCTTCTATACTTTCGACGATACGCCAGAATAATCGACGGTTCTTCATTTATAAATATTCCTTCAAATTAAGGTCTTACAATCTTTTATAAATCTATATTATCCATTTACAAATTGCATAGCAAAGAGATTATATTTTACGTTACTTTATTTAATATTCGGTATTAACGTAATTAATGGTTGTGTAAAAACTTTTGGTAATAACTATTTTGCTGTTTTTAAATGTTATTGGTAAAACAAAGTGATTGACAATTGGCTTGTCTGCTGGTTAAATTTAACTTGTGATTAAGTGGCTCTTAATTTCATTACTAGGGTTTGAAAAGTGACTATAAGTTAATGTGTAGTTATAGGTAAGTATGAGTCATCAGTGGAACAATATAGAAAAAACGTTAATTTTATGAGTTGGCGTGGCGTATAAGACCCAAGTTTTTACGAGTGGTTGAACGGTAGTTATGTTGTTACCGTTTTTATGGGATGGATTGGAGTGGTGGTTTGAAACACGAACATCCTTCTAATTTTTAGTGGATTAAAGAGTTAATTATGCGAAAAATCAAAGCTTCTATCTTTTTTTCTAGTTTTACTTTATTGGTGTTAACAGCGCTGGTTGGATGTAAGGCGACAGAAGAAAGTTCTGTAAACAAGCACCTAGTAGATAGTCCTCAAGCATATAATGATGTAATAAAAAATGCTAAAGCTGGCGATACTATTGTGCTAGCTAATGGAACATGGAATGACTTTGAAATTGTATTTACAGGCAAAGGCACAAAGTTAAAACCTATTACACTAACAGCTGAAACAAAAGGTAAAGTAATTCTATCGGGTAACTCGAATTTGCGTTTGGCCGGTGAGTATTTAGTTGTTTCTGGTTTAGTGTTTAAAGATGGCTTTACGCCAAGTAGTGAAGTGATTTCTTTTAGAAGAAATAAAGAAGATTTAGCCTTTCACTCAAGAGTTACAGAAGTAGTTATCGATAATTACAGTAACCCTGACCGATTTGAGTCTGATTATTGGGTAGGTATTTACGGAAAGTATAACCGATTCGATCATAATCATCTGGTGGGTAAACGCAACAAAGGTGTAACGGTTGCAGTAAGATTAACTACTGAAGACAGTCAAGAAAACCATCATCGTATAGACCATAATTATTTTGGTCCGCGTCCTATGTTTGGTTCAAATGGTGGTGAAACGCTGCGTATTGGCACAAGTCATCACTCTTTAACAAACTCGTTTACGGTTGTTGAAAACAATTACTTTGATCGCTGTAACGGCGAGGTAGAAATCGTTTCTGTTAAATCGGGAAAAAACCGAATTGCTAACAATACGTTTTTTGAATCTAGAGGTACGCTAACGTTACGACATGGTAATGGTAACGTTATTGAAAATAATGTGTTTTTTGGTAACGGTGTAGATCATACAGGTGGAATTCGTGTGATTAACCGAGACCAAGTTATTCGCAATAACTATCTTGAAGGGTTAACCGGGTACCGTTTTGGTAGTGGACTAACGGTAATGAATGGTGTTCCTAATTCTCCTATTAATCGTTACCACCAAGTTGCTAATGCAACAATTGAAGGTAACACATTAATTAATGTAGAACATGTTCATTTAGCGGCAGGTAGCGACGCTGAACGATCAGCCGCGCCTATCGATAGTAGAGTATCAAACAACCTAATTTTTAATGAAAACAATCAAGCACCATTTTCAGTGTTTGACGATATTAGCGGTATTGAGTTTTCAGGAAATGTTTCAAATAAACTGAACAAGAACAAAATTAAATCAGGTATTTCTGAACAAAATCTTGAATTAATAAGGGCTGAAAACGGCCTGTTGTACCCGACAAAAAGTCTGAATAATGTTGGAATAACACGCGACATCCAGCCAATACAAAAAAATCAAACAGGCCCTAGTTGGTATAATAAAACAGAGCCTGAAGTAGCTTTTGCATCAGGTAAAACTACTGTTGTTTCAGCAAGTGGTAATGCGTTATACCAAGCGATAGAGGCCGCTCAGTCGGGTGATGTATTGGTGCTGGAAGATGGCACGTACAGCATTGAAAAAATTATCAAACTTAGCAAAACATTATCAATTAAAGCCAAAAACAAGCATAAAGTGTTTATCGACTTTGGGCGTTCAACCTTATTTGAAATTAATAATGGTGGCAGCTTAAGTATTGATGGTGTGCTAGTAAGTGGTAGTAATAGTGCTGATTACTCAGGCAATACTTTTGTTAGAACAGCTAAATGGGGTATGTACAAAAACTACCGTTTTGCGATGAAAAACAGTGTGATTAAAGATTTGAACGTTAATCATTCATTTCACTTCTTCAACTCAGGTAGCCGAGCATTCGCACAATCAATAGATATAGCTAATAACGTATTTGAGAATATTACGGGCGATATTTTTAGGCTAAATAAAGAAATGGATGACTTAGGTATATACAACGCTGAGTACGTAAATATTACCAACAATACCTTTACGAACGTTGAGGGTACGTTAGTTAATTTATATCGTGGTGGTTCAGACGAGAGTACATTTGGCCCACATTTACTTTTAGAAAACAATGTTGTTAACAACGTAGGTAACGGTAAACGTAACAAAACGAAGTCGGCACTTATGCTACATGGTGTTCAAGTAACCAATATTCACCGTAATACCTTTACTGATAGTGCTTTAATAAATGTAGAGCACACTGTAGGCGAACCAGTAACAAGTATTACTAATAATAAATTGAGTAAGTCGTCTAAGCCTAAAGTTGTTGAATTGAGAGTAGATGGTCCACACACAGCAGAAATTAAAAACAACAACATACGTTAATGTAACGGCCAAACGGAAAATTCGTTTGGTTGTGTTGTGAATGCAATTTAATCATTAACTATCGGTAAGCTATTAATCGTTAGTGAATAATTTAGAAATTAAAAGTAGTAGGAGATTAGCATGAGTCAAAGTGAACATTTTTCATTTGGAAATGAAACAGAAATTGAAGATATAGGTGGTGGCTTAAAGCGTCAAATGCTTGGTTACAACCACGAATTGATGGCTGTTAAAATTTGGTTTGACGAAGGCGCTATTGGCTATAACCATGCTCATAGACACTCGCAAGTAACTTATATTGTTGAAGGTGAGTTTCACTTCAACATAGACGGTGTTACTAAAGTATTAAAAGCGGGCGATAGCTGTTTTATACCTCCGTTTGCTGATCATGGGGCTACATGTCCTACAGGCGGTATTTTAATTGATACATTCAGCCCTCCACGCGAAGACTTTGTAGAAGAAGGTACCTTCGATCATATTGAAAATAAGGAAAGCTAATGAAAATGAAAAACTTACGCTGGTGGGTTATTGCATTAATTGCATTAGCTACAGTGATTAACTACATAGACAGATCTGCCTTAAGTGTATTATGGCCTGATATTGTTGAAGAATTATTTCCTGATGAAACAGCTTTAGAAAGAAAGCAGATATACGCAAATATTTCTATCGTGTTCATTTTATCTTATGCGTTTGGTCAAGCAATATTCGGTAAGATTTTTGACTGGGTTGGTACACGCTTAGGTTTTGTATTGTCTATTGGTGTATGGTCTCTTGCTACCGCTGCTCATGCAGTAGCACAAGGGGTACTAAGTTTTAGTATTGCTCGAGCAGTATTAGGTGTTGCAGAAGCAGGCAATTGGCCTGGAGCTGCAAAAAGTAACGCTGACTGGTTCCCAACAAAAGAGCGTGCATTAGCACAAGGTATATTTAACTCTGGAGCCGCTATTGGTGGCATTGTTGCTATTCCGCTTATCGCATACTTAACCGTATTTTTTAGCTGGCAGATGGTATTTGTTGTTATCGGCCTAGTGGGATTATTATGGTTAATTCCTTGGATTATTTTAGTGAAAGCGCCACCTAAAACTCACCCATGGATTACAGACGAAGAACGCGAATATATTCTTACAGGTCAGCGAGACAGTAGTAGTGAAATAACGTGTGATGAAGATGAATATAACCCATCAACAGGCGAACTTTTATCACGTAAGGAAAGTTGGGGCGTTATTATCGCATCTGCTGCAATTGATCCTATTTGGTGGTTATTTGTTTTCTGGATTCCTATTTATTTGAACGAAGTATATGGCATGGATGTTCAGTCTATCGGCATTTATGGCTGGGTACCTTATGTAGGTGCAATGTTAGGTGCTTGGTTTGGTGGACTACTTGCTCAAAACCGTATAAAAGCGGGTTGGAATACCGACAAAACGCGTAAGTTAACTATTACATTAGGCTGTGTAATTATGCTACCAGCGCTACTCGCAATGGCTAATCCAGGCGGTCCTACTACTGCAGTTATTATCATGGCTGTAATCTTATTTGGTTTCCAAACGGCTATTGGTAATGTTCAAACGTTACCTAGTGATCTATATGGCAAAAAAGCGGTTGGAACACTTGCTGGTTTCTCAGGAATGGCAGCTAAATTAGGTGCGTTAGGGTTAACGGCATTAGTACCTATGCTTACTGCAGACGGAAATTACACGCCTGCATTTGTTATTGGCGCATCATTAGCCATTATCGCTGCATTGTCGGTTTGGATTTTTATTCCAAAAGTTGAACCATTGAAAGGAAAGTAAGTTAAGTGAAAAAGCTTTTTTTATTTGGCGAATGTATGGTGGAACTACTTAATGTTTCACCAAACAACCAACTTCCGCAAACGTTAAAACAATCGTTTGCGGGCGATGTGTTCAATACTGCAGTTTACTTAAAACGTGTGTTTTCTGATATGCACGTAAATATAGTTACCGCCGTTGGAACAGATGAATTTAGTGACAAAATGCTCGGATATTTTGAGCAGCAAGGCATAGAAACAGATTTTGTTTATCGTTCTGACGACAAAATCGCTGGTTTATATTCTATAAAAACCGATAGTGAAGGAGAGAGAACATTTACGTATTGGCGGGAGAACTCTGCTGCGCGTGACGTGATGAAACATATTACCTCTGCAGAAAGTGAGAAAATGCTTGATGGTGATATGTTCTTTTTCTCTGGTATTTCTCTTGCGGTTATTAAGCCAGAAGATAGAGACAGCTTTTGGCAGTTCATTACGGTTATCAAACAAGCTGGGATGAAGATTGTGTTTGATCCTAACTATCGTGGAAGTATGTGGGGCACGGTAGAAGAAGCTAAAACACAATACGATAAAGCATTTTCGACTTGCGACATTGTATTACCCGGTGTTGATGACTTTGAGCAGCTTTATGGAATAAATACCGCAGAAGAAGTTGCGAGATTTTGCGAACAATACACTTTTGATGAACTCATTATTAAAAATGGTGAAAAGGGTGTGGTACTTATTCGTGAAGGTCAGACTCATCACATTGAAATAACACCTGTTGATAACGTGGTTGATACAACCTCAGCTGGCGACTCATTTAACGGTGCTTATGTTGGAGCAAGGGCGGCTGGTGTAAATTGCGTTGACGCTATAAAACTTGCGTCTGCATGTGCAGCAGAAGTTATTCAACACCAAGGCGCTATTGTAGACAAAGACATTTTTACTCATTTTATTAGTAACGAGCTTTCATCGCTTATTATTAGATAACACCCTATCGATAAACCATCACCAAGAATGGGTATTCGACTTTATTTAAATTAAAGGACAGAAACATGAAATCATTCTCTTCACTTATGGGGAGTCAAACCCTGCTACCTATTATTCAAGCAGATACGGTAGAACAAGGTGTAAATATTGCGAAAGCAATGCACGAAGCTGGTATCGACTTAGTCGAGGTTGTATTACGTACAGAAGCATCTCTAGACGTAATAAAACAAATTAAACATGAAATGCCTCAACTTCATGTTGGAGCAGGTACTGTACTCAACAACACTATTTTGAATAACGCATTAAGTGCTGGTTCTGATTTTATAATAACTCCTGCCAGTTCAACTACACTATTAACTGAACTTGAAAATTGTGATGTTCCAGTATTGCCGGGTGTTTCTACATCTGCAGATATTTTGTTAGCTACTGAATTTGGATATAGCGAATTAAAGTTATTTCCAGCATCTTTGTCTGGTGGTGCGCCGTTTTTAAAAGCAATGGGTGCTGTATTTAGCGGTGTGAGTTTTTGCCCAACTGGTGGAATTAACGCTGACAATAAACAAGATTATTTAGCATTAAGTAATGTATTTGCAGTAGGTGGAACATGGGTTGCTCCTAAGGAATGGGTAGAATCTGGTCGTTGGGACTTAATTACATCAGCGTGTAAAGACGCTCTTAAGTAGGGGTGATTAAAATCTAATGAATTCATTATCAGCTATTGTTCCAATTGGTTTGGCGACAGGAGACCGCGTTAGAGAGTTATATGACAATGCGAAAGAAAACCAGTTCGCTTATCCAGCAGTGAATGTGATTGGTACTCATTCTGTGAATGCGACGCTTGAAGCCGCTCAAAAAATAAATTCACCTGTTATTGTTCAGCTTTCACATTCTGGCGCTGCATTCTTTATTGGTAAGGGCGCTAAGTTATCGGCTATGGATGCCTCAATTCAAGGTGCTATTGCCGCAGCGCATTACATACGTTTTGCCGCAAAAAGCTACAGTGTTCCAGTAATACTTAATACTGACCATGCAGCAAAAAACCTACTACCTTGGATTGATGCGCTGCTAACTGAAGGTGAAAAACACTTCGAGCTAACAGGGGAGCCGTTATTTAGTTCTCATATGATTGATCTTTCAGCAGAGCCTTTAGAAGAAAACATAGAGGTTTGTGCAAAGTATTTAGAGCGCATGAGCAAAATCAACATGACGCTAGAAATAGAACTAGGTTGTACTGGTGGTGAAGAAGATGGTGTAGATAACACTAATATCGATAGTTCTAAATTATATACACAGCCTGAAGATGTTGCGTACGCTTATGAAGTTTTAAGTAAAATTAGCCCTAATTTTATTATTGCTGCGTCGTTTGGTAATGTTCACGGTGTATACAAGCCGGGTAACGTTACTTTATCTCCGATGATCCTTAAAAATTCTCAAACATACGTTTCAGAAAAATTTTCATTACCTCCTAGACCGTTAAACTTTGTTTTTCATGGTGGTTCTGGTTCCGACGTAGGCGATATTAAAGAAGCGCTATCTTACGGTACAGTAAAAATGAATATCGACACTGATACTCAATGGGCTACTTGGCAAGGTATTTTAAATTATTATCAAGCTAAAAAGCGTTACCTGAATAAGCAAATTGGTAACCCTACTGGTGAAGATAAGCCAAATAAACCGTTTTATGATCCACGAGTGTGGTTGCGTAAAGGGGAAGACAATATGGTAACGAGGTTAGTGCAAACATTTGAAGATTTAAACTGCATTGATCGTTACTCATAACGTTAATTAGTTTATGTTTTACAAAGTAATTAAAAAGCCGCATTTAGCGGCTTTTTTATGTGTGTGGGTTACCTAGAATATATTCTATTTCTTTGTAGGTTTAACCAAGTTCTCTATCGAATATTGATCGCGTTTTTCACTGCTTTTTCGTCTAATTTCTTCAAGTGCTTTCGACTCTACTGCGTCAAATAATGTATTAATTAAACGGTTAAAGTGTCCGTGCATAGCCTTTCGTGCTTTTGTTGCATCACCGCACTTTAACGCATTGTATATCGCACTGTGTTCTTCAATGGTTTTATGGTTATCACTACTACAAACGGTTTTATAGTCTTCAACAATATCGGGAGAAGTGCTTCTTAACGCCCATAAATTTTCAACAGATAAAATCATGGCTTTGTTTTTTGTTGAGTTAGCGATTATTTGATGGAATTTTCTGTCAGCTTCTTCGACATATTCTCCATTTTCCATATCAACAAGTGTTTGTTTAAGCTCTTCTAGTTCCTCTTCAGTAATGCTAGTAGCAGCTATAGCGGCAACTTCGCCTTCTACTAATGCTCGTGCTTGAGTTACTTCAAACGCGTTAATTTTTTTATGTAATGCATTTGAATTAGAAGAATCAATTATATACACGCCTGAGCCAGTTTTTACTTCTACTTTACCTCTTACCTCTAAAGCAATAATTGCTTCTCTAATGGTAGGGCGGCTCACGTTAAAAGATTCAGCTAGCTCTCTTTCAGGAGGTAATCGACTGCCTGGAGTGTATTCCCCTGAATTGATTGCCGCTTCGATTTTATCGACTATTTGCCAAAATAACCTGCGGTTACCCATGTGTTTTCCTTCTGAATTAAAATACGCTTTACGCTGTTAATTAATAATCTATTTGATAGATTACGAATTCTTTCATATCAAAAATAATACCTTTTTTATTGATGAATTGGTATTACTAATTGAATCAAAGCTACTGTTTTTTTGATGTTTGTATTATCTAATTGGTAATATAGGTAGGCAGTTTGTTAACATTGTGTAATTTTTAACTGATAATGGAATTGAATATATAGTCGTATAAGGTGATTAAAGCGATAACGTATAAAGAATAAAAACGAAGAGTGTGTTGAGGTTTTTAAAGAGAATGGACGTTAATACAAAGAGGTTAATAAAAATTAGCACAGCCTTAACAACTAAAATTATTAAGGCTGTTATGTATTTCGGTTAAAACTGCTTATTTTAAAAATTCATTAATTTTATTGATGATACCTTTGCTGTCTGTCCCCAGTTCTTCATGAATTTCTTGTTGAGTACCATGTTTAATAAATACATCAGGTAACCCTATATTAAGCACTTTTACACCAATACCTTTACGCAATAAAAACTCGTTTACAGCTGAACCTGCACCACCAGCAATCGCGTTGTCTTCAACGGTTACTATGCAACTATGAGTTTTAGCTAGCTCTTCAATAAGCGACTCATCAAGTGGCTTAACAAAGCGCATATCAACGAGTGTTGTATTTAATGTTTGAGACGCTACCTGCGCTTCTTGAAGCAAGGTTCCAAAACTTAGAATAGCTATTTTTTCACCTTGATTTTTAACAAGTGCTTTACCTATTTCTATCGTTTCAGTCATTTCTGGTAATTCAGCACCAGTTCCAGAACCTCTAGGGTAGCGAACTGCTGCTGGGCCGTCATGCAAATGTCCAGTGGTAAGCATTAGCTGACATTCACGTTCGTCAGACGGTGCCATAATAACCATGTTAGGAATGCAGCGCAAAAAGCTTAAATCGAATGAACCTTGGTGAGTAGGGCCGTCAGCACCTACTATTCCAGCTCTGTCTATTGCGAATAACACAGGGAGATTTTGTATGGCAATATCGTGGATAAGTTGATCGTATCCGCGTTGTAAAAAGCTTGAATATATCGCTACAACCGCGTTATTTCCACCGATTGCTAAACCAGCTGCAAAGGTTACAGCATGTTGCTCTGCAATGGCTACATCGTAGTATTTGTCAGGAAAGCGTTGACTAAATTCAACCATACCCGAACCTTCACGCATTGCTGGTGTAATAGCGGCTAGTTTTTCATCTAGCTCAGCTGTTTTACATAGCCAGTCACCGAAAATTTTAGAGTATGTTGGTAAACTTGGCTTACTTGCGGGCAGTGTAGTTTCTGTTGGATCAAATTTAGGCACCGCATGGTACTTAATAGGATCCTGCTCTGCAGCCTCGTAACCTTTACCTTTTTTAGTGGCAATATGTAAAATTTGCGGCCCTTTTAGGTTACGCATATTAGATATGGTATCAACAAGGCCATCTACATCGTGTCCGTCTATCGGTCCGATATAGTTAAAGCCAAGCTCTTCGAAAAAGGTACTTGGTACAACCATGCCTTTGATGTGTTCTTCGGCTCTACTCGCAAGCTCTTTAATAGGAGGGATTGTATTTAAAATACGTTTCCCACCTTCACGTAATCCTGTGTATAAGCTACCAGACAACATTTTTGCTAAATGATTGTTGAGGGCACCAACGTTTTCAGAAATAGACATTTCGTTGTCGTTTAGTACAACCAGCATGTCTTTGTTGATATCTCCGCCATGGTTTAACGCTTCAAATGCCATACCTGCGGTCATCGCGCCATCACCAATAACAGCAACGACTTTTCTGTTTTTATTTTCTTTTTCAGCGGCAACAGCCATACCTAAGGCGGCAGAGATTGATGTGCTTGAATGCCCAACACTTAATACGTCGTATTCGCTTTCTTCACGCCACGGGAACGGATGCAGCCCATCTTTTTGTCTAATAGTATGCAGCTGATCTCTACGACCTGTTAATATTTTATGAGGGTAAGCTTGATGACCAACATCCCAAATTAAGTGGTCGAATGGGGTGTTATATACGTAATGTAAGGCTACTGTTAGCTCAATCGTGCCTAAACCTGAGGCAAAGTGACCGCTACTTTTACTTACAGAGTTAAGTAAATACCGACGCAATTCGTCGCTCACTTGAACGAGTTTATCTTTGTTTAATAACTTTAAATCATCAGGAGTATTAACTTCAGATAAAAGAGGGTAGTCGGCTAAATCAATTGTCATATTATTTGGGTTTACTTTGTTGTTAATTTTGGGTGTTAGCTGGTTCGTTTTACGATAAATGTCGCAAAATCCGCTAAGCATTGTGTATTGTAAGGTAAAGTCGACAAAGCTTGAAGAGCTTCATGGTATAAGTCGTCAGCTTTTTGTTGTGCACCTTGTAAACCTAACAATGCTGGGTATGTGCTTTTGTTGGCCGCAACGTCTGACCCAGCTGGTTTTCCAAGTTCTTCTTCAGATGAGGTAATATCAATAATATCGTCTCTTACTTGATAGGCTAAACCCACTAATTGAGCAAACTTTTTCAATGCTACTTTTTGTTCGCTAGTGACGTTTGTGCTGCATTCCGCAGCCATTAAAACAGAAGCTTCTAAAAGAGCGCCGGTTTTTAGGGAATGCAAAGATTGAAGCGCTTCAAGTGATATTGATTGATTTGTTGCCGCTAAGTCTAGTGCTTGGCCACCACACATGCCTTGATAACCTGATGCAGTAACGAGTTGTTGAACAAGTAAAATGCGTTTGTTTTGTAATGAGGCTGAAAACGTGTGATTTGATAATATGTCGAATGCTAAAGTTTGTAAGCTATCGCCAGCAAGAATCGCAGTCGCTTCGTCAAATGCTTTATGGCACGTTGGCTTACCACGACGCAAATCGTCGTCGTCCATCGCAGGTAAATCGTCATGCAATAAAGAATAAGCATGAATGCACTCTAGTGCAGCAGCTACGCCGTCAATATCATTCAAGTCAGCTCCAACCATAGCACCTGTTGTGTATGCTAAGTAGGGCCTCATACGCTTACCGCCAATCAGTAAACCGTAATTCATTGCTTCAAGTAATTTTGGGTCGTTACAAGGCAATTGCTTAAGTTTTTCAGATAGGAAGTTATTTACGCGCTGTTGATACGCTTCTAATTGAGGTAGCTGGCTCACTCAGCGTCACCTTGAGTTAATTCAAAGTTGCTAAGCTCCTGTTCACTATTGTTTTTATCTAACAATATTTGAATTTTTTGTTCAGCATCTTGCAGTTTATTTTGGCTTGCTTGACTTAAGCTTAAACCGCGCTCAAATAAGCTCATTGAATCTTCTAAACTTAGTTCACCGTTCTCTAAACTTTGAACAATTGATTCCAGTTCACCTAGCGATTCTTCGAAGCTTAGGTTTTCAATTTTTTTTCTAGCCATTGTTATTTTGCTGCTACATTTAATACTTAGGCGCAAAGGTACATTAGCTTGGGGGTTTGGTCAATTATGTTCGATTTTAACCTGAGCTAAAATATTTTATATAAAAGAAGTTAAGTTACTGAGATTATGGACGATAATATAAGTATAAGTATTCGCGTAACCCCAATCGTTAATGTATTATTATTTTATAAAGTACAACAACGAGCATTGTAACAGGAGAATTTTGTGGATTTAGCTACGCTACTTGGAATGGTTGGTGCTATAGGTTTCATTGTTATGGCAATGATACTGGGCGGCGACATCAGTATGTTCGTTGATACCCAATCAATATTGATCGTATTTTGTGGTTCTCTTTTCGTTGTTTTATCAAACTACAATATGGGGCAATTTTTCGGTATAGGAAAAATTTGTGCTAAAGCCTTTCTATTTAAACTTGAAACCCCTGAAGAATTAATCGAAAAGTCTGTAGAAATGGCTGACGCCGCACGTAAAGGCGGGTTTTTGGCATTAGAAGAAGCTGAAATTACCAACGATTTTATGCAAAAAGGCGTAGATATGTTGGTAGATGGACATGACGCTGACGTGGTAAGAGCTACCATGCAAAAAGACATTACATTAACAAGTGAGCGGCATGAAACTGGTATAGGTATTATGAGTGCTTTGGCTGACGTTGCTCCGGCAATGGGAATGATTGGTACCCTGATTGGTCTAGTTGCCATGTTATCAAACATGGATGACCCTAAAGCTATCGGTCCTGCAATGGCTGTAGCACTATTAACTACATTGTATGGTGCGTTTTTAGCGAACGTTATAGCGATACCTATTGCGTCAAAATTGAAATTAAGAATGAACGAAGAAAAAATGAATCGACAATTGATTCTCGATGCTGTTCTAGGTATTCAAGACGGACAAAACCCACGTGTAATTGAGGGGTTATTGAAAAATTACATAGCTGAAGGTAAACGAGCCGTCGATACGAACGAAGAGTAGGGGAGGATAATATGGAAGAAGAATGTAAATGTCCGCCCCCCGGGCTACCGGCTTGGATGGGGACATTCGCCGATCTTATGTCACTTCTTATGTGTTTCTTCGTTCTGTTACTGTCGTTCTCAGAAATGGATGTACTGAAGTTTAAGCAAATAGCAGGTTCAATGAAATTTGCGTTTGGTGTACAAAACAAAATTGAAGTAAAAGATATTCCGAAAGGAACAAGTATTATTGCGCAAGAATTTAGGCCTGGTAAACCAGAGCCTACACCGATTGAAGTTATTCAACAGCAAACGGTTGAGATGACTCAGCAAATGCTTGAGTTTCAAGCTGGTGATGAAACATCAGCAGGTGGGCGCCAAGAACAACGTGGTAGTGAACGTGGTGGACAATCGCAAAGCACTGCCGATCAACAATCAGCTCAACAGGTTAAGCAAGCATCTGAAGATGAGCAAAAAGCGTCTCAAGAGCAAGTAAACGACTTAATTAAGAAGATAGCCGACCAACTTGATCAGCAAATTCAAGACGGTGCTGTTGAGCTAGAGTCATTGGGACAGCAAATTACTATCCGTATTCGAGAAAGTGGGTCATTCCCAGCTGGTTCGGCATTTTTACAGCCTAAGTTTCGACCGATTATTCGAGAGATAGGTGAACTATTGATGACTATTCCGGGTGAAATTATGATTTCTGGCCATACTGATAATCAAGGTATTAGCTCTGAGCTTTTTTCATCAAACTGGGATTTATCAAGTAAACGTGCTGTGGCAATTGGCCATGAAATCATTAAGGTGAAAAACTTTGATCAAAGTCGTTTGGTGGTAGCAGGCCATGCTGATGCTAAACCACTTGTACCAAACACTAATGCATTGAATAGACGTAAAAACCGTCGTGTTGAAATTTCAATTAATCAAGGTAAGCCTCAGGAAACTGAGCCAGTATCAATTAGAAAAGAGTAGATAGGTACGCTACGCGTTTTAATGAAAGGGGCTGTTAATTACAGCCCCTTTTTTATGCGTTGAAGAATATGTTGGATAAATAACACGTTAGCCAGCCAAATAACCTTGTGTTTACGCCTTTTGCTTTTATATATAGCACACTTAACTTTTTTGGGTATACCCTGCTAAATCGTGTATAATTCGCGCCATTATTTTTCGGGTATATTTTCTAGGTAAAAGAGTTAATGAAATTTATTGTAAAGCTACAGTCTGAAATTACGATCAAGAGTAAGCCTGTTCGTAAGCGTTTTACTAAAATATTAGAATCTAATGTTAAAAACGTTCTACGTCGTGTTGATGAGAAAATCACAACTCGCATGAACTGGGACAACATTGAAGTTAACTCGTCTAACGACTCTCCTGAAAACCGTGAAGCAGTAATTGAAACACTTAAGAGCATTCCTGGCATACCAATGTTTTTGGAAGTTCAGCAAACTGACTTTACCGATCTGCATAGCATTTTTGAAAAAACGTTGGCAGTTCACGCTAAAAATATCGAAAACAAAACATTTTGCGTACGTGTAAAACGTTCTGGTAATCACGATTTTAACTCTATTAAAGTAGAGCAATATGTAGGTGGTGGTTTAAATCAAAGTGTAGAAAGTGCAAAAGTTAAACTTAGCAAGCCAGAAGTTACGATTCATTTAGAAATTAAAAATGACAAACTTTTCATCATAACCGAGCGCCATAAAGGGTTAGGTGGATTTCCTATCGCTACTCAAGAAGACGTTTTATCTTTAATGTCTGGTGGTTTCGACTCTGCTGTATCTAGCTTTCAAATGATCAAAAAGGGCGCACGTACTCATTACTGCTTCTTTAATTTAGGTGGCTCTGCACACGAAATTGGCGTTAAACAAGTTAGTTATTACTTATGGAACAAGTTTGGTGCGTCTCATCGCGTTAAGTTCTTTGCTGTAGATTTTGAGCCTGTTGTCGCTGAAATTTTAGAGAAAGTTGAAAATGGCCAAATGGGCGTTGTACTCAAGCGTATGATGATGCGAGCAGCCGCTAAAATTGCTGAAAAAGGTAAAATTCAAGCGCTTGTTACCGGTGAAGCATTAGGGCAAGTGTCCAGCCAAACGTTAACTAACCTCAACGTTATCGATCGCGTAACAGACACATTAATTTTACGTCCACTAACAGCGTACGATAAGCAAGATATTATCGATATAGCACGTGAAATAGGCACTGAAGACTTCTCTAAAACTATCCCTGAGTATTGTGGTGTTATTTCAAATAAACCGACAGTAAAAGCTGTTTTATCTAAAATTGAGAAAGAAGAGGGCAATTTTGATTTAGGTATTTTAGATAAAGTTGTTGAAGAAACACGAGTGTACGATATTCGTGATATAGCGACAGAAGCCGAAGCTGAAATTAAAGCGGTAGATATGGTGGATGAAATCAATGAAAAAGACGTTGTTATTGATATTCGAAGCCCTGAAGAAGAAGAAGCTAATCCGCTAGAAATTGATGATATTGAAGTGATTCATATTCCATTTTATAAGCTTGCTTCGAAATTTGGTGATTTAGACAAAAACACAGAGTTTTTATTGTATTGTGACCAAGGAGTTATGAGTAAACTTCAAGCCTTGTATTTACTTGATAACGGATTTACTAACGTAAAAGTTTATCGCCCGTAATTTGTTGTACGTACATGTAACTACTAATTAATAATTGGTAAAGTGAAGTATATTTAATTACCGAGTGGTCTTGGGGTGTAATGCTAAAACGCCTTGATACAGCTCGGTATTTTTTTGCGTGTTAATACCTAATGCTTGCCCTTGGTGATGGATATAGCCATTTATGTATTCAATTTCTGTCATGCGATTTTCGAGTACATCACATCGCATCGAAGAGCTATTTTTTGCCGTTTTTTTCGCAACACCAATCACTGTGTTTTTTAAGGTTTCTTGATTAAGTGCTAAACCACTAGCCGCTGATACTTCTACTATTTCTGATAGTAATAAATCAATGGTATTGTTGAATGTAATATCTGTAATTTTACCATTTTCAACATTAAACAACGCAGTTAACGGGTTAATCACACAGTTAATTGCAAGTTTGGTCCATTGTTTTTCTAATAACGTGTTGCACCAGCTTAAGGTTGGTAGTGCTTGGTTAAATAACGACGTAGTGTGGTTTATTAAGGTTTGAGGTGGACTGCCCAGCTGAACACCTAAGTCTGAAACTCCTACGCCCGTATGTGTAATTTTATTGTTAGCTGTTTTTAAACACCCGTGTGTGGTTAGCAAGTTCAAAATGTTGTGGTTTGCTAAGGCTTTTGAATATTGAGTATTCATAGCTCCTAAACCATTGTGCGACGTTATTATCAGTGTGTTTGGCGTTATAAGCGTAAATACTTCGTTAATAGCATCGTTAAGCTGGTAGCTTTTTACACATATTAAAATAATATCAAACGTGGCAGAGCATGGTTTGCTTAAACTTTCGTGTTGAGCGTTAAATTCGAAGCTTTGCGTAGGTATTACGCTGGTTTGTTGTTGCAAGTTAGTAAAATGAATTTCAGAAGGAACTTTGCGTCGAGAGCTCGATTGAAATAGATGAGTATTGGTATGTGAACGAGTATTTAAGTATAGGTGACTGTACCAAAGTAAGCCTATTGCCCCTGCACCAACAATGAGTATGTTGGTTTTATTCAACAGCCCACTGTCGTTCATATAGTTTGCTTTCTACCGTAAACGACTACTGCCCATTTTATTAACACGAATGCTATTATGCCTACTGCATCGGCAACAAAATCCCTAAACTCACCATTTCGAAACCCTAAATAATGCTGACCAACTTCCGTTAATGCGGAATAGAAAATCAACGCTATCGCTAAGTTTAATAACGGAAGCTTAACTAAACTACTTAGTACCCATGTTAAACAAAAAAATCCGATAAAGTGCCCAATACTGTCAATTTTAGTGAGCTGAAAAACTAACTCTCTCACATCGTCAGAGATAAAAATCATAGAAGATGTGAATGCAATCAAAAGAAAGAAAAAAAGGTGATGCAGGTTTCTCATAAAGTTAATAAAAATATGTGGAAATAGAGATGCTAAATCATAGCACGAGCCAATAGCGTTACTCCATCGCAATTAGTAGTGGCTTAGAGCAAATAACGCATAAATTTTTTGAGTTGGCATAATTACCTTATTGGTAATCAAGAGTGACGCTGGTATTATTTGATTATTGGAAAACATTTTTTAAAAGAGATTAATTATGCCATCAATGGATATCGTGTCAGAAATCGACATGGAAGAAGTACGTAACGCAACTGATAATACCGCGAGAGAATTAGACACTCGTTTTGATTTTAGAGGTGCAAATGCAAGCGTTGAATGGAAAAAACCAACGGTAGTGCTAAAAGCAGAAGCGGATTTTCAGTTAACACAACTTGTTACTATGTTGAGAGGGCAATTGGCTAAGCGTAGTATTGACGCCAAAGCGTTAACCTTATCTAAAGTAGAGCATTCGGGTAAAACTTTCACGCAAACGGTTACTTTTCAAGAAGGTATTGAACAGCCGGTTGCTAAGAAAGTTGTAAAGCTTATTAAAGACAGTAAGTTGAAAGTGCAAGCGGCTATTCAAGGCGAACAAGTACGTGTTACCGGTAAAAAACGAGACGATCTGCAGTCAGTAATGAAACTTGTGAGAGAAGCTGAATTAGAGCAGTCTTTTCAATTTAATAACTTTAGAGACTAGTTTTAACGTTTACCGCTGAATTAAGTGCGTTTAATTTTGCGTGCTAACTAGCGGTTTCTTTACAGTTAACTGCTTTATTTTTATGCACAACGTAACTCGAATTGCGTTGTGCATTTTATTTGCCTGAATATTAACTTTAGGCTTTTTTCTTTGATCATAACGCGTTTTTTAAAGCAACTTACTCCATATCTATCAGTATCTTACTTATTCTGTAAACCTAGTTTAGTATGAAAATCTTTACGATTAAAATTGTCTGAAATTTGTCATTTGAACGGAATTTTTAAATTAACACTGTTGTTTTGAAGATACTTTAAGTAAATTACTTCGATATGATACTAATAAAAAAGATAAACGTTCATGGCAGGTTCTAGAGGCGGCTTTAGCTCGCGACTCGGTTTTATAATGGCTGCAGCAGGTTCTGCTGTGGGCTTAGGAAATATCTGGGGATTCCCGACACAAACGGCGAGCAATGGTGGTGCTGCGTTTGTATTCATGTATTTAATACTCGCATTTTGTTTGGCATATCCTGCCTTTATGGCTGAGATTTTAATTGGTAGATTTGGACAAGCAAATGCGGTTACTTCTCTTCAGAAAATGTCTCGCACTGTATTTCAAAAACGTTTTGCATTTGTTGTAGGTTTTGGCGGTATTATTTGTGCAGCGTTAATTTTAAGTTTTTACGGAATAGTCGCTGGTTGGATGATGGCTCATACTATCGAGCCAATAGCTAAGTTAGTGGGCAGCGATGCCACAGCAAACTGGCTTGTGTCTTTCTCATTTGTTCGTAATCTTGTTTTTACTGCATTATTTGTTGGGTTGACAATATTCATTATTTCTCGTGGTGTAGAAGAGGGCATTGAAAAGTGGTCGAAGCGCTTAATGCCTATGATGCTAACGTTATTAGTGTTGTTAATCGGCTATGTAATGACCTTAGAGGGTGCAAGTGAAGGGTTAAATGCTTATTTAAACCCAGACTTTTCTCGAGTATTAGAGCCAAGTTTACTATTAAGTGCATTGGGACAAGCGTTTTTCTCATTATCACTTGGTACAAGTGTTATGGTGATTTATGGCTCTTATATTTCAAAGAAAGAAAATATGGTGACGTTAGGAGCACAGGTTACGCTTATTGATGTGTCTATCGCATTTTTAGCGGGCTTACTGATTATTCCTGCAATGTATGTAGCGCAGGCGCAAGGCGTACAGATTTTTGCGGCTGACGGTAGCTTATTATCTGAAGACACTTTGGTATTCACTGTATTGCCAAGCTTATTCACAAGTATGGGCAGTGTAGGCGCGTTCATTGCTATTGGCTTTTTTGCGCTAATGTCTATCGCTGCACTTACTTCATCTATCTCTATGCTTGAAGGCCCTGTGTCGTATGTAGTTGAGCGTCATAATGTTGAACGTAAAAAAGCGTCGACTTACATTGGTATTGGTATTTTCTTCCTAAGCGTTTTAATTATGGCTAATTTCTCTACCTTGTTTGGTTTAGTTATTACTATCTCCACTAAGTATGGACAGCCGATTGTAGCCATGTTGTGTTGTGTTTTTGTTGGATGGATTTGGCAGAGAAACTCTTTACTACAAGAGTTAAAAGAAGGGCATCAGCTTGTAGAAGAGGGGATTTTCTGGAAAATTTGGCCTATTTACACCAAGGTAGTTTGCCCTGCGGCAATTGGTATGGTGTTTTTACATTCGCTAAGTTAATGAGCAAATTTTTGATATTAAAAAAGGTAGTGAATTCACTACCTTTTTTTGTGTCAGGAGTTAATTTTCAACGCCTGATAATACTGTTGGTTAATTGATTAAATTAAGCAACAAACTCTTTTAATTGAGTTAATGATAAAGCGCCAACTTTAGTTGCTGCTAACTCACCATCTTTGAATAAAAGTAAAGTAGGGATACCACGGATACCAAACTTAGTCATTAATTCTTGAGCGTTATCAGCATCAACTTTAACAATTTTAAGGTCATCTTTTTCAGTAGAAAGCTGATCTAAAAGAGGAGCGATCATTTTACAAGGACCACACCATTCTGCGAAAAAGTCTACTAAAACAGCACCTTGGTGTGCGTTAACTTCTTGTTCAAAATCTTCAGCGTTGATTACTCTTACGTTACTCATTGTACTTCTCTTTTTAAATATGGTTATTTGAGAGCGCAGTGTATCGGGTTTGCTTTTTATTGTATAGATAGGTTTAATAGGATTTATTGTTCTATTTATGAGACAAAAGAAAAATGCTTAACCTAGATGACCTTATTTTGTTTTCTACGATTATTGATTCTGGATCTTTAACTCAAGCGTCAAAAAAAATGGGAGTGCCAAAATCAAAACTGAGTCGACGTTTGGCTAATCTTGAGGCTGAGTTGGGTTATCAATTACTGGTGAGAACAACAAGAAAGCAGGAGCTGACTGAAAGTGGTATGTTGCTTTATCGCTCGTGTAAACCGCATTTAGAGGCTTTAAGTAACGTTGAAAATGATCTCCATGAATTAAATACCACCCCTAAAGGTACGTTGAATATTCTCTTACCAATAGAGTTTTTTAATCAGGTAATTAGTACTATTGTTACTAACTACGCGAAGCAATATCCCGATGTTATTGTTCAATGTAGTCATTACTCTTCGGAGCTACCTGAAGAGAATTATCATTACGACCTTATTTTTGTTTTGCATGAGAATGACTTAGCTAATACTACATGGGTAGGTAAGCAACTATTAAGTTTTCCGCAGTCTATTTACGCAGGTGTTGATTATGATACTCAGCACCTTCAAGTACCCGAAGATCTTGAGAAGGAACACTGCATTACGTCTAACGTTAATGCGCAATGGTTATTTCGAGATAAACGAAAAATTCAGCTGATTTCAGTTAAAGAAAAAATGGTGCTTTCAAGCCCACAAATGCGATTGGAAGCTACTTCACAACATCTTGGTGTTGCGAAATTGCCAGACTATTTATGTCAATCAAATGGACAACTATTGAATGTGAAACGCATTCAGTTAAGTAAAGATCCAGTCGCATTAAAGTTAACTGTGTTATATCAGAGCAGAAGTATTGCGTTTAAAACACGTAAGTTTTTAGAGTATTTTCAATCAAATATTGGTTGTTTAACATAAAGCATTTGCTGGACATAAAAAGGTAATTTATAGACTGGCGAGGTTTCTATATTTTAGGCCAGTTTATCTCCCAAGGGTTACCTTGCTCTGCGAGTGATGTTTTTAATGGTTGCGTTAGAAAGTGTTCGCCTGATGTTGGACTATGTAAGTATTGGTAACGCTTGTCTTTGTACATAAAGTCTAAACCGTAAGCATGTAAATACCCTCTATCAAACTTAGTATTGCTGGCGTTAGGGTAATAAATGTCATCCCCAATAATTGGTGCGCCAACACTGTTTAACGCGACTCTAATTTGATGGGTTTTACCCGAGTGTGGTTTAACAATAAACAACCGTAGTCCGTTACCTAATCCGTATGACATAAACTGCGTAATGGCAGGTTTTTTAGTTGTTCGTAAAAGCTTCCAAGCACTGCGACGACTTTTGATCATGTCGCCTTTTATCATTCCTTGCTTTTTCTTGGGCTTTTTATCGCTTAGTGCGAGGTAGTATTTTTGAATAGTGTGAGTGTCAAATAAGGTTTGAAATTCACGCGCTGCATTTAAAGATTTGGCAAATATTACTAACCCAGACGTCATTTTGTCTAAACGATGCACAGGAAAAAGATTTTCACATGCTAATGATGATTTAACGTGATTAAAGAATCCGTGCCCTAAATCGCCTTCATCATGAAAATTAGCACCAGCTGGTTTACCCACAATAATAAAGTCAGGTTGTTCATCAACAATTACAAATGATGTGTTTGAATTGTTCATTAAGATAAGTTTAGTCCAATCAATACGTATACTACCAACGTGATAAACGCACCAAACAATGCATAAGGTAATTGTGTTTTAACGTGTTCAAAGTGGTCGCATCCGCTGGCTATAGAGGCGACTACAGTTGTGTCTGATATTGGAGATGCATGGTCGCCAAATATTCCACCACCTAAAACAGCAGCAACGAGAAACTCAACAGGTAGCCCACTTTGTTGTGCGATAGGCACTGCGATAGGCACCAATATAGCAAAGGTTCCCCATGACGTACCCGTAGCGAATGCCATAATACCAGCAGCGATAAAGAGAATAGGCGCCATTAGAATAAGTGGTAACTCTACATTTAATAACTGACTAACATAAACTCCTGTTCCCAGCGCTTTTATTGCGGTACCAAAGGCAAACGAAAGAATGAGTATAGCAACGGCAGGAAACATTTTTTTCATACCATTTATAGAAGTGCTTAGCACTTGTTTGGTGGTTAACAATTTATTGCCCAACACCAAAACAATGAGTAACAGTAAGGCAGTAACGATAGACCAAAATACAGAAAACGACCCCGAACCTTTTCGAAAGTCACCATTACCAGTAATAAATAAAAGCGTTATGGTAAGTAGTAATAAGGTTAATAATGGAAACCAAACAATATAAGCAGGCGCTGTTTTTTCTATAGTGTTAGGCTCATTGTTAGTTATTGATTTAGCAAATTTAAGTGGGCCAAATAATTTTCCTGTATACGCTGTGTAATATGCCATAACAACCGCAATAATCGCGTAAATATTATAGCCAATTGTACCAATGAGAATACCTACAGGATCGTCAAAACTGTAGCCATCTAAAAGCCCTAAAACATAAGCTCCCCAGCCATTGATTAAAAATAAAATACTAATTGGCGCACAAGTAGAGTCAATTAGGTATGCGAGCTTTGCTCGGCTTAAGCCGTGTTTGTCGAACAATTTTTGGCTTGCCATGCCCGCTGTAAACATACTGAGGTTAGTATCGGTAAAAATACTTGTGCCTATAACGGTTGGTAGTATTGCAGCATGACGTTGGTTTTTTACTAAACGCAGCTTTGCCAAACTTTCAATAAACCCATTTACCGCACCTGACTGATTCATTAACGCGACTAAAGCCCCAATTAACAAACTAAAACTTACAATATAGGTGTTACCTAACGACGAAAAAACATTCACAATTCCCATGCCGCTGTCGATTACACCAGCGATTGGGTTTGCTTGGTTTATCATTAAATAACAAAGTACCAATCCAGAAAACAGTGCAAATAATGCGTTTTTTCTCCACACGGCTATGATTATGGCTACAAGTGGAGGAAGTAGGCTTAGGGCACTGTCTTGCATTGATACGAGCATAAATATTTGAACTATTATTGATTTAATTGTGGAGAACTTTACCGAAAGCCCCGCAAAATGCAATCTTGGTTATAATCTAAATCAATAAATTGTAATTAAATATTTACTTAAGCTAACTATTTTGTAATAGGTTGGTATGATGTGCGGTCTTGATAGGTTGCTAACTTAATCTGATAAAGGAATAAGTTATGTGATTAATTCATTGTTTCAGGATTGAAAATCAAAAATCTATCCTCAAATATGTTTCATTAACTCTTGCGTGCAACGCATAGGAATCATTTTGACATTATCTTTAAATGAGTATGTTTCTGTTTTTAGCGAAAGCGCTAATTTATCTTCTTTAACTGGTTTTGGGCGAGGTATTGAGCGAGAAGCATTACGTGTTTTAGCTGAAGGTCGCTTGTCTGAAAAGCCTCATTATTACAACTTAGGCTCAGCGTTAACGAATCCATATATAACAACGGATTATTCCGAAACCTTACTTGAATTTATAACACCAGTTACTTCATCTCCAGAAGAAGCGATTGCACATTTACAAGACATTCAAAAATTCACACTAAGTCAAATTGATGGTGAATTGCTGTGGCCTATGAGTATGCCTTGTTTTGTAAACGACGCAGATAAAATTCCATTGGCTCAATATGGTTCATCTAATATTGGCACAATGAAAACAGTGTATCGTCAAGGATTAAAAAATCGTTACGGTAGTATGATGCAGGTAATTTCGGGCATTCATTTTAATTTTTCATTTACAGAACAATTTTGGAATGTTTTACAATCTGCTGAAAATAACAATCAAAAACAAAGTGATTTCATATCAGATCGTTATTTCATGTTGTTACGAAATTACAAACGTTACTGTTGGTTGATTCCTTATTTATACGGGAGTTCTCCGAGTATTTGTAGTTCGTTTTTACAAAATAAACCACATCAGTTGCCTTTTAAAAAATCCCCTAAAGGGTATTTATACCTTGAACATGCAACGTCTTTGCGTATGAGTGACTTAGGCTATACGAATAATGAACAGTCATCTTTGCATATTTGTTATAACAATTTAGAAGGGTATGTAGACGGCGTAAAAAATGCGATTAACCTAGCGTCAGATGAATTTGCAAAAATAGGTGTAAAAGTTAACGGCGCTTATCAGCAGTTAAACAGCAACGTTTTACAGATTGAAAATGAGCTGTATGCGCCTATTCGACCTAAACGTGTTGCAAAGTCAGGTGAAAAGCCGTCTGAAGCGCTTCAAGACAGAGGAGTAGAATACATTGAGGTACGAGCTATAGATGTAAACCCTTTTGTTGACACCGGCATAAGCACCGAGCAAGTTTACTTCTTAGATATATTTTTAACCTATTGTGCGTTGAAAGATCACGGAACACTGAATTGTGAGCAGCAAAACGTATATGAAAAGAATATGGATGAGGTTGTTTTACGTGGACGTGATGAAAGCCTGTTATTAACAGACGAAGATACCAATAAGTCGGTTAAAGCATGGGGTAATGAAATATTTGATGAGCTATTAGCTATTGCTAGCTTGTTAGACAAGGCTAATGGTACAAGTAAATATCAAGAAGTGTTGTCTATTGAGCGAGCTAAAATTAATGATCCTAAGCTTACACCTTCGGCAAAAATATTAAATTTACTCGTTGAACAACAAAAAAGTTTAACTCAAGTGTCATTAGGTATGGCGCAACAGTATCGAGATTCATTGTTATCTCAACCCTATCAAACGTATAGCGAAGAGGTATTTGTAGATAGTGCTGAAAAATCACATGTTGAACAGTCGGCTATTGAAAAATCAGATTCAGTGTCTTTTGACGAATTTCTAGCGGATTACTTTAGTAAATAAGCTGTATTTTATTATATTGTTATTAGAAAACTTTAGGGCTTTCTAGTAACAATGTAGTTTGTTTTATGTCTTTTCTATTATTTTTTTTCTTCTCAATATACCGTTTTTTCACGTTGTTTTTGATTTTATTTTCCGCATAAAAAAACGCATTTACCCAAGGGTAAATGCGTAAAAACATGAAATACTATGTGGGAAATACAAGTCTTTCAATAAGTATGATTACATAGCACAAAAAAAGTTCAAACTATTTTTATAAATAATTTCATTTTTTTATATTTAATTCTCTAGGGTAAAAAAAAGCGCATGATTCAAATGAAAAATGCGCTTAAAAACATGAAATATCTAAGGGGAAATAAAACTCTCGTATAGTAAGAGCGTGGTACGTTGGAAAAGTTCAAAAAATTTTAACTTTTTTGAGTTTTATTTTTATTCGTTAAAAAATAAAGTCGTGCATCATGGTAAAACTTTCATTAATCTACATGTTCAATTAACTCTGTATTGTGTGGTTAGGTATTGTTTTGTACAGAAAATATCCGTTAGTGCTTGTTACCTTCTTTTTGATTTTATTATCTTCGTGTTCATCTGTTCCTCCTAAAAATCCAGAAAATATATGTGACATCTTCAATGAAAACCCTGATTGGTACTTTGCAGCTAAAGACGCAAAGAAAAAATGGGGGGTGCCTATACATGTTCCAATGAGCATGATGTACCAAGAAAGCACGTTTAGAGCTGACGCTACGCCTCCTATGGAATACTTTTTAGGGTTTATACCTATTGGGCGCGCAAGTAGTGCATACGGATACTCACAAGCGAAAACAGGTACTTGGAAAGATTATATGCGTGAAACAGGAAATACGGGTGCCGATCGTGATGACTTTGAAGATGCAATCGATTTTATGGGTTGGTATATCTATAAAACACAAAAAGTAAATAAAGTGTCTAAATGGGACGCCCGCAATCAATATTTGAATTACCACGAAGGGTGGGGTGGTTTTAAGCGTAATACCTACTTGAAGAAGAAGTGGTTAATTGCTGTTTCTAATAAGGTTGATTTACGGGCCAAGCGTTACAGTAAACAATTAAAAAAGTGTGAATCGTCGATTAAGCAAAGTTGGTGGTCTAAACTATTTTCTAAGTAAAACTTTCTCTGACTATACTTTGCGACTTATAAAACTCCTCATAAAAACTAGTGCAGTAGTATGTAAATAAACTCTGGTTAGCTTTGATGTACGATTATTTAAAGTTTTGTAGAGTTTTTCATCTAAACACTGAGTGGAAAAACAGTGGTTTTATTCTGAAAATTACACGCATATTTCTTGCCAATTTATTCGTTAAATAACTGAAATGTCAGTAAACCTATTTAACATCTAAAAATCATTAAACCGTAAAAAAACTTCATTTTTTTTGCAAAAACTATTTGCAAAAGTTGAAGGCGCTATTCACTAAGGCTTGCTTTTGTTATCCACAGAAAATGTGGAAAATTAAGTGTTAAAAAATAAGGCTGTGCATAACTCTGTTAGTAACTTTGTTTTTTATAAATATTACTCACAAATATTTTTAAATCCCTTTTAAAATAACAACTTAGTTAAATCGTTAAAAATATCCACAAATTGTGTATTTTGTTAACCCAATGTTATTGAAATATTTTTATAAAAATCAACCTTAAAAAGTTATACAAAAAATAACAACTTAACCCACAGGCGGAGATATTTAGTTTCAGAAAAAAAAAGGGCACATGTTGGGGTAATGCTGTTGTAGAAAGATTCTTCGGCAGCTTAAAACATGATTGGTTGTTAAAAGTACCACAACCGACTCGTGAGCATATGAAAAATGATGTAACGGCATATATACGCTATTACAACTTAGAACGGCTTCATACAGCTAATGGTGATCTATCGCCAGTGGAGTATGAACAAAGTTCCTTAAGAAAAGTGTCCTGAATTAGTTGCGCAGAACAATTTGCAGTAGTTGAAATATAACAAGCTGTTTAACAAGGACAAAATACAGTTGGCCTCTGCTCATGCCTCGCTGTTTTAGGCCAACAATTTTAGCTCGTTATTTGGGCGTTATACGTATCTCTAATTTGGCCGTCGACCTAATCTCTGTTAATTTAATATTTAATATTTAATATTTAATTTTTATAAATAAGGACGTTTCAATGAAAGAACTAATTGTATTACTTCTATTCATTAGCTCACATGTCACCGCGAGCGAAGTTGAAGGGTTACTATCATTTCAATTGTCAAAAGTCGCTACTTTTGAAAATCAAAAAAGCCAAACGAATAGAGCTAAAACGACAATTTCTTATAACCTTAATGAGGAGGTCGTTTACGACAAAAATAAAACGTTTAAAGTTTCTTTTGTAATTAAAGAAATTGATGGGAGTCCGCAGCTAAGTATTAAGTTATATGATTATGACTCCAATGATTCTGAATTGTTTATTGGTAACGCAACACTAAATACAGAATGGAATAATAGCTCCGATTTAACTTGGTCTTTTAATGGTATTAAATATTCGTTATCAATGACACCTAAGAAAAGTAATGTGTAAATACGTATAACAAGTCACTCAAGCAGGACAAATAACAGTTGGCTTTTGCTCCTTCGTCGCTTATTTTAACCAACTATTATTTGCCTCTTAGTGAGGCGTTATGTTGCTTTCACAGTTAAGGCTTTAATTTACAGCTAGGAGATAATCATGAAAACCATTGGAATTATTGGAGGTATAGGGCCTGAATCTACGATTGACTACTATCGTAAAATTATCGCTGCATATCGTGAATATGACGTTAATGGTAATTTCCCCAAAATAATTATAAATAGTATTAATATGAGTGAAATGCTGAAATTATTAGGGGCGGATAGATTTGACGAAATTGCTGATAATTTAGTTGTTGAATTTGGAAAGCTTGCAGCAGCTGGTGCTGACTTTGGGCTACTAGCTTCAAATACACCTCATATAATATTCGATAGAGTTCGTAAATCTTCACCATTACCATTAATAAGCATAGTAGAGGCTACTTGTGACAAGGTCAAAGAAATAGGCTTGCAACGTGTTGCTTTGTTTGGAACCAAATTTACTATGAACGGAGGGTTTTATGATCAAGTTTTTTCACAACATAATATTCAAGTTTTTATCCCTAACGATATAGATCAGAATTTTATTCACGAAAAATACATAGAGGAGCTTGTTAAAGGGAATATTCAAGATGATACAAAGTTTGAATTATTAGCAATCGCTTCAAAAATGAAGAGAGAACATGATATCCAAGGTCTAATTCTTGGGGGAACCGAACTTTCTTTAATATTACAAAATGGCGATGCTCCCGGAATTCATATTATTGATACGACTGATGCTCATGTTGAAAGTATCTTAGAAGCCTTGAAATAGCCTGCATATGAGCAACATAACAAGAAATTAAACAAGGACAAAAAACAGTTGGCTTTTTGTTCACTACGTTCACTTATTTTAGCCAACCATTTTTTGCCTGTTCATTAGGTGTTAAACGGCATAAATTGACACCTTTGCACACCTTGTTATATGCTCCATATATAAAGCATATATGGAGCATACAATGGGTATAGTAAAAATTTCAGATGAACTACATGATGAAATTAGAAAATCTTGTAGTGTCATGTCTCGATCTATCAATTCACAAGCGGAATTTTGGGTAAAAATCGGAATGCTTGCAGAATTAAATCCAACGCTTACTTTTCATGAGATTATTAAAAAACAACTACTCAAGGAAGTTGTGACTATTTCAGGAGCGATTAATGAATAAATCAATGATCAAAACTGAAACTGAAATAAATTTCATGAGGGAGTCTGGAAGACTTTTAGCACAAGTGTTTAAGATGTTAGATTCGTTTATAACTGACGGAATAACAACAATGGAAATAGATGCTAAAGTTGAAAACTATATTGTTAATGTTTTAAATGCTCGACCAGCAAGTAAAGGGCAATACGGATATCAATTTTCTCTTAATTCATCCGTTAACGAAGTGGTGTGTCATGGTGTTCCTAGTAAAACCTACCGTTTAAAAACAAAGGATATTGTTAATATAGATATTACCTTAGAAAAAAATGGATTTATTAGCGACTCGAGTAAAATGTATGTGCTCAATACTGCAAGTCCTGAAGCTAAACGTTTAGTTAAAACAACTTATGAAGCCATGTGGAAAGGAATTAAAGTAGTAAAAGAGAAAGCTACACTAGGTGATGTAGGTCATGCTATTCAAAAACATGCAGAATCTTCAGGTTACAGTGTGGTTCGTGAATATTGTGGGCACGGTATAGGTAAAGAAATGCATGAAGAACCACAAGTACTGCATTATGGAAAACCCAATTCAGGATTGGTGCTCGAAGCAGGTATGATTTTTACTATAGAGCCCATGATCAACCAAGGTGGACCTAAAATTAAAACTAAAAAAGATGGATGGACGGTTATTACCAGAGATAAAAAGCTATCAGCTCAATGGGAACATACAATCTTAGTTACAAAAACAGGCTACGAAGTATTAACGCTTCGAGAGGGTGAAGTTGCCGTTTAACAAGTTGATTAAACGGACAAAAAACAGTTGGTTTTTGCTCCTTCGTCGCTAATTTTAACCAACTATTTTTTTTGCCTTATAGTGGAGGGGAAGTTTCCTATCGAGGCCTTGTGAAAAAAGTTGCTCTTTCTACATTATATTTGTACTTTTTTAAAGCAGATCACTCAGGAAGGTGTTTTTGTAACTGACTGCTAATCGCAATACCATTTATTCCGAAGTCGCCAAGGTGAAGGTAAACTCCCTGTTTCGTTTCAGGATCAAGCGTCACAACAACTCTCGCTCTATCGTTCCAATAATCAGGCGATCTTGAGCGGCGAGAGTAAAGTTTAAAAAACTCAATTGTTGTACTCATTTTAGTTACTCTTATTAATTGACCTATGAATAAATAAGTAGGATTGTTGTGGGGTAATTTATCTTTTCTATTCTCAGTCTATATAATAGTATGGAGCAGGCGTATGCCGATATTTATGGAGAGTTGAAGAAATTGAAATCTGGGAAGTCCAAGTTGAAGTAGTTGATTATTCAGATACTCCGAAAATCATTATTTTTGCTGGTGGAGGTCTCACTCCTGAAAGTGTAGAGAATGGTTTTCATTAATTAAAATCTAGATACCAAATAGATACCAAAAGTTTAGAATTTATAGATGATAATAAGTAATGAAATTGAATGTTAAAACGAAATAGTGTGGATTCAAGCACATATCAGCACTTATAAGCACACTGATTTCATTTGTTAAACATATACCCTTTAAATATACTTTTCGTTAAGAGTGATAGGTTAATCTTCTTCCTCTTCTTCTTCGAAGAAGTATTCAGGTTGTACTCTCACCGTTTTAATCATGTTGTCGCTAACTTCTATAATTTCTACAGGGTAACCTGCAATACGAACACTTAGGTTAGCTTCAGGAATGTCCTCTAAGTACTCTACAATTAATCCATTGAGTGTTTTAGGTCCGTCAGTAGGGAACGACCAGTTCATTTCTTTGTTAATATCTCGAATGGTCGCGCTACCATCGACTAAATAGCTATCGTCTGGCTGAAGCGTAACTTCATCACTCGTTGTTGGTGTCATGGTTGTAGTAAAGTCGCCAACAATTTCTTCTAAAATATCTTCTAATGTAACTAAGCCTTGAATGTCGCCATATTCATCTACAACTAATCCTAAACGTTCTTTAGCATGTTGGAACTTTAGTAGTTGTACATTTAATGTTGTTCCTTCAGGAATAAAATACAGTTCGCGTACCGCTCTGACTAATGTTGCTTTAGTAAACTGATTTTTAGACAACATTTTTAATGCATCGCGCATATGAAAGTATCCAACCACGTCGTCTATCGAGTCTCTATATAGTAATACTCGAGTATGATTTGATTGTGTTAACTGCTTTTGAATGAGCTTCCAATCGTCGTTGATGTCGATGCCGTGAAGTTCATTTCTCGGTATCATAATGTCTTCTACTGTGATCTTTTCAAGATCTAGAATACTCACCAACATGCTTTGATCACGCTCAGGAAGTAATGCCCCAGCTTCATTCACAACGGTTTTTAATTCTTCAGAGCTTAGACTATGTTGCTCTCGTTGCTCGTGACTTATGCCAATCATTTTTAAAATACCATTGGTTATCCAGTTAATAAAAATAACGAAAGGAAACAATAGCTTGAGCAATATATTTAGGATGAATGAACTCGGGAACGCTATTTTTTCAGGGTATAGCGCCGCCAGTGTTTTTGGGGTTACCTCTGCGAAAATGAGGATAATAAAGGTTAAAGAAAAGGTAGCAACGGCTAAACCAACTACATCACCAAATAGGCGTATACCTATGATAGTTGCGACTGACGATGCCGCGATGTTTACAAGGTTATTCCCTATTAAAATTAGGCCAATTAGTCGGTCTGGTCTTGCAAGAAGTTTACTGACGCGTTTCGCGCCTTTGTGTTTTTGGTTTTCTAGATGTCGTAATCGATAGCGATTGATAGACATCATGCCGGTTTCAGAACTTGAGAAGTATGCTGACATTAACACTAAGACACCTAAAACGATAAAGAGTGTCTCTGTTGAAATATTATCCAAAAATAGGAACCTGAGTTAATTAATAAAATACGATAGTTATTTATTTAAAGTTACGTTATAGCTATCGCTGTGAATATATCTGGCTATTTTAATACAAACTCTTTAACAAATCTGCTACCAAAATAAGCTAACGTCAATAAAAATGACGCGATAATCGTTAAAACAAGAACTTTATGGCCTCGCCAACCCTGTTTAAAGTGTCCCCAAAGAATAACGCTATAGGTGATTAACGCAGTAAATGAAAAAAACATCTTATGTGCGTTAGCAGCAGCAAAAAAGTTATCTAAAAATATAAAGCCAACCACTAAACTGAAGGTTAAACATAAAGTACCCATCGCTAAAATGGTAAATAATTGCCCTTCAACTTGCATTAAAGGAGGTAAATGGTTGACCGCCAGTAGGTTTTTGTTTTTTAGTTTGTAGTTAATGTAAGAAACTTGAAAGGCGTATAAAGTTGCAATAATTAAAATACAGTAAGAAATTAGCGACAAGCTTACATGGCTTATCACGCCGATATTTTCAGAAATAAGTGGCGTTTCTGTTCCTGTTGGAACAAAAAATATTACGAGTTGCCAAAACGCAGCAAATCCGTAAACCACGGGAAGCAGTAAATTTACTTTGAATTTTAATGCGATACCTGAAATTAACAGCGTAATCAGTAAGCTTACGAGTGAAATAACATTGGGTAAGCTAAAGCTAAGATTGTTATCTGCAAAAATGTAATAGCTAGAGCCGATGGTATGCGCAACTATGCCGATGCAGCCCAATAAAAGTACTAAAACTAAATTTGGACCTTTAGGATGAAATAATCTTGTGACAATGGCTAAAGTGGCTAACAAATAACTACATGAGGCAGTAATTGAAAATATGTCCGGTAAACTCACAAAGTGCTCCAACACCTAATCCTACAAGGCTAAATAACGGTATCCATTCAAAAAACGCACGTTATTTTAGCGTTAATATTCGATTCTATCAGATTGATTTTTCTTCGCCACAGTTTAACGCTAAATAAAAACTGAAAGTAAATTAGGGTTGATAGATATCAACAAATTTAGCAACCTCCAGTGTATCATGCGCTAATTTATACTTTCGCTTATTTTATCTGCGGGTATAATATGGCGTAATTTCTATCATACGTTAACTATAGAGCTCTTCATGTTTGAAAATCTTTCCGAACGCTTAACTAAATCCCTTAAAAATATTCGCGGAAAAGGACGTTTAACCGACGATAATATTAAAGATACGTTGCGTGAAGTACGTATGGCATTACTTGAGGCCGACGTTGCGCTTCCGGTAATTAAAGAGTTTATTGCAAAAGTAAAAGAACGTGCGTTAGGGCAAGATGTTTCAACAAGCCTTTCGCCAGGTCAAGTGTTTGTAAAAATTGTACAGTCTGAACTTGAACTGGCAATGGGTGAAGTGAATGAAGGGCTTGATTTAAAAGCAGTTCCACCTGCTATTGTTCTTATGGCTGGCTTACAAGGTGCGGGTAAAACAACCTCAGTTGCTAAATTAGCTAAGTTTCTTTCTGAGCGTGAAAAGAAAAAAGTATTGGTAGTGAGTGCTGACGTATATCGTCCAGCAGCAATCAAACAACTAGAAACACTTGCTGGAGAAGTAGGTGTTGAGTTTTTCCCAAGTGATATTTCTCAAAAACCAATTGATATTGGTAACGCGGCAATTGCTCACGCAAAATTAAACTTTATTGATGTGGTGATTGTTGATACCGCGGGTCGTTTACATGTTGATGAAAGCATGATGACCGAAATTCAAGAGCTTCATGCTGCTATCAACCCAGTAGAAACGTTATTTACGGTTGATGCTATGACAGGTCAAGATGCCGCGAATACTGCCAAAGCGTTTGACGATGCATTACCGCTAACAGGTGTAATTTTAACGAAAACTGATGGTGATGCGCGTGGTGGTGCAGCACTTTCTATCCGCCATATTACCGGTAAACCAATTAAGTTTATGGGTGTTGGTGAGAAAATTGACGCTTTAGAACCGTTCCACCCAGATCGTATCGCTTCTCGAATTTTAGGTATGGGTGATGTTTTATCACTGATTGAAGAAGTTGAACAAAAAGTTGATAAAAAGAAAGCTGCTCAGCTTGCTCAAAAAGTTAAATCAGGTAAAGGATTCGATTTAGAAGACTTTCGTGAACAGCTTAAACAAATGCAAAACATGGGCGGCATGATGGGGCTTATGGACAAGTTACCAGGTATGGGTAACATGTCTGAGCAAATTAAAGGTCAAATGGACGATAAAGTCACTATTCGTATGGAAGCGATGATTAACTCAATGACTCCTGCTGAACGTCAACGTCCTGAAATTATTAAAGGTTCACGTAAAAAACGTATTGCTGCGGGTTCTGGTACACAAATTCAAGATGTGAATAAGTTATTGAAACAGTTTACCCAAATGCAAAAAATGATGAAAAAAATGTCTGGCAAAGGTGGTATGCAAAAAATGATGCGTAGCATGAAAGGTATGATGCCTCCAGGTGGAATGGGCGGCGGTATGTTTGGTGGCGGTCGCTAGACTCTCGCTCTATTCGATAAATATTAAAAAAGGTAGCAATTAGCTACCTTTTTTAATGGGCTCATTTCGTTAAACACAATCAAACGCGTATATGTTTTTACTATAAAACGGGGCATTAGGAAGTAAGGTTGTAGACTGAAATGGCTGATATGCTTTAGAACCTAATGATTGATCAAACGCTCGTTGTGGTTCTATGCATAAACCATGTTGATATTGGTATGCGGTATTGTTTTTTCCTATATGACTACTGTCTAAGTAATTACCTGTGTAAAGGATTACACTGGGTTGATCTGAAAAAACGCTGAGTCTTCTTCCTGAGTTTGGTTCAACTACTTGAGCGATAAAAGGGATGTTATCAGCAGACTCATTTTCAGGACCTTCATCTTTATCTTGATTTAATAACCAGTAGTTGTCGTACCCTTTTCCGATTTTTATTTGCTCATTTTCACTATCTAAGTTCTTTTCTAGTGAACAGAGCGTTGTAAAATCGTGCGGAGTACAGGCAACATCCGTTATTTCGCCAGTTGGGTAAGCCTGTTTTGTCATCGGTAAAAACTGACTTGCATTGAGTTGTACTTGATGGCCTAAAATACTGCCAGTGTTATGTCCGGCTAGGTTAAAATAACTATGTTGAGTTAAGTTTACGATGGTAGGTTTATCTGTATCAGCATGGTATTCAACAGTTAATTGATTTTTGTTGTTTAGGGTATACTTTACAATAAAGGTTACGTTACCAGGGAATCCGTTATAGCCATCAGGACAAACGTGTAATAAGGTTAGCGTCGCTTTATTTGAATATTGCTTTGTAGATGCTTGCCACAACTGCTTGTTTAACCCGTTGCTCCCACCGTGCAGTTGGCTATCATCAGCATTGAGCGTAAGCTGAATTTCTTTATTGTTTATTTGGGCAATACCATCTTTTATTCTGCCGGCATATCGACCGACAATCGCACCTAAGTAATAGGTATCTTCTTCGTAACTTTTAATATTGTCGTAACCTAACACCACATCACAAATATTCCCTTTGCTATCGGGCATATGAATAGCAGTAATAATACCGCCATAGTTAGTTATTTTTACACTAAGCCCATGAGTTGTTTTTAGCGTAAATAAATCTGCCTGCTCGCCAGTTGATAGCTTACCGAAGCTTTCTTTTTGTATGCTTACCAAGTCGTCAGCAGCGGTTCTTGATGTGTTATGCACGTGTAGCTTTTTCCAATTCGTATATCTGGTCTTATTAGGCGAAAACTTTCGTAAAATTACAAGAAAATTAACGAATTTATCTTATCTACCTTAGATTTTTACATCTTTACTGGAGTGGTGTGACGGTTTGGTTGTCATGATTCGGTCATTTAACCTTCATTAAAGTGTTACGTCAGGTTCATGTTCTGTTTACGTATTTGTCACATTTAATCTTTATGATTTTTCCTGACTAAAAAGTTAACAATAATCTTTATAAAAGGAATAAGCGATGAACTCTCGTTGGGTTTCACTTTCAGCTTTAACATCATTTTTGTTGTCGTCGGCTGCAACTGCAGACGTTTTGCCAGCCGTGCAAACAAACAATATTTGGTATACCGAAGCTAAACAAACCGTAATAAATAAAACACAATTAACCACGCGTGATAAAGCCAAAAACGTTATTTTATTCGTTGGAGACGGTATGGGTATATCAACGCTCACTGCCGCTCGAATACTTGATGGGCAAATGAAAGGCGAATCAGGTGAAGAAGGTTACTTGAGCTTTGAGAAATTTCCTTATTCTGCACAAGTAAAAACTTATAATGTTGATGCGCAAACGCCTGATTCGGCAGGTACGATGACGGCAATAATCTCAGGTGTTAAAACCGACGTTGGTGTTATTGGTATTGATGAAAACGTAGAACGTGGTGATTGCGACTCGACTAAAGGTAACGAACTGGTTACTGCGATAGAGATAGCTGAAATTAAAGGTTTATCAACAGGTGTTATTTCTACAGCTCGAATCACGCACGCTACTCCTGCGGCAACATACGCAAAATCAGCAGACAGAAACTGGGAAGATATTTCAGACATGCCAGAAGCTGCAATAACAGCCGGCTGTGAAGATATTGCGTCTCAACTTGTTAACTTTGAGAAGAATGTAGAAATGCGTTTCCCTGGAACTAACGTCGATGGATTAGATGTAGTTATGGGTGGCGGTCGACGTCATTTTTTACCAAAAGATATCGCGTTTAATAGTGCTGATGCTGCAAGTGAAATAGAAGGTGACCGCACGGATAATCGTGATTTAACAGCAGAGTGGAAAACGTCGTACCCAAATGGTATGTATGTGTTTGATAAAGCGGGCTTTGACGCTATCGACCCAACTAAAACAGAAAAGGTTTTAGGGTTGTTTAACGAATCTCACATGCAATATGAAGCGGATCGCGCTAATGATATAGCTGGTGAGCCATCGTTAACAGAGTTAACTGCTAAAGCGATTGATATATTAGACAACAACGACAAAGGCTACATGTTGGTTGTTGAGTCTGGTCGTATTGACCACGGGCATCACGCAGGTAGTGCATACAATGCGTTAACTGACACGATTGAGTTTTCGAAAGCAGTTCAGGCAGCTATTGATGCAACAGATCCAGAAGAAACACTTATATTAGTTACCGCTGATCACAGTCATGTGTTTACAATCGCGGGTTACCCAAAACGTGGTAATCCAATTTTAGGAAAAGTGGTTGAAGTGGGTAAAACAGAACCTGCAATGGCTGAAGATGGCATGCCATATACAACGCTTGGTTACACTAATGGGTTAGGATTTAGAAACTTAGGCAATGAAACGAATGCCGATGCGACATACAGTGAAGAGCATTCAGCAGGCCGTCATGACTTAACAACAATAGACACTACATCATCAGGGTTTCATCAGGAAGCACTTGTTCCATTAGGATCAGAAACACACGCAGGTGAAGATATTTCATTACATGCTACAGGCCCAGGCGCTCATTTAGCGCAAGGTACTATTGAGCAAAGCGTTGTTTTTCATCTAATTAACCAATCTCTTAACTTAATTCCTAACAAGTAGGTCATCACCATGAAACCATTAAAATACTTATCATTATCTGTACTTGTGGCGTTAGCTGGATGTAACGGTGATGACGGAAAAAACGGTGCCAATGGTACTAACGGGCTTAACAGTTTAGTTAAGCAAACTGAATTACCTGTAGGTGATATTAATTGTGCAAACGGTGGTATACA
The DNA here is from genome assembly GCA_020630795.1 of Colwellia sp. Lineage (GTDB taxonomy): Bacteria > Pseudomonadota > Gammaproteobacteria > Enterobacterales > Alteromonadaceae > Pseudocolwellia. The sequence continues at coordinate 209,068 of JAHDIK010000006.1, forward strand.
AATTCAATCAGGCTTAGACAGCAACAGTAACTCGATGTTAGACGAGGGAGAAGCTGACGCAACTGAGTATGTTTGTAAGGCCGCTGTTACTGATGCAACAGGAGAAGCTATCGTTAAAACGGTATCAAGCCCTTGGTTTACCTCAGGCGTAGACAGTGTTGAAGCCGCTAAAACTCAGGCTAAAGCGATTGAAAATATTCGTGGTCAGGCGAAAAACGTTATTTTATTTGTTGGCGATGGTATGGGCGTTTCAACCGTTACCGCTGCACGTATATTAGCAGGTCAACAAATGGGGAAAATGGGTGAAGAACATGAACTGAGTTTTGATAAATTTCCGTTTACAGGATTTGCAAAAACTTACAATGTTGATGCGCAAACACCTGACTCAGCAGGCACGATGACCGCAATGGTCTCTGGTGTAAAAACCGACAAAGGTGTGATTGGGGTTACTGAGGCTGCTACGTATGACGATTGTACAACCGTTTCAGGTAACGAATTAGTTACCGCGCTTGAGCTAGCTGAAATAGCAGGCAAATCGACAGGTGTAATTTCTACCGCACGTATCACCCATGCTACTCCAGCAGCGACTTACGCTAAATCACCTAATAGAAACTGGGAAGATGTGTCAGACATGGATGCCGCTGACACTGCAGCAGGTTGTGAAGATATTGCTTCACAATTAGTTAATTTTGAAACGAATTTAGAAGCTAAGTTTACAGGGCTTGACGTTGACGGAATTGAAGTTGTTTTAGGTGGCGGTCGTCGTCACTTTTTACCAAACGATGCCGCGTTTAACAGTGCCGATGCATCAAGCACTGTTGAAGGTGACCGAACCGATGGGCGAGATTTAACAGCTGAATGGCAAGCCAGTTATCCTGCGGGTAACTATGTTTTTGACAGCGCAGGCTTTGCGGCGATTAATGCCGATACAACGCAGCGTGTATTCGGTTTGTTTAACGAATCTCATATGCAATATGAAGCTGATCGAGTGAATGATGTAGCTGGCGAGCCATCGTTATCTGAAATGACATCAAAAGCGATTGATATTTTAGACAATAACGACAAAGGCTTTTTCTTAACAGTTGAATCAGGTCGTATAGATCACGGTCATCATGCGGGTAGCGCATATAATGCATTAACCGACACCATTGAATTTGCCAAAGCGATTGAAGAGGCGGTTAAAAATACTGACCCTGAAGAAACGCTTATTATTGTAACTGCTGATCATAGCCATGTGTTTACTATTGCGGGTTACCCTAAACGTGGTAATCCAATTTTAGGTAAGGTCGTTTCTGTTGGTAAAACAGAGCCTTCTTTAGCGAAAGATAACATGCCATACACTACAGTTGGTTACACAAACGGCAAAGGTTATAGAAACCTGATGACGGAAACTAACGCTGATGCAACTTATAGTTTAGACACTGCAGCAGGGCGTCACGACTTAACTAGTGTAGATACTACTTCTCCCGGGTTTCACCAAGAGGCATTAGTGCCAAGAGGATCTGAAACACACGCAGGTGAAGACGTTGGTGTATATGCTATGGGACCTGGTGCTCATCTTATTACGGGTACAAACGAACAAAGTTTGATATTCCACGTAATGGATTATGCTGCCGATTTAGTTACGTTAGCTGATGAAACGTTAGACTAAGTTTTCACCATATCTGTCACTATCTTTGAAAACGGCTGGGTAATTTCCCAGCCTTTTTATTGGTAGTTAAGCTATTTGATAAAGCACATTTAGGTTTGAGATATTTAAGCTTGTCATATAGTTGTTAAATAACTCTATTAAGATTGCTGTAGTAAAAACAGTATATTGAGACAACACATGAAAAATTTATTACCTGCTAGCTTATTAGCACTATTAACCAGCAATGTATTTGCTAACCAATGCGATATTAATCAACAACAGCTTATTGCTAATTACCAGATAGATAATAATAACGTGTCTACCGAAATGCAGTTAGTGAGATATAAAAATCAAGTGGCTCATGTATACCCAGAAAAAAACATCACCGATGTTTGGTTACAGTACCGTAATGAAAAAATAGCGATGAACCGTTATTTCGATCAACCTAAAAGAGCCATTGAATATCAACCAACCGAATTAAAGCGAACAGTTAATTGGGAAAAACAATCTCAGCTCATTACCAGTGAACAAATTAAAGAAATGACACTCGTTACTGAAATGGGAAGCGGATGTTACAAACAGCAAGAGTATAACTTAACCAAAGGCGACGTAACCGTTAGATTGAGCTGGTATCCCAAGTTAAAGCTGGTTAAAAGACTTCACGTGTCACATAACGGTAAAAATAAAATCTGGAATTTACAGAATATTGACGCGTCTGATAATGCCGTTCATGCGTTTTTTACACAACGTTACACTTATCAAACAACTGATTATGCCGACATTGGTGATAATGAGTCAGACCCATTTTTAACTAAAATGATTAACTTAGGCTTTGTAGAGCATAAAGAACAAGGGTTTTACAATACTGAAGGTGAAAACATTGCAGGTGGACATCATGATCACTAAAGCGAAGTCTCAAAAACATTTATGACATCTGGTTGTAAAAATTCCTTAATCTGTAGGTCATAAGCTTGTCATTTGTCAGTGAGATCCTTTAAGTAATTTCTTATAGGATCTACAAAAATGTACAAAAAACTTATTAGTATTGCAGTATGTAGTGCGTTATTAACGGCGTGCAACGACAATGACGACCTCGCCGTAATTGATGCTCCTGAACAACCACAAGAAGAAGCGTTAACCTTAACGCAAGGTTCAGTAACACTAAGTAAATCACTTGGCGAAGTAGTATTTACTAAAGGTGATGTTTCATCGTCACCTTTGGCGCTTGATGTTGGGTTTGGCTCTGGCGCCTATCACCGCAAAGGTGATGAAAGTAATGTGTTTTATACTGTTACAGACCGTGGCCCAAATATAAAATGTTCAGATACACAAGATGTGTTTGGAATCGATGATTTTTGTGTAGACGGCGGCGACAAAGTATTCCCTCAACCTGAATTTACACCGACAATATATAAAATTAAGCTGACTAAAAGCGATGCTGGCGATTACGGTTATGAAGTATTAGAAGAGCTACCGCTTAAAAATACTGCTGGTAATAATATTTCTGGAGTTACCAATAATTTAACCGTTACTGATTCAGAAACATCTATTGGTATTGATGGTGAATTACTCGATTACGATAATGCTGGTTTAGATACCGAAGCCATTGTACGCCTTCAAGACGGCTCATTCTGGTTAACAGATGAGTATGGTCCGTCACTTGTTCATGTTGGTGCTGACGGCACTATTATTAAGCGCGTTGTTCCTCAAAGTGTCGCGGGAGACTTAGCTGATGCAGGTTACCCTGTTGAAGGTTTACTACCAGATACGTTGAAGCATCGTAAGCTAAATCGAGGTATTGAATCTATTGCGTTGTCGGATGATGAAACATCTCTTTATTTTATTATGCAAAGCCCATTAGCGTTTCCTGACGCCGCAGCATATAAAAGCTCTAGCCATGTGCGCTTATTCAAATTGTCGTTAACTGACGGCGATATTACCTCAGTAGATGGAGAGTATGTTTATACGCTCGATAAAGCATCATCATTTGCTGGGCTTAATGGAACAGGTGATCAAGGCAAGAAGCAAAGTGATGTGAAAATCTCTGAGATGGTTGCTGTGGGAGGTGATGAGTTGGTTGTGCTTGAACGCATAAGCGGTGTAACAAAGTTCTACCGTATTAATTTATCAACAGGCGACAATATTTTAGACCAAGCTATTTCTTCAGGTACGGTTGCTAATAATGAATCAGAAGAAGAGAAAACACTTGAACAAGTATTTGACCTAGCATCTCATCAAGCTAAAGCGGTTAAAAAATCTATTGTATTTAATACGTTGACAGATATGCCTGACGGCATGACAGCACCAACAAAGCTTGAAGGTATCGCCGTACTAGATGACGAACACGTATTGCTTATTAACGATAATGATTTTGGTATTAATGGCAGTGCAACTCAGGCGTTAATATTAAACATTGCTGATAAGTTTAAAGCGGCTGAAACGCCTATCACTAAACCGTCAATGAATATGATTGCGCGCTATCAATCTCATGCGCTTGACGAAAGCGCAGCAGAAATTGTTGCCTTTCACCAATCAAGCGAACGCATTTATGTGATAAATGCACAATCTAGCCAAGTTGATGTTTTAACAGGCGTATCAGGAAGCGAAGCACTTGCTGCGCCATTAACGGCAAATAATTTAACAAAAGATTTTGCAATTGATGTTGCTGCAGATATTTCTGAGTCGGGCGGTATTAACAGTGTTGCAATACATGGTAACTTGTTGGCTGTAGCGGTAGAGCACGACAATAAACAATCGAATGGTTTTGTGGGTTTCTATCTGTTAAATGAAACAACTGGTGCAGCTACCTTCATGCATAAAGTTGATGTAGGTGCACTGCCAGATAATGTTCAATTCTCACCTGATGGCACTAAGGTTGTTGTTGCGTGTGAAGGTGAGCCAAGCAACGATTATTTAACGGATCCTGAGGGCTCTATTGCGGTAATTAAGGTTGTAGAGGAAACACCTGAACCTTCAGCAACGGTCCTTGGTTTTACAGACTTTAACTCTGGAAGCAGTCGAGCATCTGAATTACCATCGGGCGTTAGAGTGTATGGTGGTGCATTTGGTGGAACTCCATCAACGGTAGCACAAGATTTAGAACCAGAATATGTAGCGTTTTCAGCTGATAGTTCAAAGGCTTATGTATCATTGCAAGAGAACAACGCGATTGCCGTTGTAGATTTGTCTAGCAACTACATTAGTGACATTTTAGCCTTAGGTCATAAAGATTACAGTAATGCTGAAAATGCGGCGGACTTGTCTGATAAAGACGCAGATGCTGAAGTGTCAGGTACTGTGCACCATAATGGTAAAGGTCGTATTAACATGACTACATGGGAGAATGTTGTAGGTACATATCAACCAGATACTATTGCGAGTTACTCAGTTAATGGTATCAACTATATTGTTACTGCGAACGAAGGTGATGCAAGAGAGTATATTTCAGGTGAGTTAGACGATGAATTTGAAACGCAGGTATCGTGTGAAGCTGAAGGACTAAATTGGGATGCTAATCATGGTGCTTGTTTCGACGGTGATACACCTACAACGTGTGCAGCTAAAGGATTACTAAACAAAGAAAACGAAGAATGTTTTTCTTACGTTGAAGAGTTTAGAGTTGAAGACTTAACGGCCGATGGCTCATATGGCGACTTTGTTGCTCCTATTCCATTAGGTGTCGCAGAACTAGCGGATAACTTTAGTGCAGAAATTACCGAGAACATTAGTGATGAAGCACTTGGACGATTAAAAATAACGACGGTTGATGCAGTAAACCGAGTAACAGGAACGGTTACACAGTTGAAAAGCTACGGTGCGCGTTCATTTAGCATATGGACTGATAGTGGCGAACTTGTTTTCGACTCAGGTGCTGATGTAGCAAAAATTACTGCTGGCCGAGTAGGGGAGTTTTTTAACGCATCAAATGATAAAGAATCAGACGACAAAAAGAATGATCGCTCATCGGCAAAAGGTGCGGAACCTGAAGCATTAACAATAGGTGTAGTTAACGGGCGAACATATGCATTTGTTGGTTTAGAGCGAGTTGGCGGCATTATGATGTACGACATTACTGACCCTTACGGAGTACAGTTTATCGAGTATGTAATTAACCGAGACTTTACTAAAGATCCTACCGAGTCTATTGAAGCTGGTGATGTTGGGCCTGAGGGAATGAAATTTGTTTCAGCGGAACAAAGCCCTACTGGCAATGCATTACTGATTGTTGGCAATGAAGTAAGTGGTACAACTGCTGTTTACGAAGTTAAATAATTGATAATAAATTAATTATTTATTCTCATAAAAAAGGCTTAGTGAATTCACTAAGCCTTTTTGTTTACACAATATAATGTGATTAAATATGGTAACCTTTTTCGTCGTGTTCGACTAAATCTAGGCCGGTTACTTCTTTTTCTTCATCTACGCGTAAGCCGCCAGTCATTAACCCAACTACTTTTAATAATACATAAGTAACTACAGCAGTATAAAGTAACGAAGAACCTATACCTGTTAGTTGCACGCCAATCTGCCCAACCATAGTAGTAATGCCGTCTGCAAAACCAAATCCACTAAACACACCGATTGTTGTTGCTGAGAATATACCTGCTAAAAATGTACCCAAAATACCACCTACACCATGCACAGGGAATACATCTAACGAGTCATCAATATGAAGCTTTTGCTTAATGTAAACGGTAGCGTAGTAACATATCGCACCAGCAGAAATACCAATAATTAGCGCGCCGCCTGGTCCTACAAAACCGGCTGCAGGAGTAATTGTACCTAAACCAGCAACCATACCTGTTACTGCGCCTAATACACTTGCTTTACCAAACTTCTTCCACTCAATTGCAGCCCACGTTAAGGTACCTGCCGCAGCTGAAATATGAGTTACAAGTATAGCCATTGCAGCATCGCCATTTGCAGCTAATGCGCTACCGCCATTAAAACCAAACCAGCCTACCCATAACATACCTGCACCAGTAACGGTCATTGTTAAGTTGTGTGGAAGCATAGGTGTTTTAGGGAAACCTTTACGAGGCCCTAAGACTATTGCTGCAACAAGTGCTGCTGTACCTGCTGTAATATGAACTACAATACCACCAGCAAAGTCATAAACACCCATTTGACCTAACCAGCCACCGCCCCATACCCAATGGGTAATAGGTGCGTAAACTGCAAGTAGCCATAAGCCACTAAATAATAAAACGGCTGAAAACTTCATGCGCTCAGCAAAGCCACCAATAATAAGCGCTGGCGTAATTACGGCGAATGTCATTTGAAACATCATAAAGAGGCTTTCTGGAATATCGCCAGATAAACTTTCTTTAGTCACGCCCATCATGAACACTTTACTAAAGTCTCCAATAAAGGCATTACCTTCTCCAAATGCTAAGCTGTAACCAACGAGTAGCCATAGTATTGAAGATAAAGATGCAATTGCGAAACATTGCATGAGTATCGACAAAACGTTCTTTTTACGTACTAACCCACCATAAAATAAAGCTAGGCCTGGTAAGGTCATAAATAAAACTAAAGCAGTTGACGCTAAAATCCACGCGGTGTTTGCTCCGTTTAGTTCGCCATCACTTGCAAATGCTAATGTGGGGCAACATAAAAACAAAAAAGTAAGTAACTTGTGCATATCAATTTCCTGAAACTTTTATAATTATTAGAATATGTATTTTTAAAATTTAGAAAAACGTTATTGCACAAAATAAGCCATTTATTTAATTTTAATTAAAACATGTGTTTATGTTTTTGTTTCACCAATAGAGAAAAAGTTGCGCACCTTTTTTGTGCTTTATGGTTTGTTGTTTGCTCTTTTTTGGTGCGAGTTGTTTTGTTGTTGCTCTTAAGTGGTGATTTGTTTTAAGGAGAAGTGTTTTACTGAGAAATTTCAATATGAGTTATTGTCTTTAGTGAATTAGTTTTAGAGAATGTATTTTTGTTATAAACAAAATCAGCTTGTCGATAAATGTAGTGGTATACTGTATTTAAAGTAAAATTGATAACAAGAAACATACTCTAAATGGAGAGCTGTGGGTGTTCGAAGTAGGGAAAAAAAACAAGGTTTTTAGTAGATATAACACATCTATTATTGTGGTTTTTATCTTAATTGTTTTTGCTGCTTTAACTGTTGCAACTTATCGTTATTACGCCGAATTAGCGGAATATAAAAAAGATGAAATAGAGTCTTTATCGCAACAAAACCAACAGCTTGACAGTGCTCTTTCTGCCAATGTAGACGCATTATTAAGTATCCAAAAATTCGCTAATTACTACCTTAAGTACCCAAGTGAACTCCCCACTAAAACACCTAAACTAACGCAAGACGAAAACTTATTTTACGTTGAGCGAAGAAATTATGAAGTTATAGAACACAAAGAATACGTACGAAATAACATTACAGGTATTGGTAATGTTAAAACAATGAGTAGCGCAGTGAAGGCTGAAATAGCAATGGCTAATATGCTTACGCCTTCTTTCGTTACCGCTAAAAAAGCAAACGATGCCGCTGTTTGGTACTATTACGCTTCACGCCAACAATTCGTTAGTATTTACCCTTCGATCAACCGCAATAGCTGGCAGTTCAGCCCGATACTTATCAATAGCGACCATGCTTCAAGCATTATTAATAATCCGCGGAAACATAGCGTTATTTGGTCAGCTCCTTATGTTGATTCTTCAGGTGTTGGTTTAAACAGCTCGTTGGGTTTAGGCGTGTTAAATAAAGGCGACGTTGCAGGTATTTTGTATGTAGATATTAGCTTGTCTAAATTGCAAAGGCATTTTGAGCGATTGATGGATGCCAGTAGCGGAATTGTGTTATTGAATGAAAATCAAGACGTATTAATACACCACCTACCTAACAATGAAAGTATCAATACCACTCAGAAGTGGGAAGATGTTGCGCCGGCTGAACTATCAAACAGATCGGTAGACGAACTTGCTACTATGGAAGTTATTGGTGATTGGCTTGTGCAAAAACAAACCTTGCCAGTAAATGGTTGGACTGTCATAAAATATCAATCGTACAAAGAGTTTTGCTCGCCATTACTGTTTCATTTTGTTTTTGGTTTTCTCATCTTGTTTATTGGTTTGTTTTTCTTTTTGGTATTTGTTTACTGGTTAACGCATCGTACTTTTATTAAGCCAACACAACGTTTTATTAGCCACATTGAATATTGTGCGCAAGGTGATCCAGGTAAAATCAAACCAACAAATGACTGGTTGCACTGGTTTCAGGTGGTTGAAAATATATTTGGTCAAAACCGAAGCTTATTGCAACGGTTAACTGAACATAACACTTTACTAGATACGCGAGTAAACGAGAAGACCAAAGCACTACAAGAAAAAATCGTTCAACATAAACGTGATTACGCATTGCTTCGCTCAGTAATGAACGCTATTCCAGAATATATTCTTTTTAATGATACTGAAGGACGAATAGTTGGTTTCAACAAAGCGTTTGGACACTTTATTCAAAAAGATGAAAGGGAAGTTCTTGGCCGTAAATCTAACGAAATCATGATAAACGAACTTGGTGAATCTCTCACCGAGCTAAGTATGTCTGATAATACGCAGGAAGGTTTGCAGCGTGTGGTTAAAACTAATAATCATACCTACGATGTGTATTGCACAAACATATATAGCGATACAGGTATTGAAGTAGGCACAATCGATATTATTCGTGATGTAACCGTGCAATATGAAACTCAAGCCGTATTAGAAAAAACTAAAAACCAAGCTGAGTTTGCGAATAACGCTAAGAGTCAATTTTTAGCAAACATGAGTCATGAAATTCGCACCCCGATCAATGCGATTCAAGGCATGATAACCTTGTTAAGCCGTTCGTCGTTGTCAAATAACCAAAGGCAGCACATTGATAATGCGCATGGCGCATCTAAGTCATTATTGTATTTGGTGGATCAATTACTCGATCTCGCAAAAATTGAGTCGGGTGAAATGACTATTCTTAAAGAGTTAACGCGTATTGACTCTATCGTCGACAAAGCCATCAAGCTCAATATTGGCCTAGCTAATAGCAAAAAGCTGATTGTAGAAGTAGATATTGCTGCAGACGTTCCTCCGTTTGTAGAAACCGATGAAATGCGTTTGATTCAAGTATTAACGAACTTGCTTCACAATGCGGTTAAGTTTACGCACGAAGGTGAAATTAAACTGGTTATTTACGTTATTTCTAGAGACGAGAATAACGTAAACGTATGTATAAAAATTAGTGATACGGGTATTGGTATCGCTAAAAACAAGCAAGCTAATTTATTTGAAGCTTTTAAACAAGCTGATGATTCTATGACTCGTGAATACGGTGGCTCAGGATTAGGGCTATCAATTTGTCAGGAAATTGTTCATTTACTTGGTGGTAAAATACAACTTAAAAGTGAGTTAAATCAAGGGTGTGAATTTACCATTGAATTACCGTTTAGTGTTCAACATAACTCTACCGATTTAGAAGTTAAATCTAAGCCGTTAATCTTATGTAATTACGGTATTTATATTCCTCAATCGGTTATTGATTCGGTAAGCTGGTTAGGTTGGTCGTATCAAAAGGTGACCGACTTATCTGAGGTCGAAGCAATATCGAAATCTACCGATGTTGTGTTATTGATTTCTGAAGGTAATTTATCCGATTTACTTGATACACCGCTACAACCATTTATCGAGCTTATCTGTATTTGTCAGCCTAGAGCTTACGGAATGAACGCCCAAGAGCCAGATCTGCTTCAACAATTAACAGTACCTTATATTTTGCAAGAGCATCCTCTTTACCGACAAATGCTTTGTTATATCAATAAGTCGATATACCGAATTAATCAGCAAAAAGAAGAAACGAAGCCAGAAGAAGCTGAAAATCTTGCCGGTACGACTGTGCTATTGGTTGAAGATAACTTAGTTAATCAGCTTGTCGCAAAAGAGTTATTAGAAAGTATGAAAGCCGATGTTGTTATTGTTGAGAATGGTCAACTCGCACTTGATATGCTTGATAAATGCGATGTTGATATCGTTCTAATGGATATTCAAATGCCAGTAATGGACGGGTTAACGGCAACTAAACGTATTCGAGAGCAAGAAAAATTTGCCGATTTACCTATTATCGCAATGACTGCACATGCTAGAAAAGAAGACAAAGAAAGTTCAATTGAAGCTGGTATGAACCAACATATGGCAAAACCAGTTAAGTATGAAGTGCTACTTAGCAGTATTCAATCGCTTTTAAACGAATAAAAATCATTATTAAGGCAGTTTTTCCGCGATATATTGCCCTTGTAAAACAGCTAATTTAGACGCATCGTCAAGGGTTCCTAAAGGCAATTTTGCAGGGCCCGTAGGCTCGCCCAGCAAATAGGTTACGCCGTCGAGTGTAATTGTTACTTCATCGCCTTTCGGCACGACTTCAATACCAATAAGGGCATGATTGTCTATAAATACGAGTGCTATGTTTATGCGCGGCATTAACGAACGTAGTATTGATGCAGTTAACGTAACTTTACTGTCGCAATCTCCTTGATTTTCCCACAACAATTTTAGCGGAGGATTGAAACCCGCACCTGCAGAGTTCGCTCTCGACTCTAACCGAGAATAAGGAATGCTCTGTATAAAACCAAGTATATAGTCTGTCGCCTTGCGAATATTTTTAATAGACACCTTATCTAATATAAGAGGCTTTATTGGTTTTAAATCATCTACAGATAAATTCGCAAACTTTACGTGGTTTGGCTTAATTGCAGTAACGTTGTGATGGTTTTTGAAATGATGATAATTATTAGCGTCTAAATATTTATCAGTATATTTCTGTTCTAACTCACTAATTTTCATTTTAGTTGAAGCGAATTTATCTGCTTTAGTGCTAGAGAGTTCAATGTTGTTAGTGTGGTTGTTATAACTAACACGTACGTCTGTAATGGGTTCTTTTTGTAAATGTTTAACTACACTTTTACTGATGTGGCGTTGAGCCATTTGGGGCTTAAAGGCTTTAAAATCTCTGAATTTATTAAAAAGCGTTTGTTTTTCTAGCGTAAAGCTAAGCGATTGCGGCATGCTTTTTATGTCTAACCAGCGATAGTTAAACTGGTAACTTTCATCGTTTTCAACTTTACTAAAGTGAACTTGTTCAGCAACGCAAAATGATATTGGCGCCATAAGTAATGAAAATACACTTAGTTTTACAGAGTTATTCATGGAGTTAACCAAGGTTACACATAAGCAATTAGTTTACCTGTTTGTTTTTCTTGTAGGCAAGTATAGCTATATTTTTACCTTTTTTGCTTTTGGTAAGTAAGTATTGTATATTTCAAACAAGTGTTTTAATTGTTTGTTTCAATGCGGCTGAACAATATACGTTAACGTGTTGATTACTATTTCGGAGATGATTGTGGCTGATTACCAAGTTCCTTTAAAAGATATGAATTTCTTGTTGTTTGACGTGTTTAAAGCAGAAGCTTTGTGGGAAAACTTACCGCAATTAGCTGAACATGTAGATCGCGAAACCACTGAAGCTATTTTACAAGAGTGTGCAAAAATAGCAGAACAGCAAGTTGCGCCATTATCGAGAGAAGGTGACGAAGTAGGCGTTAGTTTTAACGACGGTAAAGTAACAACCGCTCCAGGTTTTAAAGAAGCATTCCAAACTTATGCGGCCGGTGGATGGACATCACTAGGTGGTGATGTAAACTACGGCGGTATGGGAATGCCTAAAATGGTTACCGCATTACATGAAGAAATGCTGTGTTCAGGCGATATTTCATTTTCACTTTATCCGGGGTTGACTGCTGGTGCAGGGCTTTCTCTTGCTAAACATGGTAGCGAAGAGCTAAAAGAGCGCTATTTAACACGTATGTATGCTGGCGATTGGACGGCTAGTATGTGTTTGACTGAGTCGCATGCGGGTACTGACCTAGGTATGATCCGAACAAAAGCCATCCCACAAGAAGATGGTACTTATCGAGTAACCGGAAATAAAATTTTTATTACTGCCGGCGAGCACGACTTAACTGAAAACATTGTACATTTAGTTTTAGCTAAATTACCTGATGCACCTGCAGGACCTAAAGGCATTTCATTATTTTTAGTACCTAAATATAAAGTAAACGACGATGAGTCGTTAGGTGAATTTAACAATGTAAGCTGTGGTTCTATCGAACATAAAATGGGTATTCATGCCTCAGCGACGTGTGTAATGAACTTTGATGACTCAGAAGGCTATTTGATTGGCGATTTAAATAAAGGTTTAAATTGCATGTTTACCATGATGAACTTTGAACGTATTGGAGTTGGGATTCAAGGTATTGGTGCTGCGGTTAGGTCATATCAAAATGCCCTTGAATACGCTAAAGATCGCTTACAGGGTAGATCACTTTCAGGTGCTAAAAGCCCTGAAAAACCAGCTGACTCTATTATGGTTCACGGTGACGTGCGTAGAATGTTGTTAAACATGAAAGCACTAACCGAAGGTTCGAGAGCGTTATCTACTTATATTTCAATGCAGCTTGATATGGCAACTTACGGTGAAGGTGAAACAAAAGCGCAAGGCGAAGCGTTGTCAGCATTGATGACGCCATTAGCCAAAGCTTTCTTCACTGATATGGGATTTGATAGCACTGTAGCTGGTCAGCAAGTATTTGGTGGGCATGGCTTTATTCGCGAATGGGGTCAAGAGCAGCTTGTACGTGATACTCGTATTGCGCAAATATACGAAGGTACTAACGGTGTTCAGGCGATGGATCTATTAGCTCGTAAAGTTGCTGGTAGTAAAGGCGAAATGATGAATGTATTCATCAATGAAGTAAGAACATACATTGATGCAACTTCATCTTCAGAAATGAATGAGTTTATCGCACCACTTACTGAAGCAATTAACGATTTAGATTCGTTAACTAAAGACTTATTGGTTGCAGCGCAAGATAATGTTGAAGAGTTAGGTACATCAGCTAACGATTACCTTCACGTGTTTGGGTACACAGCAATGGCGTTTATTTGGGCTAAAATGGCAGAGGTTGCACTAGAAAAACAAGCTTCTGGTGACAGCTTTTATGATTCAAAAATAAAAACCGCTCGCTACTACTTTGCTAAATTATTACCAAGAAAAGCGTCATTAATCGCCGCTATTCAAGCGGGTAGCAATACATTGTTCGAGATTGAAGACGAGTTGTTTTAATCAATACAGCTTTTCTCAATTAAATCGCATTTAAAAAACTCATAAGGCTACCTTATGAGTTTTTTTGTTGGCTAACGTTAAATTACTATTAATTCCTTAAGTTATTCATTCTTTTTAATAGATTCAATGTATACTTGCCACCTAAATTTTAATTGAGATATTGTCTTGTTAGCTGTTCTTCGAATTATTTTAACCACATTAGCGTTAGTTATTATTTGCATTTGTGCGTGTATTTATTGTTTATTTAAACCGTTTCATAAAAATAACGTTTATGTTGTGTGTGGGTATTTAGGCAAAGTAACTAAGTTAATAGGGCTTGATGTAGAAGTTAGAGTTCCAGAGTCAGTTAAAAATATTGGTCCTGTTGTTTATATTTGTAACCATCAAAACACTTGGGATATGTTCACACTAGCGAACGCCATGCGTGAAAACACCGTTACCGTAGGTAAAAAAAGTTTAAAGTGGATGCCTTTTTTTGGCCAAATGTATTGGCTTACCGGTAATGTGTTGATCGACCGTAAAAATAAAAACAAAGCTAAAGGCACCATAGAACAAACAGCAAATAAAATAAAAAACGACAAGCTATCTATTTGGTTATTCCCAGAGGGGACAAGAAGCTACGGAAAAGGTATTTTACCTTTTAAAACAGGGGCTTTTAGAACGGCACAACAGGCTGAAGTACCTGTTGTACCTATATGCGCAAGTAGTTCTAATGATATTCAATTAAACCGTTGGAATAACGGAAAAATGATTATTGAATTTCAAGAACCTATCTACGTAGAGAAAGACAGTAAAGAAAGTGTTAAAGCGGCTACTCAGCGTGCTCACGATATTACTCGCGAACGATTTGATGTATTAAATGAAGAAGCACGCGCTGCTTTTTCAAATGAAAGTAAAGAGAAAGTATTATGATAGATGAAGAATTACAAGAGTGGCTCACTCATACTGAAAACCTAATATCAGACCTAATTGCTGATGGTTCAAATGAAGAAGTACATCATACGATAGAGCATCACTTTTCAAGTGCAAACTTTGAATTATTAGAAGCTGCTGCGGTAACTGCGTTTAAACTAGGTTATGAAGTTGAAGAACCAGAAGAAGCTGAAACAGACGCAGGCGAAAAAGTTTTTGCTTTTGATATTGTTACAGAGCAAGCGCTTGAAGTAGATATTATTGGCGACGAAACTAAAATCATGTTCGAATTGGCGAAAAAGTGCAAAGTGGATTATGATGGATGGGGTACTTACTTCGAAGAATAAAACGCCTATAGGAGTGATTCGATGGATTGGATTAAACAGATTTTAGACCCTGCAATTTTGTCATTGCTAATACCTATTGTAGCTATTATCGGCGCCTTTAGTGTTGCAGCATTTAAAGCGCATCTTAAACATGTAGAACGTATTGAAAAAATTAAGCATGGTTTAGACCCTGATGTTTAACATGTAGCGATATCATTATTTATATAAAAAAAAGCTAAGCAATTATTTGCTTAGCTTTTTTGTTTTTATATCGCGTTTAAAGTGCTCTGTATTATTGAGTAGGGTCTTAAAGTCGAGGTTATATTAATTCTCTACTGGCGCTGAATAATGTTGTTTTCCATCGCCTTCTAGCTCTTTAGGCATGTAGTTTTCGTCATGTTTAGCCAGTACTTCACTGGCTTCAATAAATTTTCCATCTACTAAAATACCGTTAGCTACAATTCCTTGTCCTTCTCTAAATAAGTCAGGCAGAATGCCATCATACTTTACAGTAATCATAGGGTCGTTTTCATCGAATGCTATCGGCATTCTCATATCAGCAAGTTTGAAGCTGATTTTTAAGCTATTTTCATCTCTGTTAACACTGCCAGGTACGACTAAACCACCAATTCGTAAGCGTTGGCCATTTACAGGTTTTACGCCTGAATCGTCTTTACCGTTATAAATTTCAGACGGCTTATAAAATAAATCAATATTTTGACTCAGTGCATACAGCACTAAACCAGCAACTACGCCTAAACCTATTAATATAGACGCTACAATTGTTAATCGTTTTTTACGACGTGGATTCATGAGGTTCCTCTAATAATTCTGCTTGAGATTGTGTTTGCTGTTCTGCTTGTTTTTTAGCCGCTTCACGTAACTTATTTTCACGGTGATAACGCTTTGCAATTTGTTCTTTCGTTTTTTTATGGCTACGACAGCTCATAAAAATTAAGAGTGCAATCATTAATGCACTTACGCCGTACGAAAGCCATACGTAAAAACCATAGCCACCCATAGCAAAAAAAGCGTTAATACTGTCAAATTGCATCGTTAACTTTCTCCCTTAACGGCTAAGTCTCTTACCCATTGTCGCATACCATTGCGGGCTAAAATTTCGGTTCTAAAGCGTATACAGGTAATAACGACGATGAGAAAAATAAAACCCATATAAGAGAATATAAATGGCCACAGCATATCTAATGTCATTGAAGGTTTACCCATCTTACTTACCGTTGCTCCTTGATGAAGTGTATTCCACCACTCTACAGAGTACTTAATAATGGGAATGTTAATAACGCCAACTAATGTTAAAATTCCTGCCGCTTTACCCGCCATTACTTTATCTTCAAAGGCGTTATGTAGCGCGATAACTCCTAAAAATAAAAAGAGCAAAATAAGTTGAGACGTTAACCGTGCGTCCCAAATCCACCAAGTACCCCACATAGGTTTACCCCAAGCTGCACCTGTAACCAATGAGATAAAAGTAAAAACCGCTCCAATTGGTGCCATGGCAGCTGCAGATGCATCAGCCAGTTTTAGCTGCCATACAATGCTACACAACGCCGCAATTGCCATTCCAACGTATATACCCATAGACAAAGTAGCGCTTGGTACATGTATGTAAAATATTCTGAAGCTATCACCTTGTTGGTAATCGGCTGGCGAAAAGAGTAATGCCCAAACTAATCCGATAGTTAGCAATATAATTGATAAATACGAAAACCACGGAATTAACCTACCGGTTAAATGGTATGTAGTTTCAGGCTTTGCGTAAGGGTGTAACCATTTCCACATGTTAATTTGTACTCACTTTTAAAGCCGAAGATACGGCAAATGGTGCTAAGGTAAGCGTGCTAAAAAATAGTGCCGCGATTATAGCAAGCTGCCCTGTAAAAGGTAAATTCATTGCGGCTGTATCAATTGCACTGGTGGCAAAAATCAGCACAGGAATATAGAGCGGTAATACAAGCAGGCTAAGTAAAACACCGCCTTTTTTTATACCTACAGTAAGCGCAACACCAATTGCGCCAATTAGGCTGAGAATTGGTGTGCCAAGCAATAGCGTGATCATTAACGCGCCATAACTGTTTTCGTTTAAATGTAATAACACAGCGAGCAGTGGCGCAATAAATATAAGCGGCAAGCCTGTTAATAACCAATGCGCAACAATTTTAGCTAACACTAAAATAAAAATAGGGTGAGGGCTAAGTAGCATTTGTTCTAACGAACCATCGTTGTAATCAGACTTAAATAATCGGTCGAGCGATAAAAGTGTAGAGAGTAATGCGGCAACCCAAATTATTCCCGGCGCAATTCTTGATAATGTGTTTGCTTCTGGTCCTATACCGAGCGGGAAAAGTGTAATAACAATAATAAAAAATAAAATAGGGTTAATAATGTCGTCTTTGTGTCGAAAGGCTAAAGTTACATCGCGCTTTAAAATAAGCATAAATGCTGACCGGTATGAAAGTGCTATAGGTTGATTCAATTGTGACGTAATTGCAGTATCAGACATAATTAGCTACTTAAAAAAACGATATTGTAGAGTGACTTTCTTCACTCTATTTTCAGGGAAACTTAAATCTTGGTGAGTTGTTAATATAACGCAACCACCGTTATTCGCGTGTTGTAAAAATTTAGCTTCTAAGTTTTTTACACCTAGTTTGTCTATTGCGGTAAAAGGCTCGTCTAAAATCCAAATGGGTGCTTTACTTTGCCATAACTTAGCTAAAGCGATTCTTCTATGTTGGCCTGCACTGAGGTGCGAAGCAAGGGCATCTTCAAATCCTAATAAATTGACTTCCGCTAGAGTTTTTTCGGCGTTTTCGGGAGCCATGCCATGAAGCGACAAGTTAAACTCAAGGTTTTCTTGAGCGGTCATTTCGCCTTTAACGCCCGGAAGGTGTCCTAAGTAAAGTAAATTTTGGTGATAATCTTCGTGTGCTTTGCCAATGCTCGTTTTATTAAATAGAACGTCACCTTCATAAGGTCTAGATAAGCCAGCAAGAATTCTTAGTAAGCTTGTTTTTCCTGAACCATTTGGTCCTTCAACTTGGATGATATCTCCAGGAAGCGCTTGCATATTAAGAGATTCAAATAAAACACGATCTTCTCTTATGCATGTAAGGTTATTTGCTTCTAATAAAGGTTGGTTTAAGCTTTCTGTGCTATTCAACGAAAAATCCAAAAGTAAGTTGACGATTTAAGGCCATAAATAAAACCAGTAATGAATATGTTTATTTATTGAACGGTTAAATTTAACTGCTTTAGTATAACGAATGTTTCTCTACGTAAAATTGATTTAGATCCAACTATCGTCAAGCGCAATATCATACTATAACCGCCAATAAAGGCTAGCAATTCATATTCATCCTAATTGAATGTTACATCTGAATATGTCGTAACATTGTCGGCAATATTATTAAGGCTTTCGAGTTCACTGCTTTAATTGAATTAAAGCGCAATATATTGTGGCTAATCATGTGTGAATGCTTGAATGAACCTTGTATTATTCTTATAGATACGCGCTAACTTTATATGATAAATCATTACCGTTGATGCTAGAATACCGTCAATTTTGGGAGAAGAGTTATATCAGTTGATTGTAAAGTTATCAGTGTATTGACATAAATCATTACACTTTTTAATGAATGATCACACACATAGCTTTGATAAAATTTGCAGGATTTTGAACGTACAAATTAACAGTTAGTTTCGAAACATTAAAATGCACATATTTGGTTTACCTTACATAGTTCGTACAACGATTTTAAAAATAGTAGTCGGAGAAAAAAATGATACCTGAGCTAGGACACTTTGCTCTAATAATTGGATTAGCGTTTGCTATATGTTTAAGTATAGTGCCGTTAGTTGGTGTAGTTACCAAGCACCAACAACTTATTACATATGCTAAACCTTTAACGTTTGGTATGTTTTCGTTTGTAGCGATCAGTATCATTATTCTAGGGTATTGTTTTGTAACCGATGACTTCTCTGTTTTGTATGTTGCAAGCCATTCAAATAGCCACTTACCTTATTACTTTAAAATGAGCGCAGTATGGGGCGGCCATGAAGGTTCGTTATTATTGTGGGTGTTTTCTTTAACTGCTTGGACTGCGGCTGTTGCCAAATTTAGTGACGGCATTGAAGATGCCTTTATTGCGCGTGTTCTATCTGTATTGGGCATGATTGTCGTTGGCTTTGCTGCATTTACTCTTCTTACCTCAAATCCATTTGATCGTTTGTGGCCTAACGTTCCAGCGGAAGGTCGCGACTTAAACCCATTACTTCAAGATGTTGGCTTAATTGTTCATCCACCTTTGTTGTATATGGGGTATGTTGGTTTTGCTGTAGCATTTGCTTTTGCTGTAGCTGCACTAATGTGTGGAAAGCTTGACGCTGCTTGGGCGAGATGGGCTCGTCCTTGGACCGTAAGCGCGTGGGTATTTTTAACGCTTGGTATCGCGCTAGGTAGCTGGTGGGCATATTATGAATTAGGCTGGGGCGGATGGTGGTTTTGGGATCCCGTAGAAAACGCATCTTTTATGCCTTGGTTAGTTGGTACGGCTTTAATTCATTCTTTAGCAGTAACAGAAAAGCGAGGAACGTTTAGAAATTGGACCGTTTTACTGGCTATTTTCGCCTTTAGTTTAAGCTTGTTAGGAACCTTTTTAGTGCGTTCAGGCGTTATTACGTCTGTACACTCATTTGCCGCAGACCCTAGTCGTGGTTTGTTTATTTTGTTATTACTCGCTATTGCTGTTGGTGGGTCGTTAACGTTATTCGCGTTTAGGGCTTCAAACGTGGCTAGTTTTAGTCGCTTTGCTTTTTATTCTCGCGAAACAGCTTTGTTAATTTGTAACGTTATTCTTGTTGTAGCCGCAGTTACTGTATTGTTAGGAACGCTATATCCGCTCTTAGTTGATTCACTGGGATATGGAAAAATTTCAGTTGGTCCTCCTTACTTCAATGCTGTTTTTGTACCGATAATGAGTTTCTTATTTGTAGTTATGGGGATAGGGCCATTAATTCGTTGGAAAAAAGCTAAAAAAGGCGAGTTACGTAAACAAATTTTTTCTCCTTCTATCATTAGCATCATTGTTGGCTTAGCATTTCCGTTTTTGTATGGCGGTGAGTTTAATGCGTGGGTAGCAATGGGTGTAACCTTAGGTTGTTGGGTTGAGCTAGTTGTATTAAAAGAGTTATACAACAGCGCTAAAAAGCCTGATGGCTCGATTGCATTTTCTCGACTTTCATTAAGCCAAATTGGTATGACGTTAGCTCACCAAGGTATTGCTGTAACAATTATTGGCGTAACGTTAGTGTCTGTGTATGAGTCAGAAACAAATATTAAAATGTTTACTGGTGATACTGCGACTGTTTCGGGTTATGAAATTACTTTTAATGGCGTAAAACCAGTTAAAGGTCCTAATTACTCAGCCGAACAAGGGCAAATTGAAGTCCACAAAAATGGTGAGTTTGTTAGCTTATTACAACCTGAAAGACGCACGTATTTAGTGCAAACAATGGGAATGACAGAAGCGGCAATTGATCCTGGTTTATTCAGAGACGTTTATGTTGCATTGGGTGATCCGCTGCCACAAAACGCGTGGGCTATTAGAGTTCACTATAAGCCGTTTGTTCGTTGGATTTGGTTAGGTGCAATATTTATGGCGTTAGGTGGTACAGTTAGTATGCTAGATAAACGCTACCGCAGAAAAAAAACAGTACCCGCCATTAAGAATACAACGGCGAATTCACAAACAGGTTTAGCAAACGAAAATGCTACACCTACACCTGTTGCCGTAAATACAACGGGAGGGCAGTAACGTGGGTAAGTTAATACGTTTTCTTCCGTTGGTGTTAGTCGTTGCTCTTGGTGTTGTGTTATATCGAGGCTTATCTCTTAATCCTATGGAACTTCCGTCTGCAATGATTGGCAAGGCATTTCCTGAGTTTTCGTTATATGGTGTTTACGACGCTAAAACCTTAAAAACTCAAAAAGACCTAAAGTCAGGCATTAAATTAGTGAATGTTTGGGGAACGTGGTGTCCGTCATGTAGAGTTGAGCACGACTTCTTGATGCAGCTTTCTAAATCTGATCGATTTACTATTTATGGTTTGAATTATGACGATGAAAGAGGATTGGCGCAGAATTGGTTAACAACGTTAGGTAATCCTTATGAATTTTCATTGTTTGATGAAGAAGGAAAGTTAAGTGTAAACCTAGGCGTTTATGCGGCACCTGAAACCTTTGTTATTGATCACAATAACATTATTCGTAAGCGCTTTGCTGGTCCTCTCAATCCAAACGTTTGGCAACAAGAATTTGAGCCATTATTGGCACAAATAGAACAAGAACAAAAAGCAGGTAATTAGTATGTTATTAAGATTGTTGAGCGTATTCATTATTTCACTTGTATGTGTATTCTCTTTGCCTGTTGATGCAAACGCGATTGACACATACGAGTTTAAAGATGAAGTGACTAAAACGCGTTTTAACGCATTAACTAAAGAGTTGCGTTGTCCTAAATGTCAAAATCAGAATTTGGCCGACTCTAACTCTCCAATCGCTGCTGACTTACGTCGAGAAGTTTATGATTTGCTTAAGCAAGGTAAAGCAGACATTGAAATAGTTGACTTTATGGTGGCTCGATATGGGGAGTTTGTATTGTATCGCCCACGTGTTTCTAGCCTTACCTATATTCTTTGGTTCGGCCCTGCATTTTTACTTTTAGGTGGCGTTGTCGTAGTCGTTTATGTACTGCGTAAAAAGCCTAAAGAAAAAACAACAGACATACTGACTGATGAGCAAAAAAGTCAGCTTGATAACATACTAAAAGACAAATAATTACATGCCAGAACTTATTATATTTATTGTTGTATTTTTACTGCTCATACTCGCTGTTGTATGGGGACACTTTATTAAACAAGGTAAAAATACAAGTATTGTAGACAACTCGCATCGAGACGACACAAACGTTACGCTTTACCACGAACATAAAGCAGAAATAGAGAAAGATTTTCAACAAGGCAGTATTGACGAAGAAAACTATCAGTATTTGTTAGCTGAATTAAACAA
This sequence comes from Colwellia sp., assembly GCA_020630795.1. GTDB lineage: Bacteria > Pseudomonadota > Gammaproteobacteria > Enterobacterales > Alteromonadaceae > Pseudocolwellia. The sequence goes on from JAHDIK010000006.1 coordinate 231,201, forward strand.
AAGCTTGTTGCAAGATATTGAAGAAAATAAAAAAGCTTCAGCGAGCGAGGTTATTGAAAATAAAAATATTTCGATATTTTGGCCGGTAACCTTAACGTTTTTTATTTTAGGTTTTAGTTTTTTTATGTATCACCAAAGTGGCTCATATGAAAAGCTTAGCCAACCTATGCAAACGGCACAAGATCATCAAATGAGCGAGCAAGATGAAGCTCAAAAGATGATTGATTATATTAAGTCGTTAATCGATTTAACGGTAAAAGAGCCAGATAATTCAGATGCTTGGTATGGGCTAGGGCAGTCATTCGTTAATATTGGTGAGTTTGACAAAGCGATTGAAGCCTACGATCAAGTCATTCGTATTGAAGGCGAGTCTGCTGAAATGCTCGGTGCAAAAGCACAAGCGAATTACTATAAAGAAAATCAAACAATTTCACCTACTGTTCAAGGTTACATTGATCGCGCTCTAGCGATTGATCCAGAAGATGCATCAACCAATATTTTAATAGGTATGCATAATTTCATGAATCAAAATTATGAAGTTGCGATAAAACACTGGGAAACGGTTATTCATTCAGGCAAAACTAATGTAAATGCGCAAGCGTTAACAGAAGCGGTAGCGGAAGCGAAAAATAGATTGTTAAATCCAGCTACAGCTCAGCCAGCACCTATGAATGATATTGCGACAGGCCCACAATTAAGCGTGAATGTTGATGTAAGTGAAGAAATTACAAATAAACTGATCCAAGGTGAAGATAAAACCGTATTTATTTACGCAATCTCTTCTGACACTCAAAACGGTAGAATGCCAGTAGCTGCAGTTAAAATGAGAGCAAGCGACTTACCTACAACCATCGTGTTAAATGATGCTAAAGCAATGTCACCTCAAGCAAAAATAAGTGATGTTGAAAAAGTACATATTTACGCGGTAGTTTCAGCGAGTGGTAGTGTGGGTATTAAGTCGGGAGATTACAAAGCAGAGCTGTTAAATGTAAGTGTTGATACGGCTGAACCTGTTAGTATGGTTATAGATACTATCGTTCCATAAATAATAAATTAAAGGATAACTTAATGCGTATTTTTACAACATCAATCATAGCTTCATTAGTATTAGCTGGCGGAGTTGTGTCTAGTGTTCATGCGTTTGAAAATAAGCCTGTTGCTCAATCTGTAAGCACCGAAAATACTGCGAGTTGTTTGCCGTTTTTAAATCAAAAAATACGTAAGCTTCATTCAAGTAAAGAAGTTGATCTTTGTAAACTAACGGCGGGAAAGCCAGTATTGCTGGTAAACACTGCAAGTAACTGTGGTTTTACGCCTCAGTTCAAGTCACTTGAAGCATTACACAAAAAATATAAAGAAAAAGGTTTAGTTGTTCTTGGTTTCCCATCTGATGATTTCTTTCAAGAAGAAGACGAAGAAAAAGAAACAGCAAAGGTTTGTTATGTAAATTATGGTGTAACTTTCACTATGTTAACGCCAAACGCTGTGCGTGGCAGCGACGTTCAACCTGTGTTTAAACATTTAGGTGATGAAGTTGGAGCGCCAATGTGGAACTTCTTTAAATACATAGTAAGTGCTGATGGTAAAAAGATTGAGCGCTTTAACAGTAAAGTTAAACCTGATTCAAAAGAGTTTGTTGCAGCAGTAGAGAGCGTGCTTTAGTCACTAAAATAAACATAGAGTTATTGTAAATATGTCGAGATATTTAGGCCGAACTAAAGCGCTTCATGGGAAAGAGGCAAAAATAGGTGTTCTTGTTACAAACTTGGGAACACCTGAAGCACCTACAGCATCTGCACTAAGAACTTATTTAAGAGAATTTTTATCTGACCCTCGTGTAGTTGAAATACCACGAGCGGTGTGGATGATTATTTTGCACGGTATAATTTTACGTGTAAGACCTAAAAAATCTGCGGCCTTGTACAAAAGTATTTGGACTGAGCAAGGCTCGCCTTTAATGGTGATTAGCGAAAACCAAAAAACAAAAATTGCAGACAGGCTTAAGGAACAATACGGAGACAATGTTACTGTTGCTCTAGCAATGCGTTATGGTAATCCATCGATAGAAAATGCCTTGAATAGTTTCCAAGAGTCAGGTGTTGACGACATTGTCGTGCTACCGCTTTACCCTCAATATGCAGGGCCAACAGTCGCATCAACCTTTGATGCTGTGGTTAACACATTAAAGAAATGGCGTTGGATCCCAAGCTTACGTTTTATAAGTGGCTACCATAAAAATGAAAAGTACATCACTGCTTTAGCTCATTCCGTAACTAAACATATAGAACAACATGGTAAGCCAGACAAACTAGTATTATCGTACCACGGAATGCCTAAATACTTTTTGGAACAAGGTGACCCCTATTATTGTTTTTGCGCAACGACTACCAAGTTGTTAGTAGAAAAGTTAGGGTTTAATGAAAATGATTATGTTATGACGTTTCAATCTCGATTTGGTAAGGCTGAATGGTTGAAACCATATACAGATGCAACGCTTGAAGATCTTCCTAAGTCTAACAATAAGCATGTTGCTATTATTAGTCCTGCGTTCAGCGCAGACTGTTTAGAAACGTTAGAAGAGCTTGAGCATGAAAATCGAGAAATTTTTATGGAAGCAGGTGGCGAGGTTTATCATTACATACCAGCGTTAAATGATGACGAACTGCATATTGACGCAATAGTTGATGTGATCAATGCATCAATTAGTGCAAACGAATTAGTGCGTCGATAGGGCTGCTATATTTTTTATATATAGTTGTCGATTAATAACTATTTACCTCTTTATAAAAGAAAGCGACATGTTATTGTCGCTTTCTTTGTTTTTATCAATAAATAGCTAAATTATCGATTACCAATCAACTTATCTATCTCAGTATTCAACTCTGTAACCTTTGTTTTCATTTCATTCATGCTCAAACCTTCAGCGAGATTTGGTCTCGTATGTTTGGTATAGCGTAACCATGCGTTACGGGTTATATTCATTTTTTCTGTGGTAAGCGATAGTAGCTTATTCGGATCGTTTGAGAGTGATTGCGCTAATAATTTCGCATTCGTTAAATCAGCTATCGGTATATCTAATTTGTTTGCCAAGTCTGGTTCAAAATAATTCATAATAAGGTCGCTTAATAACCAGTACCCTTGGCTTACCATATGTATGCCATCGTGCTGAAAAAAGAAATCAGGATTTTTTTCTCTTATAGCAGTAAGTTGGCTATTCATAGCGCTGTAAAAATCGATGACTTCCCAACTATTCTTTTTATTAGACAATAACCAACGGCTAAATGAACTTAGCACTTTATCGTTATAGTCGAGCGCATTAGTATTTCCTTTAACGTGATCGTACATAGGTGGCGTAATGTACAACGTAGGAATATTAAGGGCTGAAATTGCTTTGTGAAGTGTTAAATAACCATGTTGAAATAACATGTCGTGTTGATTACTAAAGGATTGGTAAATACCACAGTTAATACCGTACATTGAAATAATTAAATCGGGTTGTACCTTTTCCAATATTCGGTTTAAGCGATCGTGTAAATACGGACGAGGAAACTCGCCATTTGCGTGGCCGTCTTCACTAAGGCCTGTAATTGTTTCGCTTGGTAAACCTATGTTGATTAATTCAAAACGTTTGTTTGGGTAGAGATTTTTTAGCCAAAGCTCTATATTGACGATCATATCGCCTTGATAAGTAATACTGTCGCCAAGAAATAGAACTCGATTCGCTTCACTGAGTTTAGGTTTTATAGTCATATTTTTGGTAGTGCCTGATTGGTTGTCAGTGTTTGATGAATATATATTTTGAGAAGTCGAGCATGAAGTTATTAAAAACAAGCAATAAACCATAGCAGTTGCTACTTTGATTATACGTATCATAAGTTTTATTAAGTTGGTAAAGCGTTAATTTATTGTACACATAAATCGATGAATTTATATGTACAATATTGAAGATGTTTGAAATAGTGTGTTTACACGTTTTTAGCATAAACACACAGCTGACTATTTACTGAAGTGCTTTCTTTGCCATAGTAAATAAATACATGGTAATACAAACAATGTTAATACTATGGCACTAATCATTCCGCCAACCATCGGTGCTGCTATTCTGCTCATAATTTCTGAACCTGTACCGCTACTATAAAGTATGGGTAACAAGCCTAATACAATGGTTGCTACTGTCATCATAACAGGTCTAATTCGCAACACGGCACCATTGGTAATTGCTTGTACCAGTAAGCTATGATTAAGCGTAGACGTTTGCGATTTGGTTTCATTAATAGATTGGTTTAAATATACTAACATTATAACGCCAATTTCTACCGCGACGCCTGCTAGCGCGATAAAGCCAACCCCAACTCCGATCGAAAACTTGAAGGATTCAAAATACATTAGCCAAACACCACCAATGAGCGCTAACGGTAAGGTAGTTAAAATCATCAATACTTCCGGTAAACGTTTAAAGTTTACGTAAAGTAAAATAATGATAATGGCTAAAGTTAGCGGTATTACATACGTTAGCTTTTCTTTAGCGCGTTCCATATATTCATATTGTCCTGCCCACGTAAGAGAGTAACCAGTGGGCAATGTTAAGTGTTTATCAAGGAGCGACTGTGCTTTTTCAATGTAGTCGTTAACACTGATTGAGTTTATGTCGATGAGCACTGTGCCCGTAAGTCTAGCATTTTCACTTTTAATCATCGCAGGACCATCTTTAATGGTAATATTAGCGACATCTCCTAGCTGAACGACCTGTCCGTTTGATGTAGTAAAGTAGAGTGTTTTTAATGACTCTGGTGATTGCCTATAACTTTGAGGATACCTAATATTGATCGGATACCGTGCTAAGCCTTCTATGCTGTTACTCACATTCTTTCCGCCAACGGCGAGTGAAATAAACTGCTGTATTTCGTTTGAGTTGATACCTAGGCGCGAAATAGCCGACATATTCAATTGAATATCAATGTACCTACCACCCACGTTTTTTTCTGCGTAAATTGAATTAGAGCCCTCCATCGGAGTTAATAGTTTTTCTACTTCTTGGCTTAGCTTTTCTATTTCGGCAAGGTTATCGCCTGATATTTTCAGTCCAATCGGTGTTTTTATACCTGTAGCTAACATGTCGATACGTGTTTTTATTGGCATTACCCAAACATCACTCATACCAGGAAAGTTAATTAAGTTGTCTAATTCGGCTTGAATATCTTTACGCGTAATGTGCTCGCGCCATTCATTTTTAGGTTTAAACTGTATAAATGTTTCGATCATCGTAAGTGGAGCAGGATCGGTTGCTGTTTGTGCTCGTCCAATTTTACCAAACACGGTTTTAACTTCGGGTATTGTTTTTATTAGCTTGTCTGTTTGTTGCAAAATTTCCCGAGCTTTACCAATAGAAATAGCAGGGTAGGTGCTTGGCATATACATTAAATCACCCTCATCAAGCGTTGGCATAAATTCTGACGACATTTTACTTATTGGCCAATATGTAGCTGCTGTTAATGCAACAGCTATTGCAATCGTAGATATCGGGAAACGCAAAGCGACGGTTAATGCTGGGCGGTAAATACTTATGAGTAACTTATTAAGTGGATTTTTCTTCTCACTGATAACTTTACCTCTAATAAAGTAACCCATTAATACGGGAATGAGTGTAATAGAGAGCGCGGCAGCTGCCGCCATGGCAAATGTTTTAGTAAAAGCTAGTGGAGCAAAGAGTTTTCCTTCTTGCGCTTCAAGCATAAATACAGGTAAAAAACTTACCGTGATAATGAGTAAACTAAAAAACAATGCGGGGCCAACTTCGCTGGCAGCTTTGCCTACTATTTTCCATCTATTGTTTTTGGTAAGAGGTTGAGCTGCAATGTGTTTATGCAGGTTTTCAATCATCACAATGGCGCCGTCGGTCATCGCTCCAATGGCTATCGCTATTCCACCTAACGACATTATATTTGCGTTGATGCCTTGCCAATGCATAATTGAAAAAGCAACCAGAATACCTAACGGTAAAGTAAGCACTGCCACTATGGCTGAACGTATATGCCAAAGAAACACTAAACAAACAGCTGCAACAATCAATAACTCTTCAAAAAGCTTTGACCATAAGTTGCTAATAGCAGAATCAATTAATGTGGAACGGTCGTAAACCGTTGTTATTTCGATACCTTTAGGTAAGCTCGATTTAAGTGTTGCTAGCTTATTTTTTACATTATTAATGGTTTGTTGAGCATTTTCTCCAGAGCGCATGACGATAATGCCACCAACAGTTTCTCCTTCTCCGTTGAGCTCCGCTATGCCTCTTCGATTTTGAGGCCCTGATGTAATATGAGCCACGTCGCTTAACAGTATAGGTGCGCCGTTGATAGACGCACGAATTGGAAGTGCGCGTAACTGTTCAATGTTCTTAATTTGATTGTCGCTCGTAACCATATATTCAGCTTCGGCCATTTCAATCACAGAGGCGCCAATGGATTGATTATTATTTTTAATCACCATTTCTACATGCTGAATAGGTATATTGTAGGCTCTTAGTTTTTCTGGCTGAACTTGTACTTGGTATTGTTTGACCATTCCGCCAACGGTTGCAACTTCAGACACTCCGTCGGTGCTTTCTAACTCAGTTTTCAAAAACCAATTCTGTAAACTTGTTAGCTCGGCTAAAGAGTGCTGATTTGTTGGATCCGAAAGCGCATATATATAAACCCAACCAACACCTGTGGCATCAGGGCCTAGACTTGATTTTGCTTCTGCTGGTAATTCTGCACTGGCTTGATTTAAGTATTCTAATACTCGGCTTCTTGCCCAATAAATATCAGTGTTATCTTCGAAAATAACGTAGATATATGAGTCACCAAAAAACGAGAAACCTCTTACAGATTTTGCTTTAGGTACTGATAACATGGCCGATGTAAGCGGATAGGTTATCTGCTCTTCTACCACTTGTGGTGACTGACCAGCATAGTGAGTTTTGATAATAACTTGAACATCTGACAAGTCAGGTATCGCGTCAACAGGTGTTTGTTTTAGCGAATATATTCCAGCACACGCGACGATGATTGTGCATAGTAAAACGAGTATTCTGTTTTTGATCGACCAATAGATAATATTATGTATCATGCGTAATCCTAATGGTCGTGATGTGAGGGCATTTCAACCTCGTTAGTCATTTCATGAGACATATCATGAGACATATCATGAGTCATATCGTGTGACATATCATGAGTCATGTTCGGCGCTGGATGATGTTCTGCATTCATGCGAGAAAACTCTCTTCCAAAACTAGACTCAGAATCAATTAGAAACTGCGCTGATGACACAACACAATCTCCCTCTTCAAGACCTGCTGTAATTTCTATGTATTTCTGGTTAGCTCTGCCTATTTGAACTGGAATTGATTGGTAGCTGCCGTCATTTAACACCAATACAACTCGGTCGCTACTGCCAGTGCGTATAACGGCTGATTGTGGAACGATAACTGTGTTGTAGTCGTCGTGTTGAGTAAATGTTAGTTGAGCAAACATATTCGGCTTAAGTAATAAGTTTGTGTTATCAACTCTCACCCTAATTTTTGCGGTACGAGAGGGCAGTTGTAAGCTTGGATAGATGTAATCTACAGAGCCAAAAATTTCGGAGTGTGGGTAAGCCTCCGATTTTATTGATACGCTCATTTCTGGTTGAATATAACGCAGTTGCGATTCAAACACTTCTGCGATTAACCAAATATTATCGAGTGGGGCAATCGACATAATATTTGACTCAGGTTTTACGTAAAATCCGTGTCTAACCATGAGCTTTTTTACTACGCCATCATGCGCAGCATAGTAGGTAATATTTTTAAGAACCTTACGGGACGTTTCAATAATACTTACTGTTTCAGCAGGAACACCTAAAGCTATTAGTTTTGCCTTTGCCGCTTGAATTAATTGTGGCTCTTTAGTGCGAAGACTGAGAATTAACTCTTCTTGGGCATTAGCTAGTTCAGGTGAATAAAAGCTATAGAGTGGTTGCCCTTTTTTAACCTGTTGCCCTTGGGATTTTACGTACAACTCATCTATCCAGCCAGACACTCTGCTATGCAGATGATGAATGCTTTCTTCGTTGTATGTAAACGTACCAAAACTTTGTATTTGATGAGTCCACGGCTTAAAGGCTACATGTTCAATTTTAACACTAATATTATTGGAGACTTCAGGTGTTAATAGCACAACCCCTTCTTCATTCTCATTGTTAGTAGCATCGCCGTAAAAAGGGATCAGTTCCATTCCCATTGGTGAAAGCCCTGGCTCATCTCGTCGAAAATTAGGATCCATTGGGGCTACCCAGTAGAGTGGGGTAGGCTCAGATTCTTCTTGTGCTGAGGTGGATACAGTTGTTTTTGTATCAGTGTTTAAATTGGGAATCAAATTAGCGTATATGGCTAATAAACATAAAATAAAACCGACAGTTACGGCTAAAAAAATACTCAGTAATTTTTTCACGGAATAGTCCAAATCGAAAACAATAAACTACACGACTTACATGTGTTGATGATTTAATAAGTCGAAGCGGGTGCCATAGCACTAAATAGATCTGTTGTGTTTAAGCCGTGATTGGAGGGCGAAATACTGAATTTGTTTGAGTGAGGTAAGGCGCTTTTGTAAAGTAAGGAATGAGAGTATCTACAGGCTTTTGAGCGCTTACCTGTTCTAAAAATAATGACGTAGATGCACAAACCGTAATACAACAACTGCATTTATCTTGGCAGTCTTCTGTTGAGTTGTTATCGACTGTAGTTGAACTACTCTGATGAGAGCTTTGCATGGGCATCTCGTCATGGCAATTGGTTTCTGTGCTAGTAGTTACTATTAAATTTTGAACATTTTTACATGAGAATGTTGCTGCCAATGTTTGACCAGTAAAGCAACAAAGTACCACGAACAAAATAAATAATTTGCTCAATGAATAATTGTTAGTAGTTAAGTTGTTATTGGCTAACAAAGTCATACATCTCAGTAAATAAAATGGGTAAATACAAAGCGTAAAGCGCGTTATATGTGTTAATTATAAATGAAATTTAAAAGAAAACGAGTATGTTTGTTAACATTTAGATAATAAAAAAGCGATTCTAATGAATCGCTTTTAAGAATTCTTTAGTTAAGTGTTTAACTTAAAGTGCTGTAACGTTTTCAGCTTCAGGGCCTTTTTGACCTTGTTTTACTGAAAAAGAAACTGATTGACCATCAGTTAAAGTGCGGAAACCGTCACCTTGAATTGCACTAAAGTGAACAAAAACATCTGGACCATTTTCTTGCTCAATAAAACCAAATCCTTTAGATTCGTTAAAAAATTTAACTTTACCTGTAACTGTATCAGACATACTTACATTTCTCTTAAACTATAATTAAAAACAGCCAAATGGCTACCTACGGAGTAAATGCTCTCTCTCTATAAAACAGAAAGAGAAAGGTTTCTACTAACACAATTCATAGCGTTTAGGATAATCAACTATTGCTAGTTAATATCTCCTTCTCCCGAAACGCAAAAACTCAACGCGACAACATACTATCATAAAGGTTCAGATTAATCTTTACTTTTTTATGACGATAAAGCCAGCTAAATAGCTGGCTTTTAACAAGTTTTTAACATTTAAAGGGGTAAATAATTATGTTAAATATTAAACTTAAAGCGCTTCAATTTCACTCATTTGTTGATTAAGCTTTTCAAGAGCAGATTCGGCTTCAGCAAGTTTAGCTTTTTCTTTGTTGATAACCGCTTCTGGCGCTTTACCTACAAATTTTTCGTTGCTAAGTTTGCCACGTGTTTTATCCGCTTCTTTTGTTAGCTTATCAATAGCTTTTGTTAATCGAGCAATTTCAGCATCTTTGTCAATTAAGCCAGCCATTGGTATTAATACCGATAAGTCTCCAACAACTGCCGTCGCAGATAACGGTGCTTCTTCATCATTTGCTAATACAGTAATTGTGTCTAACTTTGCTAGCGCGCTTAAGAACTGCTGATTTTCATCAAGACGACGCTTATCTTCGTTATTTACATTTTTCAGTAACACAGGAAGCGCTTTACTTGGTGATATATCCATTTCGCCACGAATATTACGTATAGCAACAATAAATTGTTTAACCCACTCTAAATCGTCAATAGCTTGTTGGTCACATTGGCTTTCGTCGAACTGCGGGAACGACTGAACCATTATGCTGTCACCTAACGAGTTAGGGTTTTGCGCTTTAAAGTTGGTAAGTGGAACAACACGTTGCCAAATTGTTTCTGTAATATACGGCATAATAGGGTGCATTAAGCGTAATAAGCTTTCTAATACATTTACTAATGTATGACGAGTTGCACGTTGTTGTGCTTCGTTACCTTTAAAGAATACTGGCTTGGTTAGTTCTAAGTACCAGTCACAAAACTGGTTCCATGTGAATTCGTATAAAGCTTGTGAAGCTAAATCAAATCTAAACGTTTCAAATGCTTCATGCACTGTTTTAACCGTTTGTTGGAATTGACCTAAAATCCAGCGATCAGCTAACGAATATTCCATTTCGGCATTCGTGTCTTGCCCGCAATCATGTTCTTCAGTATTCATGAGCACGTAACGGCTAGCATTCCATAACTTATTAGTGAAGTTGCGGTAACCCTCTAAGCGTTTCATGTCCCAGCTAATGTCACGCCCTGTTGTTGCTACAGAGGTTAGGGTAAAACGTAAAGCGTCTGTGCCGTGCGCTTCAATACCATTAGGGAATTCTTTTTTCGTAAGCTTGGTAATTTTGGCTGCCAATTTAGGCTGCATCATGTTACCTGTGCGTTTTTCAAGTAAATCGTCGAGCGATATACCGTCAATCATGTCTAACGGATCAATAACGTTACCTTTAGACTTACTCATTTTATCGCCATTTTCATCGCGGATAAGACCAGTAACATAAACTTTTTTAAACGGTACCTGTGGTGCGCCATTTTCATCTTTGTTGAAGTGCATAGTCATCATGATCATGCGTGCAACCCAGAAGAAAATAATGTCGAAACCTGTTACTAATACGTCTGTAGAGTGGAAGTTTTTCAGGTCTTCAGTATTTTTTGGCCAACCTAACGTAGAGAAAGTCCAAAGTGCAGAAGAGAACCATGTATCAAGTACATCGTCGTCTTGCTTTAAGGTTATTGATGCTTCTAGTTTGTGTTTAGCGCGTACTTCTTTTTCTGTGCGGCCAACGTAAACGTTTCCGTTGTCGTCATACCATGCTGGTATGCGATGTCCCCACCACAATTGACGAGAAATACACCAGTCTTGAATGTCTTTCATCCACGCGAAATACATGTTTTCGTATTGTTTAGGCACAAACTCAATTTGACCTGTTTCTACCGCATCAACAGCAGGTTCTGCTAGGGGTGCTGCGCGTACGTACCATTGATCAGTCAGTAGTGGTTCAATAATAACGCCCGAACGATCGCCGTACGGTGCTACTAAGTCGTGATCTTTCACTTCAACCAACAAGCCAAGCTCGTCGAACTTAGCTACAATAGCTTTACGTGCAACGAAACGATCCATACCGGCAAATTCAGCAGGTAACGTTGTGTCGTACGCATCACTAACTTCACCTGTGCCGTTATACACTTCTGCTTCAGGTAATATGGCGGCATTTTTATCAAGTATGTTGATTAACGGTAAGTTATGACGTTTACCAACTTCATTGTCGTTAAAATCGTGAGCAGGTGTGATTTTTACACAGCCAGTCCCTTTTTCCATGTCGGCATGATCGTCACCAACAATCGGAATTAAACGATTAACTAACGGCAACAATACATGTTTGCCAATAAGATCTTTATAACGATCGTCTTTAGGGTTAACGGCAACACCTGTATCACCTAACATGGTTTCTGGGCGTGTAGTAGCAACTACAAGGTAATCTTTGCCTTCAGCTGTTTTTTCGCCATTAGCAAGCGGGTATCGCAAATGCCACATGTGGCCTTTTTTGTCTTTATTTTCTACTTCCAGATCAGAAATTGCAGTGTGGAATTTAGGATCCCAGTTTACAAGACGTTTACCACGGTAGATTAAGTCATCTTCAAAGAGTCTTACGAATACTTCTTGAACAGCTTCTGACATGCCGTCGTCCATCGTAAAACGTTCGCGAGACCAGTCTATAGAATTACCTAGTCGACGCATTTGTTTTCCGATAGTGCCGCCAGACTGTTCTTTCCATTCCCAGATTTTATCGATGAAAGCGTCACGACCATAGTCATGGCGAGTTTTATCTTCTTCTGCGGCTATTTTGCGTTCAACAACCATCTGAGTAGCGATACCTGCATGGTCACACCCTGTTTGCCATAAGGTGTTTTTGCCTTGCATACGCTGATAACGAATAAGGGTGTCCATTATGGTTTGCTGGAATGCATGCCCCATATGTAGACTACCCGTAACGTTTGGTGGCGGTATTGCAATACAGTAACCGTCACCTTCGCCTGTTGGGCTAAAGTAACCTTGCTCTTCCCAGCTTTTGTAGAGGGATTGTTCAATGTCAGAAGGGGTAAACGTTTTTTCCATCAGATTTTCCGTCAGAATGTTCTTAACTATGACTAGTTTAAATAGGTTTAAATTGCTGGGGCAGGTTGGCTTTCAACCTGAAAACCCCATTGCTTGCAAGTTCTGTATCTTTCTCTTGCTTGCTGTTTTAACATTTCATCAGTAGGTACAAAGTCAATAATTGTTGAGTATTGATTTGCAAAGTTTGGGACTGTATCTGTTAAGTTAATTAACACGGGACGCCTGTTTGTTGGATTTTGCCAACTAATTTCAACAGGAGAGCCACCTCTAGGTCCTTCACCTACTAAATTATGCGCTACAAAAGAATCAGGATCGAATGCCCATAGCATTTCGTCAATATTGTGAGCCTGTGTCTGGTCTTTTGTATAGATATAAACTTTCTGGTTGTTACGGTAAAAATACGCAGCTTGCATGCAAACTTGATAAGTAAGTGCATCTATATTGGTGCCACTCACTTTATCATCAGAGGTATTATCCGTTTTAGCTTGTTCAGCTAAAACATAGAACATTACTTGTGTTTGCATTTTTTGCTACCGTAACTTTCTGTACTTGTTTTAAGTAAAAAGGCTACTCGCCTTGTTCAGCGCCAGATTTATTCAATAAATATTGGGTTAACATGCTTACAGGTCGACCCGTTGAGCCTTTATTTGCACCACTGCGCCATGCTGTACCCGCAATATCAAGGTGTGCCCAGTTATACTTTTTAGTAAAACGAGACAAGAAACAAGCGGCGGTTATAGTACCTGCACCTTTGCCACCTAAGTTAGTAAAGTCAGCAAAAGGGCTTTCTAATTGATCTTGGTATTCTTCCCAAAGCGGTAAGCGCCATGCTCGATCGCCACTTTGCTCAGATGCGTTTAACAGCTCATGTGCTAATGGGTTGTGCGTACTTAGTAAACCAGTTGCATGCTTACCTAAAGCGACAACACATGCACCTGTTAGCGTTGCAACATCGATTACGGCTTCTGGTTCAAATCGCTCAACGTAAGTTAATGCGTCACATAACACTAAACGGCCTTCGGCGTCAGTGTTTAATACTTCGACTGTTTGACCTGACATAGTCGTTAATACGTCGCCTGGTCGGTAGGCATTACTGCCAGGCATGTTTTCACAACCGGCTAAAACACCAATAACATTAATAGGTAAGTTGAGTTCGGCTAAAGAGTGCATTGCGCCTAATACACCAGCAGCACCACCCATGTCGTATTTCATTTCATCCATACCAGCGCCAGGCTTTAATGAAATACCACCACTGTCAAACGTTAAGCCTTTTCCTACTAAAACAATTGGAGCAGAATCGTCGTTTGCGCCATTATATTTAATGATGCTCATTAATGATTCATTGGCTGAACCTCGGCCAACAGCAAGGTATGATCCCATACCAAGTGCTTCCATTTCTTTTTCACCCACAATCTCAGTTGTTACGGTGTCGTAATCGTTTTCTAAAATTTTAGCTTGTTCAGCCAAATAAGCAGGATTACAAATATTTGGTGGCATATTGGCTACATTTTTACATGTAGAAGTACCTTCAGATACAGCTAAACCGTGCGAGATAGCTCTCTCACCAATAGGAAGTTCACGACGTGTTGGTACGTTAAATACAATTTTACGTAGCGGACGACGAGCTTCAGACTTACGCGTTTTTAAACTGTCGAAGCTATACAAGCAATCTTGAGTTGCTTCAATCGCTTGACGTACTTTCCAATAAGTGTCGCGACCTTTAACGTGTAGTTCTGATAAGAAGCAAACCGCTTCCATTGAACCCGTTTCATTTAATGTGTTAATCGTTTTACTGATAATTTGTCGGTATTGGCGTTCATCTAGTTCTCGTTCTTTACCGCAACCAACTAAAAGTACTCGTTCACTTAACACATTAGGTACATGATGCAATAACAGCATTTGACCTGGTTTACCTTCTAGGTCGCCACGTCTTAATAAATTACTGATGTATCCTTCGCTGATCTCATCAAGTTGTTCAGCAATTGCAGATAAACGACGCGGTTCGAATACACCAACTACAATACATGCGCTACGCTGTTTTTCTGGACTACCACTTTTTACACTGAACTCCATGGGGGCTCCTAATTTGCTATTTAAAACACATTTTTTAACGAAATAGTGTTGTTTAACTTGTTTAAAACATTAAATAATAAAGAAGATTACTTTTAAATCTATTCGTCTAAAGGCTATAATCGTCGGTGGATTCACCTATTTTTCTCTTTTAGCGCTGTTATTATTTAGTTATGAAAACAACCAGTTTACTTAAAAATATACCGATTGTCAGAAAAAAACTAAGTTTTTATAGGATTTCTCATTGATTATTTTTCGTTATTTACTAAAAGAAGTCGCTAAAACCCAGCTGGCTGTATTCTTTGTCTTAATGGCAATCTTTATTAGTAACAAGTTTGTGAGGGTTTTGGATGACGCCTCAGAAGGTGGAATTCCGGGTCACTTAGTGATGATTTTTATCGGGTTAAAAGTCCCTGATTTAGCTGGAATGATATTACCATTAAGTTTGTTTTTAGGTGTTTTACTCGCGTATGGCAGAATATACGCTGATAATGAAATGGCTGTGCTACATGCATGTGGCGTGAGCGAATGGTATGTAGTGCGAGTAACTCTTATTTTGAGTTTTATAACGGCAATCGTTACAGGTATTTTCACGCTATACCTTTCACCGTTAGCATCAGAATACGAATATCAGATTAAAGATGAATTGGCGGCTGACTCAGGGTTAAGCGCGTTAACAGCTGGTCGGTTTCAAAAAACAGGAAATGAAAAGGCTGTAGTTTTTATTCACGATAAAGATCGTGATGGTGCGACCTTAGGTAAAGTTTTTGTAGCGCAACTGCCCGATGAAAAGCGCAGCAATGAAAGTGTTATCAATGCCAGCTTAGTGTACGCGCAGCAAGGGCAGGTTATTGAAGAGGAATCTGGGTCTCAACGTTTAATACTGTCAGAAGGTACACGTTATCAAAACGATCCTAAAAATAAAGAATTTAGAGAAGTCGCGTTTGATAAATATTATATTCAAATTGAAGATAAAAAAGTTGAACATAAGCGAAGAAAGCTTAGTGCAATTCCTACTGAAAACTTATTGAAAGACAAAAGTAACAAAGAATATTTTGCTGAAATGCAATGGCGAATGGCGTTTCCTATTGTGTGCTTGGTGGTAACCCTAATCGCTGTTCCTTTAAGCGTTGTTAATCCTAGGCAAGGAAAATTTGGCAAAATGTTCCCAGCACTCATTCTGTTTTTAAGCTATTTTTTACTGCTAACAGCGTCACGCTCTGCCATAGAAAGTGAGGCTATTCCGAGCTTTATAGGTTTGTGGCCCATTCATTTATTAGCATTTACACTTGGCGTAATTTTACTGATGAAGAGCAGAAGCACTGGGCTTAAAATTAAATCATTCTTACCTTCTTTCTCTCGTAAAAAGGCGGGCGTTTAATGAAAATTTTAGATATTTATATCGGTAAAGTTATCGCCTCTACGACTGCTGTTACGCTTTCTGTTTTTGTTGGTTTAAGTGGCATTATAAAATTTGTAGAGCAAATGAAAGCGGTTGGTCGTGGTAATTATGATCTTGCTCATGCCGCGTTATATGTACTTTATGCAATACCACGTGACGTGGAAATTTTCTTCCCGATGGCTACATTGTTAGGCGGGCTTATTGGCTTAGGTGCTATGGCAAGCAATAGTGAACTTGTAGTGATGCAAGCAGCCGGATGGTCGAGATTAGATATTATTAAATCGGTAATGAAAACAGCTGTTGTGATGATTTTACTGAGTATGGCTGTGGGTGAATGGTTAGCTCCACGCGGTGAAGCCGCGGCGAGAGAAGTGCGTGCGCAAGCAATTTCAGGTGGTAGTTTGGTTTCATCTAAAAATGGCGTTTGGGCAAAAGATGGCGACTTTTTTGTTCATATCGGAGAGATCAAAGAGCGAGGCGGACTCACAAATATTCAAATTTATAAGTTTAATGACAAGCTAAAATTATCAAGTTGGATATCTGCAGAAAGCGCTATTTATGCGAATGAAGAATGGCAACTTAATGAGGTTACTGAAACGCACGTAACCGAGGAAAAAGTCGTTGCAGAACAGTTTAAAGTATTGCCTTGGGCGTCGTCGTTAACACCAGATAAATTGGGTGTCATAACGCCTGAATCATTATCCATAAGTGGGTTAACTGATTATTTACAATATTTGGAAGATAACGACCAAGACCCAAGTCGGTATTTATTAGCGTTTTGGCGGAAAATAGTTCAGCCGATAACCGTAGCTGTTATGTTGTTGATGGCGTTGTCTTTTATTTTTGGTCCATTACGCTCAGTGTCTATGGGAGCTCGCATTATGATGGGGGTTGCTACAGGTATACTATTTTATATTTGTAATGAAGCGATGGGGTCAATGAGCTTAGTTTATCAGTTGCCTCCGTTGTTTGGCGCTGTTATGCCTAGCTTGATATTTGTATGTATTGCGTTGTATTTAATGCAGAAAAAACCAAGTTAATGTACTCGTATTAACTTGGTACTTGTATTGATGTATTAGCTAGTTAGTCGAGCTTTATTTGCTTCAAGTGTTAATAACACGACTTCAGTATCGGTAAAACGGTCTTGTAAACTGAGTTTATTTTTACGATCAAAAATTACCGCTAAGTTGCCTAAACCTAGAAATGTATAGAGCAATCGCTTAACAGCTGTTGTTTTAGAAATAAGTGTAGAATCTAGGTTTTGAACTCTTAATCGCCAAGCTTTCATTCCAATGGTTTGGCCGCTTCTACACCAAAACCATACGAAGAAAAAACCTACCCAGCCTATATTCCAACCATACACAAGAATATTATATAGCCATGAAGATTGCTGAACGTCGATCAAGTGTTTATGTTCACCCATATCAATAACGCCGTAATGTGCGAATAAACCAAAAATACCGAATGAAACGGTGCCAGCAACCATATAAACGGCAACTGATGTAAGAACGTCATAAACCCAAGAAGCAATACGACGTCTGAAACCAGCGCGAGGGAATTGATTTGGTGAAGTGAGAGACATGAAGTTAAAGCCCTATAAAATTTGTGCTATTCTAACAAAGGCTCTATAAAAGGTTAAGGGCAACCATTTTTGTCCGTATGTTTAGAGGTGGACTCATTGAAAGATTTTTTCCCAGGTCATGGTGGATTAACGATAAACGTGAAAGACAATATCATGTTTATTGAAGCATCTGGACCATGGAACTTGGAGTACTTCACTGAATTACATGGCGCGTTGATTGAAGCGTCTAAAAAGCTTGATATTAAACATTACGGAGTGTACTTACAGCTCGTTGGACAAGCAGTTACGGTAGAAGGTGGTTTAGAGATACACTCTGCATTTGTCAAAAAGTCAGGTGTTAAAGCAATGGCCGTTGATTTTTCACGTTGCGATACAACAGTAATATCAGAAGTATTGTTTCAAAAAACTTACTCACTTGCAGAAATTAACTTTCAATTTTTCGATACACCAGAAAGTGCTAAAACATGGCTGAATCAGCAGTTAGCGTAAAAAACAATCAAACAATCTAGTTAGTTTCATCTCAAGCAATAAAACTATTGCGCGGTAAATAAATTCTCGTATAATGCCAAGCACTTCAAATACCTTTGTTATTTAAAGTGCTTTAGTTTCAACGAAGCCAGTGTAAAAATAAATAGTTTATAAAGCCTTTTATTTTCATAGAGAATTAAACTCTTTGTAAATTTAATTTTTACAACACCTCTTTGCCGGAGTGGTGGAATTGGTAGACACGACGGATTCAAAAT
>JAHDIK010000042.1 GCA_020630795.1 Colwellia sp.
CGTGTAGAGCATAAAAACTTTAGTCAGTGGGACGTTTCTCAAAATGAAATTGGCTATTACCAACCGTATGGTAACGGCTTTGTTCGCTTTTTTGCGAGACAAATGACCAGCGATGTGTCAAAAGGTTTACTAAAAAATAAAGACTTTGAAGTAAATCAACTTGAAGGGCATTACGGGTATGCCAACGATACCTTGGCGCTAGATATAAAGGCGTTGTTGGATCATCGCTTTAGTAAAACGACTATTGGCGCACAAGTTAGAAGCACTTATCAGTTTTCACGTTACATCTCTTTTATTGGGCAGTTGTCTAAAAATATGAAAGCCGTTTCGAGCAAAAATATGCTTATGTTTGGTAAAAAGGACGCAGTTACTGCTTCAGTGATGTTAAGTCCAACACGCAGAGAAGTAATAAGTGCTCAGATCAGCTACCAAAAATACAAGTCTATATTTGGCGATCATATTGCGAATAACTTATCGCTTTCGATTCGTGCGCAAGAAGCAATATTTTATAATGATCCTAGTTGGGTCGCGTACGCACAATATGTGTATGAAAAAGCAGACCGTTCAAAGCATCCGTTGAGACATTTAGAGCGTTACTTAGCTTCGGGCAGACCAATTAATGGAAATAGTTTTATTGCCAAAGAGTATCAACAATTTATGATTGGTCAACGATTTAGCCATGGTATTACAGGAGTACCTGGTGTAACGGCAACTTACCCAAGTTATTGGTTAGATACAGCTATTGGTTACAACTTTATTCAAGATGAAGTTGTATTCGATATAGGAGCTGGTATAGGTATGCCTGTGTTTGGAAATGACGAGTTGTATATGTCAACGTTATGGCAATCAGCTGATAAAACGGGTGAACGAAATCTTAATTTGTCGTTAGGTTATTACTTAACTTTTTAGAAAGGAAAATCAATGTTTAGATATTTAGTTGCAGGAGTAGCTGCTGTAGTGTTATCGGCATGCTCATCATATAACTTACCAGATAGCCCAGCATTATCTGCTGGAAAGCAGTGGGTTGTAATGCCATTTAGTAATTTTTCAGGTTCAGCGTTCGCGTCTGAGCAAGCTGAAGAAATAGCAGCGTCGGTTTTAAAAGAAGAAGAAGTTAATGTGAAGCTGTACCAAGTAACCGACATTAATGCGTTGGACACAGTTTTAGATCCGTCAATTAAATCTAAAGCCGCTCAAAAATGGTTATCTAATCAAGGCGCAGATTACATTTTAACTGCTTCTGTCGCTGAATGGCGCTACAAAAGTGGTTTGGACGCCGAGCCAGCTGTAGGTATTACGTTAAAAGTGATTGATGCGAAAACTAATCAAGTATTATGGCAAGGAACTGGTGCTCGTAGTGGCTGGGGTAGAGAAAACCTAGCACAAACAGGCATGGAAGTTATCAGTGAAATTATTGATGAGCTAGACATTAATTAATGAAAAAATCGAAAAATACAACTCAATCAGTTGGAAAAAAGCATTCCAAAATTATTGAACGATTAGTTGTTGGTTTAAAAGACAATAAAATGGCGTGGGTAGAAACGCTATTTATTGCCACTTTATCTATTCTCAGTTGGATTTTTATTGATCGCGAAGGATTAACATCTGAGAGAGATTACTTTTTTTGGCCAATGTTAGGGCCAATACTTATTTCTTTACGTTACGGTTTTGCGAAGGGCTTTCAGTGTTTTGCTTTTGTAGCGTTAGTTATGTTGTGTATTAAACATGTATTAAATATTGATGTAAATCTTGGTTTGTCTACGGTCATTGGTGCGGGACTCATTACAATGATTACAGGTGAGTTTACCGATCATTGGCGTAAACTTATCAAATCAAACGAACTTAATTATAAATACATGGATCAGAAGCTTCAGAGTTTTACGCAAAGTTACTATCTGTTAAAAATATCTCATGACCAACTAGAACAGCGTGCCGCAGGAAAGTTGATGAGTTTGCGTACGAGTATTCAAATTCTGCAACAAACAGCATTATCCAAAGTAGACAACAGATTAGAAAGTTTAAGTGATGAATGCTTGCATATACTGTCTGACGTTGTAGGTATGTATGAAGCCGGTATTTACATCGTAAAAGATGGTGAGATACAAACAGGTTGCTTAAGCTACGTAGGAAAAGATCACTCGTTAGTTCAAGGTGACCCTATGGTTCTAGAAATGCTATCTGAAAAGCGTATTTTTACTCCTGCTAATTTACATGATTTTGAAGACGATGAACTTCATTATCAACTCGTTGTACCTTTAGTAGATTCTTCTGGAAAACTACAAGGTGTAGTGCTTGCAGAAAAAGTTAAGTTTGTTGCATTAACCAATGAGAATTTGGCGCTTATTTCGCTAGTTGCAAGTTATATGGCCAACTTCATGTGTGAAAATTTGTACACACCAGTGTTAAAGCCTGAACAGTTTTCTATTTTTAGTCGTTATATTGAGCAGCTTCGTTGGAACAATGAACATTATGGTGCAGATAGTGCGATGGTATTGTTTGTAGATAATAGCGAGCGACAAAACCTTCCGATCAAAAAGTTTATCGACTATCGTCGAGGTGCAGATATTTATTGGAGTTGTTATACGGAAAGTGGAAAAAATGCGTTAGTCGCGTTATTACCGATGACAACAGTTTTTGAAGCTAAG